>CAJKMG010000046.1 GCA_905200945.1 uncultured Akkermansia sp. | reverse complement strand
GTGGAAAACGGGGAATTGGACATGCTTGGTTATGTCATGCTCAACCCGGAATTGAAGGAACCGTTTTCGGACTATGCCCGGAGCAATGGCATCACCTGTCCCACAGCAGCGGATGCGGTGCGTTTTTTGAAGGAATACGAGGAAAGGCTTTATCAGGAACTGCTGCCATGAACGGGAAGGTACTGGAAAGATATGCGGAACTGATGATTGACAAGATCAGGCAGATGTCCGCCGGTGAATGGCAGAAGCCCTGGTTCACTCCTCGTACCGGCCTGCCACAGAACATATCAGGGCGTCCGTACAACAGCATGAACCGTCTTATGCTCTACATGGAGATGGACAGGATGGGATACACCCTCCCGGTATTCATGACCTTCCGTCAGCTGAAGGATGAGAACCTGATGGTCACAAAAGGATCGCACGCCCTTCCCGTGACTTTTTACGATATCACCGTGAAGCATAAGACGACGGGGGAAAAAATCAGCTTCGATGATTACAAAAGCCTCCCGGAACTTCAGAAGCAGGAATATAAGGTGACTCCCTTCATGAAACATTTCTATGTATTCAACATAGACCAGACGGATTTCAAGGAAAAATATCCGGAGCGGTATGAGGGCATGAGGGGCAGATTCTCCGGTCCTGCCGTAGCGGACAACGTAAAAGGAAACGGGAACCCCTGGCTGGATAAAATGATAAAGGAACAGAAATGGCTCTGTCCCATAGAACTGAAGGTGCAGGACAGGGCATATTACAGCCCGTCCAAAGACAGGATCGTTCTTCCGGCTCCGGGACAATTCAAGGACATGGAATCATTCCAGATGACCGCCCTTCACGAAATGGCCCACTCCACCGGGCATTCCTCACGACTGGACCGCGGCCTGCATCACCCGTTCGGAACGTGCGGATATGCCCGGGAGGAAATCATCGCCGAATTCACTGCTGCCGTCACAGGCAGGGATCTGGGAATAGCCGTAACTCCGAGAAAGGAGAACGCACAGTATCTGAAAAGCTGGCTGTCAAATTTGAAGGAGGACCCCGGCTATGTCATGAGTGTGTTACGGGAGGCCGGCAAGGCATCCGCCATGATAGAGGAAAGTGTGGAAAAACAGCACACCCTGGCAGA
>CAJKMG010000045.1 GCA_905200945.1 uncultured Akkermansia sp. | reverse complement strand
GCCTTGCGGGACCGGCCTGAAAAACAACTATTTTTGCCGCAAGAAATGAGGATGACGGATTCCTCCTGTCTATTGCCTGTCCGGTGAGAATCTAAAATACCATGCGGTTTTTCTGTCTTCGGCATGTTTGGAGAAATATTCAAGGATATGGAATGAGAACGGCAATATGTGATATTGCGGAAGGAACGGATATGGGATTGGAAACAGGAAGCGTGCCCGGGCTTTCATGCGGTTTATACGGCAGTGTTGATTTTGGGGAGGGTTACAGGGAAGTGACAGGAAGGTTAGCCGTTCCGGAGAAATTGTATGTGTACGTTGTTCCTTTCGAAATACGGAGTCCTTTAAAATCATGGAAGACCTCATTCGGGAATGTGTTCCGGACAATACCCCGCCACGGAACGGTTATGACACTTGATATCAGGCCGTAAGCCGTTCCGTAGCTTCAGTATCCCATATCCCATGCATGAATGTGGATCAGGCGGCATTTCACCTCCTTGCCCCGTTTACGGACATGCCGATGCGTTGCCTGCCGGAATTCTCATTCAAGCAGTTTTCGTCCGCCATCATCTTCCAGCACACGCATCTGCTGGATGGCTATCCGATTCAGTCTCACGAGCCGTTCGCCCTGCGGTATGCCCTGGTCTATGAATACGGCGTTCAGGTTTTCCATATTGGAGAGGCAGATCAGTTCATTGATGGAGGCATAGTCACGGATATTGCCCTTCAGACCGGGATTCTGCTCACGCCACATCCTGGCGGTCATCCCGAACATGGCCACGTTGAGCACGTCCGCCTCTTCCGCATAGATGACGCCGGCCTGTGCGGGGGTGACTTCCACCGGTATCAGGTTCTGCCTGATGGCATCGGTATGTATGCGGTAGTTGATCTTTGACAGTTCCCGTTTCGCACTCCAGCCGAGCTGGGCCTGCTCCTCCTCTTTCAACCGCTGGAACTCTTTCAGCAGGTACAGCTTGAATTGAGGGGATACCCACGTGGCGAACTCGAACGCGATATCCTTGTGTGCGTAAGTCCCTCCATAGCGTCCGGCCTTGGCGATGATACCTTTGGAGTTGGTCTTTTCCACCCATTGTTTGACGGAAAGGATGAAACGGTTCAACCCGGCCTCGTTTTTAATTCCCTCGAATTCGGGGGAATTAAAATCCGGATTGTACATCTCCTCCCATATGCCCAGAAACTCGACGGTATTCTTGTTACGCAACCACTTTTCAATAAGGGCGGGACCGTTTTCCATATTGCGGACCATGTCGGTCAGGGAGATATAATCCTTGTCATTGTATGTGATGACTGTCACTTCTGTATTTTGGACTTTAATTTTAGCCATGTTCTTTTAACGGTTATTCGGTTATTATTGGTTCGATGTACAAATGTACGGTGTATTTTTCGGAATGTTCCTCCATATCCGGAAAAGTTTGTGTCACGCCGCCTGTTGCGACAAGCCGTTTCTACCAAGGAAAGGGCAGGCAATACCGGCTGACGTGGATACAGGCGGAACAACCCGCATATGCAATGCAGAGGGAGCAGGAGAGCCTTCACCACAGCCGGAG
>CAJKMG010000044.1 GCA_905200945.1 uncultured Akkermansia sp. | reverse complement strand
GTGACCAACCAGTATCTTGGCGGCGATACGTCTCTTTCCTGTTCCGCAGATACCCAGAAGGAAATTGATGAAAAAGTCGTGCAGCTCGTAAAAGCAGAGCATGAAAAAGCAAGAAAAATCCTTGCTGAAAACAGGGAAAAACTGGACGAACTGGCTATGTACCTGTATGAGAAGGAAACAATTACAGGTGACGAATTTATGGATATTTTAGACAGAAAATAATGTAGTTAATTAGATAACCAATTCCACCCAAGAAAGATATTATATAATGCATATGATTGTTTCCTATTAGGAACGCTGTAAATACAAGGCTTTTCGGAGCCTACGAACCACAAAAAATAATATTTGATCTATCACATTACACAAAAAGCCGTCCGGCGTTCAAATCGGGCGGCTTTTTTGCGTGGATAGACCGGAAGGAGGCGGAAAAATAATTACAGAAATTTAACCCGCAAAATTGTGCAACTTTCACGAAAAGGAGGATAGTGAATGGCAGATGAAAAATTGAACACAGGCCCCGGTGAGGAGAAGCTCCCGGAGGCTTCCGCTCCTGTTACGGTTGACGGGCCCCAGGCTCCGGCTCCCGAACAGACTGCCGCTCCCACACCCCAGCAGGAGGGGCCTGCCCAGCCCGAGCCCGGTGATGTGGTGGTGTCCTTTGACAAAATCAATGAGCTGATGAATGAAAAGCGGCAGACAGCCCGGGCCGAGGTAGAAAAAGAGGAGGCGGCAAAAGAGCCGGAGGAGAAAACGCAGGAGGAACCTCCCTCCGCTGGGGATGGCGAACCGAAAAAGGCCCGTCGGGGCCGTCCTCCAAAAGAGGAAAAAGCGGAGCCTGCTGGCAAGGAGGCGGCGAAGCCCCGCAAGGGCCGCCCACCCAAGGCGGATAAGGCGGCCCCCGGCGAGGCCACGCCGACTAAGCGAGACAAATTGTCCCGAAGTGGGAAAAAGGCTGCGGAGGTTAAAGCTGCCCCGGAACCCGAAAAGGCCCCACCCGAAAATGCGGCTCCGGCCCCGGAACAGGCTCCGCCTGAGCCAGCCGCTCCGCCCCGTCCTGTGGAGGAAGGAAAGCTGGTCTATCTGAAACTTTCCGAAATGCATCCGTTCCACACATTCCGCCCCCACCCGTTTAAGGTGCGGGACGACGCCAAAATGCAGGAAACGGTAGCGTCCATCAAGGCAAACGGCGTAATGGTTCCCGGTCTTGCCCGCCCGGAAAAGGATGGCAACGGTTATGAGATCGTGGCGGGCCATCGCCGCCATCATGGTTGTGAGCTGGCCGGGCTGGAGGAAATGCCCTTTATCGTCCGGGAAATGACTGACCACGAGGCGGTACAGGCCATGAAGGACAGCAACAAGCAGAGGGATCAGACGCTCCCCAGCGAACTGGCCGCCCTGTTGGAACTGGAAGTGGAGGACATCAAGCACCAGGGCGGGCGGCTGAAAAATGTGGCCGAGGGCGATATTGGAAAACGCTCCGTTGAGATCGTGGGCGAGGCGCACGACATGAACTATAAAAAGGTCATGCGTTATCTGCGGCTGAACTCCCTTGTGCCGGAACTGCTGGACAAGGTGGACGATAAAAAAATGGGCTTTATGCCCGCTGTGGAGATTTCCTATATCCGCCCCAAAAACCAGCGGCTGATCGCTGTTTCCATTGACGGAGAACAGGCATCCCCCTCTCTGGCCCAGGCGAAAAAGCTCCGGGAGCTGGACAAGGACGGGAAACTCAATGGTGATGTCATTGATGGCATCTTATCAGAAAAGAAAAAGGAGGATCGAGGCGTGATTATTTCTACCGCTGAACTGGAAAAGTATTTTGGCAAGGAGGCCACTCCCGCCAAAATGAAGGAGCAGATCATGACTTTGCT
>CAJKMG010000043.1 GCA_905200945.1 uncultured Akkermansia sp. | reverse complement strand
GAATAAACGTGCAAGCGAAAAATAGGGGATCGGGAGATAAAAATCCTTAAGGGGAAATCCTGATTAAATGGGAGCGTTAAAATTTCCTGGAAACGCTCAAGGGAAGAAAAGAGGAAGCCCCCTTTCCCCGGAGCAGGGAAAAAGGAACCTGTTTTTTCTGCCCCTGATTTCCTCCTTCTCCCGGACGCAAAAGCGCCGCTTTCCCGGGAAGAGAAAGCGGCGCGAAACGGAATGGAAACGCGCTCCCGCCTCTACACTTCTTCGGGGGAAAGCCAGCGGAAGGAAACGATGTTGAACCTTCTTCCAAACGCCTTGTTCACGGCGCTCAGTTCCGTATCCTCCAGCGCTCCGCTCTTCATGTTGACCTGCCGTGCCGGAGTTTCCGGGCTGTTCACCGGATCCACGTAGTTGATCCCCCTCTGCACCACAGCTTCGCACCACGCGCGCGACAGCACCACCCCTTCGCGGTTGGTCAGCTCCCCGTAGGCGCGCACCGTAAACGTATCGTCCCTCGTCGTCAGGATGTTGCCCAGCACCGCCAGCACGTCCGACTGGATCAGGTAGCCGGGGGCGGCCGTATACACCGACCCCCTGGCCGCATCCTGGTTCGGGTAGCCTCCCCTGGGCGCGATCACCATGTCGGAGAGTTCGTCAAACGTGCTGTTGATGGAGCTCTCGTCAATAGCCGCCTGAAGCGCTCCCTTCACCCCCATTTCGCCGCTCTGCAGACGGCGGTTGACAAAGTCGGACATATTCAGGAAGGGTCCTCTCTTCTTGACTTCCTTGACCATGTTCCGGGCCAGGGACCTGATCTGGGAGTCGCTCAGGGTTCTCAGGTCCGACCACGCCATGGCCTCCCCGTCCGGAATGCCCTGGGTCACCCCTATCGAACCGTAGTCGTCCACGTGGGATTTGTCGCTGCTGGCCACCCCGAAACGGGAAAAGGCCGTCTGGGAACTGCCGAGCACGGAAGGCTTTCCGTTTCTGGAATAGAGGATTTTGCGCTTCTTGAGCCCCAGCAGGGTGGCTTCCCAGGCGCGCTGGGAGGTGGAGTTGACATTGAATCCGCCGGCGACGGTGAGGTACTTGGAGGCATGCTTGTAGCCTTCGTCCGTCCTGGCGAGCTCTTCGACGACAGCCTCCGAGGGTTTGCCCTGAAGGTCGGGCATGAAGCGGCGGTTGGCGATGCCTGAAGCCCTGTTGGAGGAGGCGTCCGTGGAGAAAGCCTGCTGAAGCACGGTTTTAAGCTCTTCCCTTCCCGTACCCCCGAGGCTGGAAGGCCGGGCGGCCAGGGAGGAGGCGAACCAGGTGTCCCAGAGGGCGTCGTTGATCATCAGGCCGTGGTCCCAGAAGTCCCCCAGGGCTGCATCCCCCATGATTTCGTTGTGGGAGAAAACCTTGTCGGCGGGAAGCATGGGGTCGGCAAAAGCATTGCCGATTCCTACGCCCGGCACGCCGGACTGGTAGGCGAAGCGTTTGGCGATGGCCGCCCTGGAGTCGCTCCTGTACCATCCCGGGGTGAGGCGGCATCCGGCAAAGCCGGCCAGGCTGGAGGGCTGCTGGAAGGGGAGTTCCGCGGCGACGATCTTGTTGACCTGCTCGGCTCCCGGCCCCCCGAAGGGGGAGAGCCTGGTGCCGTCGTTGGAAAGGATGTTGGAGATGGTGATGGGGAAGAAGTCGCTGTTGGCGTTCTTGACTTCAAACTGGTACGGGCTGTAGAGGCGCCCCAGTTCGGAGGCGGTAGGCATCTGCCCGCCCCAGAAGAGGGGGCTGGAGTGCTGCCATGTCTTGGCCCGGTAGTCCTTGCCCTCCGGATAGGCTCCAATCACGGGCGGCTTGCCCCATTTTACTGATACGCCATAGTAGGCGACAAAC
>CAJKMG010000042.1 GCA_905200945.1 uncultured Akkermansia sp. | reverse complement strand
GCATACCCACCCCATCCAGGTCAAAGACCAGGGCATAGAGATACCGGGCGTTCTTACCGCACCGCCGCCGCCCAAAGTAGGACAGGGGAGACATGATGGTAAAGTCCGTATCGTAGACCTCCGACAGCTCCGACAGTTCATCGGTGATCGTGTAGCGTTTGGCCTTGCCTTCCTCTTTGATCTCCAGGGCGATCCCTGCCGCCTTCGGCGGCACCGTCACCGCGATTCCGTTCCCCTTTGCGTCCTCAAAATGACCCTTCCGTTCAAAGCTACCCACCGGGAAGATCTCCCGGTAAAATTCAAAGGGTGTGACCGGCTCCAGGAACTTCTCCAAATGCTCATTCTTTTCCCGGTACAATTCCTTCAACCGCTCCATAACGGTCTGCTGATCCATAGCCATATGCTCACCTCCAAAAGAAAAAGTAGCAAAAAGAAATCCGCTGCGGCGGGGATCGCCTGCGGGCGGGAAGGGGGAAAGGGGGAGCCAAAGAGCGGCCCCTTCGGGGCCTTAAAGAGAAAGTCACCTCCCCCTTTCCCCCCTCGCTCCGGCTGTGGTAATGATGGAAAACCCTATCGGGTTTACCATCATTACCACAGCCTCCGCTCATCCCCCTTTTCCCCTCCGACTTTCTCCCTGTCCGAGAGAGAATTTTAGAAATTTTTTTGAGGGCCTAAAGGCCCTATATACGGCATATATTATCAATAGAGTTTTTCCCTATTTTTCGGCAAGCCAGATTCCGGCATATTTTCACCTGTTCCTGGCCCCTTTATACGGCATATATTATCAATAGAGTTTTTCCCTATTTTTAGTTGTTATTATAGCCTGTCCGGGCGGCTCTTTCAAGTCCCCCGGACAGGCTTTCTTTACAGCTCCATGCCGCCCCAGGTGTGGCCTCGTTCCTGCTCCTGTTCCGGCTGCTGCAGCTCCGGTACGGGGAGTAACTCTCGCGCCTTTTCGACCAAAGGTCGGAACTGCTCCGGCAGGTGCCGATCCAGAAAGTCCAGCACCGCACCGATCCCCTCCAGGAGCCGCGATGAGAAGTCGCGCTCACTGTTCAGGCTTTCCGTCAGGTACTCAACCTCCACTCGCAGATCGTAGTTTTCATTGAGAAGCCGCTGTTGTTCCTCGGCCTCCTTCAGCTGTTCTTTCACGGACGGCAACCGGCTACGCAGCTGCCGGTTTTCTTCCTTCAGCTCCCGCACATCATGCTCCGCAACAGTCCCACGGATCGCCGCCGCCTTCAGGTCCTCCACTTGTTCCACTGTAACGCCCCTGACGGCCCCTGTCAGCGTTCTTTCGGGCTGGATAGCCTCCAGGTCAACCCGCACCTTCTCCGCCGCCTGGAGCCGCCGCACAGTCCCCTGCAGTGCCTTCCTCTGCTTCTCCAGCTCGGCCATATCATGCTCCGCTGCCGTCACCTGCTCCTGAACAGCCTCCAGCCGCTGCGCCGCCGCCCGGTACTCTGGTAAATCCATGTGAGGACGGCCACCGCCCAGGCTGATGATCTCAAACTCGTGCGCCTGGGCGATCTCTGTCAGGGCCGCTTTCTCTCGCTCCATCCAGGCGTTCCATTCCGTCTGCTTCCGCCCCAGGCTCACAAAGCCCTGCTGCTTCAACGCCTGTTTCATGGAAACCCTGGTGGAGAGACCCCGGCTCTGCTCCGTGGCCACCGGAATGAAGTCTACATGGAGGTGCGGCGTGGCCTCGTCCATGTGCAGCACCATATTGAACACCCGCAGATGGGGATTGCGCTCCTGGAAGCTCTCCGCAAATTCTTTGAGAGCCGCTGCCGCCCGTTCCCCTCCGGGGGAGCCGCACCCGCAGTCCTCCAGGTTGCCGATCTGGAAGATCGCCTCGTGAAATAATTTCTCTTGCTTCCCCTGCCGGATATGCTCATAATAGTCTGTGATCTTATCCCTGGTCTTTTTCTTTTTTGCGTTGTAGGCGGCCAGGGCCTCGTCGAAGATCTCGTGGTAGACCTGCTTCAGATCGTCGTTGCAGTAGGTCACATTCTGCTCCGTCCGGCTCCGGTCTATATTCGCCGCCGAAAAGCTCCGGTTGTTGTGTCTGATACTTCCCCGGCCCGTCATGCCGGATATGGTTGTACCGATAAAATCACCCATCCTTTCTATCGTCCTAACCTCTTACAAATCCCATCTTACCATAGCCCCCGCAAGGGGGCAAGACCTCTTTGTTACTTTCTCGGTGAGAAAGTAACGCAAAAGCA
>CAJKMG010000041.1 GCA_905200945.1 uncultured Akkermansia sp. | reverse complement strand
GCAGGTTAAGGGCGGCAGCCATTATCGGGTCAAGGACGAAGTGCCTTGGCAGGTTGAGGGCAGCCGCCCCATCGGGTCAAGGGTGAAACGCCTTGCCCAGGGAAAGTTGATGCCTGCGTCAACTTGTATTGGGTATTACCTGACGCAAAATTCGCAGGATTTGCGGCTTCGCCGCCCCTTCCCCGGCCCCAGAACATCTTCGCAGGAAGGAGGAAATCTGTTTGAAACTGACACGACACAATGGACGCTCCGGCAAGCATGGCACCTATAATCCCCGCCACAATGACCGCCGGTTCGATGTGGAGAACAGCGAACACATTGACGCAGAACGGGCAAGGCAAAATGTCTACTGGGACTGCTACCGGGGCTTTACCACCCATGAGTTCCGGGAGAACCCGGAGCAGCCGGATTTCAGCTTTGAGGAAATCGAGCGGATGTATTACTATGAGCATTATTCTGACCATGTGGAGGCGCAGAACACCCGGAATGAGAAAACCCGGCACACCGAGCGCAACCGCACCGTGGAGGACTTGCTGAAAAGCAACAAGACCTGCCCGGAAGAAAGCATCTACCAGATCGGCACGCTGGGAGAATCCGTCTCGCCGGAAACGCTCTTTTCCATCGTCAACGAGTTTTATGAGGAATTCGAGCGCCGCTTCGGTTCCCATATCCACATCTTAGACTGGGCGCTCCATCTGGACGAGGGGACGCCCCATATCCATGAGCGCCATGTGTTTGACTGCCAGAACCGCTACGGGGAACTGTGCCCCCAGCAGGAAAAAGCGCTGGAAGAACTGGGCATTCCTCTCCCGAACCCGGAGAAGCCAAAAGGTAGGCATAACAACCGGAAACAGACCTTCGATGCGGTCTGTCGGACAATCCTGTTTGACATCACAAGGCGGTATGGGCTGCATCTGGATCAGGAGCCGTCCTACGGCGGGCGGGAGTATCTGGAAAAGCAGGACTATATCCTGATGAAACAGAAGGAGCAGCTGGCGGCGCAGGAGCAGAAACTGGAAGAACTGACGCTCAAAATTGAGGATGTCGAGACATTGCTGGATGATGTTTCCGATGCGGCCTATGACAAGGCGGTGGAGGTGGTAACCGATACCGTCCGGCTGGAAACCCACAAGGAAGATATTCGTCTGGTGGAAGAATCCAAAAAATGGGTGCTGTCGCCGGAGCGGAAGGCACCGAAGAAGGAACGTGACTACGCAGCCGCCCGGCTGGATGGGGTCATTCACAAGATTAAAAATGTCATGCAGACTGCTCTGGCTAAAATCCAGCAAACCCTTATGCAGCCGGAAGTCAAGCGGGCCGGTAAGGAGCAAATCAAGGAGAAAGCCAGGGAGTCCATCCGGGAGAAGCTGGCGAAAGGCAAGCTGGATGCTGACCGGAAAAACCGGGAGCGTTGGGAACGGGAGGGGCGCATTGCCCCGACAAAAAAGAAGGATATGGAGCTATGAGGCACCTGATTTTCTGCGGAAACCGGGTGCCTTTTTTCTGTCTGGAGGTGAGAAAATCGAATGTATTTGAAGCGGTGAAGCAGGCTGTCCCCACAAGGCAGGCTGCGGAATATTACGGGGTGCAGATTGGCAAGAACGGGATGGCCTGCTGTCCTTTCCATGATGACAAGCATCCCAGCATGAAGATTGACCGCCGGTTCCACTGCTTCGGCTGTCAGGCGGATGGGGATGTGATTGATTTTACCGCCCGTCTGTTTGGTCTGAGCAATAAGGAGGCGGCGTTGAAGCTGGCGGAGGATTTCTCTGTCCGCTATGACGCCAAAGGCCATGACCCGCCCCGCAGGAGGCCGGTCAAACGGAAAATCAGCGAGGAACTGCGCTACCGGCAGGCGGAGCAGAAATGTTTCCGGGTATTGTGCGATTACCTGCATTTGCTGGAACAATGGGAACAGGAATACTCCCCGCAGACGCCGGAAGAAGCATGGAATCCGCTGTTCGTGGAGGCCCTGCAAAAGAAACCGTACACCGAGTATCTGCTGGATATTCTCCTGTCCGGCAGTATGGAGGAACGGGCTTCCGTTGTCGCCCAGTATGGAAAAGAGGTGAGGAAGATTGAGCAGCGAATATCAGAGTTTACCGCCAGCCACCTGGCAGGCCGCCATGAGCGCAGCCGAAGCCTTAGCGCCGGAGCAGAGCGTTGACGAGGTGCGGGAAAGCCTCTCCGTCACGGAGAAAGGCCAGCCCGCCAACACCATCGGTAACTGCCGGACGGTGTTCTGCCATGACCCTCTCCTGCGTGGGGCGATCCGCCTGA
>CAJKMG010000040.1 GCA_905200945.1 uncultured Akkermansia sp. | reverse complement strand
CTGCCACCAGCGCGGCCAATTCCGCGACGGCGGCGGCTAATGCTCTGGCGGCCATACCTCAAGTAGATGATGCAGGCAACATGACGCTTCCCGGAGGTCTTACTGCGGCGGGAGCTATTAACGCCAACGGCGGCGTCAACATTCCTCTGGCCGTGGGGGCGCCGACGGACATGTCAGCGGTCAACCGCCTGTACGCCGCCGGGCTGGCCGCCGTCACGGAGGCGTTTTCTCCGCAGAGTTTTCTTTCTGATTTTAGTTTGTACGGCGGGAGCGTCGCCGTAGAACAGACGGTTCCCGGCCAGGTGTGGCGACTCCGCAAGATGTCCGCAGATCCGGGAACAATTCAGATTAATCTGATAAATCCATTTTTAGGAGTATCCAATTATTCGGGGTGGCATGGGTTTGTCCTGCCAGTCGCTTTGGGCAATACGGGCAGCACTGCCGCCCGCAAGCTGACTTTCTCGTTGGGAAGGCCGGGAGATTTCGTCAAGAAGACGGCGGCGGAGATGGATATGTTCACGCTGTCTCCGGCCTCCGGTAGTACCGCGAGTTTTCCGCGGTTTGTTGATGTGACGTTTTACATGGTTAATGACGCGGCCATTAATCCGGCAGGTTATCCGGTGAGGGTTCGGGAGCTCGTCTATGATTCCGCTCAGGCTAAGTGGTTGTGTTATGAAACTCTCTCCGTCATTCCGTCCTTCAACACCAACCCGTCCTGCAATATGTTCCTTTCTTATCAACAGGACAGTCCGGGCCGCGATGTCAGGGCGGGATTGTGGATTGGTTCTAATGCGGCGGATTCCCGCCGTCTGCTGTGCATTGCCGATATGCACGGCGTTGTTGACACGTTCTCCTGGACTGGCGTTGGAGCTTTGTATTGGGATAGCGACGGGACCAATTCTCATAGTTATCTTGGAGCGATGCGGCAGATGACGGCTCCGGGGTATAACCAGCCTAATGGGGCTTATGATGCGTTCCGGGCGTTGGAAACCCGGTTGATACAGTCAACCACCGTAACAGAATTTACACCTTATGAATAATTCCGAGATACAAATTCAATTCCCCAAGCCGGGCGAATGGGGAAAATTCACCCTAACGGCTATTTACCGAGACTATGACGGGTATATGCACGCAGACCGCTACACAGCGGACGAGATTCCGGTGAACCAGACCCCGGCCATGGCCGCCGTAGTTGCTGCGCTTGTGGGATTGGGTGAGGATTGGCAGGCCGTCCAAGTGTGGGCTCATCTTATGACGGCGACTGTCTACAATGAGGATGACCCGTATACCCCCACCGGGCAGCGGGATGAGGTTGCGCTGGATGTCGAGGCCATCCATGCGGAAACCGGAGGGCGCAGGATATTTACGGTTTATGACTACCCGGCTTTTGTGATTACGGACCCCGCCGCCGTGGAGTTTTTCAAGCATTTTACTACACAATATGAGCACGAATAAAGAAAAAGTGAGTTGGCTAACTGGTCTCCTGACCGGTTGGGGTATCAAAGAGAGTTGGGCAAAAGTCATCGCCGGAGCTGTGATTGGGGCCCTGGTTGCTGCGGGGATTCTGACGCAACCCGGCTGCGGGCATAACGTGGACATTACCCCGGACCGCACCGAGGTATGCAAGGACGGCTCCTGCCTCGTCATTGAGCAGGGGCATATCTCCTATTCCCAGGCCCAGCCTGTTACGGACGTTCCTCCCGTTGTTCAGATCGTACCTTCCAAGAAATAAGGACATGTGCAAACCCCTCAAGGAATATCTGGGAGTGATCCGCGATTATACGCGTGAGATCGTCACTTTCGGCGGTTTTGTGATAGCCGTGTTCATCTACCTGGATTTCCGCGAGGTGGTGAAGGAACAGGCTACCAATGCGGCCCATACGGCGGAGATCCTGCGGACGATGGATACCCGTCTCCAGCATTTGGAGAATTACCACCAGCAACAGCTTAAACAGCGAGATTAATTCCAACTGTAAAGTTTTTCTTACCAGTTGCAACCATTTGACAATTAAATAATATGTCTAATTCATACACCAATTCAGGCCGTTCTTTTTCGGATGCTCTTCATGCTCTGAAAAACGGCAAGGGCGCCAGACTGCCTAAGTGGTCCCCGGATGTAGTTATTCGCGCCCAGTTTCCAGACGAACACAGTAAAATGACAGCTCCCTATCTTTACGTGGAATCCCGTTTTGGGCGGGTACCGTGGAAGGAAACGTTCATTGAATTGTTTTCGGAGGAATGGGAAATTGTCGATTGAACTGTAAAGTTTTTCTTACAAGTTCCCTTTAGTTAATAATCAATAGTTTCCGCATGCCTACCCTGTACATACTCATTGTGGACGAACCAGGAAAGGAGCAGTGGATGAAAATTTTTCTTACCGAAAGAGACGCCGCTTTTTTCCTGGCTCAATTTAATGAGTGGCATTTGCATGCCAAGTGCCATTGCTACACCGTGGAAGGCAAGCGGCTTGTGCAACTTATCGACAATCTGAACGAATGAATACTACAGAAAGAAAGATGGCCGCGGCTATCCTCCGGTTTGAAGACAGCCGCGTTACCGGGCCGGATTCCCTGCGCGTTTCCCGCCTTCCCGCCGCCGACAAGGGCGGCA
>CAJKMG010000039.1 GCA_905200945.1 uncultured Akkermansia sp. | reverse complement strand
CTTCCATCCACATGTGGAAGCGGGGGAGGTCGTCGTTGACGTAGGCCGGGTTGACGCCCATGAGGGTGGTCCGGTTCCTGATCCAGACCATCTGGTCGCGCAGGGCGTCCCTCTGTGCCGTCCCAAGCGCGTTGACCGTACTCCCAGCCACTGCTGCCATGGCGCGTTTCGCTTCCGAGGGGTTGGAAGACGTCAGGGCTCCTACGGCGTCATCCACCTTCTTGAGGATGGAATCCGCAGCAAGATCGCCGGGCAGGTTCCAGAGAAGTTCTGCTCCGGCCCTGGAATTAAACGTATCCGCAAGGCGGGCATATTTATTGTCCTTGGAAGCCGTAGCCATCAAAACAAGGTTGCCGTTTTCCATCACCAGGTACGCATCATTTTCAAATTTCTTGAAAGCGGAGGAGGAGGGATCCAGCAGGATAGCCAGCCTGTCGCTTCCTCCCAAATCAATGGTGCCGTCCGCGTGCATGAGCGTATAACTGCCGTCTGCGTCCAGAGCCAGTTCATTCCCGCCAGTAGAACTGAGAGTTATTTCCGCGCCCTGGCTGATGCTGATATTTCCGGTCACGCTGATGATGGGGCCAGCGTAGTCCGTGTTGAAGGTAAGGTTCGTACTGGAACCGTCACCCAGCGTCAAACTGCTGAGGGTCAGCGCCGTATTGGCTCTCGGGTCGTCCATCGTGCCTCCCATCCGGATATTGAGGAGCCCCGTGTTGTTAACTGCCCAGCTGCTGCCGGCAGCGGTCATGACGTTTTCAAACGTCTGCCCGGCATTGCCGGAAATATTAAGCTGCCCGCGTCCCTCCAGCGTACCGCTGAAAACGGAACCGCCGCCCGAATTACCGGTATTGACGGTCAAAACGCCTCCTGCGCTCTTCAGTGTTCCCTCTCCGCCGATTCCGGAAACGGTGCTGCCGGATGTCGAACCGAGGTCGAGCGTTCCCGTGGAATCGTCATCTTTTGCCAGATCAAGAAGGACACCGCCCTGAAGGGAGGCTGTTCCGGAAATTTCCAGCGTATCACGGAGGGTCAGCGTTCCGCTGCCCTGGATGGTGCTGGAAGAAAGGCTGCTGGCGCCGTTGACGGAAAGGGAGGCTCCGCTGCCGATGTTCAGGACCGCGCCTTCGCCGCTGTCCGTCAGGTCGCCCATGACGGTATTCCGGTTGATGTCCAGAACAACGCCTTCCGCTGCGCCGGCAAGTTCCACATGATTAAAGTTGCTTCCTTCACCGTTAAGAGCGAGGGAACCGCCTTCCACGCGCAGGGTGTCCGTCACAAAAGAACCGTTGACTGTCAGCTTGCCCGTGTTTTGCTTGACGAAGGTGACTCCGTTTTCCCCGACGATGCTTCCGCCCATGATGGAATCCGCACCGGCGTAATCATCAGGAGCAGGCAATCCCGTTTCCAGACGTTCGTTGTTGAGGATGACAACGGCGTTGCCTCCGTCCGCACTGGTGTTTTCCACTTTCAGCGTGCTTCCCGTAGCGCCCAGCAGGTTGTTGATGACCGCGCCTTCCCCGTCGGAATCGCCGGGAGCGCCGGCCAACTGAACGGTAAGCGTCTTGTCCTGGGAAATCACCACGCCGGAGTACATCCCCAGCGTGCCGTAGTTGGTGACGGTATCAGGATCGGAAGTAGAGGAATCATTCACCATATAGAGTCCGCTGACCTGCCCGCTGAGAACCAGGCTTCCGCCGTTGGTGCCCGTCACCCGGATGCCGTAATTGGAAAGAATCTTGCTGAACTGGATATCGCCAAGGTTTTCGCATTCCAGCGTTCCGGTCGTCAGGGTGAGCCAGCTTTCCGCACCGGCTTCCTTATGGGCGACGAGCGTGTTCACAATAGCGTCAATGTCCAAATTGACCGTGGCGGGATTGTTAATGACAAGCCTGCCGTCTCCCTGGTCAATGATGGCCGCCCCGGCCGCATCCTGGTTGACGTTATCCGCCCCCAGGGTAAGATTCAATGTTTCCGTGGCTCCCGCCCCCACCGTAATATCTCCGGAAACGTTGACAAGCCTGCCTCCGGCAGCCAGCGTAATGCCCTTGAGCATGCCGCCGTCGGTCCCCCCCAAGCTGACAGAAGCGGCTGAGTCCACGACGATGGCTGCCGTGGCGCCTTCCGCCCGCGTCATGGCGGAGGTCAGCGCACCATTGACGATTTTCAGCGTTCCCACTCCATTCAGCACGGTGCCGGCCCACTGGCCGGCCTTGTCTTCCGCGCCAAGCTGGACTACGGCTCCGGCATTTGTAATGCCGAGCGCTCCCGTAGCAGTATTGGCCTTATCCAGAATCAGAGTGCCCGCGCCTGCGTGCGTCAGGCTGGAATTTCCCTGAACCAGCGCGTTCAGCACCAGTTCCGTATTGTTGTAATTGACGTTGTATTGTGCGGCCAGCCCGGTATTCGTGGAGCCCGTGTTGCCTCCCAGAATGGCGCCGTCTCCAAAAACGGCATTCCCCTCTCCTGTGGCGCAAGCCCCGCCGGAACCGAAGTTCCAGGCCTGGCGATTGTTGTGGACGGAAGTCTCATTGGTGACCAGAGTTCCCGAGAAGTCCTTGAGGGATCCCGTGAGGACATTGTTCATCCGCACGTTCGCAGCCATAGCCCACGTGCCCGAACCGGAAAGGCTTCCGGAGAAAGTATATGTGGCGCCGGAAGAGCCGTTCTGCATCGCGCCGTGGGTTGCGCCGATTTCAAAATTGGCTGCCGTCGCGCCCGCGGAAAAATGGAAGCCCTTGCCGTCAATGAAAACGGTGCCGCCTCCCAGCGTATTTCCCGCCCCAAAGGCTACCCAGTTGGCATTGGTGCTCATATTCACCCCGTTGCCGACCAGTTCCAGGCGGCCAGTGAAGCCGGTATTGCCCGTATTGGAGATATTGACCAGACCCGCAGTATCCGCCGTCCCGATCGTGACGGTGCCAGCCCCATTGAGCTGGGCATGCAGGTTGACGGTTCCGCCGGAGAGGGCAAGGGAAGCGCCTTCACTGACGCGGACAATAGTAGCATTGTTCGGATTTACACCGATGGTCGCGCCGCCCGTGAAAGCGAGCGTGCCCTCTTCCACAGTAAGGTGGGCCAGGGTATTTCCTGCATATCCAAGGGCCAGAGTGCCCGCTCCCGTCTTGGTCAGGGTAGTGCCTGCCCCCATGACGTCGGCTGTCAGTCCGGACCAGGAAACGGTATCCCCCGCGCCAAGCACGGAAACGTTCAGGGAACCTCCGTCTCCCACGTTGACACGACCGGAAATGTCATCACCTGTCGCATCCGCACCAGCGGCGGAATCCGCATAGGCCAGCGTCCCTCCGTTGAATGTAATATCCCCTTCCGTTCCCAGCGCTCCGTCAGCTCCAATGGTAAGAATGCCTCCGTTGAGTATCGTCCCTCCGGTATAGGTGTTGGCCAGGTTTAAGGCAACCTCGGCCGTACCGTTCACGGTAAGCGTGGTAGGAGCTGTGGAATCCGCGATAGAACCCGCGTTGTCAGGATCGCTGACCAGCGTGTAAGAGCCGCTGTTGAAAACGACGCT
>CAJKMG010000038.1 GCA_905200945.1 uncultured Akkermansia sp. | reverse complement strand
GCCCTGGATGAAGCACCCAGGGCCGATGCGATAGATTTTGCCACACTCGGTTTTTCTGCGATAATCAGTTTACTCATTCTTTTCCTCCGTTTCCTCGTCCTCAGTCAGATATTCTTCTTCATCCTCCAGGTCGAAATCATCCAGATCAGCGGGAACTTTCTTTCCCTGCTTCGGTTTCAGCACCAGGAAATAGACCGCCGCGCCGCCTCCGGCTGCAAGGATCAGCAGCACCGCCAGGATCACCCCGGCATTGCTTTTCTTTTCGGGTTCCGGATTCTCCGGTTCGGTGGGTTCCGCAGCTTTCTGTTCCGTGCCAACACATTCACTAAGGTTCTTTATGCAGACCGGGCAAGCGGTATTGACCGCTCCGGCCTGACACTTTTCCGTACAGGTGCAGACAATGGACGTTTCCGCCTTTTCCCCATCCTCCGTCAGCGCCATGAGATCGGCTTCATCCACCTGGTTCAGAAAATGCACGGTTTCCTCGCCCTCATCGTCACGGTCGATAATGAGATAGAACACATTGCCGTTCTTCGTTTCCACTGTAATAAACTGCTTGCCGCTGGCGGTCGGACTGCCGATATCGTCAATCAGCGAAAGGTTCCCGTCCGGCGTCAGGGCGGCACCGTCATTCAAACCACCGCCCAGCATCCCCAGCAGATTTTCCAGTGTTTCCGCATCCAGAGAGAAAGAACCTTCTCCGGGACCAGCCTCGCCGTCACTTACCGTCATGTAGCCGGAATAGACATAGCCGACCTTTTCCGGCAGGATGACCTTCAGCCAGTCGCCGTCCGTGCCGATCACCTTCACGGTCGTTCCGTTAGGAAGCTGGGTGAAGGCGGTATAATCCATTCCGGCGCCAGTGCGGACATTTAGATTGCCGCCGCCCGTGGTGACGGTGCCGGTCTCCCCGGAGTCATTTTCGCCGGAACTGAACTGGATACCGTCCTCGGTGACGGATACCGTGACCTGGCTGCCTGCCAGAGCGGAAAGCAGATCAGAAACATCCCCAGCCGTTTCCTGTTCAGCCACGGACTCCGTGGTTTCCTCGCCGCCGCTGGCAAAGGCGGTGACAGAAAAAGCGGCAGTGCTGAGCACTACCGCCAAAAGAGCCGATGCCATTTTTGTCATAAAGTTATGCTTCATCCTCGTATCCCTCCGTTTCCTCATTCTCGGTGTTGCCCTCCTGCAGCATACCTTCCGGCAGGGAGATCATACCGCTGGCATAGGCTTTCAGGAAAGCGGTCAGCTCCTTGTTGTCCATCTTCACGGCTTTCACCATGCGGACGATTTCCAGATTTTCTTCCTCCGCAAGTTGGGCCTCCAGTGCACGAAGGCGTTTCTGCTGCTCCGTGATCTTTTCTTTGGTTTTCGCAATGTCATTGCGGATTTTCTGTGTCGTTGCCATAAATCAAATTACCTCCATATCGTTTTTTAGTTGTAGGGCGGTCGCCCGAAAGCGTAAAAGTGGGATTGCCAGTAGCTTGTGTTGATATCTGCATACTGGATGGGGTCGCCGCAATGCAGCATTTTTCCACCGCCCACATAGATGCCCACATGGGAAACGCCCGGCGTATCGTAAGTGCCGACGAAAAAGATCAAGTCGCCGGGTCTTGCGTTGGCAGAGGATACCGGGGTGGAAATATTGTAGAGCCCCTGGGCTCCCAGCCTGCCCGTATTGCAGACGCCGCTTTGCGTCAGCGCCCAGGACACGAAGCCGGAGCAATCAAAAGAAGTGTTCGGATTGCTGCCGCCCCAGACATAGGGATAGCCGATGTACTTCTCCGCCTCGGTAATGAGCGCCGCAAAGGTTTCATCTTCCATTGCGGAAGGCGGAATATCATAGGTGGTGGGTGGTTTGGTGTACTTGTCTACATAGCCGGAGCCGGGGAACAAATCTTCCCGGTTTCCCAGCGTTGCCATATAGACCGCATACAGGGAAAGCGTTTCTTCGTCCATGATGTAGACCGGCACATGGGAAAGATCGAAGTTTTCCAGCTTCACCTTGCAGATATAGTAGTTGTACGGTACTTCCACGTCATAGTCATTTCCCTCGCTGTCTGTCCGTGTCTCCGTCCGATAGCGCACCTCCACTTCCACGGTCTGCGTCAGGATGTACTGCTTTTCAAAGAGCATTTGCAATTCCGCCTGAACCTCGTCGATGGTGAACACCCCTTCATGGAATGCCGTGAGAATGGAAATCAGCACATAAGGGTCATGTTCGATCTCGTCCAGATCAAAACGGTATTCGTCATATCCGGGGTGCAGAGCCTCATAGTGGTCCAGTTCATATTGAAGCTCCTGCTCCAGTTCGCAGTAGGCCGCCTCCGCAGCCAGCATATCCGCATCCTCGGAGAGATAAGAGGAAGTGAACACGCCGCCCACGCCGGAGCCCGCCATCATGGAACAGAAAGATACCCCGCCAAACAGCAGGGCAACACAGGCGCCAATGCCGATCACCAGTAGCACCGCACGGCTATGGTGCTTGATGTAGAGGAAAGTTTCCTTGAAGGCGTCCTTTGCTTTTTGCGCCGCACTTTTCGCCGTGGCTGCGGTATTCTTTGCGGTTTTCTCCGCCTGTCGCAACTCCTTTGCATAGTTCCGCTTGATCCGCTGTTTCTGCAGAAAGCGGGATACCGGGTTAGAAGCCGCCAATGCAGGATCATCATGCAGTGCCTTTTGGTAAAGGTAGTCGGCGTTTGCCTTAAAAGAAGCCTGCTCTGCCTTCGCCGCGTCACGCCAGGGCTTTGTGCGGTGATGGTGGACGGCGGCACGGACTTTGCCTTTTCCGTAGGCAAGCCCACGCTCCGTCAGCACCTCGCCCTTGTGTCCGGCCTCAACACCCACATTTTCCTGTTCCACCTCATGCACCTACGCATGGGCAGCGTGGACGATCTCATGGACCGGCCGGGAAAGCGGATTGTGCCGCAATCGTCCGTTGGGGCATTTCTCCACTTCTTCAAAGTGAAGCTGCATTTTGCCTTTTCCGGCTGTCTCGTCAAAAACACGCTCGATACGGAGAACTTTCTTTGTAGGGATAGCGGCCTTTGCCGCGTCCAGCCTGTCCGCCGCACGGTCGGAACGGTCGATGTACTTCCCAAGTACGGGATCGACACGTTCTTCCTCGGTGAATTGCAGACGGGAGGACGGGCGCTGCCTTGCGGCAGAACCATCCCGTACCGCCTGGGTGTCAGCCTTTTCCGCCTTTCGTGCACTTTTCTTCTCATGGTGTTCCGCCGCACGCAGGGCAAGGTCAGCCGCAGCGCCAGCGGATTCTTCCGAAGAAGCGGACAGTTCTGTTTCCGGCTCCCGGCTGCTGATATGTTCCACCTCTCCCGTGGCAAGGTTTTCCGATACCGCACCGTCACGGGTCATTTTCTGCGTGATCTTATCGGTCGCTTTCAGTTCCCTCATAGGCAGTCACCTTCCTTTCCATAGGGGCAAAAGTCGCCGCAGGTGCCATTCTCGATCATGGCGATATAGCGGAAAATGGGATAGGCCTGGGGCGGGCAGACCGCATTTCCTAATGTTTTCAGCCGCAGCGCCCGGTCATCCATGCGCTCGGTCATGCGGGGGATTCCTTCCGGTTCGGCGGCCCAGAGGATACGTCCGTCCATCCTTTCGGGAAGCCCATGAGCCATTCCACCCAATCCGGGTTCAGCGCCGCCGTTTCGGACACCGGCCGCTCCTGGGAGATGATCTGCGCCGACAGGTTCCCGTCCTTCTTCGCCGGATCGAAGGCCGACGGCTTCAAGGTCGAGCGGAAACCGTCCGACGCCACCGGGGTCAGATAGAATACCGCCGCCGACAGGCTGAGGCTCCAGATCGCCCCGTTTCGGTTCCTCTTGCGGAATATCCCATTGTCCGACAGGAACACATCCAGGCTTGCCGCGTCCCTGGCGGTGTTGTTGTCGGAGGCAAGGGGTGTGGGAAACATCAGCCGCGACGATAAAAGTTCGCTGGCGCTCATGCCATGCGCCG
>CAJKMG010000037.1 GCA_905200945.1 uncultured Akkermansia sp. | reverse complement strand
TCCAATCACGGGCGGCTTGCCCCATTTTACTGATACGCCATAGTAGGCGACAAACGTGGAGTCCAGAGAGGGCGTGCCGTATTCGCCCGCCTTTTTAGCTTCTTCATTGGTTCCTTCGTTGCGTTCCCACATCTCTGCGGGAAGTTTAATTTGGTCAACAAGAGGCTTTTCCCAAGCGCCCCAGTTCAGGTTGAGGATAGCCGGCATGGTCTTGGAGAAAATTTCTATCTCCGCCGTGCTTTTCCCATTCAGGGAGGAAGAACTGTTCATTTTGTTGGGGTCCATCAGGCCGGCCCCCATCACGAAGGTTCCCAGGGCTTTGGAGGAGCCTTTGTCTCCGTATTTGACGGCAAGAACATGATTGTCCGGCGTGCCGTTGAGCCGGCTGGTATCTTCCGCAAAGATAACGGAGGCTTTGGCAATGCCCACCTGGTTATATCCGCTGCCGTCCAGAAGTTCATAACGGACGCCGTCCGTCAGGTTAACGGCATAAGAGCTGACTTGCCCCGGTTCCTGGGACCATCCCTCTTTGAGCGGGAATCTGTCCGGTTTGAAATCTCCGCTGTTGGGCTTTGTTTTGTAAACTTCGTTGCCGTTGGCGATGTTGGAAACGACCGGCTGGGCAAAGACAACGATTTCTCCTGCTTTCAAGGTGGAAGGCTCTCCCTTGACGGTGGAGCCGTCGCTATTAAGCTTGGATGTAGTTCGGAAAGAGGCTCCGAAATCCGCCACCTGGCGGTTATTATAAGAGGCGTTCAAATAGGGAATCAGGCAGGATTCTCCGTAGTTTGCCAATTGGTTTTCATCCAGTTGGTTCCATGCGAATCTGACATTATGGGAAAGCAGCAGGGGCATGAAGCGGTGCTCGCCGAAGTAGGCGCCCCAGACGCCTCCGTTAGCTCCGGTCAGCTTCATATCCACATTATACGGATTCCACCAGACGTACACGGGAATGACGGCGATACGGAAGTCGATCCATCCTCCGCGGTTAGGGTGCTTGTTGCCGTGTTTGACGTAGTTAAGCCCTACGAAGGAATAAAAACGCAGGAGGATGGGATGGCGCATGTACGTGTAGCGGTTATCCATCATCTCCATGCTGGCCGCGGAGTCCGCCGCAATCAGCGTGCTTGGGGAGCTTCCATTCCATTGCAGGGTAGCGGAGGCGTCCTGGCCTTCCCTCTTCGTGGAGGAGTCCCACACGTTGGCCCACAGGTAAAGCTGGTTCCAGGAGCCGATCGGCCGGTTCTGGTCCGACGGGTTGCCGTCCTCGGACGTGTACGGTCGCAACCCTGTATCTGCCGTATCGCCGCGAAATTCTTCAGGAAGTTTTTCCTGGGAAAACATAATGTTGAGATCCTTTTTAAGACCGCCGAATTTAGAATCCGTCAGCAAACTGGAAGAAACCAGAGAGATGTCGTGGTAGACATCTCCTAAATCCTTCAAACGTCCGTTTTTATTGTTAGCCAGCAGAGAATCAAGGGAAATAAGCTTTCTGACAGCGGACATGTCGTTCCCGGATCCCTCCGTCATTACGGAAGAAAGATTGAGAGACTCCAAATCGGGGCCGGGCGTATCCCAGGTGGAGCGCAGCACCGTCAGGGCATCCGTACTTTCTTCAGAAGCATGCGGCATCAAATTGATGCGCGCTTTCTGGTTTTCCCCGGTAACCCACCAGGCTATGTATTTACGGGAATTGGCATTCTTTTTCAGCCCTGTGGTCTTGGAGGAATCATCCACACGCACCATACGGGCGTAGATTTCCTTTTTATCCTGATTCCTGGCTCCCACGGGCGTCCCTATCGTGCCTGGCCCCACCAGGGCGACACTACGGAAATTCTGGTTGGAAAGAGAACGTTTGCCCAACAGGTTTTTACCCGCTTCCAGAGAACTGAGCCTGCGCAAATCAGGGTCGGAAATGAGCCAGCGGCGGAACATGGATTTTCTTCCTGTATCATAGGTGGCCGAGATGTTCATGCCCTCGGAGTTATTCGTATTGAGCCAGGAATCCCAGCTGTTCCAGACACCCAGAATATAAGGGGCGTTTCCTTCGCTGGTTCCGGAAGAAAGAATGCCGGAATTGGCGGAAACACGCTGGTCAGGGCCCAATTCACACTGAAGCTGGCCCAAAGCTACTTCCAGGGAAAATCTGGCGAGGGATTTGGCCTCCGCCGCAAAAAGCTGTTTCTCGGAAATACGGATCTGTGAAGATGCAATGGTTAAAAGGCCGACGCTGAGGAGAGCTAAAAGCATCATCAGGGTAATGGTGGCAATCAGGGCAAACCCCTTGCTGACATGCCTGACAGGACGTTTAGTGAAAAGTTTGATCTTCATGAAAATGATGGGTTTCGGCAGGCCCCTTTCCGTTCGAGTGTGAGGAGGAAAAACCTCTGCTGTCACAAAGGTGCGAAGAGCCAATTCTTAACTCTAGCCAATACAAAAAAGAGGCAGTTCATGCAAGCTCAAAGTTGGTTCAACAGGGCACATGTTGAACAGAGAAAACGGGCTCCGAAATAATCGGGAAGAAAGATAATGCAGGGAAAATCGCATTTTTCCCAATTTCGTTCTTAAAGGTTTATATGATGATTTTTATAGAAAAATCGGATTCTAAATTCGGTGGATTAAAAAAAGACTTGAATATCATATTTTCTCAAGAAAAGCTGCCTGCGGAATTTCGCGGCGATACGGCAGACACAGGGTTGCGACCGTACACGTCCGAGGACGGCAACCCGTCGGACCAGAACCGGCCGATCGGCTCCTGGAACCAGCTTTACCTGTGGGCCAACGTGTGGGACTCCTCCACGAAGAGGGAAGGCCAGGACGCCTCCGCTACCCTGCAATGGAATGGAAGCTCCCCAAGCACGCTGATTGCGGCGGACTCCGCGGCCAGCATGGAGATGATGGATAACCGCTACACGTACATGCGCCATCCCATCCTCCTGCGTTTTTATTCCTTCGTAGGATTGCTTCTGACAAATCACACAAACAAACCGTTAAATGATTCTGAAGATGCAGATGGGGCGTATCATGCTAAAATGGGAGGCGGATTTGTCGATCTCAATATAGCCATTATTCCCGTGTACGTCTGGTGGAATCCATATAATGTGGACATGAAAATGCAGGGCGGAAACGGAGAGCCATGGGGAGCATATTTTGGAGAATACAGATTTATGCCGTTATTAACTAGCGGCAATTTTGACGTATGCAATATTGGGGCATGGAATTTTTATGGTATTAATGAATCTTGGCTGAAGGATTTGACGAGAAAGTATGAACATCCCATGACTCCATACAATAAAAGGAGCCAAGGGTTGTGGAAAAGGTTTGGAATGCGGCAAATTGCAGATTTTGGCGCATCATTCAGAACCGATACGACTATTAACAATGCTTCCATCAAGAAAGGTTCTATTCCTATTTTAAAATCAGGAGAAATAGTCATTTTTTCCCAGCCTTTAGCCTCATATGAGGATATTATTACCATCAAAAGAGATAATACGGATAGTTGTGTGGATGGAGTTCCGTTTAAGGAAGGATGGAGTGCCACTCCCTCCCAAGCCTCTCCTTATTCTGTAGAATGGAAGGCAGGATTACTATATAAAAATTTAGATGGAAGTAATTATGAAATGGAGCCTTTCCCTAGATTATCCAATCCAATAGGGACAGCGACAGCAAGTATTGAGTTTGCTCAATCCTATGAAGAAATACAGGGCACGTATTTAGATCCGCAGGGGGATAAAACTCCTCAAAGCCATCTTCTGGCTAATAGATTTACAGACAATCATGACGCTCGTTCTAATAAACTGGGAACTTTTGTTATGGGCGCTGGCTTAATGAATACTTCTGGAAATACTGCCTCCATTCAGTTAAACGGAAGCTCTACAGAAGAACCCAAGGCTTTTGATAAATATATGCCTGCTGTTCTTAACTTGAACTGGGGCGTCTGGGAAAAACCTCTTGTCGATAACATTCGTATTAAAGCGGCTCATTACGATAATCCGGGTCAACCTGATCGAAAAAATGAACAAAAATTCGAAGAATGGCTCCAAGGGAAAGACGGAACACCAGACAAGGATCCTGAGTTTGTCGCCTACTATGGCGTATCAGTAAAATGGGGCAAGCCGCCCGTGATTGGA
>CAJKMG010000036.1 GCA_905200945.1 uncultured Akkermansia sp. | reverse complement strand
CCGCCCAGCAGACCCTCCCTTACCGGGAAATGTACCGGGACGGGGTGTGCCGGGTGGCAGACCGTTATTACACGAAAACCATTGCCTATGAGGACATTAACTACCAGCTCGCCCAGACCGAGGATCAGGCGGCGATCTTTGACGGGTGGAGTGCCTGCCTCAACTACTTTGACAGCACCATCCCGTTCCAGCTTTCTTTCTTAAATCACAGAAGCCGCCCGGAAAGCCGGTACAGCGTCAACATTCCCATGCAGGAGGACGATTACAACACCGTCCGGAAAGAATATGTGGAAATGTTAGAGGATCAAGTGGCAAAAAGCAATAACGGCATTGTCCGTACAAAGCTGATGACCTTCGGCGTAAATGTGGACGACCTTTCCACTGCCCGGGCAAGGCTGGAACGGGTGGAAGCCGATATTTGCGGAAACTTCAAAAAGCTGGGCGTAAAATGCCGCTCCTTATCCGGTCTGGAACGTCTGGAGCTTCTGCATGGACAGCTCCACCCCGGAGGAAATGACCCGTTTTCTTTCTCATGGGACATGATCCCAAAAACCGGGCTTTCCACAAAAGACTTTATCGCCCCGGACAGCTTTGACTTCCGGTTCAGCCGTCTGTTCCGGGTGGGAACCACATGGGGAGCCGCCTCCTATTTGCAGATTTTGGCTTCGGAGCTTTCGGACAAGCTGCTGGCGGAACTGTTGGAACTGGATGCGGAAATGGCGATCACGCTCCATATCAAGACCGTAGACCAGGCCTCCG
Source organism: uncultured Akkermansia sp. (assembly GCA_905200945.1). Taxonomy (GTDB): domain Bacteria; phylum Verrucomicrobiota; class Verrucomicrobiia; order Verrucomicrobiales; family Akkermansiaceae; genus Akkermansia. Next base: position 3,634 of record CAJKMG010000036.1, on the reverse strand, counting down.
CAGTAAAATCCATCAAATCCAAAGTTTCCGACATTGACAAGATGAAGGTGGAGGAACAGAAAAAGGCAGCCCGGGCAGGGTACGATATGGATATTCTTCCGCCGGACCTTGTGACATACAGCAATGACGCAAAGACCCTTTTAGAAGATTTACAGAGCCGCAATGAGCGAATGTTTCTTTTAACCTTCCTCATTGTGAACATGGCACCCACCCGGAGGGAACTGGAAAACGACCTGTTTACGGTGTCCGGTATCGTCCAGAAATACAACTGCACCTTGAAGCGGCTGGACTTCCAGCAGGAGGACGGTTTTCTTTCCAGCCTTCCGCTGGGCCATAACGGCATTGAGATCAAGCGCGGCATGACGACCAGCTCCACGGCCATTTTCGTTCCCTTTATGACGCAGGAGCTCCGCATGGATGGCGAAGCCGTCTATTACGGGCTCAACGCACTTTCCCATAACGTCATCATGGCAAACCGGAAAAAGCTCAAAAACCCCAACGGCCTGTTCCTCGGCGTGCCGGGCTCCGGCAAATCCTTTGCCGCAAAGCGGGAGCTTGTGAACGTGTTCCTTGCCACCCGTGACCGGATCATTGTGGTGGACCCGATGGGCGAATACTCGCCCCTTATCAAGCGGCTGGGCGGACAGGTCATCGAGATCGCCCCGGACAGCCCCCACCACATCAATCCGATGGACATTGACCTGAGCTTTGACGAGGAAAACCCGATGGCGCTGAAAGCCGACTTTATCCTGTCGCTGATGGAGCTGATCGTTGGCGGCAAGGACGGCTTGCAGCCGGTGGAGCGGACCGTCATTGACCGCTGTGTACGCCAGATGTACCGGGAACATTTGCAGGACCCGGAAACAAGCAAAATGCCGACCCTCCAAACCCTGTATGACCTGCTCTGTTCCCAGCCGGAGGGCGAGGCGGTACGGCTGGCAACTGCCCTTGAAATCTATGTGTCGGGTTCCCTTAACGTGTTCAACCATGAAACCAATGTGGACTTAAACCGCCGTCTGGTATGCCTTGACTTAAAAAAGCTGGGGGCCGGGCTTCGGACGATTGCCATGCTCATTATGCAGGACTTGGTAAACTCGCAGGTGTCCATGAATTTCCTCCGCGGTATCGCTACATGGTGCTACTTCGACGAGTTCCATGTGCTGCTCCGTGACCGGCTGACGGCAAGCTACTGTGTGGCGATCTGGAAAATGCTGCGAAAAAAAGGGTGCGTTCCCAGTGCTTTAACGCAGAACGTGAAGGATTTTCTGGCAAGCCCGGAGATCGAGAACATCTTTGAAAACTCGGACTTCCTTGTGCTGCTCTCGCAGGCACAGGGGGACCGGCAGATTTTAGCCAAACAGCTTGGGATCAGCCCCCACCAGCTTTCCTATGTGACCCATACCAATTCCGGCGAAGGGCTGCTGTTCTTCGGGAATACCACCATCCCGTTTGTTGACCGCTTCCCGCAGAATACCGAGCTGTACGCCATTATGACCACCCGCCCGGAGGACAAAAAACAGGAAATGAACCGGGCATAACACACTTCGGGCCATGATGGCCCGAGGTTTGGAAAGGAGGGATACATCATCGGAAAGAAACCGGATAAACGGAATTTTCAAAGGCCGGGGCCGACGGAGGATACCGGGAGCAATCGCCCCGGACCGGCTGAACGGGAAGGGCCTTCCCCCGCACCATCCCGACGCCTGCGGTTTGAGGACGAGGATACCGGGCAGGACAGTCCTTCGGGCCATGATGGCCCGAAGTCCAAAAGCGGCAAGTTTCAAGAGGACAGACGGAAAAGCCGTCCCTCTGACCGCATGAGACAGGAAGATGAAGCGGACGGGCCGCAGGATACCGGCAAGGCACAGGAGCCGGAGAGCTCCGCCGAGAAGGCCGGGAGCAAAAAGGACAAGTACCAGAAAGCACAGGCAAAAGCGGAACACGCCGGGGAAAAGCTGGGAAAGGCCCGGGAGAAACTGGACAAGACCGAGGCAAAACGGGCAGCGAAGAAGCCGCCGGGGCTTGCGAAGAAAGCTGTCCGGGGAGCCCGCACCGAAGCATGGTTTTATCTCCACAACAAAATCCACGAAGTTGAGCATGAAAATGTGGGTGTGGAAGGAGCCCATAAGTCGGAACTTGTGGCCGAGGCCGGAGCCCGGAAACTGACCCGGTATGCCAAACGGAGATACCGGGAACACCCGGCCCGGAAGGTGGCAAAGTGGGAACGGAAGGACATAAAAGCCCGGGCCAATGTGGATTTTCAAAAGATGGCCTCCGAGCACCCGGAGCTTGCCAGCAATCCGCTTTCCCGTGTGCAGCAGAAATGGAAACTGAAACGCCGGTATTCCAAAGAAGCAAAGGCGGCTGCAAAACAGGGCGCAAAGGCCGCAAAGAAAACCGCTGCCGCTTCGGGAACTGCGACCCGTCGGGCGGCGCAGTTTGTGACCCGTCATCCCGTGGCGGTGCTGGTCCTGCTCCTGCTGTTGCTGCTCTGTTTTCTTGTGTCGGCGGTAAGCTCCATCTTCCCCACGCTTGGCAGCGGCCTTGCCAATGCGTTATCCGGCACCTCCTACGCCTCGGAGGATACGGACCTGCTGGGGGTGGACGAGGACTACACAGCGCTGGAAAACGAGCTGGCGCAGACGGTAGCGAACATCGAAAGCACCCATCCCGGCTATGACGAGTACCGCTATTCCGTGGACGAGATCGGCCATAACCCCTATGAGCTGGCGTCCTATCTCTCGGCAAAGTACCATGTGTATTTCCGGGAACAGGTGCAGGACGAACTGCGGGAGATCTTCGAGGCACAGTATGAGCTGACCTTGACGGAGGAAGTCGAGATACGCTACCGCACCGAAACCAGCACCGACCCGGAGACCGGGGAAACCACCACCGAGGAAGTCCCCTATGAGTATTACATTCTCAATGTGACCCTCACAAACAAGACGCTGCCCGCCGTGATCCTGCCGAGGCTTAACGAACAGCAGCGGGAAATCTACACCGTTATGCAGCAGCTCAAAGGCAACAAACCCTATCTGTGGGAAGGGATTTACAACGGCGGCGAAGATACCGGCCCCAGCTATGAGATACCCGGCGAGGCGCTGGATGACCCGGCTTTTGCGGCGCTCATGGAAGAAGCCACAAAGTACATCGGCTGGCCCTATGTGTGGGGCGGCTCCAGCCCGTCCACCTCCTTTGACTGTTCGGGCTTTGTCTGCTGGGTGTACACGGCCAGCGGCGTCCACAACCTGCCCCGTACCACGGCGCAGGGCATTTACAACCAGTGTGCTATCATTTCCCCCTCCGAGGCAAAGCCCGGCGACATTATCTTTTTCACGGGAACCTATGACAGCCCCGGCCCTGTGTCCCATGTGGGGATTTATGTGGGCGACGGGATGATGCTTCATTGTGGTTCGCCCATCCAATACGCAAACATCAATTCAAGCTACTGGCAGACACATTTCTATGCCTTCGGGCGTTTGTGAGCCAGAGGAAAGGAGTCCTTGCATGAACAAGATCGACAAGCTCGATAAGGAACTGGAAAAAGCCCGGGAGAAGGCTGCCGAGTGGCAGGCCAAAATCCGGGAGCTGGAAAAGCAGAAACAGGAGGAAGAAAACAGCCAGATCGTGCAGG
>CAJKMG010000035.1 GCA_905200945.1 uncultured Akkermansia sp. | reverse complement strand
ACAAAGATAAACGGGAAAGGATATTATGACAAGATGTATTTGCTCAACCGCTTACGGATATACGTCGGCTGTTCGCAAAACCACCCGTACTGTGGAGAATGGCTGCCAAACCAAGTTTTCCGAAGGCGGGGCCTGCGGCCTATACGTGGTGCGGGGCACTCAAACAGTCTATTCCAACGTGAAACTGACAGCCGAGAGAGATGCCGACACGGGCGGTCTCGTATGGAAAACTGAAAGTCCGACACCGCTCGCAGGCGGGCTGTTGGACGAACACTATTATTTCTACTATCCCTATCAGGCACGAGCCTCAATACTGGGGCAGGGCGGCTGTTCGCCTTCATCATTACGGTGAACGAGTTAACCGTGCCCGGCTTGTCGGTGCGGAGCGAAACATACACCATCTCCGACAATAAGACCTGCCATATCCTGGAGTCTGTCTGCCCGTGATGTTATCCTCTCATCGAATTCCTGTACTCACTCGGGCTCATTCCATAGTACTTCCTGAACACCTCCCTGAAATATCTGACATCGGAGAACCCCGAGTCATCCGAGATTTCCGTTATCGAACAGTCTTTTTCCCTGAGCAGTTGTGCCGCATATTGCAGCCGCATGGAGCGGATATAGTCAGCCGGGGCATGGCCGGTGAGCGCCTTCAACTTGTTGAAAAATCCGGTGCGGCTCATGTTCTGCATGCCACAGAGCATGTCCACACAGAAACCGGGGTTGTCGATATTCTTCATGACGCATTCCCTTACGGAGGCCATGAATTTCCAGTCCCGGGTATTGTGGCAGTCCGGCGGAACCTGTCCGACTCCGTCCTCAAGACCGGCGTATGCCCGTCTGAGCAGTGCCCGGTTTGCCAGTATGTTCCTGATATTCGCCCTGAGCACGTTTATGCTAAACGGTTTGGTGATATAGGCGTCAGCTCCGTTTTCCAGCCCCTCCAGCATGTCCTTCTCATCTCCCAAGGCGGTCAGCAGCATGACCGGGATATGGGATGTCTCAATATCGGATTTGACGGACGCGCAAAGTTCGTCCCCTCCCATTTCAGGCATCATAACGTCCGAAAGTATCAGGTCCGGATTGTATTCTCTCGCCACAAGCAGCGCGTCCCGTCCGTTGGAACAGGTTTGGACCAGGTATTCCTCTTTCAGCAGCCCCTCAAGGTAGGTCCGCAAATCGTCATTGTCCTCCACAATAAGAATACGCTGCCGGTCCCCGCCGGTCATTGTTGGAAGGATCTCACGCATGGGGCCGCAATCCGGTCCCATGCGGGTTTCCCCGGTATCCTGTTTCCTGGGCGAAGCAACGGGGCATGCCTTGTCAAGGCGTCTGCTCCTCATGGGAAAAATAACACATACCATGGTCCCCTTCCCCTCGGTACTGGTAACGCGGACCCTGCCTCCGTGCAGCCTTACCAGCCTATGTACCATCATCAGTCCGACACCGTTTCCCGCCACTTGCAGATTGACGGCATTACTGCCCCTGAAATGGTTCCTGAACAGTTTCTTCCGTTCCTCAGGTGGAATGCCAATCCCCGTGTCTTCCACTTCCACACCCCATACATGCCGGTCCGCGAAGGCACGGACCTGGATACTCCCGCCCCGTGGAGTGTACTTCAGTGCGTTGGACAGTATATTCTTCAATATAGAGTCCATTTTGTCCTTGTCAAACCGGACATTCAGGTAAGGGAAGCCGCTCTCACGGGTGATATCGATGTCCCTGATGGAGGCATATGTGCGGAATGCCTCACAGGTCGTCTCCAGATAACTGTTGAGCTCATATTCCGAGACATGAAGTCTCAAGGTGTAGTTGTCCGTACTCTCGAAATCTATCAGGCTGGTGACCAATCCCAGAAGTCCGTCCACGCTTTTCAGGGCCATCCGTACATTGTCCATCCCCTCCGCCTTCACCATGTCTTTCTCCACCACCTCTTCCAGCGGAGCCTTGATCAGCGTAAGCGGAGTACGGACATCATGGGCAGTATGTATGAAGAAGCACGTCTTTTCGTCTGATATCCTTTTCTGCCTGCGCAACATGGCAACACGAAAAGACACCACCCCAGCCAACACACACAATGACGCATATCCGGCAATGGCCCATGTACCCGCCCACAGCGGCCGGGCGACACTCAGACCGAGGCTTCTTTCCTCATACACCTTGTATTTCTCCTCATTGGAGACGGCACGGATACGCAGGGTGTAGTTGCCTGGGGGCAGGCTCGTGAACTGTATCCGCCCGCTCTGGACCGGATGGCTCCAGCCCTCGTAGAGCCCCTCCAATTTCCATGAATATAGGATGTTCGAGGGATAGTCGTAGTTGATGGAGACAGCTTCCAGGGAGAAGGTATTCTGGTCATATGCAAGTTCCAGCCTGACGGTATTGTCAATATCCTCCCTCAAGGGGGATCCCTTGTCCCCGGGATAGACGGGGCGGTAGGAGATCATGAAATCCCGCAGGAGCATCCGAGAAAAATGCGGGGCGGGTATCCTCATGTCGGAGGGGAACATGACGGCTCCGGTGTTACTCCCGAACACGAAGCTTTCCCCGTGCCGGAAAGTGGATACCCCGGCATTGAGGCATACGCTTGCCAGCCCTTGTTCTGCCGTCCAGTTTCTGAAAGTGCCGCTCTCACGCCGGAACAGGGCCACGCTGTTTTCGGTCCCCAGTAGCAGGGTGCCGTCCGCACGGGGGACAATGGTATGGATGTTATTGGATATCAGGGCGCAGTTCTCGGTCTGGTATTGGCGGACGAACCTGTCCTCCACGCTGTCATAGACGAGAAGTCCCGCCCCGCCGGTGCCGATATACAGGAGCCCGTCCGGTGCCTGGTACAGTGCATAGACATGAACCGCCTCGACTGGAAATGCGATATGTCTGCAGGTCCCCCCGTGCCCGTCAAGCAGGTACAACCCCATGCCGGTACCGATCCACATCCATTCCGGAGCCTTCTCCAGTATGGCGGTGATGGGGCCCGGGACCGCGGGTACAGGCGTACTGTGCCGTCATGGGGATCGAAACGTTTGAGATTGTGGCAGCCCCCTGTCCATATACATCCTCCAGAATCTTTTCCGATGTCATTGATATACTGGTCTGGACGCCCCTCTGCTGCAAAGGAGGGGGGAAAGTATTCCACCCTCTCGGTTTTCTTTTCGATCCTGTACAGGCCCGAAGCGTACCCGCCGGCGCAGATGACACCCGGCGAGACCTCGCAGAGCGTCAGGAAGATATGGTTCCCGCCATCCTGTATCCCATCGGACCGGCTGAGAAAGGAGCGCCACCGTCCTACCGCAGGCTGCAGCAGGCTGATCCCGTTGCTGGTGGCGAACCACAAGTCGCCTTCGCTGTCTTCGATGACATCGTGCACCTGGTCGTTAACCAGCGACCGGCTGTTGCCCGGTGAGTGCCGGAACCATTCATAGCTCTGGTAGCGGTTATTCCGGATTGTGACTCCGGCGGGGTAGTTGGCAAGCCAGATACGGTCCCCGCCATCCACATAAATGTCATTGATATTGTCTCCGTTCATGCCGTTGTGGCTGGCGTAGTCGGCAGTTATATAGGGTTTGGGCACTAGCGAGTCCATATCCATCCTGTATACCCCCCTTCCGCCCGTGGCTATCAGCAGCTCCCGGTCATTGAGAGGGGTGATCCGGTTGACGGCCACATTCCGCAGCGTACTGCCTGCGGACACTCCGTATACAAGTATGCCTTTCCTGAAGGTTCCCACGAACAGTTTCTTCGAACCGGGGTGGTAGTAGAGTTCGCTGACCGGCGTCCGGATGCTGTCCGTGTCCGCAAGCGCCTCAAGGACACCGTCCCTTTCCCGTACCGGAAAAAGTCCGTTCACGGTACCGATGAAAAGGTTTGTACCGTCCGTCTCGCTGATAGCGGTTATATCACCTCTTAAACGGGAGACCAGCCGCTGCGCAATGCCTGTGCGGGTGTCATAGCGGATGATATGGTCACCCTGACAGAGCCATATGCGGTCCCCACGGTCCATATAGGCGTAACAGAGCATGCCCGTGGCGAAGTCATCCTGAAGACCGGGTATCCTGTATACCATCCGGAAACGGTCATGGAGGGTGTCGTAATGGAAAATACGGCCTTTCCTTCCCACAACCCACAGCGTGTTCTCCGTGTCGGTGTAGAGCCAGTTCAGATTGACTTGCGGGGCCACCTTCAGATTGCCGTCAAGAACAGTGTAATGCCTGATCCGCTTGCCGTCATAACGGTCCATCCCCTCCTGGGTGAGGAACCACATGTATCCCCTCCCGTCTTTTTGGATACGGTAAATCCTCCGGTTACTCAATCCGTCCTCTATTCCCAAGTATTTATATATCTGGGCTCCGCACATGGAGGAAATTCCCAGCATAAGGAATGCGGACAGTATTCTTCCCATATTCCGAACACGTGTCATTCTGATGTAAATTAGACAATAACTGTTGCAAATATATAAAAATATAAATTAATATACAAATTTAAACATAACCTCGGATGTCGGCATCAGGCGGTATGTCCTCAATGTCATGTACCCCGGAAAATAGCTGCATACGGGACCGGCCCATGATATGAACATATTCCGAGAGGCGGTTGTTCAATTGACCCGACGGAATTATGGCTTGCCGGGCTCGGGACTGTCCGCAAGGGTACGTTGGTCCGGTGTGCGGAATACCATCCATACCTCCGGTCCGAATTTATATCCGCGGGTGGTACAGGTGCCGGTCGAGGTTTGGCAGCCCCCAATAAAGCGGGCCGAATTGTTTGTAAGCACTCTTACCCTCATGCCCGATTTATAGATAATCTTCCAACAGTAAGAAGTTATAATTCGCATTTAAGAACAATGGCGGGCATTTCTTGTTAATATTATAATCATATAAAAGAGGCGCATCCGTTAGTGCCAGATTTGTTCACCACTTTCATCGTTGCGTATCGTATTGCGAGTTGTCCGTATCAGATGTTTATCCCCTCTTTCTTAAGACTTCCTGAGAACTGCCTGGGAAAGGACGGCTTTCCGCATTGCGACTTCATCCACAGCCCTTGGCGGTATAGCCATGCCTTTCACGGGGACTACGGTTGATTCATGCGACACAGCAGATTCCGGTGCTATAACAGGGTTGCCTACATACTTGTGCCTCTTTTCAGCTTGCTGTCCAGGTCCGAGTTGCGCACTTTACCCGCAGGTTGGACGGTTGTACATAACAATATTGATCTTTTTGGGGGCTAAAAGTCGAATATCCCCTTAAAAACAAGGAGCTGACGCATGTGTACAGCCCCTTATTTTTTTGTATAGCCCGGCCTCCTCTGGCATATTGCC
>CAJKMG010000034.1 GCA_905200945.1 uncultured Akkermansia sp. | reverse complement strand
CCGGGGTCGATGTACGCCTGACAGGCCAGGTTGATGCCCTCCAGCCCGCCGGTGATGATCATGACGTTCTCCACGCCGCAGTCGATGCCCTTGGGGGCCAGCAGCTCCCGGACGGGGGGCAGAATCAAGGTCAGGGAGATAAAGGAGACGTCGGAAACGATCATATCCACTTGTTCTCCGATATCCTCCGGAGTCATGTAGCGGGCGTTGAATTTTTCCTTCACAATGACGCGGGGATCCTGCCGCAGTTTCCAGACGAGCTGGTTGGTTCCTACGTCTATGGCATGCACCCTGGCGGCTCCGTGCTGGAGCAGGCAGTCCGTAAAACCTCCGGTGGAAGCCCCAATATCAAGGCAGACCTTGCCTTCCGCAGAAACGGGAAAAGCATTCAGGGCTCCTTCCATTTTCAGACCGCCGCGGCTGACATAGCGGGGACGGTTTCTGATGGTGATATCCGCGTCTTCATTGACCTTGAGACCGGGCTTGGTGGAGGGATGCCCCCCCACGCTCACTTCTCCGGCAATGATGAGCCGCTGGGCCAGTTCCCGGGATTCTACGAGATTACGGGAAACCAGAAGGATATCGAGTCGTTGCTTGCTCATGATTCGGAAAAAGGTGTGAATGCAGGTATTTCATGAAACCGCGTGAAGAATCAAGAAAAACCGAACTCGGAAAGACATTCGGGCGTAAAAATGCGGCATTCCTCGTACTGGAACATTTTACGGTTGATTCAAGGCTGGTTTATAGGAGACTCTGCAACGGATGGAACACCGCTACAGGCAATTGATGCGCAGAGTCAGGCTTTACCTGCTGACGGAGGTACGCAAAAAATCGTGGGCCAGCAAGTTTCTTTCCGCCAAGGTTTTTGATTCTGTTTACTGGTCATGGAACAGGCAGTCCGTAGCGACGGGCGCCGCCTGGGGGGCTGCCGCAGCGATTGCTCCTCTTCCCATGCAGAGCCTGTGGGGCGTTTTCGCCTGCCTGTGGCGCAAGGGCAATATTCCCGTAGCCATCCTGATGGCGTGGCTCTCTCCTCCCGGCTTTACCTTTTTTGCCATTCCCGCTCAATGGTGGCTGGGATGGTTTCTTTTCTCGGTTTTGGGGCTCCCTGCGTCCGGAGCGAACTGGGAGATGCTGAAAGCGGGGGTTCAGCAGTGGTCCTGGGAGCCGTTTGGCGGATTGAGCATCGGCATGGTAAGCCTGGAATTCATAGCGGGCTGGATTGTTTCCAGCGTGGTTCTGGGCAGCCTGTGTTACGGGCTGGTGCAGATGGGGTGGAGGATGGGCCATTTCCTGCACAGCAGAAAAACGAGCGGCAGGGCGTAAAAAACTGCCGTCTGTGTAAGGCAACGCGGAGGCGGAAAGCCGGGCGTCCGCAGAAATCAGACGGCCACTTCCATCAAAAGAACAGTTGAGTTCTGGAGGGATTCTATGGAGATGATTTCCGTATTTGTAATTCCGGCTCCGTCCCGACTGTGCAATACTGCGTCTCCTATTTTTATTTCTCCGTCTATCACGAAGATGTATACGCCCGTGTTTCGTCCCTTGAGTTGGTATTCCCGTTCTACTCCCCTGTCCAGTTCCGCCCAGGAAAACCAGGCCTGCTGCATAATGGAAATATCCGTTTCCGGAGCCAGGAAGGTAGAGATTTCATTGTGCTTCAACAGAGGAGCAATGTCGTAATCCCGGTATCTGGGAGGAGTATTGACCCTGTCTGGAATAATCCATATTTGCAGGAATTCCAATGGTTCCGTGGGGCTGTCGTTCAATTCGCTGTGCAGGATGCCCGTCCCGGCGCTCATCACCTGGATTGCTCCTCGCGTGATGGTGTGGCTGTTGTTCAGGCTGTCTCCGTGGCGGAGTTTCCCTCTCAGAGGGATGGAAATTACCTCCATATTTTTGTGCGGATGGGTGCCGAACCCTTTTTCCGGGAGAACTTTATCGTCATTGAGCACGCGCAGGGCGCCGAATTGCATGCGCTCCGGGTTGAAATAATTGGCGAAGCTGAATGTGTGGTATGTGTCCAGCCATCCGTGGTTGGCATGCCCACGGGTGGATGCCCGGTGAATGGTAATGTTCATGATTGTCAGGGGTAGTAAGAGCGGTTTTCCGCCTGTAAACTGTTTGACTGGATGAAACGCGGGGGTGTTCAAGGCGGATGTCATCATTTCCGGGACTGTAAAATAAACAGGCAACACAAATTGGTGGTGCAATGTCTCTTCTTTTAAGGTAGCGTACCGAAGTACCTGTGCAAAGAAGATAAGGCTTATGGCTCAGCGGACATTTATGAGATGGATCAAGGGACTGGTTCCCACAGTGATTATTTTGCTTGGGGCGTTGCTGCTGGGTTGCGTATGCTACATCTCCATCTGGGGGGTACCCTCTTTTGTCGTACAGCGGGTGGAGCAGGCTCTTCTGGAAAAAGGCATTCCTTCCCATATAGAAACGCTGAAGGTTACTTTGTGGCCCCGTGCCGTCGTGACACTGAAAAACGTGGAGTTGCTGGATCCGGAGGCTTCACCGGAAACGCGTCGGCCCATAGTTTTGCTGCATGAAGCGGATGTGGCTCTGAATTGGAAAAAACTGATAGACGGGCAAGTTGTGCCGGAGCGGGTGAATGTGAAGGGAATGGAGGTCTCTCTGCCCGTGGATTCGGGGAATCCGGAAAAAATTTTTTCTGCAACGGGGATGAACGCGGAATTGAATCTGGAGCGTCCCGGCATGGTGGACATCGTCAATGCGGATGCCGTGGTGCAGGGGATCCGGGTGACGGCCCAGGGGGCATTTTCCATTGGTCAGGATGATTCCGGCGACTTTATACTGACGGCTCAGGACATGGCCGCCGTCAAGGAACAGTTGAATCAGGCGCTGAATTACATGGACCGGGTGAAGTGGCCTGAAACATCTCCTCCGCGCCTGATTGTCAATTTAAGCGACGATCCGAAAGGAGGCGTGCGTGTGGGCATGGATTTGCAGGCTCCTTTCCTCAGGTACGGAAAAATCATGGTTAAAGATTTTCTGTTCAGCGGGGATTATGCGGATTCCGTCATTATGGCCAAGCGTTTTACCATGCGTGATGCGGAAACGGCCGGTTTCGTCAGCCTTTCCCTCCAGGCTGATTTGAAAAAGCGCACGCTGATCTGGGACGTCCGCAGTACGGCCCCGCTGGTCTCCTGGGCGGTGGCTATTGTGGATGAAGCTCTGGTGCCGAAGGAAATGAAGTTTCTGAGCGAGCCGCATGTACAGATATCCGGTCGTGCGGTTTTTTCGGAAAACTGGGAGGGCGTGGAACATCTGAATGCTTTAGGTTCCGGGTCCATGGGAGCATTTTCCGTGCTTGGGGAAAAATTCCAGAGGGCCTCCTGCGATTTCAGTTATGAAAACGGTAATTTTTATGTAACTGATCTGGATATAAGGCATCCCGGGGGCAGTTTTTCCGGCAAAGTGATGGGGGTGGACGGAGAGATTAAGATAGATGTTCACAGCACGCTGCCTATGAAGGCGATGCTGGACATGGCCCGTTCCATTGCGCCGGAGGATGCGAAACTGCCGCCAACGTTGGAAATCAGGGGAGCCCCGGAATTGAAAGTGTATGGTTCCGTGGATATGGGGAAGGGCTGGAAAGGGCCGTTCCGGGTGGATCGCCTCCAGATTGAGGCTTCCGTGACGGATGTCTTCTACCAGGGGGTGGAATTCGTCTCCGCCGCGGCCAGGGCGGAGTTGATCGGCCGTTCCATTAATGTCACCCAGTTGGAACTGGTGCGGGATGATGGCCGCGTGAGAATGGAAGGCAGTTACCTGGGCACCGACCTTGTTTTTACGCTGGAATCGAATCTGGAGCCTGGACTGCTGGTGACTCTGGCCGGGAATTTGATTCCTGTCCCTGAGAATTTGCAACTTCCGGAAAAAGCGGTTTTATGGGTACACGGCAGACTGGATATTCCGGAGGGCAAACCTGTGGAGCCGACGCTGGTCCGCGCGCGCATCCATGCGGAAAACCTGGCCTGGAACAGGGTTTCCGTCAAAACGGCGGATGTGGAGGCGGAATACCGTCCCAACCAGCTTTTTGTTCAAAATTGCCGGATAGAAATGGAGAAGGGCGTTTTTGAGTTATTCGCCAACGGTTTTCTGGACGGTCAGATGTTTATGATGGGGCAGTCCACGGTTCCTCTGCAAACGATAGACCAATTGTTGAGCATAAAAGATGACGACTTTTTCATGAGCCGCTTTGCCTTCCGCCAGGATTCCGGCTTGGAACTTTCTTTCCAGGGAACATTGGGCCTGTACAATCTGGAAAAGGCTTACGACCTGCAGGCTACTGTTTCCGCAACCAACACGCGTTACAGGGGGGTGGATTTGAAGTTCGCCCGGGCGGATGCCCATCTGGTGACGGACCAGCTGGTGCTGACCAATGTGACGACTGTGGTTTCCAACGGGAATTACCTGTCTTCCGCCGGATTATCCGGAGGTCCTTCGGAATGCACGCTCAAGGCCAAGAGCATAGATTTCCGTTTTGTGCAGGATACGGTGGAAGTGCTTGGCCTGGAGGGACAGGCCTATCCCGGTTATACTCTGCGGATGTTTTCCGATAGTGCCGCCAGGGTTTTGAAGGAGTTTGTCTTTACTCGGCCCGTAACGCTTTCCGGAGGCGGCATGTTCCCGATGGGGGATGACATGAAGCTGATGAAGGGACGCATCCGCTTTGACGCTTCCGCCGGGCGCGTGCGCTATCCCTTGCTGGGTACCACGCTGGACCTCGGAAGAACAAAGGGAGAAGTGCTGCTTTCCCCGCAATGGGTGGTTGTGGACAAGCTGAAGGGAACCATTTGGGACGGTTCCTTTACAGGCCGAGTGCTGGCGCAGATTGACGATGGGGATGCCCTGAACGGTTCTTTTGTCCTTCAGGACATGAACTTGACGGCTATTGGGAAATCCTATGACAAGAAGATGGAGAAAGCCACCGTGCACGGTGCCATTGAATTTTCATCCAAGGGAGGCAACATGAATTCTATTCAGGCGAAGGGGGAGGCAGCTCTGGTGCATGGCGACCTGGTGGAAATTCCCCTGTTCGGATTTTTGGGGGAAGCCCTCTCCAATTATATTCCGGGGCTGGGTCATTTGATCAATTATAAGATATCCAGGGCAGATTGCGATTTTTCCATTGAAAAGGGTTATGTGCGCACCAGTAATTTCGCGGCCCAGGGAAGCAACATGTCTCTGGAGGGTGGGGGCTGGATACGTCTTTCCGACTTGCAGATCAATTCGGATTTCAAGCTGGGGCTGCGCGGCCTGCCGGGGCTGATAACTTCCCCCGTTTTCCTGCTGGCAGGCGGGTTGTTTCAGGTGCGCGGCACGGGGCCTTTGAGCAATGTTTCCTGGAACTTCGCTCCGTTCTCCGGAGGAAAAGCCCCTGTTCCCCCTGCGCCGGCGTCCACCAGAAAGAGGTAGAGCATGGTAAAAGGATCATGAAAAAACATGAATAATCAGAGGGGGCGCCTTCCGCAGCCTGCGCGGAAGGCCCCCCTCCTTACTTTCCTTGATGGCTTCAGGTTGTTACTGAAGAACGTTCTAGAAACTCCTGGCCACACCGGCGTTGACGCGGTGGTACAGGGA
>CAJKMG010000033.1 GCA_905200945.1 uncultured Akkermansia sp. | reverse complement strand
CACCCTTTATGACGGCCTGACCGGCGAACCTTTCCACAACCCGGTGGTGGTAGGCCAGACCTACATGCTCAAGCTGAACCACCTGGTGGCGGACAAGATTCACGCCCGTGCCGTGGGGCCGTACAGCCTGGTCACGCAGCAGCCCCTGGGCGGCAAAGCCCAATACGGCGGCCAGCGTTTCGGGGAAATGGAAGTGTGGGCTCTGGAAGCCTATGGCGCCGCCTATACTCTTCAGGAGCTTCTCACCGTTAAGTCCGACGACGTTCAGGGCCGTACCCGCATTTACGAATCCATCGTGAAGGGAGATAACACCCTGGAAGCCGGAACTCCGGAATCCTTCAACGTTCTGATGAAGGAAATGCAGTCTCTGGGATTGAACGTACGCCCCGGCAGCAAGGATGAACAACCCTCCCTGCAACTCGGCGGCACGGATCTCACTCCTGTGGACGGCATGACGGAAGGCTTTGACAGCGACGACATGGCCGGTTTGGCGGACGTCGACTTCTCCGACCTCAAATTCTAATATCCACCGCATTCCGCCTCCGTGCCGTAAAACGCGGGGGCGGGTTCCAAACATCCTTTAAACTTTCAATATATGTCTGACACCCCCACCATCAGGGAAATGCACGGCCTGAGCGATAAGCCCCGGACCTTTGACCAGGTTGCCATCACCGTGGCGGATCCGGATACCATCCGCAGCTGGTCATTCGGTGAAGTCGTCAACCCGGAAACCATCAACTACCGCACGTTCAAGCCGGAAAAAGGCGGCCTGTTCTGCGAACGCATCTTCGGGCCCACCCGAGACATGGAATGCGCCTGCGGCAAATACAAGCGCATCAAGCATAAGGGTATCACCTGCGACCGCTGCGGCGTGGAAGTAACCAACGCACGCGTGCGCCGCGAACGAATGGGGCACATTGAACTGGCCGTTCCGGTTTCCCACATCTGGTTTTACAAATGCATGCCCAGCCGCATCGGCCTTATGCTGGATATGACAGCCCGCCATTTGGAACGCGTGATTTACTATGAAGATTACATCGTAGTAGATCCCGGCAGTACCCCTCTGGAAAAGGGAGCCATCCTGACGGAAGAGGAATTCCGCAATGCGGAAGACGAATACGGCTATGACAGCTTTGAAGCCGGCATGGGCGCGGAAGCCATCCAGAAAATGCTGGCGGCCATCGATCTGCCTACCCTCGTTGCAGATCTTCAGGAACAGCTGGACAATACCAATTCCAAGCAGAACAAGCGCAAGATAGCCAAGCGTCTGAAACTGGCCCAGGGGTTTCTTCAGTCCAACACGCGCCCGGAATGGATGATTCTAAACGTTCTGCCCGTCATTCCTCCGGATCTGCGCCCGCTGGTTCCCCTGGAAGGCGGCCGTTTTGCAACGTCCGACCTGAATGACCTGTACCGCCGAGTCATCAACCGCAACAACCGCCTGAAAACCCTCCTGAGCCTCAAAACTCCGGAAGTTATCATTCGTAATGAAAAGCGCATGCTCCAGGAAGCTGTGGACGCCCTGTTTGACAACGGACGCCACGGCCGCGCCGTCACCGGCGCCGGTAACCGCCCCCTCAAATCCCTCTCCGATATGCTGAAGGGCAAGGGAGGCCGTTTCCGCCAGAACCTGCTTGGCAAGCGCGTGGACTACTCCGGCCGCTCCGTTATCGTCATCGGCCCGGAACTGAAGCTCAACCAGTGCGGTCTTCCCAAGAAGATGGCGCTCATTCTGTTTGAACCCTTCATCATTCACCGCCTGAAAGAGCTGGGCTATGTGCACACCGTGCGCTCCGCCAAGAAGCTCATTGACCGCAAGACGCCGGAAGTGTGGGATATTCTGGAAGAAGTGACCAAGGGACACCCGGTCATGCTTAACCGCGCCCCCACCCTGCACCGCCTCTCCATCCAGGCTTTTGAACCGGTTCTGATTGAAGGCTCCGCCATCCGTCTGCACCCACTCGTCTGCAATGCGTATAACGCGGACTTCGACGGTGACCAGATGGCTGTGCACGTGCCTCTGTCCGTGGAAGCGCAGATGGAAGCCCGCCAGCTCATGCTGGCGCCCAACAATATTTTCTCCCCTGCTTCCGGCAAGCCCATTGCCACACCTACGCAGGACATCATTCTGGGCGCGTACTTCCTGACGCACACCCGTGCCGCGGAAGTACAGAACAATCAGGATAATCATCACCATCTCCCCCTCTTCGAATCCATTGACGAGGTGGAATACGCCATTGCCGCCCGCAAGATCGGCTACCATGACTGGATCCGCCTGCACAACCCGGACTACGGCAAGAAGCCTTCCGAAGTAGTGTACGGGGATGTCACCAAGAAGGTTATCGTCACTACTGCCGGACGCGTGCGTTTCAATGAAATCTGGCCCCGGGAACTTGGTTACATTAACCGTAACGTAGGCAAGAAACAGATGGGCGACATTATCTGGCGCTGCTACCAGACCGTCGGCAAGGAACGCACCGTGCAAACCCTGGACGCCCTGAAAAACCTGGGCTTCAAGGAAGCAACCCGTTCCGGCTGCTCCATCGGCATCGTGGACATGGTTGTTCCCTCCCAGAAAAAGACGGAAATTGAAAAAGCCTACGCAGAACTGGACAAGGTGACCCGTCAATATAAGAACGGCATCATCACGGATGGAGAACGCTATCAGAAGGTGGTGGACATCTGGACCCAGACTACGGATGTCATCCAGGCGGCTCTGTACCGCAAACTGGAACATAACGAAGGTTCCAAGATGGCCAGCCCGCTCTTCATGATGGTGGACTCCGGCGCCCGAGGCAACAAGGCGCAGATCAAACAGCTCTCCGGCATGCGCGGTTTGATGGCGAAACCCAGCGGCGAAATTATCGAACGCCCCATCACGGCAAACTTCCGTGAAGGCCTTTCCGTGCTGGAATACTTTATCTCCACCCACGGCGCCCGCAAGGGTCTGGCGGATACCGCCCTGAAAACGGCAGACTCCGGCTACATGACCCGCAAACTCGTGGACGTGGCCCAGGATGTCATCGTTCATGCGGAAGACTGCGGCACCAGCAACGGCATCACCGTTCACGCCATCTACGACGGCGATGAAGAAGTAGCGTCCCTCGCCTCCCGTATCTACGGCCGTACTTCCTGCGAACGCATCGTTGACCCCGTCAGCGGCGAGGTTATCGTGGACATCAACGACCTCATTAACGAAAAACAGGCGGAACAACTGGAAAAAATCGGCATTGAACGGCTGAAAATCCGTTCCGTGCTCACCTGCGAACTCAAGAAGGGCTGTTGCGCCAAGTGCTACGGCCTGAACCTGGCCACCGGACAGGAAGTGAAGATCGGGGAAGCGGTCGGCATTATTGCCGCCCAGTCCATCGGCGAACCCGGCACGCAGCTCACCATGCGTACGTTCCACGTGGGCGGAACGGCCACCACGGCATTCAAGCAGCCCATTGTGAAAGCCAAGAACGACGGCCGCGTCATCTACACGGAAGATCTCCGCACGGTGGAAAACGCAGACGGCAATTTCGTCGTTCTGAATAAAAACTGCTCCGTTCGCATTGAAAACGAACAGGGCCGCGAACTGGAATCCTACCAGCCCGTCATCGGTACCATCCTGTACGTGCCTAACGGCGGCGCCATCAAGAAGGATGAGACCCTCGCCACCTGGGATCCGTACAACGTGCCCGTAATCGCAGAAAAAGGCGGCATAGTCGAATTCAAGGATATGATCGTGGGCATCACCGTTTCCAAGGAAACGGACCGGGAAACCGGCGCATCCTCCCTTGTTGTAATGGAACACAAGCAGGAACTTCACCCGCAGGTAGTCATCCGCGACGCCAAGACCCGCGAAGTTCTGGCTCATCATGCCATTCCCGCAGGCGCCAACCTCACCGTGAAGGACGGGGAAACCATCTCCGCCGGCACGATGGTGGCCAAGACGCCCCGCAAGGTAGCCAAGACGAAGGACATCACCGGCGGTCTGCCCCGCGTGGCGGAATTGTTCGAAGCCCGCAAGCCCAAGGACGCCTGCACCATTGCACGCGTGGAGGGCATTGTGCGCCTCAGCAGCAAGAATACCTCCCGCGGTAAGAAGGTCATTACCATTGAAACGCCCACGGGAGAACTGGTGGATCATCTGGTGCCGATGAACAAGCACGTTATCGTTCACGAAGACGACCATGTGCATCTGGGGGATCAGCTTACGGAAGGCCCCGTGTCTCCGGAAGAGATTCTGGATGTCTGCGGCAAGGAACGCCTCCAGGAACACCTCGTCAACGAAGTTCAGGAAGTGTACCGCCTCCAGGGTGTGGAAATCAACGACAAGCATGTGGAAATCATCGTTCGTCAGATGCTTCGCAAGGTAGTCATCACGGAACCCGGCAATACCGAATTCCTGTGGGGAGACCAAGTGGACAAGACCACATTCGACCGCATTAATGAACAAACTGTGGCCCAGGGCGGCCAGCCGGCCGCAGCCAAGCCCGTCCTGCTCGGCATCACGAAGGCCTCCCTGGAAACGGAATCCTTCATTTCCGCGGCATCTTTCCAGGATACCACGCGCGTTCTGACGGAAGCATCCACCCTCGGCAAGACCGATACGCTGGAAGGCTTCAAGGAAAATGTCATCATGGGTCACCTCATTCCTGCCGGCACCGGCTTCTCCCGTTACAGCAAGATTGAAGTGGAACCCGCAGAGGGAGCGGAAGAAATCGCGCTGGCCAGCGAAGAAGAGGAAGCGGCGGAACTTGCCGAAGACATGTTGAATGATACCATTAACTTCGACAACGAACGCTAACCCCTTCACCCCATCCACATTCAGAGACCGCACCCCGGAAACGGGGCGCGGTCTTTTTTATGGCCTCCCCTCGTTATTTCACGAAAAGAGGAAAAGCGGATTAGAAATTCGACGATGATCCCAATATTAGCCCATGCAATATAAAATTTGATATTTTATGCTCACAATGAAAGTATTATGATGCCTTTTTCCTTATTTCAAAGGAGATTTAAATGAAAGGGCGAAAATCCCATCCCAGAGATTTAAAAAATCATAACACGTTTACAGTAAGAGTATGGGAATCGAAGAACTGGTATTTTCAACTTGACACCGAATTTCTAATCCGTTATATACACAAAAAATTAACATCTAACATTTTTACAATGCGTCTCCATCTGCCTATTACCCTGCTGGCGGCTGTTCTGGCCTGTTACTCCAGTGTCTCCCTGGCTGCCCCAACTCCTGAATCTCCCGCATGGGGAACGGACTCTGCCTTCAATAACAATGAGCCCGCCAATGAGTATTCAGTTACAGGGAGCCAATCCGTCAACCTTGATGTAAATTCAGGAAACAACAATTACACCACAGGACTTTATATAGGAGCAGACTCTTCGTTTACCATTAACCAGAATACAAACGGCGGCTGCACCATCAATTTGAACGGTTCATTTGCCGGAGAAGGAAATCTGACGCTGGTAGCGGCTAACGGTAGCTCCGGCTGGGCAAGTAAATTTGTGCTTGGTTCCCAGGAAAGCAGTTTTGCCGGGAATATTATCCTTGCCCAAAAGGGGACGCAAGCCGGAGGAGCCATTCTCCAGATTACGGGGACGGCGCTCACGAACGCAACAGTGGATTTATCAGGATCAATCAACCAAAGTTCCGGCTCTTTGACGCTGCAAATTTCCAATGCCGCTTCTCTGGCCGGTTTGAATGATGCCGACGGCTTCAGCGGGACACATAAGGGCCGCATCCAGTCGGCCAATTCCTCCAGAGCGGATCTTACTCTGACGGGTGAAGGGAATTACACGTACGGAGGAAGCATCGGAGCAACCACACAGTACGCCGGAGTGAACGGCAACACTACTCCCACAGGAGGAATAAATCTGATTATGGCCGGAACGGGTACGCAAAACCTGACGGGATCCGTCATCAACGCGAATATCACAGCCCAAGGGGGTACCTTGAAAATCAATAATTCTTCCCTGTCTTATTCCGGAATAATCACCATGGCGGGAGGAACGCTTGATTTTACCTCCGCCACTCTGGGGACAAATGCCGTGCTGAACATGAACGGTACCGGCACATTGAAAAACGCAACAATTGACGGAGGCAAGTTAACCTATACGGAATCCGGTTCCTCCTTTACCAAGGAAAATGTAACCTTCACTTCAGGCACCATTGATATCGGCAGCGCACTTGACAATCTGGTTGAGGGTGATCAGGGATACACGTTTGATTTGGGAGGTGAGCTAGGCGAGGGTTTCAGCGTCCTTGGCCTGTTGGAGGA
>CAJKMG010000032.1 GCA_905200945.1 uncultured Akkermansia sp. | reverse complement strand
GTTCACCGTAGGGATTGCAGGCGAAGGTCCGCGTTCCGGAGGCATCCGTGATTTGCGTCAATTGACCGAGGTGGTTGTAGGAGAAGCTCTGGCCGGGCGTGGCGTCCGAGTAGCTGATTCCCGTCAGCAGCCCGCGGGCCTGTTCGTAGGTGCAGGTCTTCACGATGCCGCGGGCGTTCGTTTCCGTGGCAAGCCTGTTGAAGGCGTCCCAGGTTTTGTCCACGTGCGTTCCGTCGGCATACGTTTTGCGCGTTTCCAGCCCCGTGGCGTCGTCATAGCTCCAGGTGGTGGTGTCGCCGTCCGCGCGATCGGAGGGATCTTCCGCGACGTCTCCTTCCTGCGCCGCGCGGAAGGTGGTCAGGCTCACCAGGCGGTCCGCCTCGTCATAGCCCATCAGCAGGGGCTGCGTCCCCGTCCCCCATTCGGCCGTTTTCCGGCCTCTGGCGTCGTATCCGGCGCACACCGTATTTCCCAGCGCGTCCGTCACCACGGCGGCCAGGTCAAAGCGGGCGTCGTACTGCGTGACGGTCTCATTTCCGGCGGCGTCCGTCATGCTGACGGCGCGTCCGGCCAGGTCGGTCCGGATCGTCGTTGTGTTGCCGCGGCCGTCCGTGCGGGTCAGGGTCATGCCCGCGGCCGTATAGGCCCGGGCGGCCGTCTCCGTGATGCCCGCGTGGTTCTGCTGCGAGAGCATCAGGCCGTCCGCCGCCACCGTTTGAGCCGTGACGCTGGAAGAGGGGATAACGCTCTTTTGGATTCTTTTCGTATTTTCACCATACTCCGTCCATTCCGCCGCAGTCAAGCCGCGTTCGTCGATACTTATTGTTTTTGTTTCCAGAACCCCGGAGAGTTCGGACAGGAGCTGCTTCTGGGCGCTGGTCAACGGTTCTCCTTGTGCATTATAACGTATTTGCGTCGTGACCAGATAGACGCCGTCCTCCGCGTTTTCCACGCTGAAGGCATATTCCCGGATGGGGCTGTTGCCCGGAGCGGGCTGCTCCGCCAGGGCGAGCGTTTCCCTGGTCATGTTGCCGAAGGCGTCGTATTCATAGAGCGTGGGAGCCATGGCGGCATCCCCCTCCTGCGTTCCCGCATCCCTCCATGCGCGGATGAGACGCCCCTGTGCATCGTATTCGGAACGGTCATACAGGAACCCGGCAGTCGAAGGCGTCATGTGCACGACGCTTTGTCCGAAGCCGTTGACCAGGGTCCGGGAGAGGATGGTGGTCTGGTCGGACAGGGTAACGGTTTCCCTCAGGCAGTTATTGTCGATGTCATAGACATGGAAGCGTTCGCGCTGTCCCGTGCCGTATTCATGGAGTACGGAGCCGTCGGGGTGACGTTCGGTGACGAGGGTGGCGCCGGCGGGCGTCGTGACGGTTTCCGTCAGGCCGTTTTCGCTGTAGGCTGTCGCCGTCACGCGGCCCAGCACATCGGTTTGCCTGACGATACGGCCGAGCCTGTCGTATTCCACGCTTTCCGTCGTGGTCATGGCTCCCCTGTCCCGTCGCGTCTGCAGGACGCGCCCGGCGGCGTCCCGGGTGTAGGTGGTGATGGTTTCCGGGGTCACGACCATGTCTCCGTCGCTGATTTCCGAACGGATGGTTTCCACCAGCTGGTGGGCGCTGTTGTAGCCGTACGACGTCAGGACCCCGTCTTCGTCCGTTTCCGAGAGCTTGCCGCAGCACATCCAGGACGTGGTGCTGACGCGGCCGTTGCCCCGCGTGGTTTTCGTGCGGCGGCCTTCTTCGTCGTATTCATGGGTGCCGCTTGAGAGCGGCAGCCAGTTGTCGCCATCCCAGATGCTTTCCTGTTCAACAAGCACCGTGTCATTGGCGGCAAGGAACGATTCCGTCTTGCGGCTCTGTCCGGCCGCCAGTTCGCCGCCGACCTTGGTGATGGCCGTCTTTTTGTGCGCGGCGCCGTGTTCCGCGGCCGCCTCATAGTCATAGAAGGTTTCCACGCCGGCAATGTCCCGGGTGAATTTGATTTGCCCGGCGGCATAGGGATAGGCGGCGGCTTCTCCATACGTTTCTTCCACGCTTGTCTGTTCCTGGCCGGAACCGGCGGCAGTCACGGTTTTGGTCACCCGTTCCATGAGGGGGGAGCGCTCATAGGCATACGCGGCGGCCGTCAGTTCGATTTCCGTGCCGTCGGACAGCACCCGGGATTCGGCGACACGCGCCGGACGGTTGTCGTAGAAGCGCAGGCCGGCGTATTCGGTCCGGGTTACCTGTTCTCCGCCGCCGGCCCAGGGCGCCGCCTCAAGCGTGACCCGTCCTTCGCCGTCGTATTCATAGCGCGTGTAGCCGCCGTCCGGACGGTTGATGCGGGAGACGCGGTACTGGCTGTTGTATTCGTAGGAGGTCGTCCGCGCCAGCGGCGTGTTGAAGGCTTCCGTTTCGCTTACCAGCAGCCAGCCGCCGTCCGTGTATTGCCTGACGCTGCGGTTGCAGGCGACCGGCTCGGCGTCGTTGATGCCTCTGACGGTTTCGATGCGTTCCGAGAGGCCTCCGTAGAGGCGGCTGGTTTCAATGGTGCGGATGATGGTGTCGTCCCCCTGGCCTTTGGCGATGCTGACTCTGCCGGGTTCTTCCGTACGGGTGATGGTGTGGGCCGGCAGCCCGCGCTGCTGGCGCGTGATGACGGTGGTCCGCACGCCGTTTTCTTCCGAGGACAGGTAGGAGGAGGTTTTATAGGGTTCTCCCGTTACTTCGTATGTTCCGTCGGCCAGAGCCGTGACGGCGGCGGGAGCGTACCATTCCAGGACGAGTTCTCCGTCCGCTCCGGTCCGGGTGCGCATCAGCCCTTCCGCGGCGCTGTAGCTGCTTACCAGGTTGCCCGCAGGATCATACGTATTGTTCACATTGCGGAAGTAGTCTTCCGCCAGGAGCACTTTGCCGGAGGCGGAGGTCATGGCGACCACGGCGCCGGTTTCCGCGGAGAAGCGGATGTTTTGCCCGTCCGCGTCCACCAGGGAAAGGTAGGCGGGGGCGCCGGAAGCGGCAGGAGCCAGGGTTTCATCCAGCAGCTGCACCCTGAAGTCGCGCTTGCGGGAGATGCCCGCGGGGAGGGCCGCATCGGAACCGGCCTGCACGTTGAAGTAGAGCGCGGCGCCCGCCGGCGGCATGATGGTGATGAGGCCGGACGTTTCGTCCAGATGGGCGCGCCAGGCCCACGGGCTTACGTATTTCAGGCCGCCGCAGGCTTCCGCCGTTTCACGGGCGTTTTCCGCGGTGCGGAGGCTGAAGGCCGCGGGAGACGGGGCCCCTCCTCCGGCCAGGAATTCGGCCTGGGACATGCAGATTTCCACGCCGGGGTCGCCCGGCAGTTTTTCCGCCGCAATGGTGTATTCGTTGCCTTCCGCGTCCGTGCACGTACCGCAGCGGCAGCAGATTTCCTTTTCTTCCGGCGGCACGTCCGAAGAGGAGCTGCTCGACAGGGAGGAAGGAGGGTTGTCCGAACTGCTCGAACTGCTGCTGGAGTCCCCATGCGCGGTCACCGTCACGGAGTACCTGCACACGGACTGGTTGTATTCGTTGTGCGGCATGTCGATGTTCTGGTGCGTGACGGAGAGGGTGTACGTGCCTTCGGATAGTTCAAAGGTGCCTGATTTGGACCATTCCTGGTGGCCTCCCAGTTTTCCGGGTTCATCGGCGGCGGAGGTCAGGTCCAGCTCGAACGTGCCGCCCGGGCCGGAGATGGTCAGCTTGCCCCAGTCGTCCACCGTCAGGCTGGCCACGGCCGTGGCCCCGCCTTCCGGGACGCTGAAGGTGTCGTCGACGGGGGGCATGAAGACATCGGCTCCGGCAGACGTCTGAATGAAGTTGTCGGATTTTTCATAGATAACGGTATCCGCGCCGTAGGGCTGGATGGGGGTGGACATGGCATGGAGGGGCGCTGCGGCGCCCGGCGCGCCGGGCTGGCTGGCCGCCCCGGGAAGCCCGGCGGCGGGGGTGGTGTTCATCTTGTTGGCGGAACCCCTGTTCAACGAGGGGCCGTCGTTTGGTTGTTCGTTGGTATACATGGTGTGATCGTTGGTGTTTTATTGCGGCGTCTATTGACGCCAATTTGGATTGATTCTTCTTCCCAGCCGTCCGCACCACGGCGGACGGCTGGGAAGAACAGGGGAATGGAGGCCATGCCCGTCAGGACGCGGACTCCGGAAAAGGAAGCTGCCGGCTGCCGGCGGCGGGGGTCAGGGAGAACGGACCGCGGGAAAATCCGCTGCCGTTTTTTTCCAGAGCTTCCGGCGCCCAGTCATCCCAGAACAGCGTGAGAAGCCCGTCCTGCAGGACGTAGCGCCCGGTGCAGCCGCCGGCGCCGCGCATGAAACGGCCCCGGGTAAAAAACAGGAGTTCGTCCCTCCAATGGGGATGCACGGCGTCATAAACGGCCACCGGCTCATCATGGAAAAGGGCCTCAATGCCGTGCATCCTGCCCGGAGAGCACCAATGGGCGCTCACCTGGTCATTCAGGCGGTGGGGCGCCGGAGCATGGCTGAGGAAGAGTCGCGGCGTGGCATGGACGCGCGCGCCCAGTTCCCGCGCCAGCCGGCCGAAGATGACATCCTCCGCCCCGACGGCGGGAACCCGGCCGCCGTGCGCCACAATACCCTCCACAAGCGCCCGGCTCATCAGGTAGCCCGCTCCGCCGCTGGGGAACCCCCTGTCCGCCAGGGACATGTCGCCCACAAGGTCATAACGGCCGTCGCAGAGGCTTTCCAGGCGGTCAAGCGCCAGCCAGGTATCGTCGTCGCACTTGAAAAGCCATTCAAAGTCATAATGTTCCAGGGCATATTGATAAAAGGCGAGCCCCTTGGCGGGCAGGTGCCTGTAATCGTCCTCCACCCAAAGGGCCACTACATCGGGCTCATTGGGCAAAGGAGTGCGCCGCCCCAGGAAAAATCTGCATTCCACACCCTCCTGAAGATGGGAAAGCCAGGTCTCCCGGCACGCCTTGCGGCGGTTCGCCGCGCCTGTGCAGCTGCAGATGCCCACCAGGATATTCACTTTTTTACGCGGCCCGGGGGCAGGCTTCCAGGCGTGGCCTGGCAGATGCCGGTCCAGTAGCTCGCCTGCCATGCTGTTGCGGCTCATATTTTCCCAGGCGTCCGGCTCCCGCCTGGCCATCTCTCCCCAGAGGTGGACGCACCAGGCATTGGACAATTCCGGCCCGGCAAGGCGTATGTTGCCGTTGTAGCAGTCGCGCCATCTCGTCCAGGGGACCGGATACATGTGGGAAGACGGAGCGGCCCAGTCAAACAGGCCGCAGTGGCGCAACGCGCGCGTCATCCCGGTGGGGCCGCAAAATCCCCATGGCACCTGGCGCCGGCGATCGGCGACATCCGGCACACGGCGGAGCAGTTCCTCCTTGGCCCGGACTTCTTCCGGAGAGTCCCAGGGGACGCGGAGCGCCGGATCCTCAGCAAGGCGGCACAGGGTTGCGGGAACGGAATGACCGGGAGGAAAGGCCATGGCGCCCACGGCCACCACCTCCGCCCACTCCCTGCAAAACCAGAGAGGAGAGGTAGGAAGTTCATCACCCAGGCAGATGACGTCCATATCCACCCAGAAGCCGCCTTCCTGTGAAAGGAATTTCATGCGGAACCAATCGGAAAACGGCGCCAGGCTATTGTGGGAATCATGGAAAATCGCCTCCTCCGGGAGAATATCCCGCGCATCGCGCACAAGCGTTCCCGCGGGAATATTGTCGTAATTCCGGTAGGTGAAAAGCTGGAAAGCATGGCCGTGGTCCAGGAACGATTTGATGCACAGAACGGACATCAGGGGAAGTTCCCCGCCCACCCAGAGGCTTGTAACGGTTCTCGTATTCATTGTTTTACGGGTATGGGTTCGTGGCGGAATTACAGTGTTACCCAATGGGGCAGGTAAATATCCCGGTAGTCTTCCACACCGCCGACAAACCAGTCGCGCGGAACGATGACCTTCCGGGTATTTCCCAGCCACGCGCCCCACCAGGAAAAGGAAGAACACGACATGACGAGTTCCTCCATCGCCGTCATGCGGCGGAGGGATTCGCACGGAGCGCCGCGGTCGATTTCCAGCGCAAAGCGTCCGAATGCCGGCACGCGCGCAAGCATCTCCGCCGCCTCGTCCGGCTCATCGCTGAACAGCACCAGACGGTTCTTCCCGGATGATAAACGTCCTGCGGCCCTCCGCAGGAAACCAGGGTCCAGAATGCGGTGCTTGTCCCGGAGACGCCTGTAGTCCCCAAGCCGGATGTGAATGCCAACGGCGCCGGGCTCCTTCTCCGCGGTGAGAGGCGCGAAAAGCGCCCGGATGAACGCTTCCTGCCCTTCAAAATACCGCGCGCTCTGGAAGTAGCCGCGAAGCCCGCCCGTCCGGATGCGGGAGGGAACCGGGCAATAGGAAAAGGAAGGTTCCTGCCAGGATGGAGGTTCATTGGTGCCGCACGGCGTAGAAGGGAGCACCCAGCCGCCGAGCCGGGAGCGCAGCATCAGGGAAGCGTCATTGTAAGCCCAGGGCACCCGGCACTCCACCCCTACGGTACGGGCGTGGGCACAGGCGGCCGCCAGCGTGAACATGATGTTGCCCAGCCGCATGCCGGGCAGGAAACACGGGGAAACATATTCTTTATTCATAAGGCCGGTTTTCTGTTCCATGTTCATTCCGGGAGTCTTGCCATCGCCTCCAGCACTTCCTTCCAGCTCTCCTGGGAAACATCCAGCCCGCCCAGCTCCAGGCCGCGTGCACGGGCCGCTTCCGCCATGTCGTCGCGAAGATTCGGTTCACAGGCCATTTTGGAAGCGTAGTAGATGAAATCCCTTTCGTTGCTGCACAGCCATCCTGTTTTGCCGTGCTCCACCATCTGCCGCCACCCGCCCCGGTTATCCACAATGAGCACGCTGCCGCTGGCCATCGCCTCAAAGCCGATGCGGGGCCAGTTTTCCGTCGTATCCGTCGGCTGGAGGATGATCCGGCTGTGCCTATAAAAATCCTGCTGGGAAACTTCCCTTTGATTGCGGGCAATCCGAATCCAGTCGAAGGGCCGGCCTATCTTGGCTTCGCTCCTCTTGTCAAAACCGAGGAAAAGGCCGCGCTTCTCCACGGGGGATTCAAATGCGCCGTAGATATGCAGGGTGTTGGCCGCGAACTTGTCGGCATCCTGGCGGGAGATGCGCCCGCAGCCGAAGAAATCCTCATCGCGTTCCCGGATAAAGGGAAAAGATTCCGCATGGAAATAGGGCCTGAAAGTCAGGAACTGCACTTGCGGGTCGCCGTTGAGTTTGCGCAGCACGGGCATGGCTTCCTGGCGGACGGCTTCATTTTGATAGAGGAACATGGCGATTTCCCCCTTCTGCATGGCCTCCTTTTCCCTGGGGAAAAGCCATGTCATGCAGTTGATGAAAACGGTGCGTCTCGTATGCCTGCGTATTTCCGGCAGGGCATTGAGGAAGTCGGCATTGCAGAAACCGAGCACGGGGTCGCCGGGCTGGACGGCCGACCAGTCCGCGGGGGCGTGCATGATAACGCCCAGGGAAACCATCTCATTGTAAAGAGGCTCCCCGTGGTAATCCCAGGACGGGATGAGATGGACTTCCACGCCCATTTTGCGCCAGACAATGATCTGGTGGTGAAGTTCCGTTCCCGCTCCTCCGTAAAGGCTCGGGAACCCGTTGACGAATAATCTCTTGATTGGACTGCTCATGAGCGCTGCTTTTCGTTGCGGAGGGTGAGTAAAATTTAACCGATGCTCCTGATGAAGGAGGAGAACTCCGGTGTACTGCGGCCCGCACTGCACAGCGCGGGAATGAAAATGCCATTATGTTCCAGCCTCCTGAGCCTGGTCGTAAGCTTCCACTTGCCGGCGAACAATTCATTCCTCAGGGCAAATCTGGAAGCCGTGAGGATGTCGCGCCCCGCAAGGTAATAAGCCATGCCGCGCAGGGACCAGGCGGCCAGCCCGAAAGCCTCTCCTTCGTACTCCAGGGGAAAGGGATAATCCACGCCCTCCGGCGCCTTGAAAAGCGCCTGCACATGCAGAATGGGAGCGAAAGAAGGCCGGTTTCCCTGATTTCTGCCGACCGTGCCTCCGGCGGCTTTTACTTCTTCCAGAGAATTGAAGACGGCTGGCTTCTCCACGGAATCAAAGGGAAGTTTTTCAATAAACTGCTTGCGTGCGGAAAGCACGGAAAGCTCCAGTGGAACGCTTCCGTCGGAAAGAACAACCTCCCTGTTGAGGATGATGCTGCCGGGGGAAAATATCCCGGAAAGGGCGCCTACGCTTTGAACAATGTTCAGGCGGGGAAGAACAATATCGTTGTTCCTGATATCTCCGGTAACCGTGCCTACGGGAAGCAGGGGGTCATGGGAGGGGGCTGCCGAGGCATCCGCCGCGGGGCGGGAAAGGGAATCTTCCGAACGCTGAGGCCGGGAACTGGAATCCCCGCATATTTTTGCTGTATTCATCATTTTGTTTTTCAAATGCTTATGGTTCTTGATAAAGTGAATAAACGGCTCTTCACGGAGCTGTCCCGGACAGGGCATGCGCCAGAAAAGAAAGGACGTTCATCTGCCTTCACTATGATTGCTTGCCGCGTTCCCGGAAATTCGCCGCCCATTTTTTAAAAAAGTGAATTTTTCCTCCCGGATCCGTTTCCTGAGGCGGCGCGCCCTGCTTTCCTCCAGATGAATGCTTCTGGCTGCCCGTGACAAATTCCCTTCGGCATCAATCAATGCCTCAACCAGAGACCTTTCCAGCGGCTCCAGGGATTCCATTTCCCGCGCGAAGTCTTCCCGGAACATCAGCCCGGAAAGGAATTCCGAATGCTCATCAGCGTCAATTTCCCGGCCATCCTCATATTCAAGAGGACGGGCTTCCCGCAGCAGCAGCCTCTTCTTCCGGTTCCTCTCGCGCAAATAGCGTTCCGGTTCAAAAACGGTTGCATTGCCCAGGTATGTTTTCATGCCGGCGGCGCCGCTTTTCCGGTAACGGCGGCAAATTTCCCAGATCGGATTCTGAACCGTTGAAGAACATCCAGATACTCTTCCTCAGGTATCTGAAATCCGATGGATTTT
>CAJKMG010000031.1 GCA_905200945.1 uncultured Akkermansia sp. | reverse complement strand
CTGCCACCAGCGCGGCCAATTCCGCGACGGCGGCGGCTAATGCTCTGGCGGCCATCCCTCAAGTGGACGCATCAGGCAACATGACGATTCCCGGAGGTCTGACAGCGGCGGGGGCTATTAACGCCAACGGCGGCGTCAACATTCCGCTTGCCGTAGGCGCGCCGACGGACACGGGGGCGGTCAACCGTCTGTATGCCGCCGGAATGGCTGGCGTGACGGGCCTTTTTACCCTGCCTGCTTATCTGGACACGGGCGCGATAACGGCGACGGGGACGGCGGCAACTACCGTTCTCATTCCCGGCCAGTATGCGCAGACGAACGTTCCGTCCGGGACGCACAGCACGATTGTTCATTACTTTGCAGGTCCTAAAGGCCAGTGGAATTATTCCAGTTTCGCAGGTTTTGCCGTCCCCTGGCAATTAACGTCCGCGGGCAAATTGACCGTGGGCCTGGGACGGGGGAGCAAGACGACGCGGAAAGATTTAACGCTGGATTCTTTCAGTATTATTCCCGGCAACAATCTTGCTTACAATACCGGGGAAATGCTGGACATTACATTTTCCAATGTCCGGGACACAACCCGGAACGGATACGTCATCCGCGTGCGTGAAATCTACGCCGCCGAGACCTCCCGGAGTTGGAAAGTAAAGACCACAACCAGCTTTATTCCCGCAACCAATAACGAGCCTATCCCCTATCTTGTCAACAAAGTCATTTATCAGCAATATGCTCCCCGTTCGTACAATGCCGGAGATTATGGTGAGGCTTACGGCTCTTTATATTTACTGACCGGGGGCGGGACCAGCCAGAATCTCTGGAAGATTGCCGCGGTGCGCGGAGTGACTACTTTTGAAACGGGCACGGGATTTTCCGCCATTGTGACGGATATACCGGGAATTTCCGGTGGATCTGTCAACGTTTTTGTCGGCTCTGCGGAACGCACCAATTACCAGCCCGGCAACGTCAACCCGGTTTATTATGCTCTGGAAGCGATAGCGGCAAACGCCATCGAAACGGAAGAAACGGCGGATTTTGTGGACATTAACACCCCCATCGAAGAATCATGAATGCGGAAATACAAATACAGTTCCCCCAGCCCGGCAACTGGCAGGAATTCACCCTGACGGCCATTTACCAGGACGCGGGCGGTTATCGCCCTCCGGCCCGCTATACGGCGAACGAAATACCAGCGGAACAGACCCCGGCAATGGCCGCCGTCGTTGCCGCGCTGGTGGGACTGGCGGAACCGTGGCAGGCGGCGCAGGTGTGGGCGCATCTGATGACAGCGACGATCTACAGTGAGGCCGACCCGTATACCCCCGTTGGACAGCGGGACGAGGTTGCGCTTGATGTCGAGGCCGTCAATCCGCAGGGCGGGCGGAGGGTGTTCACGCCTTATGACTACCCGGCTTTTATCTTGGACGACCCCGCCGCCGTGGCTTTTTTCAAATACTTCATCCGGCTTTAGTTTGCATCCTGGCCGCGGCATGAAAGCCGCGGCCTGTTTTGTGCCATAGTCCGGGGCATGGCTAAATCTGATATTGCAAACACAACCGCCGCGCTCATCCCTGACGTTGTCCGGGAAGCTTTTTCTTCTTCCAGGTCTCTTTCCCTCCGCGATATTCTTTTATTGGAGCAGGCGGGAGTTACTTTTTTCGCCACCGGGGGAAAACCCTCGTTCCGCGATATGAGCGTTGTTTGCTGGCTGGTTGTCGAGCGAGCGGCCTTCCTTGCCGCGCTGGATTCCGGCGATTTTGACAAGGCGTTTTCCGCGTGGGCAGATACTTTCCCGCCCGCTCACCTCGTCAAGTGCCTGGCGGGCATTGCCGACATGCTCAAGCGGACATTTTTGCCGATGGAGGACGCCGCCGGAAAAAAGCCGGGAACGGGGACGCCGCGGCATCCGTGACTTGCAAGGGGTGCGGCTGGTGGCTTTCCCTCGTCGATTTGCTCTGCTCCGAGTACGGATGGACACTTGACGCCGTCCTGGATCTCCCCGTGGCCCGCGCCCTGTGTTTGAGGGCCGCCATTGCCGAGCGCAACGGAGTGGAGAGCGGCGGTCTGTCCTTCCTTGAAATTCAGCTACTGAAAAATCTACATGGCTAACGGCATATCTTACCAGCTGGACCTGGATAACGCCGGATTCCAGCGCGGACTTGGGGAGGCCCAGTCCGCCGTGTCCGGGTTTTCCTCCCTGGTCCGGCCCCAGATGATGATGGTTGCCGCCTCCGTCGCCGGGGCGGCTCTGGCCGTCAAAGGCGTCAGCACGGCGTTCCGTGAGGCGCGGGCCGCCGTAGGAGAGGCCGCCAACCGGGAAACGATGGAAACGGCCTTCGTTCCCTTGCTGGGTTCTGCCAAGGCCGCCAGGGAACGCATGGCGGAATTGGCCGATTTTGCCGCCCACACGCCTTTCCAGCTTCCGGGGATTGCCGCGGCGTCCCGGACGCTGGAATCCCTCACTGATGGGGCCTTGTCCACCGGGGACGGCCTCCGCCTGGTGGGCGACGCCGCCTCCGCCCAAAACACCCCCATCGAGGAAATGGCCGTCACGATAGGCCGCCTTTATTCCGGGCTGGACAGCGGGCGGCCCGTGGGGGAGGCCATGCAGCGTTTGCAGGAGCTGGGCGCCATCTCTCCTGATGTCCGCGCCAAGCTCGAAAAGCTACAGGCGGAAGGGAAGAAAGGTTCGGAAGTCTGGCAGGTGGCGGCGGAGGAATTGGCCCGTTTTTCCGGGGGAATGGAATTGCAGTCCCAGACATGGAACGGGAAAATTTCGACATTGAGCGACAACTGGGCGCAAGTCCGGGCCGAATTCGGCAAGCCCATCATGGACGCCCTCAAGCCCCTGCTGGACGAGGGAATCGGCTCTCTTGAGAGCATGGCCGCCAAGGCGCGGGAAATAGGTGAAACGATCGCCTATGCCATGCGATTCATGATTGAAGCGTTCAAACAGGGCGAGGCGTGGAACCTGGCTAAACTGGGTTTGACCCTGGCGTTCCAGGAGAGCGTGAATTTCCTGTGGCGGGTGCTGATGGGGGTTTTTGAGGCTATCCCTCAATACCTTGTTCAGGCGTTCAAGCAGGGGATTATGATTCTAGATATTTTGACGGACGCCGCTTTTTGGCGCATGGTTGGCAATGCCTTTGTTGGCGTCATGCGAATGGCCGTCAATGGTCTGCTGGCTTTATTGTCCCAAGGTATCGCCAGCTTGCTTGACAGCATTCCCGGACTGGGTGATGAGGCTAATTGGATGCGGGGCTTATCCCGCGAATTCGAGCGTGACGCCAACAAGGGCAAGGGGCAGGCCAGCGGAGCCGGACGGGCATTTATTGATTCTTACGGCGACCGGATTCTCAATCAAATATCCGACAATTTTTCCGCCCTTCAAGACGCCTTTTCTTCCGGGTTTTCCCAGGCGGCGGACGTGTTGGACACGTCCGGTGTGCGCGCCGAAATTTCCGCCGCCTCTGAAAAAATTACGGCATCCCTGGCCGCCCAGGACAAAGAGCGCGCCGCGAAGGAAAAAGAGGACGCTTCCAAGAGTAAGCCCCGGCGGCAAAAGACCGAGGACGACGCGCCGAAAATCAAGGTCAACTGGGAAACCGTGCTGGCCGGGTCCCTGGCTAAGGTGGGCGGCGGCGGATATGGCCGCATGATGCTTTCCGCCGAAAACGTCCCGCAAAAACAGCTGGCTGAGCAAAAGAAAACAAACGAGCTGCTTAACAAGCTGCTTCAAAAACAGAACGGCCTGGCCGTGTTAGGATAAAATGGACAACGATATTTTAGGCAATCTCCCGTCAGGCGTGCTGACCTGGTGGAAGCCTTCCCAATACCGGGAAACGTACAGCAACAAGACGCTTACCTTGTTTTTCATGTGCCCCCAGGGGGAGGGCCGCGGCCTGGTTCCTAAAATCCACTCCACCGAGTACGGCCTCCCCTTAACGGAAATCAGCATTGAAACGCACGAGAGTAACAAGGTTGACCTCATCACCCTGACTTGTTCCAAGGACCGGGACGAGGATGACGACGACCCGGACAACCCCGATGACCCGGAAGGCCCCACCTATGAATTTGACGGGCGGGAGTGCGAAATAACCGTTTCCCTGGTGGACGAGCCGATCACTCAATGCAAGCTTTATAAATCCCAGGTGGACGCCCTGGACAACGCCACCCTGAAAGACCTGTGCGCCCTGATGGGCGGGCAGCTCGCCGACGAACAGGGCGTTTCCCTGACGGACAAACTCAACGGCAAAGTGCCGCCATCCCTGCTTTCTAAAATTCTGCGCGGCCAGACCCATTACAAGGCGGCCTATACCCAATGCCGCCTGACTATCCCCGGCAAGGTGGATATTTCCGATTCCGGCAAGATTGGCAGCCGTGCCGGATTGCCCAGCTTGCCGGACGGGCAAGTCTGGCTTTGCGCCGGAGGCGGCCTGACGCGCCGCAATGGCCGAACCGTCACGCAAGTTACCTATATTGGCGGGGAGTGGGACCAGGAAATTTATAAATAAGAGCATGTACAACCTCCCCAAAAAAAGCAAGGGGGCGGTCTTAACCGCCGAAAACTGGAATAACAGCGTTGAGGCCATCCAGGACGCGCTCAACAGGTCATCCGATTTTCAGACGATGCTTCCTTCCATTCCGGCGGCTAGCCGCTGGACGGGCGGACGGTATGCGGCGGACAAAGGCGGTTTTTCCCTCCGCTCCCTGGTCAAGACGGGGGAAACCTGGAAAGCCTATTTCAACCCAGGACGCGTGCTGGAAATCCACGCGGGCGGGGCGCGGGTCATCGTCCCCAAAATGGGAGCCGACAAGATGGATTCTGTCCCTTATCCCGCCCTTGAGGCGGAGGCCGGGAAAAAAGTGTATCTGGACCTGGTGTGGGGCGATAATAGCCACGACTGCATCACGGCGGCCCGCCTGTCCACGGAGGAAACCCCGCCCGGCGGACGCTCCGCCAGGCTGACGCTGGGCGAGTTCGTGTCCGCCGCTCAATCCTCCGGGTCCAGCGCGGACGACATCACCTACACCCCGTTTTTGAGCGGGTGCATCACCTACGCCAGCGGCTCCCGTAACGAAGGCTGGCGCGTGCTGGCCGTCGCGGACGCGGAGGGCAAGCCTAAAGCCGCCTATCTGCGCCGCGGAAATATTTACGCGTTCGGAAAACTTGTTTCCGAGGGCAGCATGAAATGGGAAAACGCCCCGGCTAAGGAGGGCGACATCTGGCTCAATGTCAAATTTGACGGGGACGGCAACTACAAGAGCTTTTCCCTGGCTAAATCCAGAGGGGAGGTGTCCCCCTTGCCCGCGGACGGCCTCAAGGACGGCAAAAAGCCGGATAGCGCGTCCTATGCGTTCAAGCTGGCGACGATCTCCACGTGCACGGAGCCGTTCCCGGAGGATGGCAACCCGGCCTCCTTTGTCAGCGTACGCCAGTTCATCCTGGGGTCCGTCTTCTGCGACCTCGCCAAAAGCGAGGCCCAGGAGGAACAGCGGGAGGACGGCAACGAGGGATTCCGCGTCAAGACGGAAAAAGATGCTTCCGGCAATGTCACGGCGGTGAAAGTCCGTCCCGGACATGTCTATATCATGGGAAGGTTTTGCACGACGGCTCTTGAGGCCGGGGCGGACGGCTGGGCGGCCCATGCCGCCACGTCCGGCCAGGTCTGGCTTGTCGTGCAGTTTGACGAGTGGGGCGTTTTCGAGTCCGCCTGGTTGTCTTCCTCGCAACCCAGCGCCGCCACCCTTACCCCGTTCATCCTGTCCACGGAGGCGACGGGCATCCGCGGGCAATACGCTTTCCACCTGGCGGACGTGGAGCCGGACGGGACCGTCAAGCAGTACGCCCTGGGGGCGGTTTACTGCCTATTTGACCCGGCCACCTTTTTCACCCCCGGCCCCGCCGAGTAAGATTTATGACTATTATATATATACCCACCTATGCAGGCAACGGCCCGGAGGCCGTGGAGTGCGTGGCGTGCGCCGGGCGGACGTTCCCGGAGGCGCGCGTCGTTGTCGCCGATGATTCCCGTTCCCCCATGCCGGAGCCGTACCGGGACGCCTGTTCCTATGGCGCGGACATTGTGACGACGGACTTTGACCGCGGCCTCAACCTTAACGGCCCGGAGGCCGTCAGGGGGATTCTTTCCCTCCTGTCCCATGAGGCGGCGGATGATGATGTTGTCCTCAAGGTGGACCCGGACACAGCCCTGATTGGCCGCTCCTGGCTTCAACCCATGCTGGACGATTCCTCCGTGCCTTTTACCGCGTGCGGGACCAGCCAGCAACCCGCCTACGGCTGCTGCTACGCCCTCCGGGGCCGCGTCGCCGCGGAGCTGGCCGCCGTCATGCAGGACGCGCCGCTTTCTCCCATTTGCCCGGAGGACAGGACGATAGGCCGCTACGTCCGGGACCATTATGACGGATGCAGGATTTTCTACCCGTGGTCGCCGGAGCGGTGGGACGGACTGTTCACCGCCTGGCGGTGGCAATGCGGGGGCAAGGCCCAGGCCGCCACCTACGCCCGCCGCTTTGACGTCGTGACGACGGGCAACCCCTGTTATTCCCCGTTCCCCGGCCTCGCCCGCGCCACGGTCATGTCCTGCCTCCGCCGCGCCGCCGCGGACCTTCCGCCAACCCTCCGCCGATACTAAGTGATGGCTTCTTTCCGCGATTCTTCTTCCTCCCTGCCTGCCGGATGCCGGGAGATTCCCCAGGCTCCCGGCCCGGAAAAGGGCGTTCTAGCCCTGCTGGCAATGGACCCGGCGACCTATATGTCCCAGGCCGTCACGTTCGGCGTGACGGATGATTTTTTTTTCCTTCCGGGTCATCAGATATTGTGGCGGTTGTTCCTGGCCCGCTACAATGCCAATTTGCCGCTGGATATTATTTCCATTACGCAGGCCCTGTCTGACATGGACCAGTTGGAGGCCGTAGGGGGGAGCGCAGGGCTGGCGGATATTTACACGTTCACCACCACTGGGGCTTATTTTGAGCATTATCTCCGGTCCCTTCGAGATAAATCTATTTTGCGCTCCATCATCGACACGTCTTCCAGGGCCATCACGGACGCATTTTCCGGCCCGGAGGACGTGGAGGCTCTGATGGATGCCACGGAAACCCGCCTGTTCCAGATACGGGAGCAGGCCAGGAGCCGCGCGGACGGCCCGGGGCTGGCCGCCCTTGTCCGGGAGGCCGTCACCAGCTTTGAAAATTTTATCGCCAGCAAGGGGCGCATTCAGGGGCTTTCCACGGGGTTTGGCCAGCTGGACAAGAAGAGCAACGGCCTTAAGCCGGGGGACATGTTCGTGATTGCGGCCCGCCCGTCTATGGGGAAAACGTCTTTTTTGCTTAATATCATGGAGCATGTCGCGCTCAATGAGAAGAAGCCGACCCTGCTTTTTTCCTGTGAAATGCCCGCCGTCCAGATTGTGGAGCGTCTTCTTTTCGCCCGTTCCGGCGTCCGCCGCGGGGAAATCATCAAGAGAGGCAACCTCACCCAGCTTGAAATGAAGCATTTCAAGCGGGCCGTGGAGGACGTGGGGGCGGCCCAGCTGGTCATTGACGATACCGCGGCCATTTCCATCACCGAGCTACGGGCCAAGGCGCGCCGCGTCATGAGGGACCAGGGAGGGCTGGCCGTCATTGGCGTGGATTATCTGCAACTGATGCGTTCCACGTCCAAACAGGCGGCCAACAGCCGGGAACGCGAAGTGGCGGAAATATCCGCGGGCTTGAAAGCCCTGGCTAAGGAACTCAAGGTTCCCGTCGTCGTGCTGGCCCAGCTGAACCGGGGACCGGAGACGCGCGCCGGGAAAGAAGCCGGGATTCCCCGCATGTCCGACCTTCGCGAATCCGGCTCCATCGAGCAGGACGCGGACATGATAGGCCTTCTTTACCGTTCCGACTACTACGCCGAGGACGAGGACCAGCGGCAACAACTGGCCGGACAAGCTAATCTCCACCTGGCTAAAAACCGCAACGGCCCCACGGGGGACATTCCACTCCGCTTTGAGGCGGAACTCATGCGCTTCTCCACCCGCGAACCTGAAAAAAAATAGTGTCCCATGTGGGACACTTGACCCTTTCTCTTTCCCCCCTCCTGACCCTTACGGTTATTTAAGGATTCACCCTTACCGTCATTTATGGTTGGTCACAGCCCTGGCCGAATTAGGACGCCTCATCAAAGGGGAGATTCAAGCCAGGCCTTCCAAAACGACGGTGTCTTTTTCCAATGGGAGTAAAATTACAGCCGGCACATCTCTCCGCGGCGGAACATTTCAGTTTTTGCATGTCTCGGAACTTGGATACGTCGCGGCCCACGCCCCTCTGCGAGCCCGCGAGATTGTGACAGGGGCCATGAACGCCGTTTCCAAAGACGGCGTGATTGTCCGGGAATCCACTCATGAGGGAGGAAAGTTTGGCCTCAATTATGAGATGACCAAGGCGTCCATGGAGATGGTCGGCAAACCTCTTTCTTCCCTGGATTGGAAGTTTTTTTTCTTTCCCTGGTGGAAGAATCCGGAGTATTTCCTTGAAGCTGATGATGAACATGGATGCAGTTTCCCGGAGGATTTACAGAAGTATTTCGAGGATTTGAGGTTAAGGTGCGGCATTTCCCTGAATGATGCCCAGAAGCGTTGGTACGCCTCCCAATACAAGACATTTGGAGGATTGGTCCGTCAGGAATATCCTTCCACGCCGGAAGAGGCGTTTCAGGCATTGGTGGAGGGATCCATTTATGGTTCTTACATGGACGCATTACGTTCCAAAGGCCGACTATGCGCCGAGTTTGAAAAGGATGATCTGGCTCCCTATTATGTGTCCTGGGATATTGGCATGGCTGATTATATGGTTCTCTGGCTCTGGCAGGTGAGGGGAGACGGCAAGTTTTACGTGATGGATTGCTTGCAGGCCAATGAAAAGCCCTTGGAGTGGTATATCAATTTCATCCGCACGAAGTGGGAAGTGATGTTTGGCCCCATTTACAAACATCTGGTTCCCCACGACGCAGGGAGGAGAGATACCCACGGGATTACCTTTGACGTGTATTTGAGGCGAGCAGGGTTCAATGTGTCCGTAGTGCCGCGCATTTCCGATGTGTGGAATGGTATTTTTGCAGTACGGCGCCTCCTGAATCATTGCATTTTTCACGAGCGATGCTCCCGGCCCCTGAAAATTGACGGAGTGGAATATATGTCTGGCGTAAATGCTCTGGAGAATTATCAGAAGGCCCCGGCAGGAGCACATGGTGTTGAACGGGATACCCCCCTGCATAATAGGTGTTCTCACGCCGCGGACGCATTCAGGACATTTGCGGAAGCTTATGAAAATGGCCTTGTTGGAGCAGTTGGAGCTGTTGCCATGCCTGCCCAAGCGGTAGAATCACGCCAGACACGAGGACTTGCCATAGGCGCGGATGCACTCTTTTTCTAAACTCCACCGGAAAGCCACACGTCAGCCACACGCCACAAGCATTAAATAGATATAATTTAGATGTACGACCAATTTCAAAAACATTGAAATTACAATGATATAATAAAATGTTTTAGTTTACCTTAATGATAAAATCTGCCTTGTAAGCGGACGGTCGTCAGTTCAAATCTGACAAGCGGCTCCATCATAACC
>CAJKMG010000030.1 GCA_905200945.1 uncultured Akkermansia sp. | reverse complement strand
GAGTTACAGTACCGGAAACCTTGACTTCACCCGCTTCCGAGGAAGAGAAGTAAATTTCCTGATTATCCAGCGTATCCGCCCCCGTCAGCCTCGTCGTCCAGCCGTCAACACTGGTGTTGATCCACTTCCGGTCCGTTCCTCCGTTCCAGACAAAACCATTGTCCCCGCTGACGTCAGCAACCTTCAGCACAAGCTGGTTATTTTCCACCACCACGGAATATTCGAACCCTTCCCTGATGATGTCGGGCGTCCATGTGAAGGAATCCGTCGTCAGGCTTCCATCCGCAGCCCACTGGGCCAGGACATAGTTAGATGCCTCCAATTCACCATAATTATTGATAGTCAGCGCACAGAACGAATCCGCAAGAGCCAGGGACCCGGCCGTGATATTGATGACAGGCTCATTCGCCGCCACGCCCGTCATGTCAAAGGTGAGGGCCGCGCCGCTATTCAGCGTCAGGGCGGAAGCCGTCGTCATTCTGGCGCCCGCACCCATGGAAATGCTGCCCAGGGCCATGGCATTCGTATTCGTAAACGCCAGCGTTCCGGCCTGGACATTAGTCAGGCCCGTATAGGTATTCTGCCCGGAAAGGGTCAAGGTGCCTAAGCCGGTTTTCGTCAGGCCGCCCGCTCCGGAAAGGACGCCTCCGAGGGTGATGCCGGTGGAAGCCTGGTCATGGTAGGACTTGGTTTCCGCATCATACTGGCGGGTATCAACCGTCACATTTCCAGTAAGGGACATATTGTAGGCGGAAGACCAGCCTTCCGCCGCCGTCGTCCCCAGCGTCCCGGAGTTCATGTTCAGGGCAATCGTATTGGTATTTCCGGATGCCGTCATGCCGCCTGAACCGAGAAGCAGGGAACCGCCATTCAGATTAATGGTGGCGCCCTTGGCGCTTACTCCATCCCAGTTCTGCCCCAAATCCAGCGTCTGGGCCAGCACCATGCCGCCCGAACCAATATTCATGACGCCTTTTCCGTCACGGGCAATCCGCAGCGTGCCGGTAATGTTCATCACGGCGTCCCGGCTGATGTTGAGCGTGGTTGTTCCATTGTACTCGTAGCGGCCGATGAAGCTTCCCGCCGTCACGGAAGCGCCGGCCCCCAGCGTCCAGGTACATGCCGTGCCGTTGGTTGCCAGCACCCTGTACTCTCCTGTAATATCAACATTTCCATTAAGGACATTCGTTCCTACCGCGGATATCAGCGTACCGGCCCCGGTAATCGTATTTCCATAGGTTCCGGCGGAAAGGGTCAGCGTGGTATTGGCTCCCAGCTCATACCTGACTCCAGTCAGGGCGGCCGTTGTCGTTCCGGAGGCGTTCCCGCTCAATTTCAGCGTGCCTGAGGAATTGACGTTCAAACGTGTTCCCAACCCGTTCCACGTCCCCGTGGTCAGTTCCAGAACGGAATCCCCCTGCAACAGGACCGTGCTGGTGCCCAGCGCTCCGGCATTGCCGACAACGAGTTTGCTGCCATCGCCAAGAACGGTATCCCCGGCATAGGAGTTGGCGTTGTTCATGGTCAGGGAAGCTCCGTCCAGCAGGTTCAGCGTCGTATCCCCGGTAATGGAACCGTCACCCGTAAAAATGAAATCCGTACCGGAAACATTGATTCTGCCTGGAGCGACATTCCCCGCAATCGTCACATTTTTATCCACGCCATCGCCATTGGAGAAATATACGGTCTCCCCGTCGGTATAAGCTGACGGTGTCCCGTCAAGGCTCCAGGAAGTATTCGAGCTTTCCGTATTCCAGGTGCCGCTCTTCCACCTCAACAAACCTTCCTTGTCACTCAAATTGACGTAAAGAGTGCCGTTGCTGACGGAAAACGTTCCATTGTACAACTCCGCAGCAGCTCCGCCCAAAGTAAAGAAAGAACTTTCCGTCAACCCTGCTCCGGAAAGCAAGGCATAACTAATCCCCGTTTCCAGGGAAGACAGCCCCAGCCGTACTTCCGTAGCCTCACTGCCGCTGATGGAATTGACGGTCAGGGCCGCCGTCTCCGAATCAAGAGAACTGAAGCTCAGGGTGCCGCCGTTTAACGTCAACCCGGCGGATAAAGTAGCCGTTCCTCCGGAAATTCCCGTGGAGCCCAGCGTGGAACCGGCATTCAGCACATACCCGTCCGCGGACGTAACGTTCACAGTAAGACCGCCTCCGATCAGCAAAGCCCCCTGCCCGATAACGCTGGAATCCTTCACCGTCAAACCGCCTTCCCTCAATTCCACCGTTCCGGTAAAGCCGGGGACGGCTGCTGTTTCTCCTTCGGCAGGAACCGGGGCCTGGGCTGTTCCGTTAAGAACCAGAACCCCGTCGCCAACCTTCACGAGCTTACCGTCTCCCTTCAGCCCGTTGGAGAAAGTCACAGTACGCCCCGTGGCATGGTCATTGGCATCCAGCGTGTCAAGGATAGTCCCATTCACCGTGCCCAGAAGTTCTATATAAGATGCCGTGAAATCCGGATTATAGCTTATACCCCAGTTGGACAAAGCCCCCAGAGTGCCTTCTCCCAGTTTGATAACGGCCGCTCCCGCCACATTGGTAATGCCCGAAGAACCTATGTTCACCCTGGCATCCCCGGACGTTGCGCCGCCCAACAGGAAACTGCCCCGGAATGAACCGCTTCCGGAAGCCCAAAAATCCATTCCCTGCAAATTGGCCGTTCCGGACGCGGCATTGAAAATGCCAGTGCCATCCCAGGACAGATGCATCGAGGACTGCAATGCAGTCAAAGAACCGCCCCTCAAATTAAGTTCCCCTGAATAAGCCCAGTGAGCCAGCAGGAAACTGGCGCTTGTGCTATGGGTATTATTGCTGCCGGTGACAGTCAGAGAGGAACCCTGGTTCACATTAAGCACCC
This sequence comes from uncultured Akkermansia sp., assembly GCA_905200945.1. Classification (GTDB taxonomy): domain Bacteria; phylum Verrucomicrobiota; class Verrucomicrobiia; order Verrucomicrobiales; family Akkermansiaceae; genus Akkermansia. Next base: position 11,949 of record CAJKMG010000030.1, on the reverse strand, counting down.
CATGCCCCAGCTCGGCAAGCCGGACCTGGCCTGCCGTAGTCGCATTGCCGGAATCAAGATCAAGAGCACCATATAAGGAATTGTCATACCCACCGCCGGCCCCGACCCACAGTTTATTAACTTCCAATTCATTATCGGCCATATGAACCCTGCCATAATAATGGGCTACCTTGAACGATTCCGCCTGGATATTTCCCGTAAACGTCACCGTGGAACCGGTCTGGGCGCCAGATACGATATTCCCGGCGTATGTGATATTCCCTGCTACGGTCGGATTGCTGGTCCCGTTAAAGGTCAGCGTATCTCCAGTCGAGACATTCTCGCCGCCCACCAGGTTCCAGAGATACGTGTTGCTGTCGGAAACATTCTGCGCATAGACATTCAAGCTGCCCTCCGCGATTACCGTTTGCCCCGCTCCGATGGATGTCCCCGCATCGGAATCGAATACCATGGTAGAACCCGCCATCATATGCAGGTTGGCTCCGCCAAGCATCCATGATCCCGACTGGGAAGAAGCCCCCAGTCTCAAGGCTCCATAAACGTAAAGATTCTGAAGGGCCGAACCCTCCAGCAAATTGACGCTTCCCGCAGAAGAAGCCTCCGTTTTCATGTAAACCGTGAGGGAAGAATTTTCCCCTCCCGTCACCAGGCTTTCAAAACCGGAAAAACGGTGATCCCCATCACCCAACGTCAGGGACGACCCGTTGCTTAAAACCGTTTCCTGGGCAAAAAGAGTAGCGCCTTCCCCGGGAAGGAGCGTATAATCCGTCTCAAATGTCATGGAGGAGACATTGATCCCTCCGGAGAAATTGACTGTTTTGGAGCCTTCTGCCGCTGTGAAGATAACGGCATCCCCATTCAGGAAGGAAGTATCCGTCTTGGTTCCGTCACCCTGCTTGTACCAGCCCGTTCCCGTATTGCTCCATGTCCCGTTGGAATTCCACACCAGAGTTTCTGCATCATACCCTTCCCCCTTGTACTGCACGGACATGCCAGAACCGTTGGAAACAAGCAGGAAATTACCCGCCCCCAGCTGGCCGGCGGAATCAACCCTCGTCAATGCCTCATAAGCATCATCCCCGGTTTGCTTCCAAATACGCAGGGAATCCAGGGATGCCCCCAAATCGGCCCCTGTAGACATGAAATAGCGTGTTATCAGGGCGTCGTCAACCATCTCGCGATTGGTGACCGCAAGCTCTTCCATGGCGCTGGCAACCACTACCTCCACATTCCATGTTTTGGCATTCTTGGTAATTGTGGTGGTGTTTGACAGGTTGACCATTCCGTCAAGCCCGATATGCCAGTAATGATTGCCGGAACCAGTGCCATTGTCAAAATTGAGATTCCCTCCCGGAGTCGTCATGTTCAGAATGCCGTCCACATAAATATTGGCATGGCCTTCCGCTTCCGTATTTTTGATCTGGTTGCTGAAGGATGTGGTAAGGGAGGAGCCCTTCTCCACGTACACATTGCCGCCCCATTGTCCCAGCCCCACGGATACGATGCCGTTCCCTGTAACGGAAACACCGCCTCCGTCCGAGGTATTGGGAGGCGTTCCCGTAACCGTCACATCCACGCCATTAAAAATCAAATGCGGACCCTTATTGTCCACGCGGGAGGGCGCTGCGTCTCCCTCCCAGTTGTCTGCCGTCCCTACGGCGTCGCCTTCCCCATCCCCCGTCCATGTAAAATCAGGACCGCCAAAATCGGGAATCTGCCAGAAATCCGCCGAGGTTGCGGCATGGGAATAAGAGTAAATGCCGGAGAAGGAAACCAGAGAAGCGAGAAGGGCGGAACGCAAAGACGGAGGAAGATGAAGTCTCATACTGATCAAAGATATTGTGACCAGTAATACCCGGATTTATAATCCGTTGGCAAGCCAATTTTCGAAAAAAGCTCACATTAAACAAATAATGGGAAACAAATATCATCCGCCTGTCCAACATATCTACCTCCATATCCAGAAGAACAAAATCATCATTCTTTCATTACAAGCAATATACATGGATTAAGGAAAGAAGCAGGATTATAAATTCCCCGTCTGCCCATTCGCGTTCCTGATGAAAGAGGTACAGATAAAAACAAAAAGGCCGTTCCCTCCCGGGAACGGCCCTGGCTTAAACTATTTTTTCCTTACTGCTGCTGGGCGCCGCTTTGCTTAAGCATCTCCTGAAGCTGTTCAGGAGAAATGCTCATGGGGCCGCCCTGGGGGGCAGGAGCTTCCGAAATGCCGTCCAGTTCCAAATCAAAGATGAGCGGTGAATTGGGTTCAATCGGAGCGCCGGGAGTGTTTTCCCCGTAAGCCAGCTCGGAAGGAATGTAAACAATCCATTTGGAGCCGACGGGCATCGTCGTCAGCGCTTCGGCAAAGCCGGGGATGACCTGGAGGGGAAGTTCCACGGATTTGCCCTTGGTGTCGTCAAACACGGTGCCGTCCAGCAGCGTGCCCTTGTACTTCACCTTGAACATGGGGTTCTTGAACTTCTTTTCATCAAATTTTTCTTCGCCGCCCTTGTTCACAATCTTGTACTGGAGGCCGGACTTCGTCGTAGTAACGCCTTCCTTTTTGCCGTTTTCCTCCATGAACTTCTTGCTGGCCTCCAAATTGGCCTTGGCCTTGGCGGAAATGCGTTCATCTATCTGCTTCTGGAACGCATCCAGGGCGGGCTTCAGCTGTTCCTGGTCCTTGGCGGGCTTGCGGATCATGCCATCCTTGATGCCCTGCAGGAAGGATTCCTGGTCCAGGTCATCAAAAGTCAGGGTGGGAATGGAACCGAGCTGCTGACCGCTCTGGAAACCCAGAAAATAGCCCAGGTCCTTTTTCATCTGTTCGGGAGACACAGTAATTTCTTTCTCTTGTTTGGGTTGGTCGGCCGCCGGAACTTCAGCAGCCTTTTCTTGCGCGCCAGCCGCACCAGCCAGAAGGGCGGAAGCGGCAAACAGGGCGATGGAAGGGTTCATCTTCATGGTATTTTTATCCTTTCTTTGAAAAGAGGACTCCTTTTTAACGGATTCCGTTCATATCACAAGACAAGAGAATCCGTCATCCTGTCATCCTCTCCCGGCAGCACGCCGGATTGCTTCCCGGATAAAAGAGAAACAGACTATGCCAGCGTCTCCAGAACGCGGGCGATCATGGCGGGATAAAGGGCGTGCTCCTGCTCCTGAATGCGGGCGTGAAGGCTTTCCGGCGTATCCCCCGGCAGCACGGGCACGCGCGCCTGCCCCAGGATGGGGCCGGTATCCATCCCGTCATCCACATAATGGACGGTGCAGCCGCTCTCCGCCACCCCGGCGTTCACAGCCTGCTCCCAGGCATGAAGCCCCGGAAAAGAGGGAAGAAGGGAAGGGTGGATGTTCAGGATGCGGGAAGAAAATTCCTTCAGCAGCGGATGTTTCACCAGACGCATGAATCCGGCCAGGCAAACGCAGTCCACGCCGTATTCCTTCAGGCGCGCGGCAACGGCGGCCTGGGACGCTTCCGGGAATTTGGTTTTAAATCCTCCGCAGTCAATCACCTCCGCCGGGATGCCCCAGGAACGGGCGCGCTCCAGAATGTAGGCGTCCGGATTGTCAGACATCACCACGGCAATTTCCGCCCGGAGAATTCCGGACTGGATGGCATCGTAAATGGACTGGCAATTGGAACCGGAACCGGAACCTAGTATTCCTAATTTGGGCAATCTGGACATCTGGAGGATGAAACCACAGTTTTTTGCCCGTGGCAAGTCTCCGGCTTGACAAAAAGGCCGCCGTATTTGCCTAATAAAGACATGAGAGACACCCGTTTTCAGGCCCTGGCTGCCCAGCTTGCAGGGTATTCCACCTCCCTGCGCCCCGGAGACAGGGTTCTGCTGGAACTGACGGATATTCCGGAGGAAATGGGAATAGCCCTCATCCGGGAGACGAGGAATGCGGGAGCAATGCCTTTTCTGCGCCTGAATCAGTCCCGCCTGAACAGGGAAATGCTCTCTGGAGCCACGGAGGAACAATACGGCGTGATCGGCCGCCACCGCCTGGCGGAAATGAAGGACATGGACGCCTACATTGAGATACGCGGCGGAGGAAACGCCTTTGAACTGTCCTCCGTTCCGCAAAAAAACATGGCCGCCGCCATGAAAGCCCTGAATCCCGTCTCCCAGCGGCGCATCCGCCATACGCGCTGGTGCGGGCTGCGCTGGCCGTCCGAGGGCATGGCCCAGCAGGCGGCCATGAGTACGGAAGAGTTTGAGGACTTCTATTTCCGCACCTGCCTGATGGATTACGCTGCCCTGCGTCCCGCCATGCGGAAGCTGGCCGCCATGATGGAAAAGGCTGAATATGTGAAAATCACCGGGCCGGGAACGGACATTTCCTTTTCCATCAAGGGGGTGCCTGCCGTTCCGTGCGCGGGGGAATGCAACCTGCCCGATGGAGAGGTATTCACCGCCCCCGTCATCGACAGCGCTAACGGCCATATTGCTTTCAATACGCCCAGCCTGTTCCAGGGAATCCCCTTTGACAACATCCGCCTGACGCTGGAAAACGGACTGGTCGTGCATGCGGAAGCGGGAGAGAAAACAGGAGAACTCAACGCTATTCTTGACACGGATCCAGGTGCGCGGAGGCTGGGAGAATTCGCCTTCGGCGTCAATCCGGCCATCACACGCCCCATGCGCAACATCCTGTTTGACGAAAAAATCTCCGGCTCTTTCCACTTGACGCCGGGGCAGGCCTACCACGTGGCGGACAACGGCAACCAGTCCCGCATTCACTGGGACATGGTATGCCTCCAGACGGAGGAGGCCGGAGGCGGAGATATTTATCTGGACGGGAAGCTGGTGCGCCGCAACGGATTGTTCACCCTTCCGGAACTGTCCATTCTCAATCCCTCCCAATCATGACCGCCTCCCTGCCACCAAAAAAACGTTCCCTGCTCCGTAAATTCCTGTATGCGGCTGCGGCAGCCATTCTGCTGGGTTCCCTGCTGGCCTCCTACATGCACTGGGAAGCCAACCATCTGGAATTCAATGAAAACGCAGTCCCTGCCGGATGTGTGCCCGGCCTTTCCGGTCTGCGTATCCTGGTGCTGTCAGACATCCACACCAACCTGCCCCTGCTGGAAAAAGCGTCAACAATGGCGGAACAGGCCAAGCCGGACATAATCGTGTTTCTGGGAGATCTGTACACGGATTTTCTGCGGGTTACCCATGCAGGCGACTACATCGCCCAGATGAAACGCCTCTCATCCGTCGCCCCGGCCTACGCATGCCTGGGCAACCATGACATGGCTCTGGCGGGAAATGTGGAACGCGTTCTGAAGGAAGGGGGATTCACCCTGCTCAGGAATTCCGCTGCTTTCATCTCCATTCCCAGACTGGGAAACGTGGAATTCAAGCTAGTGGGGCTGGGAGACCTGCGGGAGGGGGACTTTTTCCCGGATCGATGCATGAATCCTCGCGAATTGGAGGAAAACGCCCCCATGCCAACCATTGTTCTGAGCCACAACCCCAGAGGAAGGGAATTGCTGGGGAATTACCACTGGGATCTGATGCTCTCCGGCCATACGCATGGGGGCCAGATCAAACTGCCATTCTTTTCCACCCCGCTATTGGCGTCGGAAGGGGAAACCATGAACTCCGGCTTCCATCCCTATGGGGGCAAGCAGGTCTTCGTCACCCGCGGCATAGGCTATCTGGGGCCGGGCCGCTTCAACTGCCCGCCGGAAATCAACCTCATTACCGTTCCCTAATTTCCCGACCCGACCGCCATGATTTTCTCCCTGCTGGCCTCCGGGGGCCCTAATGATGCGCCTCCCTTCTTTACCCTGCTTACTGTCGTCTTCATGGGCATCATCGCGATTGCCCTCATTCTGGCCCACTTCCGGCAGTCCCTGCTGGCGGGCTACTTCATCTGCGGGGTAATTCTGGCCAACTGCGGCATTCTGGACCACATTCCCAACTCCGACGTCAGCATCCAGGCTCTTTCCGAGGTAGGCATTATCCTGCTCATGTTCACGCTGGGGCTCGAATTTTCCGTTGACGAACTCAAACATCTGCGTAAAACCGCCCTGGTCGGCGGCGGTATTCAGATGTTCATCTGCACCGCTGCTTTCGGCCTGGGGCTCCATTACGCCACAGGAATGGACATGAGCCATTCCCTGACGGTCGGGGCCATCATGGGGCTCTCCTCCACGGCGGTGGCTCTGAAATCTTTCCAGGAATTCGGCCTGAGCGGAACCTCCGGAGCAAAAATGGCGGTAGGAATTGCCCTGTTCCAGGACATCGCCGCCATCATGCTGGTGGCGATCATGCCGCAGATCTTTACCGCCACACCCGGCTCATGGGAAACAGCGCTCAACATCGGCATGGCCGTGCTGCGGGGGCTTGTCTTCCTGGGGGCCGCCTGGCTGATCGGCCGTTACCTGCTTCCGCGCATCATGCTGGCCGTCGCCCGGACCAAAAGCCGGGAACTCTTCACCCTGATGGTATTCGCCATCTGTTCGGGAATTGCCATGCTCGCCAGTCTGCTGGGCCTGAGCATCGCCCTGGGCGCTTTCACCGCCGGCCTCTTCGTCAGCAGCTCTTATTACAGCCACCGGGTTCTTAGCGAAGTGCTCCCCTTCAAGGACCTTTTCCTGACCATCTTCTTCGTTTCCGCCGGGCTGTTGATTGACATTGATGGACTGTGGGAACACATCGGCCAGGTGGCAACCTTCGCCTCCTTTGTCCTCGCGATCAAATTCGTAGCCTGCCTTACAGCCGCAAGCTTCCTGAAAATTCCCGGGCGCATGGGCATCATGGCCTCCACCGCACTCACCAATGTGGGGGAATTTTCCCTGGTGCTCATCCCTTTCATGCAGGAGATCTCCCCCATCCCGGCTCTGGTGACCACCAACGTCTACGCCATTGCCGCCGTCTCCATGGGCATGACTCCGCTGATGATGAAAGCGGCACGAAAGCTTACCCCGCTGCTGGTGCGCATTCCCGGGTTGAAAACAAAACGGGAACGCCTCAACGTGGAAACCCTGATTACGCGCATGGAAGGCATCAGGGACCATGCCATCATTTGCGGCTATGGCCCCGTAGGCAGGAGGCTTCATGAAAGCCTGTCCCAATACGGCATCCCCTGCATCATTATCGACCTGAACGCGGACACCGTCAAATCCCTGCTCAACGGCGGCCATCTGGCCTTTCTGGGAGACATCCAGCACCAAATCACCATGGACCTGGCGGGCGTCCGTACCGCGCGGCTGATTGCTTTCACGTTCCCGGATCCCGCCCCGGCCCTGTCCACCTACATGCAGATCAAGGGCGCCAACGCGGACATCACGGTAATCGCCCGCGCCAAATTCCGTTCGGAAGTGGCTTCCCTGCATCACGCGGGCATCGTCAACGTCATCCATGATGAAATGGAAACGGGCGCCGCCGCCGTACGTCTGGCGAAACAGAGTTTTGATATTATTGAACCGTCGGATGCCCTCTCGCTGTCCCATTAAGCAATGATGTATCTGCCGGACGCCCACACCCATTCCTCCACAGCCGCTTCCGGCACGGCGCCGCGGTTCATCTGCGGCACCTCCCCGGCGGACTGGAAACAGGTGGCCCTTCTGGCGGAACGGGATGAACATGTTACGCCCTTTTTCGGCATTCATCCCTGGTTCCTGAACCCGGATGAATGGAAAGAGGAAATGCCCAGGCTGGAATCCCTTCTGCAAAAAATCCCCCATGCGGGCGTTGGGGAAACGGGGCTGGACAAATGCCGGCGCGGCATCCCGGGGCTGCCTCTCCAGAAGGAAGCGCTGGAACGGCATCTGGAACTGGCCGCCCGCCTGGCCCGCCCCGCTTCCCTGCACTGCTGCCGCGCATGGGGCACGCTGGCGGAAATGCTGAAAAAATATCCCTGTTTGAACATTGTCCTGCACGGCTGGACGGGGGCATTGCATCCCGGCACGGAACTTCCTTCGGGAAACTGGCTTCTTTCCGTAGGACTGCGGGAAATGGAACGTCCGGGACTCCTTGCCTCCATACCGCTCCATCGGCTGGCGCTGGAATCGGACGGGCATCCGGAAACCCTTCCGGAACTTTACCGCCGCGCGGCGCAGGAACTGGGCATGACCGCCAACAACCTGGTTGACCTGGTTCAAAGCAATATGGAAAACCTGATCCACCCCTGACGCCTCCATTCAACGGGCGGACATGGTTTCGCGGGCCTCTTCATTCACTGGGTTTCTATTTTCATTAATTCTTCGTTCAATCATTTTCCCAGAAAATAAAAATATTTCCGTTGACAGTTCATCATCTTTTTGCCATATGATGGATTATATTAGGTATGGATACAATTCCGCCCATCTCCCATGCATAATATCTTCCGAATTCTCCTTTTAGGAGCGCTCCCCCTGGCAGCCTTTCCCGTTATCCAGGCGTCAGCGCAGGAACCGGATATCCAGACACTACTTTCAGCCGAACGTTCCTCGTTCATCTCCGGAAAAGCCCGGGATATTCTGTGCAGGAAACTGGGAACCGCAAACCTTGACACGGATAAAATCCGGGCCATGGCGCACGCCCCGCAAGTCGCCCTGTTATGCCACCTGTACCAATTTTTCAGCACCGCGGAAAATGGAGAACCGTTCACGCAGCATGAACTCAAGGACGGGGCATTCAGGAAATGGCTCTCCACCCACCCGGAAGTCTTCAGAATGCTTGCCCTATCCGGGGCAGCCGGCAAACAAACCCTGTCCATATTTTACCGCATCTGGAACGCGAACAATAAAACGCTCCGCCCCGTTGAAACCAGCATGGCTCTGGGGGCAGGGCTTGCCTCAAATGTCATCCCTCCTGAAGAATGCCTGTCCAAATTCAATTTTTACCGGGAATCCTACTTCCAATCCGCATGCCATCCCCAGGCGGATACGATGCAGCCGTGGGAATGGGCCATCGTTTTCCGTGGCAGAGAGAGCCTGGAAGACCTGTCCTGGGCCCAGCAGTTCATAGAGAAAAAACAGATCCCTCCCGAACAGGCTGGAAATAAATTCATGGGTTTCATCCCCTATCGCAGAAAAAACCTTCAGGGAGTCAGTGTTCATGCCGGAGCCGCTTTTTACGACCACAAACCAGTCACATTAAAGCTTTATACGGAATACGGAGGCGTGTGCGGCGCCGTCTCCAAAGGAGCGGCAGGCTTTCTGAGAGCCAAAGGCGTCCCCGCGTGGGCCATCGGGCAGCCGGGACACTGCGCCTTTATCTGGAAACACCCCGGCGGACACTGGAAAATCGGCAACAACATCAGCGGATGGAACTGGTCAACGGGAAAAAGCCAGATACCCTGGAACGGCCCCGTCCAGCTCATCCCGGCTTACAATGCCTTCATTCATCACGGTCTGGCGGAAGAATCCTTCCTGATGACGGTTTTATCTGACTGCTCTCCGCGTCCCGTCCAACGGGAATTGCTGCTGAAAGAAGCCTGCAAGATGAACCCCTTTAATTATCCGGCATGGAGTCGTTACCTGAGCATGAAGGCCAAAGGAATCAATGACCGGCAAAAACTCACCCTGCTTAAAGAACTGGCGCAGGCCATGCCCCATGAACACAACCTCCTCCATCATGCAGCGGTAAACATACTCAAAATCCGGGAAAGCAAGGTCAATCCCTATGAACTGTACGCCTGTTTCCTGGACCCTGACTGTTCTCCCGCTGCGGAGGAACTCTTCACGAGGCTGTGCTGGAACAAACTCGTGGCGGATTGCCCTGAAATCGGCAAGATAATCAAATACAGGGAGGGATTCATCGGGAAGCATCTTTCCGTCTGGGCCAGGAAAGGGAACAATGCCTCATGGACGCCTAAAATGAAAAGATACTCCGCCAGCATGATGGAAGGCGCCATCACGGCATTGGAAAAAAGAGAACAGACCCGCACATACTATGTGGCAACCTACCGCCGTCTGCTGGAAATATGGAATGACAAAAAATTAAAGCATCAAGGGGAAATATTGATCAACAAAATCAGCGGCAATAAAGTCTCGCCCCTGCGGCAGAACCGGTAACCAACACAGAGAATTTTAACATGAACGCGAACGCCATCATCCGGGCATCCGCCCCATTCTTCCAAAAATACGTCTTATCCCCGGGAATGCCGGCAAAACGCCATCTCGCCATGATGCTGCTGGGCCTCTGCTTCACAGCGCCTTTACTGGCAAATGAGGTATTGCGCATCGAATCGCAGGCGGCAGAGTACTCTGCCCAAATTTATATTCAAGAAGAAGAAAAAGGCTCCGTACCTGAAAAAGAGAAAGAGAACGATCAAAAAAGAAAGAAATTGGGCATAGGTGAAACAGTTTTTCTAATATTGGTTTCAGACAAGCCCCAGCTCATTGGAGACCCATCCCAGATCGAATGGACAATCGAAGAAGGAGAAAATCTGGCTTCTTTTCAAAATAAAAGTAACTCTGTCATTCAAACATTGGTTATTAGAAATGACCTCTCCCAAGGAGGCGACATTACCATTAAAGCAGTCACGGAAGAAGGAAGAGAAGCGAAAATCACGTTATCAGCCATTGTTCCCGAAGGGATCAGCGCAAAACATTTACGGAAATCATATGACAGAAATCATCCGGATTTTAATAAAAGAGGAGTCATTTATTTTGATCTGCCAAAGGATGGTGATCAAGAAATGGCAGGGGCATCAGCTGTCCTGGAATTAACGTTCCTCCCTACAAGCGTGAATTTTCGAAATGTCCATATTATTGAACGGGATAAGGGCTGCGTTCCCGCCCCGGCTGAAGGCAGCCTGGCAGCCCCACATGATCCCAATCCTGCACCAGTACGCCTTGACAACAAAAACAGGCTATCTGACAATATTGGAAGCAAAAAACACATTTCGGAATTAAGATTTTACGACTTGCCGCAAACTTATAAATGGATTTGCGACTGGAACATCAATGTCGACGGGAAAGATGTAAAAACCATCCAGACTGTTGAACAGCATTTTTTTTACGACTGGATTGACGTCGTCAACGAAATAGCTACGACGACGGTTTCCAAATTCAACTGTTCCGTCAGCAGGTCCACAGAAAAAAATAATAAGCACTTATTTATCAACCAGTCAAAATAAATAAACCTAAAAAAATGATGAAATATTTTATTTACGCGATTGCCGTCATACATCTTGGCTGTTCAACTTCCCTGGGGGAAGAAACCGGATTTGATCGCCAACTCCCGGCTCCTGATTCCATCCATATTCGCGGGCAAATGGGAGAAAAATCAAAAAAATTAAAAGAATTTTTAAAATCAGGAAATTTTAAACAATTCTATGGATGCTCAAACACAGTTCTGTCAGAATTGAACGCCATGCGGCGCCATGGAACGATGACGCGGGAAGAGGCCTGCGACATGCTCTGGAGCCTTTATCTGATCAGCGGAGCCCCCATGTATGAAGCTCCGGATTACGACAGCGTTCAGCCATGGCCTTATAAAGACGAGCGGAACAACGACATTGCCGCCAAATCAAGAGTCATTTCCGCGCTCTCCATCATGGATACGAAACAGATGTCGCGCAACCTGGGCATCCACGAACAACGGCTGAAACATCTCCATGCCGCTTACGCCGCCGCCATCATTAAAAGGCTGAAATCTCTCCACCTCCCTGATTTCGGAAAAAAAGAGACAGCGCTGAAAGATGAAATAATACGTTCCCATCCTGCCAATCCGGACGGGAATGTCATCGGAACGCACCCGAGCGACTATAGCAACCTTCTTCGCATAGGCAATTTAAATTATTTTTCCATGAGAAACAGCATGTACCATAGCTATGTCTCTAAAATCATGGAGAAAAGATTCATCCCCATGCTGGTGAAGTACTTCCCCGACCAGGCCGGAGAAGTCGTCAAATACATCAGGAAGGCGGGATACGGAGACGGTGAGGTTCTCGACCTCATCGACCGAACGGCAGGATACAACTCCAAAACCGCCTACC
>CAJKMG010000029.1 GCA_905200945.1 uncultured Akkermansia sp. | reverse complement strand
CCTGGAAGTGGTCGTGGCTCAGGATGGAGCCGCCCACGATGGGCAGGTCGGCGTTCGAGCCGACAAAGTAGTGCGGGAACTGGCCGACGAAGTCCAGCAGCTTGCGGAAGGCCGCGCGGTCGATCTTCATCGGCGTATGCGTGCCGTTGAAGACGATGCAGTGCTCGTTATAATAGACATACGGCGAATACTGCAGATACCAGCTGCTGCCGTTGATCGTCACGGGGATGACGCGGTGGTTCTGTCGGGCCGGATGGTTCATCCGCCCGGCATAGCCCTCGTTTTCGGCGCAGAGGGCGCACTTGGGATAGCCGGACTGGGGCGCGAGCTTGGCCGCCGCAATGGCGCGCTTGACCTGCGAAGGGGCGTTTCTGGGGGGAATGGCTTTCCCGTTGTGCAGCACGGCCGTCTTGCCGGGCACAAAGTGGTAGGCGGGAAGACGCGCAGGAGCTTCAACTTGTTGCTGGGAGGAGCAGGAAGAGAGAAAAAGGCCGGCCAAAAGGGCGCCAGCCACGGAGAGAGTTCTGTGGGCCGCAAATGTCATAAGGATTATAAACTGCGGAATTCCCGCCTCCTTGGCAAGAAAATAAATTTCCCCCGTCCACATTACATGGTAGACGGGGGAAAGAAATCAGCAATATTTAGCCCTAGGAACGGACGCGGGCATCCTTTTCCACAGCCGCCCACAGGGAATCCAGGGAAGCCTGGACTTCCGCCAATGCTTCCTTCACAGGGGCGCCCGGTTTCCCGTGCCCGAAAAGGTAGTATTTAATCTTGGGTTCCGTTCCGGAGGGGCGCACCGCAAAACTGCGGCCGTCCACCAAATCTACAAAAATCATTTTTTCCGCCGGAATGGGATCGCCTTCCGCATCCACCATGTCGCCCTTGGAAAAGTCCCGGATGCCGCTGACGGCTACGCCGTCCACTTCCGTGGGAGGATTGGAGGAATAGGAAGCGGCAAGGGCGGCGATTCTGGCCGCGCCGTCCGCGCCTTCCATAACCAGCGATTTTCCCATTTCCAAATACACACCAAACTGCTCAAAGAGTTCATGCAGCAGTTCCAGAAGGCTCTTGCCGATGCTTTCCGCATACGCGGCCAGTTCCGCAAAGATGATGGCGGCGGAGTTGGCGTCCTTGTCCCGCACGAAGTCCTGGGCCAGGTAGCCGTAGCTTTCCTCCCCGCCGAAGACAAAGTAACGGCTGTATTCCAGACGCAGGGCGCGCGTCTGTTCTTCGCTCATCTTGCGGTAGCCCTCCCGTTTTTCCGCCGGAATGGCCTGTTCATATTTACCGAGTTTCTGGGCAATATACTTGAACCCCGTGAGCACGTTGACCACCTCATAACCGAAGTGGTGGCCGATGGCGTCCTGAAGCCCCGTCGTCACAAAGGTTTTCACCATCACGGCACGGGAACGGTTGGAGTCATTGATGATGCCAAGATCGGACATGCTCATGCAGCGGTACCACGCCAGCAGGGAGCCGATCTGGTTGCCGGTCAGCAGGTGCATCTTTCCGTCTTCCCCGCGCACGGCCACCCCCATGCGGTCCGCATCCGGGTCCGTGGCGATGACGATGTCCGCTCCGGAAGCATCCGCCTGTTCAATAGCCAGGGCCAGAGCCGGCGGATTTTCCGGGTTGGGGGAAGCAACCGTCGGGAAACGTCCGTCCTGCACATCCTGCGCCGCCACGGTCTGCACGTTGCAGCCCAGTTCCTTCAACAGGGGCACGATGATATGGCCGCCCGTCCCGTGGAGGTTGGAGTAAACGATTTTAGCTCCCCCCCTGTTGAAAAGTTCCGGACGGAGCAGCACGGTTTTCAAGCGGTCCATATAAATACGGTCAAAGGAGGAATCCAGCACATGAAGGGTTCCGCGCCGGTTTTCCGGCAACGGTTCATATTCTTCGGAAGTCAGGGAATTGACCTCCTTGATCACGGCCTTGTCATGCGGAGGCACCAGCTGGGCTCCGTCATTGAAATAAGCCTTGAAACCGTTGTCATGGGAGGGGTTGTGGCTGGCGGTCAGCACCACGCCGGAATCCGCATGGAGTTCCCGGATGGCAAAGGAGATTTCAGGAGTGGCGCGGGGGCTGTCGAACAGGTAAATGTCACATCCCAGGTCCGTGCCGATTTTTGCGCAGAATTCGGCAAAGTCACGGGAAAAGTGGCGCGTGTCGTGTCCGATGACCAGGCGGGGCTTCCTGCCCGGGTCCGTAGCCTCCACATGCTTGTTCACATAAATAATCAGACCCCGCATGGCCCGCCCCACATTGAAGTAGTTCATGCAGGCGGTTCCCACGCAGGGATATTCCGGGCGGCCGTTCACGCCGCCGTTCCCCTGCTCCGCCCGGGTGACGATGCTGCCGATGGTGCGTCCCCGCAGCCCCCCCGTGCCAAAGGCCAGCGTTTTGTAAAAACGGTCGTTCAACTCCTGCCATTCCCCGGCGGCAGCCAGCTCCTCTACGGCCTCTCGCGCTATGGGGGATCTGGTTCCATCCAGCAGAAGGCGGATATTGGTCCGGGAAGACTCCAAAAGCTTCCCTTCTTTAACGGCATTCATCAGGGATTCGTCCAGTATATTCATGCTGGCGGAATAGTACATCATGCCCCTTGTTTGACAATAGCTCTTTCCATCATGGCCTGAGAAAAAACGCCATATTCATTCCGGCGAGGACGCGGGAAACGCTTTCCTCCCCATCCCCACCTATTTAGAGGGACTGGCGGTCATACAGCTCCCGGTACAACGGGCAAGAGGCATAAAGCTCTGCATGGGAACCGTCCCCGACGATGCGCCCGCCCTCAAACACCAGAATGCGCGTCGCCACGCGGATGGAACTGAAACGGTGGGCCACAATAAGCGCCGTCCTTCCCTCCACCAGCCGATCCAGTTCCTGCTGGATCAGGGCCTCGCTTTCCGCGTCCAAGGACGCGGTGGCTTCATCCAGAATCAGGATGGGAGCATCCTTCAGGAAAGCGCGGGCAATCGCTACACGCTGCCGCTGGCCGCCGGACAATCCGCTGCCTCCGTCGCCAAGCATGGTTTGATAGCCGTCCGGCATGCCCATGATGAAACCGTCCGCAGCCGCGGCGCGCGCCGCGGCCACCACCTCATCATCCGTAGCGTCCTGACGTCCCAAACGGATATTTTCCATAATGGTGCCGTGGAACAGGACGGGGTGCTGGGAGACGAAGGAGATATTCTTGCGCACATCATGCAGGGAAGCGTCCCTCACATCCACGCCATCCACGCGCAGGGCTCCGGAACTAACGTCATAAAACCTGGGAAGGAGGCTGGCAAATGTCGTCTTTCCGGCGCCGCTGGGCCCTACCAGCCCCACTACTTCCCCAGGGCGGATATGCACGTTGATGCCGTCCAGCACCTTGCGGGCGCCGTCATAGGAAAAGGAAATGCCATCATAGTCCAGGCGGCCGGCGGCGCGTCCCATAGGAACGGGATCAACGGCCTCCGGCATGGTATCCGGTTCTTTCAGGAGGTAATTGATGCGCTCCAGGGAAGCATAAGCGCTCTTCAAATTGGTGAGCGTCACGCCCAGCCGTTTGAGAGGGTCGTAACACATGAACAGGGCGGCGGCCAAAGCAGTGAAATCAGCCTTGGTGATGCCCATTTCATGCCCCCTTACCAGCAAAACGCCCAGGCCCAGCGCCGTCACCATTTCCAGCACGGGAACCAGGAAGTGCCTGTACTTCACCGTTCTGAGATTGATTTTGAAAAAACGCCGGATCAGCCCCAGGAAAAGATTTACCTGCTGTTCCTGCATTCCATAGGAACGGATTTCACGCTGGGAGGCCAAATTTTCCTGGGCGGCGGCCGTAATATTGCCCAGTTCGTCCTGAGCCTGTTTGGACTTCTTCATCACGCGGCGGCCGAAAAAGCGGATGGGCCATATGGCCAGCGCAATCAGCCCCAGATTCATCAGGACCAAAGCCGTATTCGGATCAACAAATACCTTGTACACCAGGAAGGCAAGGGCGGTCAGCAGAGTCAGAGGCTGCTTGATGATGTCATTGGCCGCAACCACCAGCCCCCCCTGCACGTTGGCGGCGTCATTGATAAGCCGGCTGATCAGGTCTCCCCGTTTCTGGCGGTCAATGAAGGAAAGGGGCAGCGTCTGCAATTTGGAAAAGGCGTCCAGCCTGATTGCTTCCAGCACTTTCATGCTGACGATGCTGATCCAGTACACGTTGAAGAACGTGCCTATGCCCCGGACGGCGAAGACCAGAGGCAGCAGGGAGCATACGGCCAGCAACACCGCCATGCGCATGTGTTCCGGGGCCACCAGCCGGGCGATCATGTCCTGAAGCTCCGGGGGAATCTGTGTATTGTCGAATACCACCGGAAATACTTTGGCAATCATCAGCGGAAAGCCGAAACCGCTGGCGGCGGCGGCCAGAGCCCCGGCAGCCAGAGCGGCAATGAACAGCTTCATCACGGGCTTCAAATACCGCGCATATTCAAAAAACTGTCTTAACATGAGGCGCCTCCTTCCTCCTCCGCAATCATCTGCTGCTTATTGTAAAGTTCCCGGTACAGGGGAGAAGAAGCCATCAGCTCCTCATGCGTGCCGTCTGCAACCACGCTTCCCTTCTCCAGCACCAGAATGCGGTCCGCCATCCGGATGGTGCTGAAACGGTGGGCAATAATGAACGTCGTGCGGCCGGAAGCCAGTTTCTCAATCTCCTTCTGAATCTGTTCCTCGCTCTTCATATCCAGGGAAGCCGTAGCTTCATCCAGCACCAGGATGGGAGCGTTTTTCAGAAAGGCCCTCGCCAGGGAAACGCGCTGCCGCTGGCCGCCGGAAAGCCCTTCCCCCATTTCTCCGATCATGCGGAAATACCCTTCCCCCGTCTCATGGATAAAACTGTCCACGGCAGACATGCGCCCGGCTTCTTCCACTTCCGCGTCGGAAGCGTCCGGACGGCCGATGCGTATATTATCCGCCACGGAGCCGCGGAACAGAACGGGATACTGGGAAACCAGCGCTATGTGGGAAAGAAGATCCTTTTTGCCCATCTCCCGCACGTCGATGCCGTCCACCTTCACGCTGCCGGAAAGGACATCATAAAAACGGCACAGCAAATTAATGAACGTCGTCTTCCCTGCTCCGCTGGGCCCTACCAGGGCCACCACCTGCCCGGCCGGAATGCGGAGATCAATGTTCCTCATGACGGGAGAGTCCTGCTGATAACCGAAACAAACGTTGCGGAACTCCACTTCCCCCTTCCATGCCTCCGGGCTTTTTGGATTTTCCGGTTCGGGCACGTCATCCGGAGCATTCAGCACGTGGTTGATGCGTTCCAGACCGGCATTAAGGGTTTCCGCCTTGTTATGGACAGCCCCCAGCTTCTTGACCGGCTCATAGCAAAGATACATGGCCGTGGCCAGCGCGGCAAAATCCCCCATGTTCATGCCGTTCATGTTGCCAACCAGCAGGGTGGCGGCCATGGCTATGGCGCTGACGAACTCAATCAAGGGGGTCAGCAGGCTCTGCCACCTGACCGCGCCGATAGACGCCTGGATATAACGGCGGATCCTGTCCCTGAACAGCCCTATCTGCTGCTGTTCCAGTTCAAAGGCCCTGATATCCCGCTGGGAAGAGAAATTCTCCTGGAGCGTGGAGGAAAGATCCCCCTGGCTGGACTGCACCACCCGGGCGCGGGCAAGCATTTTTTTGCCGATGTACCGGATGGGAATCACGCAAACGCCTACCAGAAGCATATTCGCCAGCAGAATAAGAAACTGCTCGCTGACGGAGGCCCTGTAAATCAGAAACCCTAACGCGGCCAAAAGAGTCAGGGGCTGGATAATAAGGTCATTGGCAATCTGCACCAGGCCTCCCTGGAGAAACTGGGTATCCTGCATCAGGCGGCTCAGCAGGTCTCCCTTCTGCTGCCGGTCATGAAAAGCCAGGGACAAATCCTGATACTTTCTGTACACCTTGAGCCGCAATGTCTCCAGCACTCCCAGCCCTATTTTGGAAAGCAAATAGACATTGACAAAAGAAGACAGCCCGCGCACCACCACCACCAGCGGGAGCATGGCCGCCGTGGCCCACACCGTCACCAGGGGCAGGTTTTCCGGGCTCACATACCACAAGAGCACCCGTTCCGCCCACGGAGGCAATGGTTTCCCGTCAAAAATCACGGGAAACATCTCCTGTAAAATCACCGGAATGCCGAAACCGCTGGAAACAGCGGCCACAATGCCTCCGACCACAGCCCACGCCAGCGTACCCTTATAAGGAAGAAGATACTCGCGCCACAATGCCCTGGCGCGCTGGATGGAGGATTCCTGCCCTTCTGTTGACTGTTTCCTCATAAGTATTCCGGATGGCCGCGCCCGGGAACGGACGGCGCGCAATCGGCGGGGATCATACCATGAAGACCGTGAATGACAAGCTCCTTGAAATAAAAACTGCATGGGTAAATGCCTGGCGGGCGGACCTCCGGGCATCCCGGCTTGCCTGCCGCCCCGTAATGGTTTACCTTTCCGTCGCATGCTGAAAGCAGGATTCATCCAACCGGAAACCATTCCCGGCCACTTTCCCAAAAACCTCAGAACCATCGTGGAACTGTACCGTTCCTGCCTGGACGCAGGTGCGGAGCTCGTCCTCTGTCCGCCGCTGGCCCTCAGCGGCGTGCATACCGGTGAACTGGCTCTGCGCAGCGGCTTCCGGACCCAGCACCGGGCGGCCCTGGCCTACCTGGCACGGGAAATAGCGGATGTCCCCCTGCTGCTGGGAGCGGCGGACGCGGAAGGCATAAGATTCCACCTGTTGAGGAACGGCCTTTCCTTTCCCCGGCAGGCCGTTATCCCTCCCTCCCGGCATGGAAACGAACGAGTCCCCGTCTTTGGCATCCG
Organism: uncultured Akkermansia sp.; assembly: GCA_905200945.1. GTDB lineage: Bacteria > Verrucomicrobiota > Verrucomicrobiia > Verrucomicrobiales > Akkermansiaceae > Akkermansia. The sequence continues at coordinate 14,973 of CAJKMG010000029.1, read as the reverse complement.
GAGAACGGGGGATGAAGCCGTTTTCTCCATCGCCCCGTGGGGAGAAATTCCTCCGCCGCACGTTTCCGCCACATGCCTGCTGCTCCGCACGCCTGCCCATGCATGGCATGAGGGATTGCTGGAACAGGATGAAGAAAAAGCCTGCCTGACGGCGCAGGAAACAGGCCTGCCCGTATTCACGGCCCGCCTGGCCGGGGGAGAAGGTCCGTTTCTGCTGCCCGGTGCATCTTCCGTATGGTCCGGCAACGGACATCTCCTCAAACGGCTGCGTCTTTTTGGAAGGGATTCCGCCGTCATTTCACTGGAAAACCCCACAGGAACGGATTCCCCCCTGCCCTCCCCGGAAAAACAGCTCCGGCATGCCCTCCGCAAAGGGATGGAAGACTTCATTCTGAAAAGCGGGCATGGGGCCGTCTGCCTGAATTTACTGGAAAATTCCGCTTCCCTCCTGTTGGCGGAACTATTGAAGGAAACGCGCCCCTCTCTGGCAGTGACGGGGTTCCTCCCCTCCCTGCCCGGCATTCCGGAAGAGACAAGGAAAAGAGTTCAAGCCTTCACCGGCACGGCTGACATTGGCGTACGGACGGTTTCTTTCCCCGCCAATGCCGGAGGATTGGACGAAAAAACCACGGCCGCATGGCTCATGCGCCAATGGGCGGAAGAAGAAGGCGCCCTGTTGCTCTCTTCTCTGACGGGGACGGATATCATGACGGAGCCCCGCCTCCTGCCAGCCGCTTTAGCCGCGGATTTCATGCCGCTGGGGGATTTATACGAAACGGAACTGGCAACCCTGTTCCCCGGTTTTATTTCCCCGGCTCCGGAGGCCGCCATGCGTGACGGGTTTCTCATCCGCCTGCACCGGAAACATGAATCCGCCACGGAGCTGGCGAACCGGTTCCCAGAATCGGAAAGGGAAATACGCCGTTTGCAGCGGCAGGCCCGCGCATCCGAATGGACACGCCTGAAACTGCCGCCCCGCCTCATGCTGCGCTCCATCCCCGGAACGCAGGAAACGCCTTATATCCATCGGCTGGCAGACTGACGCGGAACCTTCCTTTTCCTCCCGTGGCATACATTGCGCTTGCTCTTGAAGTGGAAGAAGTGATTAGTAGAAGCCATGCAATTCCATGTAGCAACCATGATCGGCCGCGCCGCTTTAAGGCTGGTTGACCGGTTGGGGTCAATCGGATTGCTGCTTTACCAAGTGGCGTCATGCATGTGGTCCGGCCAATTCCGGATGCGCGTTCTTGTGGAGCAAATTGCAAAAATCGGGGTACAATCCCAGCCGGTGGTCATCATCACCGGCGCGTTCACCGGCGCGGTGCTGGAAGCCCAGACACTGTTCCAGCTTCAAACGGTGAGAATGGAAACCATGGGCGGGGCCGTCGTCGCCGTGGGCATGTTCCGGGAGCTGGGCCCCGTCATTACCGGGCTGATGCTTGCGGGGCGTGTCGGATCCGCCATGGCCGCGGAAATCGGCACCATGAAAGTCACGGAACAGGTGGATGCCCTTAAATCCATGAATGTGGATCCGGTAGACTACCTGGTGAAGCCGCGGATACAGGCCATGCTTATTTCCATGCCCATCCTGATGATGGAAGCCGTTCTGGTGGGCATCGCCTCCGCGTACATCGTCAGCGTCACCGCCTTTAACGTAGATCAGGCCTACTGGATGCACTTCATGAGTAAATTCGTCACTATGGGGGACATCATCGTCGCCCTGGTCAAGGCTCTTGCTTTCGGCCTCATCATTTCCACCATCTCCTGCCGGGAGGGGCTGAACACCACAAACGGAGCCGTGGGCGTAGGCAAATCCACCATGCAGGCCATGGTGTACGCTTCCGTGGCCCTGCTCATCGCCAACTTTATCCTGACCATGATCCTCAACTCGTTCTTCCCCATGGGATTCATGAGATAGCCTTTCCCCGCCGCCATGCAGCCATTCATCCGCGTCCATCAGCTCAGACAAAGCTTCGGCACCCAGGAAGTGCTGAAAGGCGTAAGCTTTGACGTGGGCAAAGGAGAACTGATGGCTTTAATAGGAGGATCCGGAGCCGGGAAAAGCGTCATTCTGAAACATCTGGACGGTCTGTTGGACCCTTTGGACGGTTATGTGGAAATTGACGGCAGGCGCATCAGCGGTGCGCCGGAAAAAATCAAAAAGCAAATCCGCAGCAAAATCGGATTCATGTTCCAGCAGGGAGCCTTATTCGACTCCCTAAGCGTGGGAGAAAACGTAGCTTTTCCTCTGCTGGAGGCAGGGATCAGGGATGAAAACGAGCTGGACGCCCGCATCTCAGCCGCTTTAGACTCCGTAGGGCTGCTGGGACAGCAGGAAAAAATGCCGTCCAGCCTCTCCGGCGGCATGATCAAGCGCGTCGCCGTAGCTAGGGCAATCATTACCACTCCGGAATGCCTGCTCTATGACGAACCCACCGCGGGACTGGATCCCATCGTCACGGACAGCATCAGCTTCCTCATCCGGCAAATCTGCAAGGACAAAGGCATCACCACCGTCATTGTCTCCCATGACATGCCCAGCGTGATCCGCATCGCGGACAAAATCGTCTATCTCAGAAACGGTGAAGTTTACTGGACGGGAACTCCGGAAGAACTGCTGCACTCCAGAGACGAAATACTGCAAAAGTTCCTCTACGGGGACTCCGGGGAAAACTGGGCAGCCCTGTCCGGCAAAAATGAAAATTTCCAACGGGTTCTGCTGGAACGGGCGGAACGGGAACGCAAACAATAACCATCTTGCCACAGAGCCATGAAACAGAAACTTAAACCGGAAACATGGGTAGGCATCTTTCTGATCGCCGGAATCCTGATGATTATCGGAGTCATCCTGGGATTCGGCAACATCAAAACATCCAAAGAGCAAACCTACCCCATCAACATCATTTTCAAAGATGCGGCGGGACTCATCAAGGACTCCCAGATCCGTCTGGGCGGCGTCACGGTGGGGAAAGTCACCAAAGCCCCTGAACTCCTGCCTTCCGGCAATGAAGTCATGCTGGAAGCCAGCATCCAGAGCGACGTGAAAATCCAGCAAGGGTCCGTCTTCCGGGTGGACATGCAGAACATCCTGGGCGACAAATACATCGATATCGTCCCTCCGGCCCAGCCCACGCATGAATACATCCCTCCCCATGCCACCATCATCGGCCAGCCGGAAAGCGATTTCAGCAAAATCAAAAACAATGCCGTGGGCGCCACAGAAGAAATCCTGAAAATCCTCAAGCAAATCGAAAAAAATTCGGATAACATTGACGTCGCTATCCTCAACATCGGAGAGGCGGCCAAAGGGCTGGCCCAGACGACCAGGCTGATCAACGAGGGCGTCCTGAATCAGGAAAACCTCAAGCACCTCGGCAGCGTATTGTCACAAATAAACCGGGCAGGAGAACAACTTCCCGGTCTCATGGAAGAAACACGTTCCTCGGTCGCGGTCATGAAAGATACCGTCCGGGATGCCCGCAAACTCATTGCCGGAGCCGAAGAAAAATTCAGCACTCTGGACCCTGCAATCAAGGAAATCCCCCCCACGCTGTCCGCTCTGAGGAAAGCATCTGAACAAATCTCCTCCATCACGGCTGATGCACGTAAAAACCAGGGCTTTCTGGGACTGCTCATGTACGACGCGCGCTTCCGGGCCAACGCCCAGGAATTCATCCGCAACCTGAGGGATTACGGCATTCTGCGGTACCGGAATCCTAACGAACCCCAAGTCAAACCGGACCCCCGCGGCGGTTTTTCAGGAAGCCGCCGCTGACAGGCCGCACAATTCCGGATGAAGCCGCTTTACACACTTGCCAATAGTGGGAAGCGTGCTAAATAATTTCCAATGTGAGAGGCGAAAACATGTAAGCCGACATGTTTTTCAACAGAAACCAACCCTTAATACTCTAATCAACCATGCAAGAAAACCAAACCGAACTTGAAAAGCCCGCAACAGCAAATGACACTTCCTGCTCCTGCCCTTCCGCCCGCGAGCTTGCCGTCACCAGATTTCAACAGGCCAGGGCCTTCGCCGCAGCTAAAGTAAATCAAATCCGCAAGGCGGCTACGGAACAGGCCAGCACCATCTGCGACTACGCCCAGGAAAAGGGAGAAGTCATCCGCGACAAGGCCAAAAAATTTCACGAAGCAGGCGAAGAATACGTGAAGGAAAAACCCACCCAGTCCGTGCTGATTGCCATGGGCGTGGGCCTTCTCATCGGTCTGCTTATCCGCCGTCGTTAACCCTCTCCCTTCATTCCGCGCCATGCGTGCCATGCGCATGGCGTCCTCCCTCCCCTTTCAAACCGAACCATGGGACTGATCGACAAACTCAAGCGAACCTTCGTCACCCCCCTTGTGGAGGAAAAGGAAGAAGGGATGGCCATGGTCCGGTCCCTCCGGGAAACCGGGACGGCAGCCCTGGCCCATGCGGAAGCCTTAGCCGCACTGTTCAAACTGGAACTGAAGGAAGCGTCCAACAGGCTGGGCAAAAAAACGGCCTTTCTCCTGATGGGCGCCTTCATGGCCTTCTTCGGCTATCTTTTTCTGTGGTGCCTGCTGACCGTGGTCATGGCGTACTTCTGGGGAATCATTGCCGGACTTGCCGTAACCACGGGCCTTCATCTCCTGGCAGCGGCCGCAGGATTTATCCTTTTCAGCCGAACCCATGTAACGCCTATCGCTCCGGCGACGGCGGAAGAACTTAAAACGGATTTATCATGTCTGCAAATGGCTCTCAAGAAAAGCTCGCACTCCTGATGCGGGTAGCTTCCTCCCGGCTGGACATCGTCAATGAGGCGGACAGCCTGGTACAAAAGACGCAGCAGCAGGCCGACCACTTCCGTAAATTGAAAAAAAAGGCCATGTCCCTGCCTGTGATCGGCTCTATTGTCGGAACGGTGGGAGGTGTTCTTCTCATCCGCATGTTTACGGGGAAAAAAAGCAATCCGGCCCCTCCCCCGCAGCCGCGCACTTCCGGAAGCTGGGTTCATTCCTCTATTTTCCGTTTCATCGTTGAAATCCTGATCACCCTGGCTTTTCCTTCCCTGAAAAAAATGGGAATCGGCCTGGCCGGGAAAAAATTCCTCAATCTGTTTAAATAACAGGGTTTTCCGGTTAATGCAGCGACTTCTGCCGCTTCCTGAAAAAGGTTTGGGAATTCCGCTGTCGCAAAAAATAGAGGTATTCCCCTGCGGCATTAGACGAGAACCGTCCCATGCCCTTCCTGTCTTCCTGGGAACACTAAATCATGTCTGGAGGAAAAAGGCCCTTTCCCGCGTCAGCCCCCTGCGCCATCCTCCTTCCCATTCCCGGAAACAAACGTCCGCGGCTCTTCCGGTAAAGCCTCATCCTCAAAATTCCGCCTCTGCCGCGGAACGGTGCGAAGCCGCTTTCACAGAAATCGATTCCCAAATATTTTTTGCTGGTCAAAAAAGCTCTGTTTTCGTTAGTATGTAGCTTTATCAGTTTGCTGCATTCACAACATGAGCGAATACATTTTGCCCCACGTCGACGGATATCTTAAACTTGGACAGGATTACGACTGTTCCGATATCCACCTTGCCGTCAACAGCCGTCCCACCTGGCGCCGGTTCGGCCAGCTTCTCCCCATCTGGGAGGAAGCGCCCAATCTCACGCCCCAGGACACGGAAGTGCTGGCGAGGGGCTTTCTGGAAGACCCGGAATGGAACCGCCTTCAGCAACGGGGGGACGTGGACTTCGCCTACGCCAATGACTTTGGCCGTTACCGCGCATCCGTGGTTAAACAGCGCCTGGGTTATGACATCTGCTTCCGCATCATCAACACGCGGGTGCGCACCATGGAGGAAATAGGCCTGCCGACGGAATACGTGGTGCCCCTCACCCGTTACACCAACGGTCTCATTCTCGTCACGGGTTCCGTAGGTTCCGGTAAATCCACCACGCTGGCCTCCATCGTGGACTTCATCAACCAGGACCGCCACGACCACATCATCACGCTTGAAGACCCCATCGAATACCTGATTCCCTCCAAAAACTGCCACGTCAACCAGCGTGAAGTGCATAAACACACGGAATCTTTCGCCCGCGCCCTCCGCGGCGCCCTCCGTGAAGACCCAGACGTCATCATGGTGGGTGAAATGCGCGACCTGGAAACCATCTCCCTGGCGCTCACGGCCGCAGAAACCGGCCACCTGGTGCTCGGCACCCTTCATACGGGCTCTGCAGCCCGTACGGTGGACCGCGTGCTGGACGTCTTCCCGGTGGAGCAACGCGACCAGATCCGCATCATGGTCAGCGAATCCCTGCGCGGCATCATCTCCCAGCAGCTGGTTCCCAGAGCAGACGGCAACGGCCGCGCTCTGGCCATTGAAATGCTGGTTAATACGCCCGCCATCGCCAACTGCATCCGTGAAGGCAAGACATTCATGATTCCCGGCTGCATTCAGACAGGGAAAGCCCAGGGCATGATCCTGATGGACGACTCGCTCCGGGCCCTGCACCAGGCAGGCCTCATCACCACGGAAGACTGCATCTTCCGCGCGGAAGACAAAACCATCATGAAATCCTTTCTGGGAATCAAGTAACCTTTAATTTTGAAACACTCCTGTTATGGCTGTCATCGACCAATACTTCAAATATCTCGTAGAAGCGGGAGGCTCTGACCTTCACCTCAGCGAAGGTCAGCCTCCTAAAATCCGCGTCAACGGGACCATCTCCGCCATCTCCGACGAAAACCTGGAAGGCCAGGCATTCAAAAACCTCCTTGCGGAAATATGTGATCCCCAGGCCTTCCAGAAATATCTGGAAGAAGGGGACCTGGACTTTGCCTATGAAATGGATGAAACATCCCGTTTCCGCTGCAACTATTTCAAGCAGCAGCACGGCCTGGGGGCTGTTTTCCGTCTCATTCCCACCAAAATAGCCACGCTGGAAGAACTGGGCGTGCCTACGGTCGTCAAGGAATTCGCCCACATGAGATCCGGCCTTGTGCTGGTCACGGGCCCCACCGGTTCCGGTAAATCCACCACGCTGGCCGCCATCATCGACTACATCAACAGCAACCAGGCGCGGCACATCATCACCGTGGAGGAACCTATCGAATTCGTCCATCCCAATAAAAAATCCATCGTCACCCAAAGAGAAGTGCCTCTCCAGACGCCTTCCTTCGCAGACGGCCTCCGGGCCTCCCTTCGTGAAGACTCCGACATCGTGCTGGTGGGTGAAATGCGCGACCTGGAAACCATCTCCCTGGCGCTCACGGCGGCTGAAACCGGCCTTCTGGTATTCGGCACCCTGCACACGAACAACGCCAGCAAAACCATTGACCGTATCATTGACGTATTCCCATCTGACCAGCAATCCCAGGTACGCACCATGCTTGCGGGCTCCCTCCGCGGCGTCGTAGCGCAGCTCCTGATGAAGCGCAGCGACAAACCGGGCCGCGTGGCCGTCAATGAAATCCTCTTTGCCACGCCGGCCGTGGCTGCCATCATCCGTGAAGGCGCCACGCAGAAAATTCCTGACGTCATTGTCGGCGGCAAGGCCATGGGCATGCAATTCATGGATGACGCCATCTGGCAGAAACTCCAGCAGGGCATCGTCTCCCCGGAAGAAGCCTACATGAAGTGTATTGAAAAGAAGAGATTCCGCAACTTCCTTCCTCCGGAATCCGCCCGCCTGGCAGACTCCGGCGGCGGAAACTAAACTCTTTGCCCTTTTTCTCCCGCCATGTCCCCCACTGGAAAATTCACGCTCAAGCTTGTGATTTATGGAGCATTCCTGCTCTATCTGGTGGGGGACTTGTTTGTCTGGCACGGCTTTCTGGCCGGCAGAATGGACGCATACCTGAAACCGATGCCGGGGCCGCCAGGAGACAGCTCCGCCCGGATAGCGGAAGTATATGGAGAACCCGTCACCGCCAACCAGCTTTCCCGAAGGATTACGGAACTGAAAATACTGCGCCAGCCTCCCGTGCTGGACATGGACGGAGGGATCAAACTTACTCATGAACTGGACATCCCCGGCGACCTGTCTCCTCGGGCCAGGTATGACCTGATCAGCTCCTCCCTTCTGCGCCTGAAAACCAGCGTCAATGATCTCCAGCTGCCCAACCGCAATGCGGAAGCGGCCCGCGCCGCGGAACAAATCCGGTCCCGTTTTGACGGAAACACGGAACAATACCTGAAAACCCTGCACGACCAGAAACTGACGCAGGAACAATTTCAAAAAAAAATAGCGGCCAGGCTCAAACAGACGGAACAGCTCTACCGGGCAACCGCCCAGGCGGCGGAACCGTCCGGCGAAGACCTGAAAACCTACTACAATCTAATCCGGGATCAACTCGCTTCTCCTGACCTGCGGAAAACCAGGCATATTTTCCTGGCTACCTTGAACAGGGAAGAAGCCCAGGTCCGGCAAACCGCGGAAACGCTGCTGGAGCGGCTGAAGGCAGGGGAATCCTTCTCCCGGCTCGCCAGGGAATTCAGTGAAGACGAACGTTCCGCTCCCGCAGGCGGGGAACTCGGCTGGATAAGCCCCGCCCGCGCCAAGGAAACCCTGGGTCTGGCGTTGGCAGACGTTCCGGACAACAGGCCGGTACTTCTCAAAAGCCGGTGGGGGTGGCACCTTGTGGAAGCATCCCCTGTCAAAAAAGGAAAAACGCCATCCTATGAAGAAGCTCTTCCGGCCCTGAGGGAGGCAGCCCGGAGCCTCAGAAAAGCTCAAGCCGTGGGATTGTACATGGACGGCCTTTTTGAAGATGCCCATCTCAGAAACCGCATTAAAAACAAGCAGGGCCGCTGACGCTCCAATTCCGGCAAACGGGCCTTCGCAAAAATCGGAAACATCAGGCCCGGCTGCCTTTACACCTGAACATTCCCGCAGGCCCTCCGGCTTCCGGACCGGGTCGTTCCTCCTTTCCCGAAAAAGCCGGGCATTCCGGGAAATAACCATCTTCCCTGCGGCCGGCTTCCGGCAGGCAGGAAACACCCGCACGAGATGAGGAAAGGCGGCATCTTCCTTCTTATTTGCCTTTCCTGACGAATTCCGCTTGCTTTCAAACGCGGGATGAACTAAATTCTTTCCGGTATTTCCCACGGGGTATTAGCTCAGTTGGTAGAGCGTCTCGTTCGCAATGAGAAGGTCAGGGGTTCGAATCCCCTATACTCCACCATCCATCTCTCTTTCCCGCCACTGTTTTTTATTCGGGAACAACGGGTAGCCCTATGAATGGTAACTTATTTAAAATTGTACTGGTTTCAGTCGTTGCCATTCTTCTGGCCATCATAGGCGGCATCATGTCGGCGGACGGTGATCCCCTTTCCATAGTTCTGGCTGTTTCCCCCTTTATCCTGGCCGCCTTATTCCTGATGAAGGGAAAAGTGTGGTATCTGTGGATACTGATACCCATTCTTTTCCTCCCCATCCCCTCCTTAAGGGATTACGCTCCCCTCCTTGCTTACGGAATAACCCTTCCTTGTTACTTGTGGAACGCCATGCTCAGGCGTTCAAGCTTGACGTGGAATTCCGCCCCCCTTCTGGACGCTGTCGTCCTCGTGCTGTTCATGCATGTGGGCTACATCTTCCTGAGCCACCCTTTCGCTCTGGGGCTGGATGTGCTGGAAGACTACTACGGAGGCAAGGGCTACATCCTTTTCCTCCAGGCCCTCCTGGCCTATCTCTGCCTGTCCTCGTTAAAAACGACCAGCCATGAACTGGGCAAGGTGCTTCAATGGGCTGTTTTCCTGACCATCGTTTTTACTCTTATCTCAACTGCCCGGAATCTCCTTTCACCGGATAGCGCCGGGGCGGATCTTGCCGCGAACGCGGGCGCCGCAGACACGCTCTCCGAAGGCTCCCGAAACTCTTCTTTCCTCAGAATTTCTATCTTGGTGATGCAGCTGCTCATCATCAACTACTCCGTGTGGCAGATGATCAAGCGTCCCTGGTGGGGGGCGTTGCTTCTTCTTGGAACCGTTGGCATCCTGTTAAGCGGATTTCGCTCCGCCATGGCCCAGGTTCTGTTCCTGTTCTTCACCATATCCCTAATTTACAGAAGATGGTTCTTCTGCCTTCTGGTTCCCGTCCTCGGAGTGCTTTTGCTCTTGCTGCTCTCCTCTGCGGGAATGCTCCATTCTTTGCCTTTCGGCATCCAACGCACCCTCTCAGCCGTTCCTTTCCTGGACGTCAGCGCGCAAGCCAAGGCAAACGCCGAAGACTCCATCAACTGGCGCTTTGAAATGTGGAGCTGGGCGCTGGATGACCGTGAACACTTTATTCAGGACAAAATATTCGGAGACGGCTTTTCACGGGATATCAGCATCGTGAAAGCCAACGTGTATGAAGAAGCCTACAACCTGAGCAAAGACCAAAGCGCCTTTGCGTGGAACGGCCAATGGCACAGCGGCCCCATTTCCACGATTCAAACGCTCGGCTACATAGGGATTTCCCTGTACCTCATCCTGTCCGTCGTTGGCATGACCTACGCATGGATCGTCAGTAAAATTTACCGCAACCATCAATACAAGCTCGGCATCCTGTATGTTTCCGCCGTCTATTTCACTAAACCAATCTTCTTTTTCCTGATCTTTGGGGAAAGCATCACCATTGCGATGGACATCATATCCCTGGCCATCATCAAAGTACTCTACTCCTGCGCCAAGAGGGAGGGCCTCTATGTATCCCTCCATGTCCGCAAGGAATACATGCCGCTCATGATCCGGAAAACGCAGGAAAAACGGCAAGCCGCCGCAACGGCATCCATTTCCGTCTGACTGCGCCTTTCCTTCCCCCGGAAAAACAGGCGCTCCTGATGCTTGAGGCTGGACTAATTCAAAGGGAGTTGCTACCTTTCGGGGCGGTTCCTTTTCCCATGGCAGCAGATACTTCCCACCATATCATCGGCCTCATTCCGTCACGCTGGGGTTCCTCCAGATTTCCGGGCAAGCCCCTCCACCTCATTGCAGGAAAACCTCTCGTCCAGCATGTATGGGAACGCGTCTGCCGCTGTTCCCGCCTGGACGCCATCGCCATCGCCACGGATGACCAGCGCATTTTTGATGCTGCCGTATCCTTTGGAGCCAAGGCCATCATGACATCTCCGGACCATCCCAGCGGCAGTGACCGCCTGGCGGAAGCGGTGCGTTCCTTCCCTGCCGCCACGCATGTCGTCAATATCCAGGGGGACGAACCCCTCATTGACCCGTCCCTGATCGACCGGCTGGCGGATGCCCTGGTCTCGGACGAAGCCCTCTCCATGGCCACCGTCGCCTGTCCCATCAGCGCTCAGGAGGATCTGGACAACCCGAACATCGTCAAAGTGGCCCTGGCCTGCAACGGAGATGCCCTGTACTTTTCCCGTTCCGTCATTCCCTACGCCCGACATCCCCGCGTAGCGCCTCCCTTGCGCCATCTGGGCATTTACGCCTACCGCCGCGACTTCCTTGAAAACTATGTTCGCTGGGAGCCAACTCCCCTTGAACAAACGGAATCCCTGGAACAGTTGCGCGCACTGGAAAACGGGGCCAGAATCCGGGTCATCCTGACGGATCACGTCAGTGTGGGCGTGGATACGCCGGAACAGGCGCAACAGGTGGAACAAATCTTATTAAACATACACTAGGAACCAAATCATGAAATACATCTTCGTCACAGGCGGTGTTGTCTCCTCTCTCGGCAAAGGGCTGGCAGCGGCATCCATCGGCACGCTTCTGGAACGCTGCGGACTCAAGGTAACCCTCCAAAAATTCGACCCCTACCTGAATGTGGACCCCGGAACGATGAGCCCTTTCCAGCACGGGGAAGTGTACGTCTTGAACGACGGAGCGGAAACGGACCTGGACTTGGGCCATTACGAACGCTTCGTCCATTGCAGCCTCTCCCGGCTCAACAACCTCACTTCCGGACAGGTCTTCGAAAGCGTGCTGCGGAAAGAACGCCGGGGAGACTATCTGGGAAAAACGGTTCAATACATTCCGCATGTTACGGATGAAATCAAAAACCGCCTCTATGAAGTCACGGAAAAATCAGACGTGGACATCATCATCACGGAAATCGGAGGCACGGTTGGGGACATGGAAGGCCACATTTTCCTGGAAGCCCTGCGCCAATTCGCTCTGGAAGTGGGACGTGACAACGTCTGCTTCATTCATGTCACCCTGCTCCCCTATATCAAGGCCGCCGGGGAAATGAAAACGAAACCCACCCAGCAATCCGTTGCCAAGCTCCGGGAAATCGGCATCCAGCCGGACGTAATCATCTGCCGGACGGAATACGACATGAGTGAAGACGAACGCCGCAAAATCGCCATGTTCTGCAACGTGGAAGCCAAAAACGTCATTGCCTTCCGCGACGTTAAAAACACCATCTACGAATGCCCTCTGGATCTCAGCCAGGATAAAATAGACCGCATTGTCACCAGGCGCCTCGGGCTGGATGTTCCGGCTCCCAATCTGGCGGACTGGCAGCGTTACGTTGGCCGGGTCATCAGCCCCAGCCACTCAATAAAGATTGCCGTAGTAGGCAAATACATCGCCCTCCAGGACGCCTACAAATCCATCTATGAATCCTTCACTCACGCCGGAGCGGAAAATGACGCCCGTGTGGAAATTCTCCGGATAGACGCGGAAGAAATTGAGGAAAAGGGAGCGGATGCCATGATTGGCTCCGTGGACGGTATTCTGGTGCCGGGCGGCTTTGGTGACCGCGGTATTGAAGGAAAAATCCAGACGGTGGAATACGCACGCACCAAAGGAATCCCGTTCCTGGGCATTTGCCTGGGCATGCAGGTGGCCGTCATTGAGTACGCACGCCACATCTGCGGCATGGATGACGCCAACTCCACGGAATTCGACCAGAAAACCACCCACCCCGTCATCAGCCTCCAGGAAGAACAAAAAGGCATCAAAGCCATGGGAGCCACCATGCGCCTGGGCGCCTACAAAGCCCTGATCCGGCCCGGAACGCTGGCGCACAAACTTTACGGCAAGGACAGCGTCACGGAACGCCACCGCCACCGGTACGAATTCAACCCGGCCTACCGCGACGAACTGGAAAACGCAGGACTGGTCATCAGCGCCGTCAATGACGAACACGGACTGGTGGAAGTCGTGGAACTTCCCGAACATCCCTTCTTCATCGCCTGCCAGTACCATCCGGAATTCCAGTCTGCTCCCAACCGGGCCCACCCGCTCTTTTCCGGCCTGGTTTCAGCTGCGCTGGAATACAAGAGCCACTCTTGATCCCTTCATCAAGCCCGGGGCCTTTTCCGGAATCTTTATTCCGGAAAAGGCCTTCTCTTTCCAGGCATGCTCACGGACCTTTTCGTCATCGTCATCTACTTTCTGGCTATCTTCTGCATTGGCATTTATGCGGGACGAAAGCAAAACTCCCTGACAGACTATGCCCTGGGCAACCGATCCCTGCCCTGGTGGGCTATTCTGGCCTCTATCCTGGCGGCGGAAATCAGCGCGGCCACCTTCCTGGGGGCTCCCGGAGAAGGATACCATACCCGTAACTTCACGTACGCCCAGCTCTGCATCGGCACCATCCTGGGCCGTATCATCGTCGGCAGGCTCTTTCTCAAGCCCTACTATGACTACAAGGTTGTTTCCATCTATGAATACCTGGAAAAAAGATTCGGGCTCCTGACACGGCGGACAGCCTCCATGGTCTTCCTGGTCAGCCGGGTACTTGCCAGCGGAACCAGGCTTTATTTTGCGGGCATTCTGCTGGTCATCGCCTACCAATTCCTGACAGGCGCCACGGCAGACGCCAACCAGATTGTCCTGCTCTACATTGCCGCCCTGGTTGCCATATCCGTCGCTACGACCATTTACACGGCGATCGGCGGATTGAAAGCCGTCGTCTGGACGGACGTCCTTCAGGCCGTCGTACTGGGAGTCTCCATGCTTTCCGCCCTGTGGGTACTGTTTTCCCATATCCCCGGAGGGTGGAACTCCATCTCCGCAGCCATGAATGGTGGAGACGATTGGAAATTTTTCTCCTGGGGAACCGGAGAAGGGCTGGACTTCCTCCAACAATGCGCCCACGTGCTGGGCCAGGAATACACGGTATGGGCAGCCTTCCTGGGAGCAACCTTCATCACCATGGCTACGCATGGCACGGACCAGGACATGGTGCAGCGCATGCTGGCGGCAAAAAACAGCAAGGCGGGAACGCGTGCAGTCATCGTATCCGGCTTGCTGGACTTCCCCATCGTCATCATTTTCCTTTTCACGGGCATTCTTCTCTATGTCTTCTACCAATACAACCCGGCAAACCTCCCCGCAGACACGCCGCAGCTGCATGTGTTTCCCTACTTCATCATCCATGAACTTCCCAACGGCATCCGCGGACTGCTGATCGCCGGACTTCTGGCGACGGCCATGGGCTCCCTCTCCACGGCTCTAAACTCCCTGGCTACTACCGCCACCAAGGACTGGTACCAGGGGATATTCAAACCGGAAGCCACGGAACGGCAGCTGCTCCGGTGCGTGCGCTGGGGAACGGCCGGTTTCTCCCTGCTACTCATCCTCGTGGGTTCCATCACAGCGTGGTATGTGGTGCATCACCCGGAAGTCCGCATCATCCAAATAGCCCTGGGCATTTTCGGCTACACCTATGGCTCCCTGCTTGGCATTTTCCTGTTGGGAATGCTGACCCGCACCAGAGGAAACGATTCGGGAAACATCATTGCCATGGCGGCAGGATTCTTTGTCATCGCTTTACTGACGGGACTTATCCCCCTGCCCTCAGGCTGGCAACAATATATCCCGGAAATAGCCTTTCCGTGGCGCGTGACCATTGGAACACTGGTTACTTTCATCACCGGGTTCTGTTTCAGGAATCGCCGGCTCTCCGCACGCTGAACGGAGGACTGCCGGCACCCCGCCGATTCACAGGCATCAGTTTTCCTCCAGACCTCCTGCGAAAGAGAATAAACGTGCAAGCGAAAAATAGGGGATCGGGAGATAAAAATCCTTAAGGGGA
>CAJKMG010000028.1 GCA_905200945.1 uncultured Akkermansia sp. | reverse complement strand
ACGATGCCGCGGGGCTTCATGCGTTTGTACTTGCCGCAGTTGCACTCGTAGTCCTTCACCGGGCCGAAGATCTTCGCGCAGAACAGGCCGTCGCGTTCGGGCTTGAACGTACGGTAGTTGATGGTCTCCGGCTTCTTGACTTCGCCGTAGGACCATTCGCGGATGTTCTCCGGCGAGGCGATGGAAATCTGAATCGCCTTCAGATTGCGGATTTGGCTCGCGTTGGCGTTGGCCGAGCTGCGAACCGAGAAGAGATCGTCAAGACTCATATATATGTACTCCCTTTTGCGGGTCAGGCGCCGGAGAGGCAACGGTCCGTAAAGAACCTCCGTCTCCGAACCCTACCCCCATCCCCTCAAAACCGCTGTCTTGAGGGTTGGACGTAATGAAGGGTCTCTTAACTGGGAGGGCCTCCGCTTTCTTCCTTCTTCCGTTCCGGGGCCGGCCCGGCACAAAGCCTCAGGAGGGAAAGGGGAGGGGTGCGGGGAAGGGCCTTCTTTTGAAGAGGGCCCTTCCCCGCGATGGTATCTATTCGTCAGCCATGTCCTGTTGCTGTTGCAGGTACTGCTGGTGTTCCTCTTCGGCGAAGCCGACGCGCTTGGGCCTCTTCTTGCCTTCCTCCTGATGGAGGGTGACGTTGAGGCCGAGGGACATGAGTTCCTTGACCAGAACGTTGAAGGACTCGGGGAGCCCGGCTTCGAGGAAGTTGTCGCCCTTGACGATCTTCTCGTACATCTTCACGCGTCCCGTCACGTCGTCCGACTTGACGGTGAGGAATTCCTGCAACAGGTAGGAAGCGCCGTAGGCTTCGAGGGCCCACACTTCCATTTCCCCGAGACGCTGGCCGCCGAACTGGGCCTTGCCGCCCAACGGCTGCTGGGTGACCAGGGAGTACGGGCCGGTGGAGCGGGCGTGGATCTTGTCGTCCACGAGGTGGTGCAGCTTGAGATAGTACATGACGCCGGTGGTCACGCGGTTCTCCAGCTTCTCACCTGTGCGCCCGTCATAGAGGACGGACTTGCCGTCGTCGTCGAGGCCGGCGCGGGACAGCCAGTTCCAGATTTCCGATTCTTCGGCACCGTCGAACACCGGGGTGTACGTGATGATGCCGTTGCGCAGCTTCAGGACGGACTTGCGGAATTCCTCGTCGTCCATCCCGTCCACTTCGGCGGCGATTTCCGGCGAAGCGAAGATGTCCTTCACTTCGTCGCGCACGGACTGGAGGGCGGTGCCCTTGTCGACCATTTCCGCGAGCTGGCGGCCCAGTTCGCGGGCGGCCCAGCCGAGGTGCACTTCCATGATCTGGCCGATGTTCATACGGGAAGGCACGCCCAGGGGGTTCAGCACGATGTCCACCGGAGTGCCGTCCGCGAGGAAGGGCATATCCTGTTCCGGGACGATTTTGGCGACGACACCCTTGTTACCGTGGCGACCAGCCATCTTGTCACCCACGCCGAGCTTGCGCTTGGCGGCGATGTATACTTTGACTTCTTTCAGTCCGCCGGGTTCGGATTCGTCTCCGGATTCCATCTGGTCCAGCCTGTGTTCGCGTTCGTCATCCAGCTCCGTAAAGCGGCCTTCAAAAGAGGTGATGATTTCCAGAATCTTGTTGCGGATCGGGCTGGGTTCGATTTCGATGTGGTCGTGAACCAGAGCCAGCTTGCGCAACAGGGTTTTGGTGATTTTCCGGTTGGCCGGGATGATAATTTCGCCGGTCTGTTCGTTGACGACGTCCAGCGGGATTTTTTCACCCAGAAGAATGTCGGAGAGCTTCTTGGTCAACTGGTCAATGAGCTGCTCCTTCTTCTTTTTGTGTTCGTCGTTGATTTTCTTGAACTGCTTTTTCTTCTCCGCACTGTCCACGACGAGATCGCCGCGGTGGTGGCCGGAGCCCGTGGAAGAAATGCGCACGTCCATCACAATGCCGGTGCAGCCGGAGGGAACACGGAGGGAAGTATCTTTCACTTCCGCAGCCTTTTCACCGAAAATGGCGCGAAGGAGGCGTTCTTCCGGGGCCAGTTCCGTTTCCGATTTGGGTGTGATTTTGCCGACGAGGATGTCGCCGGGTTTCACTTCCGCACCGATGCGGATAACACCGTCATGGTCCAGGTTTTTCAGTGCTTCGTCACCGGCGTTCGGGATATCACGGGTAATTTCTTCCGGACCCAGCTTGGTATCACGGGCCTGCACTTCAAACTCGGAGATGTGGATGGAGGTGAAGGTGTCTTCCTTCACGGTTTTTTCGGAGATGACAATAGCGTCTTCGA
This sequence comes from uncultured Akkermansia sp., assembly GCA_905200945.1. Taxonomy (GTDB): domain Bacteria; phylum Verrucomicrobiota; class Verrucomicrobiia; order Verrucomicrobiales; family Akkermansiaceae; genus Akkermansia. The sequence continues at coordinate 20,305 of CAJKMG010000028.1, read as the reverse complement.
AGTTGTAGCCGTTCCACGGCATATAGGCCACCAGAACATTGCGGCCGAGGGCCAGTTCGCCCTGGTCCGTATTCGGGCCGTCCGCCAGCACATCGCCGGTTTTGATTTTGTCGCCGCGGCGCACGATCGGACGCTGGTTGATGCAGGTGCCAGCATTGGAACGCATGAACTTGCGCAGGGGATAGACATAAACGCCATTGTCGCGGTCCGTGCGCACACTGTCGGGATCGGACAGGAACACTTCCGGGCGCACGGGCAACTCTCCGTCTTTCGTGGTGATGATGACTTCAGCCGTGGCGGAGGCCACGATGCCGTCCGCTTCCGCCAGAACGACGGAACGGGAGTCCCTGGCGCACTTGCCTTCAATGCCGGTTCCCACATACGGAGATTCCGCCACCATCAAAGGCACGCCCTGGCGCTGCATGTTGGAACCCATCAGGGCGCGGTTGGCGTCGTCATGTTCCAGGAAGGGGATAAGGCCTGCGGCGATGGAAACGAGCTGCTTGGGAGATACGTCCATGTAATGCACATCCGCCGGGTCCACTTCGATGAATTCGCCTTTTTCGCGGGCAGTTACGCGGGAGGTCGTGAAGTTGCCCTGTTCGTCCAGCGGGTTGTTGGCCTGGGCGATGAGATAGCCTTCTTCCTGATCGGCGGTGACGTATTCGATGGTATTGGTGACCCGTCCGTTTTCCACCTTGCGGTAAGGCGTTTCAATGAAACCGAATTCATTGATGCGGGCGTAGGTACACATGGAGTTGATCAGGCCGATGTTGGGACCTTCCGGCGTTTCAATGGGGCAAATGCGCCCGTAGTGGGAGGGATGCACGTCCCGGACTTCGAAACCGGCCCGGTCACGGTTCAGACCGCCGGGCCCCAGGGCGGAGAGACGGCGCTTGTGCGTCAATTCCGCAAGGGGATTGATCTGGTCCATGAATTGGGAGAGCTGGGAGCGGCCGAAGAAATCGCGCACGACGGCGCTGAGGGCCTTCGGGTTGATGAGCTTGCTGGGCGTGACACCTTCAATGTTCTGGTCAATGAGGGTCATGCGTTCCTTGACCAGGCGTTCGGTACGGGCGAGGCCTACGCGGCACTGGTTGGCCATGAGTTCGCCCACGGCGCGTACGCGGCGGCTGCCCAGGTGGTCGATATCGTCCACCATGCCTTCGCCCTTCTTGAGGCGCAGGAGGTATTTAAGGGCAGCCAGGAAATCCTCCGCCGTCATCAGGCGCTGGTCCAGGCTGGTATCCAGACCGAGCTTCTGGTTGATTTTGTAGCGGCCCACGCGGGTGAGGTCGTATTTCTTGGGATCGTCAAAAAGCCTTTTGAGCAGAGTGCGGGCCTGAGCAGCCGTAGCGGGATCTCCGGGGCGCAGGCGCTTGTAGATTTCCTTGAGGGCGGATTCTTCGTCGTGAGCAGGATCTTTCTTCAGGGTTTTGATCAGCACGTCGTCTTCGCTCTGGTCGATGACGTCGATTTTCTTGATGCCGAACTGGAGGAGCTGGCGAACCACACCCATGTTGAGCTGTTCGAAAGCCTTGGCAAGAACCAGATCTTTGTCTTTGATCGTGTCCACAGCCACGAGGTTGTGCAGATCCTCTTCCGTCATATCTTCACTCAGGGGAAGCATGCGGATGTTGTAGAACTGGCTGACGATGTCACGGTCCGTTTTGAAACCCAGGTAGCGCATAAACGTCGTCGCAAGGAACTTGCGGCGGCGGCGGCGGCGGTCAAGGTAAACGTAGAGCAGGTCGTTGGTGTCAAACTGGACCTCCAGCCAGGAACCCCGGTCCGGGATGATGCGGAAAGAGTGGAGCAGTTTCCCATTCAGGTGCTGGGCGCTTTCAAAGCAAATGCCTGGGGAACGGTGAAGCTGGGACACGATGACGCGTTCGGCGCCATTAATGACAAAGGTGCCTCGGTTGGTCATCATGGGGAGTTCCCCCATATAAACCGTTTCTTCCTTGGATTCGTTGTCGGATTTAAGCTTGAAAGTGACCTGAAGGGCGGCGCTGTAGGTTTCCCCCGCGCGGATGGCCTCGTAATCGCTCATCTTCGGCTGTTCAATGTCGTAGGAGACGAAGTCGAGCTCAATGTTTTCGTCATAGCTCTTGATAGGAAAGATTTCCTTCAGAACGCCTTGTAACCCGATGTTTTTCCTGGCCGCGGCCGGCGTGTCCTGTTGTAGAAAATCGAAGTATGATTGAAGTTGAATCTCAATAAGGTTCGGAGGTTCGATGACTTCCTTGATATTCCCGAAGTAGAGTCGCTTTGACATGGGCTGCTGTGGCGGAGATGTTATGGTTTGCATCCTGAAGAACCCGGATGCTGGGCTGGGCGGTCCTTTCCCTGGAGGACGGAACCGACTGGAAGCGTTTTAAGAGAGATAAAAAGCCTCTAGTCGATCACGCGGGATGTGAAGACGAGGAAGCGCAACAGGAGAAAAACGGCTTTCCTCCTGTTGCGCGGGAAGTAAAAAGCTTACTTGACGTCCACCTTGGCGCCGGCTTCTTCCAGCTTGGCCTTGGCGGCGTTAGCTTCGTCCTTGGAGACGGCTTCCAGGATGACGGCGGGAGTGCCTTCAACCAGTTTCTTGGCGTCCACCAGGCCGAGACCGGCCTTCACTTCGCGGACGGCCTTAATTACGGCGATCTTATTGGCGCCGGCTTCCGTCAGGACGACGTTGAATTCGGTCTTTTCTTCTTCAGCTTCGGCAGGAGCGGCGGCAGCGCCAGCGGCGGCTACGGGAGCAGCGGCGGAAACACCCCACTTTTCTTCCAGAAGCTTGACGAGGTCGGCAGCTTCCAGGATGGTAAGGGTGCCGAGTTCTTCAGCGATTTTGTTAATATCAGCCATTGTATTATTTTCTAGTTTGGTTTCGAGTCGCGCCAAGAGCCAACTTGGCATTTCAGTTCTCCGGCCGGAGTTCCGACAAGGAACCTGTAGGAGAGTCGGGTCCGGTTTTCACACATTTGGCTAGAGTGCAACCGGACCTTCCGGTCAAGGGGTTGGTATTAGGCGGCGGGTTCTTCGCTGCCGCCGTTTTCTTTGTCCACATATGCCTGAATAACTCGGGCAAGAGCGGAACCGGCCGCGTTGATGGTGCCAAGGAGTTTGGCAAGCAGCTGGTCGCGGGGGGGCAGTTCGCCGATGGCGCGGATTTCGTCCGCGGAGAGAATGGCTCCGTCCAGTATCGCCACCTTGTATTCGGCTTTCTTGGAAGCCTTGGCAAAGGTGTTGATGGCTTTGGCGGCGCCTGCTACGTCGGATGCGCCGGTTACGAAAGCGGTCTGGCCGACGAGGTGTTCCCCAATGTCGGGGAGGCCGGCATCCGTCAGAGCCGTGCGCATGAAGTTGTTCTTGGCTACGTGGCACTGAGCGCCGCAGGCGGCCAGGGCGGAACGCAGGCTGGTGAATTCAGGCACGGTGATCGAGGTGTAGTCCACGACGATCAGGAACGGGGAGGCGTTGACGCGAGCGGTCAGGTCGTCAATGATGATACGCTTGTCAGGATTCATGGTGTGCTAAATCGGTTCGGGTTACAGTTTGGCGATGGAAGCGGTGTCAACCGGCAGACCGGGGCACATGGCGCATGAAACGGTGACGGATTCAATGTAGGCGCCCTTGGCGGAAGCCGGGCGGGCCTTGACGACGGAATCAATCAGGGCAGCGATGTTTTCGGCGATGCTTTCGTTGGAGAAAGACAGCTTGCCTACAGCGGCGGAGATATTGGCGTTCTTGTCAACTTTGTAGTCAACGCGGCCGGCTTTCACTTCCTTCACAGCCTTGGCCGTATCGTCCGTGACAGTGCCGGTTTTCGGGTTGGGCATCAGGCCGCGCGGACCCAGCACACGGGCAACCTTGCGTACCTCCGTCATGGCGTCGGGGGTGGCAATGGCCGTATCAAAGTCAACGAATCCTTTCTGGACTTTCTTGATGAGGTCTTCAAATCCCACGAATTCGGCTCCAGCTTCCTGAGCGGCCTTGGCGGCATCGCCCTGGGCGAAGACGAGGACGCGGACGTTTTTACCCGTACCGTTAGGCAGGGAAACGCTGCCGCGAACCATCTGGTCGGATTTGCGGGGGTCCACAGTGAGGTGGAAAGAGACGGTGACAGTCGGGTCGAATTTCGGTGCCGGGAAGGATTTCATGGTTTCCACGGCTTCCGTGATGCTGTAGTTCTTGTTAGGGGTAACAAGCTTGGCTGCTTCTTGATATCGCTTGCTGCGTTTGGTAGACATGTGTGTATTTGGCAGTGCGTTCGGATTGGTTTAATCCTCCTGCGGTGAGTGTTACATACCTTCAACTTCAATGCCCATCTGACGAGCCTGGCCGGCAAGAATGCGGGCAGCGCGTTCAGGGTCTTTCGTGTTGAGGTCAGGGAGTTTGGTATTGACGACTTCCATCAACTTGGCCTTGGAAAGAGTGGCGACTTTCTTTTTATTCGGTTCGCCGGAGCCGGAGGCGATGCCTGCGGCTTTCTTGAGAAGCACGCTGCCCGGGGGCTGCTTGGTGATGAAAGAAAATGATTTGTCCTTGTAAACCGTGATGACGGTCGGCAGGAGATCGCCGGCCTGCTTTTGCGTGGCGGCGTTGAACTCCTTGCAGAATGCCATGATGTTTACACCGGCCTGACCAAGTGCCGGACCCACGGGCGGGGAGGGGTTAGCGGCTCCGGCATTGATCTGGAGCTTGATGATTTTGGTTATTTCTTTTGCCATGGTTTTGCTTTGTTAGCGGAGAAAATAAACGGGAAGGGGGGCTGACAGGGGGCACGAAGAAGACTCAGGCTTTTTCCACCTGCCAGTATTCCAAGTCCACAGGCGTGGCCCGGCCAAAAATGGAAACGCTGACGCGCAGCTTGCCCTTTTCCGGGTCGATTTCTTCGATGGTGCCCTCCTGGCTCTGGAACGGGCCTTCGCACACGCGCACAGGATCGCCGACGGCGAATTCCACCTTGGGCCGGGCGGCGACGGCTTCCGCATCCAACAGAGGAAGAAGGTCTTCCACCTCGCGTTTGCGCATGGGGAGGGGGGCGTTACGGGAACCGGCGATGCTGATGACGCCGTCAATTTGCTGGATGAAGTACCAAAGATCCTTGTTCAGGGTGCCGTCCGCTTCCAGCAAGTACATGTTGGCATAAACGTACCCGGGAAAGAGTTTGCTGTGGCGTTCCGTTTTTTTGCCGTTCCGCACTTCGGAAATGAGTTCCGTGGGGACTTCCACCCGGTAAATGAAGTCGGAAAGTTCGGCGTCCTTCGCCTTGCGGATAATGCGGTCACGAACACTGTTTTCCTGCCCGGAGAGGACATGAAGGACATACCATTGTTCGCGGGGCTCTGGGGTACTGGGCATGATCGGAGAAAAAAGTGGGGAAAAGTAAAACTAGATTGCCAACTGGATGAGGTAGTTGACCACACTGTGAAGGAAGATGTCGAACGATGCAACAAACGCGCCAAGGAAGACCATGGCAATCAGTACGACGAGAGTGGAACCCCAGAGTTCGCGGAATTTTTTGAAACCTTTCACCTTGGGGTCGCTTTCCCAAGGCCAGGTCGTCTTCTTAAGTTCGCCCTTAACTTCGGCGATGAATTGAGAAATCTTGCGAAACATGCTTCAAGGTGGGGTGGTGTATTTGGAAAGAAGTGGCAGGTCAGGAGGGACTCGAACCCCCAACTTTTGGTTTTGGAGACCAACGCTCTACCAATTGAACTACTGACCTGTTGAAGTCTCTTCTTTCGTGGGAAATGAGGGGGCCTGCGGGGAGGCCCCCTCATTAAACCTGATGTAGATTCCTCTACAGTTCCTGAGGAACTTAGTCAAGGATTTCGCTGATACGACCAGCACCCACGGTGCGGCCGCCTTCGCGGATAGCGAATCGCATGGCTTTTTCCATGGCGATCGGAGTGATGAGCTGGACTTCCAGGTTGACGTTGTCGCCGGGCATCACCATTTCCACGCCTTCGGGAAGGGTGCAGCAACCGGTCACGTCCGTTGTGCGGAAGTAGAACTGCGGGCGGTAGTTGTTGAAGAACGGAGTGTGACGGCCGCCTTCTTCCTTGGTCAGGACGTAAACTTCAGCCTTGAAGTTCTTATGGGGCTTCACGGTGCCGGGCTTGATGATTACCTGGCCGCGTTCGATGTCTTCCTTCTTCAGGCCGCGGAGGAGCAGACCAACGTTGTCGCCGGCCTGACCTTCGTCAAGCAGCTTGCGGAACATTTCGATGTCCGTAACGGCGGTCTTCTGAGTGTCCTTGATGCCGATGATTTCCACTTCTTCCATCTTCTTGATGACGCCGCGTTCGATACGGCCGGTAGCCACGGTGCCGCGGCCGGAGATGGAGAATACGTCTTCCACAGGCATGAGGAAGGGCTGGTCCACGGGGCGTTCGGGCTGGGGAATGTAGGAGTCAACGGCAGCCATAAGTTCCATGATGGAGTCTTCGGCGGCGGCGTCGCCTTCCAGAGCCTTAACGGCGGAACCCTTGATGATGGGGGTGTCGTCGCCCGGGAATTCGTATTCGTTGAGAAGTTCGCGGATTTCCATTTCCACGAGTTCGAGCAGGTCGGGATCGTCAACCAGGTCGCACTTGTTCATGTAAACGACAATGGCGGGAACGCCCACCTGGCGGGCAAGAAGGATGTGTTCACGGGTCTGCGGCATCGGGCCGTCGGAGGCGGCAACCACGAGGATGGCGCCGTCCATCTGAGCAGCGCCGGTGATCATGTTTTTCACATAGTCGGCGTGTCCGGGGCAGTCAACGTGGGCATAGTGACGGTTTTCCGTTTCATATTCAACGTGAGCCGTGGAGATGGTAATGCCGCGTTCGCGTTCTTCGGGGGCGGCGTCAATCTGATCATAGCCGCGTGCTTCGGCGAAACCCTTCTTAGCGAGCACTGAAGTAATGGCGGCGGTAAGGGAGGTTTTGCCGTGGTCAACGTGACCGATGGTGCCCACGTTCACGTGGGGCTTGTTGCGCTGGAATTGCTCTTTAGCCATAATATTATGTTTAGGTTTGGGCTGCTATGGGTCTAGCTTGAAGATGGAGCTTCTGGCGGGAATTGAACCCGCGACCTCATCCTTACCAAGGATGCGCTCTACCCCTGAGCTACAGAAGCATAGACTTCTTCCGCCTTTCGCTGCTCCTAGAGAAGTCGTAAATCCGCCCAAACCTGCGGTTCTAGCGGATAAATAGCATCCTCCCGTGTTGCCTGACGAAAAGCGGACGCTATGTTACGTTTTTGGATGCGGGATGTCAATGAAAACATGAACATTTTTTCAGCTTTATGCCGCGAATACAGGGTGTTCATGTGTAATATATTTATCAGGAATGCGTTGAATATTTGGATCTGTTTAGATCTTCCGTCAATTTAAGATTGGGGTCAACGTCTTCCTCCAAAGAGTGGAACAATCCCCTGCGGGCTTTGAGACAGGTGACATAAGCGATCATGGCGGCATTATCCGTCGTCAAGTCGAAGTCCGGGAGGACCAGTTCCACTTTTTCGCGGTCGCAGGCGGTTTTCAGGCGGGAACGCAGCTCCCTGTTGCAGGAGACGCCCCCGGAGACGGCAAGGGTGCGGTGACCGGAGGCGCGCAGAGCTTTCAGAGCCTTGTGAATCAGGACGTCCGTCACGGCCCGCTGGAAGGAAGCGCAGAGGTCGCGCAGAGTTTGCCGGGGCAGGTCGTGAGGATCGCCGGTTTTCGTAATTTTGGGCAATGTGTAGAGAACGGCCGTTTTCAGGCCTGAGAAAGATACGTTGACTGTATGTTCTTTCATCAGAGCCCGGGGGAAAGAAAAGGCTTCCGGATCGCCTTCCGCCGCCAGGCGGTCGATTTCCGGCCCTCCGGGATAGGGCAGGCCGAGCATTTTGCCTACCTTGTCAAAGGCTTCCCCTGCTGCGTCGTCCAAAGAACGGCCCAGCAGACGGTAGTTCCCTACGCCGCGCACGTCCACAAAGAGGGTGTGGCCGCCGGAAACGACCATGCCCAAATGGGGAACGGGACCGCCGGGGCGTTTGAGGAAGGGGGAGAGCAGATGGCCTTCCAGATGATTGACGGAGACGAAGGGCTTATCTGCCGCCAGAGCAAGAGCCTTGGCCGTACTGTTGCCTACCAGGAGCGCAGCTACCAGGCCGGGGCCTCCCGTGGCGCCGAAAACGTCAATGTCCGCAGGAGCTGTTCCGGCTTCGCGGCACGCGGTACGGATGATTCCGGGAAGGTCCGCTGAATGGTTGCGGGAAGCCAGTTCCGGGACTACGCCGCCGTGCTGGCGGTGAATGGCAATTTGGGAGGAGATGACGGAAGAGAGTATTTCCGGCGCTTTTTCCTCTCCGGCGGAGCGCAGGATGGCGACCGCCGTTTCGTCGCAGGAGGATTCTATTCCCAGAACGGTAAGGGATTCCGGCATGAAGGAAGAGCAGGGGGGGTTAGGAGGCCTGATGGATTTGAGCCGGTTTGCTGCCGGTAACCGTTTCCTGGGTGATGGTGACGGAATCCGCATTTTTCATGCTGGGCACCTTGTACATGACGTCCAGCATAAGAGTTTCAAAGATGGAACGCAGAGCGCGGGCTCCCGTGCCGCGTTCCATGGCTTCGGCAGCCATGGCTTTCAGGGCGTCCGGCTGCACGTCCAGTTTGGCGCCGTACATGGCGAGCAGTTTGGAATATTGCTTGACCAGGGCGTTTTTGGGTTCCGTAAGCAGGCGGACGAGCTGGCTTTCATCCAGTTTGGAGAGCGGGCAGAAGATGGGCAGACGGCCTACGAATTCCGGAATCATGCCGAAGGAGAAAAGATCTTCCGGCATGGCCTGCGCCAGTATTTCCTCTTCCGAGTATTCCTTGCGGTCGCGTTGTTCCGTGATGGCTCCGAATCCCATTTGGGTGGCGCCGAGACGTTTGCGGATGATGTCTTCCAGACCGACGAAAGCACCGCCGACAATGAAGAGGATTTTTTCCGTGTTGACGCGGATGTATTCCTGTTGCGGGTGCTTGCGGCCTCCGGTGGGCGGAACGTTGCAAATAGTGCCTTCAATGATTTTCAGCAAAGCCTGCTGCACGCCTTCCCCGGAGACGTCTCTCGTAACGGAGACATTCTGGGTTTTACGGCCGATTTTGTCGATTTCATCCACATAGATGATGCCTTGTTCCGCTTTCGCTACGTCAAAGTTGGCAGCCTGGAGCAGGCGCAGGATGATGTTTTCCACATCTTCCCCCACGTAACCAGCTTCCGTCAGCGTGGTGGCGTCCACAATGCAGAACGGGACGTTGAGCATTTTCGCCAGCGTTTTCGCCAGCAGGGTTTTTCCGGAGCCGGTGGGGCCGGCCAGCAGGATGTTGGATTTTTCAATCTCCACATCGTCCAGGGATTTGTCTTCCAGCATGACAGCACTTTGGCGCAGGCGCATGTAGTGGTTGTACACGGCTACGGAAAGCACTTTCTTGGCATAGTCCTGCCCGATGACATACTGGTTGAGCGTGGCGCACATTTCTTCCGGCGTAGGCAGCGGACCTTCGTAGGCGGCCGGTCCGGCCGCCGTTTCCCTGAGCATCTCCGCGGCTGCCTCCTTGCGGGCTTCCGCCTGGCACATGGCATAGGCGGAGGGCTCCATATTCAGGATGCCGCGGATGAAGCGGGCTGCCATAGGAAGGCCTGTGTCCTTCACAATCATGTTGACGCAAATTTCAACGCAATTGTTGCAGATGTAAAAGTCTTCCGCAATCTGGATGAGCTTGTCCACCTTGTTCCCGGGCTTGCCGCAGCAGGAACAGGCAGGAAGATGATGAGTGGAACCGGACATGGTTGTTCAGGTAGAGAGAAATGGCGGAAGGAGGGATCAGGCCTTGGCTTTTTTCTTGTCGTCCTGGTCGTCGGAATGGTGCGCCAGAACTTTATCCACCAGGCCGTAGGCCACGGCTTCCTCAGCAGTCATGTAGTTGTCGCGGTCGGCATCCTTTTCAATCTGCTTCTCCGTCTTGCCGGTGTGCTTGGCCAGAATGCCGTTGAGGCGTTTTTTGAGATTGAACATGAAGCCAATGGTGCGTTCCACATCTGAAGCGGTCCCCTGGGCGCCTCCGGAAACCTGGTGAATCATTACATGGGAGTTCGGCAGACAGAAGCGTTTGCCGGGAGTTCCCGCAGCCAGAAGGACGGAGCCCATGGAGGCCGCTATGCCCAGGCAATATGTGTTTACGTCGCAGGAGACGAATTGCATCGTGTCGTAAATCGCAAGACCCGCCGTGACGGACCCTCCCGGGGAGTTGATGTAGACGTGGATATCTTTTTTCGGATCTGCCATCTGAAGGAACAGAAGCTGGGCAATGACGGAATTCGCCACATCGTCGTCAATAGCGGAACCGATGAAGATGACGCGGTCTTTCAGGAGGCGGGAGTAAATGTCAAAGGCGCGTTCACCGCGGCCGTCCTGCTCCACGACCATGGGCACATAGTAGGAGTTTGCAGGGCTTGATTTTGAAGATTGGTCTTGAAACATGTTTATGGAAGATTGGATGTTGTTTTTCAATGTACGTTGCCCGTCCGCAAATACAAAACGGGGGAGTCGGGCATGTGCGCGCCAACTCCCCCTGATAAGGTGTTTTGTGCAGAGGAGGGGTTATTGCTCGTCTACCGTTACTTTGGCCTCTTTTGTCAGGAAGTCCAGAACCTTGGCTGTCAGCAGGCTCATTCTGATGCCATGCACGCGGCCTTCGCGCTGGAGTTCGCGAATGTAGGATTTGAGGTTCTTTTTCTGCTGGCGGGCCTGGCGGGCCACTTCATTGTAGAGCTCCATTTCCGTGACGGCAATTTTTTCCACCTGCGCCACTTCCTGAAGCATAAAGAAGACTTTGAGGTTGCGCTTGGCTTCCTGTCTGGCTTCTTCCCGTGCTTCCTCCACAAATTTATCCATGTCCGCCGGAGCGTTTCCGCTGTACATGGCCTGCTGCATTTTCTGCTGGAGGATGCCGTACACTTCGCGTTCTACCACAGCTTCCGGAAGGTTGAAGTCAAGCATGTCCGCCAGCTTTTCCGTAATCTGATCGGCCTTGGCTTCATCGATTTGCATTGCTTTCCGCTGGGCCAAGTTTTCCTTCAGGGCTGTTTTCAATTCTTCCAGGTTTTTGCCGGGAAGTACTTTTTCCGCAAAGGCGTCATCCATGGCCGGAAGCTGTTTTTCACGTACTTCTTTCACCGCGGCATGGAAGACGAGCTCCTTGCCGCGCAGTTCCGTAATTGGGAAAGTATCCGGAATGGTGACAGTGATGTCTTTGCTGTCACCGGATTTCATGCCTTCCAGGGCAGAGGCGAAACCGGGCAGAAATTGGTCGTCTTCCACCTTCATCCACTGTCCGTCACGACCTTCCAGGAAACCCACGGGTTTGCCCACGGCTTCCGCTACGGGCTTGTCGTCCAACGTGGTTTTGAAGTCGATGATAGCCACGTCGTCTTTTTTGGCGGCACGGTCCACAGGGGTGAATTCCGCGATTTGTTCAGCCAGGGAGTTCAGCGCTTCTTCTACGTCCGCTTCCGTTACTTCGGAGGAGGGAACCTTGACTTCGATGCCTTTGTATTCCGGCAATTCAAATTCGGGGACCACGGTCATCGTGCTGGTAGCGGTATAGTTGCCCTGGTTGTCCAGGGAATGTTCCGGTTTTCCGAAGTTGAGCACTTTCAATTTGGGGTTTTCTTCCAGAGCAGTGGAGCAGGCCGTTTCAAAAAGGGTATCCAGCAGTTCTTCTTCAATTTCTTTCTTGAAGCGCTTTTCAATGATGGACTTGGGTGTTTTGCCGGGGCGGAAGCCGGGAAGCTTGGCTTTGGCAGCGTAGGAATCCACAATGGAGGTGCGGCGTGCAGCCGTGGTTTCTGCGGGAATGGAAGCTTTCAGCGTGGCTGTGCAGTCCGGTTGAATATCAACGTTGATTTCCATAAATAATACGGTCAGTGTTAATTGAAAGTGGTTCTGTTTCGGCTCCGGGATGGCGGCAGCGGTCAAAACACGAGCGGCGATAACTTTAATGAGAGGGTATCTGGAGTGCAAGCTATTGCACGGGAATGACACAATTGCCCTTTCGAGCGCGTGCGCGCGCAATATAAAGGATGCGCGGCAACTGTGTTCTACGCGGAATCACGTCTTGACTATGCAAGAGGAAAAGTCCTTTATATCCCAAGCATTAAGTTCAGCTCTCATGATTCGTCCCGTTTTTTTGTGTGTTTCCTTTCCCTTGATAGCGTGTTCGGCTGTTTTGGCCCAGGATAAAACTTCCCTTAACAGAGGCGGCTATGGTTCCGTGATGACTCCGGAACAGGTAATGCGGGAACTGGGGCCGGGTACGGGGCTTCTTCCCGGTGACCAGGCGTATGAGGGACGGCCTGTGAAGAGCGTTTCCGTGCGGTACAGAAGCACCGGCAAGACCGTGTCCGAAGACCGTCTGAAAAATTTGCTGGCTACGCAGCCGGGCACCAGTTATTCCCCGGAAGTGGTCAACAAGGACTTGGAACGGTTGTTGGAAAGCGGTCTGGTAGGCGGCAATACGACGGTGGCCGTGGAGCCTTCCGGCGACGGCGTGGCGGTGGTGTTTGAAATGGCTGCTCAGAATCTGCTGGGCGGCGTGGGGTTCCGCGGCAATTCCGCATTCGACAACCGGGATCTTTCCGAGGAATGCGGGCTGAAGGGGGGAGAAGCTCTCAGCGACAAGGCACTGAGCAGCGCTATTGCCAAGCTGCGCACTTATTATCAGGAAGCCCGGTATCCGGATGTACGTGTTTCCTATTTTTACCAGAAAACGGAACGGCCCGGTTTTGTGGACGTGGTTTTCGACATCAACGAAGGGAAAAAGGCCAATATTATCAAGATTGACTTTGTGGGCAATGAGCACATCAGCGCCAAGGATCTCCGACAGGTGATGAAAACCAAGGAGAAGGGCTGGCTGACCTGGATTACCAAGTCCGGACGCATTGATCGTGAGCAGGTAGAGGACGATTTGGCGGAATTGGTGACTTATTACCGCAATAAAGGTTACCTGCGAGTCAAGCTGGACAAGGTGGAATATTTTGATGCCGGCAAGGGCAATGAGCAGAAGCTGACGATGAGAATTACCCTTACCGAGGGGCGTCGCTACAAGGTCAACCAGGTTGCTTTCGGTCCCACCAAGGTGTTTACGGCCCAGGAGCTGATTCCCGGTCTGAGCATGTACAACGGGGATACTTATTCCGCCCAGAAAGTGGCCGATGACGTGACGATGATACGCCGTTATTACGGTTCCCGGGGGTATGCGGACGCTTCCGTGCGTCCGGATATTCAGGAAGTGGGCGTTGATCCCAAGACAGGTTACGGGCAGATCAACATTGTGTACCATGTGACGGAAGGCAATCCCTACCGCGTGGGCAATATCCGCCTGACCGGGAATAACCGCACGAAGGACTATGTTATCCGTCAGGAACTTCCCCTCCAGTCCAATGACCCCATGAACGCTGTGGATCTGGATACCGCCCAGAAGCGCCTCCAGAACCTGAACTATTTTGACATGGTGGACGTAGCCCAGGTGGGATCTACGCGTCCCGGCTACCGAGATATCAATATTGAGGTAGCGGAGAAACGTACGGGGTCCTTGAATATCGGCGTGGCATTTTCCTCTATTGAAAGCGTTTACCTGTTCGCGGGCATTACCCAGTCCAACTTTGACATGTATGACTGGTCCTCTTTCGTGGGCGGCGGCCAGCGTTTTGCCATCAATGCCCGTGTCGGTTTTGAAACGCAGGATGCAAGCATCTCCTGGGTGGATCCGTGGTTCCTGCACCGCAAGCTGGCCTTCGGAACGGAAATTTTTTACAGCAATTCCACATATTTTTCCGATTATTACGACCAGCAGAACTATGGCTTTGCCATTTCCCTCCGCAAACCGATTGGGGAGTTGGATTACGTGAAACTGGAATACCGTCTGGAACAGTACCGTATTGACGCCGAAGGAAACGCCCCTATCTTCTTCTGGCAACAGGACGGGGACTACCTGCGCAGCCATGTGGAGCTTTCCTACACCATTGATACCCGGGACGCGCAGATTTTCCCCCGCAAAGGAGGCAAATTTGAAGTGCTGGCCGGTTATTCCGGTCTGGGCGGCGATGTGCATACATACAACTTCGGCGTGAATGGCTCCTATTACTGGAATTTGCGCGGAGACACCATTTTCAGCATCAATGCCGGTGCTGCTACCGTGGATTCCTATGGCAACCATGATGTACCCATTTTTGAGCGCCTCTACCTCGGCGGGCCATACAACATGCGCGGTTTCCGTTTCCGGGACGTGGCGCCGTACAATCCCGCCCTGAGCGGTGATGAAACGATGGGCGGCCGTTCCTCCTTCTTCTGCCAGTTTGAATATTCCATTCCTGTAATTGAAGAAGTGCGCGTCGCGGTGTTCTATGACATCGGTTTTGTCAACGGGGACTCCTTTGACTTCAGCACGTCCAAAATCGTTTCCGACTACGGGATCGGCCTGCGCTTGAACCTGCCCATTGGCCCCCTGGCAGTGGACTATGCCATTCCGATTCAGAAGAATAACGCCATTGACCGCGGTGGGCAATTTCAGTTTTATCTCAATTATTCCTATTAATTACGTTTAATAATTTCTCTACCGTTTGACGACATGAGCAATTTCCGCATTCTTATCCTGGCGTTTCTGGTGGTGGTGCTGGCTGTTCTGGGAATGATTTATGTGAATATTTCTTCAAGGATGGATGTGATTCAACAGCAGCAGATGGCCCCCGCTCCGGCGCCTGCCAACCCCTCCCCTTATCTTCCGATGCCCACGCAGGCTCCTGCTTCCGCCGTTCAGCCGGTGGTGGTGGCGGATCCTGTGGTGAGCGAGGAGCTGGCTCATGTCTCGGCAGAGCTGGAACGGATGAAGAAGGAGAATGAAGAACTGAAGAAGCGCCATGCACTGGCGGAGGAAGAACGCGATCTGTTGGAACGCCAGAGCATAGAAAAGGGAGATCCCCGTCTGCAATGGCTTAATGAAATCAAGGATGCGGAGCAGGTGGGCCGTGTGACGGAGTACTACCGTGACGCCAACCTGGTTCTGTTCCAGTCCATCGGCCAGCCTGACCTGAAAGTGGGGCAGGAACTGGGAATCCGCAGACGCGGAAGCATTTTCGTATCCCTGATTATCGACGGGGTTGACCCGGACGGGAAGGTATTCCAGTCCTACGTGAAGCGTAATACGCTTTTTGATAATAATGACAAGGAACCCATCAAGCCGGGGGATGAAGTCATTGTTCCGCCTGCAAGCTGGCAGGAAAACATGACGGAAGAAGACAAGTCCGGAATGGCTCCGTCCTCCACCCCCGTCCCCGTGGAAGCTCCCAAACCGGTGATGATTCCCATGGAACCGTGATGCGGAGCCGTATCCAGCCAAGCCAAGTAAAGAAAAGTGCACCTGAGAGAAAGATTGCAATCGGGAGCCGGCCCCAGCCTGTCCTTTGAATTTTTCCCGCCCAAAAATGAGCAGGCGGCGTCGGCTTTGTACCAGACCATCCGTGAACTGGAGCCCTACCGGCCCAGTTTCGTCAGTGTGACGTACGGCGCGGGAGGTTCCACCCGCGAACTCACCCGCGAGGTGGTATTGCGCATCCAGCATGAATCCCGTATTCCTACGGTGCCCCACCTTACCTGCGTAGGGCATAGCCGGGAGGAGGTATGGAATATTCTGGATCAATACGCCCAGGCAGGAGTGCGGGCTGTTCTTGCACTCCGGGGAGACCCTCCCAGGGGAGCGGAGGATTACAACCGTGATGCGGATGTTTTCCGTCATGCGGCGGATTTGGTGACTTTCATCCGTGAGTATAATGAATCCGGCCGCCATCCGGATCCGGATGGATTCGCCATAGGTGTGGCCGGCTTTCCGGAAGGTCATCCGGCCACTCCCAACCGTCTGCGCGAGATGGATTTCCTGAAAGCCAAAGTGGATGCCGGCGCAGATTATATCTGTACCCAGTTGTTTTTTGACAATCATTCTTTTCTGGATTACCGGGAACGCTGTCTGCTGGCCGGCATCAAAGTCCCCATCCTGGCGGGAATCATGCCTGTGACCAGCCTGTCCGGCATGAACCGCATGGCTGAGCTTTCCGGAGGCACATGTTTCCCGGCCCGGCTGCTCAAGGCGCTGAAGCGTGCGGGATCCAATCCGGACGCTATCCAGGAGGTAGGCATTCAGTACGCCTCCAGCCAGTGCGCCGAGCTGCTGGATTCCGACGTGGACGGCATTCATTTTTATACGCTTAACCAGAGCCGGGCTACGCGGGAAATCTACAGGAATCTGGGCCTGAAGGATTCCCTCCAACTTCTGGAACATGGCGAAGATAAGTAAAAAGCTGATTGATTTGGTTGGGACAACACGGTAGAAACCTCTTCAACATATTATGGATATCAAGGATATTAAACGGGCCATGGACAATATGCCGATGGGCGACGGAAGCGCGTTTGCGGAAATTTCCGTCGGTCCGGCCAAGCACGAACAGTTTTTGGATGAACATTACGGAAAGGTTGCGCTGGTTGTGTTGCTATGCGTCCTTGGGGCCGCCGGATGGATTATTTATAACGGCGTGCAGGATTCCATGGAAAGAAAGGCTGGCGCCGCTCTGGTGGCCGCTATGCCGGAATCCCCGGCAACCGGGGAAATTTCCCTGAACGAACAGGGGCTTCAGCAGGTGGTGGCTGACTTTGACAGTTCCCGGGCCGCCGTCACTGCCTCTTATCTTCAGGCCGTTGCCCTGTGGAACGCCGGCAAGGAGGATGAAGGCGTGTCCAAAATGAAAGCTTTTATTGATTCCGCTCCCACGGAGGAATGGAAAGCCCAGGCGTCCGTTACTCTGGCATGCCGCCTGATGAACCGGGGGAAGGCGGACGAGGCGGAAGGGCTGTTCCGTTCCGTGGTGGATGCAGGAGACCCCGTTTTCTCCGGTTTTGCCACCATGTGCCTGGGGGATATTGCCCGGGCTAAGAAAGACAATGCCGCCGCAGGTGCCTTTTACCGTGAACTGGCGGAAAAATTCCCGTCCAGTGCATTTGCCTTGCAGAGCGGAGGCTATTTGTTGCGCAAGAGCCTGTTTGATATTCAGAGTCCTGTCCGTATTGAGCCTGCAGCAGAACAGAAATAATATATACGGACGTTTCCGAAATTTTCCGGAAGATGAACGCTTTTCTCATCCGCATGTCTGTTTTCTTGCAGTGCATGCGGATTTCCGTATTTGGGAACGCAGGAACAGAGGGTGATGAAAAGCCTGCTGTGCACATGGCTGTTATGGTTCCGGGAATTTCGTTCAGAACTGTGACATATTTAAACAAATCATAAGGGAATTCCGCGCTTACCGGGTGTAAACCGGGTTTCCGGTGTTAACCAGTATTTTTCATCTCATGAATAAGCATATCAAATCATTCTGGCTTCTTCCCCTGGCGGGAATGGCGCTTTCTTTCATGCCGTCCTGCACGACGGACAGCTACGGGAACAGTTCCGTAACGCCTGGAGGCGCTGCCGCTATCGGTGTGGGTGCGCTGGCTGCCGGAGCTGCCATTGGGGCGGCTGTTCAGCATGACCGCGACAAGGACAGGTACCGCAATGACTGGCGCCGCCATAATCCTCCGCCTCCACCTCCCCGTCCGCCTCATCGCCCCCAATGGCGGAGATAAAAAGGGAGCATGCATATAAAGGCAGCGGGATTTCTGTTCGGCAAGGGGGGGAGAGGATGTGATCGTCCGATCTTCCCTTGCACGAATTTTCAGACCCGCCGGATGCCGCGGAGCGCCCAGGTCATGCGTTGTCTGGCGCTTTCCGGGTCATTGAGGATAGAACCCAGCAAATCGAGAACGGGCCGAGCTGCTTTGGGGTCGTGTACTTGGAGTTGCCCGGAAAGGATAAAAGGGGCTCCGCCGCAGCAGACAAGGTAGATGAGGATGTTCATGGGGTCTCCCATGAGCACGGAGCCTTCCTGCTGGGCTTCCTGTATGGTTTCCAGCAGCACAAGGGGATGACGCGTATGGATCCCTGAAATGAAACGGATAGCTGCCTGTTCCCCTGCCAGGGCGTCCAGAACCAGCTGGGCAATGAATTGACCGTGACGCAGCAGGAATTCCATGACGTCACCCAGGATGGCTTCCAGTTTTTCGAAAGCCGGAAGATGAATATTGGCGTGGGTTCTGATACCGGTGAACAGAGGTTCGTACCAGCGTTCCAGAAGCTCGGTCAGAAAAGCTTCCCGGTTGCCGAAGTGATAGACAAAGCTTCCTGTATTGGTGCCGGCCCGTAGGGACAGGCCGCGAACGGTGAGGGCGCGCAGCCCGGATTCCGCGACGATCATGGCACCCGTATTGAGCAGGTGCTCTCTGGTGGATTTCCGTTTGGGCATGAAGGTGAAGCTTGAACCTCCATGTGTGCCCCTTATTGGCCTGCAAGGCAAGGATTCGTTATGTCTGTTATTGTAAAAAGCGGAACCGGGGCCTGTTCTCTCCCCGGTTCCGTCACCGGAATCCTGAATGAATCAGGGGGTGGCTTTCAATTCCTTCCGCCGGGCGGCAATCCAGCGGGAGAAAAGTTTGGCCGTAGCCGGAATGATAAGCAGATTCAGGATGGTGGCTGTCACCAGTCCGCCGAACTGGACGACGGCCAGAGGGCCGAGCAGTTCGCCTCCGGGCTGGTCAATGGCCCAGATCAGCGGGAGCAGTCCCAGCACGGTAGTCAGGGAAGTCATGATGATGGGGACCACGCGTTCCAGAGAACCTTCCCGTATGGCTTCCGCGGGTTCCATTCCCTGATGTTCCAGGGCCCGGTACCTATTGAGCAGAATCAGGCCGCTGCGGATGGCGAAGCCGATGACGGTTACGAATCCCACAATGGAAGCCACGGAAAGAATGGGCGGGATGTAAGTTTCCCCGAACAGGGAAGCCAGTGTACCGGGAGAGGCCAGGAAGACGGCGACGATGCCGCCCACCAGGCACAGCGGTATGTTCACCAGGGTCAGCATGGCGCGCCGGACGCTTCCCAGTGCGGAGGAAAGAAGCAGAACGATGAGCACCATGACGATGGCGCCCAGGGCGTAAAGCCGTTGTGAGGCGGATTCCCGTGCTTTGATAGTGCCGTCATAGTCTACGGTACAGCCCATGGCATTCATTACCGGGTCCAATTGTTCCCGACAGGCTTTCGCGAGGTCTCCCAGGTTGGAATTGGGGGAGGGATTGCAGGAAATCATGGCTTTCCGCATGGTATTGTCTCTCAGGATGAGGTTGGAAACTTCCTCCCGGTACACCTGTGCCACGTCGTCCAGGCGCACGGTTTTTTTATTAGGGGAAATGAGTTCCAGGTTCTTGACATCTTCCATGGACGTTTTAAGTCTGGGATCAATGCGCAGGACAATGTTCCAATGGTCCTGGTTTTTGATGACTTCTCCCAGTTTTTGTCCGTTCATGGCCGTGGAAACCTGTTCCGCAGCATTCGCCATGGTCAGGCCGTAGGAAGCCAGGGCTTCCTGATTGTACTGCACGCGGATAGTATCCACCATAATTTCCCGGTTGGCGCGAGCATCCGCCACTTCCGGCATGTTTTCCAGAATTTCCTTGGCTTTCCGGGCGGCCAGACGGAGCTGGGGCAGCTCCGTGCCGTAAATGTTGATGGCGATTTCCGAGTTGGAGCCGGACAGAGCGGAACTGATGCGATGGGCCAGCGGATAGCCGATCATGGAGCTGGTGCCGGGGATGCCATCAATGCGTTTCTTGATGGCGGAACGCAATTCTTTCTGGTCTTTCTTCAGATCCACGCGCACGAGCAGTTCGGAGGCGCTGACAGGTTCTGCATGTTCGTCATTTTCCGCGCGTCCCGTGCGCTGGGTGACACTGAGAACCCCTGGAATCTGTTCAATGTCTTTCATTACTTTCCGGGAGATGCGTTCCGTTTCATCCAGGGAAGTGCCCGGCACCGTGCTGACGAATACTGTGTAGCAATCCTCGTTGAACGGCGGCAGGAAACTGGTTCCGAATGTGGAAGCCAGCCACAGGGCCAGCAGCGTAATGGCTGTCATGATGGCGCAGACCGTTTTGGAAAAGCGCAGGCAGAATTCCAAAATGGGGGCATAAATGCGCTTAATGAGGCGGGAGCTGAAGGAGTCCCCGCTTTCCAGAGTAGCGGCGTTTTTACTTTTCCGGAACCATATGTAACAGAGTACAGGAGTAATGGTGACAGCTACAATAAGGGAAGAAAGCAGAGCCAGCATGTAAGAGATCCCCAGGGGCCGGAAAAACTGGCCTTCCAGACCGGACAGGAAGAGCA
>CAJKMG010000027.1 GCA_905200945.1 uncultured Akkermansia sp. | reverse complement strand
TGGACCTGTGCAGCAAGATCGAGAACGGGAAACTGCGGGTGGACCAGGGCGTCATGAATCTGGAACAGATCATCCGCATCCGTCCGGAACAACTGGTGAAAGATACCTGGAGCCCTCTCCGGGAGCGTTTTCCCCAAGGCGGCGATTTCTCTCTGAAGGAACTGCTGAGGGTGACTGTCCAGGAAAGCGACAACAATACCTGCGACCTCCTGTTTGGCCTTATTGGAGGGCCGCAGGCCGTGCAGAAGGATTTGAAGGAATGGGGTATTGACGGCATTAATGTCCGGTTTACGGAAGATGAAATACACCGGAACCGCGACTTGCAGTATGCCAACTCAAGCCGCCCGTCGGCCATGAACTCTCTTCTCCGCGCGTTTGACGAAGGTAAAATTCTGAAAAAAGGCACACAACATGTTCTTTGGGACATCATGGCCGGTTGTTCTACAGGCCCTGAACGTTTGAAAGGACAGCTGCCGCGGGATTACGTGGTGGCGCATAAAACAGGATCCGGATTCTCGTTTCCGGGAGGTGGCGTTACCGCCCGCAATGACGTCGGCATCATTGTTCTTCCCAACGGACGGAAAATGGCGGTTTCCGTGTTCATCAGGGATTCAAAGGATTCTGAATCCGCTTGTGACCGGATGATCGCCTCCATGGCCCGCTGGCTGTGCATGGAGTGGAAGCCTGCCGCCGGAAAAGAATAACGGAATAATGCAGAATAGTCTTGGCGTCAGATTTTCAAAAGATTCTGGCTTTTGATATTCAGCACATTGCTTGGATGAGTAACAGAGGGAGATTGATGAAATAATACTGAAGTAAAAAATTCCGTAAAATGATGATGAGAATGAGTGTCTCTGTCCCACGCCAATAGAAGCTTTCTTCTCATATGGGCTTGAGGAGAGATAACAAAAAATAAGGGGTTTTGCTATTGCGATGATTGCATTTGGCGTTTGCTAAAAATATATTTAGCATATTTATATTTTGTGTTTATTGTTTCAACTGTTAAATCTTTAATGCCATTTTCTTCTAAAAGAATAATTGCTTCTACTTCTCTCAGATCGGAATAAGGGGAACAAAAAAGAATATGCATTCTATCCATCGGAAAAATATAATAATTAGGCAATTCCATTATGTTTGCAAATTTTTTCAGAAGATCATAATCTGCTTTTCCATTCTGTTTTTCCCATTGTTCAATAAAAGTAGTGTATGATCTTTTTTGCAGAGTTCTCCTATACCAGCGGTCTGAGCGCTTAGCTTTAAAAAGTTCTATGTAATATGAAATAACCCTGGGATATTTTTTCATAACGGGGTCAAAGACCTAAGTGCGGATATCTTACATAATTCGTTTATCTTTTTCTATAACAGGAGATGAAATCCTTTCCAGGAACTTTTCCAATTCCAAATACAGCGGTTCTAATTCAAATACTCGAACTTCTAAACCACTCTTGTTGTCCCTTTCTTGTAACCAAAAGAGCTTCTTCGTATATTCTTCACCTCCAATTTTTTTCCTGTCAAAAAGATGAATGTGTTTGGTGTTATATGCC
This sequence comes from uncultured Akkermansia sp., assembly GCA_905200945.1. GTDB lineage: Bacteria > Verrucomicrobiota > Verrucomicrobiia > Verrucomicrobiales > Akkermansiaceae > Akkermansia. Next base: position 21,933 of record CAJKMG010000027.1, on the reverse strand, counting down.
ATGAACAATAAATAAGGTTTTTTATTTATTGCAATATGAAATATACCCAGAGTTCCTGTAAAAGGAACGTCTGTTTCCGTTTTTCCATCCCGAAATAAATTGTATTTGCTGATAATTCTCGCTAATTCCTTCTTTTGTTCCAAATTTAATTTTTTAACTCGGTGTTTTTTATTCTCTTTAAGAAAAGATGTTTCTGCATATAAATCGATTTGTTGATATTCTTGATCTGCTGCCCCTCTTTTTGAGGTAAGGCAAAAAAATAAGAATATGATTATGATTGATTTCATGATTAAATAAATTCGAAATTATGTGGAATAGTCCCGCTGTAAAATTTTCAAAATATTTTAGTTTCTGATATTCAGAATATTACTCGGATGAAAAAACAAGAGTAAACAATTGCGAATTAGAATGACGATGAATAGAGACTCATAACCTGTTTAGTACATGGAAAGACATCGTTGTATTCAGATGGAACTAAACAAGCCATCAGCCTGGAATTTACAGTAAGCGAATTTGATTGATTATATTACTCAATTTGACAGTAATATTGCCGTATATAGTAGGATCCACATTGAATTTTTGCATATTGCCCGATATATAATCTAGAATTCTAAGAGCAGGAACTAGACATCCTTTGATTGATTGGGGATCTTGCTTCAGACGGATTTGTAGCGTATTCACCAATGCATTAATTATATCTGAGTCATCTTCACTTGCTTCCGACAAAAGATACGGTTCCATAGAAGGAAAGTAAAAAGCGAATGCTTTACTTCCCATCCATTTTAAATCTTCTTCATAATATGTCGGATATTCAAAAAAAAGATTTGCGGCTTCGCTCTGGCTTTTTCCATGGAAATGTTTCAGGGCTGTTAACTCGTCAAGATTCCCTGGTGTGGGATTAATATCTTTTATAGTTGGAATAGTAGTCATATTTGAGGAAGTTGTGGGAGATTGCAGCATCCTGCCTTTACCGCAGATTTTGCACATTTTGAAAAGGCTGTTATCTTATTTGTCAATTCATTTTTATGACCGGATACGGCTGCTGCGCTCCCTTTAGTAATACTACCGGGAAGAATATAGTCACATTTTTTCTTAAGATATAACGAGCGGCCAGTAATTTCCGCTGCCCTAGCCGTCAATAATTTCAAATAATCAGGGCATTTGAGACAAGCTTTACATCCCGCTGCATTTTTATCGGCAGCTTTGTATCCATCATGAATTGCGAGACATTCGGCTGTTTTTTTACTTTTTCTTGAGCACCTTTTACTGCAACTTTTTTCGCCGCTTCTTTAGTTGCAATTTTTGCTCCTGTTTTCATGCCTTGCAAAGCTATGGCAGGCCCTATTCCTTCTCCTGTTGATCCTCCTAAAATAACATCTCCTGCAACAAGGGCTACAGATAAAAGGTCAATCCCGAAATCTCCCCAACTATATAAACCAAGAATATCAATATCAGATTTTGGTTTGTTATTTATAAATACATAATTGTTTGTTATGATATTCTCACGGATTTTATCTCTTTTAATCCATCTTCCATCAAGAGGGTTATAATGGCGGTGAGTTATAATTATCTATTTATATTTATCTCCATAAGGTTGTTTTCTAAGAATATAATAAAATTTTTATTAGAAAATTTAATGTATTCTGCAAAATCTGTTCGATCCCATCCATTTTTGAAAAAATCAAATATATCCATATATTGATCACTTGGAAAGTAAACAGTTATCTTGTTTGTATCTATATTGAAAACTATATTGTCAATTTTTTTATCTGAAAATAATTTTTTTGTAAACGGAACATTATCGAACAATATTTCTCTTGAGATTATTTTTTCGTCATTGAAATAGATTGCAATACAGGCAAATATCAATAGCCCTGAAAAACAAACAACGGATATTATTTTCCACATAATTTTTTATATTTTACAATCCATTCACTTTATATTCATTGCAACAGCATTCACATGTTTTTTCTGGTGGGCAATCTATCCCCTTTCTATTTGCCTTCATATCTTCTAAAGAATCCAAAGCGTGTTCGATTTCTTCAAATTTTTTTTCTGTCTTTGAATCTACTGCTCCTTTAAACCTACCTTTTAGTAAATCTACTATCTCACGTAGCACAGCTAGAGAAAGAACTATATTTGGAGATTTGCTCTCTTTCGTCGCTTTGCACATATACAAGCAATGAAACCATTTATCTGCCCCAATAATATTGGCCTCCTTGAGGGCTTTATACCCTTCAAGTAATTTTTGGATTGCTTTTAAGCTTGCTACTGTTCCTTGCTTAATAAAAACGAGATCTCCTGGTCAGATACCTGTGTTTCCCCATCTATCGTATGCAGTAGCCGGATTGTTTCTCACAAATGCGTACAAATTCAATTCTTCTTGTTCGGCGATGGGATCACGACTGATCCACCTTCCATCATGGGGATTATAGTGGCGGTAATTGTAGTAAACAAGCCCTAATTCCCCGTCGAACACCTCGCTGCTCCATTGAAGGGGATTGGTGATGCTGCCTGTTTGCGTGGCTTCGCCGAAGGGGGCGTAGGAGTAGGAATTCGCGATGGTTCCGTTGCTCTTGTAGAGTTCCATCACGTTTTTGGTCAAGTCCCAGCCGTAGGCAAACCAGCTGCCCGCCGTCTGGATAGCCAGTGGGGGAGCGTCGGATCTCGTTAGATGTACATATATACATCACTACAATAACGAGCGTTCCTATCAAGATATCGGAATATGGAGGGCGACTTATTGAAATGTAATTGAAAGTTTCAGATCAATCTTACGGAAAGAAGATTAGCCTTACAAACTTTAGTTAACCATACACTTTGTCAGAAATCTTCCTTTTTAGAATACTCTTGGTTAACCAACAGGGGCATGAACTCTCATAGGAGACGCTTGTAGGCGAAAGAAGAAGATCCACAAGAACTTCTGTTATTACGACAACTTCTTGTTCTCGATTAGTTGCATAGATAATGTTTCGCATGTAGCAACCATCATGAAGCTTCATGCAACAGTCTTTCTTTTTTAAGATTAACATGTAGATTCTTTTATTTTATTAATTATGTTTATCGGAATGTTGTTTCCATTCCATTTACATTCTATATATTGTTTAACCACATTCAAAGCTTCAGTTTCGGAGCCTGTAAGAATATACGAATCTAAAGGAAAGAACCATCCACATTCTTCAAACCAAAGCCACTCTTTGGTCTCTTTCGTTTTATTAATATCACGTTTAACGAGAAATTTATCCCTTGCGTATAGTTTTGGATAGATATAACCGCTTTTTTGATCAAAATAAAGTTCCAGTTTGAGCCACTCCATTTGCCCTGTCTCTAAGCTAGGCAACAAAAGATATTCGTTAAGTAATTTCATATTAATTTTTTATACATTTAACATTTAAGTGTTTTGCTTGGTATTCCCTAGGGGTATTCTTTTGAGCATCTTTTTTTGCAAGATTATTAGCTTCGCTTTCAGATTTATGAATACCAATTCCAGTTACCATTCTCAAGTATATCGACATAACTCGAAAGTATCACGGAAATAATCTATAATTTTCTTGATTTTGAGAAGGTTTCCAATATTAACATATTTGAAATGCCATTGAAAGTGTTATTCTTGACAAAATAAATTAATCAAATCTTCTTGATGAATCTATTCCATAAGATGAAAATTACGCCTAGAAGTTATTATTTAACTTTCTTACAAAAATTCTAATAATCAGAGGAAGGGTAACAAGTATGTAAATCACGGTTCCCCATAATCCAAAGTATAACACATGAGTACACGAATTAAGCATTTCTAAAGTTGGAAAATAATTTTTACAGAACATATATAAGATGTTCAGTATAATAGAAATAGTGAAAACAACCATAAAAAACGAGGCAAGTAATAAGTCTGATTTGTGTATCCATGGATAAATTTTCCATATTTCTTTTTTGATTGCAAGAATCAAAATATAAGATTGAAATACACCATAAAGGGGTATTCCGAAAAGAACACCCTGAATGTTGCCAATCAAGCAAAAAAGAAGACTGGCTATAAAATGAATTTTCAAATAAACAAGTAAACCTTTAATCATAGGAATTTATCGTGTTATCAGTAAGTTCTTTCCTGTCGTTATAGGCATTGTTCTTGTAGCTTCTCCAATACGTTCTCCTAACTTTTGAATGGGACCGGGCGGTTCCTCCTTGATGGGATAGGCCGATTCAGGAATTTCCAGCCTTTCGCATTGAGTTTTATTTTTTTCATTTTTAATCCAGTCTCCTTTTTCATTTTTGCAGCAACATACCAACCAATTTCCTTCCCACATAAGGGTCCGATTCTTGGCTTCTTGAAAAGCTGTTGAATGTTTATGGGGATTATCGGGTTTTGTTCCATCCAGTATGTGCCCTCCCAAATACCATCGATATCCATTAGCATAGTGCGAATAAAAGTCTTGCATTTGGTGCATATAACTTTCGAACTTATTTTTATCGCAGCTTCGCGTAGCATTGAGAAGTTCCTTTTCTGCTTCTGCCAAGTGCTTGAAGTGTCGCCATGGTTGTATATAAGGATTGGTAAGCCCATCATCTTCTTTAGCGTAATCAAATCCTGATAGACTACCTAAGTCGGAATGCCCAGGAAGTTCTTTTGATGAAGGGTCGCCTTGAGTACCACTCCCCCATGCACCAAGTACATCAATAATGCTGATGGGTGAATTAAACACGAAATCGACAAGATTGGGAGTTGTCAGGAAATCTCTACTTATCCACCTCCCCTCTCTGGGATTATAGAACCGGAAGTTGTAATATACCATCCCCAGCTCGGCATCATATGCCTCGTTGCTCCATTGAAGGGGATTGGTGATGCTGCCTGTTTGCGTGGCTTCGCCAAAGGGGGCGTAGGAGTAGGAATTCGCGATGGTTCCGTTGCTCTTGTAGAGTTCCATCACGTTTTTGGTCAAATCCCAGCCGTAGACAAACCAGCTGCCCGCCGTCTGGATAGCCAGCGGGCGTGTGGCGACAGGTTCCGTCGGGTCCCACAGGATGTACCATAAGGCGTTGAGCGTCGTTCGCGTGAGGTCGAGGGCCGCGATTTGCAGATAGCCCCGGTAAAGGTAGCGGTGGTTCAGGATGACGGATGTCGTGCTTTCTCCCGTTTCCGGATTGGTTGCGGTATGTTCCACTTTCTTGAAGATCCTGCGTCCCATGTAGTCGTAGTCGCCGGTGACGGTGGTCACCGTGCCGTCCTCCGCCGTGCGGGTGAAGCGCACGGGACGGTTGAGCGCGTTGTATTCCGCCGTCCAGACGCCGGTAGCGGTCCTGATTTTCGTCTGGTTGCCGTCAGCGTCATAGGTGGGGACAAAAGGCTGTTCCCGGGGGGAGAGGGAAGAGCTGGGAATGGATTGCTCAATACTTGTGTACTGGTTGAGTTCGTTGGCCGTGTAAGCGAATTCCTCCTCTATTTCCCGCGCTGTCTTGCGGTTGCCTATGTTGTCATAGTCATAGGCGTAAGCGTCCGTGCCGAGGGTGGCCGCTGCAAGCTCGCTTCTCCCGTTGTAGGAGAAGACGTCGCGGCGTGTGGTTCCCTGGCGGAGGAGGGTGCGGGCGGTTGGCCGCCCCAGGGCGTCATAGGCATAGGCGCGGCGGGAGACGAGGGTTGTTCCGCGGTTATAGTCCATGTCCGCCAGCAGGTCACGTTTGGCTTCATAGCTTTGTTCCAGCGTCATGCCGTTGGGCATCGTCAAGGTTTCCAGCAGATTGCTTCCTGCCAGATAGTTATATTCAAAGATGCGGTTCTGTCCGCTGTGCATGAAGCCCGCGCTGTTGATGCGCCCGTCCGGCGCGTAGCCCCAGGAGGCGATTTGGGCATTGCCGCTGGCGCCGCGTTTGAGGACGTAGCCGATGCTGCGACCGTAGCCGTCCAGGGTTTCCACGAGAGGGAAGACGGCGCCATTCACCGTGACGCTGTCCTGTACGGGGTCGCTGTATTCATTGTAAGAGAAGGTACGTATGCCTGAGGCGTCCGTCACTTGCGTGAGCTGGCCGAGGATGTTATAGGAGAAGGCCTGTTCCGGCGTGCCGTCGGAAAAGCCGATTCTTGTGAGAAGGCCTTGCGCCGCGTTCCATACGCAGGTGGTGACGATGCCGCGCGCGTCCGTTTCCGTGGCAAGGCGGTTGTTGGCATCGTAGGTCCGGACGGTTCCCCGGCCGTTGGCGTAAGTCTTGCCCAATTCCAGCCCGGTAGCGTCATGGTAAGTCCAGACGGTAGTGTCTCCGCCGGAAAGATCGGATGGGTCGGAAATGATCGTTTCTTCGTCTATGCGGAAGGTGGTGAGGCTGATAAGGCGGTCTGCATCGTCCCAGGCGAACAGGGCTGGCTGGATGGCCGTGCCGTATTCCGCTGTTTTACGGTTCCTGATATCGTAGGCATAGTTGGCCGTGTTGCCCAGGGCATTTGTGACGGCAGAGGGATTGTCGCTGGTCGCGCAATAGGTCGTGTTTGTCGTATTGCCGGCAGCATCGGTTACGGCAATCGGGCGGCCGGCAATGTCTGTATGAGTGATGGAAGTGTTTCCCCGGCCATCCGTGACCGTCCGGACGAGGCCGGTTTCCGTGTAGCGGCGGGTGAAAGTGGTGACGATTCCCCGATCATCCGTCTCTGAAGTCGTGAAGCCGTCCACGACGGTAGCGGAAGCTGTGATGTTGGAGGTAGGCACGCTGCTTTTTTCCACGCGCACCGCGCCCTGCCCATATTCGGTCCACCAGATGCTTTCATGGCCGCGTTCGTCGATGGTGATTTGCCTGTTTTGCAGAACGGCGGATTCCGTAACCAGCCGTTTGACAGCGCTGCTTAACATGTTGCCCGCCGCATTGTTGCGGGTAGCGGCGACGTTTTGATAGACGCCGTCTTCACGTTCTTCCCAGGCTGTCTGGAAAGTCTGGATACGGTTTTTTGCCGCATCCGCCGGAGACGCCGAGTCGAGCACAACGGTTTGTCTGGCCAGATTTCCCATGCTGTCATACTCATACTCCACCGGAGCCTGGGTCCCTTCCGTGCGGCGGGTGAGCTGGCCCAGCGCATTGTAAACGCTGCGGGTATAGAGATAGGTGTTTTCCAGGGTGGTGGGAGAAGTCAGCGTAATGGTTTGTCCGAAGCCGTCCCGAATGTCCTGTTTCAGGATGGTTGTGTTGTCCGCCAGCCGGGTAGTGTGGCGCAGGCCTCTGATAAAATCATAAATGTGGTAGAGTTCCCTTTGCCCTGTGCCGGATTCATGCGCGATGCTCCCGTCTGTGTTGTATGTATTGACGAGCGTCGCCCCTGATGGCGTGGTTGTCGTAACCGTCAGTCCGTCTTCGCTGTAGCTGGTTGTTGTGACGCGGCCCAGCACATCGGTTTTGCGGGTCACGCGGCCCAGCAGGTCATAAGCAGTTTCCTCGGTTGTCCGCATCGGCCCGATGTGGGTCGTCGCGCTTATTATCTGCCCTGCCGCATCGCGTCCATACGCCGTGATCGTTTCCGGAGTGACGACGTCAGTCCCGTCGTTTATTTCGCTGCGCGTGGTTTCAATGAGCTGCCGGGCGGTGTTATAAGCGTAATCCGTGCGTACGCCGTCTTCGTCAACTTCCCAAAGGGGTTCTCCTGTGCAGGTCAGGGCGCGGGAAGAAGTGCGGCCATTGTCGCGCACCGTTCCCACACGGCGGTTGAGAAGGTCGTAAGAGTAGGAAGCGCCGCCGGTTTGCCTCCACTCGCCCGTGGGGAGCAGGACGAGGTTTTCTTCCCTTGCGGTGTTTCCTTCAGCGGTGATGTAGCTGACGCGGCGGGTTGACTGGCCGGGAACGGGTTCTCCGTTGATGCGCGTTTCCGCCGTGACGCTGTAGAGGGCCCCATGATCTGTGGTTGGGGCGTAGGTATAATGAGTCTGTACGCCGTTGACGGCCTGTTCCATCTTGAGGCGTCCCGCCGCGAAGGCATTCGGCGCGCCGGCCAGCCAGGTTTCCGTAACGCTGAGCTGCGTGACGGAAGAGCCTGCCGCCGTTTCACGCTTTTCCACGCGTTTGACATGGTTTTCTTCCGCATAGGTATATACCGCAAGGCTTAACGTGTTGACTGCGGAAACGGTAGAGAGCTGGATTTTTACTTCGGCCGGTTCGCTGCTGTAGCCTGCGGCGCTGTCACGGTACTTCGTGCTTACTGTCCGCAATCCGTTGGCTCCCCATGGGCTGTTTTCCAGCACCGGGCGTCCTGCGGCGTCGTAGACGGTTTTGTGTTCCCCCGCGTTGGGAGAAGCAGAGGAGATAAGCCGGCCGGAGTCATCATAGGAGTAAACGGTAGTCAACGCCCCTTCGGCTCCGTACCCTTCCGTGCGGCTCAGCAGGTGTTCTCCGGTGATGGTCGTTTCATATTCCTCAAGCGTGCAGGAGGCCACCACATTGTTTTTCATCAGACGGGTGAGGACGCGGTAGCGGTTTTCCTGCGAATCTTCCTCCTGTTGAAGGCGTTCCCTCCGCGTTTCAACGGCATCTTCTCCTGTTCCTTTCGCCATGCTCCAGGCTTCTTGCGACCATGTCCATTTGGTCACGAAGTCGGGTACAGTGGCCGGCAACGTGTTGTCGCGTTCAGAGATGACGAGGGTTTGCAAAGCTTCGTCTCCCGTCACGGTGAAGATTTTCGCCGGAGTCCCTTCAACGGTGAACAGGGCTCCTTCTTCCTCCGGTTCCATGACCTGCGCGGGCGGATAAATGCTGATGGCATACCCTCCTCCTTCCAGGGGGAGCACATCCGCCAGCCCATCCCAGGTGTTCCATATTTGACGGATAACGCCGTGTTCGCCACGGACAATCGCCAGGTAATTTTCGCCTTCCGATGCGGTCATCAAATACCCGCCCGCGGAGATATAGCCTTCGCATTGCCCTGTGGAAAGAGAGTAAAAGGCGGCGCCTCCGCCCGCATAAGAAGCGCGGATGAAGGCGGCCTGCTCAAGGCTGCATGCCTCCGCTTCCCTGCTCATGGCCGGGACGGGGGCCAGGATGGTCGTTGTGATGCCCGATGCGCCTACCGGGAAAAACGCGCTTCCTGTGCCGTCAAGCATGTAGTTGGTGTAACTGGCCCCATCCAGCAGAGCAACCAGCGTGTTGGGCGCCATGCCCCCTTCCGGCAGCGCGAGGAAGGTGGCTAGCGGATGCCGCAGGGCCAAGCCAGCCGGGGAGGATAAATCCGGGGAGAAAGATCGGTGGGCTGAAATTTCCAGACGTCCCGCCGGCATGTGGGATATGCCGCGGAACATGCCGAACTGCGCCGACCAGGCCATGTCATTAACGGAGGATTGCCGCATCACCCCGCTGCCTCCGGAGGTTGAGGTCAGATTGGAAAAGAAACGGCGCAGGGAGGAGCGGCCGCTGACTGGGGCGCCGCTGCTGGAGGGGGCGCCTCCGGGAGCAGTTTCACCGTCCGAATTGCAGGAGCACGGCGGGCAGTCACAATCGCATTTCTGCGGCGGGTCGTTCTCTTCAGGCGTGATGGAGATGGCGCTGGCCGGGCCTACGGTGCAATTGAGGAAGGAGACGTTCCCCCTGGGAGGATAATCAATGTTGATGTGGGAGACGGATACTGTATAAAACCCGGCCTTGATGCCGGGGAAGCTGCCGTTAATTCTTACTCCGGCGCCTGAGGGTGACGTATAGCTTTGCCCCGCTACTGAAATCGTGGCCTGGTCATCCACTGTGCCGGTGGCCGTCAGTACGTACAGACGGGTATCCCCTCCGCCTTCCCCTACTTGAATTTGTTTGGAGGTTTCCGGCATCACGTCTCCGGGATAGGACGGAGCGGCATGATGATAAGAAAAGGAGACGGATGATTCTCCCTCCCTCTTCTGTAAAACCGGCGTAACGGTAAAACCAAGATGATGATTGCCCCGGACGCTGTTGCAGATGGAAAAGTTAGATCTCATTCTAATTGAATATCTTTAAATAATTTCTGTTTATCAACAATAATTTTGTGATAAGGTGCGCCATTTAGCAATTAAACCTATGGATACATCTATAAAAATAGAAGTCAACAAGATATGATGATTTTTTCCTGTTTTTCCCATCCGTTTGCATGAAGGGAATAATTCTGGCGCGGGATATTTTCCGGGAGCGGGGCACAGGAAAGTTCTCAACGCAGGAAAAGAGGGGATGCCCCTTTTCTGCCTGATTGCGCGGCAGAAGAAAGGCCGCCCGTTTTCCGGAACATGTTTTAGGCTTGGAAAGGGGAGCGCAATCAGGCAAGGTGTGCCGCGTTATTCATGAAGAACCTATTGAGCCGGTACATCAGCCTGAGCCTGGCGCTGCGGTATTTGAACCCGTTGCGGACTTTCTTTTCCATTATTACCCTGATTTGCCTGCTGGGCGTCTCTCTGGGGGTAATGGTGCTCATCGTCGTTTTGTCCGTCATGGGAGGCCTCCAGAAGGAAATTCAGGGTAATCTGTTTGCGCACTCCCCACACGTCCAGGTATGCTACCGGAACGACTTCGGCGTGAGGGAAGTGATTCCGGACTGGATGGATTTGGGGGAGAAACTCAGGCACGTTCCCGGCGTCCAGTCCGCCTACGCCCTGATAGAAGACTATGCGCTGGTGGATGTGCAGGGGCGGCAGAGGCCCTGCTTTTTTCGGGCCATTGATACGGAAAACGCCGCCCAGTTGGAGGATTTGAAGCGTTTGGTGGTCGCTGGCGATGCGGAACTGGACATGGGGGAAAAGGCTGTGGTTTCCTCCATTGTGGCGGAGAATATGGGATTGAATGTGGGGGATGTTGTCCGGGTTTATACGACCCGCAATTTTCAGGAAATTTCCCACGCCTACCAGCAGACGGAGCTGCCGATGCTGGCGGAGAAAAACGCGCGGGAACTCAAGGATTTGAAAGAGTGGGGTAAATCCCTGAAGACGGAGGGAGAGCGTGAGACGGCCGACAGATCCTCCGTGGACAGGGCCTTTTCCCTGCTTAACGGGCTGTTGTCCGTCCCGCGCAGGGATGCGGAACGTTCCTGCCTGATGGATCTGCTTGCCGTGCTGAACGACGGAGAGCTTGCGGACAACGGCAGGGTGGCCTTTCCGCAAGGAACGCGGAAGGAATGGGAAACCGTTTTGAGCGGTTTCAAAGCCGGGGCAAGAAATGAGGCGGATATGGAATGCTTCCGGAAAATTAAGGAGCTGGTGATGCCGAAGGACCTGGAGGTGATTGGAATTTACCGGGCTTCCCAGCATACGCCCAGCCCTGACTTGTTCATTCCGCTGGTCATCGGCCAGGAATTGCTGGGGTATGAGGATGACGTGGTGCAGGCCGTGGCCCTGCGCGTGGAAGACCCTTACCATGTGGAAACGATGCTGGCTCCCGTGATGCAGGCGCTGGAAAAGGAGAAGCCTTCTTCCGCATGGACGCTGGAAACCTGGCATGACCGTTTTAACGCGTGGTTTGAACTGATGCAGAAGGAGCGCATGATGATGAGCTTTGTCCTGTCCTTCATCTCCCTGATTTCCGCTTTTTGCATCATGGCGGTGATGTTTACCGTTTCCATCCAGAGGAAAAAGGAAATCGCCGTGATGAAGGCGTTGGGAGCCACTCCGTTCCAGGTGGTGCGCGTCTTCCTGTGGCAGGGCGTCATCATCGGTTTTGTGGGAGCCCTCCTGGGGGTAGGGTTGGGGCTGCTGGTGCTGGAATACCGCATGCAGATTCAGGGTTTTCTTGCGGGAATAGGCTTTGACCCGTTCCCCGTGGCCTTCCACGGCACGGCGAATATCCCGGTGGTGATTGACTGGGCGGAGCTGGCATGGCAGGCGGTGAAAGCTTTTGTCATGGTTGTGGTGGCATCCATCATTCCTGCCCTGATCACGGCGCGCCAGGATCCGGCCCGCTCCCTGCGCAGTATGTAACAGGAATCTCCTATGGATATTTACTGGATTCAGGGTCATGAACAGAAGGGGCCTCTGCCGGAAGTGGAGGTCATTTCCATGCTGGAGGCGGGCCTCATTCCGGAAAACGCCCGGGCGTGGCATGCCGGGTGCCCGGAATGGGTATGTATCCGTGACCTTCCGGCATTGAAGGGGGCAGGTGCCGTTAGCAGGGGAGAAGGAGAACGGCGGAACCGGGAGGAAGAGGGACTGGAAAACGCAGGGGAAGAGCAGGCTCCGGCGCTTGCCGCGGATGCGGATTGCCCGCAGGAAGAAGGGGGGACGGCCTCGGATGAGGGAGCGCCGCTGGTAGTTCCGTATGCGTACGTCCGTTTTCTCGGCAGAATGGCGGATATCATGATGCACATGACGCTGTATTTGTCCGTGCTCAGAGTTTCCGGCCTGGCTTTCAATCCCGGTTTCCTTCCTGGTTCCTATGAAGCTCTGCTTTACCTCTGCCTCCCGATGGTTCTCGTTGAAACTGCCTTTCTTGGTACATTGGGAACAACCCCGGGAAAAGCCATGCTGGGCGTTTCCGTCAGGGACTACCGGGGAAGGCGCCTTTCTTTCCCCACGGCATTCCGGCGCTCCCTGTTCGTCATGGTGCTTGGCCTGGGGTGTTTTGCTCCTTCCCTGATGCTGCTGGCCCTGTTCTTTTCCTGGTGGTGGGTGCGCCGCTTCGGCTTCACTCCCTGGGACAGGAAGCTGGGGACTACGGATGTGCTGAACAGCCCCCTGACGCCCCGCAAAGTGGTGATGACGCTGGCGCTGGTCATTCTGTGCCTTCAACTCATCTACGTTCTGCTGATTCCCTGGCTGCCTGAGATGGAGGCTTATGCGGCCGCTTCCGGCCAAATGTGATAAAAAGGCGGCCGTGCGGGGTTTAGGCTTTTAATCACCTGAATTTGTTTCATACTTGTTTCAGCCATGCCAGAAATACACCCAACGGCAGTAGTGCATCCTGCTGCAGAGATCGCGGATGATGTTAAAATCGGTCCCTTTTGCGTTGTCGGGGAACATGTCAAACTGGGGCCCGGCTGCGTGCTGCACAGCCATGTGGTTATCGACGGTCCTTCTTCCTTCGGCAGCGGCAACGAATTTTTCCCGTTTTCCGTCATCGGCCTGAAAAGCCAGGATTTGAAATACAAGGGAGAGCCGACTTATCTGGAAGTGGGGGATAACAACGTCTTCCGGGAAAACGCCACCATCAACCGGGCTACGGACATTGGCGGCGCGACGCGGATAGGGAATAACAACCTTTTCCTGGTTTCCTGCCATGCCGGGCACGATTGCCAGATCGGCAATCATGTGATTTTCTCCGGGTTCGCTACCGCCGCCGGCCATGTTACGGTGGGGGATTACGCCATTCTGGCGGGATGTTGCGCCGTACACCAGTTTGTGAGCATCGGGGAACATGCCATGGTGGGGGCGATGGCCCGCGTGAGCCAGGATGTCTTGCCGTACACGATCGTGGAGGGCCACCCGGCCGTAACGCGCTCCGTTAACTCCATCGGCATGCAGAGGCGCGGCTTTTCCGAAGAAGACCTGAAAGCCGTGCGCATGTGCTATAAAAAGCTCTTCGTCAATAAAAAGCTGACCGTTCATGAAGCTCTGGAGGAACTGCGGCATTCGGGGTATGCGGAAAATGCCTGCCTGAGGAGAATCATCCAATTCGTGGAAACTTCCGAACGGGGGTTCTGCCATTGAATCCATGAAAACGGGTTTTGTTTTTGACCTGGACGGGACGCTGGTGGACTCCATTCCCGGTATCGCCCGCGGCCTGAACCTGGCCTTGAAAGCGCTGGGGTATCCGGAGCATTCCGTGGACGCCATCCGGGAAATGGTGGGCAAGGGCGCCCGGGAGCTTTGCCTGGCTTCCCTGAAAGGCTATTTCAACGGAAATGTGCCGGAGGAAGCTTTTGAAGCGGTGCACCGGGGATTCATGCGTGAATACCCGCACACCTGGCAGGAGGGCACGGTTCCGTACCCCGGCATCCGGGAAATGCTGCTGTCCCTGGCCGGAGAAGGCTATCCTCTGGGCGTTTTATCCAACAAGCCCCATGCGGTTACAGTTCCGCTGGTGCGCCATATCCTGCCTGAAATTCCCTTCCGGGAGGTGATGGGTTTTTCCGAACGCTTTCCTCGTAAGCCGGAACCTGACTCCCTGCTGTCCATCGTCCGTTCCTGGGGCAGGGAGCCGGCGCAGGTGTGCATGGTGGGGGACTCCGCCCATGACGGCAACACGGCTGTGAACGCCGGAACACGGCTTATTCTGGTGGGGTGGGGCTACAGTTCCCGTTCCGCTCTGGACGCTTTCCGGGTGCCGGTGTGCGCCGCCGCGGGGGAATTATCTGCCCGGCTGCATGATGAAAGCAGCCTGCCGTTTCCCGTTGCCGCGCATAGGAATTGTTGAAAATTCCGGGAGGGGCAGGAAGAGAAAAAGCCATATTGTTGCTGCTCTTTCAGGACGGAATATCCGGAACATCCGCAGATTTGGCCTGTTCAGTAATATCTTCCAGGGAGCGGGGAAGTTCTTTCGTGGAGGTGACGCCCAGGTTTTTCAACTTCTGAGCCCGGGGGATGAATCGGTGTTCAAAAGAAGAAACGGTTTTGTTGTACTGGGCTACCGCCTGGTTCAGGCTCTTGCCCAGAGAGGAAAAATGACCGGAAAGGACAGAGCAGGTATTGAACAGGTCCGCGCCCGCTTCCGAAATTTTCTTGGCGTTATCCGCCAGCTGCTCCTGCTTCCATCCGTAAGCGACGGCTTTCAGCAGGGCAATCAGGGTGGATGGAGTGGAAAGAATAACTCTGTTCTCCGCGCCGAATTCAATCAGGGTGGGGTCTGCTTCCAGAGCCGCCTGGAAGAAGGATTCCCCGGGCAGGAACATAATGACGAATTCGGGGCATGGGGAAAACTGGGCAAAGTAATTCTTGGCGCTTAATTGCTGCAAATGCCTCCTGACGTCCGCGGCATGGCGTGCCATCCACTGGCTGCGTTCTTCCGGATTCTCCGTCTGCCCGGCATTCAGGTAGGAAGCCATGGGCGCTTTTGCGTCAATGATGATGGAACGGCCTCCAGGAAGGTGAATGACCATGTCCGGCCGTATCCGTTCCTCCTCCCTGGAGCGGGTTTCCTGAGTCGTGAAATCGCAGTACTCCACCATTCCCGCCAGTTCCACCACGCGGCGCAGCTGGAGCTCTCCCCATTGGCCGCGAACGCTGTTGTGGTGCAGAGCCTGGGAAAGCCTTGCGGTTTCATTTTTCAGGGCTTCATTGCCGGAAAGAATATAGCGGATTTGCGTTTTCAGGTCCGTGTAGGCGCCCACGCGCTCCTTTTCCATTTCTCCCAGCCGGGACTGGACCAGTTTCAGGGATTCGCTCACCGGCTTCAGCATGGACTCGATGGCCTGTTTGCGGGAATCCAGGTCATGATTGGCCTGCTGGCGCTGGCTTTGCAGCCGCGTTTCCGCCAGGTTCAGGAACTGTTTTTCCGAGTTCCGGAGAACTTCCGCGCTGATGCCGGCGAAAGAATCTTTCAGCACCTCTTCCGCCCGGCGGAGCATCTGGGTTCTGTCTTCCGCCCGTTCCTGCCAGGAGCGGGATTCCGCTTCGAGGCGGACGGAGCGGTCCCGGTACCGCAGCAGCAGAACCAGCAGCGCCACGCAGGCGATCAGCAGAAGAAAGGCCAGGAACCAGGGAAAAAATGGGGAAATCATAAGAAAAAATAAGCAATCAAATGGGGGTGGCGTAGGGGATGCCGTCCGTTTCTTCCACGGGTTCGGCCAGGGGGATGTTATCGTCGCTGCCGTCCAGCGGTTCCGCATAGGGAATGCTCTCTTCCGAATCCGGTTCCGCCATGGGAATGTGCTGTTCACACATGTTGGCGGGGGCCTGGTAGCCGGCGGAGGTTTCAAAATACGCAGTCTTGGCGTACTGGCAGCCGGAATGGGCCAGTTGATTGGATTCCCGGCAGACGAGTACGGCCTGCCCTTCCGAACCGGGACGCGTACGGATGGCGTTGGCGGGATAGCCTTCCTTCTGGGCGGCAAGCATAATATCCACCCAGACGGGCAGGGCCAGGGTGCCTCCGTAGCCTTTTTCCAGAATTTTGGTGGAGGAATCGAACCCCACCCAGACACTGCAGGTGAGGTTGGACGTATATCCGGCGAACCATGCGTTCGTATAATTATTCGTGGTTCCGGTTTTGCCGCCGCAGGGGGATTTAAAGCCCAGCGCGGTAATTTTTCCTGCCGTGCCTCCGGGCTTGCAGACCTGCTGGAGGATGGAAGAGGTTATGTTCGCCGCCCGCTGGGAATAGACGGTGCGCTTGCTTTTGGTGATGGCGAAGCGCGGCTGGCCCTGCGAATCCGTAATATGGTCAATGATGTACGGCGTGGGTCGTACGCCTCCGTTGGCAAAAACGCTGTAGGCGCTGGCGATGTCCAGAGGGGACGCTTCCCACGTGCCCAGATAAAGGGCCGGGGTGCGGGAAATATTTCCGTGAAAGCCCGCCAGTTGTGCGGATTGAATGACATTGGACAAGCCGGCGCGGTTGCCGATGCGCACGGACATGGTGTTGCGGGAAAGGATGAGGCCGAAGGAGGCCGGCTTCATGCCCCGGTACGTTCCGTCCGAATTGCGGGGAGACCAGTTGGCGGCTCCGCGTATTTCCCCGTACGCAATCCTGTCATCCGAAATGCGGGTATCCGCAGAATTGCCCTGCTGGAAAAACGTGGCGTAAATGAACGGTTTGAACAGGGAGCCGGTCTGCCGCCTGGACTGAATGGCGCGGTTCAGCTTGGATTCTTCCGCGTCCCGGCCGCCGACAACGGCCAGAAGAGCCCCTGTGGCATTGTCCATGACTACGGCGGCGGATTGGATATAATTAGGCATCGGCGGCTGCGTCTTTTCCTTCTGTTCCGCAGGGAGCGCCTTCCAGGCGGCCAGGGAGGCCTCATATTCCGCCTTGGTGGTCAGCTTGTTTTTCAGGATTCCCCTCTTCTCCCGCCTGGCCTGCAGGGAGGCCAGGTGCTTCTTGAAATCCTTGCGGGCTTCCAGCGCGTCCATGTGCTTATTGATGGCGTCCAGCGTGGCGTTCTGCAGATCAAGGTCCAATGTGGTATGCACCACCAGCCCTCCCAGGCGGATGTCTTCTTCCTCCAGAATGGCGTCCAGCTCCCGGCGCACGAGACCCATGGCGTAATTTTCCTCAGACCGGGATTGGGGCGTCCGGGTGACGATAGGCTCCGCCAGGGCCGCCTGATACTGCACTTCCGTAATCTTGCCTTCGTTTTTCAGCAGTCCAAGGACGATATCGCGCACTTTTTTTGCTTCCTCCGGGTGTTTGATGGGGGAAAAATCATTTGGGCCGTAAATAATGCCGGCCAGGGTGGCGCATTCCGCCAGGGATAAATCCCGGGGTTCCTTATCGTAATATCCCCGCGCCGCCGCCGCTATCCCCAGGAAGGTGTGCCCCCAGAAAATGCGGTTGATGTAAGTCTCCAGAATTTCGTCCTTCGTATAAGTGGCTTCAATGCGTTTCGCCAGGGCCACTTCCGTCAGTTTGGAATGGAGGTTGCGCTCCCGGTGGTTATATGTAATTTTAGCAAGCTGCATCGTCAGGGTGGAAGCCCCCTGCGTAGCTCTCTTGTGCTTGAGCACCTGCGCAAAGGCGCGGCCCACGCCTATCCAGTCCACGCCGCCATGGTCGTAAAAGCGGTTGTCTTCGCGCAGGAGCAGGGCATCAATAAAAACGGGAGGAACTTCCTGAAGGGATACCCGCTTGCGGTTTTCCCCGTGCAGGGTTCCGATAGTCCGGTTTTTACGGTCCAGAATCACCGTGCGTTCCGGGATGTTGCTCTTTACCTCGGAAATGTCATAGCGGTTGGAAATGGTGCCGTAAAGAAACACCAGGATGGACCCGATCACGATGCCGACGAAGCAGCATCCCAAAAGAATGCGCAGGGGCCAGCAAATGAACCAGCGGATATTCCGCGTCAGGGAACCGATGAAACGGAACGGCATCAGCAGGACAAACAGCAGGGCTCCGAAAATCGTGAAACGCGGCCTGCGCATGGTTCCTGCGCGTGCGGGGCGGTTTTCTTCTTCTCTTTCCGGATTGTCTTCGTACTCTTCCTTCGGAGACGGGTGGGAGGCCCGTCTCCGGGGCGGCGTGTCATACCGGGAAGGACCATTGCGGGAATTCCCCGTTCTGCGGGTAGGGCCGGGAATGACAGCCGGATCAGGAGCTTCCTGCGGCAACCCGGGATAGGATGGACGGGGAAGGGGCCTTTTTTTGCGTTCCGTCTGGGAACGGGAAGACATTTCTCCATCTTGGATGCGTTCCCTCCAGGAGGCGGCATTTCGTTTCCTTGATTTGTCGTTTAACCCCATCCGTGGGCCGGACTTTATCATAAATAACCGGAATGGTCTAAGCAAAAGATGTGGCGCCATGTCGCAATCCATAGACAAAATTCTGCCGTTTTGAACGTTTATACAGTAGGGTATGTCCTATCATTCGATTATCGGTAATTTCATGATATCACTATTGAGAATGACGAGTTTTTGTTGCTTGGTCGTTGGGGGGCTTGTGTCCCTGCTGTCAGGGGGGGCGAGCCTTGCGGGGAATGTTTCTTCCATGGCGGATTTGCAGAAACATGTGCATGAGGTGGCCTCCAGGGTCACGGCTGCTACGGTGGCTCTGGTTTCCGACGGGGGAGAGACGGGCAGCGGCGTCATTGTCTCTCCGCAGGGCCTGATTTTGACGGCGGCCCACGTCGTGGGCGGCGATGAAATCATGCGCGTGGTCTTTGCTGACGGGCGCGTGGTAAAGGGACGGGTGCTGGGAGCCAATTTCACGCGGGATGCCGCCATGGTGCAAATCATGGACGGAGGCAACTATCCCCATGTGGAACTGGGGGAATCCGACGGTCTTCATGTGGGGGATTTTGTGGTGGCTCTGGGCCATTCCAAGGGATTTGACCCGGAACGCCGCGCGCCCATCCGCATGGGAAGATTGTGCACGGACGGGAAGCAGCGCTTCCTTATTTCGGAATGTACGCTGATTGGCGGAGATTCCGGCGGTCCCCTTTTTGACTTGTCCGGCAAGTTGGTAGGCATCCATTCCTCCATTGGCCCTATGTTGAAAATCAATAACCATGTCCCTGTTTCCGTTTTCAGGAGAGACTGGGACAAACTGCTCTCCGGCAGGCATTGGGGCCAGCTGGGCCTTCATCCCATGGCGGACCCCGAATCTCCTGTGCTCGGGTTTGCCATGATGGATGTGCTGGGCGTGGACGGCGTGGTGGTGGAAGACGTTGTGGTGAATTCTCCGGCGGATACCGCCGGCATCCGGCCGGGGGACGTCATTACCCACATGGACAGCCGGAGCCTGCGTTCCGTGCGGGATATGCTCCGTGAACTGGGCAGGCACCGTCCGGGGGAAACCGTTCCCTTGGTGGTGGTGAGGAAAGGTACGGCTTACAAGGCGGATCTTACATTCGGCAGGCGCGGCGACCTGATGTCCGGCCTGAAATGCCAGGAACAAACTCAAGGATGATGATGAAATACTTATGGGCGGCATTTGCGGCGGCTTCCGCGTATGCCCAGGAAATAGCTTCCCCGCTGCCTCCGGAGCAGATGATTGCCCCGGAGGACAAAAGCGTGCTGGACAGCCAGGCCAAGGAGATTTTCCGGGAATGGGACAAGGTGGCTGTTCCGGTGGGGAAGTCCGTAGTGGCTCTGGTTGCCGGCAATACCCAGGTGGCTTTGGGAACAGTAGTGGGGAAAGGAAAGGTCCTCACCAAGCTGAGCGATCTCCAGAAGGAACAGCGTCCTGTCATGCTGGTGGATTCTTCCGGGCGGGTTTATGACGCCAAGGTGCTCTTTGCCCTTCCGGAGCATGATCTGCTGATGATGGATGTGCCGGGGCTTCCCGCTCCTCCCATTGACCTGAATTCCTATGTGCAGGCGAAAGAAGGGGATGTGATTGCGGCCGTATCGCCCACGGGGCATGTGAGCGACTTTGGAGTCGTTTCCGTGGCCCAGCGCAGCCTGCGGGCGGATGACCAGCCTTATCTTGGCATCGTTTCCGATCCCCGCTGGGACGGGGAGGGGGTCATGATAGGCGGCGTGGAAGCCGGAAGCGGCGCGCACCGCAGCGGATTGACGGCCGGCGATGTGCTGATGAAGCTGAATGGAAAGCCGGTGGACGGAATGTACTCCATCCGTGCCGCCATGGTCGGGGTGCGGCCCGGTGAAACGGTTCCCGTGGAAGTAAGGAGGCGGAACCAGGTAATAGAAGGAAAACTCCTCACGGGGCCTAGGCCCAGAGTGATGAAGTTCCCGCAAAAGCGTCTTGACATGATGAACTCCATGGGCAACCGGATGAGCCTGAAAAGGGATGAATTCCCTTTGGTTATCCAGTCGGACATGACCTTGTTCCCGGAACGGGCCGGATGCCCGGTCATTGACGTCAACGGAAAATTTGTGGGTCTGGCCCTGAGCCGTGCCGGACGTACGGAGACCTATATCCTGCCTTCCTGGATATGCCGGGAACTGGTGGAAGGGGTGCTCCCGCAGGTGCAGCAATACCGGGCGGGACGCGGGGAAAACATTCCGGAGGCTCAGCCTGTGGATGATTCCTATGACGCCCGGCGTCTGGAGGAAAACCGGCGAAAGGTGGAGGATAAGATGAGCCGTCAGGGCCTGGTGCCCAAAGTTTATTAAGCCTGCCCGGATGCCGGAAGGCAGCAAGTGAATCTTTCGGCAAGCCGCATGGCTTCGAGACCTCTTCCTCCGCTTGCCGCATTGGAGCCGCGGGAAATAGGGCGGACGTTGTTCCCGTGCCGGAAAAATGTCCGGAGTAGTTTATTCCCCCAATCCATGGCATCAAGAGAAGAAAAATGAAAAATAAAAAACGGGCAGCAATGCCCGTTTTTCTGAATAATCCGGATATACTCCAGAGCAGTTTTCGGCTTCCCGAATATCAGAAGAGAACTTACTTGTCAGAAGAAGCCGCCCCCGGCCTTTCCTTGAAAATCATCAATTCCGTCAAAACGACGGTGCGGCCGGTGGAATCCGGGGAAATAATCATGACTACTTTTCGTCCCGGGTAGGTCGTCAGCATCATGCCTCTGTCCTTCACCTTGACGACTTTGCCGTTCTTTAAACGGGTCATGTACGTCAAATTGGCGGGGGTGGTGCGGGAAATACTGCTGTCTGTGGAATTTTTGCCAAAAATGTAAGTGGACTTGCTGGGCAGTTCGATAGCGCTCTTTTCTCCTGAAGGAGGCTTGGGAAGCTCCAGGGTGAACGTGCGGCCGGTCAGGTTCTGGATGTAAACGCAGTTCAGCGGCAATTCCGACTCATTGATAAAATCCAGCGTCAATTCCCCTTTACTGTTTTTGCCCACCAGAGCCAGGGTTTTGGAGCCAAGATCGGCCGGCAGGGGCTTGCTGACGAGTTTATTGGTCGGCATGCCTTTCTGGTCCAGGCCACCGAACAGGGTAATGATCTTGCTCCTGGGGTAAACGCTGCGGCGTCCCGGAAGGGCGGCGCGGATTTCCACTTTTTCCAGCCTTTTGGAATCAATAGGCATGTAAATGGGAGAAGGAAGAGACATGGGCTCCTTCAGGACGAACCGGATGCCGTTGACGGCGGCTGGCGGCAGGGACTTGTCCACAGTGTCGGACGCCGGAGCATTTGCTGCCGGCTGGGCCGGGTCCGGCCTGGAGGGGGTGCGGCTTTGTCCTTGGGCGAAGGAAATGCTTCCGAAAAGGCAGGTAAAGGCCAGGATGGGTAAAATACGCATATATTCTGGGTTCTGGGGAATGGAAAAAGTTTTGATACATTGCATAACCCTTTGGCGAATAACCGCACGGAGGAAATGCGGAAGGGCATGGGCATCGATCCGCGCAGCGGAGCGCGATGGCAGGCCCCTGACAGGCTTTTATCCCTTGTGAAATACATGAATGGGAATAAACGTGCAAGCGAAAAATAGGGGATCGGGAGATAAAAATCCTTAAGGGGA
>CAJKMG010000026.1 GCA_905200945.1 uncultured Akkermansia sp. | reverse complement strand
GTGCTCTTCCGATCTAAGAGCACCGGAGTGAATACCAGCAGGATGATGACGGAAGAGAAGGAAATGGAGCCTACGATTTCGCTCTTGGCTTTCATCAGCACCTCATACTTGCTCTTGCGCTTATCTTTCGGCAGGGCGGCGTTCCGGTTCAGGTGCCTCCAGGCTATTTCCACGAAAATAATGGCGTTGTCCACCACGTCCCCCACGGCCACGGCCAGGCCGCCCAGGGTCATGATATTGATGGCCAGCCCGAAGACAGGGAACATCATCATCCCGAACAGGATGGACAGGGGCATGGAGATCAGCGTGATAATGGCCGTGCGCAGGTTCAGCAGCGTCAGGAAAATGACGATCATGACCACCACTCCGGCAATGATGAGGGTTTCCGTGCCGTTGTCCAGGGACATTTCTATGAAATCCGCCTGCCGATAGGCTGCGGTGTGCAGTTCCATTCCCTTGGGAAGCTGGCTTTGGCTGAATTCCCTGACGGCTGCGTCCACGGCCTGCGTCAGGGCCAGCGTATTGGCTCCCGGCACCTTCTGCACGGAAAGCACCACGGCATCTTCCCCCATAAATCCGGCATCTTCCCCCATAAATCCGGCATCTCCCCGCCGCGGCGCACCGTCTATCTTGACTTCCGCCACATCCTGAAGCCGAAGTATTCCGGAGGCATGATCCGGAACCAGGGCGCGGTTGAGCTGTTCAATATTGGCGGTGCGGGTATCCTGCTGGATAGGGAGTTCCTGTCCTGCTACATCCTCCAGATACCCTGCAGGGACGGAGGACTGGGATTCCTGAATAGCCGTTTTCAGGCTGGAAAGGTCCACCCCTGCCAGTTTGAGTTTATTGGGGTCGTAAATCACCTGGTATTCCGGCAGCCGCCCGCCCAGCACCGTGACCTGACCCACCCCGGGAATGGCCAGAAGGCGCGTGCGCAGCTTGTATTCCGCCAGTTGCCGCATGTCCAGCTTGGAGGTGTCTTTGTCTCCCGTCAGGGCGATGAGCATGATTTCCCCCGTTATGGAGACAATGGGAGCCAGTTCCGGGGACGTACCTTCCGGCAGAGATTCCCGGACTGCCCCAAGACGTTCCGTTACAATCTGTCGGGCCTGGTAAATATCTTTGTCCCAGTCGAAATCCACCCATACGAAAGAAAGTCCGCTGCCGGAGGATGAGCGGACGCCCTTGACCCCGGCGGTACCATTCATGGCGGATTCAATGGGAATGGTGATGTACTGTTCCACTTCTTCCGCAGTAAGGCCGGGGGCTTCCGTCTGGATAGTGACACGCGGAACCTTCAGTTCCGGGAATACGTCCACGGGAATGTTTTTCACCACGAAGATGCTGATAATTGCCAGCGCAATCGTCAGCAAAATCACGGTGATCCTGTTATTCAGGCAGAATGAAATTAAGAAGTTCATGGATTCTGGTTGCTAAATACCGAAGATTCAAGGGAGCGTTCCAAGGCGCTAGTGGTGTTTGTTCCTTAATCTTTTTTTGTACACCGTTCAGTGTTCTCCTTCGTGGAACTGGCCGTCTGCGTGGAAGTGTCCGGCAGCTTTTTTGCTTCCAGCCTCTCCGGTGGGCAGGATGTATTTCAATTCATACCCTCCCTTGGTGACGATAGTCTGTCCCGGAATCAGCCCTCTGACGGGTGTTTTTCCCTGCCGGGAGGGCTGTGTTTCCACCTTTTTCATGACAAATGTGTCGTCCCCGGCCTTGATGAAAACCACGTCGTTCACCCCTACCTTGACGACGGCGCTGTTCGGGACGGGAATAAAGCCCTCCGAGACGGCGTCATGGGAATATAAATCCAGCCGGGCCAGCTGGCCGGCATGCGTTCCTTCCGGTAAGTGGTCCGGAGTGAAATACAAAGCCCGGGACTGGGTGGCGGGATCTACCTGTTCGGCTACTCTCAGGGTGCCGTTCAGCAGTTCCGTGTTTTTACCGCTGGTCAGAGCCAGCCGGGCTTTTGCATAATGGACGGGATCCGTCCCATAAATGGTCGTGGTAAATTCCAGATCCCCTTTATTGGTCATGACGAGGGCAGGTGCGCCCTGTTCTCCCCAGGCCCCCTGGGTCATGTTCACGGACTGGACGGAACCATCCGCTGCTGCGTATATGTAAAGAAGGTTATTTTTCAATACACCGGATTCCATTACCAGTTTTAATTTATTGTTGCTGGCGGTCAGGGCGGCGCGGAGGCTATGGATTTCCGCCTCTTTGAATTGGATGGAAGTATTCAGTTCGCTGTTGCGGGTACCGATTTTTTCCAACTGGGCCCGGCGTTCCCTGAGGGTGCCGAGTTCTGTTGCGGCGCGGTCCAGCGCGGCCCTGGCCTGGGAGGCGTTCCCTTCCATTTCCACAATATCCGGGGATGCCAGTATGTACAGCAGTTCCCCTTTGCGCACTTGTTGTGCGGACTTGACGTTGAATGTCACGCGCCCTGCGGCGGGAAGGGCGTATGTAGTCACCGCATGGGGAGGAATGACCATTTGGCCGTGAAGGGTTTTTGCCGCGCCGTGGGAGGCTTCCGCCACTTTCTCAAAGCGCATGTCCAGGGAATGGCGCGCTTTTTCATCCACATGCACGGGAATCATATCTCCTGGTTGGCCGGAATTCTTTTCCGCAGCCTTTTCGTGTTCGTGGTCGCCTGTACAGGCCTCCCCTTCCGCGTGCTGGTGGCCTTCCTGTTCATGGTCGCCTGTGCAGACGGTTCCGTCCGCATGCCTGTGTTCTTTATGGGCATGGCCTTGAGTGCAGGTTTCCCCTGCCTTGTGCTGGTGGTCGTCATGGCCGTGGTCCGCCGTGCAGGCAGAGCCGTCCTCGTGTTTGTGTTCCGCAGGGGCAGCTTGTTCTCCGCGTGCGGAATGGAGACTGAAAACAGGAGCCAGGCCCAAGATGATGGAAAAATAAAGATGTTTCATGTTCATTAAAGATGGTGGAGGGTTGATGTGGATTAAAGGTTGGCGTGGGTGAGGTAACGGAGCTGGGCCTGAACGGCCAGCAGCTTGTCCAGATTGTCCAGGAAAGCCAGGCGGCTTTCGTAAAGCTGGTGGCGGTTTTCCGCCAGTTCCAGCAGGGATGCTTCCCCAATGCCGTGCAGCTTTTCCATAGTCCGGACGGAGGAGGCGAAGGCCTCCATGCGCTGAAGTTCCGTGCGGCAGTGGCGAAGCGCCATCTGCTGGCTGGCGTCAAGCTGGCGAGCATTGAATAATTCCGTTTTCCAAAGCTGGATAGTTTCCTGCCTGGACAAGTCCCGTGTGCCGCGGGCTTCCGCGATGGCCTTGCGGTTGCGGTTCCAAAGAGGAAGATTGAACCCTATTTCCCCGCCCACTTCCTTTTCTCCATCATCACGGGTGAAGGAGGGGCCGAGCTCCAGCTCCGGATACTGCCGGCGGATCTCCGTTTTGAATAATGTTTCCGTGGTAGCGTAGGTTGCCAGTTGAGCCTTGATTTTTGGAGAGGCGGTCAAGGCTGAAGGACCGGGAGCCGGTACGGCGGAGGGCAGATGGAACCCTTGTTTTGTCAGGAATCCGAGTTTCCGTACCGCAGAAGGATGCAGCCCCATCAGTTTGACGAGTTCCATTTTTTGCTCCAATTCCGTTTCCGTTACGGTTTGGAGCTCTCGGATAGCGTCATTCATCCGCTGGGAAGCTACCTGCCGGGAAGAAAAATCCACTTCCCCCGCGCCGATAAGCTGTTCAATCATGCCGTTTTCCTGCCGGATGGCATCCAGCCGTTCCCGGATGACCGCCTTGCGGCGCTGGGTAACGGCCAATTTGCTCCATGCCTGGTCCAGGGAACTGAGAAAATCCAGTTCCGCCTGGCGGAGTGTCCAGAAATCAGCCTCCTTGTATTGTTCCGCCACTTTTTTTTCCAGGGCGGGGAGGCCGGTTACAGGAATGGTGAAGCCCAGGCTGCCGGACATGTTGACCGTATTTTCCTGGAGGACTTGTTCAATATCCCAGGAAAAGGAGGGATCGTTCCACCAGCCCGATTGCCTGGCTACTTCATTGCTGGAGGCCAGTTTTAGCCGGGCTTTGTTCAGCTCCGGATTCATGACCAGGCCGATCCGGCGAGCCTGGTTCTGGGTGATGGAGGTAGGGAAATCTATGCGGGACGTCTCTTTCCAGGAGGCTTCCTCCTCGTTCAGGTCGATAGGTGCGCTGTGATAGATGCTGCATGAGCTGAGCAGGGCTGTCAGGCCGAGCCCGGCGAAGAATGGTGTGGATTTCATGATGAAAAAGATAATAAAGACAGTTCGATCCAATCAGTTTTGGACAATGCGGCGAATAATTCCGCGGAAACAAATAAAAGCGGACGCCATATTAAAGGCAGCGTACCGCAGGAAACGCCTCCCGAGGACGTTTTTGAAAAAGCCGTTAAATCAGCAGGGGAAGTTGAAAGCCTTCATGCATCGGGCCGGCGTTCCTGAAGGGGTCAGGGGGAGCCGGTGTTGCGGAATCCGATGTTTGGCTTGTTAGAAGGAGAGACCGGGACAGATGATGGAAATCCGGTAGTGTCTGCCAGATGACGTAAGGCTGGGGCAGAGGAGCATGAGGCACGGGCACCGTCAGGTCACTAATCTCCACTTGCCTGTGTTCGCAAAGATGCCCGGCCGTAGGAGTGGAAGAACCGGCGCGGGGAGCGTTATCCCCGTGGCATTCGCAGGGGGCGGCATCCTGATGGCAGGAACAGGAAAAAATGAAAATTTCTTCATGACACGGGCACACGGAAACCATACCCGTTCCGCCTACGACGACCAGCAGAAGGGTGAGCAGCATGATGCCGGTGCGCAATGCTCTAACCATGATATGCCGCGAATCCTAGAAAGGAGGCGTGAAAGCGTCAAGAGCAAAAGTGGCGGATGTCTGAACCCTGAAGGAAAGGCCGCTATTGTCCCGCCGCTTTGCGGAGCAGGTCCACGGTGTGTTCAAAAGCCACGCCGCGGACATCGATGATCCGGGAGTCTTTCGCGATTGCCCCGGTGATTTCCTCCCGGAATTTCCCGGATTGTTCTTCCGTGAGCAGGTTTTTGGAGCTCAGGGAGCGCGTGATGAGCTGGAGAACGTATCCTGTTTCCACGAATGACTGGCGTCCCACGGCTTTTTTCATGGCTTCCATGAATTCCGGGGCCTGGGCGGGCGACAGGCCGGCCACGGCTTTCTCATAAGCACGGATGAAGGAATCCACCGGGGCTTTGGAAACTTCCGTCTTGGTGAGGTCAAAGCTGGATTGATAGGCGAGAGCCCCTTCTTCCGCCAGTTGAAGGGCATTTTTCCCAAATTTGTTGACGGCGGTCATATCCGCCCCTTTTTCCAGCAACAGGGCCGCCACCTGGAAATTGCCGCGCATAGCCGCCAGCATGAGGGGCGTAAATCCGTTGCCTTCCCGTTTGTTAATGTCTGCTTTCCTTTCAATCAGCATGTCGGACAGGCGGTCCAGCCCGCTCCAGGAAGCCCAGTGCAGCGCGGTCCATCCGTCCTTGTCCTTCCGGTCTATTTCCACGCGGGGGTCTTCCAGAAGCCGGCCCAGGTAGGGAGCCCGCGTAGCTTCCAGCTTCAGCGTGGTTTCAATGTTGTTGTAGTTGGCGTAGCATACCCACATGACAGGAGTTCTTCCATGTGGATCCGTCATGTTGACAAAAGCCTTTCCTTCCGCCGCAGCCAGTTTTTCCCCTTCTTTCAGGGTTTGTTCGAATTCTTTCATTCCCTTGACCCGTGCATCCTTCTCCTCCTGTTCTGAGGAGGCGTTGACTTCCTTGGCCTCCGCTTTTTTCATTACGGTGATAAGGTCCAGGGCCGGATTGGGGTCTCCGGAAAAGGATTTGGAGACCAACAGGCTGAGACCGCCGAGGATGGAACTGAAAGCTACCAGAATGAGGGAATCCACAATGATGTTGCGCGTGTGCTGGTTCATAGTCTCGTAAGGTCAGGAGTTGGCTTCCGTAAGTTCTTCCGCCGTCAGGGCGGGATCCGTTTCCGTTTCAATAGCGCTGATGGACGGCGGTTCCGCATCTTCCTCGGGATGGTCCGAGGTGATGGTCTTTCTGGTCATGATGATGGCGATGGGGCTGATTACGGCCATGGCCAGGTAAATGGTCCACATGAATTCCGGGGAGTCCCAGAAGCCGATGTGCCCGGTATCCATCTTGGCGCAGATGCCGTCATAGCAGAGGTAGGCGACGAGCAGGCCGCCGATGATGCCGTTGATGGGCTTGGCGATGAACATGGGAAGCGCTGCCAGAGACATGTAGGAGGCTACCTTGTCTTTCGGAGCCACCCGCGCCACGTATTCGGAGAAGCGGGGGGAGAAGAGCAGTTCCCCGAATGCGAACACCAGGATCTGCGCCACAATGGCTACCAGATACGCCTGAGAGCGCGTTTCAATGCCGGGCACTAGGTAGTACCATTCAATGGGAATGGCCATGAAAACGAGGGAGAAGGCAGAGATGGACATGCCCACGATCATGAGTCCCACGGTGGAGAAGCGGCCCAGTACCGGAATGAGCAGAATGAGGCCGGAAACGATGATGGCCGGGTTGACGGCGTTGATGGAGCCTATGGCAAAGTCGTCATATAGCGTGCGCACATAGTATTTGGGCATCACCAGGAACTGCAGCGTGAAGACGATGCGCACACCCATGGTCAGCACAAGGAAAAGGATAAGTTTGCGGAAGGCGGATTCCCTCCACACTTCCATGAAAAGCTGGAGGGGCCTGCGGAGGGGGGCGTTGAGGTTCGCTTCCCGTTCGCTGGGTTCCGCGTAGTTGTCTTCATTGATGAAGCGCGTGGTGATGCATCCCAGCAGCACCATCAGCGTTCCGAAGTTGATGATCCAGTATCCTCCGTCCACGGCGCCGAATTGCTTGCGGAAAAATTCAATCAGGAACACGTTCGCTATGACGGCGGAAATGTTCATCAGCAGGTAATAGATGTTGAAACCCGTGGCGCGCGCTTTCAGCGGGGTGAAGCGCCGGATGGAGGTCTGGATGACGGGGGACATGAACGCCGTGCCGAAGGACATAATCAGGATGCCCGCCATGACGGCCACCCTTCCGGAGTCTACGGTGGGGCTGATATCCGGGCCGAAGCCCATGATAAGGCGCCCGGCGATGAGGATGATGAAGCCGATCAGGTAGGTGCGCCGTATGCCGATGATGTCGCAGATGGAACCCACCGCAAAGACGAAGGCGGAGATGAAAAGGGTGTACAGGCCTACCCAGAGGGCAGCGTCCGCATCGTTGAAGCTGCAATAGTCCGTCAGGTAGAGGACGAATACCGTAATCATGGAAAAGTAGGCCATTCCGTCAAAGAATTGGACGACGTTGGTAAGCCAGAAATCCTTGGATACGGTTTTTAGGATTTTGAATTCCGAAAAGTACTTGAGGATGGGGTTTGCGGACTCATTCATGGAGAGGTGGAAACGGTAGAGAAAAAGTTGACGACGGTGAAAGAGTGGGTTACACGCACCCCTGTTTCAAGATTTTTTTCTTCCGAAGGCCGGTTTGACCGGAAAAATGCGTTTCCTCGCCAGGGAAGCCGCTATCTGGGCAGAATGCGCCGGAAGCCTGCCACATTGCACCATGACAGCGCTTTCAGGCATTGTTCCACAGCCATGGCGTCCGAAGGCAGCACGGGCCACAGTCCGGCTTCCTTCAGCCCTGATTTGGCTATTTCCGCCGCTTTCCATTCGCGGAATTGGGAGGGAAAAGCGGAGAAAGTGAAAAAGGCCCAGCAGGCCAGTCCGATGGCCAGCGCAATCTGGAATTTCAACAGTCCGGCCGCCAGCATTCCCAGCAGAATAAGAGCCGTGAAAAAGGGAATCATCGTGGCGCGCACAGAGGCGGTTTTGCGGGCTTTGGCCGCCGCCGGGTCTTCCCGGACCAGGCTGCTCATGGCCCAGGTGTGGGCTACGCAGGCCAGCCTGCCTGCGGTCACTTTGTCTTCCCATGCCGGAGGAAGGCTGATGAGTCCGTTTTCATCCACTCCGGGGAACCGGGCTTCCTCCAGTTTCCGCTGGCGTTTTTCCGCTCCGTCCAGGCGGTGGATCAATCCTGCCGGGCCGGGGAAGCCGGGCAGTTCCCGGGATTCGTAGGTGCGCAGGGGAATGATGCCTTTGGTGAAACGCAGCGCGGCAATGACACCGAGCACGACCACGGAAAGGAAAATCACTACTGCGAATAGCATAGACGGCTTTTTCTCATATGCCCGTGTGCCCGTCAATCTCTCCGGCTGGCATGAAGCCGCTCTTCCCGGACAGTAGCCGGGGGTGGATGCGCCCGCCGTTTTTTCCGCTTTTTCCTGCCTGAAACCGCTTTGAAGACAGAGGGGGGCGCTCATGTTGGGATGATTTGTGGGTTCGGGATTTCCCCTGTGCGGGCACAACATTCCGGCATGGATTTTCTTCATGCCGGAGGCGCTGGATTTGTATTGCTTTTCCGGAGCCTTTCATGTAATTGCTGACCGCAATGGTCCATATTCGGGAATGTTTGAGGAGGTGGCTGCCGTTTGTCATGATGGCGGCCGCCCTGGGTGCGTCTCCCGCCCAGGATGTGGCGCGTCCCGATGCCGCGGATCTGGATTTGGACCTGGTCAGACTGAAAAGGGGACCCAAGGGAAAACAGAGGGAAGCCATGCGGAAGGTTCTTCTGCTGGTGCATCTGAAGCAGAAGGAAACATGGCTGGCGGAATCCACGGGAGAGGAGGGCGTGCATCTGGCGGCGGAGATTTCTTTTCGCCGGTATTTGGCTTCAGTGGATACGAACGGATGCCCGGAGGAATTCAGGCGTGCTTTCCTCCGGTATGCAAAACTTCTGAATTCCTTTGAAGAGAAAGATTTGAAAAGTGTTACGGATTTTCCTGCGGTTCCTTTGCAGGCTGCCGGAAGGGAGCTGTTCCGGGTACTGCTTACTTACCGTTTGGAACCGGAGCATCTGCTGGAGGAAATGAAAGAGCTGGTGGATGAGGAAATTGAGGGAAAGGAAGAGCTGTCCGCAGGACAGATGATGGATATTGTCCGGGGAGTGCGGGAGGCCCTGCAATCCGGCAGCCGCCCCTTTCCTGCGGAAAGGCCTCCGGAGGACAGGGAGTCGGGGATGTAGCGGTTTTTTATGGACGGCGGCATTCCGGCGCCGTGAAAAATCTTGCGGAGGCATGCCGGAGGGGCCGCCCCGGTTATTCCGGATGGAAAATGGATTGAGACGGCTGTATGTCACGGTTTCCAGGCGGCGGCCATCAGAGTCTGGAAGTGGGGCGGGTCCGGCTCCCTGTCCACAATATCCGTGTGGATGTTTTGGAATCCCGCTTCCTTCAGCATGCTTTCCAGGGCGGCGGGCGTGAAGCCCAGCCAACGGTCCGCATAAAGTTCACGGGCTTCCTCCTGGCCATGCTGGAGCAGATCCAGCACCACCAGGCAACCGCCGGACTTCAGGATGTTCCACGCGGCTTCCAGCGCTCTGGACGGCTTTTGCGCATGGTGAAGGGCCTGGCTGAGGAGAGCCAGGTCCACCGTGCCGGATTTGATGGGCGGCGCTTCGATGTCGCCCAGGCGGTATTCCAGGTTGTCCAGCCCATGTTTGCGAGCCAGCTCCTGCCCCAGCTCCACCATGCTGGGGGAGTTGTCCACAGCAATGACCTGTTTGGCGCTGGGGGAGATGAGCTGGGAAACGAAACCTTCCCCGGCCCCCAGGTCCGCCACTACGTCATAGTTCAGAATGCGGAGCAGAGCTCCGGCCAGCGCTTTCCAGGAACGGCCGGGCGCGTAATTCTTGCCCAGACGGCACACTACTTCGTCAAAATAGGCCTGGGTGCGGTTTTTGCGCTTGTCCAATATAACCTGAAGGGCTTTTTTGTCCGTTTCCGCTTCCGGCAATTCCTCGCAGGCTTTCAGAGCGACGTTGTGCAGGTCGCCTGCCAGGGAAAGAGTGTAGAAGACGTTTTTTCCGGAACGGGCGTCCTCCACCACTCCTTCCTGCCGGAGCTGGGCCAGCTGGGTGGAGATGCGGCTTTGCCCCATGCCGAGAATTTCCTGAAGTTCCGCGACGCTCAGGGATTCTTCATTCAGAACGTTGATGATGCGCAGGCGGGTGGGATCTGCCAGGAGTTTGAGCGTTTTTAGGGTTGACTTCATAGCGGAATAATATATCAACGCATCAAGATTTATCGATATGAGCAGAAACACCCCTCACATCTTTACGTCGGAATCCGTTGGTGAAGGCCATCCGGACAAGGTGGCCGACTACATTTCCGACTCTATTTTAGACGCCTGCCTGGCTCAAGACAAAACTAGCCGCGTTGCATGTGAAACGCTGGTGAAAAGCAATATGGTCATTATTGCCGGAGAGCTGACGACCAAAGCGGTGATTGATCCGGAGAAAATCGCCCGCCAGGCTATTCGGGAGATCGGGTATTGCAACAGGCAGGACGACGATGTTTTCCATGCGGATACCGTCTTTTTCACAAACCTGCTCACGGAACAGTCCCCGGATATTGCTCAGGGGGTGGACGCCCGGGAGGCGGAGGGCAAGGGCCATGCGGAGCAGGGCGCCGGAGACCAGGGAATTATGTTCGGCTTCGCAACGAACGAGACTCCGGAGCTGCTGCCGGCCCCCATCGTATTTGCGCATAAGCTGCTCATTGAGCTGGCCAGGCGGCGTAAACGCGGGCATGTGGACTGGCTGCGCCCGGACTGCAAGTCCCAGGTGGCTGTGGCCTATGACGAAGACGGGCGTCCCGCGCATATTGAAAACGTAGTTATTTCCACCCAGCACACGGAAGACGTGGACCATGACACGATTTACTCATATTGCGTCAAACTCATTAAAAATGTGCTTCCTGCGGAGCTTCTGGATGAGAGGACGGAATACTTCATCAACCCCACCGGGAAATTCGTGGTGGGAGGTCCCCACGGGGATTCCGGCCTGACGGGCCGCAAAATTATTGTGGACACGTACGGCGGCATGGGGCGCCACGGCGGCGGAGCCTTTTCCGGGAAAGACCCGTCCAAGGTGGACCGTTCCGCCGCGTATATGTGCCGCTGGGTTGCCAAGCACATTGTGGCTGCCGGACTGGCGGACAAATGTGAATTGCAGGTGGCTTACGCCATCGGCTACCCCGCTCCGGTTTCCATCCGGGTGGATACGTTCGGTACCGGGAAGGTGGAGGAAATATCCATTGAAAATGCGCTGGAAAGCATCTTTTCCTTCAAGCCTGCGGATATGGTGGAACAGCTGAACCTGCTTCAGCCTATTTACCGGAAGACAACGCATTACGGGCATTTCACCAATCCGGAGCTGCCCTGGGAACAGCTGGACGAAACGCGCCTGGCCTTCCTGAAACAACTTCTCCATTAATTCTACGATAACTCTTACAGACATGTTTTCAGAAACGGAACAATACAAGGTGCGCGATATCGGACTGGCGGATTTCGGACGCAGGGAACTGGATATTGCGGAGCATGAGATGCCCGGCCTGATGGCCGTGCGTGAAAAGTACGCCGCCGCCAGGCCCCTGGAGGGCGTACGCATCATGGGATCCCTGCACATGACGGTGCAGACGGCCGTGCTGATTGAGACGCTGACGGCTCTGGGCGCTTCCGTCCGCTGGGCGAGCTGCAATATTTTCTCCACCCAGGACCACGCCGCCGCCGCCATCGCCAAATCCGGCACCCCCGTCTTCGCCTGGAAGGGGGAGACGCTGCAGGAATACTGGGACTGCACGTGGAAGGCCATGAACTTTCCGGACGGGCTGGGGCCGCAGCTGATTGTGGACGACGGCGGAGACGCCACCCTGCTTATCCACCGCGGGTATGAAATGGAGGAAGGCTCCGACTGGGTGGATACCCCGTCGGAATCGGAAGAAGAGGAAGTCATCAAGGCCCTGTTGAAAAAAATTGCCGCGGCGACTCCGGGCATTTTCCATCGCTGGCTCCCCGAGCTGAAAGGCGTTTCCGAGGAAACGACCACCGGCGTGCACCGCCTGTACCAGATGCAGGCCGCCGGCCGCCTGCTGATTCCGGCCATCAACGTGAACGATTCCGTGACCAAGTCCAAGTTTGACAACCTGTACGGCTGCCGCGAGTCCCTGGTGGACGGCATCAAGCGCGCCACGGACGTGATGGTTGCCGGAAAGGTGGCCGTCGTCTGCGGCTACGGGGACGTAGGCAAGGGCTGTGCCCAGTCCCTGCGCGGCATGGGGGCCCAGGTGGTCGTGACGGAAATAGACCCCATCTGCGCCCTTCAGGCTGCCATGGAAGGCTACCGCGTGCTGACGGTGGAAGACACGCTGGGCTGGGCGGATATTTACGTGACCACCACGGGGAACTGCAACATCATCCGCATCGAACACATGGAAAAGATGAAGGACCAGGCTATTGTCTGCAACATCGGCCACTTCGACAATGAAATCCAGGTACACAAGCTCCAGACGTATCCCGGCATCAGGCATCTTAACATCAAACCCCAGGTGGACCGCTACACGTTCCCGTCCGGCAACAGCCTGTACCTGCTGGCGGAAGGCAGGCTGGTCAACCTGGGCTGCGCTACGGGCCATCCCAGCTTCGTGATGTCCAACAGCTTCGCCAACCAGGTGCTGGCCCAGCTGGAATTGTGGAATACCCGTAAAGACCGTTCCGTGGGCGTGGAAGTGCTGCCCAAGGTGCTGGATGAGGAAGTGGCGCGGCTGCATCTCGCCAAGATCGGGTGCAAGCTGACTGTCCTGCGTCCGGAGCAGGCGGATTACATCGGCGTTCCGGTGGAAGGGCCTTACAAGCCGGACTTTTACAGGTATTAAACTTGTCAAGGTTCTCTTTTCCCGGCCGTTCCGCGCAGGCCTGCCCGGCGGAACGGCTTTTCTTTTTTCCCGATGATGGAAGGGAGGGAAGCAGGGTATCAGTCCGTTTATTTTCCTCCCTGTTTTTATGCGGACCCTCTGTGATTAGTGAAAAAAGGGAGACTTTTTATCCGGTCTTTAATGTTCAAATACCTCTGCAGCAGGCAAAACGGGAGCAATCTTGGAATGCTGACCAGCCAGAGCCCCGGTCTGCATTGCAGGATGTTCCAAAACCATTTGAGTTTGGTAAGAAGGCTGTTATCGAATGAAGCATAGGGGAAGAGCAGGAGCCTTCTCTGTTCCGCCTGAATCAGCCTCATCAGGCGATCGGCGGTCTGGTATGTTATTTCCCCGGACTTATGCTTTCCGTATACCTCTTTCATAATCATGATCCAGGTTGTTATCAGGAATTCCGATCTCTTGATCAGGATTGTCCTGGGGTTCCCGCTCTTAAAATTGCAGATATTGCTGTTGTGTCTCCGATAGTACGAACACCTTTTGCCGGATGCGACCATGCCTGATTTTTTCAAATAGGCGCGCATGGACAGCATCGTATCGTCCGCAATGCCGGGGCCTGAAGGCAAATATTCGAAGTCGCTGAACAAAGACCTGTGGTACATGGCATTTCCGCCAAAACAGCTGTAAACATGGGAAATATCAAAAATACATTCCCTGTAGGGTTTGACGACGACGGAATCTGAGTCTGGCAGCATGCGTCCATAAGCGGGTTGTCCATCTTCATTGATTTCATTATAAGAATGGCAGTAAACCAGATGACCGGGATATTTTTCCGCCAGAGACACCAACGAGGAAATCCTGTCTTCCCGGGCGATGTCATCGCCGTCAAACTTGATAATCCATTCTCCGCGGGACAAATGAACGGCACGTTGCAAATTTCCTGCAATTCCCCGGTTGCTTTCGTTACGGTGGAGAATAATACGCCGTCCTTCTCCCTCTTTTTCCACCATTTCTTCCAGGCATTCAAAAGAACCGTCCTGAGAAAAATCGTCCGAAATAATTATTTCCCATTCTCCAGGATAATCCTGTCTTAAAATAGCCCGGAACTGTTCCTTGATAAAACGTTTCTGATTGTAACAAAGAAGAATGGCTGAAATCATGAATTAGAATAAACAGTTTAAGTTTTTTTAAACTGTCTAAAAATAACGAATTCCAAATTCGATTGGGGAATTCCAAATCCGCTGTGATTGAAAAGAAATTGCGTGCGATTGTTGCCGCATGGCAGGAGAGCCGCTTCCCAGAAAGGGAATAAAGCTGATGAACAGCAGCTTTCTTTGAAATACGGGCGTTCCGGCGGGTATGGGTATTTCTGCCGGAACGGGAATTGATGGGGTTATCCGGATGGAATCATGAAGACGGAAGATCCCGGTCATTGGGGAAGCTTATTTTCAGAAGTTCCTTTCTTTCAAAATTTAACCTTGACTCCGGATTTGGAATCCGTGTAATATGTCTCACCCTCTTTTTACGGTGCATTCACTCAGAGAGCAAATCCTTTTTTTCCAATAATTTATGTTGGAGGGTACGGTTTGTTCCTCTACATCAAACGACCATGGATACTTCTTCCCGGAAAACGTCTCTTGTTGTGTTGTTCAACCATCAGTATGAACGTAACATTCCGGTAATCAGAGAGCTTTATTCAAGACGCTTTTCCGGGCTGCTTCAATTAATGCCCTACTACAAGGGAGATGCCCCTGACGTATGTTCCGTTTTCGGGAATTCTTTCCAGTTCTATAATTATATTTTGCAGTCCAGGGAAAGAATCAGGCAGCTGGATGGCGATTATCTTCTCATCATCGGAGACGATCTTCTTTTAAATCCCAGGTTTGACGAATTTTCAACGCCGTCCCTGCTGGGAATCCATGGGGAGGATACGTGTTACCTTGACGGTTTTGTGGATGTTTCTCTGCCGGTGTGTTACCGGGGAACGGCGGAAGCTCACCGTTTTTCCATAACTCCCCCCGGTATTGATGCGGAAAGCGTCAACAGGAATGTTCCGTCCTATGAGGAGGCCAGGCGGATTTTAAAATCCAGGAACCTCATGCGGCATGATGAATTGTCGCGTGTACGCATGTTTCTGCCCAAATGGAGCTCCGGTGGGATTTGGGCGAATTGGAAAGTGTTGAAAGGCAGGGTATGGCATTTACTGAATTACTGGAAGCACCGGATTAAAAAATACCGGTATTCCTATCCTGTCGTTTTCGGATATTCGGACATTGTCTGCATTCCGAAAGGGAAATTGGACGATTTTTGCCGTATCCTTGAAGTGTTCTCCGCTTGGAACATGTTTGTGGAGCTGGCCATTCCCACGGCGTTGCAGCTTCTTCCCGGAACAAAGCTGGCTACGCTGGAGGACACGCAATACAGGTCGGGAAACGTCTGGTTTCCCCAGGATCCGGAACACTTTGAAGCCATGAATGGCGTTATTGAAGGGCTCGTGTCTTCTTCCGGAGGTGACCTCGGCAAGTTACTTGCCTCCTTTCCGGAGGAATACCTGTACCTCCATCCTGTGAAATTATCCCGTTTCGCCAGATAGTGGCGTCAATAAATTGGTCTTTTTATCCCATGATGAAATATGCTGTGATCGGAGCCGGGGTTTCCGGATTGTCCATGGCCGGAATGTTGCTGAAGAAAGGTCATGAGGTGGTCGTTTATGAGAGGGACTCCCGGCCCGGCGGCCTGATTAAATGCACGGAAGTGCAGGGGAACCTGTATCATCGGGTGGGTGGCCATGTGTTCAATTCCCGGCGGCAGGAAGTGCTGGACTGGTTTTGGTCCCGGTTTGACAGGGAGCGCGATTTTGTTTCCGCCCGGCGCCGGGCTGTCATTTCCCTGGAGGGCGGGGCTGTGGTGGATTATCCCATTGAAAACCACCTCGACCAGTTCCCCGAGGCCGTCCGCTCCTCCATCGTCCATGAACTGCTGGAACTTTACAGGAATCCTCCCGCGGAGCCCCGCTCTTTGGGTGAATTTTTTCTGAACCGTTTCGGAAAAACCCTGAGCAGCCTTTATTTCACGCCGTACAATAACAAAGTGTGGAGGCAGGATATCAGCCAAATCGCCATGGATTGGCTGGAAGACAAGCTTCCCATGCCGAGCGTGGCGGAAATCCTGTTGAACAATATTGGGCACGTCAATGAAAGCACCATGGTGCACAGCTCTTTCTTTTATGCGAAAAACGGCGGTTCACAGTTTTTGGCGGACACGCTGGCTCGCGGCCTCAAGGTCAGGTACCGGGAGGAAGCCGTAAATATCCTCCCGAAGGACGGGAAATGGCTTGTCCAGGGAGAATTGTTTGACAGAGTTGTCTTTACGGGGAATGTCAGGCAGCTTGGGGAGTGTTTCCCCTGCATGGACGAATTGCGCCCGTTTTTCCCCCGGATTTCAGAATTGCGCTCTCACGGAACCACTTCCGTGCTTTGCCGGATTTCCCCCAATGATTACAGCTGGATTTACATGCCCTCTCCGTCCCACCGTTCCCACCGGATCATTTGCACGGGGAATTTTTCCAGAAATAATAATAACGGGGACATCACTACCGCGACTATTGAATTTTCCGAGCAAATGACGGAAGGGGAAATCAGGCGCCAGCTGGAGCTTATTCCCTTTTCCCCTGTGTATCTGGCCCATCACTGGGAAGAATATACTTATCCCGTTCAGGATGCCTTCAGCCGGACCCTCATACGGGAACTAAAGGAGCGCCTGGAACCGAAAGGCGTTTATTTATTAGGCCGTTTTGCGGAGTGGGAATACTACAACATGGATGCGGCCATTGGCGCGGCCCTTGATTTGGACAAGAGGCTGGCTGCGGAGCAGACGGCCCGTGGATGAGTCTAATTCCGGGCATTGTGGAATATTTGAACGGGGGATTGTAAATCCGCCTGTTCTTCAAAAAGTTTGAGTGTAACTATAAAAAAATAACTATAAATGGCTTATATGGATGAATAGAATTTTTTGCGATTAAAAAGATTCTGTTCCGATCCATGTTCCATGTACGGAGATTATTCTCCGTTAAAGTTTTCCATTGACAGCGGATTTACAACTCGTTATAGATACGGACGCAGAAGATGCGTTCCCGTTTTTAGGGATATGCGTTTCCACCGGAATATGGGAGTATGGCTATCCGATATTGTTCTTTCGCGACCCGCGGCTATCGTTTGCGGCAATGGATGCAGATGATGAGCCTGAAGCTGGCGGATTCCTCAGTGGAGTTGTCCTGTTGGAATCTTAATCGCCTGGAGAGGGAAGGAATCAGGGAGTCCATTCCCTGGTTTGATTCGAATTTGCAGGGCGCCGGGTTTTGGGTATGGAAGCCTTTCATCATTCTCAAGGAGCTGGAACATTTGGAAGAAGGGGATTACCTGCTTTATACGGATGCGGGTCGTCCCCCGGGGAGGCTTTTCCATCATTCCTTGGAGCCGTTTGTCCAATGGCTCCGGGAGAAGGGGCAGGATTTGATGCCGGGCGTAAATATTTCCTATTATACGGGAGACCTTACGCGGTGGTGCAAGCAGAGCGTTTTTGATGAATTGAAGCTGGATAGCGGGTGTTTTGAACAAGCTCCCCTGATTCAGGGATCTTTCCTTTTCTTGAAAAAGTCGGAACAAAGCCTCCGAATTCTCCATGAATGGATGGATTTATGCCGTCAGTTCAAATTGGTGTCTTCTGCCACCCAGGAAGAAGAAAGCCGTTGCCGCCCCAATTTTGCTGCTCATACGCACGATCAGACGCTGCTGTCTCTCGTGGCGGCGCAACATCATCTGGACTGCCTGTATTCCGGGAAAGGCGTCATCCACCTGGAGGGGCGCCGGGCGTTTGAACGGCATCCCGGTTTTGACGACAAGGATCCGGACCGGTTTTTGGAAGAGCTTGGCGCAAAAAAGGCGGAGCATCCCTTAATGCCCGTGCTGTGCTGCATGCAACAGGCGTTTTTCCTGTATGAAAAAGCCATGAATAAATTGATGAAGCTGGCGGGCTTGGGACCCCTCCGCGGGTTTTACCGTTGATGGCCGGTTGTGTGCGGGCAGGGGCGTTTGCCTGCTTCGGCCTCCGTGGCGGATCGCGCCGGTTTGCTGTGGGCAAAAATAAAAAAGCGCCGGGAAAACCGGCGCTTGGAAAAGCGGTTTCTTGGGAGGCTTTTACCAGGAAGCGTCGAATTTGGGGATAGGCGTTCCTTTTCCTCCGGGGCTGTTTTCCGGAACTTTATAGGTTTTGCGCAGTTCGTGGTAACGCTTCTTGAGCTGTTCCACCGTAGTCTTGTAGGCAGGATCGTCAATGACGTTTTTCATCTGCATGGGATCCTTTTTCATATCAAAGAGCATCCATTCGCCGCTGGTCCAGATGTAGGAAAGCGTGTAGCGGTCTGTCCGGATGCCGTCGTGGCGCGGGGCGTTGTGTTCGCCGGGATTTTCGTAAAAACAGTAGTAAATGGCATCCCTCCAGTTGTCGGGAGTTTTGCCCGTGAAAGCGGTGGGAAGCAGGGATACGCCCTGGAAAGTATTCATGTTTTCGGGGGTGTCCGCCCCTGCCGCGGAGATGATGGTGGGAGCGTAGTCGATGTTTTGCACCATGGTGTTGTTGCGAATGCCCGCGGGAATTTTTCCGGGCCACCTCATGATGAGGGGCATGCGGAGGGATTCTTCAAAAATCCAGCGCTTGTCGTACATGCCGTGTTCTCCCATGTAGAATCCCTGATCGCCGCAGTAGATGACCAGCGTGTCTTTTGCAATTCCCTCTTTGTCCAGATATTCCATAAGACGGCCGATGCTTTCGTCCACGGACAGAAGGCATCCCAGATAATCCTCCATGTAGGCATGCCACTTCCATTCCGCAAACGCTTTCGGATCCTTCAGTTTTCCGGATTTCATGCCGTCCACCAGGGATTTGGTGCGCTTGGCGTAATAGTCCGTCCAGGTTTTCCTTTCTTCCGGCGTCATGCGGTTCAACTCGCCCAGATCCCAGCCGTAGCCGGGGGAAACGATGTCTTTGCGCATTTCTTCCGGAACTTGGTCCTTAAGCACTTTGAGGTCAGAATAAATCGCCATGTGATTGGCGACGGTCTGCTGGTTTTTCTTCAGGAATTCCGGACGGTTGGCGTAGTCGTCATGGAAGTTGGAGGGCGGCGTCATGCTGGAGGTGTCCACCTTGCCCAGGTGGCGCGGAGCAGGGCACCAGGCGCGGTGGGGAGCCTTGTGGCCCACAACGAGCAGGAAAGGCTTGTTCTTGTCCCGGTTTTCCAGCCACTGGATGGATTTGTCCGTGACCACGTCTGTGGCATAGCCGGGAAAACGCTTTGTCTGGCGTTTGCCGTCCGGCTTGAGGCTGATAAAGTCCGGATTGTAGTAGCTGCCCTGGCCGGGGAAGATTTCCCACGTGTCGAATCCGGTGGGATCCGATTCCAGATGCCATTTGCCGAAAAGGCCCGTCTGGTATCCGGCTTTCTGCAGCATTTTCGGGTAAGTGGGCTGGGAGCCGTCCAGCGGTCTCTGCCCGTTGAAGACGAAGCCGTTCATGTGGGAATGCCTGCCGGTCAGGATGCACGCGCGGGAGGGGCCGCACAGGGAGTTGGCACAGTAGCTGCGGTCAAAAACCATGCCCTGGCGTCCCAGTTTGTTGAAGTTGGGCAGGGCGATGGGAGAATCGTTTTTGCCGGTGCCCAGTGTCTGGTAGGAGTGGTCGTCCGTAATGATAAAGAGGATGTTCGGTTTCTTGTTTTCCGCAGCCTTGGTTTGGGCCGATAGGGGAACTGCCGCCAGCAGGGCCAGAGCTCCGGAGATGATGGTTTTCAAGGGTCTCATATTGTCTGGAGGATATAGAATGGCGGCGCCGTGTCAATGTCATAGGATTCCTTTTGCCGGGATTCTGCGTTATGGTATTCTTGCCTCATGCTTTCCTCTACTCTGGAAGACACGCTGCGTTTGTTCGGCAAAGAGCGGTTCCGTCCCATGCAGAGGGAGCTGGTGGAGTGCGCGCTGGAAGGCCGTTCCTGCATCGGTATTTTGCCTACGGGTTCCGGCAAGAGCCTTTGCTACCAGATTCCGGCGGTGCTGGGAAACGGGCTGACGGTTGTGGTTTCTCCGTTGATTGCCCTGATGCGCGACCAGGTGGCGGGGCTGGAAAAACTGGGCGTGGCCGCCGCCAGGTATGATTCGACCCTGGCGGAGGAAGATAGGGCCGCCCTGACGGACAGATTGAAATCCGGAGGCGTCCGCCTTCTGTTTGCTGCGCCGGAGTCTTTGGAATCCCCGTGGATTCAGCAGGCCATGAAGCTTGTCCATCCCGGTTTGTTCGTGGTGGATGAGGCGCATTGCCTTTCGGAATGGGGGCACAGTTTCCGTCCGGATTATCTGGGGCTGCCCGCTTTTTTCAGAAAGCACGGGTTCCGCAGCGTTATGGCGTTGACGGCCACGGCTACGGAGCGGGTGTGCCGCGATCTGGCCGGCCTGTTTGGCGTGCGCGATGAATGTATTTTCCGGGCTGCGCCGTACCGTGCGAATATCTTCCGCCAGGTGGAAACGTTGAAGGATCAGGATAAAACCGCGCGGCTGGTTGAATTGTTGAAAGAGGGTGGCCGCCGTCCCGCCGTGGTGTACACGCGGACCCGCAAAGATGCGGAAAAGCTTTCCTATGAATTGGGGAAAGCCGGTTTTTCCGTCAAGTCCTACCATGCGGGCATGCCTCCGGAAACGAGGGGGCTGGTTCAGGACGAGTTTCTGGCGGGTGCGGCGGACGTGCTGGTGGCGACAATTGCCTTCGGCATGGGGATTGACAAGCCGGACGTGCGTTCCGTGGTGCATTACCATCCCCCCGCCAGCCT
The DNA here is from genome assembly GCA_905200945.1 of uncultured Akkermansia sp. Classification (GTDB taxonomy): domain Bacteria; phylum Verrucomicrobiota; class Verrucomicrobiia; order Verrucomicrobiales; family Akkermansiaceae; genus Akkermansia. The sequence continues at coordinate 4,804 of CAJKMG010000026.1, read as the reverse complement.
GGAGGCGTATGTTCAGGAATCCGGCCGTGCGGGCCGCGACGGCCTTCCTTCCTTCAGCCTGGTGATGTTGTCCGCCCGCGACAGCGTGGCCGCAGTCAACCGGCAGCATGCGGCGGAGCCGGACCGGCACGGCATAAAAGGGCTGGTATCCCTGTTGTCCCGCAGGGGGGAGCACATTGTTTCCCTGTATGAGGCTTCCTCCGTTTATGATTTGCCGGATGTGGCGGTGGACCGGATACTGTTTGACCTGAAGCGTTCCGGCTCCGTACGGGAGCAGGGGACGGGGTATAAGTACTACAGGGTGCGTCCTCTATTCCAGATGGAGGAAATCCTGTGCGGCCGCGGGGGAGAGGAATGCGCCCGGCTGCAATGGATGGATATGCGACGGCAGGGGGAGGTGGAGGATCTGGCTGTGGAATGGGGAATTTCATGGGAAGAGGCTGCCGCCTGGCTTGGTGACCTGGCCCTTTCCGGGGAATGGAAAGTGGAGATGCGCCAGGCAGCCCTTCATCTTTGTTCGGAAGGATTTGACGCGGAAGGGATTGTGGAGGAATTTGCGCAGTATTTTTCCAGATCCCGGTTAAACGGGCTGGAGCGCTGGAAAACCTGCGTTGCCACGCTGACTTCTCCCGCCTGCCTGAATAGAAGCCTGGATGCCTATTTCGGTTTTCGGGACCCGTCCGGGCCTTGCGGGCATTGCCCTGCATGCTGCGGGATGGTGCCTGCGGCCATGGAAGAAGAGGCTCCCTCCCCGTTACCGGAAGAACTGCGCTCCGCCGTCATGGAGCTGGCGGGGCAGAGGAAGCCCGCACTGGCCCGCCCTTCCCAATTGGCGCGCTTTTTGCTGGGACTGGCTTCTCCTGCGGCCATGCGCGCCCGGTTGTGGGGCCATCCGCTCTATGGGGCGCTGGCGGACAGGAAATGGGAGGACGTGTGGATTGAGGCGCATGCCCTGTTGGGGAGTTAGATGCCGGTTTTTCCGCTTTGGGCGGCTTCATAGGCGGCAATAATGCGTTTACAGGAATTTTCCGCATGCAGCAGGGAGCACCAATAGCGGGATATTTCCTGCGGATTGCGTTTTCCTGAGTCCCAGGCGCGGATTTCTTCCAAAAGCGCCCCGGCGAGGCTTTCCGGAGAATCCTGCGGGCTAAGTGTGCCTGAATCATGGGAAACGTACCATTGCAGGCAGTTCAGCTGGGGTGTGAGGCGGGGCCCTACGACAGAGGCCCCGGCGCACAACGCTTCTGCGGAGGCAAGGTGCGTTCCTTCGGATAAGGATGTGCAAAGACTGATTCTGGCCAGGGATTGTTTTTTTTGCAGCTCAATGTTTGGGATATAGCCGGCAAGGTGAATCCGGTTGCGAAGATCTTCCGGAAGATTACCGTGCCATTCCCGGAGAAAGGCAGGAATATTGCCGTAAATTTCCGCCTCCCAGTGCGGGGCGTGGGGCAGAGCCTGTTGCAGCGTGGCCATCAGCAGGTAGGGCCTTTTATAGAGAAGATCGTCCCAGCGGCCTACGGCCAGGATGATGTTGCGTTTTTCTCCGGCAAAGCGACAGGTGGAAGAAATGGGGTTGGGAACCAGGGCCAGTTTACGGACGATGGATTTCCCATAGAGCCATTGCCTGTCTGCAACGGATTGGAGGGCGGCCGGAATGGGGAAGGCGACCATGTCCCCTGAATCCAAGTGTTTTCTGCGTCCCCTGCTGGCGAGGTTCCATGTATGCTGTTTCAGAAGGCGCAGAAGAAAAAAAGCGGAACCTTTGATTTTCCCGTGGGTGAAGACGTCTTTGGTGTACATATTTTCCGCGATGGGAAGCCAGTATTGCCACGGGAAGAACAGCCCGGAGGAATCCATGTATACTACCAGAAAAATTCCCGCTTCATGGATGGCTCTGGCGATAGGAAGGTATTTTCCCATTCCCCAGCCGTACAGGATCAACCCGTCAATACCCAGGGATTTCCACCAGACGGGGTCTTCCAGGTTGGCGTATTCCGTGCGGATGAGATCGGGCTCATCGTTTTCCTGGACAGGTGTGGGCATGATGGCTCTGCTCTCCACTCCGATTCTCTGAAAGGCCTTGCAGAAAGCGCCTGAATCACGGGAAAAGAAAGTATGGTCCCCTTTGAAGGAAACGGGCGTGCATGTATACCATTTCATGATGCTGATGGGGTGGAAGATGAATGGAAAACGCGAAGTTCGCCGAGAAGGGCTTCCATGGACCGGAGCCATGCGGCGGGGGAGTAGGTGGAGGACAAAAGTTGTTGCCCGTGTGCGCCCATGGACGGCCAGCGCTCTTCTTGCTTCAGGGCAGTATGCAGCGTCTCCGCCAGGGATTCCGCGGAAGGTTTCTGCGCAATCCAGCCGTTCCTGCCGTGGGTGATGAGTTCCGGCAGGCCGCCGTTTGGGGTAACGATGACGGGCGTGCCGTGGAGCCATGATTCCAGCACAACCATGCCGAAAGTTTCCTCCCAGAGGGAGGGCGCTACGGAAAGGCCGCAGGCGGCGCGGACGGCGCCTTGCTCATCATGGGGAATGAATCCGGTCAGGCGGATGGATTCAAGATGACGAGAAGAGATATAACGCTCCAATTCCCCGCGCAGGGGACCGTCTCCCATCAGGTAGAGAATGCGGCCGGGGGGGGACAGGAGTTCCCACGCCTGAACCAGTTGCAGTACCCCTTTTTCCTGAGTCAAGCGTCCGGCGTAAAGGACGTCCCGGCGGGGCGAACCGTCGGACGGAGCAGGATGTTGCCGGATGAAATGTGGAATAACCCTGATTTTATCCTCCGGTATTCCGGTTCGGATGAGAAGTTCCCGCTGGCGCCGGCTGATGGCAATGTAAGAGGAAAAGCGGGTCCAGGCTCCCATACGGCGCGTTTTATACAGGACGGCGGCGGCCAGGGAGGAGTATGCGGCGTTTTTCCTCCAGCAGGAGCGCATGACGCCGGGGAGATAGTTGCCGCCCTGGCAGGAAAAGCAGGAAGTTCCGTTCCGGTAAAATACTCCGTTGAGGCAGCCGGAGCGGTAATTGTGCATGTAGTGGATGACGGGAGCGGGCTGATGCAGGGCCAGTTCATAAACGCAGGGGGACATGGCCGGGAACGTATTATGGATGATCCATGCGTCATAATGGTTTTCACGCAGGCATTCACGCAGTTTTTTCTCCACATCCCCGTTATGGAGCATATAGCCCATTTTCGTCAGGGTTCCGTGGGGGCTCCGGAACAGTTCTTCCGTTGAATAGACAAAGGGAGTGACATCCGCTATGGTACTCAGAGCATCCGTAATGGCATGGAAGCAGATTTCTTCCCCCCCAACCTCGCCGTAACGGCTGAAAATATGTAAAATGCGTGGACGTTGCATGGCTGCGGCGGCACAGGGGGCTAGCCCTGGAGTTCCCTTCTGAGTTTTGCGGGATCCTTCAATAGCTCCCGCTGAATGGCTTCCTGCTGCTGGCGCAGACGGTCTTCCCGTGACTGAAGGGATTTTTTCCCGGCTCCCAGCCCGGCATTGACAAAGGGATTATTGTCTCCGTATTTGGACCACGGGCCGTGCGGAATACGGTAAAATTCCACAAAACGCCAGTGGACAATGGCTGTTCCCCCGGTAATGCCCAGATAATCGCGTACGGCGGGGGAGATGTCAATGCCCGCCCCTTTGTTCTGCGTGTTGACGGGAGGCTTGTCTCCAAAGACGTAGGGCCAGTCTTCCGTGGTGAAGGGGCCGCAGTCTTCCCATTGGGCAAAACAGGAGCGCTTGTTGTAAACGATTTGCACCCATCTGCCCTTGCAGACGGATTGTCCCTTTCCCGCGTATTCGCGGCGGAACCACGGGATGACCCGTGACGCCTCCGCCTTATGCTCCCCTCTGGAAACGTCATTATAAGGGAGCGCCACATAAAAGGGATTTTGCCGGGGGATGAATGTTTTCGGCCGGAAATCCATCGTGCGGCAAACGGGATCCGGGTTGTCGAAGCCGCCGAAGTTTTCCCGCCATGCGGAATCCCACGAGCTTTTGTGATTGGCTACCGGATTGCGCTCCGTAGGATCTTCCCCCACCCAGAAGACCGTGGCGGTAATGTTGAGCCGCCAGGGATAGGTGCCGGGGCTCTGCCTGGACGTCCTGGGAAGAATGCGGGGCGCGGGCCGCTTACCTCCCTCTGCAGCCGCAGGCGATTTGACGATGACCCGGGGCAGGGGATCCCGTTGCGTTGGGGTGATGATGACGGGCCCTTTGGGCCGTTCGGAGCTGTTTGCCAGGGCGCGGGCGGCGCTACGGCCTGTCTGGATATCCGCCCTGGAGGTCCCTGAAGGAAGCAGAGCCAGCAACGCGAGCAGGCATGCGGACAGGAGGGGGCTCCCGGAGGCCCCCTTCCGTAATGCCTGTTGACGCTGCCGGTAGTTTACCATCGGTGCAGTTGGGTGACGAAGCGGTGGTCCAGCTTGCCGGGATAATCCGTATTGAAATGGAGGCCGCGGCTTTCATTGCGGCGCATGGCGCAGTCCACGATCAGGGAGGCCACCGCCACCAGGTTGCGCAATTCCAGGATGTCCGGCGTAATACGGTATCCCCAGTAGAAGTCCTTTACCTCCCGGTGCAGCATCCGGAGCCGCGTGGCGGCGCGGTCCAGCCTTTTATTGGTCCGCACAATGGAGACGTAATCCCACATCAGGCGGCGGATTTCATCCCAATTATGATAGATGACGGAAAGTTCGTCAGGCAGGGCTGTATCTCCGTGGTGCCAGGCGGGTATGTCGTAAGGAGTGGGAGAGTCTTTCCTCAGGGGGTGCAGGGAGAGCATG
>CAJKMG010000025.1 GCA_905200945.1 uncultured Akkermansia sp. | reverse complement strand
AAACCTGTCGGAAGAAGCCATGATGAAAAAGTTTGGCGGTCGCACTCCGCAAGGAGTGCGTGGATTGAAACTGATGTATTCCGCGACGAACGGACTGCGATGCATGTCGCACTCCGCAAGGAGTGCGTGGATTGAAACTGCAATCGCACCGATTCCCGGTAATCAGAATCGAGTCGCACTCCGCAAGGAGTGCGTGGATTGAAACCTTCTTCCCCCGCGGTTTTTCATCCGCGGCCATCGTCGCACTCCGCAAGGAGTGCGTGGATTGAAACCGCTTCCTGGGTCGGAGTCAGCCGCATTTTCGGAGTCGCACTCCGCAAGGAGTGCGTGGATTGAAACCCGGTAATCAGAATCGACGTGATAGCGCGCCCGGGTCGCACTCCGCAAGGAGTGCGTGGATTGAAACCGTTTTATCCAGATTGCCCGGCCACAAATCCGGATTGTCGCACTCCGCAAGGAGTGCGTGGATTGAAACCGAGATTAACGAAGGGGCTCTTTTGGAAGCCCTGTCGCACTCCGCAAGGAGTGCGTGGATTGAAACCCAGGTATACAACCGGTTCATCGAACCCGGTGGCGTCGCACTCCGCAAGGAGTGCGTGGATTGAAACATCCACCAGGGAAACGGTTATTTCGCACTCCCGCGTCGCACTCCGCAAGGAGTGCGTGGATTGAAACCTCCCGCCGGATGTCGGCCAGCTCACGGCGGAAGGTCGCACTCCGCAAGGAGTGCGTGGATTGAAACATCAAAGAAAACGACCTTCGCCCCCTGGACGATGTCGCACTCCGCAAGGAGTGCGTGGATTGAAACGGCGTAGTCGTTGGCGATCATCTCCATTTGGGCGGTCGCACTCCGCAAGGAGTGCGTGGATTGAAACTGAATGAATCAGGATCCGGCACGCTGGCCGGAGGGTCGCACTCCGCAAGGAGTGCGTGGATTGAAACCTCTTCTTAATTTTCCTCCTGCTCAAAAACCTTGTCGCACTCCGCAAGGAGTGCGTGGATTGAAACTCTTCTTTTTTCTGACTTATCTAAAAGAATGTCAGTCGCACTCCGCAAGGAGTGCGTGGATTGAAACGGTGCCTGCGGGCAGGTGGTCCTACGACGTCTTCAGTCGCACTCCGCAAGGAGTGCGTGGATTGAAACTGGAGCGATTGCCGCAGGGCGAGGTTGTTGGCCAGTCGCACTCCGCAAGGAGTGCGTGGATTGAAACGTGTACATGGGCAAATAGTTATCAGCATCGGCTGGTCGCACTCCGCAAGGAGTGCGTGGATTGAAACCACGCGGAGGGCTCCGGCAACGTCTTCCACTTTCGTCGCACTCCGCAAGGAGTGCGTGGATTGAAACCCGTGTTGCCCGCCGTCAGAGGCAGCACAAACCCGTCGCACTCCTTGCAGAGTGCATGAAGAGAACGACGAGGCGGTGGGCTGGGACGGCCTGTTGTCCTCTTGCAAGGGGATGACAACAATGTTGCAGACATAGCGCAGGGGGAGGCAAGGGCGTTTTTCCACAATGCTTGATAATTTTTCTACAAAGTGTTGCTACGTTTCAACTCCTTAAAGAACACAATTTTTAAAAAAATTCCAGGATTTTTGAGGCTGGAAGGCTTGTCAGTTAATTCCTCTATTTATTTTTCAGAAAGGGGGTGCTGATGCAGGTTGAGCTCCGCAGGAGGAATGGCCTGGAGCAGAGCCAGGATGGGGTCCTGCGGTGCGGCGCCTATTTCCCGCTGGCGTTTGAATTCCTCCTCTTCCTGCTGAAGGGCCGCCAGTTTGGTGTCTTCCACCAGCGCCTTGAATTTGTCTGCCTGAGAGTATTCTCCGTCCTCGTCCCGGAAAACGCGGGCCAGCCAGCGGCGTTTTTCTTCCGTACTGAGCAGGGGATTGTTCATGTGCCGGGGAATGTATTTTTGTCCAGCAGGTTTCCGGCAAGCTGTTCTCCATCCGCAGTGGGCCGGTAAACATAAGGGCGGCTGTCTCCAATACGGTTGACATATCCCTGCGCAATGAGATCCTGCAGGATATTGGTGACGGTATTGGGGTGCAGGCGTGTAGCTTCCGTAATGGTGCTGTGGCGCCTGTACCCGGCAATGACGGCCAGGATGACCTGGGCACTGCTGAGGCGGAAGTCCAGCCTGCGGACGTTGGAGGCAAATATCTGTATGAAATCCAGTGCTTTCATGAGCATGTATTCACAATTTATTATTATGTTATTTGCTTATTATTCTCATGTTATTCACATTCTTCCGGGCAAGAGGGAGATTTGATTTTTCGCAGCAAATCCAGCAGCGGGTGGGAATCATTGGAAAAGCACTGCACCGCATTGACGGTTGCCGCCTGAGGAAGAATGATTTTATGGAATTCCTGGTTAAGATTCTGGCGCAGGCTTTGGTTGCCCGTCAGGGGCATGGCCAGTTTTTCCGCCAGCCGGGTGGCCAGCGCATCCATGAAGAGGGGATCGAATTGGTCGGCGTTTTCAATATCGGCAATGTAGCTTAGGGGCAGCGGGGCGCAGGAAGCATGAATGCGGCGTCCCTGCATTTTCCATTCCGAGCATTCCACATCCAGCACGCGCAGGCAGTCTGCGGGCAGCGTGAATTGATAGGGAGTCAGGGAATTGGGCGCCTGTGCGGAAACGGAGTCCAGCGTGGTTTGCGTGGCGGCGAAGGTCCAGCGCGCCATGCAAAGGGTTTCCCTGCGGGCCGGATGGTAATGAAGAACGCAAAGGCGGGATGCCGTGGATTCATTGGCAATCAGCGCGTCCAGAGGTGCCTCCCCTATTTTGGAGAGGGCCGCGTTGCAGATGTCCAGCGCGGATGGCGTATCCGGCTGGAGTAAGGATTCATTGATCATAGTGCCTTATGTTTTGGAGGAAACGGATGCGGAATGCATCACGTTTGGTGACACCCTCGTTAATGCCACCAGTGGCATGTATGCGTCTGTTTTTTCCTCAGGTGCATTTTTTGCCGATTTGTTTATTTGATAAATGCAAGCACTTGCCCGGATTGTCCGGGCAGGTGGGGAGAGCTCCCTTTCCTTCCATGGGAAAAGAACGCTCCCGCCGCATGGATTGTCTGTGAGGCGGGCGTCCGGCATCCTCTGGATGCCTTATATCCGGCAGAAGGGAAAGGGAACCAGTGTCAACCATAAATAGAAAACAAAAGAAACTATGGGATTCATGAAACCGTCCACTCCTTCCGCTTCTGCTCCGGAGCAAACCATTCCGGTGAAGGCGGAGAGCGTGGAACAAGACGTAGGGGAAGATTATCAGGCCCGGGAACGGCAGAGGCAGGGAATGATTTCCACCATTCTGGCGCGCCGTCACTCTTCCGCCGGGCAGGGGGAGGTCAATCCTCGTACTCTGCTTAGGAAAACTCTGGGATAGGCGCCGCTATGGAAGAAAGAGTTGCGGAATTGAATTCCGTGTACAAGTCCCTGGCCGCCCAGCGCGCGCCATGGGAGACGTGGTGGGACCGTCTGAGGGATTACGTGCTGCCTCGCCGCCTGAACCGGGAAGGGGAGGTTTCCCTGCCCAACAGGGACGCCATGGACCGCATGACGGACACTACGGCTGTGGAGGCATGCCAGAAGCTGGCCAGCGGCCATATGTCCTATATTACGCCCAGCCATGACGTATGGTTCAAGTGGTCGGCTCCGGACGACCGGGGTGGCGACGAGGCGGAGGCCTGGTATAACCAGTGTTCCGAAATCGCCCTGAAAGAATTGTCCGTTTCCAATTTTTATACGGAGATCCATGAGTGTTTTCTGGACCGGGTGGCTTTGGGGACCGGAAGCCTGTTTACGGGCACATCCTCGGACGGAAGGCTGTTGTTCACCAATATTCCGTGCGGACAGTTCGCCTGTGCGGAGAATGCGGAAGGCCGGGTAGATACCTACGTCAGGGAGTTTGCCTACACGGCTCATCAGGCGCGCTCCATGTTTGGGGTGAAAGCTCTGGGGCCCAGGGCCAGGGGAGTTCTGGAGCGCGGAGGAAATCCGTATGCCACGACTTTGAGGTTTCTGCATGTGGTGCGCCCGCGCACCCGGCGCAGCCGCCGCAGGGAGCAGGCCTCCCACATGCCGTTTGAAAGCGTTTACCTGTCTCTGGACGACCAGGTGATCGTGGAGGAAGGGGGATACATGGAGTTCCCTTATCTGGTAACCCGCTTTTTGAAGTGGGGCAGCGGCCCGTACGGTCTGGCTCCCGGCAGGCTGGTGTTTCCCGCCATCCAGCAGGTGCAGTTCCTGAACCGTATTCTGGACACTCTTGGCGAGGTGGCCGCCTTTCCCCGCATTCTGGAGCTTGCCAACCAGATTGGGGAAGTGGATTTGCGGGCCGGCGGCAGGACCGTCATTACCCCGGAGGCTGCTTCCCTTCATCTTCCCCGGGAGTGGGCTACGCAGGGCAGGTATGATGTCGGGATGGACCGTCTGGCGCAGAAGCAGGATGCGATACGCCGCGCCTACTATCTGCCCATGCTGGAACTTTGGAGCGGGCACCACGGCAATATGACCGCCACAGAGGTCATGGCGCGGGAGAATGAGCGCGTTTTGATGTTTTCTCCTTCCTTCACGCTGTTTGTGAGTGATCTGTATTCCACAATGACACGCATTTTTTCCCTGCTGTTCCGTATGGGCAAGTTTCCCAGACCCCCCCGTGCGGTATTGAGGGAGGGGAGGGACGGTTCCGTTGCCGTGGGAGAACCCAGAGTTGTCTATCAGTCAAAGATTGCCCTGGTGCTCAGGCGCTTGCAGAGCGAAGGGATGGACCGCAGCCTTCAGCGGCTGAACATGATGATGCAAGCTGCCCCGGATTTGTCGGATCATGTGGACTGGGACCACTGTTTCCGCCTGTCCGCCCGGGTGGACGGCGCCCCGGAGAGCATGCTGAGGCCCTGGGCCGAGGTTCGCTCCATGCGGAAGGAACGGGCGGACCTCCGGCAGGGAGCTTCCCCGGCTCCGGAGGAAGAGGATCCCTACGCTTCCCTCAATCCCTTGCTTGACCAGTTAACCGCGATTCAGGAATGAACCAGGATACGGCATTGCAGCAGGAGGCCTCCGTCCGGGAGGCCCGGCTTAAAAGGCGCCAGCTTCTCCGGGTGTTTGACACCCCGGACGGGCGTGAGGCGCTTTCCTTTCTGGAAGCCCGCTTCCAGACTGATTTGCCCGTTTTTCAAGGCAGTCCGGGGAATTACGACCCTCTGGACGCCATGAGGAGGGATGCTTACAGGGAGATCTTTCTGTACATCCGCCGCCAGCTCCAATTAGCCATTAAAGAAACTACAGAAGAAGAAAAAAATGATTGATTCCACAGATAACAGCATGGCCGCTCCTTTCAGGGATGCGGAGGGTTCCGGGGCCGTTTCCCCGGAGACGGAAGCGTTGTCCGAAACCGCGGTTCCAACTGAATCTTTTCCTCCCCTTCTGGGGGAGGACGGAGGTTTTGCTCCGGATTGGTACGCCCGCTTTGATGAGTTGAAAGGGATGGAAAAATCTCTTTCCAAGTTTAAAACGCCGGCGGCTCTGGCGAAGAGTTACGCGGAGCTGGAACGCCTGCGACGTTATCCCGGCGTGGAGAATGAAGAACAGATGGCGCGGTTCCGCCGGCTGGCCGGATTGCCGGAGTCGGAGGAGGAATACCGCCTGGAACGTCCAGAATCCACGCCGGAAAGCGAATGGAATGCTGACCTGGCAGAACGCATGGCCCGCACGGCCTATCGTTACGGAGTGCCGCCGGAGGCAATGAACGCTCTTCAGGAGACGATGGCCCAGGCATATGATGAGGCCCGCGAGCACATGGAAGATGCCCGGATGGAGATGGAAATGCAGGCGGAACAGTCCCTTCAGCAGGAATGGGGTTCCAATTATGAACGCAACATGGGCAGGGCTGCCGCCGTTCTCCGGCGGCTCGCCTCTGAAACAGGAGTAGACGCGGAGGCTTTGCTGGATAATCCGGAGCTCGGTTCCAATCCGGATGCAATCCGCCTGTTGTACCAGGCGTCACGCCTGCTTGATGAGGCTCCTCTCCATCATGCAGGAAATGCGGTGCCTTCTCCCGCAGAGGAAGCCATGCGGATGGAGTCGGATCCTTCCCACCCTCTTTATGAGGCGTATATGAGTGTGAATCACCCCAATCATAAATATGCCAATGAGTTATATGACCGTTTGACCACTCGTTAATTTCCCGGACGCTTTAACCAGCGGAGTTTTATAAGAAGCAAGCCCGGCGGAAGATCTTCCGCCGGGCTTTTAATGGTCATTGTTTCATCAGGGAAGGAGGGGTAAGGGCTGGGGCCTTAAACTGCCTTCCTACCATTAGCGTCCCGGGAAGGGGCTTATGTTCAAAAAAAGTTGGAAAAACATTTTTTCCCGCATGGGAAACGTGTGGGGTAAAATATTCATCATGTCTTTCACCGTAAGTGAGTAAAGAGGTGGATACATCCCGTATTTCCTCTTACTCGCGCAAATTGGTCTTTTACATTGAGCGCTTCTTTATACCGGCATTTTTTCAATTAAGCCTGTTACGGGAGAAAAGAGGGTATCACTCCTGTCGGCAATAAAAAACCCCGTCCAGAAAGGAACGGGGTTTTAAGAAAAATGGTACGCGGTATAGGATTTGAACCTACGACCTCCACCATGTCAAGGTGTTGCTCTACCACTGAGCTAACCGCGCATTTGTAAGTGCGGGCGGATTATTACCCGATTAAGGAGGAAAGAGCAATACTTTTTTTGTGGGTGCCTCGTTTTGTGGAAGGGGGCGGAAGCGTTTCCCAGGAAGAAGACGCTGATTTCTCTTTCTATACAAAGTATTTTTGCTAGTCTGAAAAGAATATTTCACCGAGTATGATGAACAGACATTTTATTTTTGCATTGTGTACTGTGCTGGGGTTCAGTGTTTCCGGCATTTCCATGGCTCAAAGCGTTCCTGTGGACAAGGATGCCGCCGCCAAGGCCGCCAAGGCGGCGAAAGTGAAATTCCGCTGGGGCAAGAGCCTGAAGAGCGCTCAGAAGCAGGCGGCGGAGACCGGCCTCCCTATTGTTCTTCTTTTCACGGGAACTTCCTGGTGCGGCTTTTGTGTTAAGCTGGAGAAGGAAATACTTTCCAAAAAGGACTTTAAACAAGGCATGGACGGCGTGGCTATCGGCGTCAAATTTGAATTCGGCAGTTCGGATTTCAGCAAGTCCAAGGAAGCCAAGACGTATAAAATTACTGGCGTTCCGGCCATAGTAGTGGTGGATGCAGATGGCAAGGAGCTGGGCCGCACGGGTTATGTCCCCGGCCGTACTCCCGCCCAGTACGTTGAATTTTTCAAGAAATACGCACCCAAGGCTGTGGAAGGCAAATAAGACTGTTGTTCCGGAGGAATTTGATTAACAGGAACGCCGGCAGAGACCCCGGCGTTCCTTTTTTGTTCCGGCAAAAAAGCTGGAAATTTGTCCGCAGGACTGTTTTCAAGGCTACGGTTGTATAAAATTATGACAAAGCATATTGAATGAAGGTTTTACGTATCAGGTCCCATCTGCATGCCTGAATTTACAAATGCATTTAGCGGATTAAAGGAAAACCGGAAACTTACCCATGGCGAATTGGTGAGGGCTATCCGGTTCATGATTGCAGCGGAATATGAAGCCATCCAGCTTTATACCCAGCTTGCAGAATCCATAGACCATAAACTGGCCCAGGAAGTTCTGCTGGATATTTCCAATGAGGAAAAGGAACACGCGGGCGAATTTCTCCGCCTCCTCCAGGTACTGGCCCCGGACGAACAGGGCTTTTATGACGAGGGGATGGGTGAAACCAATGAAAAGATTGACAAGTTGAAGGCGTCCTGCCCGGACGGCGCATGCAGCAGTTCCGCCGCCCATTGACGGAGCTTCCCGCCTGGTTAAAGCGCCCGGTTTTCCTGCAAAGGATGCCGGGCGTTTTCATGACGCCGGGCTTTTGCTTCCAGCTCGGCCGCGTGGCGGGCGCAGAAGGCAATGCAGCGTTCACAGGGGCGGGAGGCGTAATAAGCCGCCGTTCTTTCTCCGGGGCGCGCCGTTTCCGCAGCCAGGCGCTCCGGAGACAGTCCCAGCAGTTCCCGGCAGTAAAGTGTGCCGAATTCCTGTTTGAAGGAGGCTGCCAGGGATTGGACCAGGGAAAAGATTTTTTCCTTTTCTCCGGTTTCCGGGGAACTGTTTCCGTACAGGCTTCCCGCCAGCATGCTCAGTCCGCAAAAAGCGCCGCATACCTCCCTCATGCGTCCAATGCCTGCCCCCAGGGGGGAGGACAGTTTCAGGGCTGTTTCTTCCGTCAGGCCACAGACGTCTGCAAAAGCAGCAAAAACGGATTGGGAACAATTATATCCCTGGTGGAAATAATCCAGCGCCCGGGCAGCCCGGTCTTCCTTGGAAGGGATCATGGGAAAAAGGGGGCTCTTTTACTGATCTTTTTCTGCGGGCGTGTCCGCTGCGGCTTTTTCCGGCTTGTTGCGGTCCGTCAGGCGAAGCATGAGTATGTAGCAGACGGCCAGCACCAGCACGGCCAGAATAAGGGGAAGGCTTTCACTTTTGACGGTACGGATCAGCTCCTCCGGAGATTTGAGCAGTTCCGGATGCCGTTCCCCGATGCGGTGCCCGTACCAGGCGAGCACCGTGCACCAGGCAAATGAGCCGAGCACGGTGACCATGGAGAAAATTCCGAAGCCCATGCGGACAATGCCGGCGGGAATGGAAATGAGATGGCGGATGACGGGCAGGAGGCGGGCGAAAAAGACGCCGGAAACTTCGTACCGCTGAAGGAAGATTTCCGCTTTTTCCACCTTGTGGGGAGGCATGAAAAAGAATTTGCCCCAGCGCATGATGACCGGGCGGCCCACGATTCGGGCCACGGCGTAGGTAATGGCGGAGCCCAGCCAGGAGCCGAATGTTCCGGCAGCCACCACTCCCCAGAAGCTCATGGATGCTCCTGCCTGGGCGGACAGGATGGCCGCGGGCGGGATGACCACTTCACTGGGAACGGGGAAGATGGAGCTTTCCATGGCCATCAGGACAATGACGCCCGCATATCCCCAGTCCTGCACCCAGGACATCCAAAGTGAGATCAACTCATGCATAACGGCGCGTATCTTGCATTAAAATCCTTGAAAGGAAAGTCTTTTATTGCGTCCCGGCAACGGGACTGGTAAAGTAGGAAAGCATCCGGCGCGCGCCGTTGCAGAGAGTGATGAAACTTTATATCATAGCAGGCGAAAAGAGCGGGGACATTCATGGTTCCCTGCTGTTGAAGAATCTGCTGCGCCTGATGCCCGGCATGGAGGTCGCGGGGCTGGGCGGTCATGGCATGCACGCGTTATGTCCCGGCGTGGAAGACTGGGCGGATGAAGCCGCCGTTATCGGCGTGGTGGAGGTGCTCAAAAAATACGGATGGTTCAGAAAGCGTTTTCTCTCCATTCTGGAAAGGATACGGCAGGACCAGCCGGATTGCCTTGTTTTGATTGATTATCCGGGGTTCAACCTGCGGCTGGCGGAGAGGGTCCGCAAGTGTTGCCCCCACACCAAAATCGTTTATTTTATCTCCCCGCAGGTGTGGGCATGGCACCGCGGGCGCATTCCCAAGATGGTGCGCATGCTGGACTTGATGATGTGCATCTTCCCTTTTGAGGCTCCCTTGTTCCGGGAAGCCGGACTGAGAACGGAGTTTGTAGGGCATCCCCTGGTGGATGAAATTTCTTCCATCCGTAAGGAGGGCGTCCGGGAGCCGTCACTGGTCGGTCTTTTTCCCGGTAGCCGGAACCGTGAAATTGACAGGCATTTCCCGGTATTTATAGAGGTTGTGAGCCGTCTTTCCCGGGAACGGCCGGAACTGTCCTTTGAAACCGCCGCCTCCACGGAGGCTCTGGCGGAAAGAATGCGCGGCATGGCGCGGAAGGCCGGCATGCCGCCGGAGCTGTTCCATATTTCGGTGGGGGGATATCATGAGCTGATGGACCGCGCTGCCGTGGGGGTGGTGGCTTCCGGTACCGCCACGATGGAGGCCGCCTTGCACCGTATGCCGTACACGCTGGTGTATAAGGTTCCCCTGCTGACGTACTGGATGGCCCGCATGCTCATCAAGATACGCTTCATCGGCATGGTGAATATCCTGGCGCAGAAACCCGTGGTGAAGGAGCTGGTTCAGTTTGATTTTACGCCGGACAAGGTGATTGATGAAATAGAACGCCTGCTGGTTCCGGAAAACAGGAATGCTCTGCTGGAGGAAATGAAACAGGCCTCCGACAAATTGGGGCAGGGAGGGGCGGCGGAACATGCGGCCCAGGCCATCTGCCGCCTGTTAAAGGAATAACAGTACCTTTTAAGAATTGGAGCCGGGGAAGCGTTTTTCCGGTTCTTGATGCAGGAAAATGGGAAAGGGGGAAGAGAATAGCCCTTCAAATTCCGGAAACAGGTCATCTGGCTCGCTTTTGACCGCCCAGTCTGAATAGTCGGAGACTGCCGTGATGCAGCAGATAAAGTCCCTGCAGCCGGGAAAAAGTCCTGAGGGTGGTTGTCCCCAATGCTGGGAGGCTTTTGAAGTCCTTCCGCCGCCATGTCTGGCCCATACGGGAAAAAGGAACTTTCGGAATGGAGACATTTCCGTAGAAAAGAGAAGCGCCGGGCGAACCCGGCGCTTCTGGTGTGTTTTACATTGGCAGCAAGTATGCCGGCCAGGGGTCAGACTACCCCCTGGTCAATCATGGAATCCGCCACTTTCACGAAGCCGGCGATGTTGGCGCCGGTGACGTAGTTGGTGAAGGATTTGTCGGAGGAGTATTCACGGGCGTGGGCCACGGCGTTTGCGTGGATGTTGGCCATGATGGCCTTCAGTTTGTGATCCACTTCTTCGCGCGTCCAGGAGAGGCGCTGGCTGTTCTGGGACATTTCCAGACCGGAAGTGGCCACACCGCCGGCATTGGCGGCCTTGGCCGGGCCGTACAGGATTTTAGCGGCCAGGTAGGTTTCAATGCCTTCCAGATCCGTAGGCATGTTGGCGCCTTCCGCCACCAGGGTGCAGCCGTTCTTGATGAGGGTGCGGGCGTCTTCCCCGTTGATTTCATTCTGCGTGGCAGAGGGGAAAGCGCAGTCGCACGGGACGCTCCAGGGGCGCTGGCCTTCAAAGTACTGGGCTTTCGGGAACTGCTTCACGTATTCCGCAATGCGTCCGCGGCGCTTGTTCTTGAGTTCCATGACCCAGGCCAGCTTTTCCGGGGAAATGCCGTCCGGATCGTAAATATAGCCGTTGGAGTCGGACATCGTGACCGCCTTCGCGCCCAGTTCGTTAAGTTTTTCCACGGTGTACTGGGCCACATTGCCGGAACCGGACACCAGGCAGACCTTGCCCTGCAGGTCGTCGTTGCGGGTGGCGAGCATGTTCTGGGCGAAGTATACGCAACCGTAGCCGGTGGCTTCCGGACGGATGAGGGAGCCGCCCCAGTTCAGGCTCTTGCCGGTGAGAACGCCGGTGAATTCGTTGCGGATTCTCTTGTATTGTCCGAACAGGTAGCCGATTTCGCGACCGCCCACGCCGATGTCCCCCGCGGGAACGTCCGTATCCGCGCCGATATGGCGCTGAAGCTCCGTCATGAAGCTCTGGCAGAAGCGCATCACTTCATTATCGCTTTTGCCCTTGGGGTCGAAGTCGGAACCGCCCTTGCCGCCGCCCATGGGGAGGGTGGTGAGGGAGTTTTTGAAAACCTGTTCAAAACCCAGGAACTTCAGGATGCCGAGGTTGACGCTGGGGTGGAAGCGGAGACCGCCCTTGTACGGCCCGATGGCGCTGTTGAATTCCACACGGTACCCGCGGTTCACCTGAACCTTGCCCTGGTCATCGATCCACGGCACGCGGAACAGGATGGTTCTTTCCGGTTCCACGATCCGTTCCAGAATCGCGTGGTCTTCATACTTGGAATTCGCGGCCAAAACCGGTTCAATTGTGCTGAGCACTTCCTGAACGGCCTGGATGAATTCTTTTTCGTGGCTATGCTTGGCCTTAACCAAGTCGAGCACGCGCTGGGAATATGTCTGTGCCATCTTTTCTGTTGTTGTATTTGGGTTGACGCTTCACGCGCAGTTTTTCGCACGCGCCTTCCGTTTATCATTCCGCGAAGCGGGCTGGCAATCATTTTTTTCCCTGGCGGCTTTCAGGGGTCAGTAAGAAAATAGAAAATATGTTTATATGTTGTGATTTGTAAACTGACCCCGTTCTTGCTGATTGACGCCTGCCAGAACTGCGTGTTTCGGATGCTGGGGACATGGAGTTTGTATGCGGTTATTCGGGTTCCTGTTTCCATAAGGCGGATTTTGAATCCGGTGTCCATGCAGAATGGATGACAAAGGAAAAAATTATCAGGAACAGACAAGGCGGCAGAGATGGAATGTTACAAACAACGCTGGGTGGGAGCCATCTTGATTTCCGCATTGGTGGCAGAAAGCCGGAATTGCCGTCATGGCTTTTTCAGTAGTTCCGGAACCGGCTGCGGCATCCGTGGGATTGCTTGGGCCGGTCTGCATGGTGATGTTCCGGAGAAGGGGCCGGCCTTGATTGCTTCCTGCTGTTTTCTTCCTTCCGCGGATTGACGGTTCCATGCCCGGCGGATTCTTATGGAGGGAGGGAAGGTTCTTTTCAAATGACTCCGTGGGAGGAATGGAGGTCAGGCGCTCAGGCGCTCAATCCACGCCCTCGTTTTCAAATCCGTTTCCGCCATTTTTTTTGCCCGGTGGAGCAAGGTTCCCATGGATTTGGGAATGCCCATGTGCAGCCGGTTGCTGATCCAGGCATACGGTACCAGCGTACTTTGCCGGACGGCCAGGGCGATGATGAGTTTGGACGGGTGGCTGTAGGGCGTGACAAGCAGCTCCTCCTCCGACAGGCCGAACGCTTTCAGCCCGTTTTTGACGATGATTTCCGCCTGGTACTCCCCGATTTCCGACGCGCGCATCCCTGTCGTGACGGGCTTTCTGCGCGCCAGCCGGGGAAGTTCCCCCACCAGCCTGGCACGGAAGGCGCTGGAGCCGTAGCACCAGCCCCGCTGGACGGTGCCGGGGCCAACGTGGCCGGCGGGCAGCAGGGAGCGTTCATCCATGCGTTCCGCTTCAAAGCGGCCCATCAGATGGTTGAGGTACTTTTGGCGGCCGTCTTCCGTGTCGTCGCAGCCGAAGCAGACGAGGCCGCGTTCCGGATGAATCCATTTGGGTCTTTTGGCGGGAGAGTCCAGCCATGCGGGCAGGCTCGTCCATTTGCAGCCGGAAAGGAACGTATGTCGGCGCGCCAGGCCGGACCGGGCCGGATTCAGGTGGATGTAGTCAATGATTGTTGAAAAATAGTGGGCGTTATCCGCTTCCACCACCATGGCGTGGTATCTGCCCGCAAACAGATGTCCCCTCATTCGGTGGCGCGCGTTAAAACGCTGGGTATAAGCGGTCTGGAGCCATTTCATGCCATCCACCAGATTGGCGCGCACGGTTTGGAAAAGAATGTGGTAGTGATTGGCCATCAGGGCGTAGGCGTACACGGTCCATCCGCTTCTGCGGGCCGCTTCCTGAAAGGTCCGCAGAAAAATTTCCCTGTCTTCGTCATCCAGGTAAATGGCGTCTCCGCGGTTGCCTTCGCTCTGTACGTGATAGACTGCTCCGGGGTATTCTATTCTCAGGGTGCGGCTCATTGCCGGAAGCGTACCGGAAAAGGTCTGAAATGCAAGTTTGTTGTTATTTTTAACCTGACCCCTATTATGAAAAAAGAGGATGAAAAAAATGCGCTTCCCGGCTCGTCCGCGTTTTCCTGGAAGGAGCAAATTTTTCCGGAGGACTCCGGGCAGAGGCCTGCGGAAGAAGCCGGATTCACTTTCCGGAACGACGGGCAGGCAGGGCACTTGTGCCGGGGAAAGCATGCTTTTGCCCCGTGTTTTTCATGAACGGCGCATTTCCCGCAAACTGCGGAAGGGAGCGGCATTTTTCCCGGTATTTTAACGGATACGGTGTGGAAAGGCAGATCTTATTGCAGTTTTTCCCTGCGCATGATCTCGGAGAGCACCAGGTAGAGGTCCGTCTTGTTGACCACGCCCAGCAGCAGGCCGTTGTTCGGGTTCACGAGGGCCAGGGATTCCGCGCAGTGGGGGCGGGAGAAAATGCCCAGCGCTTCCGGGAGGTGCATGTCCGCAGGAAGCGTAGGCATGTCGCTGCGCAGCACATCCATGGCCAGTACGGCCTGGGCCAGCTCCTTGTTGCGGGCAAAGGCCGCCACGTCTTCCGCCACCACGCTGCCCAGGTATTTGCCGGCCGGGGAAGTGACGAAGATGGGCTGAGCCGGGTTTTTAATGAGCATGGCGGCAATGGTGCCGAATTTGTCCAGGGGATGCACCACGGGCGGATCCTTGCGCGCTACATCCTGAAGCTGCACCTGGGCCAGGGGTTTGTCAAAGGTGCTTCTGGGGCCGAAGGCCAGGGAATCATGGTACATGGACTGGGCCCTGGTGAGCCTGGCCATTCCGTAGGAAACCAGCACGCCGATGATCAGGGGGAACATCATCTGCCCGGCCATGGTGAATTCCACCACCAGCACCAGGGAGGTGATCGGGGCGTTGGCTGCTGTAGTGAAGAAGGCGGCCATGCCCACCAGGGAATAGGCGATGGCATGATCCCCGGGCACCCCCAGCTGGGTAAGAGCCGCGCTGAACAGGAAGCCGCAGACGCTCCCGATAGTCAGGCTGGGTGTCAGGGCCCCCCCCACGGTTCCCACGCCGAAAACGATGGCGACGGTGAATATTTTCAGGAACAGCAGGATTGCGGCTCTCGCGGCGTCAAATTCATAATGAATGAGGGAGGTGATGATATTTTTGCCGTTCCCTACGATTTCCGGGTAAAAGATGGCGATGACTCCCACCAGCACGCCTGCCGCCGTCAGGCGCACGGGCAGCCACTGGCGCTTGCCGTTCAGGTAGCGGCGCGATTTTTTGAGGATGAGGAGCCAGAAGCTGGCGACCAGGGAGGCCAGGGCTCCCAGCAGCACGCACCAGAGCACATGCTGGTTGCCCGCCAGAGAGACTTCCTGCTGGAGCTGGTAGATGGGAGCGGGCTCATGGAACAGGCCCATGGTAAAATAGCCCGCGCAGCTGGCCACCAGCAGGGGAGCCAGGAAATCAATGGTCAGCGCGCCCAGAACGATTTCACTTACAAACAGGCCGCCCGCCAGGGGCGTATGGAAAGCGGAGGACATGCCGGAGGCGGCGGCGCAGGCCACCACCAGGCGCAGGCGGGGAGCGGAGAGGTGAAAGAAACGCCCCAGAGCGGAACCCGCTACGGCGGCGGCCTGCACCAACGGGCCTTCACGGCCGATGGAGGCGCCGGAACCTACGGAGAAAACAGCGGACAGGGAACGCAGAAGGCTGGGCTTGGGAGGCACGTATCCGTTGCCCAGCGCCACGGCTTCCATGTATTCCGTCGCCTTGGCCGGCACGAAGCGGTGGGTGAAGAGAAGCGTAAGACCCGCCAAAAGGCCGCCCGCCGCCGGGACGAAGATGCACCATGCCGGATCCTGGCCGGCCATTTCCTGAAAGACCTGAATTTGCCTGTAACTGGTTCTTCCCGTCAGGACGTCCTGAACCAGTTCCACGCCCATTTCAAAGACAAGGGCCATCAGGGCGCCCAGCGCGCCGACGACGACCGCCCAGATGAAGATGACCTGCTTGTCCCCAAGCTTGACTTTTTCACGCAGGCTCAACGCCATGCGCAGCCATGACCAGGAAAGATGCGTTTTCTCCGCAGACTGGTTTTTCTTGTCCGTCATTGCAGGGCTTGTTGAAGGGACGCCTGGAGGCTGGCTTCATCTCCCGTCCATTCCCCGTTGGGGCCCAGGGGGGCGTTTTTATGCCACCGCAGCAATTTCTGCATGGTAGTCAGGTATCCGGTCACCATGGCGGCGGGAACGCCCAGCATCACAATGAGGTGCGCGTTACAGGAATCGTCCGGCCAGAGGACGCCCTCAGGGCTGATGCCTACGGTGACCTGCATGGAATCCAGCGCGCTGGTGCGTCCGTGGGGGACGGCCAGGCCGTGGTCCAAGTAAGTGGTCTGCGTTTCCTCGCGCAGAAGAACCGCATTCTTGATGTGTCTTAGCTGCCGGTCGTCAAGGACTTCCGCCATGGAATCCGTCAGGGTTTCCAGAGCCTGTGCCTGAGTGGTTGAAGGCTGGAGCGTGCGTATGTGAATTTGAAGATTGTCTGCCACCGGGTCTTCTGAAAGCTTTTGGTTTCTCATTCTATGAAGGGAGGCATGATTATCAAGGAAATTCTGGCCTGCATACGGGGGAAGGGGCTTCCTCCCGTGAATGGAGGCGGGAAAAAGGGGGCGGAAACTTTTCCGGAGGGGCTTTTTTGACACAATAGCGGCGGAAGAGCCTGCTTTTAGGCTTTTTCTTCAGCGGGAATGAAGCTACCCTGCCGCCGTGATGCAGGATTCAGAGGTCATCAAACTCGTCAAGCCCGTACCTTCCGACCGCCTGGCAACCCAGGTGCTGGTGGCATGGTACCATGCGGTGCGCCCCAGGTGGAAGAAGCCGCTGGACTTGGCCATTACGGCCTTTTTTGTATTGATGGCGCTGTATTCCTTTTCCCTGCGCCCTCTGCCCCTGTTCGCCTGGCTTTCCCTGGCCGGAGCGCTGACGGCGATTATCCTGTCCTGGTTTTACGTTCCTTTCCTGGCAAAGACCGCTCTGGCCGCCAACAAGAAGGTGCCCATGTACCATCAGGAAAAGGATTACGTTTTTCATGGGGACTACCTGACGTTCTCCAGCAAGGGCGTTGACCCCATGAATATTCCCTACGACCGTTTTTCCACGTTGTGCAGGACGCGCCACGCGCTGCTGTTCCTGTTCGGCAAGAAGCTGGTGCTGTGGCTGCCGCTCCATCTTATGAATTCGGAACAGCTGGAAAGCATCATGCGCAGGTTCCGGAATCATGGAGTGGAAGTACGGGATGTTTCCTGATGGGGCGTGGCGGCCCGCGCCTCCCTGGAGGAAAGGGCGAATTTGCCGTTTCAGCGCCTTTTTTGTTGAGCGCGGGATGAAAACGGGTAGGGTGTTTCCATGTCACGTTACCATGGAGAACAGGTTCTGGTGGTTCCCCGCGCCGCCTTTGAGGAGGCGGGCTATTTCCAGGGGCACCGGGAAGGCGGGGAGCATTATCTGAATGCGTTTATGAAGCCGGGCGTCGCCTCGTTCATGGACCGGGAGGCTGCGGAAAACGATCCTTCCCACAAGCAGATCATCGCCTATGCCATTTTCTGCCACCGGGGCCGCATTCTGCATTACACTCGCGGAGGCTCCGGCGGCGAGGCCCGCCTGCATGACAAGGGGTCCATCGGCATCGGAGGCCATATCAATCCGGTAGACCGCCAATCCGGTCACGACGACGTTTCCACCTATCTGGCCGGAGTGGAGCGCGAAATCCGCGAGGAACTGGTTATTGACGGGAGCTGCACCCAGCGGGTGCTCGGCGTGATTAATGACGATACCAATGACGTGGGGGCCGTGCATCTGGGCATTGTCCACCTGTTTGAGCTGGATACGGACCGTGTGCGCGCGAATGAAGCAGCCCTGGCCAATCTCCGTTTTGTGTCTCCAGAGGAACTGTCCGGGGAAATGTTTGAGAAACTGGAGACCTGGTCTCAGCTTGCTTTGGAATTGTTTAAAGGAAGGGAGGTCTGAAAAGACGCTCCTTGAAGAGCCGGGGGGAGCATGTATTCCCCTCTCTTGCGGCGTTGTTGTTTTTTCTTTTTTATGGGAAGCCCCCGCAGGCGCTATGCCGCGGGGGCTTCTGTTTTCCATCAAGGCCTGAAGAAAACAAAGAGCCGTTGATGAAATATTTTTCCGTGCCGCTGCTGAATGCATCCAGACAGGCCGGCTCCGGGGAAAGCGCGTCCTTCGGGAATGAGCGCGGCCCGGCTGGTGGAAGGACAAAAGTTTAAGCCCTGCGGCGGCGCATCAGAAGAATGCCCAGGCCCAGCAGGCTGAGAGAGGCCGCAGCCGGTTCCGGAACGGCGCTCAGGGCGTATTCCCTCATCTGGTCTTCTGTCAAAACCGCCGTGTACAGGTCAAAATTATTCAGGGTATATTCTCCCGTGATTCCATTTGGGGCGCTCCATGTGTTTCCGGAGGTGTCTTTGGCGGAGAAATTGATCTGGGTCATGTTTTGGTTGCTGAAGGCGGCTCCGCTGCTGAGGTCTCCCAGCGAGGTCAGCGTGGACGTATCATCCCCCAGCATGGCGGAGATAGAAACAGTTCCCCTGTTGAATGTGTAAAACAGGGTCAGGGGCGTGTTGGCGGAATAACCGGAAAACGTTTGCTTTTTCCAGGGAGAGGTAGCAGCAGAACCCCCGCCGTAAGCATAACCTCCGGCGCACAGAGTGAGATTGCCGGACTCCGTAAACTGAAATCCCAGCCCTTCCAGATTTTTGAAAGAGCCAGTATTGTAGGTAAACAGCAACCCTACATCTGAATCCGAAGTGACTCCCAGACCGGAAATGGTGAATGCCATCGTCCAGCTGTATGCGTTATTTAAGCTGATAGTTGCAGGGGATGACACGGTCAGCGTATCGCCGGAGGTTCCGTTATAAACGGTGAGATTTTTTGAATAAGCCGACTCCAGACCGTCGATGGAAGCCCCGAAGGACAGGCCGCTTCCCATGACGGCGATCAGGAGAGCAAGATATTTAGTCTTCATGTAAGTTATTGCAATAGTTGCTAAAAATGTTTCCGCGTAAGAAACTTCCGTTTTTTATCGGATTCCTAATCCGCCAACAATTAAAAATATTGACGATAAGTGTATTGTTTGATTCAACGCATTGATTTTCAGCAGTGTTTCCGGTTGCTGGTCTTTTCCCGGCCCATTTCTTTTACCATGATTTTCCGAACTTTACCTCTTTTGGGAGGGGCGGATGCCGCAAACGGATTAGGAATCCGGCAGAAGGTGGAATATCAGCTGTCAAAGCAGGGGTTGCCGTGTCTTATTGAAAACGGTGGAATATCGGAATCAACGACTATTAATTCCTGAAAAACGCAATGAATTTGTTCTGCAGCCTGTTGACCGTGAATGAACGGGAATTGAATCAATTTCAATCCGGCCTCCGTTTCCGCAGGGAAAGAGGAGAAGGAGCGGTTGAGGGCTTTGCGTTTTCAGGGATACGGGGCGGAACAAGAAAGGAGCCCCGATGTTGGGAATTCCCGTCCCGTGGTTCCTGCGGCCGGGACGGATGAGGCGGTTGGAGAGCCGCCGTTTTTCCCGGGCCGGAAAACAAATCCTCCGGCAAGCTGTACTTGCCGGAGGGAGAAAAAACAGTCAGGGAAATAGCCTGTTTTAAGGGGAAGCGCCTTTATCGCCTGGAAGGGCCATCCATGATCGCCTGGTGGCTCATGTTCCAGCCGCCGCCCAGGGCCGTGTACAGGGAAACCAGCGTGCTGGCGTGCTGGTAATAGTACTGAGAAAGCTGAATCTGCGCGGGGTAGAGATTCTGCTGGGCGTACAGTACTTCAATGTAGTTGGAAAGGCCTGTGCGGTAGCGCTCAAAGGAGAGTTTTACTGCCGTGTGGTAGGCTTCCACGGCCTCGGACTGGGTCGCGGTGATGCTCCGCAGCTTGTCCCTCTGGATGAGCGTGCTGGAGACTTCCGCCAAGGCGTTGAGAACCGTCTGCTCATAGTCGTTGCTGGCCGCCAGGAATTCAGCCTTGGCCGACTTTTCGGAAGCTGTCAGCTTGCCCGCCTGGAAGAGAGGGCCGGTCAGATTGGTCCCCAGGCCCCAGCCGCCGCGGCGTCCCTGCACGTGGCGCAGGTCTGCGGAGGCGAGTCCGCCCGCCGCCGTCAGGGAGATGGTCGGGAAATAATTGGCAATGGCCACCCCCACCTCAGCGTTGGCAGCGCGCAGTTTGTATTCACTCTGGCGGATGTCGGGCCTTCTGGAAAGGATATAGGCCGGAATACCGGCGGGGACCTTAACGTTATAGGCGATATCCCGGGTGCTGCCGGAACGGCGGATATGGCCGGGAGCGCGTCCGGCCAGGACAGAGACCGCGTTTTCAAGATTGGCGATTTGCACCTGAATGGCGGGAATCTGGGCCTGGGAGGAAGCCAGGGCCGCCTTGGCGGAAGCTACCTGGAGCCTGTCGCCTACCTGGCCTTCGAGCTGTTCGTCAAACAGGCGCAGGCTTTCGGAATAGGATTCCACGGATTTCTGCACGATGGCAAGCTGTTCATCCAGCTGGAGGAGCTGGAGGTAGGAGTCCGCCACCTGGCGGAGCAGGGAAAGCATAAGCGCTCGTTGGCCTTCTTCGGAAGCCAGGTAGTCTGCGCGGGCTGCTTCCGTCATCCGGCGCGTCTTGCCCCAGATGTCCAATTCCCAGGAAATGCCGGCGTCAATCGTTCCTGGCGTCAGCGTGGTTCCGGTAGTCTGGACGATGCTGCCCCCGGTATAGTTGGAGCCTTTGCTGACGGAGCCGGAATAATTCGCCCACGGGAAGAGCGGGGCTTCCGTGATGGTGATGTACTGGCGTGCCTTTTCCACGCGCGCCATGGTGGCTTTCAAGTCGCGGTTATTGTTGTAGGTGTCCGTCAGGAGGTCCTGAAGATCCTTGTTTTTGAAAACTTTCCACCAAGGCAGATCCGCAATGGATTCCGTCGCTGCGGGGGCTCCCCTGAATGCCGCGGGCATGGGCATGTCCACCGGTTTGAAATCGGGGCCCATCATGCAGGATGAGGCGGCAAAAGCCGTTCCCAGCAGAATGGCGCGTGTGATATATGGTTTTATTCGCATATGCGTTGAGTTTGTTTTTAGATGATTGTGCAGGGGAGGTGTTACCCTTTTAATGATTCATGGGCTTCGTGGAACAGGTGCTTGCGGGCGATGATTTCATCCGGATCTTCCGTTTCCACCGTCTTCCGGGCGATGCGTACGCGGAAGAGTTTCATGATGAAGTAGAAGGAGCACGGAATCAGGAAAATGCCCACGACCGTCGCCATCGTCATCCCGGCAATGACCACAATCCCGATGATATTGCGGGAATAAGCGCCGGAACCGGAGGCCAGCGCCAGCGGAACGCAGCCCAGAATGAAAGCGAAGGAAGTCATCAGGATGGGGCGCAGACGTATCCTGGCGGCGGAAAGCGTCGCTTCCATCAGCGTTTTGCCGCGTTCCATTTCAATGACGGCGAATTCCACAATCAGAATGGCATTCTTGGCCGCCAGGCCGATGAGCATCACCAGGCCGATTTGCGCGTACAGGTTCAATTCATAACCAAACCAGTACAGGCCCAGGAACGCGCCGAGGGCCGCGATGGGCACCGTCATGAAAATGCTGAGGGGCAGGGACCACCGTTCATACAGGGCCGCCAGAATCAGGAAGACAAAGACGGAGGAGAGCAGGAAAATCTGCACGATGCCGATGCCGTTCTGGATTTTTTGCTCCTGATAGCTCATGTCTGCGTAGCTGTAGCCCATGTCGGAAGGCATGCTGGCTTCAAAGGTTTTTTCCAGCGCCTCCATGGCCTGGGAGTTGGAGTAGCCCCGGGCGGGCGTGACCATGAGCTTGGATGAGTTGTACAGGTTTTGGCGCAGCAGGAATTCCGGTCCCTTGATGTCCGTGATTTTCACGAGGGTGGAGAGGGGGACGGAGCTGCCTGTGTTGTTCTTCACGTAGAAGTTCTTGAGCATGTCCGTTCCTGTGCGGTCGCTGCCCTGCGCCTGGATGTATACTTGCCACTGCTGGCCGTAAAGGGTGATGTAGTTGATGAACAGGGAACCCATGTAGGCCTGGAGCAGGCTGTTGGCTTCACTGATGCTGACGCCCAGCGTAGCGCATTTTTCTTCATCCAGCCGCACATCCTTCTGTTCCACGGCGAAGGACATCACGCTGCGCACGCCGCCGTTGTTGTTCGGGTCGAATATGGGGAGCTTGCTCGCTTCCTTCACAAAGATGTCCGTCTGTTCCGCCAGATATTCCGTGCCCTTGCCGTCGCGGTCTTCCAGCATGAAGGTAACGCCGTTGGCGGAACCGACCCCCGCAATGGCCGGAGGCTGGAAGCACATGGTGACGCCTTCGGAAACTTTCGTGGTCAGCAGGGCGTTCAGCTGGGCGGTGACCGCCTGGGCGCTCTGGTCCGGATTGGGGCGTTCCTCCCAGGGCTTGAGCATGACGAAGAAGAAAGCGTTGTTTGTGCTCTGCACGCCTGTCAGCAGGCTGAAGCCGGAAATGGCAATTACGTCTTTTACGTTCGGGTTCTGGCGGATGAGTTCGGAGACCTTGTCCGCGGCGGCCGTGGTCAGCTGGAGGGAGCGGGCCTCCGGCATAATCAGGGCCGCGAACAGGTAGCCCTGGTCTTCGTCCGGCAGGAAGCCGTTGGGGATTTTCTTGGCTACGGGGACAATCGCGTAGGCGATCAGAGCCAGCAGCGGAATGGAGATGATGAGCTTGCGGGTCAGGAAGTGGCACACTTTGGTGTAGCCGCTGGCCGTGGCGTCATAACTGCGGTTGAAAACGCGGTAGAAGAATTTCAGCGGGCCTCCCTTGGACGGGTCTTTGGGTTTGAGCAGAATGGCGGACAGAGCCGGGGAGAGCGTCAGCGCGTTGAATGCGGAAATGAGCATGGAAATGGCGATAGTCACGGCAAACTGCTGGAACAGCGTGCCCGTGATGCCCGGCAGCAGCAGGGAGGGCAGGAACACCGCCGCCAGCACCAGGGCAATGGCGATGACGGGGCCGGATACTTCCTCCATGGCGGCGAAGGCCGCCTGGCGGGGCGTGAGGCCGCGCTCCATGTGGGATTCCACGGCTTCCACCACCACAATGGCGTCATCCACCACCAGGCCGATGGCCAGCACCATGCCCATGAGGCAGATGGTATTCAACGTAAAGCCCAGGAGAGGGAACAGCGCGAAGGTGGCGATGATGGAAACCGGGACGGCGATGGCCGGAATCAGCGTGGCGCGCCAGCCTTGCAGGAAGACGAACACTACCAGAACCACCAGCAGGAGGGCTTCCACCAGCGTGTGCTCGATTTCCTCAATGGAGGCGCGCACGGCCAGCGTGGTGTCCAGCGTCAGGTTGTATTCCATTCCGGCGGGGAAGCTGCGGGAGCGGTCTTCAAAGAGCTTGACCAGGGCGTCCACCGTGTTGATGGCGTTGGAGCCGGGAGCGGCGTACACGGCGATGGCGCCGGAATCCCTGCCGTTGTATTTGCTGGATACGTTGTAAGTCTGGGAGCCCAGCTCCACCTTGGCGATGTCTTTCAGGTAAAGGAGCTTGTTCCCCTCCGCACGGATGATGATGTTGCCGAATTCCTCAGCCGTCTGAAGGCGGCCCTTGGTCTGGATACTGTATGTGAATTCCGTTCCGGGAGGGGCCGGCTCCGCGCCGATCTGGCCGCCGGGAATCACGGTGTTCTGCGCCTGGATGGCGGACTGGACTTCTCCCACGGAGATGTTCTGGGCAGCCATTTTGGTGGTGTCCAGCCAGATGCGCATGGCGTAGCGGCCTGCGCCGAACACCTGCACGTCGCCCACGCCGGGAACGCGTTTTACGGGGTCCACCAGGCTCACGTAGGCATAGTTGCTCAGGAAGATGGCGTTCAGGCTGTCGTCCGGAGAATACAGGTTGATCACGGCCAGCGGGCTGCCCGTGGACTGCGTGATGGTGATGCCCATCTGGGAGACTTCCGCGGGAATCTGGGCGGTGGCCTGCCCGTAGCGCATGTAGGCCAGCGTCTGGTCCATGTTGGGGTCCGTACCGACTTCAAAGACGATGCTCAGGGAGCAGATGCCGTTGTTGGCGTTGGTGGAAGTCATGTAATCCATCCCCACGACGCCGGAAATGGACTGCTCAATGGGGGAGGCTACGGAATTGGCCACCGTCTCCGCATTCGCGCCCGGGTAGGTCGCCTGCATCTTGATGGTGGGCGGGACGATGTTCGGATACTGCTCAATGGGCAGCCCCATCAGGGACAGGCCGCCGAGCAGGATCATCACGATCGAGATGACGATGGCAATGGTCGGGTGTTTGATGAAGAAGCTGGACATGGCGTTAAATCATGAAAATGCGCGGAAAAAGGGAAGGTGCTGGATCTCCGGAGAAGGGATGTTATTTGGCGGACGGCTGGGCTTCTCCATCCTTCATGCCTTCAGGCGTCTTGGCCTTTTCAAAGGACTGGGCCCCTATGGAGGGCATGACGGGCTGGGATACCACGGGCTTGTAGGGAAGCGGCTTGACGGGGGCTTGCCCCTGCACCTTGGCCGCCTGCATGATTCCCTCCACCACGATGGGGCTGTCCTTCGTGAAAGTGGAGTGGGGCATGGGGATGATGTTGATTACCTGCATGCCGTCAACGACGGGGCCGAGATTGACGACCTGCATGTGGGGGATGTTCTTGTCATCCAGGTAGATGATGAATTTGGCGCTCTGGGCGGACAGAATGGCGCGCGGAGGCACCAGTGAGGCGTTTTCCAGCGTTTTCACCGTGGCGCGGACGCGGACGAACATGCCGGGCCGCAGCGTCAGGTTCGGATTGGGAATGTGTCCGACGATGTTGATGGTGCCGGTGAAGGTGCTGCCGTTTTTCATCGTCACCGTGAGATTCGAGATGGTATCGACGATGATATCGCCTGCAAGCGTCTGACCGCCTGCGGCGAATTCGACCTGTGCACCGTTGCTGCCGGCCGTGCCCCAGCCGCGGCTGGCACTGTTGCCGACCACGCGCAGCAGCGCGCCGTCCGCATCATTGTTGACGATATTCACGCCGGAGAGCGTCAGCAGGCAGTGGGTGTTTGTGATGTAGAACATGTCGCCGCTGCTGCCAACGAGGCTGCCGCCGGTCATCGAGAACACGGATGTGCCGACGTCCGCGTCGCCGCTCATGGACTGATAGATCATCACGTTGTGGACGTTTTCCGAAGAGCTCGTACCCTTGGTGTCGCTCATGTTGCCGGTGACATAGCAGTCTTCGAGCGTGATGGAGTTCTTACCCTCGATGACAAGGGCTTCGGAGTTGTTCGCTGTCAGGTTCGCATTCTTCACGGTGATGTCGTGGAGTAGACCGTGGGGGAGTTGTAGCCGTTCGAGGTGTACGCGCCGCCGCTCACGTTGACCGTGCCGCCGCCGGTGGTCTGGATGCCGCCGGAGTTATCCGCCGTGGTGGTGATGGTGGAATCGGAGATATTCACGGTCGTGCCGCTGCCGTAACTGAACACGCCGTTGCCATTTTGCGCAGAGGACGTGACGGTTGCATTCTTGATGGTCACCGTCGCGCCGTTCATCGCGAGAAGCGCTGCGTTCATGCCGTAAAATTCGCCGTCCTCGGTGTTCGAGGTCACGCCCGCGCTCTTGTCGACGGTGACGCCGTCGAGCGTGACGGCCGCGCCGTCCACGCTGACGGCGGCCTCGCGCGGGAATTTGCGCTCCGGGGCCGTGACGGTCTCGCCGTCCACGCTGATCCGGCCCGCGCGCACGAGCGTCCTGGCCTCGCTGCGGGAATAGAGCCCGCTGTCCGATATGAGTTTGTCAAGGCGTTCTGTCATATCCGGCCCTCAGCTGCAATATACTTCAAACGGGAGGGGATGTCCCGTGACAAAATCAAAATTGACCAAAAGAAGCGCGGTATTCATCATAATAGCCGCGGCGGTGGTTATCGCAGTCATCGTGCTTATCTGCTCCGGCGG
>CAJKMG010000024.1 GCA_905200945.1 uncultured Akkermansia sp. | reverse complement strand
TTCTGGCTTCGGTCCATCGTTTGCCCGGGCGGATTTATCCTTACTATTTGCTGGCAAAGTTATATGCCGATCCGGAATTTCTGAATAGGGAGAAGTTTGAGGAGATGAAACGAATAGTACTGATGAAAGTACCTAAAGTTCATTCCACGGCTATTGAGGAGATGCGCAGGGAGGTAGAGGAAATAGCAAAGGAATTGGAAAAGTAATTATAAAAAGTTCGAATCAATAAATTGTAAATAAATGAGATTTAGATAAGATAAATGCTTAATTATATAAATTATTATGATATGAATAGAACTATAATGTTAACTTTATGCATAACAGCATTGCTATATAGTTGTACCGCTACTAAATCATCTTCTGATTTTAGTAACGAAATATTTGTTGATGTAGAGCAGAGTGTAGAACTGCCTTTACAGCGAGGCAGAATAATCCCGCTTGAGACATCGGACTCTTCTTTGTTGTATGACATCGTGTCGATAGATCAGGTTAAGGACAAATACTTTATACGGTCCAGAAATAAAATATTGACGTTTGATACGGAGGGTAATTACTTATATAACATATCCGGAATAGGACAAGGTAATAAGGAGTATGTGAATTTATCTTCTTTCTTTATTAAGAATGAAGAATTATGTATTTATGATTTTAATCAGGGTCGAGTATTGTTTTTTGCTCCTTCCGGTCGTTATTTGCGTACGGAAAAGACTGTAAAAAAATCGGATGTAGAATGTGTTCCTCAGCTTATCCGTCCTTATGGGAAAAATAAATATATAGCAAAGAATAGCTTTAATGGAACTCCAGGGTATGTGACGCCGGCCCTTTCATTGTTGGATGAAAAATATACGATAACTCAGACACTGGAGGGCCATTCGCTTCACACCGGATTTCTACTATTTGATTTTATGAATTGTGATGATAATGGTGGTTTTATCACTTATTGGGAAGCTTTGAGTGATACAATCTATGCGGTAGTAAATGATAGTATGGTTCAGCCTAAATATCTCGTAAACTTCGGGGAATATGCTATTCCGGCAGTGGAGCGCCTCAATAAAGATGTTTATGACTTAATTGATTATGTAAATAAGCCTGAAAACCAAAAGTTGGCAACGCTTATCAGGTATGTTTATGAAGAAGAGAACTATCTTTATTTTGTTTTCTCTTGTGAGGACTCGGTAAGGTTGACTCTGTATAATAAGGAAACTCATAATACAACTACTTATATTCTACCGGCAGAAGTGAATGGAGGAAAATATCGTTTAGCTTCTTTTCTCAAAGTAGATAAGGATAAACTTATAATGGCGTTGGAAGATTGTGAAAATATAGAGAATAATCAATCACTGTTCATAATCAATAAGAAGGAATTGTGTGAAAAGTCGTGTTTTAAATAAGCCTTTTCACTTCTTTAACGATGAACTTTAGTTTTAAAACTAAAAATATTAGTTTATTTGCAGAGATGTTATAAATGTTGAATCTGAAACACACGAAGAATTATGAGAAAAGGATGGTTGTATGCCACGGGCTTATCTTGTTTGGTGTCGGCTTGTACCGGTACTCCGCAATCGTCGGCTGACGATGAACTATGTTCTATTGATGTGGCGGGAGCTATGGAAAAGCCTGCCGAATTGAAACTTTCGGAATTAGGAAGCGATGTACGCTATGTTCCATTAGAAACAACCGATTCGTGTCTGGTAGGTGGAAGTCCGAATATTCTGTTACTGGATAAAGAGATTGTTGTCTTTTCACGTCAAACTTGTTTTATCTTTGATAAAGAGAGCGGTAAGTTTTTAAGCAAAGTGGGACATTTGGGCGATGATCCGGAAGCTTATTCAACTGCGGCGCCTACTTATAATGATGTAAACGGTCTGCTTTATTTTATGCGCAGACCCGGTAAGTTACAGAAATATGATTTGCAAGGTAATTACCGTGGTGGTGTAACGATACCTACCCCCCCGGATTCACCGAGTGATTTCAGCTTTACAGATTCCGTGATAATAGGTCGTTACGGTAATATTGTAGGTGATAACGGGCGCGCTTTGCTGTTATTTAATGAAACGGGAGAACAGCTGGATACGGTGCCCAGTCTACTTCCGGTTTTGCCTAATAGAGGAGTAGATGACATAAACAGTATCAGCGTCAAAAAGCAGGGAAATGCAGGTATTATTCTGACTACATTTAAAAGTGGAGATGCCTCGGCAAGTGTAGCGGGTATTCCTTTCCTGTGGAAGAGTGATAATAAGATACGTTACAAAGAGAATTTCAATGATACCATTTATACAGTGAGTGGAAATGAGCTGACACCTTATATCGCATTCTCCACCGGTAAATGGCATTGGGGCGCTGAGGCACGTACTGAATCCAAAGATAACGAAAAACGCTTGTTGGTGGGATGTATTTTTGAGACGGATCATACTGTTTTCTTTCAGTGTATCCGGGGACTGTATACAGATGAACCGGAAACGTTTAACGGAATCTACGACCGGAAGGCAAATACTACCCGGATGTATGCCGAAAAGGAAGGTATAAAAGATGACCTGACTGGCTTTATGGCTTTCCGTCCCAAGGCATGCAGTGCACAGGGAGAATATGGAATGATTATTGATGCTGGAGAAGTGATGACCTGGTTGGAAGAAAATCCTGAAGCGGCAGAAAATGAAAAACTTTCGGCACTGAAAGAATTGACGGATGATTCTAATCCGGTAGTGATTATTACAGTCCCTAAATAAGGAAGGAGGTATGTTCTTGTCCACCTGTTTGGGAATGGACAAGAATATACTTGTTTGATAATTAGAAAAATAACAGTTTGTATCCAGTCTCGTTTTGTTATGCCAAAAACGGACACGTCTTCATGGTCATCTGCGGCCTCCGGTTTGACACTACGGGAAGCGGGCGCCGCGGCGAAGGCCCCCGCTGGAGAGTGGACGGCCGCAATACCAGGCACTTCCTGGTGCGCCATCCCACAGGCCTTTGAACCGGGGCAGCGCGGAGGAAACCCGCGTTTTCTGCGTATGTTCGCGCAGGCTTTCTTGAATAATGGAAAGTAATGTGCTATCAGGTGCGAGGACGTTGATAGTTCCTTGACTTTCATGGCTAAGACAAAAATTCACGTAGGGCTTGAGATAGGGACAAGCAAGACTTGCATGGTCGTGGGCGAAGTGAAGCCCGATGCGACCGTGACAATCATCGGCGTGGGTGAGGTGCCTAGCGAGGGCGTGGTTCGCGGAGAGATTGAAGACACTTCCAAGGTCATCCAGTGCATTTACGATGCCTGGAATATGGCCCAGGACCATGCGGACGTGGATATCATGACCGTCTATCTGTCCGTGACGGGAGCCCATATTGTGGGGCAGAACAACCGGGGGACGTTCCGTCTTCCCCCGGATGAAAGCATTATTTCCCAGGAGCATATGGACGAGGTGACGGAAATCGCCCGGGACGTCGCCTTGGGGCCGGAACAATTCGTCCTGCACCGCGTGCCCGGTCTCTTTTCCGTGGACGGGCAGGAGAACCTGACCAATCCCGCCGGATTGACCGGAAGAACCCTGGACATTGATTGCCATATCATCCACGGAATCAAATCCCGCATTACCAACTCCTTCCGTTGCGTGCGGGAAGTCCCGCTGGATATTGCGGATGTGGTTTTCGCCCCCATTGCCACGGCCCAGTTTGTGCTCAACAGGCAGGTCAAGCAGGCGGGCGCTCTGCTTATTGACATGGGTGCGGGCACGACGGACTATGTGCTTTACCTGGACGGCCAGCTTGTGGCCTCCGGATGCGTGCCGCTGGGCGGCGACCACATTTCCAATGACATCACGTTGATGACCGGCATTCCGCTGGCCCAGGCGGAGTTGCTCAAGAAGACGGAAGGGGACGCCAACAGCTTTTCCGGGAAAACCAACGAGATGGTGCGCGTGCGCGGAGAGGGGCGTATGAAGGATGCCGCCATTGAACGCAACGTGCTGAATGAAATCATCCGTTCCCGCCTGCTGGAAATTTTCAACCTGGTCAAATCTTCCCTGCCTAAGGATACTTTCAAGGGCAACCGCTGCCACGGCGTTTACCTGTGCGGGGGCGCCAGCCTGATGCGCGGCGTGGGGGAACTGGCCTCCCACGTGTTCGGCGTGGCCATCAGCCGGCCTACGCTGGTTAAAAACGGTGCGCCTTCCTACCTGGATGATCCGCGCTACTGCACGGCCATAGGCCTGATACGGTATGCCCAGATTCTGGATGCCGAACTGCCGCAGCAGCGCAGCTGGCTGGGACGGATGCTGGGCTTCTTCGGAAAGAAGACCTCCTGATCAACCTTTATCCAAATTAACAACCATGCTGGAAATCTCTCCCCAGGGGCCGTCCGGCCTGCCCGGAAAAATCTGCCTGTGCGGCATTGGGGCCGCAGGAACCAAGGTAATGGAGGAAGTGCTGCTTCTGGCTCCCCAGTCAGCTTCCGTTTGTGCCATGAATCTTGATGCCCGGCTCTTGAACGCTTCTGCCGTTCCGTGCAAGGTCCATCTGGGCGCCAGGCTTACCAGAGGACTCGGCTCCGGCGGAGACGCCTCCGTAGGAGCCCGGGCGGCCTGTGAAAGCGAATCTTCCATTCTCCGTGCCCTGGAAGGTTGCGCGCTGACTGTTCTTGTCGCCGGGCTGGGCGGGGGTACGGGATCCGGCGTAGCTCCGGAAGCGGCCCGTCTGGCCAAGGAACAGGGGGCTTATGTCGTCAGCGTTGTCATCCGCCCCTTCAGGTTTGAGGGGGAACGGCGCTCTGCCCAGGCGGATGAAGCTTTGGCCCGGCTTGCCCTGTATTCCGACATGGTGCTGCGGTTTGATAATGACGCCATGGAAAGCCTCATAGATCCCGACAAGGGGGTGCTGGAAGCCTTTTCCGTGGTTAATGCCCTTATTGCCCGCGCCGTGCTTATTGTGCCGTCTCTGTTGAATTCTTCCGGAAACCTGCTCCGGGTGGGATTGGACGACCTGCTCAGCGTAGCCGGAACGGGAAAAGGGATTTGCTCCTTTGGCGTGGGTGAAGCGTCTGCGGATGCTTCCGTGGCGGATATATTGAACCAGGTCCGGCATTCCCCGCTTTTTCTGGAAAAACGTTTGGGAGAAGTGGACGATGTCCTGGTTCTGGTGCGCGGCGGAGGTTCCCTGACGCTGCAGCGTCTGGAAGACCTGGTGGACGGTGTGGCGGAAATTCTGGGAAGGGGAGTGCGCCTCCACATCGGCGCTTCCGTGGAGCAGCAGCCGGAAGACCGCCTGTCCCTGACCGTGCTGGGCGCCGTGCCTGTGGCAGAGACCTCTGTTTCCCCGTCTGTTGTGCTTCAGCGGGAAGCGGAGCCGCAGACAGTGCTTGTGCCGGAGGAAAAATCTTTCCTCGGAGAGGGGAAAACCATTATTCAGCCTGCTCCTCCTGCCCCGGTTGACGAACCGGAACGGCATCCGGAGCCGGATCTTCCCGCCCCTGTTGCCGTCTCCAGGAGGGATGAACGTGAATTGGAAGAGGAACTGGTGCCCGTAAGGCCTGTCTCCGATATTCCGGATGAAGGGGAAACGCTCCGGGAGTCCGCGTCTGTTGCGCAAATTTCCGAAACGGAGGCGGAGCCGGAATTGGAGTCAGTCCCGATGCCTGACATCAAGGAGCTGGAGGAAGGATTGCCTCCGGAGGAAGGAGAAGAAGAGCGTGCGGGCCACGGCCTATTTGCCCGTGTGCGCCCCCTCATTCTTGATGGGGAAGACCTGGATCTGCCTCCCGCACTGCGGAAAAGGAAACCGGATCCGAGCTGATGATGTCCCCCCGCACGTCCAGGGTGTGGTTTTGGGCGCTGACCGCAGCCGCCTTATTGTATACGGCGCTGCTCAGCTGGTGGAGTCCTCTCACTTCCGATACGTACCATCATGCCCTGACGGGCATGGAGCACTGCTTCTCTTTCAGCCTGGTCTGGGAGCGCTGCGTAGCCTCCTACATGACCTGGAATCCCAGAATAGGGGAATACCTGGCCTTTGCCGTAGCGACGGCGGGAAAATGGCTCTTCATGCTGCTCAACCCCTTTGTGCAGGTCGGTCTTGCGCTGATGATGTTTTATCTGGCTTCCGGGCGCAGGGTGGATCCCCGTTCCTGGCCGGACGTGCGTCTGTTCGGATTGGGGCTTCTCCTGCTGTTCACGTGCACGGCCCGGCCCGGCGTCACGATTTACTGGCTCTCCGGCGCCACCAACTATTCCTGGGGCGCCGCCGTCTGGCTGGGCTTTCTGTGTCTGTACCGCGGTTTGCTGGAAGACGCGGAATCCGGGAGAAAGGGAGATTCCGGAAGAAACAATAGCTGGGGAAAGTTTGTCGCTGCGGCTGTTCTGGGATTTCCGGCGGGCATGACCAATGAAAACAATATTCCGGGAACCTGGCTGTTGCTGGGAGCCTTGTTCATCTTTGTCCGCCTGGTGCGGAAGGAAAAACTTCCCCTGTGGTTTTATGCGGGCCTTGCGTTTCAGGTGGCAGGTTCCCTGTGCATGCTGCTTGCGCCCGGCATTTCCGCCCGGATGCATTCCGCCACTCCCGGCTGCGCGGAACCCCTTTCCGGTTTTTGGAGCAGATGGGAAGCTCTCCCTTCGCTCCTGCTCCGGATGCATGAATACCTGGCTCTTCCGGTGTTGCTGGGCGTGGCGGCTGCCTGGGTTCTCTGGAAAAAATTCCACAGAGACCGGAACTCTTTCCGGGCATGGAAAATTTCCTTTGGAATAGCGGCGGCATATATTCTGGCGTCTTATGCCATGGCTCTTTCTTTCGCCGCCGCCGTCATTCCGGCGGATCATGCCATGTTTTCCGCCACCCTGCTGTTCGGTATCGGCGTGCTGGCCCTTCTTCGTATGTGGTACGGCATCCCCGGTGCCGTGCCCCGTCCGCAGATAACTGTGGCTGTTTTTCTGGCGTTGTCCGGAATATGTGTTTTTTCAACCATTCATGATCATCTGCTTCTGTTCGGGCAGCATGAAAAGCGCGTCTGCCTGATTCTGGAGCAGAAAAAGGCCGGCATGCAGGAAATCATTGTTCCTCCCCTCTCTCCTCCCTCCCCGTGGTGTTCTTTCATTTTCTGGGTGGATCTGTCGCAAAACCCGGAAGACTACGTCAACAGAGGCGCGGCGATGTATTATGGCGTGAAGAGCATCAGAATCTTTTAGCAGGCAAAGGATGCGGAATGTTAGAGCTTTTTGCTATGAAATAATGGGAAATGGCAATAAGATATCATCTGCGTCTGATGGCGGTTGTTGTTAACAATATAAGAATCCTTTTAATAGGTTGCGCAGTTTTCCTGTGCGGTCTTTCCTATGCGGACGTGGAGGAAGAGGATTCCGGCGCGTTGAGGATTGAAACGGAAACAGAGGAATATTCCGCTGATATATATTTGGGAAATACTGATGACCGGAAGGCTGACAGGGAAAGAAAGACGATAGGTGTGGGGGAACGGATAACATTGACCCTGACGGGAAAACCGTTGGGAAATGTTGATGAACTGGAATGGAATTTGGTGGAAGATGGAGATAAATACGTAGAAATGCCTGAAGAAACGAAGGGTAAAATATCCATTGTGGTTACTGCGAAAAAACGGCTTCAACGTGATGGTTCCGCAACCGTCCTGGCTGTTACCAGTGAGGGGAGAAAAGTAAAGGTGACACTAAATGTGGTTGTTCCGTCGGCAATCAGAGCCGAACACAAAAATGGAGGAATGGCTACGGAAAGGCTTCCTGAGGGGAAAACGTCCGTCATAGGGGCCTCTGCCGTCCTGAAGCTGACGCTGCATCCGACCAGCGTCA
Organism: uncultured Akkermansia sp.; assembly: GCA_905200945.1. GTDB lineage: Bacteria > Verrucomicrobiota > Verrucomicrobiia > Verrucomicrobiales > Akkermansiaceae > Akkermansia. Next base: position 21,651 of record CAJKMG010000024.1, on the reverse strand, counting down.
GCTTCAAAAATGTCAAGATTATAGAGAGGGACAAGGGCTCGGAGCCTCCCGGTACGGATTTTGATCCCGGTCATTCCAGGAATGGTGCGAATGAAGCGGCGGAGGTTTCAGAAACAAATCAGCTGCAGGATAATGTAATGGCCGGCATTTTTGCCGCAGACGTGGAACATTCCCATTTCCCCCAGTCGTGGGATTGGGTGTGTTCGTGGCGCATCCATGATGGAGAAGGGGGGGAGGGAACGGAGCATCTTGACGGCTGCGAAATCATGGAAGTTCGGTGCCATTTCAGTTTTTCGGAATTTTACAGGCAGGAAATCTGGGGGCCGCAGCGATATCATCTTGTGACAATTTCCAAATTCGGCTGTTGTGTGGATCGGGATACCGTAACCTATCGCAACAAATATTACTATCATCATGAATCTGTTCGTTAAAATAGTGTGGTTAACCGTTTGTTTCACCGGCATTCTGTGTGGTGAAGGGAAGCCTGCCCAGTTCCGGCTTCCGTTGCCCGACAGCATCTCCGCATTCAAAACGTCTCCTCAGGAAAAGAAGGAGTTTCTTTCCCTGTTGCATGAAAAAGAGCTGCCGGATTGTTATCGGGAGGCGCGGAAGAGGCTTGGCGCCTTTAGTTCCAAGGGAGCTGGAGATGTGAACGCAGAAGACGTCAGGGTGTTGTCATGGATTTTTTACGCTGTCTCTTCAATGGATGTATTTCCTCTGAATTATGATGAGAATACTCCGAAGGACGGCTTGTGCGACAACATGGATTATAATCTGAAGGTTAGGGTTGTGGAATGGATGAGCGTTTTATCCCGAGATATATCCGGAATCGTTTCCCGATGCGGCGTAAAGAGAAAGGAGCTGTGCAGAATATGGTCAGAATATGGAGCGGCCGTATTGAAAACATTCAGGACTCAGTATGATCCGGAATTAAAGCGGAAACAGGCCAAGATGAAGGAGGAATATGATAAAATGAGTGCTGCCAGAACATGGGAGTTGGTGCAGGCCAGGAAGCTGAGCTTATTCGGAGGAGGTGATTCTCGCAGCCTTTACTACAATAATAAGTTGTTGGCTAATGAAAAAAGAAACAGTTTATGCAGATTTTTTCTGGAAAAGAGATTGGAACCTGCGTTTGTGGAGATGCTGGTCCGTTTTTATCCGGGGCAGGCTGGTGAAGTGGTCAAATATCTTAAGAAGGCCGGGTACGCTGATCAGGAAATCGGAGACTTGATTGACCGGACTGTAGGCCGCGATGGAAAAACGGAGTTTTTATATAAGGGCGGCCGGGGGCGCCAGCATGATAGAAAAATCAAGTCCCGTGGCTCCGGGCATATGAAATAACATGGGGGATTGGGAACTTCCCGGAAATTTCATTGTTTCGCCAGGGACGCCAGGGTGCATAGCGGACGGGAGCAGGCAGATTCCGGGATGCCGCGTTATGGAAGAAACAGGGGAAGCTGTATGTTCTAATCCATCGGAATTGCGTAGGAGTTCAATTTGTGGAACTCTCCGCTTTGGGGGCCTTCGTCGGTAATGCCGTTATTGGGGGCGGCGTAGGTGTCCAGGGTCATGGAATCCGGGTAAATGGTCAGGATATAGTAGGCCGTAATGCCGGAGCGGTATTGCAGGGTTTTTACCCGGGATTTTGCCGGCGGCAAAAAGGGAATGGGGAGCACCTTGTTTCCCGCAGGGGCGCAGATCAGGGAGGTAAGGGTGTTTTTCCCGTCCGGGGAGGTAATTATATACAGGTCATGGGCGTGCAGGTGCCCGGTGACGACGAAGCGCACTCCGGCATCCCGGAGATTGCGGTAGAAGATGTTCTGTTGTTCCGCCGCGCTGTCATTGTAACGGCCCCACAGGCATTCCCGGAATTGCATGGGCGTCTGCAGGGTGCGGTGGGTGAAAACCAGGCAGTGTCGCGGAACGGTGTTGGCCTTGCTTCTGTTGCGTTTAACCCATGCGCTGAAGTCCACGAGCTGGTCAGGAGTAAGGTCAATATCCATGAAATACAGGGAAGCGTTTTTATGGCGGATACCGTAGTTCAGTTTTCTGGTGGCCAGCCCTTGGACGCCCTGCCTCCGCGTAGGCAGGAAGAGTTCCCGGAATTGTTCCGCCCGGAAAGGAAGGGAGTCATGATTGCCGCGCACGGCATAAAAGGGGATGCCTTTTTCTCTCAGAATGTTGTTGAGTTCCTTGCGTTTGGCGAGTCCCTTGACAGGGGCGCTTCCTTCAATATCCGCCATGTCCCCTACCTGGACGACCATGTCCACGTTGTGTTTCAGGATTTCCCCATAGAGGGTTTTGATGAAGTTGACTGCTACTCCCTCGCTTCCTTCCATACGCTTGGGGGAGTCGTGCGTATCGCCGATGATCGCGATTTTCCATGGGGCTGTATCTTCCGCCAGTATCGGCTGAAGCAGGAAAAGGAGAAATAACGCAAGATATTTCATGGCACTGGATTTTTACAACCTGCCTGCTCTTCCCGCCAGAAAATTATGACTGAGGCGGAAAGACGCCGCCCGGGACTTTTTCTTTTTCCCGGAGGCGGGCGTTGACGTGCTGTCCTGGGGAATTCTGTTCCCCGCTGAAAACGGAAAAGCCGGACATTGGAAATTCAATGTCCGGCTTTGAGGGGGCCTACAGCGATGGCTGAAATTTATTGCTGGTTGACCTTCAGGGTTTTGGCCTGTTCTTCCGTGAGTTCCACGCAGTGCCAGGGTAGGCCGCGCCTGTTGAGCTCGTCCATGAAGGGGTCCGGATCATTTTGTTCCATATTGAAGACTCCTGCGCCAGTCCATTTGCCCGTAAGGATCATTTCCGCGCCGATCATGGCCGGAACCCCCGTAGTATAGGAAATGGCCTGGGAACCTACTTCTTTAAAGCATTGTTCATGGTCGCAAATGTTGTAAATGTACACAGCCTTGAATTGGCCGTCCTTGATTCCGGTGATGACGTTGCCGATGCAGGTTTTTCCCCTGGTCGTCTTGCCCAGGTCCCCGGGGTCCGGCAGAACGGCCTTGAGGAATTGCAGCGGGATGATTTCAACTCCGTTGTACATGACCGGGTCAATGCGGGTCATGCCCACGTTCTGAAGGACTTCCAGGTGCTTGAGGTAGTTCGGTGAGAAGGACATCCAGAATTGCGCCCGGCGGATGGTGGGGATGTGCTTGACCAGGCTTTCCATTTCTTCATGGTACATGCGGTAGATTTCATAGGTGCCCACTTCCTGCGGGCAGGTGAAACTTTGGTGCATGCTCATGGGGGCGGTTTCCCGGAAGGCTCCGTCTTCCCAATGGCGGCAGGGCGCCGTTACTTCCCGGATGTTGATTTCCGGGTTGAAGTTGGTGGCGAAAGCCTTGCCATGGTTGCCGCCATTGACGTCAATGATGTCCAACGTATGGATTTCGTCAAAGTGATGCTTGAGAGCCCACGCCGTGAAGACATTGGTAACGCCGGGGTCAAAGCCGGAACCCAGCAGGGCAAAAAGTCCGGCTTTGCGGAATTGCTCCTGGTACGCCCATTGCCAGGAGTATTCGAATTTGGCTACGTCACGGGGTTCATAGTTGGCGGTATCCAGGTAGTTGACGCCGGTTTCCAAGCAGGCTTCCATCAGGGTGAGATCCTGGTAGGGAAGGGCCACGTTGATCAGCAGCTGCGGCTTGATTTCCCGGATGAGGGCCACGGTGGCGGGCACGTCGTCCGCATCTACGGAATGGGTAGTGATGCTGACGCCCGTTCTGGAGCGCACGTCCTCCGCAACGGCATCGCATTTGCTTTTCGTTCGGGAGGCCAGATGAATGTTTTGAAAAATATCCGGCAGCTGGGCGCATTTGTTGGCTACCACATGCCCAACGCCGCCTGCTCCAATGATTAAAACCGTGTTCATGATAGGTTCAGTACATAAGTGAAAACAGGCTGAAAGGCAACTCCCGATTTGCTTCAATAATGACACCGTCTTCCCATGGGGCATCAGTTTTTCCGGTATCAGCCGGTTGCGGACTTTCCTGCGGAAGACGCGTCCTTTTGGAGATTTTCTAAAAATGATTGAACAGGGGATTGACGCGGGCTGTCCGATTCTACAATATTGAATTGTAGATATGATTAAACAAATTCTGCCAATTGTTGTTGCCGCCTGCGTCGCTCCCTGCTTTGCCGCGGAAGGGTGGATTACCGATATGGATGCCGCCAAAAAACAGGCCGCCGAACAGAAAAAGGATTTAATGATCGAGTTCACCGGTTCCGACTGGTGCCCCCCTTGCATGCAGCTCCGCGCCAACGTATTCAGCAAGCCTGATTTCCAGAAGGAAGCGCAGAAAAATTTCGTGCTGGTGGAGCTGGATTATCCGCGCGGCAAGGAACAGTCCAAGGAAATGAAAGCCGCCAATGAAAAGCTTGCCCAGCAGTACGGCGTGCGGGGATTCCCGACAGTTGTGTTTGCGGACGCTTCCGGCAAGCCTTTCGGGGGATTTGTTGGAGGGCGCTCCGGGGATGATGTCATGAAAGCCATGCAGGATGCCCTGAAAAACAAGGAAGCTCTTAATGCCGCGGAAGCGAATGTCGCCAAGGCTGCTACGGATGAGGCGAAGGTTGCCGCTCTGATGGAAGTGCTCAAGCTGGCTCCTCAGGAATATGTAGACAATTTTTATGGCGACGTGAAAGCGGAAATCAAGAAGCTGGACAAGGATGATAAGTCCGGTCTGAAAGCCGCAGACGCCCTTTCCGACCAGCTTAAGAAGGAACGGAAGGACGTTCAAAATTATCTTGCCGGCAAGCTGACGGACAAGACTACGCCTGCGGAAGCCCTTCAGGTGGTTAAGGCATATCCCGACCGCGACAAGCTTCTTCCGGAAACACAGCAGCAGTTGCTGATGATGGAGTTCGGGACCTATCTGAATTCCACCGGTGACGTGGACGGCGCCGTTCTGATTCTGGATAAGGTGGCCGAGTTGAAGCCGGGAACGGAAGCCGGGATGCAGGCCCCCCGCATCAAGGCCGGCATTCTTGCCAACAAGGATAAGATCAAGGCCCAGATTGACGCCGCCAAAAAGGCGCAGAGCAAATAACTAAAGCTGCTTTTTCTTTTCCCCTGATTTGGGAAAATGACCCCGCGACGGTTTTCTTCCGTTGCGGGGTTTTTGCTTTCTCTCTGTTTCTCCGGTTACTCAAAAGGGATGATGGAAAGGAGGCATTGTGGCTTATGGGAGGGGCGCTGTTCTCTTGTGGAGCGTGTTTTCGGCGTGTTCTGCTGCGGGAATGGTGAAAGGCAGGAGTTGTTGCCGTTTCTTGAGGTGAAGCCTTGCGCACGGGAAGGAAACCTGACAGAATCCCGCCATGCGCCTGTTCATGATGTTCTGTGTGATGCTTTTGCTCGCCGGATGCGATATGCGTACGAGCGTGGAACGGGCGCAGGAGGCAGGGGTGCTCATCGTGGGCAATAATGCGGAGCCCCAGAGCTTTGACCCCCACATCGCCACTTCCGTTTCCGATTTCAAGATGATCAATGCCGTCATGGAGGGGCTGCTGCGCGGGGATTCCAGGGATGACGCCGTTTTTCATCCCGCTGTGGCGGAGTCGTGGACGCACAGTCCGGAGGCGGATAAGTGGCGTTTTTCCCTGCGGAAGGACGCCGTGTGGAGCGACGGCGTTCCTGTGACGGCCCATGATTTCGTGTATGCCTATCACCGCCTGCTTCATCCGGGGTTTGGAGGGAGGTACGCGGACATGCTTTATCCGCTGAAGAACGCGGAAGCCTATAACCGGAACAGGCGCAGCCTGCTGCTGTGCGGTCCCGGTTCCCGGCTGGCCGGGGAAGAGGGGCTGGAAGAGAGGGTTTTGGCCCGGGTGGATTGGGAGAGGCTGGATGGTATGGGAGCCGGTGAGCTGGAGGCTCTGCGGGATGATCCTTCCCTGATGGAGTGGCCGGACGGGATGCCGGAGGAAGGAGCGCGGAAGATTGCGGCCCGGATGTTGGAGGATGTCCGGGCCGGAAAGCCGGATTTATGGGAGGAAGCCCGCGTGGGCGTGCGCGCCGCGGATGATTATACCCTGGAGATGGAGCTGCGTTCTCCAATGCCCCAACTTCCCCTGCTGTTGCTTCACTGCACCTGGTTTCCGGTTCCACGCCATGCCGTGGAAGCCCACGGCGGCATGCTGGACAGGACGGGGAAATGGACGCGGCCCGGAGCTGCCGTAGGGAACGGGCCTTTTCTCATGGCGGAGCACCGTTTCAATGATTATGTGGAGGTGCACCGCAATCCCCGGTACCGGAACGCTTCCGCCGTCCGGTTGAATGGAGTCCGTTTTCTTCCCACCGTGAACGGCTTTACGGAAACCCGCATGTTTTTCAACGGCAAGCTTCATGTCACCAACAACGTGCCTCCGGAGATGACGGCTTACGCCCGGGAGCACGGCGGCGATGATTTTTGCCAGGATGACTATTACGTGACTATTTTTTACCGTCTGAATACGTCGCGTGCGCCGCTGAATGACGCCCGGGTCAGGCGGGCCCTCTCCCTGGCGGTGGACCGGGAGGCCCTGGTGCGGGATGTGGTGTGCGGCGGCGGCCAGCCGTGCTTCGGCTTTACGCCGGACGGCGCCGGATACAAGACGCCGCATGGGGTGGAGTTCAATCCGGAGAAGGCGCGGTCCCTGCTGGCCCAGGCCGGTTTTCCCGGCGGGAAGGGGTTCCCCCGGCTGGAGCTGATGACTACATCCCGCGAAGTTCAGAAGACGATGGCGGAAGCCATCCAGGGCATGTGGAAAAAGCATCTGGGGATTCATGTGGATATCCGTTCCTGTGAGTGGACGGCCTACAAGTTCGCGCAGAATTCCATGCAGTATGATTTTAGCTCCTCCTCCTGGTCCGGGGATTATCTGGACCCTTCCAGTTTTCTGGATTTGTGGGGGTCCTCCTCCGGGAACAATAATACGGGCTGGTCTCATCCGGAGTATGAACGCCTGCTGGCGGAGAGCCGCGCCACTGGAGACCAGGAGAAGCGCATGGCTCTTCTGGCCCGTGCGGAAGCGCTGATGCTTTCCGAATCCCCGGTGATTCCCCTGTATTGGGCCAAACGGTCCTATTTGAAGAGTCCGGAGGTGCGGGGGTGGCACCCCCTGCTGCTGGACAACCATTTGTTTGAGGATATCAGCCTGGGTGCCGCCCGGGAACATGGAAAGGAGGCCGCGCCTTGACCAGGATGATTCTGAAACGCCTGGGGCAGGGGCTTCTGGTCCTGCTGGTGCTGGAGACCGTGACGTTTTTCCTGATACGGCTGCTGCCGGGGCACCCCTTCATGGGGGAAAAGAAGCTGCCGGAACATGTCCTCCAGCAGCTCCAGGCCAGTTACGGGCTGGACCAGCCCTCCCTGGTCCAATACGGGCGTTACTGGTGGAACATGCTGGTGCATGGTGACCTGGGCCCGTCTTTGGTGAAGGAAGGCGTCAGCGTGGCGGATATGATCGCCCAGTCATTCCCTGTTTCCCTCCAGCTTGGCGTCATAGGCATGGCTATTTCCATTCTGGCGGGGATTCCCGCCGGAATTGTGGCGGCGCTGTACAAGAACCGGTGGATGGACTGGTGGGTGATGCTGGTTTCCATGGCCGGCATTTGCATTCCCTCTTTTGTCGTGGCTCCGGTGCTGGGCGTGGCTCTGGGCATGCATGTCCCCGGCTTGAGCGTGGCCGGATGGGATTCTCCCGGTTGTGTGGTGCTCCCGGCTTTGACGCTGGGGCTGGTGAATGCCGCGTATCTGGCGCGCCTGACGCGCGGCGGCATGCTTGAAGTGCTGGGGCAGGATTTCATCCGGACGGCTCGGGCCAAGGGGGCGGGGCCTTTCCGTACGGTTTGGAAGCACGCTTTGCGAGGCGGCCTGATTCCGGCCCTTTCCTATCTGGGGCCAGCTTTTGCCGCCATGATTACCGGTTCTTTTGTGGTGGAGACCTGTTTCCAGGTTCCCGGCATGGGGCAGCATTTCGTGAACGCGACAACGGACCGGGATTATTTCCTTATCCAGGGGCTTGTCCTGTTTTACGGCATTCTGATCGTCGCGGCCAACCTGGGTGTGGATCTGGTGCAAATGGCCGTCAACCCGAGATTGAGAAAGGAATCATGAGAAAAAGAGGATGGAACAGGCCGGAGGAACAGGGCTCCTCCCTGTGGAAGGACGCTTTTCTGCGTCTTTCCCGCAACCGGGCGGCCATGTTTTCCCTGCTGGCGCTGGCGCTGATTGCGGTGGCCTGTTTTCTGGGGCCTCTGCTGCCGTGGCTGCCGCATCCTAATGTGCAGGATTTGTCCCGGATTGCGGAAAGTCCTTCCTGGGGGCATTGGTTCGGCACGGATCAGCTTGGGAGGGATCTGCTGGCGCGTGTCCTGTACGGCGGCCGCATTTCCCTGCTGGTGGGAGTGGTCGCTACGGGCGTTTCCCTGGTGATTGGCGTGGCGTACGGACTGGTCTCCGGTTATGCCGGAGGCAGGCTGGACGCCCTGATGATGCGCCTGGTGGATGTGCTTTTTGCCCTGCCGTTCATTGTGCTGGTGATTATTTTTTCCTTGTCCGTGGAGGAGCCGGCCCGGAGGCTGACGCAATGGGTTTCCGGCGTGACGGGCTGGTCTGTGGAAATGGTGAGCCCCATGACCGGGCTGATTCCCCTGTTCATCGCCATCGGCGCTTTGGGCTGGCTGACGCTGGCGCGTATTGTCCGCACGCAGACGATGGAGCTGAAAGGGCAGGAGTTCGTGGAAGCTGCCCGTTCCCTGGGCATTGGTCACATGAAAATTCTGTTCCGCCATATTGCTCCGAATTTGTTCGGGACCGTCATCGTATACACGACTCTGGCCGTTCCCGGCATCATGTTGCTGGAAGCCGTCCTGTCCTTTCTGGGGCTGGGCGTGAAGGCTCCCAATTCCTCATGGGGAACGCTGATCAAGGAAGGGGCGGACCGCATGGAGGTAAGTCCGGAACTGCTTCTGTTCCCGGCGCTCCTGTTTTCGGCTACCCTGCTGGCGCTGAATTTCCTGGGGGACGGCCTGCGGGACGCCCTGGATCCCAAGTCCTCCAGGGACTGATGTTTTTAAGTAAAAATCATGAAGATTGCGTTAACGATTTCCATGCTGGTGGTCTCCAACGTTTTTATGACGTGGGCGTGGTACGGCCATCTGAAGAAGGGTTCCGGGGCGGATGGCAAGCCCCTGCTGATGATTATCCTGATGAGCTGGGGATTGGCGTTTTTTGAATATTGTTTCATGATTCCCGCCAACCGCCTGGGCAGTGCGGGCGGGCTTAACGTGGCCCAGCTCAAGATTATGCAGGAGGTGATTACCCTGTGCGTGTTTATTCCTTTCGCCCTGTTCTACATCGGAGAAAAATGGAAGTGGGATTACCTGTGGGCGTTTTTATGTGTATTGGGAGCCGTTTTTTTCGTCAACAGGGAGCGTTTGTTCGGGTGACAGACTTTTTCCGTTCGCATTCCTCCCTCCGGACTGTCTTACCCTGAAGAAAGATGAAGATGAACATAATTCCTGTTTTTGCCGCGGCAGCCTCAATCGTTCTGGACGCAGGCTGCCACCACCGCCACCACGATCGTGATGATTACCGTTCCGGGCCGCCGCGCCATGATAATTATCATCATGACCGTGACGGCTGGGATCAAAGGCGGACAAGGCCGGTTCCCAAGCCGCGCCCGCATTACATAACCGCCAACCACGCTTCCTATCCCCGCCTGTACCAGCTTCTGTAGATTCGCGGGGACGTTTCTCTGCATCCGGAAGGGAGCAGGGCTGGTTCGTGACATGGAACAGGCGGAAGCGCCACGCGGGGAAAAATCCTGCATAGGCGTGCCGTTTATTCCGCTCTCCGGAATGGATTTCGTGCCTGTTCCCTCACGTCGGGACCGGTAGCAGGGGCCTCTTGGCCGCGTTCGAAGAGCCGCGCACAGGATATAGGCTTGAAAAGGCGCGGTGCCCCCGGCACTCTATGCGCCAGATCAATGACTATAGATGAGCAATTAGACATATTGATGGGCGGTACTGCCGTCGTGATCAGCCGCGAAGAGCTGAAGGAGCGCCTCAAGCTGGGCCGCCCCCTGCGCGTGAAGCTGGGCGTGGACCCTACTGCGCCGGACATCCACCTGGGCCATACCGTGGCTATTGAGAAATTGCGTCAGTTCCAGGAACTTGGCCACCAGGCTGTTTTGCTCATCGGAGATTTCACCGCCACGATCGGCGACCCTTCCGGCCGTTCCGTGACCCGCCCCCCCCTTTCCCGTGAACAGGTGCTGGAGAATGCGGAGACATATACCAAGCAGGCGTTCAAGATTCTGGACCGTGACAAGACGGAGATTGTGTACAATGGGGACTGGTTCCGCAAGATGACGTATGAGGAGGTGCTGAAGCTTAATTCCCGCGTGACCATGCAGCAGATGCTGGCCCGGGAGGATTTCAAGGCCCGTGTGGAGGGCGGTAAGGAGGTGCGCCTGCATGAGATGCAGTATCCGATTATGCAGGGCTGGGATTCCGTGGAAATCCGTGCGGACGTGGAACTGGGCGGGACGGACCAGCTTTTCAATATCCTGGTGGGCCGCGACCTCCAGAAGGAGGAAGGCATGCTGCCGCAGATCGCCATGACGATGCCTCTTCTGGAAGGACTGGACGGCGTGCGGAAGATGTCCAAGTCCTACGGGAATTACGTGGGCGTGGATGAGGCTCCGGAGATGATGTTCGGCAAGATGATGAGCGCCAGCGACGAGCTGATGGACCGCTATTACCTGGTGCTGCTGGGTGAGAAGCGGGACATGGGATTGCATCCGATGGAAGCCAAAAAGCTTCTGGCCTGGAAAATCACGGCCCGCTATCATGACTCCGCCGCTGCGGATGCCGCGCGCTCTGACTGGGAAACCCGTTTTTCCAAGAGAGACTTGGCCGCTGCGGATTTGCCGGAAGTGGAGATTGCCTCCCTGCCTGCCGGCGTGAATGCCCTGGCCCTGGTTTCCTTCCTGTTTGACAACGTTTTCCAGGTGAAAAAATCCAATGGCGTTCTCCGCAAGGAGCATTTCACGCCCGGCGCCATCCAGTTGAATGATGTGAAAATGACAGACCCTTCGGCCTTGTTGGAACTGGCTCCGGGCAGCGTTCTGCGCCTGAGCAAGAAGCATGCTGTGCGTTTCAAATAGAGCGCCGGAGGCGGTATTTACCCTTTACCCTTCTCCATGCCGGGATTCCTTGCCAAATTGGATCGCTTCACCATCGGCCTCATCGTCAGTGTGGGCGCGGGGCTTCTGGTTCCCTGTTCCGGCACATGGGATACAGTATTCAGCCGCCTGAGCGATGCAGCCATCATTCTGCTTTTTTTCCTGTACGGGGCCAAGCTTTCCCGCCGCTCCGTATGGGAGGGGTTGATGCACTGGCGTCTTCAAGGGCTGGTGGCTGCGAGCACCTTTGTTATTTTCCCCCTGCTGGGCATGTTCAGCATGCCCTTGTGGAATAGTGTGCTGGGGCCGGATTTGTGCATGGGTATGCTGTACGTGTGCATGCTTCCTTCCACCGTGCAGTCCAGCATAGCGTTCACTTCCATGGCGGGCGGCAATGTGGCCGCGGCCATTTGCTCCGCCTCCGTTTCCAGCCTGCTGGGGGTGTTCATCACCCCCTTGCTGGTGGGGCTGGTGTGGTCCCGCGGAGGGGAAGGGGGCGTGGATTTTTCCACATTCCTGAACATCTGCTATATTATTCTGGTGCCTTTTGTGGCCGGCCAGTTCGCCCAGCGCTGGATTGGCAAATGGGTAACCACTCACCGGAACCTTACTTCCTGGACAGACCACAGCACCATCTGGCTGGTTATTTACACGGCATTCAGCCATGCGATGATTAACGGCGTATGGAAAAATCTGCCATGGCTTTCCCTGGTGGAGGTTCTGGCTTTTTGCGGCCTCCTGCTGGCCGCGGCTCTGTGGCTGACGGCTTTCCTCTCACGCAGACTCCGTTTTCCCCGAGAGGACCGCATTGCGATTATTTTCTGCGGCTCCAAAAAGAGCCTGGCGACCGGCATTCCGATGATGAACGTGATTTTTGCCGGAGCCCCTATCGGGCTGCTGGTGATTCCCATTATGGTGTTCCACCAGCTCCAGTTAATGGTCTGTTCTTTCCTGGCCCGGAAGTGGGCGAAGGATGTGGGAAAAGGAGAACAGCTTTAAGATGGCCTCTGTTTGCCTGCCTTCTCAATGTCCGGTCAGGCGCAGGACGCCGTCGTATTGCATGTCCCGGCCCGGAACAATGATGTGGCTGCCGCAGGAGGGAATTTTTGCAGTAACGGGTTTATTGCGGAACTGGGTTAAAAACCGCTGGAAAGATTCCATATCTTCCGGAATGATTTTTACTTCCGTATAGGCGGGGTTGGTGGGCGCATGCGTGATTTCCACCCGGAAGGAGCCTGCGACGTTTCCGTTCGGCGCATAGAATTCCAGCGATTCTTCCGGAGAGGTGGGATGCATGAAGAACAGGAAGAACATGATGCCCAGGGCCGCCAGGGTGACGACAGTCAACGGAATATTTTTTCTTAGGGGACTGATATGCATGCTTTCTTTTCCTTTCTTCCATAAGATTATGGGTTTTGCTGGAGCGTGTCAACCCCTCCGGGGGACAGGCTGCGGAGGATTCCTTTTCCATATTCTTTTAAAGGAACAGGTTCCGGAAGAAAGGGGAATGGAAAAAGGGTTGCGTCTGCGGGACAATGTGATAGCTTGTGCGGGCAAAGGGAACCCTATGACCGTACCTGTAAAGATACTGTCCGTATTGGCAGGGCTGAGCCTGGCTGGAAGCGCCCGGGCGCGTATTTGGACGAATGACCGGGGCGCTACCGTCGTAGCCGTGCTGGTGGCCGTCCGTGATGCGGAGGTGGATTTGAAGCTTCAGGACGGTCGCGTGGTGGCTGTTCCCAGAAATATTTTTTCCGGGGCTGATCAGGAATATATTCTGGAATGGGCAAAGTCTGGCGGGACGCTCCCGGATACGGATGTGGGGGCTGAGAATCCTCCTGTTCAGGGGGATTCCGGCAACCGATACGTTCCTCTGGAGCCGAATTGGGGTGCTCCCTGGCCGGAGAGGGTGGCCGGTCCCGATTTCCTGCTGGTAAAAACCGTACAGGAGACGGAGGACTTGAGCGTGTATGAAACGGATCATTTCATCATGGAGTCTTCTGGAAATCTGTCGGAAGCGGAGCGTATGGCCCTGGCCCGGCGCTTTGAAACTATTCTGTCAGCCCTGGCATCTGTTCCGTTGAACCTGGCGGTGGCTCGCCGGCCTTCCCGTAAGTATCTGGTGAGGGTATGTTTTCGGGAAGAGGACTTCAACAGGGCTCCCGGTCTGCGGAACGGGTATCTCAAGTTTTCCCCTACCAGTTTTACGACCCTGCTGTTGCGTGATAAAAAGGGAAGGCTGCTGAAGCCGGATGAACTGGATCCGCGCTTTGCCGTCACGCACTGGGCGGCGCAGTCCATGGATTGGGAACACTGGCTGGTGGACGGATTTTCCGCGTACATGGCTTTTCTTCCCATGGAGAAGGAAGCTCTGGTATTCCGGAAGATTCCGGAAAGGCTGGCCACGATGGTCCCGCGCGCCGTCCGCACGGGCAGAGAGGCCCTGCCAGCCCTGGCGGACATGCTGGACAGAGATTCCGCTCATTCTGCCACGGAGCATGGTGTTGCCTCCAGAGGAGGAACGCTTCAGTATTGGGCCGATTTGTTATGGATGGTTTACTGGAGCCATTTGGAAGGGAACGGAAAGGCGGAGCGCCTCAGAAGCTACTTGAAGGTCCGTGATGCGGAGGGGGGCGGCAGGGCGCGTGCTGTTTTGCTGGATGGAAAGACTCCGGAAGATGTACAGGGGGAAATGGCGGGCGCCTGGAGAAAAATGGGATTGAGGCTGAAATTTTCTCAGCCGTCTTCTGTTGCCGCGGACGGGAAGTCGGTAGAAAAATAACGGGAAAGAAGGGAGAAACTCCTGTCGGGCAGATGCGGGCAACCTGCGGCTCAAATGGTGCCGTTGAGTTTTCTCCCTATCCAGAACAGGGTAAGCAGAAGGAGAAGGGTTGAAAGCGCATACGGGCTGCACCAGAGCAGAATGCGCGTTTCCATGGGCGGCGGCACGGGGAGATCCTTTATTTCCTTAATGAGCCGTTGTATTTCCTCAGCTTTCACCATGCGTCCGCGTGTGATGGAGGCCATTTCCTCCATGAGCGCGGTATTGACGGGGCTGCCGATTTTTTCCAGTGTTTCACTCATGGTGATGACGGGAAGCGTAACGGATTTATCCGGTTCCGCAGAGGATGAAGCGGTGAGTTTCCAGGTGCCGGGACGGTTGATTTTGACGGAGGCGGTAAAGGAGCCCCATGTATGGTCCATAGTGTCCATTTGAACACGGCTGGAGCTCCCTTCCGGAGCTGTAATATCCAGGAAAACCTCTCCATTCTGGAGGGGGGCTCCCAGTTTGTCGGAGACCATGGCGGTGACGGTCAGCGTATCTCCCAGCCGGGGGCGTTCAGGGGTGGGAATCAGACGTATTCTTTCCCCGGCGGCCATGTTGCGCTGGTAACTCATCCAGCGGGCCACTTGGCTCCAGAAACGGTAATGATATTTGTCTTCCACCCCGCGCCGCCATCGCCATGCGGAATCCGTTCCCATGAAGAGGACTTTTCCATTGCCGTAGGACTGGGTGACAATAAGGGGAATGCGGCCATAGGCATTCTTATCCGCCGCATGCACGGCCAGAACAGTAGTTCCCGCTTTGGGCCGTTCCACAGGGGCGTACCAGTTGAAGCCCGGCAGATTGCGCCATACTTCTTCGTTTTCGTCCTCCGTATCCGCCAGCATGGTGAGCAGGGAGCCGCGGCCTTCCGGCGTCAGAATGAGAGGGGAGGGAGAGGGCTGGGTTGTCCCCTCCGGTTTGGAGCTGAGGAATGTAACGGGCATCAGGTCTCCCAGCTCGGATTTCAGGAGTTCCATTTGCCTGCCCTGATAGCCGGGGAGGAAAACGATGCCGCTGGCCTGGTTTTTTACCATGCCTTTGAGCAGTGAGGCCTGTTCTGCCGTCAGGCCTTTGGAGCCCAGGCCCACGTCGCCGATGAAGATAACGTCATACCGGGCCAGGTCTTCCATCTTGTCCGGGAATTTGACCAGGTAACCGGGGCCTTCTCCCATTTCTTCCAGTTCCGGATGGAAAAGAAGGGTATGCACGTCTACGCCGGGATCCCGGTACAGGGCATTCCGGATGAAGCGGTATTCCCAGCGCGGCAGGGTATCGATAACCAGTGCTTTGATGGATTCCCTCCTGCCGGAGATGCTGAAGGAGGAGGCGTTATTATTGTGTATCCGTTCCTGGGGCTGAACGGGGAGTTTGAGTTCCAGCGTTTCCGCCCCTTCTTTTTCTATTTTCCACAGAATGGCATCGGATACCTCCCCCTGGGCCGGAATGGTGACCGTGCGGGTGGCGGTTTTTCCCGTATCCCTGGAAGTCATGGCAAGCGTGGCGCGCGTTTCCTTGCCCAGCGTGCTTTTAATGGTAAAAGGTATTTGCACTGTTTCCCCGATGATGCCGTAAGTGGGGGCTTTTACGTCCTGAAGGGCCAGGTCCGGCAGGGGGTATGGGCTGCCTGCGGAAATGATGAACAGGGGGATGCCTCTGGTGCGCATGCGCTGGGCCTGCGTCAGCACGGAGGAGGATGCGTTGTGGCTGCCGTCCGTGAACATGATGACTGTCCGGAGATTGTCGGAGGATTGCATGGCATCTTCCAGCGGTTTGGCCAGGTCTGTGCCGGCCATGGCGTAATCAGGGGAGTCCGGCGCAGGAGATGAGCTGAAGGAGGCGTATTCCACTACATGTGTGTCGTTAAGAGGTTCCGTACTGTTGCTCTTGAGCAGTTCCTGCACATAGGCCGTGCGTGTGACGACATGCTGGGGGGAGATTTCAACATCCTGCGTTTCCATGGAGCCGGAGCGGTCCTCCAGAATGGAAACCTTGGGTTTTTCCTGCGGGGTGGAGGTGATGATCCATTCCGGCTGGAAGAGCAGGAAGCAGATGAAGCCAAGAATTGCCAGGCGGAGGATTTCCAGTTTGAATGTCAGCGGCCGGCGGTTGCGCTTGCAGGCGATATGGCTCATCCAGACGCCGGCCGCCATAACCAGGACGGTCAGGATGACGCTTGACACAGTAGGTTGAAAACTCAGGTTCATGGGCGGGTGGTGGGGGAGGGGAGTTTGGCCGTATGGCCGGGCAGGCACAGGAGGGCTTCCAGCAGCAGGCAGGAGAGGGAGAAGAACAGGAAAAGCTTCCAAGCTTCCTGCACCAGGGAGGGGGCTTCCGCCGCACTCTGCATGGAACTGATGGAAGCTTCCGGCAAAAGGAGGTGGAGTTTTTCATCCGTAATCTGGTCAGGCATGTCTTCCGTCCAGGGGCGGTTCACGGCGTAGGTCTGCGCTCCCAGGCGGTACACGCCCGCCGTATCAGCCGGAGAGCCGGAGGGGTGGCTTCCCTGGGCATTATCCAGGCGCACGGGGGTGTCCGTAGCGGATTGCGGCAGGGAAGCGTCATTCACCCGGAGGGAAATGGAGGAGGAAAAACGTTCCGCCCCCCGGTCCGCCATACGCTGGAGCAGGGGGAGAAGCAGGTGGCCGTCCGCCAGGTTGGACCAGGAATATCTGGGCAGAGTACCCAGGAACAGGGCGGAACCTGTCCCGGCCCTGACCTGGGCCAGGGCGCTGGAACCGTCATCCCAGGAGGCCAGGGTGCGGTATTTGCCCAGCAGGGGTTTTCTGCGTATGGCGCGGAGGCGGTTGGCGGGGATGGGCGTCTGATCGGAACCGTCGCGGAGGAATCCCCGTTGCCGGTCCCACGTTTCCAGGCGGTAGTATTGTTCGGGCGGAGCCGCCTCCGTGGCGCCCCAGGAAACGCCCAGGAAGGAATGCCGTGTTCCGTGTTCCGTGTCGTCAGGCAGGAAGAGGACTAATCCCCCTTCTTCAATGAAGGTCTGGAGTTTTTTCTCCATTTCCGCGCGCGGCGGCGGCCCATACCAGACGACTATGGACTGGGAGGCCAGATGAGACTGGACTTCCCGTGTATTGCCGGGCATCGTGGCTTTTCTGTTGGGAAGGCCGGGCGGGGAAGACATCAGGGAAAGGGTTTTCCCCACTTCTCCCGAAGGACCGAAGATCAGGATGTTGGCGAGAGGCCTGGGGGCGAAAGTGAAGAAGGAAATGTCATCCCTGATGAAATCGTCATGAGGCAGAGCAACGAAACCGAAGCCGGATTCCTTGCCCTGCGGCAGGGGAATCTCTTTCCGGATGGAGGTGCTTTCCCCAGCCAGTTGCAACGTGGAGGAAGCGGATGCGTTGTCCACGGAAAGCTGCACCGGCACATCCTCTGGCTGGTTGGGGTTGAATCCCTGGCGCAGCACTTCCATGTCCAGCACCAGTTTCCCGTTGTTTACCTGAGCCTGCCTGACTCTGATGCCGCGGTTGCTTTCCGGTCTCTCGCGTAAGGCCATGATGCGTATGGAAGGAGGCAGGGGCAGAGCGGCCAGTCTCTGGCGCACGCCGGGCCAGAGCGGGGAGTCTGGCTTCCAGGAAGAGGCCTGCATGTCCGAGGCAATCCAGATTTCCGTCTTTCCGGCACCGGATTCTTCCAGGTACGGGATGGCTTTTTGCAGAAGTGACGGAATATCTGCGCCTCCATCCGTCGTTTTGCTTACAGTCAGATCCGCCAGGGCTTCCGGAACGGGAATCTGGGTAACGGTTCCGGTGGCGGAATCAAGCAGGGACAGGCGGCAGTGGCCGAGCTTCGCGAAGGTGGATTCCACCAGAGGGGGGATGGCATCCCGCAGGGAGCTGGTTTTGTCCGGACGGGCGTCCATGGAGGCGGAACGGTCCAGAACCAGCAGGACTTCATTCAATCCGGAGCTTCCCCAACCGAAGAAGTTTCCGAGCAGGGGCCGCGCAAAGGCCGTTACCAGTGCAGCTACGGCCATCACGCGCAACGCTAGAATCAGGTAGTGCAGCAGTTTTTTTGTTCCGCGTGTTTCCCTGGCCGCTCGGAGCAGGAATTCCATAGCCGCCCAGGGGATGGAACGATGCCGCCACCGGTTGACCAGGTGGATGATGATGGGAATGGAGGCTGCAAAGAGAGCCCACAGCAGCCAGGGAGAGTTAAAGGACATGGCGGGACAGGGATAATTGGAGAGTCAGAGCTGCCTTGTCAGGTGGAGGACGGGTCGGGCAGCAGTTGCCGGAGGATATGAAGGGTCATTTCCCCGGTTTGCTGGAAGGATTTTTCTCCCAGAATGTCAATGTTATCTTTGGAAGTGTGCCACCAGTTGCCGTCCTGGAAGTCGTCAATCAGGTTCAGCGTGTCCACGCCGCGTTCCATAAAAGGAACGTGGTCATCCAGGATGGCATAGCCGGATACTCCCCATTCCTCTGCAGAATAGCCCAGGCCACGGATGGCACGGGAATAGACTCGGTACATGGATTGGGACGTTATGGCCGGGATGCGTATCTTTTTACCCTGCCGCCCCACCATGTCCAGATTGATCATCCATTTGGGGAGCGGCTGTTTCATGGCGGAAGCGTAATGCCTGGAACCGTACAGCCCGTCGTTGCTGTCCATGTGTTCCGCAAAACTTTCTTCCCCGTCAAAAAACACAAGCTCCAGATTTCCGGCGCGCGCGGGTTCTCCGGACAGAATGCGGGCTGTTTCCAGAATGGCCGCCGCTCCCGATGCACCGTCATTGGCTCCGGTGAATCCGTCAATGCCCTGTTTGGTGTCAATATGGCAGGTCAGCAGACCCTGCACCGGATCCTGGAAGTTTGGCGTCTTGCCAAAACGGGCCCTCAGGTTGACGAACCGGACGGGGCCTTGGGGCGTTTCCTTCTCAAAAGCCTGTTCCTGACAGGTCCAGCCGTATTTGGCCAGTTCCTTCTTCAGATAGTCCATCTGCCTGCGGTAACCGGGGGTGCCTGAAGCACGGTTCCCCATTTCCGTTATCCGCACGGCGTGTAACAGAGCGTTTCCTCCATTGAAGCAGTCCGTTTGCCGGATTTGAGCGGGAATGGTTTCCGCGCCGGGCAGGGGCGTTTCCACGGGATTTTCGCACTGCATCAGCAGGGCCGTGAACAGGATAAGTCCGATGCGGGGCGTCATGAAAAAAGGGGGGAAGGAAATTTACTTGGAATCAGGCCATTCGTCCTGGCCCAGAAGCTCAAGAATGCGGATGAATTCCGCTTTGCTGGAGAAAGTGATCTCAATAGAGCCCCGGCTCCCCTGGCCGGAGATGTTCACCGGGGTTCCGAATTGTTTGGCGAGGATGCTGGAAATTTTCTTGTACTGAGGGGAAGACGGCTTTTTAGCGGGAGCCGGCTCCGGCGGGTTAAGTATCTTCTGAATGGCTTTTTCCGTCTGGCGGACGGTGTAGCCCTTGTTGACGATGTCGCGCCCAAGCTGGATTTGCTGGTCCTTGTTTTTGAGGGAGAGAAGTACCTTGGCATGCCCTACGCTGATAAAGGTATTGCCCAGCATGTCCTGAACCGGCTGAGGCAAGTCGAGCAGCCGCATGCTGTTGGCCACGGCGGCGCGGGATTTGCCTACGCGCTTGGCGATATCTCCCTGCTTCATGCGGAACTCCGTTTTCAGGCGCATGTAGCCGGCGGCTTCTTCCAGCGGGCTGAGGTTTTCCCGCTGGAGGTTTTCAATCAGGGCCAGTTCCAGCACGTCCTTGTCGGAAGCTTCCCGGATGATGGCGGGCACGGTGGACAGCCCCAGGATGCCGGAGGCGCGCCAGCGCCTTTCCCCGGCAATCAGTTCATATTTGCCGCTTTGCGTTTCACGGACAATCAGAGGCTGGATGATGCCGTGTTCCTTGATGGAATCTACAAGTTCCGCCAGTTGTTCCGGCGTGAAGATGGCGCGCGGCTGCAGAGAGCTGGGAATAATGGCGGCATGGGATAGCTGATGCACAACGTCTCCCGCCTGGGGAGCCGCCAAGGATTCACGAGACAGATTTTGATTAATAAGGGCGTCAAAGCCTTTCCCCAGAGCCGGTTTTGCCATAGCAGGGAAGAGACTAGCATGAACCGGGTCCGTTTTCAACAGGGTATTTATTATCCGCAGCGGAAATTCCGGCGTTTGCATCTGGCGGGATATTCCCTGTTTCCGGACGTGTCAGGCGTGTTGCTTCCGTGCCTGGGGCAGGGCAAGGATGGCTTGTGTCCGGGAGTGACCTGATGCCGTCGTTCCGGTTCCATTCCGGTAAGGCCTGTTTCCGGGCAATGAACAAAAAATGAACAATATGAATAGTAATAAACATTCCGGCCGTGACGCCATTTTTTCCCGCGGAGCCGTTGCGGCTCAATACGCGCGGGAATTCCTGGAATCTCTCACCCCCGCTTTCAAATGAAACTCAATTTGACGGAAGAACAAAAGAAAGCAGCTCTGGAGGCAGGAAAACAGGGCATGAAAAACGCTTATGAAAAAAGTGGAACCCGACCCGGATTGACCTGGTGGGAACGGCTCTTGTGGGTGGTTCTGGCCGGAACGGCTTATGCGGCGTCTTCCCTCCTCTCCGGCTGCGGACATACCGTAGACGTGACTGCGGAGCGGGCGCAGATATGCGGGGCTGGCTCCTGCCTGGTGCTGGAACCGGGGCATCTGTCCTACTCCCAGAAACAGCCGAAAAAGGAGATCCCTCCGGTTATCCAGAAAGTCCGGCAGGGCAAGTGACTGGGCGCCGTCCGATCTTTTTCCCCGGAGGTTTCAGGAAAAACGGCTCTTCGGGAGCCGTTCCGACGGGAATCATTCGGCGCTACGGGCCGTTGTGATGGTATAAAATCTGGTTATGAACGCTTTATTTGCCGCCGTTTCCTATTATCTGGCTGCAGGCCGGAAGGTGGAGGAAATGGAGGAGGACGGACTCCTTCAGGATGTCTATATCCGTACTCCGAAGCTTGTCCTGATGGCGCGCAGAGTGGATTCTTCCGCGCCTTTCGGAAAGATTGTCGATGTCCGCTTCCGGTTTGAACCGGGCCGGTGTGATGCCTGGCATCTCCATTTCCTGGCGGGAGATGTGCGGGAGTTGCTGGCTTATGAACGGGAGATTCTTTCCCTGCCCTGGATTCTGACCCAGCATGGCAAGCGGGGGGACGGGAGATTGGTAAAATTACCTGCTTCCCGGTTTTGTCGTCTGCTGGGAGTGTTTGTGGGAGACGGGGCGTTTTCCTGATTCTGTTGATGAAAAGGGAGCCTCCGTGCGGATGTCCGCACGGAGGCTTTTTCATGACATCCGGAGCATGGGAACAGGTTGCTGCAATGATGGTTGGATTCTCCTGCCCCCTTTTTCGGGAGTTTTTTTGCAGGCCTCTCCTAAACCAGGGAGTGTGCGAACCGATACGCTTCATTGCTGCGGTTCAGCCAGCCTGTGCCGAATACGGGAAATTGTTTGCAAGAATGGTAAAATGACTTGCGCCGTTCGTTGAGAGTGGAAAGAAACCCGGACTCTCCAGTCCGGGCGAGAACGGTTTGCAGCATCTGACGGGTTTGTTTTCCCGGAATCCCATCCACCACAAGCCCGGCGCCGTGAATATTCAGCGCGCGCTGCAAAATCTTCCCGGTATTCCTGCTCC
>CAJKMG010000023.1 GCA_905200945.1 uncultured Akkermansia sp. | reverse complement strand
TGGAGTTCAGGAAGTCCCGTTCGCTTACGGAGAAATCCACCCGGATGGGGTCAATGGAGGAAATGGTGGTCAGCGGCGTGGGGCTGGAGGGCGTCAGCAGGTTGCCGATGGAAGGAGTTGCTAGGCCGGCCAGGCCGGAAATGGGGGCTGTAATAGTGGTGAATTTAAGATTGATCTTGGCTTCATCCACCTGGGCTTTTGCCGTGGCGATGGCGGCTTCCGTCTCCTGGACCTGCTGCAGGGCGTCGTCCAGCTGTTTGCGGCTGACGGAACCGGTTTTCACCAGCGGCGTGTAGCGTTCCACGTCCAGTTTGTATTTTTTCAGCGTGGCTTCATATTGTTCCAATCTTCCCTGGGCCTGGTCCAGCGTTGCCTGGAACGGGCGGGGATCAATCTGGAAAAGCACCTGGCCCTTCTTTACATAAGCTCCGTCCCGGTAATCCTTGGAAAGAAGGTATCCCGTGACCTGGGAACGGATTTCGGCATCTTCAGTGCCGCGCAGGGTGCCCACCCATTCCTGCCTGATGGGGACATCCTTCGTGACCAGTTTGGTCACCTGCACTTCGGGAACGAGCGCCGGCGTCTGGGCTGCAGAATCCTTTTCCCCTTCACAGGAAGTTAACATGATCACCGGGGAGCAAAGGAGCAGGGTTGTGGCGGCAAACGTCAAAGGCTTGTTATACATAAATGAATGCGGTTGGTTGCGGCTGGTGCCGGAAGGTGCGGTAAAGCGAAAGAATTTTCTCTTCTTTTTCTTACAAAGTCAACGCAAAGATGTGTTCTGAATTCTGCAAAATATCTGTAACCTTTGCATAATGAAAGGATAATTTAATTAAACAAATGTATAATATGTGGCTTGCCCCTGTGCAGTCCGGAAGCGGCGGCGGCTTGAGGCCCCTTTATTTCAGGATGCCAGCCGCCTTTTGCGGAGCATGGCATCCATGCGCGGTTTTCTGCCCATGAAATCCATGAACTGCCGCATGGGCGGGACCGCATATCCTTTTTCCAGAATAGTTTTCCGGAATTTTCCTGCCATTTCCCTCTCCGGTCCTCCGGCCCGTTCAAAGGCTTCAAAAATATCCTTGTCCAGGACTTCCGCCCATTGGTAGGAGAAATAAAAGGAGGCATAGCCCGCAGGGGAGGAAAACAGGTGGCGCGCCGTGCGCAGCTTGCCGGCTCTTTTGAAATCTTTGAAATAATCCATCTCTCCCGCTACGGCGGAATCCACATCATCGAGAGGACCGGCGGAGAAACGTTCCGGTTCCGCATGGACGGCCAGGTCCATTTTCGCGTACAGGAGTTGTCCGGCCAGCGCGAGGGCTGGCGTATTGCCTCGGGATGCGTCCAGAGAGCGCAGCATTTCCTCCGGAATGGGGAGTCCCGTTTTTTCATGCCGGGCGAAACTTTTCAGCACGTCCGGACACCAGCACCAGTTTTCCATGAACTGGGAGGGGACTTCTACAAAATCCCGCGGCACGCTGGTTCCCGCCAGGGAGGGAATGGAAACCCTGGTGAACATCAGGTGCAGCAAATGGCCGAACTCATGGAATAAAGTCCTGACTTCCCGGTGGGACAGCGTCACCGTGTCTCCTGCCGCGGGGGGATGAATATTGAGACAGACCATGCCCAGGCGCGGCTTGCCCGGTGTCTCCGGCGTGGACGGGCTGCCCGTGTCCAGAGTGTTCATCCACGCTCCGGCCCGTTTGTTGTTACGGGAGAAAAGATCCAGATAGAAAGATCCCAGGAGGTTGCCGTTGCCGTCGTCAATAGTGAAAAAGCGCACATCCGGATGCCAGACCTCCGCGGCTCCGGCGGATTTGTCTGCCGGGATGCCGGAGAGGGCCTGCCGAGCCGGAAGTTCCGTTACCCGGATGCCGTACAAACGTTCCGCCAGGGAAAACAGGCCGTCCAGAACGCGGGAAAGGGGAAAGTAGCGGCGCAGCTCCTCCTGGTCCAGCCGGAAGCGTTCTTTTGCCTGGAGATTGGAATAATATGCCACGTCCCAGGGATTCAGCCGGGCGTTTTCCTGCCCCGTAAGACGGGCCTTCAGGCAGCGGAGAGTTTCCATTTCACGGAAAAAGGGGGCCTTGATCTTGTCCAGCAGCTCATTGACGAACTTCATGGCGTGTTCCCCGTTTCCCGCCATGCTCTCGCGCAGGGCGTAATCCGGGTACGCCTCATATCCGCATAAATGCGCCTTTTCACGGCGCAGGGACAGGATTTCCCTGATGACGGGTTCCGTGTTGCATGCCCCCGTAGCCAGAGACTGGCGGTGTTCCCATAAATCTTTCCGGCATTCTTCCCGCCGGGCTTTTTCCATGACCCGGGCGGAAGCCGCGGAATTCAGCGTAAATGTCCAGCCCGGATCGGACTGGCCGGGATGGCGCCTCAGAAATTCCTCACGCGCCTGTTGCAGGGAACTTCCGTCTATTCCTTCCAGAAGGGCGGCGTTTCGCACCGTCCAGGTCCAGGATTTCCTGGCGTCCATGTACAAATTGTTGAAACGCTGGGAGGCGAGCGTCAGTTCTCTGTCAATGGCCTCAAGCCGCGCGCGCTTGTCCGGCGGCAGATCCGCGCCGTTGTCCCGGAAGCTCTGCATGCTTAGTTCCATGTATCGTTCCTGCTCAGGGCTCAGATGAGTCTGCCTCAGGCGTTCCTCCGCGGTTTTCAGGGTTTTCCACAGGGCCTGGTCTTTCATGACGGAGGAAAGAAAGGCGGACACGCGGGGGGCAACAGAATCCATGGCGTTGCGCAGTTCCGCGCTGTCGCACAGACTTTTCAGGACATAGGCCTTGCACATGCCTTCCGTAAGGAGGTCATTGCTTTTCTCCAGCGCTCCGAACGTATTTTCATACGTCATTTCCTCCGGACGGAGGCGGCTGATTTCCTCTACGGAGGCCCGGGTGCGGCGCATGGCTTCCTGAATATCCGGTTCCAGCTTGTCCGGAGTCAGCCGGCTCCAGAGGATGGGACGCCCCTTGTCCAGGAAAGGGTGGGCGGAAGAGGCCGCCGGGGAGGGGAGGACCATGGAGAAAAAGAGGAAAAGGAGGTAGAAACACTGCCTGAGTAAACTCATGGCGGCCATTCTACTGGAAGCCGGTTTCTCCTTCAAGCCTTGCGCTTTTCGTGTCTGCATCAGGGGAAAAGCCGGGGCCCGGTCTTGAACGGCTTCCCGTTTGCATGTATGAATCAAGGGGATGTCCACCAAAATCTTTCTTTATGATACTACGTTGCGAGACGGCGCGCAGAGTGAAGACGTCAACTTGAGCGCGACGGACAAGGTCCGCATCGCCCGCCAGCTGGATTATCTGGGTATGGACTACATTGAGGGCGGCTGGCCCGGCGCCAATCCGGTGGAGACGGAATTTTTCAACGCCATGAGAGGCGTCGAACTAAGGAATGCAAAGCTGGCCGCCTTCGGAAGCACGCACCATCCTTCCCATACCCCGGAGACGGACCCCACGCTGACCGCCCTGGTATCCAGCGGCGCGCGGGTAGCCGCGATCTTTGGGAAGTCCTGCCCCCGCCATGTGGAAGTGGCCCTGGGCATTTCCCGGGAACGCAATCTGGAAATCATAGGCAATTCCATCTCCTTCCTTAAAAAAAATATGGAAGAAGCCTTTTTTGACGCGGAACATTTTTTTGACGGCTTCAAGCGGGATCCGGAATACGCCCTGGCTGTACTCCGTACGGCCAGGGAACATGGCGCGGACTGCCTGGTTCTGTGCGATACCAACGGGGGCACCATGCCGGAGGAAATCAGCTCCATTATCCGAACGGTCAGGGAACGCCTGCCTCTTGCCTCCCTGGGCATTCACGCCCACAATGACTGTGAACTGGCCGTCGCCAACAGCCTGGCTGCGGTAAACAGCGGAGCCATCCAGGTGCAGGGGACCGTAAACGGAATCGGGGAACGTTGCGGAAACGCCAATCTTTGTTCCGTCATCCCTAACCTCCAGGTGAAGATGAAAGGCTTTTCCTGCCTCAGCGGCGCTTCCCTGACGCGGCTCAAATCCACCGCCGCCTTTGTCTCGGAAGTATCTAATCTGGCGCCCTTCCGGCGGCAGCCCTTCGTGGGGAACGCCGCTTTCGCCCACAAGGGCGGAGTGCATGTCAGCGCTATCATGAAGGAGGCCTCTTTGTACGAGCACATCGACCCCTCCCTGGTGGGGAACGCCCAGCGCGTGCTGATGACGGAGCAGGGCGGCAAAAGCAATATTCTTTCCCTGTCCCGCACCCTGGGCTTTGAGCTGGAAAAGGGAGACCCCATTCTGGACGTGCTTTCCGCCGCCGTGAAGAAGAATGCCGCGCTGGGTTATGACTACGTGGCCGCCCCGGCCAGCGCGGAGCTTCTCTTCCTGCGGCACATGCCGGACAGCGCCCTGAAGCCGTATTTCAACATCCTGCGCACTGTGGTGCTGACCTCCCGCCATGAAATGGATCCGGATATGATGGTGGAAGCCTCCCTCAAGCTGGACGTTCACGGCAATGTGGAGCACACCGCCGCCGGAGGCTTTGGCCCCGTGCATGCGCTGGACCGGGCCCTGCGCCGCGCCCTGACGCGCTGGTATCCGGAACTGGAGCAGATGCATCTCATTGACTACAAGGTGCGCGTGCTTTCCCCCACCCGGACGAACATCCCTGATGCGGAGGATGAAAACGGCACCGGCTCCAATGTCCGCGTGCTTATTGAATCCTCGGACGGCGTTGCCACCTGGACTACCGTGGGCGTTTCCTACAACATTATTGAGGCCAGCCTGGAAGCCCTGGCAGATGCCGTCACGTACAAGCTCTACAAAACGGAACAGGCCAGATGGCGTGCGGAATGCTGATGGGCGGCGCACCCCTCCAGGGAGCATGGGCAGGCTTCATGGCTTTTCCATTTTCTTCCCGTTCCCTTGCGTGGGGCGGGCCGGAAGCTGAAGGGCGGGGAAATTCCCCCCTGCTGGTTGGCAGGCTCTGTATGGGGAGGAAAATGATCAATGAGTTTTGTGAACAGGTCTGGACAGCGTCTGCTTTTTTGAGCCGGTTTATGTTTTCCTGCACCTCATTCGTTTTGCTCAATCACGCTGCCGCGGTTAACGCCGGAGCGCCGTTTTCAACCGGGTTTTTGTCCGGAGAACGGATGCGGAAGCACTGCCGGGCAAATAACGGTATTTTCCCGGCTTTTGCTTACCGGCCGCATCTGCCGGGGAGGGGTAAATAAAACATTGACCCGCCAGCGGGGAAGATTTATGCTGAAATCCTCATTCAACCAGAGGTAGATTACAGCCGTGGAGGACGATATTATTTGTACAGAAAAAATCATTGCGGAACGCAAGACGTTCTTTCTTGATCTCAAACAGAATGCGCGCGGCAAAGTGGTGCGTATTACGGAGAAGGTGAGTTCCAACCGGGACCGGATTATGGTGCCCGCAGAAATTTTGGATGATTTCATCGCCGCTCTCCAGGATATCCGGGAAACGCTGAAGCAGCAGGGGGAATAAGTCCCCCTGTCTTTTTCTTCTTTTTAACGATAGCGGGGCTGTGGCTGTCCCGCATTTTTCAGGTATCCGGATAGGTGAATATCCGGCAGGCAAAAAGTTGCTTTGTCTGAATTAGGCGTTGTCAAAAATAAAAAAGGGAGTATTTTTGCTTCCCGGTTTTGCCGTCCCCTATCTCTGTATTCCGGCGCATGCTGCGCTCCGGAGGCGCGGGGGGCGGAATGTTTATGGCAACCACTAGTATTTCAGACACATGACGACACAACAGGAATTGACTCCGGAGCTGATACGGGCCGCGCTGACCACGGTTAAATTCCCGGGTTTCAGCCGCGACATCGTATCCTTCGGGCTGGTGAAGAAGATCGACATTGACGCTGAAAACAACGTCACGATTGATTTGGTGATTGAGAGCAAGAATGCGGATATTCCCCGTTACATTTTTGAAGGCGTCCACGGCGTGATGAAGCATTTGCCCGGCGTGAAGCATTGCGACGTCAACATTGAGCACAAGGCCCCGGAAGCCAAGAAGGGAATCAACGATGACCCCTCCACCTGGAAATCCTCCGTTCCCGGCGCCAGGCACGTGATTGCCGTGGCCTCCGGCAAGGGCGGGGTGGGCAAATCCACCGTTTCCGCCAACCTGGCGGTGGCCCTGAGCAAGCTGGGCTATTCCGTGGGTCTGGTGGACCTGGACATTTACGGCCCCTCCATGTCCCTGATGTTCGGCACCAAGGAACGCCCCGGAGCCAATGAGAATGACGAATTTCTCCCGGTAACGGCTCATGGCGTGAAACTCCTTTCCATGGGGCTGCTGATTAATGAATCCGATCCTGTAGCGGTGCGCGGCCCCCTGGCGACACGCTACGTCCAGCAGTTTCTGCGCAACGTGGCCTGGGGAGATGTGGATTTCCTGATTCTGGACCTGCCTCCCGGCACCGGAGATATTCAGCTGACCATTGTCCAGACGGCCGAATTGGACGGCGTGGTGGTGGTGACCACCCCGCAGGAAGTGGCGCTGATTGACGCCCGCAAGGCGATCGGCCTCTTTGAACGGGTGGAAACCCCCATTCTGGGCGTGATTGAAAACATGAGTTATTTCCAGTGCCCCTCCGACGGCAAGATTTACCATATCTTTGGAGAAGGAGGCGGAGAACGGGAAGCGGCCAAACTGGGAGTGCCCCTGCTCGGCAAGATTCCTCTGGATATTTCCACCCGCTCCGGAGGGGACGAAGGGCGCCCCGTGGCCCTGGAAGATCCCGGGCAAAATCCGGTTTCCGCCGCGTTCCGCCAGGTGGCTGAACAATGCGCCCGTGTGGTGCTTGACCGCTGAATGTACCGGACGGGGCGGAAGGCCCGGTACGGTTGGTAACCCTTAAATTTGAAGCCGGATTGGAGCCTGCCGCTCCGGTCCGGCTTGTTTGCCGGCATGTTCCGGCTCCTTTGAATGAGGAATGCATGGAAGGAAATAAAAAAATGAATAAGACGTGGAATTTGAAGGAGATGAAAAAGCTGATACCGCTGGCTTTCCCGGTGCTGGTGGTCAACCTCTCCATTGTGGGCATGGGAGCGGTGGACGCCATTGTGGCCGGGCGCGCCGGAGTGACGGACATGGCCGCCGTGGCGCTGGGGTCTTCCGTGTATCTGCCTGTAGCGCTGTTCGCCTGCGGCGTGCTGATGATCATCGGCCCCGTGATTGCCAACATGCGGGGGAAAAGCCATGAAAGCCGCGTGGGCTACATGACCAACCACGGCCTGTGGCTGGCGTTGATGCTCAGCCTGGTTTCCATGCCGGTCATTTATGTGCTGAGAAATGTGTTCGGCTGGATTTCCGATGACGCCGCCATGTGCCGGATGGCTTCCGCCTACATGTCCGCCATTATGTGGGGGCTTCCCGCCAACCTGGGGTTCGTGGCCCTGAAGAGCCTGAACGAGGGTTCCAACATGACGCGGCCCGCCATGTACGTGGGATTGTGCGGCCTGCTGCTCAACATTCCCCTGAACTACATGTTTGTCTTCGGCATGTACGGTTTCCCCCGCATGGGCGGAGCAGGGTGCGGCGCGGCCACGGCAGTCATTTTCTACATTGAATTCCTGCTGATGTTCCTGCTGGTTTACTTCAATCCCAAGCACAGGCCGTACCGCAGGCACATCATTTCCTGGCGGCGTCCTACGCCTTCCGTCATCACGCACCTGGTGCGTCTGGGCGTGCCGATAGGCGTTTCCCAGCTGTGCGAGGTGATGCTCTTCTGCGCGGCGGCTCTGGTGCTGGCTCCGCTGGGAGAGACGCAGGTGGCGAGCCACCAGATTGCCGGAAACGTGGGCGGCCTGGTGTTCATGCTCCCGCTCTCCGTAGGGCTGGCGGCTTCCATCCGCGTGGCGTACCATCACGGCAGGAATGATCTGGCAGGCACCATATCCGCCATTCTGTCCTCCTACGTGCTGGTGCTCACCATCTGCCTGTGCACCTTTGGAGGCATCACCCTGTTCCGCGAGCAGATTGTGCACCTGTACAATGACTCGGAGCTGATTGTCAGCACGGCTTCCGTCCTGCTGGTTCTGGCGGCGGCCTACCAGCTTCCGGACTGTTTGCAGGTGCTTTCCGTCGGGGTTCTGAGAGGATTCCGGGACACGGCGTCCATTACCTTCATTACGTTCTTCTCTTATTGGATGGTAGGATTTCCGGCGTGCTACATCCTCGCCCGTACGGACTGGATTGTCCCGGCCATGGGAGCGCGGGGCATCTGGACGGGATTCATCATCGGCCTGTCCGTAGCGGCGGTGCTGCTGCTCTGGCGGGTAAGGCGCACCACCAGGCGGGAGTTCGCCCTGATGAGGCAGGAAGGGGAATAGGCGGGGGAGGAAAACCAGTGTTCAATCAGGAGGGGGGAATACCCTTCCTGATTCTGTTTTTCAGCAGGTCCGCAACCTTTCCGGGTTGCGGTACGTCCTCAATAATGAATTGCCTGCGCCTGCCGTATCCCAGAATGAGATGGCCCGTGCCGTTTTTGTGCAATTTCTGATGCACGTATTTCAATTTACGGATGGGATATGTCCGGACTGTCTCCGTGATGAACAGCGTGTTGGGCTTGATGATGGTGATCAGGCGCCGGTTCGTCACGGCATAAAGGCTGTTCCGTCTGCGCGGGCGTTCCAGCCACGGGGCCGCCAGAAAGTTAATTAAGAAAATCAGGAGAATATAGGAAACGGGAAGTGAGGCCAGGAGCAGAAGCAGGAACGCCAGGCCTGAGTGTGACCATACCCATTTTGTTCCCGTAATGAACACGGCCAGCAGCATGCAGCCTTGCAGCAGCCGTTTTACGACGGTCCAGGTCCAGAGGCGTTCTTCCGGATGTGCCGTCCACAGGATTTCCTCTCCCGCCTGAAGCTTTGCGGACAGAATTTTTTCCGGGGAACGGATGGGGCGGGGATGGCGGCTCACGGCAGGATGGTATAGGAAAGAAGATGAGTCGTCAAACGGACTGTTAGTTAAGGCATTGGTTCATGGGTGGAAGGAATTGCCGGAGGCTGGGCGTGGAAAAATGATTCCCATTTTTTGAGGGTCGAAGGCCTGGAAACGTGGAGGCCGTAGAAGGTTGCCAGGCGTTGGACGGGATGAAGAATATTCCCCAAGGTATTCAGCAAAGACATTTTCCGCAGGGTGGAACATTTTCAATAGCAATATTCTGCCGCATGTCTGGTCTTTTTCTGCCGTTTTTCCTTGTGGAGAAAAACAGTTCTTTTATACTAAGCAAAACCGTACCATTTGATGCTTTTATATGTCTTTAACTATTAAATCAGAACAGGAATGCCGCTGGGACATTGCCTCCCTGGGTGAAGTGATGCTGAGGCTGGACCCCGGAGAAGGGCGCATCCATACCACCCGTTCCTTCCGCGTGTGCGAGGGCGGCGGGGAATACAACGTAGCCCGCGGGCTAAGGCGCTGCTTCAGGATGCGCGGCGTTATCGTTACCGCCATTTGCGACAACCCGGTAGGGCGTTTGCTGGAAGACTGCATGCTCCAGGGCGGCCTGGACATGGATTACGTGGCGTGGAAGCCGTTTGACGGCATTGGCCGCGATTGCCGCGTGGGCCTGAACTTTACGGAGCGCGGCTATGGCGTGCGCGCCGCCGTGGGCTGCTCAGACCGCGGCCTGAGCGCTGCCAGCCAGATGAAGCCCGGGGAGGTGGACTGGGACGCCCTGTTCGGCTGGGACGGCGTGCGCTGGTTCCATACAGGCGGCATTTACGCGGGCCTCTCGGAAACGACCAGCGCCGTGGTGCTGGAAGCCGTGCAGGCCGCCCGCAGGCACGGGACCATCGTTTCCTATGACTTGAATTACCGCCCCTCCCTCTGGAAGAGCATCGGGGGGCAGGCCCGTGCGCAGGAGGTGAACCGGGCCATCGCCCCCTTTGTGGACGTGATGATCGGCAATGAAGAGGATTTCCAGGCGTCCCTGGGACTTTCCATTGAAGGGAGCACGGAAGATTTTTCCCGCATTGACCATGACTCCTACCGCCGGATGATCCGCCGTGCCGTCAAGGAGTTCGGCTTCAAGGCCGCGGCCACCACGCTGCGCGTGGCCCGAACGGCCACGCTGAACGACTGGGCGGCCATGCTGTATTACGACGGTGAATTTTATGATTCCATTTCCTTCCCGAACCTGGAAATCCTGGACCGCGTGGGCGGCGGGGATTCCTTTGCCTCCGGCCTGATTTACGGTCTGCTGTCCGGCAAGGGACCCCAGTACGCCGTGAACTGCGGCTGCGCCCATGGCGCGCTGGCCATGACCACTCCGGGGGATACCTCCACGGCCACGCTGGCGGAAGTGGAAAAAGTGATGAAAGGCGGAACCGCCCGCGTGGACCGCTAACCCTTTAATTCTTCCTGACATGATTGAAAGCTGGAGATGGTACGGTCCAAGTGATCCTGTGACGTTGAGGGACATCCGCCAGGCCGGAGCCGCTGGCATTGTGACGGCCCTGCATGAAGTGAAGTGCGGGGAACTCTGGACGCGGGAGGCCGTGGCCGAACGCGCGCGGATGATTGAAGAGGCCGGGATGAAATGGGTGGTGGCGGAAAGCATTGCCGTCCATGAAGACATCAAGACGTGTTCGGGGAACTGGAAGCATTATCTGGAGGTTTACAAGCAGAGCCTCCGCAACCTGGCCGCAGGAGGCGTGAAAGTGGTGTGCTACAATTTCATGCCGGTGCTGGACTGGACGCGTTCCGACCTGGCTTTTCCGCTGGAGGACGGCAGCAGCGTTTTGAAGTATGACACCGTCCGCGTGGCCGCGTTTGACCTGTTTATTCTGGAGAGGGCGGGGGCTGCGGATGATTACGCTCCGGAAACGGTTGCGCGCGCCCGTGAACTTTTCCAGTCCATGGACGGAGACGCCCGCAAGGCGCTGGCGGATTCCATCCTGCTGGGCCTGCCCGGCACGGTGGATGACCTGACGCCGGAGCAGTTCAGGGAGATGCTCAAACGCTACGAGGGCATTGACGATGCGCAATTGCGTCGGAACCTGTATGACTTTCTGAATGAAATCATGCCCGTGTGCGAGGAAACGGGCATTCGCATGGCCATTCATCCGGATGACCCGCCGCGCCCCATCTTCGGCCTTCCCCGCATCATGAGTGATGAAGAGGACATGCGCCGGCTGGTGCGGGAGGTTCCCTCCATGCATTCCGGCTTCACGCTCTGCACCGGCTCCCTGGGCGGCCTTTATTCCAATGCGCCGCACCTGCTGATGGAGGAGTTTGCGGACAGGGTGTATTTCGCCCATTTCCGCAATACGGTGTTTGACGCGGATCATGAAAGCTTCCGGGAATCCGGTTCCCACCTTTGCGGCCATACGGACATGGCCTATGCCATGCAGTGCCTGCTGGACGAGGAAGCCCGCCGCAAGGCCGCGGGATGGTCGGACTGGCGCATTCCGGTGCGCCCGGACCACGGGAAGCTGATGGACATTGACCTGGAGAAGCACTGCTATGCCGGGTATTCCTACGGCGGCCGCGTGATCGGCCTGGCGGAACTGCGCGGCCTGGCGATGGGGCTCCAGTCCTTCCGTCCGCTGGCGGGAAAAACCGCTGTCGTGACCGGGGCCGCGGGCGTGCTCTGTTCCGTGATGGCCCGTGATCTGCTGAAGGCCGGGGCCAGTGTGGCTCTCCTGGGCCGTACCCGCTCCAAGCTGGAAGACCTCCAGCGGAAGCTGGCGGAGGAAGGTCTGGGCCGGACGCTGGTGCTGGCTGCGGACGTGCTGGACAAGGCCGCTCTGGAACAGGCCTGTTCCCGCGTGAAGGAAGAATGGGGAAGGCTGGACATCCTGGTGAACGGCGCGGGCGGCAATGACCCGCGCGGAACCAGCCCGGCGGAGCAATGCATGCCGGACACTCCGGCGGATCAAGGCTTCTTCGGCATGGACATGGAGGGCTTTGAGTACGTGAACCGCCTCAACATGATCGGCACCATCCTGCCTTCCCAGGTGTTCGGGGAACTGCTGGCCGCCTCCGGCGGGTGCATCGTCAACATCTCCTCCATGGCGGCCTTCCAGCCCCTGACCAAGGTGGGCGCGTACGGAGCCGCCAAGGCCGCGGTGGACAATTTTACCAAGTGGCTCGCCACGCATCTGGCCCCGCTGGGCGTCCGCGTGAACGCGATAGCCCCCGGGTTCTTCATCACGGAGCAGAACCGCTTCCTGATGATGGAAAACGACGGGGCAACCCCCACGCCGCGCGGCCGCAAAGTGCTTGCCAAGACGCCCATGCACCGTTTCGGTGAGCCGGAGGACCTCTGCGGGGCGCTCCGCTTCCTGGTCTCTCCCTCCGCTTCCTTCGTCACGGGCGTCATCATTCCCGTGGACGGGGGCTTTCTGGCCTATTCCGGAGTATAACCGCCAACGTTTGCCGCCATGTTTATCAACGACGATTTCCTGCTGGACACTCCCCAGGCCAGGACGCTTTTTCATGAGTACGCGGAAGGACAGCCGATCATCGACTACCATTCCCACCTGGACCCCGCCGCCATTGCGGACAACCGCCAGTTCTCCAACATCGCCCAGCTCTGGCTGGACGGGGACCATTACAAATGGCGCGCCATGAGGACGAACGGCATTCCGGAACGCCTCTGTTCCGGAGATGCTCCGGACCGGGAAAAGTATGACGCCTGGGCGGCTACGGTGCCGCGCCTGCTGCGCAATCCGCTGTACCACTGGACGCATCTGGAACTGCGCCGCCCCTTCGGCATTTCCGGCATTCTGTTCGGTCCGGAAACGGCGGACGGGGTGTGGGAAAAAACCTCCTCCATGCTTCAGTCCGGAGGAATGGGCGCGCTGGATATCCTGAAAAGGATGAACGTGGAGACCGTCTGCACCACGGATGACCCCTGCGATGACCTGTCCGCCCATCGGAGGTACGCCTCTTCCGGGGATTCCGTCAAACTGCTCCCCACCTTCCGCCCGGACAAGGCGCGCGCCGTCCACCAGGGCAGTGCGTGGCGGGAGTGGGTGGCGCGCCTGGAACAGGCATCCCGCATGGAAATCCGTGATTTGGCTGCTTTCAGGGAAGCGCTCGCCTCCCGGCATGACTTTTTTGCCCGTCACGGCTGCAAGCTCTCGGACCACTCACTTGAAGCGTTTGACGGGGAAAGCCTGTCCGGAGAGGAAGCCGCCGCCCTGTTCGCCTCCGCTCTCCGGGGCGGTGACATCGCCTCCGGGGATGCGGTCCGTTTCTCCAACTACCTGATGGACTACTTCGCGGAGCTGGATTCCGCGAAAAACTGGGTGCGCCAGCTTCATGTGGGCGCGCTCAGGAACCCGAACGGAGCCGCCCTGCGGGACCTGGGGCCGGATACGGGCTTTGACGCCATAGCGGATTTCACGTACATGGCCCCGCTGGGCCGCCTGCTGGACCGTTCCGCTCAACAGGGAACGTTGCCGCGCACCATCCTGTACAACCTCAATCCGCGGGACAACGCCGCCCTGGCCGTGCTCTGCGGCAGTTTCCAGGACGGCGTCACGGCCGGAAAAATGCAGTACGGGGCCGCCTGGTGGTTCCTGGACCAGATGGACGGCATGACCCGCCATCTGGAAACCCTCAGCCAGCTCGGCATGCTCTCCCGCTTCGTGGGCATGCTGACGGACAGCCGCAGCCTGCTGAGCTACACGCGGCATGAATACTTCCGCCGCATCCTGTGCCGCGTCCTGGGGCGTGACATGGCGCAGGGCCTGGTTCCGGACGACATGGAGATGGTAGGCTCCATGGCGGCGGACATCTCCTACAGGAACGCCAAACAATATTTCAACTTTTAAACCATGAAGACACTGCTGGAAAAATTATCCGCCATCAGGCTTGTCCCCGTCGTCGTCATCCATGACGCGGACAAAGCCGTACCCCTTGCCAAAGCGCTGCTGGACAACGGCTGCGCCTGCATGGAAATCACGTTCAGAACGCCAGCCGCCGCGGAAGCCATTGCCCGCATTTCCCGGGAAGTCCCCGGAATGCTGGTGGGCGCGGGAACCCTGCTGACGCCGGAACAGGCGCAGGCCGCCTGCCGGGCCGGAGCCTCGTTCGGCGTGGCTCCCGGCTTTGACCCGCAGGTGGTGAAAGCCGCTGTGGGGATGGATTTCCTGTTTGTGCCGGGCGTCTCCACCGCCTCGGAAATGAGCCAGGCACTTTCCCTGGGCTGCCTGTTCCAGAAGTTTTTCCCGGCGGAGGCCGCGGGAGGCGTCAGGATGCTTAAATCCCTGTTGGCCGCGTTCCGCCATACGGGCGTGCGCATCATGCCCACGGGCGGCATCAACGCGGGCAACATCGGCTCCTGGCTGGAAATCCCGGAAGTAGCCGCCTGCGGCGGTTCCTGGATTTGCGAATCTCCCCTCATTGAGGCCGGAGACTGGGAGGAAATAGGCAGGCGCACGCGGGAAGCCCTGAAAGCCTTGAAGGCAGACGCCCTTTAACAACCAACTGCATTTTACCCATGCTCCAGGAACAACCAAGGCAGGACTCCTTCCGGTGGATGATTCTCTTCATGCTCTTTGCGGCGACGACGATCAACTACCTTGACCGCCAGATTCTCTCCATTCTGAAACCCATTCTGGACCAAGAACTGGGCTGGACGGACGCCCAGTACGGCATGATCATGTCCATCTTCCAGGCTTCCTACGCGGTGGGCCTGACCATGTTCGGGTGGATTATCGACAAATACGGCGCGCGGATGGGCTTTGCCATTTCCATCATCTGGTGGAGCGTGGGCGCGCTTTCCCATGCCTTTGCCGTAGGCGTCAAATCCATGGGCCTCAGCCGCGTTATCCTGGGGCTGGGGGAAGGCGGCAACTTCCCGGCCAGCATCAAGACGGTGACCAACTGGTTCTCCTCCGGGGAGCGCGTGTTCGCCACCACCCTGTTCAATTCCGGCGCAAACGTGGGGGCGCTGGTGGCTCCGGCCACCATCCCGTTCATTGCCGCCGCGTGGGGCTGGCAGTCCGCCTTTATTGCCGCGGGCGTTCTCGGCTTTATCTGGGTGATATTCTGGCTCCGGATGCCGAAGAACCCGCGCGTGAAGCTGGCGGAGGAATCCGCCGCCCTGGCGCAGGAGGAAAAGGAGGAAGCCAGGGCCTCCATTCCGTGGAGGAAATTGCTGGCTTACAGGCAGTCCTGGAGCCTCATCCTCGTGCGCTTCCTGACGGACCCCATCTGGTGGTTCTTCCTCTTCTGGCTGCCGGATTTCTTCAGCAAGCACTTTGGCTATAACATCAAGGAATCCGCCCTGCCGCTGATCGTCATTTACGCCCTGGTAACCGTACTGAGCATTTTGGGGGGCACCCTGACCAAGTTCCTGGCAAACCGTGGATGGAGCCTGAACAAGGTCAGGAAAATCTCCATGCTCGTCTTTGCCTGCTGCGTGGTTCCGGTGATCTTCGTCCAGTACTTTGACATGTGGACCATCGTGGCGGTGCTGGGGCTGGCGGGAGGCGCGCACCAGGCGTGGTCCGCCAGCGTGTACACGCTGGGTTCCGACATGTTCCCGAAGTCGGACGTGGCCTCCATTACCGGCCTTTCCGGCATGGCGGGGCAGATCGGCAGCGTGCTGTTCCAGACGGCGGTGGGCTTTACCCTGTCTTGGTTCGCCGCCCAGGGAAATGCCTCCCATGGGTACGACATCATCTTCATGGTCTGCGGAAGCGCCTATCTGGCGGCATTCGTCATCTTTACCCTGATCATTCCCAATATTAAAATGGTGTCTCCCCGGGAAAACTGATCTTCCGGGGCATTTACTTTCCGCGGGTTGATACGGCGTCCCGGAAAGTAAAGATGCCCGGAGGCATGGCGGAGCGTGCATCAGGCGCGTTCCGGTGATGTGATGGCGGCGTGAGGGAAATGAATCCCCCACGCCATCATTATTGAATTATGTCTACTACAGTTACCAATCCGGAAGGTCGGAACGTTGAATTCAAGTCTCAGAGGGGACCGACCTGTGGTCTTTATGCCCTCTCCTTTGTCCTGGAATATCTTTATGATATTAAAATCCCCGCCACGGCAGACGGAGACAAAACAAAAGAATCCCTGAGGAACAAATTCAAAAAGGACGGGAAAACCGTTATTGGAGAATTATATGACGCTACTCCCTCCATGGCCGATTATATCAAGGGTCTGGAGTCCACCAAAATCAAGTGTCAGTCTGTTGCCTGTGACGTCACTGCCATCATTGAAACGCTGAATGGCGGAGGCCTCTGCATGGTTCCTTTCTGCGTGGACGCCTCTGGCAAACCCGATAATTCAGGAATTCGCGCTCATTGGTGCGTTGTGCAGAAGAATGTGGCCCATGCGTCCAGGAAATTGGCGGACACCTACCATTGGGGCGCAAAATTCCTATTTGACCTGGATGTTTTACGGACCAGCAATAACGCCATTCAGGACGTGCTGGAATCCTGGTGGGGCAAAGACAAGGACAGTACTGCTCTGGAGTATTATTCCTGTGACTCGGAACAGAGCACGACGGCGGTTGATTCCCTGGGGGCAACCCATCAGCTCAAGCCCGGTTCCGTCAAGAAAATTCCGGCAACTGCCCTCAGCCAGAAATTGGCTGGAAAGATGCTGGTTTTTACCAAGTAGGTTAGCGCCGCGGCGGATGGATTTTCAGGAATCCGTAAATGGCAAGCGGGCGGTCCCTTTCATGGAGGGGACCGCCCGCAAGTGGTTTTATCCGGTATGCCGGAGATTTTTAGCCGACGCGTTCCACCTTCACGGAGTGGGACTGCCCGTTGATGACGATGGTCAGGTCACGGGAACCGGAGGGGCCGCTCACCTGGGCGGTGATGCCGTTGTCGATGACGGTCATGGACGGCGCAGCAGCCGCGGGAGCTGCGGCAGGAGCGGTGTTCACCTGCACGGGAGCTTCTTCCTTCGGTTCCGGCTTCTTGTAGAAGTCTTCCACCTGCTGCGGGAACATGGCGTAAATCACGCAGTGTTCGTCGTCTGTGGGGAGTCCCTTTTCCGCAAGCTTCTTGCGCAGGTCTTCCATGCCGGGCTTGATCAGGTCTGCCGGGCGGCAGGTGATCGGTTCCTTGCCCATCTTTTCCGCGCAGAGCTTCTGCACTTCCGGGTCCACGGGGGCCGGGGTGCGGCCGTAGTAGCCCAGGGCGATGTCCGCCGCCTGGGGAGTAATGTTCTTCCAGCGGCCGAATTTCACGTTCAGCATGGACTGCACGCCCACAATCTGGGAGGTGGGGGTCACCAGCGGAATCCAGCCCAGGGCCTTGCGGACCACGGGGATTTCCGCGAACACTTCTTCAAACTTGTCTTCCATGCCCTGTTCCTTGAGCTGGGTGCGGAAGTTGGAAAGCATGCCGCCGGGCACCTGGTAGCGGAGCGTGTCGGAGTCCACCACTTCGTTGCGGTGGGAGGCGAATTTGCCCAGGCCTTCATAGACGGGTTTGAGCATTTCGGAGACTTCAATGAGCTTGTCCGTGTCGTAATCCGGCTTGCGGGGGTTGCCGTTCAGCAGGGCAAGCATGCGTAGGCAGTCCGGCTGGCCCGTGCCGTTGGCGAAGGGGGAGATGGAGACATCACACGCGTCCACTCCGGCGTCAATGGCGCTGAGGTAGGTGGAAGCTCCGAGGCCGGCGGTGTCATGCGTGTGGATCCAGACGGGAATGTTCAGGTCTTTCTTCAGGGCGCTGACCAGTTCCTGGGTGACATACGGAGGAATGAGGCCGGCCATATCCTTGATGACGATGGCGTCCGCCCCCATGTCCGCGAGTTCCCGCCCCATGTCCACAAACGTCTGCGTGGTGTGCACGGGGGAAGTGGTGTAGCAGATGGTGCCGTGGGCCTGCGCTCCGGCTTTCTTGGCGGCGCGAATGGAGGTTTCCATGTTGCGCGGGTCGTTCACGCAGTCGAAAATGCGGAAGATGTTCATGCCGTGCTTGGCGCTCATGGCGACAAAGGCTTCCACCACGTCGTCCGCATAGTTGGTGTAGCCCACGATATTCTGGCCGCGCAGCAGCATCATGTGCGGCGTCTTGGGGGCCGCTTTTTTCAGGGCGTCCAGCCGGTCGAAAGGCCATTCTTTCAAGAAGCGCAGCCCGGCGTCGATGGTGGCGCCGCCCCAGGTTTCCAGGGCGCTGAAGCCCATGGAGTCCAGAATGGGGGCGATGGGCAGCATGTCTGCCGTCTTCATGCGTGTTGCCGCCAGGGATTGATGCCCGTCGCGCAGAACGGTGCAGTTGAATGTAACAGGATTCATTATTTAGTTAACTGTTGTTAAAAATTGAAGAGGTGGCTTCTGGAGGGTGATTTTCTCACAGCCTCCCTTGCAGGTCAAGCATACAACAGCGGATTCCCCGGAAGAACTATTGGACGGGGGCCGTCAGTCGCGCCAGGTTGCAGAGCATTTTGAAGCCCAGGGATTTGTTGTTGTAATCCGCCAGGGATTCCCTCTTGGAGGAGGAAAAATCCCGCTCCAGCATGGCTTTTACCCCCGCGCAGGCGGAGGGGGAATGGATAACGGCGGTGATTTCAAAGTTCAGGGCCAGGGAACGGTTGTCCAGATTGGCGGTTCCCACGGTGGCTATGTCATCGTCCATCAGAACCACTTTCTGATGCAGGAACCCCTTCTGATAGGCCCAGAGCTGGATGCCGTATGTGTCCAGATCCCGAAGGAAAGTAAAGGAGGACAGTTTCACCAGAATATGGTCCGCCCGCTCCGGGCGCAGGATGCGCACGTCCACATTCCGCAGGGCCGCCGCCTGCAGGGCGGCCATGACTCCCTCGTCCGGGACGAAGTAGGGAGTGGATATCCAGAGCCGCCGGGTGGCGCTGTTCGCCAGGGCGATGAGCGCGGTTTTCCAGGCGGGAATGACGTCTGCGGGACCGGAGGGCAGGATGAGCAGGGTTTCATCCTCCGGCTGGGGCGTGATTTCCCACCGGAGGCGGGGGAGGGAAGAGGGGCCGCATTTCAGCATGGCCCAGTTCCAGTCTTCCAGAAAGCTGATTTGCGTTTGCTGGACGGAAGGCCCTTCAAGCTGAACAAACGTGTCGCGCCAGTAGCCCAGAGCGCCCTTGCCCAGGTATTCCCTGCCTATATTCATGCCTCCGACGAAGGCGGTGGAGCCGTCCACCACCACCAGTTTCCGGTGGTTGCGGAAGTTCAGCCGCAGGATGTTGCTCAGGAAATGGCGCTTCCCGTTGAAAGGATCAATGTTCACTCCTGCCTTCCGCAGGGCGGAAATGTAACCGGGCGGGAGTTTGTGGGAGCCGATTTCATCGTACAGCATGTAGATGCGGATGCCGGCCCGGGCCCGTTCAATCAGCAGGTCTTTCAGGTTTTGGCCCACGGAGTCGTTTTTGATAATGAAGAATTCAATCAGGATGTAATGCTCCGCGTTCTTGATGGCATCGTAGATGCGCGGGAAAGCGTTGGCCGCGTCAATAAGCAGGCGGCAGGAATTGCCGCGGCAGACGGGCAGCCGCACGATATTGGAAAGCGTGTGCATGATTTTCCCCGCCGTGTCTGATGACTGTACGGCATACGGAACCATGCAGTTTGTAATTTTATCCGTCAGTTCCCCCCATGCGGATTCGGGATCCGTCTGGCGGCGGCGCGTTTCCACATATCCGCTGAATCTCCGGCGTCCCAGGATCAGGTAAAAGGGGACGGCAATATATGGAAATGCCAGCAGGGAAATGAGCCACGCGATTGTTCCCTGAGGCGTGCGCGTATGGAGCAGGGCCGGAACCAGGCAGAAGGCGCCTGCAATATGGCAAAAGGCGGCAAATCCCAAATATGGCTCTTCAGGAATGATCATGGAACGGAAAACCGGAAAAGATGCGGGGAGGAAAACGGCGGAGAGAGGTGAAAAGGCTGGCTTTTGGAGCTGGAGATGATACTAAGGTGGCGCATGCTCGTATTATCACGGGTTCAGGGATTAGAAAAGCGTAATTTAAGGGAATGAAGCAGTATTTGGCACTCTTGGAGGATGTTTTGACCAATGGAGCGGGGCGGGAGGACCGTACCGGGACGGGCACCATCGGCGTGTTCGGGCGGCAGAGCAGGTATGACCTGCGCGACGGTTTTCCATGCCTTACTACCAAAAAGCTTCATTTGCGCTCCATCATTTATGAGCTGCTCTGGTTCCTGAAAGGGGATACCAATATCAGGTTTTTGAAAGACAACGGCGTCAGCATCTGGGATGAATGGGCTGACGAAAACGGGGATCTGGGACCCGTGTACGGCGCGCAGTGGCGCTGCTGGCCGGGAAACGACGGCAAACCCATTGACCAGATTGCCAGACTGGTTGACGGCCTGAAACATAATCCCTGGTCCCGAAGGCACATCGTCAGTGCGTGGAATGTGGCCCTGGTGGATGACATGGCCCTCCCTCCGTGCCATTCCCTGTTCCAGTTTTGCGTGATTCCCGCCCAGCCGGGAGAAGAAAAGCACGGCCTTTCCCTCCAGCTTTACCAGCGCAGCGCGGATCTTTTTCTGGGGGTTCCCTTCAATATAGCTTCCTATGCGCTGCTGCTGCTTATGACCGCCCAGGTATGCGGGTATGAAGCCCGGGAATTCATCCATACGTTCGGGGATCTGCACCTGTACCGGAACCATCTGGACCAGGCGAGGGAACAACTCTCCCGCACGCCCCGTCCTCTTCCGGTCATGAAGCTCAACCCGGAGGTAAAAACCATTGACGGATTCCATTATGAGGATTTTGAGCTCGTGGGGTATGATCCCCTGCCGCACATCAAGGCTCCCATATCCGTTTAGCGCATT
Source organism: uncultured Akkermansia sp. (assembly GCA_905200945.1). Taxonomy (GTDB): domain Bacteria; phylum Verrucomicrobiota; class Verrucomicrobiia; order Verrucomicrobiales; family Akkermansiaceae; genus Akkermansia. Next base: position 14,484 of record CAJKMG010000023.1, on the reverse strand, counting down.
CATTCCTTAATCCATCATGTCACAACCCGTTACTTATACAGGAGTGGTCGCCATGGCCCCCGACCGCGGCATTGGTTACCGGGGGGCGCTCCCCTGGCATTTGCCGGACGACCTCAAGACGTTCAAGCGCATTACGACGGGGCACCCCGTGCTGATGGGCCGGAAAACGTATGAGAGCATAGGCAGGCCTCTTCCCGGCAGGCAGAATATCGTGCTGACCCGTGACCCGGCGTGGACGGCGGAAGGCGTGCAGGTGATTCATTCCGCAGGGGAGCTGGAGTGTCTGGAATTGATGGATCCGGAGATCATGGTTATCGGGGGGGCGGAGATTTTTTCCCTGATGATGCCGGCCATGTCCCGCATGTGGGTTTCCAAAGTAAAAGGTAAATATCCGGCAGACACTTTTCTTCCTCCGTTTGAGAGCCGGCTGGCGCATGCCGTCCTGAAGGAACGGTTTGAAGATTTTGACCTGTATTTGTACGAGCGGGTCAAATAGCCGTTCTTTTCCGTAACTCCGCGGGAGGCGCTGAAGCAAAAAAAAAAAAAGGGGGGGGGGCCCGGGCCCCCCCCGTCCTTCATAGAGCAGTTTTCCTTTACATTTATTCCGCCTTTCTGGCAAACAGGCCTTTCACCCATTCGCGGTAGCGCTGAAACATGGCGTACAGGGCCGGAATGAACAGAATACCCACCAAAGTAGCGAGAATCATGCCGTAAAAAGTGGAGATGCCAATGGCTTTACGGCTTGCCGCGCCCGCTCCGGAGGCGATTACCATGGGGAATACCCCGATGATGAAGGATATGGCCGTCATCATCACGGCGCGGAAGCGCTGCCGGGCCCCTTCCAGGGCTGCTTCCTGGATAGGAACGCCGCGCTCCCGTTCCATCTTGGAGAATTCCACCATCAGAATGGCGTTTTTCCCGGCCAGGCCCACCAGCATCACCAGACCGAGCTGAGCGTAAATGCTCAGGGGCGTGTTGCAGATAATCAGGCCGAGCAAAGCGCCCAACAGGGCCACGGAGACGGAGACAATGACGGAAATGGGCACCGTCCAGCTTTCATATTGCGCCACCAGGAACAGGTAGCCGAAGAGCAGGGCCATACCCATCAGCAGGACGATTTTTCCGTCGTTCTGCCGTTCCTGATAGCTCATGTCCGTCCAGGTGATGGAGTAATTTTCCGGCAGCGGGATAGCCTCAATCTGGTTCATCAGCTCGCCGCTGCTGACGCCGGGTTTTGCCTGGGCGGTTATTTCTGCGGACATGAGCTGGTTGAAACGGGATATTTGCCGCGGCCCCACCATGTAGGACAGGGTCGCTACGGAACTGAGCGGCACCATCTGGCCCTGATCGTTCTGAATGTAGGTGTTCATGATGTCATTGATGGTGGTGCGGTCTTCCGCCGCAGACTGCATCTTCACCTTGAACGTGTAGCCGATCAGGTTGAAATCATTGATGTACATGGAGGCCAGCTTGCTTTGGAGCGTCGTGAAGATGCGGCTGACGGGCACATGCATGCTCTGCGCCTTTTCACGCTCGATGTTCAGGAAAAGCTGGGGGGTGTTCGCCTCATACGCGCTGCGGGCATACATGGTTCCCGGCAGTTTGTTGATCTTGTCCAGCAGGTCGTTGGTCACCCGTTCCAGATCCTTGGGGGTTTCTTCACCGCTGGCCTGGAGCATGAAGGAGACGCCGCCTGTCATGCCCAGCCCCATGATGGCGGGCGGACTGAATACGGTGGCCTTGGCCGCCGGAATTTCGTCACACAGGATGGAAGCTTTCTGAATGATGGAATCCAGGGAGAGCTCCGGCGTTTTGCGTTTGTCCCAGGGGTCAAGCTGGGCGATGCACATGCCCAGGTTTTCCCCGTTGCCGCCCATGAAGCTGAATCCGGAAGTGGAGGAGACCTGACGCACGCCGGGGATGCTCATCAGCTTTTGTTCCGCACTGCGCATGGCCTGTTCCGTACGGCCCAGCGTGGCGCCCGGGGCCAGCTGGATATCGCAGAACACGGTGCCCTTGTCTTCCGGAGGGAGGAAGGATTTGGGAACGGTCTCAAACAATTTCCAGTTGCCGGCCAGGACGGCCGCCAGCAGAATCAGCGTGAGCCACGCGCGGCGCACCATGATGCCGGCGCATTTGATATAGCTTTTCCGAGCCCATTCCAGCGTGGCATTGAAGGGGCGGAAGAGGCTGAACCTGCTCTGTTTCTTTTGTTTTCTTTTCAGAAGCAGCACGCACAGGGCGGGGCTGAGCGTCAGGGAATTGATGGCGGAAAGGCAGAGGGCCACGCACATGGTCACGGAGAATTGCATGTAAATGTTCCCCACCATGCCGCCGAAGAAGGCGATGGGCACATAGATGGCCACCGTTACCAGCGTGGTGGCGATGATGGCGCCTGTAATCTGGTGCATGCTCTTCTTGGTGGCTTCTTCCGGAGAAAGATCCTCCGTTTCCAGAATGCGCATCGTATTCTCCACCACGATGATGCCGTCGTCCACCAGGGATCCGATTACCAGAATAAGGCCGAACATGGTCAGCACATTGATGGAAAAGCCCAGGGGCAGCAGGATGGCGAAGGTGCCTATCAGGGAGACGGGAATAGCGAGCGCCGGAATGAGCGTGGCGCGCCAGTCCTGCAAGAACAGGTACGTGATGCCCACCACCAGAATCAGGGCGATGACAAGCGTTTCCACGATTTCCGCCATGGTGGCGGAAATGTATTGCGTGGGGTCGTAGCTCACGACGTAGCTTACGCCTTCCGGAAAGCGTTTTTCCAGCTTCTCCAGCGTGTCTTTCACGCCGTTCATGGCTTCCAGGGCGTTGGCGTCGTCCAGGCGGTACACGGCCATGTTCACGGAGTCTTCCCCATTGTTGCGGCTGCTGCCCGTGTAGGTTTCCGCGCCCAGTTCAATACGGGCGATGTCGTCCAGCCGGGTAACGTGGCCGTCCTGGCCCGTGCGGACGATAATCTTGCTGAATTCCTCCACGGTCTGCAGACGTCCGGTGACGTTTACCTTGTATTGAATAAAGTTATTTTCCCCTTCCGAGCCGATGGAGCCGGCCGCGGCCTGAACGTTCTGCGCCTTGATGGCGTTGGAAACGTCATCCGGCGTGATATTCAGGGCGGACATGCGCAGGGCGTCCAGCCAGATGCGCATGCTGTAGTTTTTTTCCGGCATCAGGTTGACGGCGGAGATTCCCGGTACGCGGGCGACCTCATCCTTCACCCTGGTTTTGACGAAGTTGTTCAGCTCCAGGGAATTCATGCTGGTGGACCGGAAGGCGAAGAAGCCCAGGATGTCGGAGGAGCGTTTCTTGATTTTGATGCCCTGGTCCGTCACCTCCTTGGGAAGTTTGTATTCCACCCGTTTCAAGGCGTTCTGAACGTTCACCATGTTGATGTCCGAATTCGTGCCGCTCTTGAACGTCAGGGACAGGGAATAGCCGCCGGTGTTATCCGACTTGGAGGAGAAATAGAGCAGGTTTTCCAAACCGTTGAGTTCTTCCTCAATGGGGGAGGCCAGCGTCTCCATCACCACCTGGGCGCTGGCGCCCGTATAGGTGGCCTGCACGTTGATGCTGGTGGGGGCGATTTCCGGATACTCCGCAATGGGGAGCTGGTTCAGGCAGATGCCGCCCGCCAGCATCATCAGGATGGCGATGACGATGGCGAATTTGGGGCGTTTGATAAACAGGTCCGCAATCATGGGTAGGCTCAGTTTTGAACGGAATATACCGGATCCACCTTGGCGCCGGGACGCACCTTGTGCATGCCGTCGATGATGACGACTTCACCTTCCTTGACTCCGGAACTGAAACACTGTTCGTTATTGACCGTGTTGCCCAGCGTAACGTCCCGGCGTTCCACGACGCCCTGGTCGTTGACGATGTAAACGTAGCTCTTGTAGGCATCGTGCATCACGGAGGAAATGTTGGCCGCCGGGAAGCGGTCCACGTTTTTCTTGGAAAGATTAACCGTGACTACGCCGCCTGGCGTCAGCACATCTTCCGGATTGGGGAATTTGGCCCAGACGTTCAGGGTGTCCGTGGTCGTCTGGACGGTATTGTCCGTCATGAAGATTTTGCCCGGCTGGTCGTATGCCTTGCCGTTGGCGAGGTTGACGGACACAAGGGCGTCTTTCTTCATATTCTCCTGGGTGCCGAACAGGGAGAGAAAGTCGCGTTCGCTGATAGGGAACTTCACATACACCTCATCAATGCCCGTAATGGTCACCAGGGAACCGGAAGTGGGGGTGATGTAATTGCCCGTGGAAAAAGTGACGCGGCCCGTGCGGCCCGTGATGGGTGCCGTAAGCCTGGTATAATTAAGGTCATCCTTCGCTAACGTAATGGCGGCATTTGCGGACTGGATTTCCGCTTCCAGGGCATGCATGGTACTCTTGGCGTTTTCCACCGTATCCATGGAGACGGATTTGGAGGCCAGCAGCCTGTTATAGCGTTCAAAACTGTTTTTGGCGTAAAGCAGTTTGGCTTCAAGCTGGGCTTTTTTGGCTACCGCTTCCTCCACGGCCGCCCTGTAACGCGTGTCCTCAATCTCAAACAGGAGATCTCCCTTCTTCACGACCTTTCCTTCCCGGAAACGGGTGGCTACGATGTTGCCGGAAACGCGGGGCTGAACGGTCACCCGGTCAATGGCTTCCACCTGGCCGATGTACTTCTTGTTCACCGCGCTGTCAATAGCGGCGGCTTTCTGGACGAGCACGGTGCTGGGCTTGGCCGCACTCCTCCCCGGTGCTCCCTGGGAATAACCCGGAACCAACAGAGAAAAAAGCAGGCCGGAGCCAGCCAGCAGGCGGAGGGGCGCCTTCCGATGATGCGTGTGTTTTTTCATATGGTATTATTTATTGTAAACGTGGTTGTAAAGAGTATCCACAATGCGGCAGAAATTTTCCTTGTCCTCTTGCGACAGAATGCTGAACAGGGTATCCAGTTTTTCCTTCATGCCGTTGAAAAGCATCTGGAACCTGGATTCGCCTTCCTCGGAAAGGCGGATGCAAAGAGAACGCCTGTCGCGGGGATTTTCCTTGCGGTCGAACAGGCCTTTCTTCACCATGCTGTCCACCAGCAGGGAGGTGGAGGGAATGCTCATGCGGAGATAATGGGCGAGCTCTTTCAGGGGAATGCCTTCCTGTCGGTTGGTCATCAGGCGGTTCAGGGCGCCCAGTGCGTTCATCTGCCGGACGGAAAGCCCCATGATTTTCTGGTAATGGTTCTGGTCTACCTCATTCAGGTTATCTCTTTTGAATTGATGAAGGATTGTCTCGAATTGGTGAACGGAGGCAGTGATATCCGCGGCAGTCTGAAGCATGGGGGTGTTATGTCAAAACCGGTTAATTGTTGTCAAACTAAAACAAATAAAGTTGGGAAGTTGTTACTGTATTGAAATAAATCAGGAAACTGAAAAATTACGGTTTCTTCACCGTACAAACCTCCGGCGGTTGCAGAAGTTGCAAAAAAAGTCTTTTTTTCTTGTCACCGGGGTATAAGGCGTGTATAAGCCTCCACGTCCCCGCCGCAAGTCAGGGACGGCATCCAAGGTCATGGAGCGGTAGCTCAGTTCGGTTAGAGCGCCAGCCTGTCACGCTGGAGGTCGCGGGTTCGAGCCCCGTCCGCTTCGCCACCTTGTTCAGAAGAAACAGCCGCCTCCGGGCGGCTTTTTTGCGCCCGGCTTGTTTCTGTTCCCGCTTCCGCTTGCTGTTTCAGGGAAATCGTCCGGGAGACGAGCGTGCTTGATTTAGGGGCAATCTTCCCTCATGATGTCGGCATGATTCTGGAACTGCACTCCCCGCTGGACATGCATCTTCACCTGAGGGACGGCGATATGCTGAAGCTGGTCGCCCCGTTAAGTTCCGCCTCCTTTGCCGGGGCGGTCATCATGCCCAACCTGGTGCCTCCGGTGGCTGATGCGGAAGCGGTGCAGGCTTACCGGCAGCGGGTGCTGGACGCTTGCGGAGGCGATGTGTTCCAGCCGTACATGACGGCATTTTTCCGCTCCTATTCCGAAAAGGAATTGTTCCGGCTCAAAGAACTGGTGTTCGGCATCAAGCTGTACCCGGCAGGGGCCACCACGAACAGCGAGGGCGGCGTGAAGGCCATGAAGGACGCAGAAGCCACCCTGTCCATCATGCAGGAAATGGGCATTCCTCTGCTGGTGCATGGCGAAAGCCACGGCTTCGTGATGGACCGGGAGGCCGAATTCCTGAATGTTTACCGTGATTTGGCCATGCGTTTTCCCCGACTGACTATCTGCATGGAACACATTACCACGGCCGCCGCCGTACAGTTGCTGGACGAATTTGAAAATCTGGCCGCCACGGTAACCCTTCAACATCTTCTCATTACTTTGGACGATGTTGCCGGAGGCATGCTGAAGCCGCATCTGTTCTGCAAGCCGATCGCCAAAAGGCCGGAAGACAGGGAAGCCCTGTTGAAGGCTGCCCTTTCCGGGCATCCCCGCCTCATGTTCGGCAGCGACTCCGCCCCCCATCCCATCCATGCCAAGGAAGCGTGCGGATGCGCCGCCGGCGTATTCACAGCCCCCATCGCTCTCCCGCGCCTGGCGGCTCTGTTTGACGAACACGGAGCTCTGGAACGGTTGCAGGGCTTTGTTTCCGGCTATGCCTGCGCTTTGTACGGTCTGAAGCCTCCTGCCAGGACGGTCCGTCTGCAACGGCGTGAAATGCTGGTGCCGGACGCTTACGAAGGGCATGGTCAGAAAGTGGTGCCGATGGAGGCCGGATGCACTATTCCCTGGAGCCTGATGTGAGTGGCTTCTCCATGAAAAGATGACAGAAAGCAATTTAAGGGAATCGTCTTTATACTGGATATTCCCGGCGATCTCACTACAATCCCTGCTCATGGATCGGATTCGCGTTTATACGGGTGGAGTGGCTTCCTGTAATGGTTACCTCTTCAAGACGAGGGATAACACTTACGTGGCGGTGGACGCTCCGTCCGGCTTCGCGGACTGGATTTATTCCAAAAAGCCCGATATCATCATCACGGACCTTCTCATTACCCACCAGCATTTTGACCATGTGGAGGACGCCTGCCGCATGCGCCAGATTTTCGACTGCCGCATTCATGCCGGGCATTCCTATGATGAAGGCCTGACGCTGGAAAAAATGGCTCGCGACGCATGGGGGCTTCCCCTGAATGTTCAGCCGTTTGTCGTGGATGAAATACTCACTCCTGACATTCACACGGCGAACTGGGGCGGCTTGTTGTGGCATCTCCACCAGGTGCCCGGCCATTCTCCGGACAGTATTGTTTACGATTTGCCGGATGAAGGAATCATGTTCACGGGCGACGTCATTTTTGCCGGCTCCATCGGGCGGACGGATCTTCCGGGGGGAAACCTGCGCCTGCTGAAACAGGGCATTGAAAAGAAAGTGCTCAACCAGCCCGCCACGACTATGATTTTTCCGGGACACGGGCCGTATACCACCGTAAAGAACGAACTGCTGACCAATCCGTTCATCTCCTGACTGCGGTTCCTGCGCCGCTGTGCGGAACCGTGCTCTACTCTTTAGCAAGCATACAAAATCAATGTTATTTTCAGAATTAGGTTTATCGGAACCCGTCTTGAAGGCGGTGGAGAAATGCGGTTATGAACACCCCACCCCCATTCAGGAGCAGGCCATTCCCATTATTCTGGAAGGCAGGGACCTCATTGGAGCCTCCCAGACGGGAACGGGGAAAACCGCCGCTTTTGCCCTCCCTCTGCTGACGAAGCTTCAACCCATCGGCAAACCTCAGATACTGGTGCTGGAACCCACCCGTGAACTGGCCGACCAGGTGGCGGAAGCCTTTGCCGAATACGGTGAATTCACCGGTTTGAAAGTAGCGTTGCTGTACGGCGGCGTAGGGTACGGAAAGCAGACGGAAGACCTGAAAAAAGGGGCAGATATCGTCGTGGCCACCCCCGGCCGTCTGGTGGACCACTTCTACCGCTGTACTATGCGCTTCGGAGCAGTCAAGGCCCTGGTCCTGGATGAAGTGGACCGAATGCTGGACATGGGGTTCCTGCCTATTGTTCGTAAAATCGTCAACCTCTGTCCGTGGGAAGGAAGGCAAACCCTCTTCTTTTCCGCCACCATGCCTCCGGTCATCGCGGGGTTTGCCAAGTGGTGCCTGACGGATCCCGCGGAAGTCACCATCGCCCGGCGTGAAGTGGCCGCCACCATCAGCCATGCCTTTTATCCGGTGGCTCTGGACCAGCGGGATGAACTGCTGCTGGCCCTGCTCAAGGGAACGGATTTCCGTTCCGTCATGATCTTCACCCGTACCCGCAAGGAGGCGGACGCAGTATGCGGCATGCTCAAGCATCATGGTTACCGCGGGGAAGTGGCCGTCATGCACTCCGATATTCCCCAGAAGGAGCGCATGGAGGCACTTAAGGGATTCAAGAGCGGAAAATACGATATCCTGGTGGCTACGGATGTGGCGGCGCGCGGCATTGACATCAGCGGCGTGACCCACGTCATCAACTACCGCGTTCCGGAAAATGCGGAAGACTACGTGCACCGCATCGGACGTACCGGCCGTGCGGAAGCTTCAGGGGATGCGTTCACGATCATGACGGCGGATGAACTGGACTTTGCTACGGCTGTGGAAAACTTCATCGGGAAACCCATTGAGCGTAAAAAACTGGACGGTTTCAGCTACACGTACACCGCCCTGTTGGAAGACAAGCCCGTCAAATCCGTCCGCAAGCCCAAACCCGCAGGTCCCAAGCGCCGCAGGCGCTAAGGAGGGGGGGGAAAACATGATGTTTCTCTCTGATGGAATGAAGATCATCCCATGCGCATTCTTGCCATAGACCCGGCCATCCGTAACACGGGATATGCCGTGGTGGAGGGCGACTACCGACGCGCGCGCGCCCTGGACTATGGAACGCTCTCCATTCCCCGGAGCGTGTCCCAGTCCGGCTGCCTGCTTGCCATCAAACAGCATCTGGGCAATCTCATTGACAAATGGAACCCGGATGAAATGGCGGTGGAGCGCATCATCTATGTCCAGTCTCATCAGACGGCCATCACGATGGGTGCGGCCAAGGCGGCCGTGGTCATTGCCGCGGCGGAAGCCGGGCTGCGTATTATGGAATATTCCCCCAAAAGCGTGAAACTCTCCGTCGTAGGGCGCGGGGCCGCTCAAAAAACGCAGGTCGCCTTCATGGTGCGGGCTCTTTTGGAACTCCGGGAAACGCCGGAATCCGATGCCGCCGACGCTCTGGCGATCGGCCTCACCCACCTCTTCTCAGCAGACCCTTTGAAGGCCCATATGATGGATAGAAAATATATTTAGCAGTGCTGAAAGATGATTGTGAAAATCCGTACTTACAGTCCGCGGATTGAAATCTGACCATCCGTCGCTACTCTTTAACCGCTGATTCAAGCCTTCAGGGTTTGAATGTTCTCCCTTTCCCGTCCTGCCACGCCTTAAGCAGGGAGGCATACATTTTATTGAGCTGTTCCAGAGTAGCTACACGGAATTCCACGGTATTCGTATTCGGATAAGCCTTTGCGACGGTTGTATCCGGGTCAATGCTTCCTCCCGTCGCCCGGTTGACGGCGCCGGCCCCGAGCTCCTTCGCCCGGTCAGTCACATTCTTGATGGCGTTAATGCCGGAATGTTGCCCCAGCGTTTCCAGATAATAAAACTTGGTGGGCGTATTCCCCAGGGTAATCAGCGTCACTTCATACACCATGCAGGCATTGTCCAGAATATACTTGTGCTGCGCCACCGCTACAATCCGGCTGAGATGCACCACATACTGCCCCTCCGGAAAATTGCCTATCCAGAACTGGCTCTGGTTGTAGTCATCCGTGGACGGGACGGCGGCTCCTTTCCTGGACTGGGCGGAAAGAGGTGCGGCTGCGCAAACAAATAGTGTTAAAACAGGAAGGAAAAATCGTTTCATGATTTTCATTTAATATTAGCCCTTACCATATGGGAAGAAAAATCGTTGAAGGTTGCGGAGAGAGAATATGTGCATCCCTTGATAAATAGTCATTCCTTTTTCAACTGCTCCCTTGCGCCGGAATACATGGCTGTTGTTTCCGGATGAAAAACTGAAATGCGCGTCAAGAGGCAATGAGATCAGGGTGCTATGACATGAAAGTTCCCATGGAACTTATCCATGCATCCGAGCAGTTCTCTGAATTTATCCGTATTGCCTTCAATTTTAATCATGCCTTTATCCAGAGCTGTCTTTAATGGCATGGCGCGCATGGCAACCAGGGCGAAGTGAAGCCTGTCTCCGGTAATGACTGCGTCGGGGTGTTTGACCGGTTTTCCTTCGCGGTACATCAGTACTCCGTTTTCAATCCAGAAACCATATGATCTTCCATTTTGGGCAATCCAGTTAAAAGCCAGTTTTTTCCCTTTGGACTTTTCGCTATTCAGGCTGACGCCCAGATAGTCGAACAGCAATTCCGGAGTCAGCGCAGATAAAGTATCCGTCAAGAAAAGTTCACGGGAGTTTTTAAGCAAACCGATTCCCGATCCGCCGGCGTTGACGGGAGTTTCATTGTTCCGGAATACGGATTCCGTCTGATAACCGGACTGTTTCAACATATTTCTTATCAGACTCCTTATGTTTCCGCTTTTTAGATCGGTAAACACAACGTGCCTCAATGTCCCGGCGTCTTGACGATCGCCCTTTTGCCCGGTGATTTCCGGAGAACTAATCTTGATTCTGCCGTTTTCCGGCATCGGATTGATTTTTTCCGCAATTTCTACGGGAGAGTACCCTTTGCTGACCAGATTCAATATCCGGTCATGCATGTATTTGCAGCTGCGGCATTCCCCGTCCAGGAACCGTTTAATATTTTCTTTTCCCATTCTGGGACGATAGTGTTGCGCGAATAAAATTTCTATTTTGTCTTCATAACGCTGAATGACTTGATCAAGCGCTTTCCACCGTTTTTTTGCGTCCCTTATTTTGGATACCCCCAGAATACAGATATCATGCATGGCTCTTGCCGTGTCTTCTCCATAAAAGAGCGCCTTGAATTGGGGAAAATACATTAGTGTGGCAGGAGAAGCTCCCATTCCGGGAACAGTCATAAATTCCACTTCTATGCCGTCTATCCTTACTGTTCCACCTGTATTGGTGGCAGTACCGGCAGGAGGGAACGCTGTAATGGTTTTACCGGAATCCCGGGCTCTTTTTACCGTTTTATCAAAAGGAGTGGCATCCATGCATGCAGGATCTTTTTTCATGGCATTGCCCGCATGAGCCTTTTCCGGGATGACTTTTTGCGGAGAGTTTTCCTGTACCAGTATCTGCGTTCCTCTGGAATTGATGTCCTGCCCGGATGTCACTCTTTTGGCATTGGCAAAATGGTCGATATGGGAGTGTGTATCGACGATAGCTTTGACCGTCCGTTTTCCCGCCTTCCGGTAGTAAAGGTCAAGACTCTCATTTATGGTTTCTTCCGGAACAAAAGGGGCAATGATCATGATGCCTTCCCGTCCCTCAATAATAGTTATATTCGGAAAACCATCCCCGTGAATCTGGTAAATTCCTTTCGTGACTTCAGACAGGGCTCTTTTGGCATTGGAACGGGAAATGTTCCATGTACCCGGTTTTTTCTTGGAACTTTGTTCCGCGTCTTGCACGCCTTGAAGGTTATTTTGGTTTGCTTCATACACTCCGGGAGATTTTTTATGATCTTCAACAGTATGGCTTAGTGTCTTTTTGGATTGTTTTGCCATGCCGACTTCTGTGCCTCCCCATACGAATATTGTCAGAAGCGCGGTTGCCAAATAGTTTATTTTTATGATCATGATCGGAGTTTTATTAATGGGATACGTGAAAAATAAAAGGGAGGCCGGTTGCCCGGATTTTACTATGCGGGAACAATAGACTTGCCAATAAAGAACAATGTTCGAAAAATGGCAGTATGTTAATATCTGATTACTAGAGTTTTTAGATAATTGGGCGGACTTCCCGTCGCAAACGGGAAGTTTTTCGCTTTTTATCTCCTATTCTCATGATGGTGGGAGAGTGCCTTGAAAGAAGGGGAAAAGAGCGTGCAGATGGATTCTTGTTGCCTGTTTTCAACGTTCTTATGGAAGAACATGACTGGAAATGCAGAGAAGGTTATGTTAATTAACAAGGCATGGAAAGATTGTATCGTCCGAATGTGGCGGGGTTGATGATCCGGCAGGACGGGAAATTGTTGATTTGCGAGCGTTCCAGGCAGAAAGGGGCCTGGCAGTTTCCCCAGGGCGGAATTGACCCGGGAGAAACGGCCTTGGAAGCTGTGCGGCGCGAGATTGGAGAGGAAGTGGGTTTTTTACCGTTCCAGTATGATATTGTGGAATCCCGGAAGGGGTATCGTTACGATTATCCGCCGGAGGTGCTGGAGTATGTCCGCGAAAAGCGGCGGCAGCCTTTTGTTGGGCAGGAGCAGGAGTACTTCCTGTGCCGGCTGCATGCGGACGCTCCGGCCCCCGACCTGGACAATCGGGAGTTTTGCGCCTACAAGTGGATAGCTCCGGACGAATTTAGACTGGAATGGCTGCCGGAGTTTAAAAAGGAAGTTTACGCCAGGGTACTGGAAGATTTTTTCAATGTCCGGACTCAGGATAAGTGAAGTGGCTCAGCAGGTCGTGTGCGGCTGAGACGGGATCTATCTTGTCCCCCGCCACCATGTTTTCCAGAATGGGCATGCGGGACGCAACGGCGGGGTGCTGTTCAAAGGCGGTGAGCAGGGCTTCATGCACCAGGGCCTGCACCCATGAGAGGGACTGGCTCCGGCGGCGGCTGTACCAGAATCCTGATTCTTTCATGCTGTCCCGGAAGCGGAAGAGCGTCTCTTCAATGGTGTCCAGGCCGCGTCCCTCCAGGGAGGAACAGGTGAGGACGGAGGGCGTCCAGCCGGGGGTGGGGCTTTGCAGGTAGTGAAGCACCATTTTCAGTTCCTGGCAGTGGGCTGCGGCGCGCTGGCGGTTGTCGCCGTCATCCTTGGTAACTACCAGGATATCCGCCAGTTCCATGATGCCCCGCTTGATGCCCTGGAGATCGTCCCCGGCTCCGGTGATGAGCAGGAGCATGAACATGTCCACCATGGAGCGCACCGTAGTTTCCGACTGGCCGACCCCTACGGTTTCAATGAGAATAATGTCAAAGCCCGCAGCTTCGCATGCAATCATGGTTTCACGCGTTTTCCGGGCTACGCCGCCCAAAGAGCCGCCGGAGGGGGAAGGGCGGATGAAGGCGTTTTCCTCTCCGGAGAGTTCCTCCATGCGTGTTTTGTCTCCCATAATGGAACCGCGGGAGACTGAAGAAGACGGGTCAATAGCCAGCACGGCTACCTTGAAGCCTTTTTTGCACAGGTAAGTGCCGAAGGCTTCAATGAAAGAGGATTTCCCGGCGCCCGGAACGCCCGTGATGCCGATGCGGACGGCGTTGCCCGAATGGGGCAGAAGCCTGGAGATGAGGGCGCGGGAAGATTCCTGATCCCGGACGGCGTTGCTTTCTATTAGTGTAATGGCCCTTCCCAGCAGGGCGCGGTTTCCTGCCAGTACTCCCTGGGCCAGTTCTTCTACAGAGGGGCGGTGCGGACGTGCAAATTTCATGTTGCTCATGGAAAAAGAATGCGGATTATTTGAAAGGCGGCTCGTTTTCTTTAGTGCGCTCCATATCATAATTGAAGCGTTTGAGGATGAATTGACGGTGGTCGGCCAGCTTGCGCCGGAAGTTTTCCCAGGAGCGCACGCTCATTGGTGACCAGCCGGCTTCCGCAATGGCGCAGGCACGCGGATAGGCGCGGTAGAGAATGTGGTTCAGGGTAGGGAGATGTTCTCCCCACACGGTGCCCTGAACGCCGGTGATATGGTTTGTTTCCTTTTCTGGTCTGCCGTAGGCGGGATCCAGCTTATAGCTTTGTTCCAGCGTGGTGGTGGGCATCCATCCCCGGTTGCTTTGCCCGGGAATTTGCGGATAGTCCAGGTAGCAGTATTCTCCGGCAGCAATGATCAGGGAGAGCCCCTGCTTTTTCGTCTCCGTGATGGTGGACGGAGTCAGTCCCATGCGCCAGGTGAAGACGGTGTCTCCTTTGTTGTAGATGCCGGCTTTGGCCCACGGTTTTTCATACCATAGTTGGATGCGCTTGCCGTGAACAGCCAGCATGGAGGACATTTTTTTGATGAATTCCTTCAATTCCTCGTGGACATCCTTCATGCCTTTTTGCTCCCGGTACTGGATGCTGAGGGGGCATTTGGCCCAGGTTTTTTCCAAGGGGGCTTCATCCCCGCCCAGATGAACGATGCCGGACGGGAAAATGTCTTTGAGTTCCTTGAAAACAGCGGCATAAAATTTCCAGACTTCCGGTTTGTGCGGACAGATGAGGTGGAGGGTGACGCCTCCATCGGTCTTCACTTTCGTATCCGGGTTCGGGAAGCAGAAGAACTCAGGATAGGCGGCCGCCAGGGCCTGGTTGTGGCCCGGCA
>CAJKMG010000022.1 GCA_905200945.1 uncultured Akkermansia sp. | reverse complement strand
AGAGCGGAGCAAGACGGCAGCCTCATCCAGATTGGGAGTAAGCAACGCCGCTCCCGGCAGCAGAAGCTCTTCATAAACAGCCACCGCCTCTTCCCGCATCAGGCGGTCGCCCGCCGTGGCAATCATGACCGGGTCCACTACAACGGGTATATCCGTTCCGTCCAGCACCCCATGCACCGCACGGACAATAGCCGGGGAATACAGCATGCCCGTCTTCACGGCGCGCACGGGAAAATGTTCCAGATTGATGCGCACCTGATCGGCCACCAGTTCAGGATCCACCTCCTGAATGCCGCGCACTGTCCCGGGAGCCTCGGACACGACGCAGGTAACGGCCGTAAGCGCAAACGCCCCCATGGCATGAGCCGCTTTCAAATCAGCCTGCAACCCGGCACCAGCGGAGCAGTCGGAACCGGCAATCGTCATCATTACGGGAATACTCATGGCCTTGTTTTTAATCGGGAAGAAAGCCCTTGAACATCCAAAAATCCGCACGTGCCGCCTCAATGTCACAAATCCGGGTGGGAAAACAATGAGGAGATGCCACAATCATTCCATGACGCACGCCTCCCCCTCCCAGGATGAGCAGGAATTCTGGCTCTTCATTCAGGATGCCCCTCTGCCGTCCGCAGAGGAATTGCAGGCGAGCATGTTCCGTCTGGACGGATGTTTCCGGCTAAACCTCTCCGGTAAACCGGAAAACGCTCCGGACCATGTGCTGGAAGGAGAGTATCTGGATGAAGAGGGAGAATCCCAGCTGGACGTATTCTGGGTCATGGAAACGGACGACGCGCGCCAGGCTTTCAAAAAGGACAGCGCAGCCCTCCGGCAAATAGGGAACCGCACCAAAATGCTGCGCTTCATTCTGGAGGACGAATATGCCCTGGGTCATGTGTTCGCCATGATTCACGCCATACTGGAACACCGGGACGGCCTGCTGGTCATTCCGGACTACCGGGGAAACGTTATTCTGGAACGGAAGAAAGCTTTGGATTTTCTGAACAGGGAAATCAGGGAAAGCTAACGGTTCTGCGTCCGCGGAGCAGAACCGCCCTCACGCTCCGCATTCAGTTGAAGCGCCTTCTTTTTCCAGACTTCCGCCATATCCGCATCCTGAGAAGTCCCCTTTCCGGTGCTGTAACAGACGGAAAGCATCAGCATGGCATTGACGTGATCCTGCCCCGCGGCCAGCCGGAGCCAGCTAAACGCCTTGCCCTCATCCACAGGCACGCCGGAACCTTCCAGATAAGCCAGTCCCACTATATACTGGGAATGGGCGTCTCCGGCTGAAGCCGCCTGTTCATACCACTTCATGGCACGCTCCATATCCTGCGCCACACCCTGCCCTTTTGCATAAATATTTCCCAGATAAACGGACGAAGGCGTGTTCCCTCCGTTGGCGGCCTTCTCCAGCAGCGCCAGACCGGAAGCGGCATCCTTCTCAACCCCCATCTTCCCCTCCATATAAGCCCGGCCCAGCAGCCCCATGGCCGCCGGATGTCCCTCATCCGCCGCTTTGTGCCACAGCCCCAGAGCCTTGTTCAGATCCTGATCCGCGCCATCCCCCTTGAAATACATCATTCCCAACATGTACAAGGCGTTCCCCCGCTGGGTTCCCGGGCGGGCAAGCCCGTACTCAAACCACTCCCTGGCCGCGACGGCATCACGCTTGATCCCCGTCCCATACAGGAACATGGCGCCAATGACCGTTTCCCCGGAGTACCCGGAACCGGTCTCCGCCACGGAATCACACCAGGCCCGCACGTCCAGCGGATGAACCCAGCCATTCTGCAATCCTTCCGCATACAGAGCGGCCACATCATTGAGGGCTTTTACATGCTCGCTGCCATTTTCCTTCTCGCGGACGGCGCCGGCAACAGCAGCGTCCAGACGCGCTCTCCATGTTTCCGCCTCTTTCCGCACCGCAGACGGCTTTTCCCGTTCCGCAGCAGAGGAAGCGCGCTTTTCCCCGGAAGAAGGGGCGCGGTCACATCCGCTCAAAAAAAAGAAGGCGAAGGAAGCCGCACATAAAGAGACAACTTGTTTCATCATGACCCTTACCATAAGACAGCCTCACCAGGCTGCCAAGAAGAGAAATGACGGAAACGCCGCATCCGCACGCCACGGAAGCGCGAAGCCGGAGAGCCGGATTTCCTCTTTTTGCATTGAATATTTCCCTCTTTTTGCTCTACTGAAACCAGTTCTACCTCTGATGAAATTCGTTCTGCCCCTGTATCTCTTGACATGCCTGGGCCCGGCGTTCCTGGTAAGTTTTTCCTGCCAGGGTTCCGCGACGGAACTTCCCGTAAAATACATCTTTGAGCTGTCGGATGAACCGGTAAAAGTACATCCCGGCAAAATAGATACCAAAAGCGTTTTCTTCCCCAAATACGCGCGCGGCACATCTCCGGAAACCCTGAAGCGGCAGGCCGCCCTTTTCCAATCCCATAGTCCCCACGAAGCTTCCAAAAGCAAACCGGCCATCAGCATCCACATGAATGACGACAAAACGGAAAGGGACGTCCAAGAACGGTCTGGTTATGAGTTTCACCATGCGGAAAACCAGGAAGAAATAGTCATCACAACCGAAACGCCAGATGAGGAAGTCTGGCTGAACGACGGGGATCCGGACAGCCCCTTTTTCCATACGCCCCGTTCCGCCGCCAATACGGAAATTCGTGAAATCCCCATGCCTTCCGATTCCTGGCCCGCCTGGAATGAAGAGGAAGTCAACCTGCACATGAATCTTCCGGAATCGGCTCCGCGCCCCCTGGTAGTGCAGCCGGCCCCGTCCGGAGCCATCCGCACCATCATCAAATCCTTTAACGGAACCGTTTTTGAGGCGGATACCCAGCCCATGCATCCCGTCTGGGACCAGCTCCCGCCCGGGTACGTCCCAATCCCGGCTCTTCCGGCCTATCAGCCCACGTTATTGAAAAAATTACAATAGAAGTGGGCAGAAAGCCTCAGAACTTGAAGCGGACAGCCCCGAAGACAGACCATCCGTTAAAGGCTTTGGCCGTTGCCGAATCCACATGGCTGGTGACATACTCTACAGCCAGCATCAGCTTGACCGCATTGACGGCCTCCGGACACAGATAGCAATTCAGCCCCAAGTAAAAGGAATGCATGCTGTCCACCCATGCGGGATAATGGGTGACGCTGGGCACATAACGGGTATTCAGCTTCACAGAACGGTTCCCAAAGGAACACTGGTATTGGAAGACGCCCTCAAGATGCGGGGAAATCCGGTAAACGGGCTGCAACACCAGTCCGTACACATTCTTTGCCCCGGGCTGGCCTACAATTCCCACGCCTGCCAGCAAATTCCCCATGATGGAGAAAGCGCCGCGGCTGGCGTCCCAGCTCAGGGAAATCACGTCCTGCGCCCCCGTTCCGCAGTAGTCGGACGCGGAGGGGATTTTCCTTCCCCGCCATTCCGTAAAATTATGGGCATACTGGTAACCCAGAAACTGGCTGTCCCACATGGGAGAAGCCACCTTCCACTTCATGGCGTTCAGGAGAAACAGGTTGTCCGCGGAATGAAACTGGATTTCATCCTTCAAATCCGTACCGTTCGCATTCAGGTAAACGCCGTAGGAATGGTACAGGCTCTTGGCATCTTTCTGAAAATTGGCCTCCAGCCCCCAGTTGGAAATTGGGATTAATTCATTGCACAGGGCGGACCTTTCTACTGTTTTAATCCGTGAGGAAGCCAGGCAATATTCCGACGTCAGGTGAGGCGTCAGCTTGCCGGCCCTGAGTTTGACGCCGGACATGGTCTTTTCCAGATAAAGTTCATACAGGGACCACTCCGTATGGCTGCCGATCCATTCTCCCCGCACTTCGCGGTGCCGGCCTTCCAAATCTCCCACATTCGTCAGATTGGACAGGCGCCAGGAACCGTCCCCCATCAGGATGTCGCCGCCCAGGTAAGCGCGCCTCCACTCGCTGTTATGCCCGCCGGAAGAAGCGCAGAATTTATTGGCTCCATTGGGGCTGACGGCTGCTGCCTGATACTGGCCAATCAACGTCAGCTTCACCTTCCTGATCCATGAGGAATCATTCCGGTACAGCACGGGACCGCGGTCCAGCACACGGCACAGGGACGGCAGAGATTCCCCGGAAACCGGCTGGAACTGAGTTGCTCCCACACCGGCTTCCGCCGAAGGAAAGGCGGCACACCAGCAAGCGGCCAACAGGGACATCCCCGGAAAAACAAGCTTCATCATAGGCTAAACAAACAAATTGGGCGCACATCTTAAAAAGCTCGTTCCGAAAATCAAGCCCGGATGTTCCTTTCGACATTGTTGTTTTCTGAAAGGGTTGTTACGAAGAACGGCAATGATGGACGCAGCAGTACGCCCTTCCGGAGCGTCACGATCAGAAAGTTAGGGACGCAGGTTTCAGCACGGCTTGGAGTTACGGCTACATCGGCCTGTTGTATCACCGGCCTGAGGAACCGGGCCATTCCAACCACTTCCTGCACGATGAAGAAACCATGATGCAGCTGCCTGGCATCATCGCGAACAGTTACCGGCACCAAATCATCACTCCGGCAAGCTTTCCCTTCCGGCCCGCATGGGGGAACATGCCTGAATAATTATTTCCCGCTCCTGCGGGGAAAGGCCGTAAATGTCTTCCATCAGCTCATTCATCCGCTCATCCCCTTCCGGGCAATAGCGGGCCGCGAGTGCGTCCGCCAGCCTTTCCACCTCCCTCAGCAGGGGAGGCCCGGGCACCCGGATGGGAGCCCGGAGGATAGGGGCGGTATCCATCTGGAAAAAATCCCCCTGCATTTTTCCCCGGCGGAAAAACCAAAACTGCATCAGGCGTGAATTGAACAGGGCCGCCAGATATTTCATGCTCACGCGTTCCGAGCGAATCACGTTGAATGCCATCAACACATAAGCCTCCTTTTCCGTATAGGAAAAGGTTGGACGTGCACACTTCCTGACAGCCAGGATTTTGGGGCCGGGACGGAAAAAACGTTCCTGCCGGGGCCAGTGCACATGGTAATATTTCATGCGGCCCATGCGGGTTTCCCGCCGGGCCTCCATCAGGGGACGGAATTTTTCCAAATGGTGTAAAAGCGTAACGGCCTGCTCCGCTCCGTTGAACGGGGTCAGATATAACAGCACCTTCTCAGGAGCTTTCAGCACATGCCGTCCTGCCTGAACAGGTTCATACAAAGGCTTGAGAAAACGCTGCTCCCGTTCCGGCAGCAGGTCAAAATACCCCTGGGGAACTACAAACACCCCATCCCCCCTCCGGATTCCGAACCGCCGTACTGTTTCCAGCCCCAGATTCTCCAGGGCACGGGAGGAAACGACGTCAGGATTCGGCACGATCCCCTGCGTTATTTCCTTTGAGGCATCCAGCCTGAAATTCCGGCACAAATCCATCTTTTCCAAGATACTCCACTCTGCTGCGGAGCAGAAGGACAATCCTTCCCTGACGCACGTTCCGATATCTTCCGGCAGGGGAAACCGACGGTACGGCCCATGTTCCAGAAATGATTTCACTTCATTCACGGAGCCGCCAAAACGGCGGTATTCCGGAACCAGACGCTTGACTTCCTCACCCTTTTTCTCCGCCAGAACAGTCATGGTATGGACGCGGGCGGATTCAAACACCCGGCAGGCTCCGAAATCCGACAAGCGCAGCAGACCGCAATCTTCCAGCAGCTTGCGGCGGAGAAAGGCGGCTCCGGCATTAGCCATCCACCTGTTGGGGACGACCAGGTGCATCACGCCCCCCCGCTTCAGGGCGTCCAGCCCCACACAGGCAAACACGTACCAGTAATCCATGCGGGAAGAGCAGTAGGAAGCAAGAGAAGAACATTTCAAACGGTCAAACAATTCCTTGTTCCCTTTTTCCCCGACAAAAGGGGGATTGCCAATCACCAGGTCAAAGCCTCCTTCCTCCATCACTGTTGAAAGGCCCTGCCGCCAGACGCCGGACGCAGACATATCCAGACTGTCCCCGCACAGCAGGTGATCCCGTAAATCCCCCTCTCCTCCGGCGGCAAGCCATGCGCAACGAAAACGAAAACGGGCCACCTCCAACGCCTCCGCACAGACATCCACTCCGTAAATATTCTCTTCCAAAACGGCGCGGATTAAATCGGGTTCCGGGCAATCCGGTTCCAGAAGCTTTCTGCGGGCGACAAGCTCCCGGAGCATTCCCATGGTGAATGCTCCTGCCCCGGCGGATAAATCCAGCACACGGATACTTCCCAGCAACCCGGCTTCTTCATCACCGCTCCTGGGAGCAGGCAACCTGGATTCCAGCCAGGAAGATACCGCTTCCCGGGCCATCCAGCGAACAAGAAAGCCGGGGGTATACACCGTCCCGGAACGGCGGGCGTCCGTCAGGAAACGCCCCAGCAATCCTTCCAGCGCGGAAGGAGTAACAGCCCGGCAGGCATCCTCCTCCCTCAAGGAAAAAGAGAATCCCCCCGGCAGCCGGACCTCATGGCCTGCCTGCCGTGTCTGCAAATTGCCCATCAAAGCCTCTTTCAATCGTTCCCAGGTTTCAGAACGGCCCCCTTGGCCCTTCTCTACGGCGAAACACTGAGCTATAAAACAATCCTGAACGTTCCGCTCCTTCACGGCGGCATTCGTACACTACTGGAACGGACCACGCAATCAAAAGAAAAAATCTCCCAAGAAGCCAGCTTCTGAACATTCATGTCCGGAACGCCCTTTCCTGAACAATCTCGGCGCACTTACACCGGCAATACCTGTTCCCATGAAGGCAACACCCCATTTAATAAATCCGGCTTCCCCATCAAGTTACCCAATTCGCCTCTCTGTTCCCTTATTTTGGAATAAATAAAATCCGGCTTTGCCATCAGCAAGCCGGACTAAAAAAGAAATGGTACCCCGTCACGGGCTCGAACCGTGGACAAACTGATTAAGAGTCAGCTGCTCTACCAACTGAGCTAACGAGGCATGTATCCGGCGATTCCCCGCGACAAGCACCACCCATGAAGATGGAGCCACTGGTCGGAATTGAACCGACGACCCACGCATTACGAATGCGTTGCTCTACCCCTGAGCTACAGTGGCATCGCGAGAAGCGCACGAGCAAGTAATCATAAGAAACCCCTTTTAGCAAGTCTTTTTTGCAATAAGACCGTTTTTTTACGCCTTGAACGCGGAATAGAAGCCAAGAGCGGCAGGTGACAGTAGAAGAGCTTGCATAGGCGGTGGAAACATGGTGGAGTTCATGTCCTCAAAGAGCTTTTCTTTCCCTACTTATCATGAAGGCATATTACATTTTCCAGCAGGCGGACGAAGAAACAATCAGCAACATTCTGGACTGGATGCGCAACCAGGAACGCGCCATTTACCGCGCTGCCGTGCGTGAACTTGGAGCCCTGAAAAAACTGCGCCCCGAATTCATCCAGCGCAAACCTCTTCAGGAACAATTTTCCTTCATCAAGAAAATGCTGTCATGGAAACCCAGCAACGAAATCGGAGACCATCTGCTTCAGGTCTGGCTGTTGCGCAAGCACCAGGACATGCTGATTACGTTCCTGAATACCCTGGGCATCCCCCATGACGGCAACGGTATTGTCAATGAACTGCCGGAAACGCTGGACAAGGACAAACTCGCCAAAGCCGTGGACGAACTGTTTGAAAAATACCCTGCCGGCGTAGCGTCCGTCTACCTCCAGATGTTCCAGCTCCAGACGGAAGACGGCTGGGAGGAACTGGCCGAGGTTCTTGCGAACGATCCCCGCGTCACCATTCGTTGACGTTATCCTCCTCCGGGACATAAAAACAGGGCCGCTCCGTTCCGGGGATGGCCCTGTTTTATGGAGGCAAACGGCCTGCCTGCCGCTGTTATCCCAGTTCCGTCCAGACGACGCGGGACCTGTTTGAAGAAACTGCAATGGAAAGCATGCCGGAAGCGTAAGCCCATCAGGAGGAAACGCTGTCCTCCTGTTCCGGATGGAAAGACCACCCCTCATCTCCGTGGTACACCATCATACGGGACATGCCGCCGTCAATGACCAGATTCTCCGCATTGACAAAGCTGGAGCCGCAGAGGAAGAAAACGGCCTTCACGATATCTTCCGGCAAACCGACGCGCCCGGAAGGATGCTGAAAAGCGTCTTCCGGAGACAGGACGCCGAACAGCCCCGTGTCAATCCAGCCAGGACTGACGCTGTTCACACGAACGCCGAAAGGGGAAAGGCTCATGGAGAGAGCGTGAGTTAAAGAAGTGAGGGCCCCCTTGGCCGCACTATAGCTTTCCGTATCCTTCCGGGACATGGAAGCGCGGGTGGAAGCAATATTCACAATGGAAGCGCCGCGGGAAAAATGGTCGCGAAATAAAAGGTTCAGCAGATAGGGCGCGGAAACTCCCACGCGCAAAACTTCATTGAATTCCTTGAAGGAACAGCCGGAAAGAATGCCGCGATGCGTGATGCACGCATTATTTATCAGCACATCCACACGGCCAAAACATTCCAATACCTTTTCCGCAAAAGACCGCACGTCCTCTTCCACACCCGCGTTGCCCGTCATGCAAAGATGCCCCTCTCCCGGCAGTTCCTCCAGCAGGAAGGCTGTTTCCTCATGCTTCACCTCTAAAACACTACCCGGCCTCCCGCCACAGCGAAAGATTCCGCAATGGCGCAGCCAATGCCGCAGGCTCCTCCCGTCACCACCACGGTACTGCCGGAAAAATCAACATCCTTCATAGGCTGATTGTCATATTCCACTCAAGAAAGTCAATCATCGCCTTCCGGCATACGGTACTTAACGTGCATACATTACATCGCGGTAAAGCCCCATGGCCCTGGAAAGGAGAGGAGAACGGGTTACCACGTCCGTCTCCACAATAAGACGGGCCATGGAGCCGGAAACGGCCATTTCCGCTTCCTCCGCACGGCGGCTGATACGCTCCATATCCCTGGTTTTCACCAAATTCATACGTCCGGATTTTTGGAAATCATCAACAACGTAGCGCAACCTTTTCAACTTGGCCACCACTTCCACCAACTCCATGGCGCACTGGTCAGCCGTTCCGGCATCCTTGATGCTGCGCAGGAGAAAGTCAATTCTCTCCAGGCACACGCAGAACTCTTCCATGGTCACGACAGGATCGGCCCAGAACTCCTGAAAATCGATTAGCCTGGGTTGTTCTATTTTGAGCCCCGCCACAGCCTTTTGCATGGAAGGGGAATCATACATCCTGGCCGTCGTGAGTTTCAGGAGCGCCCGGAAAGCGCGTTTGCGCTCATCCTCCGCCTTCTTTCTCATCTTTTCCAGCCCATCATGGAAATGCCGTTCAAAACCGGGAATCCAGTCTCCATACTTCTTCTCCATTCTGGTAATATTATTCATCTGCTCCCTGACCATTCGGCCCTGAAGGGCTACAGATACGGCATAGGCATCCGCCGCAACTTTATTGTCAATCCCCTCCAGCATGTCCACCATGGTGGAATACTGTTCCAGATAAGCCTTCAGAAACGGCTTTATCTTGTTGTTCAAATACAGGGCCACCCGTTCATCCGTCAGGCTGAGTCCGCACTTCTCCAGATCATTCCTGATGACATCGGAATCATAATACCTGAATTCATGGAGCTTCAGTATTCCCGACATCATCCGGTCGCGGGCCTTGTCCACGCGCTCCCGGAGAATGGAATGAAAGGCGGGATGCATTTTACGCGATTCTTCATGCACGCGCGGATTCAGAGCCATCAGGCGCCCGCAATTCATATCATAAAATTTAAACTTCTCCGTCAGGCGCTCAAGTTCATTCATCAGGGCCTCTCCTGCGGTACGGTCCTGGATGGAAACGACCAGATCCGTCATCTGTTCCACTTCCTTCAGGCGCAGGGAAAGCAGCTCTTCATAAGATTCCACCGGGGAAAGACTTTCTGAATTTCCTGCTTCCGCAGCCCCGGCCTCCTTTCCCTTATCTCCACAGGAACACAAACACAGCGCCAGCAGGAGCGCGCCTCCCATCAACGGCAAATTCGGAAACAGAGAAAAACAGGAGCTAAGCTTCATAAGAACGTAGCGTTGAGAAAGGAGAAAGAAACTCCGGCCCGCATCGCGGCACCAAGGCTACCGTAAAAAAGCGTCATCAAAGTTCAAGGCCTTTTCATTTCATCCGGGAAAAACATTTCCGTTTCTTCGACAGAAAAATATTTATTTAATATAATGAACACTCTTCTGAATCGGGATGTCACACTCTTTTATCCATATCATCCTGTCTGCCGTGATTCTTGATATTCTTCAATACGGACATCCTCTTTTGAGAGAGGAATGCGGCCCCGTGGTTCATATCAACAGGGATATCCTTTCCTTCCTGGACGATATGCAGGAAACCCTGGCCCAGGGAGGCATAGGCCTGGCCGCGCCGCAGGTGGGCAGGCCCATCCAGCTGGTCACCATCAACATCCCTTCCACAGACGCAACCACTACCTGGCTGGAAGTGGACGGATGCCCAACTACGCTGTCCCGAATCATGCCCTTGAATTTTATCAATCCCATCCTGCATCCCTTCGGTAAAAAAGTGCCGTACCGGGAAGGGTGCCTGAGCATCACCAAAGTATATGCGGACGTGGTGCGCCGCTCCTGCGTACGGGCAGTTTTAACCATGATGGACGGACGTACTGTGACCGTGAAATGCAACGGACTGCTGGCGCGCTGCCTGCAGCACGAGGTAGACCACCTTCACGGCGGCCTATTTACGGACCTGGTTTCCCCCGGCGACCATGACAAGGTGATACGGAGGCTCAGATTGACTCATCCAGACGCTTTTGAAGAAGATGACGACAGCTACGCACGCCGCATGAAGGAAAAACGCCGCGCCCATGCCCGGGAAGCCCGGATGCCGCAGCCTCCCGGAAAAACAGCCTGACGTTTCGGCAACAAACCTACCCCCGTTCCCTAAAAAACGCCCCGGTTTCCTGGAGGAAAACCGGGGCATCCATAATCACATGGAAAGAAAAAGGGAGAATCAAACAATCCAGTCCAGAACAACCTTGCCGGATTTTCCCGAATTCATGGCTTCAAACCCTTCCCGGAATTCCGTATAGGGCAGACGGTGCGTGATGATGGGTGCTACATTCAAGCCACTGCGGATCATGGAATCCATTTTATGCCAAGTTTCAAAAATTTCACGGCCATAAATGCCTTTCATCTTCAACCCTTTCCAGATGAACTTATTCCACTCGATGCTGGAACCATCGGGTTGAATCCCCAGCAGGGAAATGTTGGCTCCGTTACGGGAATTGTCGATGATGTCCTTCAGGCAGGACGGAGCGCCGCTCATTTCCAGGCACACGTCAAATCCCTCCGTCATTTCCAGTTCCTTCATCACGTCTTCCAGTTTTTCACGGGTCACGTTCACGGTCCGGTCCGCCCCCAGCGTTTTGGCAAGGCCCAGGCGAAAATCATTGATGTCCGTAATAACCACCGTCTTGGCTCCGGCCTTCTTGCAGACGGCGGCGGCCATGCAGCCGATAACCCCGGCCCCCGTAATCAGGACGTCTTCGCCTACCAGATCCCAGGACAAAGCCGTATGGACGGCGTTGCCCAGCGGATCAAAAATGGAGGCGATTTCCATCGGAATGCTCTTGTGGATGCGCACCACGTTATCCTGCGGAATGGAAAGGTACTCCGCAAAGCAGCCGGGCCTGTTGACTCCCACCCCCTTTGTATTGGGACACAAGTGCTTCTGCCCTGAACGGCAGCTGCGGCAATGGCCGCAGACAATGTGCCCCTCACCGGAAACAATCTCCCCGGGCTTGTATTCCGTCACGGAAGAGCCTACGGACTCAATCACCCCGCAGAACTCATGGCCCACATGCATCCCTACCGGAATAGTCTGCTGGGCCCATTTATCCCAATTCCAAATATGGAGATCCGTGCCGCAAATGGCTGTTTTATGAATTTTAATCAGGACATCATTCGGGCCGACTTCCGGCATAGGAACATCCATCAATTCCAAACCGGGTCCGGCCTGCGTTTTTACAAGAGCTTTCATGCCCCCCATTCATGCTCTTTTTCCCCTGCGGCGGCAAGCTCAAAATTCATTTCGGAACGTCGAAAAAGCCTAGGGAGCGGAGGCTTCCGCCCTTCTTTCCCTTCTCAGGGAAACGCCCGCAGCAACTGTGGACGGCAAACGCCGGAAAGACATTCCTGTTCAATCGACAATTCAGACACACACGCAATTTGCCCTTTCCAACGGGAAGGAATCATGATACCAAAGCGTGCGAGTTCTCCTTTTGAACACTTTACTCTATTTACAGAACCATGGCGAAATCATTTTTACCCACCATCTTTGAGCACCCGTATGAAATA
This sequence comes from uncultured Akkermansia sp., assembly GCA_905200945.1. Taxonomy (GTDB): domain Bacteria; phylum Verrucomicrobiota; class Verrucomicrobiia; order Verrucomicrobiales; family Akkermansiaceae; genus Akkermansia. Next base: position 23,333 of record CAJKMG010000022.1, on the reverse strand, counting down.
GATCCCAAATATGGGAAAAGCGTTGCGTACTTCTCCATGGAATACGCCATTGATAATTCATTTAAAATCTATTCCGGCGGTCTGGGCTACCTGTCCGGCTCCCATATGCGCAGCGCGCATGACCTGCGCCAGAACCTTGTAGGCGTCGGTATCCTGTGGAGCTACGGCTACTATAACCAGATCCGTGCGGAGGACGGCTCCATGGCTACGCAATACATGCGTAAAAACTACCCGTTTCTGGAAGATCACAACATCAAATTCCTCATTCATGTCTGCGGAGCGCCCGTCTGGGTAAAAGCCTACTTCCTGAATCCGGAAACATTCGGCACCGCGCCCATGTTCTTCCTTTCCACGGACCTGGAGGAAAATGACGAGGAAAGCCGTAACATCTCCCGCCGCCTGTACGATGCCAACGGGTTCACCCGCATCGCCCAGTACGTACTGCTGGGCAAGGGAGGCGCCCGCCTTTTTGACGAACTGGGCATTGAACCGGAAATCTACCATCTAAACGAAGCCCACGGCCTGGCTGCCGCTTTCCATGTGCTTGCCAAGACCGGCAGCGTGGAAGAAGTGCGCAAGCGTTTCGTTTTCACCACCCATACCCCGGAAGAAGCCGGCAACGAAAAGATGGACGTAAACACTATGAATACGTTCTCCTTCTTCGACGGGCTCTCCATGGAACAGGTGCGCGCCGCCGTAGGCATGACGGACAATACGTTCAACTACACGCTGGCCGCCCTGCGCCTTTCCCACATCGCCAACGGCGTCTCCAAACTCCATGGAGAAGTATCCCGCCAGATGTGGAAGGACTATGAGGGCATATGCCCCATCATCCATATCACGAATGCTCAGAACCAGAAATATTGGCAGGATCCGGAACTGGCGGAAGCCTTCCAGGCCCGCAACAAGGAAGCGTTCATCCGCCGCAAGCGGGCCCTGAAAAAAGCCCTCTTCCGCATGGTGGGCGAACAGACGGGCCGCGTCTTTGACCCGAACTGCCTCACCATCGTATGGGCGCGCCGTTTTGCGGCCTACAAGCGTCCGGACCTGGTCACCGGCAATCCCACGATGTTCGAACGCATGCTCCAGCGCACTAATTATCCGGTGCAGTTCATCTGGGCCGGCAAACCCTACCCGATGGATCATGGCGCTATTGAAATCTTCAACCGCTTGAATGACATGACGGCCAAATATCCCCGTTCCGCCGTGCTCACCGGCTATGAACTGGGCTTGAGCCGCTACCTGAAAAACGGTTCCGACGTATGGCTCAACAACCCCGTGGTAACCCGGGAAGCCTCCGGCACCTCCGGCATGTCCGCGGCCATGAACGGATCCATATCCGTCTCCACCAATGACGGCTGGATCTGTGAATTCGCCAAGGACGGAGAAAACTGCTTCGTCATTCCGGAAGCCCCCTCCCATCTCTCCCCGGAAGCCCGCGACCGCTCTGACCGCGATAACTTCTACAACATTCTGGACGACAAGATTCTTCCCCTCTACTACGATCATAACGACAAGTGGATGGACATCGTTTTCAATGCGATGACAGACATCTATCCCGAATTCGACTCCGACCGCATGGCGGATCAGTACTACACGGAGATGTACAACAGCTAAGATACACCTTGCTCTCCCTTATGCAGCGGCCGCCTTTCTTCAGGAAAGGCGGCCGTTCTCTTTGCAACCGGTGTCAACAATCCACGGGGAGCGGAGCAAGTCTATTTGGAAACTTCTTCCCCATCCCCGGACTTAGCCGCCACCTTGTCTGCGTCCCGATGATGACGGTGCGCAAAAAAATTCTCCTGCTGCCATACGCGGGAAAAAGCAGACGTGATAAGACCTGTGGAAATAGCAATGATGGACACGGCAATAAACATAATCACCCCGGTAAAAATACGCCCCATGGGAGTGATAGGCACCAGGTCTCCGTACCCGACTGTACTTAAAGTTTCCACGGCAAACCAGAGAGCGTCAAAAAAGGAACGGAATTTCTCGGGCTGGGCATCATGTTCTGCAATATAGATTCCCAGGGAAGTGACGTACAGCATGAACAGAATCACGGAAAAGAACAGAAAAAATTCATCCCGGATCAGGTAAAAAGCCTTCTTGAAACTGGCAGCGGTTTCATTAAACCTGGCCAACTTGAAAATAGCCAGTATGCGGACAATCCGCAGGGAATAAAGAATCTGCCAGTCCGTCCCGAAAAACATGCCCAGAAACGGCACGCAGACAATAAAATCCAGAATACCCATGCCGCTGAAAATATAAGCCTTCCGCGGCTTGGCGCACAGCACCCGCAGGACATACTCAAACATGAAGAAATAACTGATCCAGTAATTCACCTTGACCGCAATACGGCCTACCAGGGGATGAATATCCGGAATGGCATTCAACGTGTACAGCATGAACCATACCAGAATCAGCACCCTGACGATGTTCTCCCAGGGGCCGAAATTGGCAGCGCCCGGCTTGGTGCGGGTAATCAGGGGCATGGCGGGAATCAGGAATGATAGGCGGCCTTCCACTCGTCAGCCTTGAAGCCGACGCATATCTTTCCGTTGGTAATAAAAATAGGGCGTTTGACCAGCATGCCGTTGGAAGCCAACAGAGCTATCTGCTCATCCAGGCTCATGCCGGCAAGCTTATCTTTCAACTTCATGCTTTTATAAAGCAATCCACTGGTATTAAAAAATTTCCTGGCTGGCAATCCGCTCTCTTCAATCCACCTCCGCAGTTCTTCTGCCGTGGGATTCTGTTCCACAATATGGCGATCCCCATAAGAAATTCCCTGATCATCAAGCCACTTCTTTGCTTTCTGGCAGGTCGTGCATTTGGGATATTCAATAAATAATGAAGACATATCCGCACGCTAGCCCCGTAAACACACCGGGTCAAGCGGCCAGCGCAGCCATCCCGGCGTCATGACTTGATTGGAAGGCTGCCGATGTATCCGCCGTTGAACACAAAACCTGAGAACGAAAGCCCGGGATGCGTGCGGATACCGCAACAATTCTGAATTCCGGAACATTAAAGCACCATGGCGCTTCCCAACTGCGCGATGGAAACGGGATTGGCCTGACGCTCCCTGAGCGCCTCCGCCAGAGCCTGGGTAGCCTTCTCCTCCCCATGCACCAGAATGATATTCCTCTTGGGCCCCCCGGTCCTGTCAAAATACTCCAGCAATTCCCCATGGTCCGCATGGCCGGAAAAGGAATCCATCTCCCGTATTCTGGCCCGGACAGGATATTGTTTACCCAGGATGGGAACCTCCTTCCACCCATCCATAATCTTGCGGCCCAGCGTATGTTCCGCACAATAGCCTACAAAAAGAACCGTATTTTTCGGATCGCCTATGTTATTCGCCAAGTGGTGAAGAATACGCCCTGCTTCACACATTCCTGAGGCGGAAATAATAATAGCCTGCCCGTTCATTTTATTCAACGCCTGGGACTCGCCCACGGAACGGATCAAACGCAGCTGTTCAAAACAAAACGGATCCTTCTCCCGGAACAGGAAATCATACACCTCCTTATTGAAACACTCCGGATGAATGCGGAAAATCTCCGTCGCTCCCACGGCCATGGGGCTGTCCACATATACGGGCAGCAGGGGCAAAGTGCCTTCATGGTAAGCCCTGTTCAGCAGATAAAGCAGTTGCTGGGTGCGCTCCACCGCAAAAGCCGGAATATAAACGCGGCCACCTAATTCCAGAGCCTCCTTGATAGCCCGGCAGAACGTCTCGTCATCACGGGAGGGAGCCTCATGGAAACGGCCTCCGTAAGTGCTTTCCATCAGTAAAATATCCACATCCGGAACAGGGACGGGATCGCGCAGTAATTCGTTATCTCCCCGCCCTACATCCCCGGAAAACAGGAACCGCTTCTTCCGCCCGTCCTCCCTGTCCTCAATATCCAGGCACACTTGCGCAGCGCCCAGAATATGGCCCGCATCATAAAACGTGAGTGTCACCCCCGGAACAATGGGAATGGGCCGGCCATACCCGATATTCACGAACTGGCGCATGCACCGCTCCGCATCCTGTTCGGAATAAGTAGGATAAACGTCTGGCTGATGAATACCGCGGCGCTTGTTCATCTTATTGATGAATGCGCAGTCGTGCTCCTGAATGCGGGCGGCGTCCGCCAGCATGAGCTGGCAGAGATCTCTGGTCGCAAATGTACTGTAAATATTGCCCAGAAATCCCTGTTTCACTAAATTGGGAAGATTGCCGGAATGATCAATGTGAGCGTGGGAAAGGACCACCGCATCCACCTCTGCCGGAGAAAAATAGGGGAAATCCTTATTGATATGCCATGCCTCCTCACGCCGTCCCTGATACATGCCGCAATCCAGAAGAATCCGGCATCCGTTCACCTCCAGCAAATGCTGGGATCCCGTCGTCGTTCCCGCCGCTCCGCAAAAATGAATTTTCATTAATACATGTGTACAACAAGCCACCGGACAACGCAAGAAATCAATATCTGAATCCTTTCATTCAACGTACCCTTTGAAAAACAGGAAACATCAGCCGTAAAAAATCCATGCCTTTTCTTTTTTCCAAATCCTGAACAAAGGAAAGCAATAAACCGAACCGCTCTCCATTCTGCACAGTATTCCTGTGAACGTTAAATTTCGCTTCTTCCCCGCCCGGGTTGCGGTTTCCGTAAAAACACATCCGTCAAAAACTTCCCCTCCGCAAGGCCATGCTCCATCCTGGATGCAAGCCGGAATACCCCGCATCCAGAAAAGCCATTCCGTATCCTGCCGGAAAAGAAAACCTGCAGGTTATTAAAAAAAATTCCGCTCTAATTGCATCCGCCTCCCGAAAAAAGCAGCCGGCAAAAAATGAACAGGACGGAAAATTCCTGCCCTGTTCATATTGCCGTCAGACTACAAAAATTCACTTGCCATCCGGTTTGGAGTCCGCCGCCTTCTCCACCTCTACATCAATGGGCTGGGAAAGCCCTGGAGAAGTACGGAGCTCCGTTTTGGAGGAGGAGACATCACTCATGGTTTCCTTCTCCGTCTTCAACAGTTCTTCTTCAAACTCAGATTTGGCCTTCTTGAATTCCCCCAGGCTCTTGCCCAGGCCGCGAGCAAATTCCGGGAGTTTCTTAGCGCCGAACAGAAGGAAGACAATCACCAGAATGGCGATAATTTCCGGTGTTCCCAGTCCAAAAATAGCTAACATGTTCATCATGGAGTACTACAGTATTTTTAACAGATTTTTTTCATGCCGGATACCTCATAATACGCTTCATGCGTCATCAGAGGCTTGCCGTTCCTGTTTCTGCTGTTCTGCCAGCCTTCTGGCGGCAAAACGCTGGAAACGCCAGACAATAATAAACATCACCAATAAAAAAATGCCTGAACCGCCCCACAGCAGCCAAAAAGCGGCGGAAGCCGCCTTTTCATCCCCCATTTCTCCAGCCTGGTTCCAATAATAATAGGATAAAACCGGATTCCAGGGCAATGAACTGTCCGGCAGAAGATGGAGACGCGCCATGCGGTTCATGGCCGGCAGATAGGCCGCTTGGGCAGATGCTTTCATCAGGGAATCCCCCTGAGCCTCGTCACCCCGTGTATAATATACCTGGGCCAGCATGTACATGGCCTTGGGATCCCCTGTAGCATCCGCCACACGCCGCAGCAGCCTGTAGGCTTCATCCGCATCCAGTTCCCCGCCCTTCCCGTTCTGGAGCAGCTCCGCGGCCTTTAGGGCCGCAGGGAAATAACCGACGGCGGCAGCCTCACGATACAGAGCCAGGGCCCGGACCGTCTGTTCTGCGGAAGGAGTTCCCTCCAGCAGCATATCAGCCAAGGCAGCCATGCTGTACGGATCCTTCCATTCCGCCCCTTTTTCAAACCAATGGAAGGCCTTTTCCCGGTCAGGGGGCAGATACTTGCCGTCCCGGAACATTATGCCCAGTTCCATCACGGCTCCCAAATCTTTACGGGAGGCCGCTTTCTCAAACCATTCCACGGCCTTGGCCGCATCCTGCGGCACTCCCAGCCCATCCCGGTACTTAAATGCCAGAAGGCCTTGTGCTGTCAGGTTGCCGCTTTCCGCCGCCTGAAGAAGATATGGGACTGACTTTTCCGGAGAACTATCCGGAACCAGCTTTCGTTCATAAACAAGGGCAGCCCATAACGCCGCCTTGGAATCACCGTCATCCGCCTCTTTTTTCCACGTCTGGAGAGATTTTTTATAATAAAGGGCTGCTGTTGCTTCATCCTTCGGCCCTCCTGCTCCCTGGGAAGCCATTACAGCCACCTGGTACTGTGCCGCGGCATTACCACCGTCAGCAGCCCGGGTAAACCAGTACCGGGCTCTTTCCAGATTCTTTGGGTACAGGCGGCTGCCTGTATAAAACAGCTTGCCCAAGTCCAGCATGGGATCCACATCTCCGTTATTGGCCCTTTTCTCCGCCAAGGAAACATACTCGGACATCCATTTGGACGTTTCCGCAGCATTGCCCTCCACGTCATAATGCACAGCCAGCTCCCGGGCCGCAGCGGGATCCCCATTCAGAGCTTTTTCGCGGAGACCGGACAAGTAAGCCTCAAAATTTCCCTCCCCGGCAGGCGCCGGAGAGGAAATATTCTGAGAAGCAAGAAGTGGATACTGAACGAGGGTCAGTCCCCACAATCCGGCAAAAAGCCACCATCTGCAATGTTTCTTCATACCGGAACAAGTCATTCATTAATGGCCCCTGTTTCCGCGGGAAAAACTGCTGGAGGACCTGCCTCCAAAGCCCGGCTTACGAAACCCGCCTTCACGCCGCTGAAAATCTCCTCCGCGGCGGTCTCTCCCAAAACCGCCTTCACGGCGTTGGAACCCTCCTTCACGACGGTTTCCCTTGAAGCCTCCTTCCTGATGTTGAAAACCTCCTCCGCGGCGGTCTCTCCCAAAACCGCCTTCACGACGTTGGAACCCTCCTTCACGGCGGTTTTCCCTGAAACCGTCCCCGCGGCGGCTGCGGAAACTATCTCCACGACGATGAAAATCTCCGCGGCGGTCACGGGAACGGAAGCCGGAATCTCCCCGGAAATATCCATCTTCCTTGACTTCACGTTCATCCTCCGTCTCTACAAAACGAGTTTTCATTTCCGGAGTAGGTTCATAGGAATCCCCTGCTTCAAAATCTTCCGGATTAAACACATAATCCTCATCGGAATCAACGCCTCTTCCACCCTGCTCACCCTTGGCAATCCCTCCGGCGACAAGCTGGGAAGCACCCAGGTATTTACGCTGGCGGGGAGGATTTTTCAGTGACAGAGCCACGTCCGCATCATCCAGGAACTTCCAGCCTCCGGGTTCCAAATCCCCCCCCCACAGGGAGCCGATGCGCACGCGCACCAACTTGCGGACACGAAGTCCCAGGCACTGGAACATTTGACGCACCTGCCGCTTCAACCCCTGTTCCAAAACAATGCAGGCACGGCGCGCGGAAGCGCGGCAAACATATTTGGCCTTGGCATTTCCCTCCGGAATGCGTACTCCGCGCAAAAACTGCATCAGGACGGAATTATCAAAATTTTGATCTACCGTCACCCAGTACTCCTTTTCTATGCCGCCGGCAGGATGGGAAAGAACTTGGGTCAATTCCCCCTTATTCGTCATAATCAGAAGACCTTCAGAATCGGCATCCAGCCGTCCCACATAATTAAGATGGCGCAGGCGCGGCGGCAGCAGGTCATAAACAGTGCCTATGGCTCCCTGCGCTTCGCGGCTGCACACATACCCGCGGGGCTTGTTCAACAGCACCACAACCTCTTCCATAGGGGTCATATGGCGGCCGTCCACCTTCACGAAATCCTTCTCCGTCACCCTCATCCCAGGCGTATCGATAACCTTCCCGTTCACTTCCACACGTCCTTCTCCAATCAGCCTGTCGGCCACCCGGCGGGAATCAATGCCGCAGGAGGCCAGGAATTTATTAATGCGGATACCTCCGTTTTCTTCGGAGCCATGTTGTTCTTCACTCATATTGGTATAATGTCCGCTATCTCAGCGGATGATTTTGTATTGTTTATATTACGGCAATTCACGTCCTCGAAAAGAGGAGGCTTTCTTTTGCCGGAAGAAAAAAGCCTCTCGGTTCATAGACATCCGAGAGGCTTCCTGTATTAGGAAAATGACTTGCCGTGCAAACTCCGCCGGGAAACTCTCCGGAGAGGATAAAGGCAGGCTTAAGCTTCATGCTTGGTCTTCGGCAGGCCGAGAGGGCTTTGGCCCTTCTTCCATTCGCCGCGTTCCTTCAGAAGCTTGACACGTTCAAAACGCTTCAGGACGGAACGCTTGCCGCCTACGGTACCGGTTGCTTTGAGGCTGGAATGCTTGGACATGATCTTGTGTTTGTAAAAGGTTCAGAAAAATACTTTACACCACCCTCGCGGTGGCAGGCGGGATCTTATAACGGAAGGTTCCGAACTTGGCAAGAGAAATTTGGCGCAATAGCCAAATATATCACTCTATGGCATCCCCCGGATGCGATTCCAGCCACTTCTTCCACAAATCCGGACGGTTCAGGCGCGTACGCTCCAGAGACTTCCCGTGCTTCCATTTTTCAATGGCGGGGTGGTTGCCGCCCAGCAAAATCTCTGGAACAGCCAGGCCCCGGAACACGTTCGGCTTGGTATAGGCGGGAGCCTCCAGCAAACCGTTGGAAAAAGATTCATCCACGGAAGAACGCTCATCTCCCAGCACGCCGGGAATCAGGCGCGCTACGGCGTCAATGACCACCACGGAGGCAATGGCTCCATTCGTGAGAATATAATCCCCGATGGACAATTCCATATCCACCAGCTCTTCTACTACACGATGGTCCACCCCCTCGTAATGACCGCAGAGGATAATGAGATGGCCTCCGGAGGCAGCCAATTCCGCGGCCAATGACTGGGTGAACGTACGGCCTTGAGGAGTCATCAGCACAACGCGGGTTTCCCGCCGTCGAAGTTCCTCTACGGCGGCAAAGATAGGTTCCGGCTTCAGCAGCATGCCCTGCCCCCCTCCGCAGAGGTAATCGTCCGTTTTGCGGTGCTTGTCCGTCGTCCAGTCACGGATATTATGGCAACGTATCTCCAACAATCCCCTGTCACGGGCCTTTCCCAGAATGCTGCCGCCCAGAGGGGCTTCCACCATATCCGGGAACAGGGACAAAACGTCAATCGTCAGCTTGGCGGCCATAAGAAAAAAAACATCAGCGTTCACGCTTATGGCCGCGCAGCATGGCCTCAATGAACGGATCCAGGTTGCCGTCCATCACGTCCTGAATATTGCCGGACTCTACGCCTGTGCGCAAATCTTTCACCATTTGATAAGGCTGGAAAACATAGGAACGGATCTGGTTGCCCCACCCAATGTCTCCCTTCTCACTGTACTGGCGGTCGGCTTCCGCCTGCTTTTTGTCTTCCTCAATCTGGTATAGCTTGGCGCGCAGCATATTCATAGCCTCTTCCTTGTTACGAAGCTGGCTGCGCTCATTCTGGCAGGCCACGATCACACCGGAAGGAATATGCGTGATACGCACGGCGGTTTCCACCTTGTTCACGTTCTGGCCGCCCTTGCCGCCGGAACGGTAGGTATCCACCTTCAAATCCTTGTCCAGGATCTCAATATTGATGGAATCAGAAACTTCCGGCGTCGCGTCCAGGGAAGCGAAAGAAGTATGTCTCTTCCCGGCGGAATCAAAGGGAGAAATGCGCACCAACCGGTGGATGCCGCGTTCATTCTTCAAATATCCGTAGGCATACTCTCCATCCACCTTCAATGTCACGGAACGAATGCCGGCGTCATCCCCGTCCGTACTCTCCAAATACGTCACGGAAAATCCCCGGCGCTCACACCAGCGGATATACATGCGCAATAACATGGATGCCCAGTCACAGGCTTCCGTGCCGCCGGCCCCGGCGTGGATGGTTACATAACAGGAAGCCTGGTCCTGCGATCCGTTCAGCAGGGTCAGCAATTCAAAATCCGCCAGAGACTTCTGCCACCTGGCAAACTCTTCCACAGCCTCCCGGCCTAGGTCATCGTCATCCGCCTCCTGAGCCAGCTCAATAGCAGCGTCAATATCCTCCAGACGGGACTTCAGCGCGGAAAATGCCTCCATCCTGTGTTTCAGGGGATTCACCTCCGCCATCAGCGCCCGTGCGGCATTCTGGTCATCCCAGAAATCCGGGGCGCTCATGCGTTCATCCAATTCGGCTACTCGTTGTTGAATGCCGTCCAGGTCAAAGATAGCTCCCGAGCTCGGAAAGACGGCTATGCAGGACAGCCGTGTCGAGCGCCGAGAGATCTGCAGCGATATGGGGATCCATGCGCGGGAACCTATCACGAATTACCTGGACGGAAAAGGGCAAAATGCCGTTTCTCCCAGTCATCCTCTTTTACTCCGACTCGCACCGGGCCATTTCCAAGAATAATAAAACTCCGCACGCTGAACAAAACCGCTCCTCTTCCGCAGGAAGAACATCTAACAGGAAATGAATATTTCCGAAACCAAGTCCTCTTCCCCATTTCAATGCCCCATGGGAAAAACAGCAGACAAAAATCTTATTTCATTCCCTTACCTTACATCACCGTTTTCTGCCCTTCCCCCTCTTTCCGGAATGTGGTTCGGCTATCCATATCCCCGGCTTCCCATAAGAGAGCCCGGAGCCATGCTACTTGGCGGAATTTTCCTCTCCACCCTCAAAAGGGCGGATCCGGCAGGACCTGAGTTTTTCAATCTCCTCAAAAGTCATGATGTGCTCTATCTGGCAAGCCACTTCATTGGCGCGTTCTTCCGGGAGAGCCAATTCCTCCCGCAGGAAATCAAACAGAATACCGTGGCTGACAATAATTTTCCCGGCAATTCTGCGGCCTTGGGGAGTCAGCTTGACGGGAGCATACTGCGTATACTCCACCAGCCCCATATCCGCCAGCTGCTTGACGGCAGACGTAACGGAAGGCATCTTTACCTTAAGCATCTCTGCAATATCCCGCACCTGGGCCGTCCCGTTCTTCTCAGACAGCAACCCGATGGCCTCCAGATAATCCTCATTGCTCTTGGTCAGCTCCAACATGGTATAAAATGAAAGTTAATACTTTAGTGGAAACTAACTCAAGGTTTTTTCCAGCCTTCTTTGGAATGAGAAAAAAAACCGCCGCGAATATAACCATTCGCGGCGGTTAAATTAATCAGCGTAATACGAAAACAGGCTTACTTCTCTTCAGAAGGGCTCCACTCTTCGTTTTCACGGGTAGCCAGGTTGAAGGCGTGTTCCAGACCCACCATATCGCTGCTCGGGCGGAGGGCTTCAAAGGAAGCGGTTTCGCGGCGGAGCTGTTCGGTGTCGTAATTGACAGCCTTGATGGAAAGGCCGATACGGCGTTCGATGCTGTCCACTTTAATCACACGGGCGGTGATTTCATCACCCACCTTGATCACGTCTTTCACGCGTTCCACATGGTCTTCGCTCAACTGGGAAATATGAATCAGGCCGTCAATATCGCCGTCCAAATTCACGAAAGCGCCGAAGCTGGCAATCTTGGCCACTTGGCCAGTCACCATATCGCCCACCTTGAAGCGGTCATTGATGGATTCCCACGGATCGGACTCAAGCTGCTTGATGCCAAGGGAGACGCGCTGATCTTCCTTCTTGATTTCCAAAACGATGGCTTCCACTTCGTCGCCCTTCTTGAGAACTTCGGAGGGATGATTGATCTTGCGGGTCCAGCTCATATCGGACACGTGGATCATACCGTCGATGCCTTCTTCCAGCCCCACAAAAGCGCCGTAGGGAGTAAGGTTGCGAACCTGGCCCTTGATGACGGTACCAATCGGGAAACGGGATTCGATATCCGCCCAGGGATTGTCTTCCAGCTGGCGAACACCGAGGGAAATCTTCTGTTCCTTCACAGAAATGGAAAGAACCACGGCTTCGATTTCCTGGTCCAGCTTCAACACATCGCTCGGACGGGTGATTCTCTTGACCCAGGACAATTCGGAAACGTGCACCAGACCTTCCACGCCCTTTTCCAATTCCACAAAGGCTCCGTAAGGCAGAAGCTTGGTCACGCGGCCCTTGACATGGGAATTGATCGGGTATTTGCGTTCGATATCCGCCCAGGGGTTGTCTGTCATCTGCTTCAGGCCCAGGGAAACGCGTTCTTTTTCGCGATCCACTTCCAGAATCACGACTTCCAGGGACTGGCCGATATGGAGCATTTCGCTCGGATGGTTCACGCGGCCCCAGCTCATATCCGTGATATGGAGCAGGCCGTCCATGCCGCGGAGGTCGACAAAAGCGCCGAAGTCCGTGATATTCTTCACGATACCTTCCACCTTGTCGCCTTCCTTGACGGTTTCAAGGAAGCGCTGGCGCTGGTCGGCGCGTTCGGCCTCAATCACCTCACGGCGGGAAAGGACGATATTCTTACGGTCGTCATTTACCTTGACGATCTTAAATTCGTAAACCTTTCCAACATACTCGTTCAGGTCACGAGGAGGAATAATATCCACTTGGGAACCGGGCAGGAAAGCTTCCACGCCAACATTGACCATAAGACCGCCCTTGACGACTCTCTTCACTTTACCCTTAACCAGGCCGCCATCGCGGTACACGCCCACGATCTTATCCCAGTTCTGCTTATGGGCGGCCTTTTCCTTGGAAAGGACGACGATGCCTTCGTCGTTTTCGAGGCGTTCCAAAAGGACTTCAATTTGGTCCCCCACTTCGATTTCCTCGTCTTCAAACTCGGAAATGGAAATAGCGCCTTCGGACTTGTAGCCGATGTCCACCAAAACGACTTGGGGACGGATTTCCTGGATGGTTCCGGTAACAATGGAACCTTCACGCAATTCGCGGAACTTGCTGTCAATCAGTTCCGCCAGTTCAGTTGTGCTCATTTAAATGGTTGATGAGTTAGTATTAACGATCTTTCTCATGGCCCCTTATTGACCGGCGGGCAATCGGGGCGCCTTCCCCCGCCGGGCGAAAAACCGGTTGCTTTCAATATCAGTTTCACGCAAGAACTCAAGGCTTTTCTTGAAAAACTCCTCCCGATTTTTTACGAAACCCGCGGAGCCCCTCTGGACGGCGGCAGAAAACGAGCGCACAAAAACCTTGTAGCACTTCCGTCCCATGTTAAATTCCGGCTAATGGGGAAATGTGGAATACCTGCATCTATCAGCCACTCCTGCCGCAAAACCATGAAAAAAAACCTCCTTTACCTCCTCGCAGCGGGGCTGTCCGGAACAGCCTTCCTTCACGCCGCGGATACCGTCAAACTGGACCAGCCGGACCTGGAACGGGGGCTCCGATCATGAAAGCCCTGTCTGACCGTCAATCCATTCGGAGCCTTTCTGAAAAAGCTCTATCCTAAAAAGATTTATCAGACCAGCTCTGGGCGGCCAATGGCATCAACCGTCAGGAATCCGGCAAACGTACAGCCCCGTCCGCCATGAACCGCCAGGACGTTAAAATTGATATATGCACTAAAACGCCTCTACCTCTATGACCACAAGGCCCACGCCATGATTCCCGTAAACGATGGGGACATGCACCCGGCGGATGTCCCCGTATGTCTCATTCTTGTAACGGATACGGCGGAACCCTGGGCTGCCATGGACGCCGGCATTGTCTCCCAGAACATCTCCCTGTTCTGCTCCGGAACGGGACTGGCTACCTATCCGCGCGCCAGCATGAACAAGAATGTCCTGGCAAAGGCTCTGAAACCAACCTCTCCCCAGACACCCACGCTCTGTCATCCGGTAGGATATAAAAAATAACTACTTCCGGCTACATTCTCCGGACAGCCCGGAAAAGAAACCATCAGAAATGGAAATGAATTCCACAACAGGCGGAATTATGGTTCCGGCAGAATATCCATGTAGATGCCGGGAGAGCTCCCTTCAATAGGCATCGCGCCCACAGCCCGGACATAAAAATCAGCCGGACCAACCCCGCCGATGACACCGTATGCATACCCCAGCTCCCGCAAACCCTTCAGGGCGGAAATCAATAGCACGGTGCCCAATCCGCTTCTGCGTACTTCTTCCGCCACCCCCATGGGGCCCAAAAAACCGCGAGCCGTTACATCGTAACAGGCAAAACCAAGAATCTTCTTCTCCCGTGTGGCAATATAACAGGAAATGGGCTGGCGGCCGAACGCGACTTTCGCCTCACTTACCCACTTGGGAGAAAAATTCCGGCCAACCCAGTCAGCTACCAAATGACGTTCGTAAGCACCCGGACGGCGAATCAAAAAACCTTCCCTCTCCAGCCTCCTCAGGTCTTCTTCAATATCGGGCAAATCATACAGCCGCACCAGCATATCCATCATAACCCCGGCACCGTATCACAACTAAGTGCCGTGGCGAATAAAAAAAACTGGACAAACCCATCTTTCAACCTTAGACTTCGTCGCACCACAAACAACGAGCTGTAGCGCAGGCTGGTAGCGCGCTTCGTTCGGGACGAAGAGGTCGCAGGTTCGAATCCTGTCAGCTCGACCAATTTCCAAGCCGCCTCCGGGCGGCTTTTTGATTATTTATTTACTGATATAAAACAATTTTACTCATCAGCAACTCTGCACTTCCCCTATTTTGCGCCAAGGCAAATAAACAGCATCATGCTGATTGAATTTACCCTCCTCACAGGAACAAAATCAAACGGGCAAATCTTCTCAATTAAGCCTGGAGGATGTCGGGGGTATTTACCGATGCAGAGGAAAAATTATCTATGCCCAATTCTCTCCCCTGTACCAGGCAGCATCACTGCCGCTGCGGAAGTACTCTATAACATCCCCCTAAACACAGGAGAATGAAACTCCTCCACAAAAAAGCCCCGTTCATATTTCATGAACGGGGATGAGTCAAATGAAGTCGAAGCAGGGAGGGAAAACCGGGTTACTTGCCGGATTCCGGTTTAAAGCGGGCTGCTTCCGATTCAGCGGTGATTTTTGCAGGCTCGATATGCAGGAGCTTTTTCATGGCACGGCCCGGGTTGCTCTCCGTCATCGGAAAATATCTGACGTGATCGCCCAGGCTGTAGGAATCCAGTCCATAAATGCTGTCAGCCGGAGTAAAATCTTCCGGTGCGTTTAGCAGTTTTTTTACCTCCTTTGAAGACGCAAGGACATAACTCAGATTACAACTGGAATACAATTCCGTTTTAGGAGCGCTTCCCTTGGGAAGCTTATTGGCGTGCCCATTCCACTTGACCAGAGCTTCTACAGGAATATCTCCCCGCAGCGACTGAACGACGCGGGCATAGTGCGTCGTTCCCTGGTCAGTAGAGACTATTTTGTAAATGATAACAGACAGGACCACATCGCTTTTTTCTAAATTTCGGGCTGTACCCCTGAGAAAACTATCCTGTTCTACTTCGGCCTGCGTAGCAACATGGGAAGAACGGTCTGGCTCTCCAAGGGCTACGGTTGAAAGTAACCCTGAAAACAGAACGCAAAGAAAAGAAACATACTTCATATATATATGTTATGATACTGATTTTTTGGTTTATATTCAATAAAAATAGGGCGAACACAAAAAAATGTCCACCCTATGAATATATTATTTAATATCAGTTATTAATCATCCAGTGTCGATCTTTGGAGCAGCCACACAGAGACGGAAATAAAACTGCCCACGCCAATGTTATTTCCCGGACACATTCCCACATGCAGACTATCGCCAAATACGATAATATCTCCAGCCTGGGGAGTGTTGTACCCATTTTCTCCATCATCCGGATAATCAGGTGTCCCCAGCAGGGTACGGAGATAAACCGCCATTTGAGCTGCGCTGATGATAACGTGCTTTTTACCCCCCGACGCCAGGGAATTACCTTTTGCCCCAATATTATTGACTCCCGGAGCTCCATTAAGGTCAATACCATAACTACTAAGAGCAATGCTCAGACGCAAGGCGCAACTGTTAATGTAATTGGCATCTCCCGAAACGTGGCTATCGTTCAGCCATCCTCCAATATAGTTCCACACATCATCTGTAGTCATGGTGGGATAATCCACTACATTGTAGCATCCCAGTAGACGTTGTGCATTGGCGTAAGCCAGTCAGTTCCGCTACCTTTTCACCATTGATTTCCAGATAGCCGTTGTCGTCAATCCGAATCGTGAAATTATAGGTTCCATCTTCCGGAACGCGGATATATCCTTCCCAGTCATGTACCCCGGTTTCTTCCGTCTTGTGCCAGCCAATCTTGGGGGGGCTCTTTCTTCGTTACCTTGTAGCGGCGGTTGTTTTCCACATCCAACGGGTGGAATGGTTTTGTTGATATAGCCATAATGTTATGTTTCGTGTCGTTTACTACTGAATGAACTGAATATTCAGTTCATGAACACCTTGAAAAATGTCTCGCTCCCCATCGACACGTTTAACACGTAACCCAACCCTCATTCGGAACGTGAAGGAAAAGGTTAAAACGGCACGATAACCAAGTGGAAAACAAAAGATTTGAAAAGGGCACAAGAAACACAATCATTGATTATCAATAGTTATATTTCAAATTTTCTTCATTCGGGACGAAGAGACCACTGGTTCGAATTCTGCCCTTTCGATTATTTTTTAACAACCACTTCCGGACGATTATTTTATTTTCCGGCAAATTCACTACCCCTGCAAAAGCCAGTCAGAAACCTACTAGCTGCTGATTCTTCTATCTGAAAAAAAGCCCCTGTTGGGATACTTTATCAGTCATCCGTCAAATTCCCATTGCTCCGCGCATATTTCTTTCTCTAAAATACAGGAAATGAGTGAATACTTCCTGAAACTTCCCGGCGATTCCCAGCCGAGAGCCTACTCCGAATACGAAGTCCGTGAATTTCTGGGACAGGGTGTGATCGACTCAAAAACGCTTACCTGGAAACAGGGCATGGAAACATGGCAGCCCATAGCCCAAGTTCTTCCGCCAATGTCACCCGTAGTGGAGGAAACACAGGATCAAAAGAACAAAAATCAGCCAGAGGAGCAGCAGTACCGTTTACGTTATCCTCTAAACGGGCTAGCCAAATTATCCATTTTGGCATGTCTCGTATTGCTGCCTTTCATGCTCTGGAGCAGCTGGATTGTTTTTTCCAACAATGTCGTCAATTATGAAGAAATGCAGACACTCATTCAGCAGAATATGGTTCACCTGCCATCTTTTGCGGCGCCATTGGTCTTCCTCCTCAGCATCCTGTTCATTCCATCCCTGCTTATCCAGCTGATCTGGCTGTACCGGGCATCTGCCAATATTCAGGAATTTCAAGTTCAGGGAATTCGGTTCACTCCATTCCTTAGCGTTCTTCTAAGCTGTATGCCGGTAGTCGGCATGGTGCTCAATGCCCTGGTTCTTCAGGAAATATATAAAGCATCCAAAAACCCGGCAGAATGGATGCTGCAAACACCCTCCCGTTCCCTGCGATTATATCTTCTGGTGACTACAGCTCTAACTCTGTGCACCCTTTTCCCTTTCGGGGCGGAACATTACGTGACGGCCTTTCTGCTCACCGGCGCACTGATGACGGCAGCCAGCATCCTGTGGCTGGTCTGTGTCCTGCAAATCACCAGAAAACAGGAAGAGCTGGTCTCCAAAAATCAAAACCCACATTCCTAACCGGAAAAACCGTAATCAGTGCTTTTCCTCTTCTTCCGTGGGCGGCTGACTGCCTGGGAGGATTTTATCCAAAGCTTCCATGCTGTTATCCTTATACAGATTCTCCAGCAGTTTTTCCCACCCCGCCGCCATCTGAACCTGTTTCAAGGCAATAATGGGATCAGGCATCATCATTTCCGGGTCGGGAGCATATTGCTTCAGCACCTCATCCGGATTGATTCGGTTAAACGTTGTCTTACCATAGCCCGGCATTCCCGCCTCATGGGCAATGGACTCCATCATCTCAAAATGCAAATGAGCCAAATAGTTGCCGTGCGCCGTTCCGACTGAGCCGATTTGCTCTCCACGGCCCACCAGAGTCCCCAGCGGAATATCGCTGACGGTTTTCAAATGGGCATACAGACTCTGCACGAAACGCCCGTCCGGCAAACGGTGCAGCAGCACGACAACATTGCCCCAATCCGGAGAAGGTTCTCCTGCGTAAATCAGCAATCCGCGCCCGGCGGCCCGCACAGGCAATCCCTCATCCGTGTTTTCTCCTCCTATTCCATTTAAATCCTGTCCTGCATGCCTTCCCTTGCGGGCGGCATTCATATCCCCCACACCCTGGGCAACATAGGTAAACGCTCCATTCTCATCTCCGAGGGGAGATGTAAACACATCGGCCAGAGGCGCCTTTGCCAGCTCCTGGGGCGTCAACAAAACCATCCGGTAATCTACAGGAACCGGAGCAGACCGCGGAATGTCTTCGTCATAAATATTATGGTGCATCCCGGCCTCCGGAACGGCGGCATATTTCGTCTTGTACCAGGCAAATGCCGTAATCAAGACACAGGCTGTTCCCAAAAGCCCCATAATGACGCGGGATGTCGTCTTATCTATCATCGTACCGACTCTATACCCACGGAACCGGATTTACAATCACAAGATAGTCAGGCCAGCGTCTGCGGAAATTTTTCCATCCACAATTTGCGCGCCGCACGGATATCTTCTGAGGAGACACGGCTGGAGAGTTCCCATACAAGCGGAACTCCATGCGGGAAAAAAGGAAGAAGGCGCTCAAAGGGAACCACTCCCCCCAACAGGGGAACCTGATGATCCCGCGCCGGCCATTTGACATCGTTCACATGCGCCCCAATCAAATGGGAAGACATTCGGCAGAGAAATTGCTCATGATTTAATATCAGCAAATTATGCTTTCTCTGAATATGCCCGAAATCATGCCAGTAGCCGATAAAGGGATTTTCTCCAAACTCCTTCATCAACAAATCCATTTCATCCTCACTCGGCACCTGTTCATAATGGCTGCGACCTTCAATGCCCAGCTTGACGCCGAACTGACCGGCTAATGGAAGGAGTTGCCGGAGAGCTTCACGCGCCCGTTCCAGATAGATGGGGGCCAAACGGTTGCGGCGGCGTACAAATTCGCCCTTGGTGCCGGCAAAGGATTCCGTTCCCACCATTCCCTGACGCGCCAGGTTTTGCAAATGAGCCGTATCCGAACGTTTTGCCAGGGGCTCCACTGTTCCCATATGCAACACAATATATCCAGACCCCAGTGCGGCGCCCTGTTCGATAGACTTCTTCGTCAATTCAACAGCCTTAGAACGCACCTGCAGCAAATCCGCCGTAAAAGGCCTGCTGTCCGGAGAATCCCCCACCTCGTCAATCGGAGCGGGGAAAAAATTATGAACTCCGGCCACCTGCACCTTTCCGGCTTTTACTGCCCTCATGATACCAGGCAGAAGGGATAACTTGATGCCGTGGGAAAGTTCCACATGGTCAAACCCCAAAGAAAGAATTTCATCAATCATTTCTTCCCCGTCCTGATGACGGTGGGAATTCCAGCACGTAGAAAATACCAGCATAAAAAATCAATTATTATGAGCTGATGGAACCGGGTTCCGTATAGCAATCTTCCATCCACTCCTTGACGGCGGCAGTCATGCTCCCGGCTACGTCCGCACGGGGTTTGGCGAAAGCCGGAACAAACCACGGAAATGCGCCCACCAGATCATGAATCACCACAACATCGCCATCACATGTATGGGAGCCGGAACCAATACCCAATGTGGGAATGGAAGAATGTACGGTAACTTGTCGGGCAGCATGAGGCGTTACGCCCTCCACAACCACAGCACAAGCCCCCGCCTCTGCCACAGCCTCCACATCCCTTACCAGGGCTTCCTCCTCCGCGGAGGATTTCCCTTTAATCTTATATCCTCCCTCCTCCAGCACTTTCTGCGGTAAGAGGCCGATATGACCCACTACGGGAATACCGGCATCCACAATAGCACGGATATTTCCTGCCTGGGCTGCCCCCCCTTCCAGCTTGACAGCATCCGCTCCAGCCAAAAACAATTTCTTTGCGGATTGCACGGCCTGTTCCTCCGTATCATAAGAATGTATGGGCATATCTCCCACCAGCAGGGCGTTCTTCACTCCGCGCGCAGTAGCTTCCACATGATGAAGCATATGATCCAGCGTCACATGAGTGGTATCCGGAAAACCCAAAACCACCATCCCTAAGGAATCCCCTACCAGCACAATATCTACGCCGGCTTCATCCAAAAGGCGGCCTGTAGGATAGTCATAAGCTGTAACCAGAGTCACATGCCGCCTGTTCTTGCAGGCACGGATTCGTTCCGCTTTCTCAAAAGATTGATTCATGGCGTTCAATAAACATGCAATTTACCAGCATTCCGATACCAGAAGCGGATCAGCCTCATCCGTATCTAACTCTGCCAACAGGCAGACAACCGTTTTACGCTGGCGTGGCAGAATAAGCTCCGGCCTGATATCGGAAAGAGGTTTTAAAACAAATTTCCTCAAATGAGCTCTGGGATGGGGGAGAATCAGACGCGGAGGATCATCGACCACCATATCGCCCACATAGATGATATCCACATCCGCCGTACGGGGTTCACAGCGAATCCCTGAACGAATGCGACCCAAGGCTCGTTCTATACCCTGGCAATGCACAAGCAAATCCTCCACCGTACCGGGCCAGGTAAATTCTACCACGGCATTCAAATAATCATCCGCGCCGTGCGGACACCCCTGAGGACTGGTGGCATACAGGGAGGATTGCAGAAAAGGGTCATCAGACAGGCTCATCTGCAACAAATGATCCCTGGCCTGAACCATCAGGCTGTTTTTATCCCCAAGATTGGACCCCAGTGCAATGCCTGCTCTCTTCATCAGTAAAAAACATCGTAGCCGCTCCAAAAAAGGAGAACGGCCACGATACCAAAAAATTATAATTGGGACAGACCCAGAACATCTTCCATGGTATACAGGCCCGGCTCCCGTCCCTGGAGCCAGAGAGCCGCACGGACCGCTCCGGAGGCAAATGTCATACGGCTGGACGCCTTATGGGTAAGTTCCAACCGTTCGCCATCAGAAGCAAATATCACGGTATGGTCTCCCACCACATCTCCTCCCCGCAGGGAATGCATCCCTATTTCCTTGGCAGGTCGGGGTCCTACCAGCCCCTCACGGCCAAAAACCACACTATCTTCATAATTCCTGTCAATAGCACCGGACAGGATTTCCGCCAGTGTCCGGGCAGTGCCGGAAGGGGCGTCAATTTTATGACGGTGATGCATCTCCATCACCTCAATATCGCAACTGCCTCCCAGAATCTGGGCTGCCTTGCGCGTCAGCCAGAACAGGGCGTTCACCCCCACGGAATAATTGGAAGCAAACACAATCGGAATGGATGCGGCGGCATCCACGATCTCCTGGCGTTCCAGATCCGTATGTCCTGTAGTGCCTATTACCAGAGGCTTGTTATTGGCCACAGCTTCCGCCAGCAAAGTGCTGGTAAAAGCATGATGGGAAAAATCAATGGCTACGTCGCATTTGGCGAGGGCCGGATAAAGCTCCTGCCCCTGATCATGAGTAGCCCCCACACAAGTATCCGGATTCAGCGTCACCGCCTCTTGGACAGCCTGACCCATGCGCCCCGAAATGCCTGTAACAAGAATGGAAATCATATCACTAAAATGTTAAAGAATGTTGAAACGTTGCAGAAGAGCGGAAAGCTGAGCTTCCTTCTCTTTCGGCAATGGAACCAGAGGAAGACGTATACCGGGCTGTATATCTCCTCTCATCGCCAGGGCGGCCTTGATCGGAACAGGATTGGAATCCAGAGTCATTAACCCTTTCATCAACGGATAAAACGTCTTCTGGAGGGAAAGCATTTCCCCCATATCCTGATTCAGGCCAGCTTTGACAATGGAATTCATAATACCCGGAACCAGATTGGATGTTACGGAAACCAATCCGCTGGCGCCACAGACCATAAAAGGCACCGTCAGGCCGTCATCGCCGCACAGAACGGTGAAATTTTCCGGCACCACCTGCATCAGCTGGTTGACGCGGTCCACATTGCCGCCAGCCTCTTTCACACAAACAATATGTGGGCAATCCTTCGCCAGACGGCTGATTGTTTCCACACTGATTTCAATACCGCAACGGCCAGGAATGCTGTACAGCATAATCGGCAGACGGGTAGCGTCCGCAATAGCCTTGAAATGGGCATAGACTCCATCCTGAGAAGGTTTATTGTAATAGGGGCACACCTGGAGCGTTCCGTCTACTCCCATCTTTTCCGCTTTCTGGGTCATATGAATAGCTTCTGCGGTGGAATTAGCGCCCGTTCCCGCAATAACTTGAATACGGCCAGCCGCGCTCTCCACGGCCAATTCTATTACCCTCAAGTGTTCTTTTACAGTCAAGGTGGGGGATTCTCCCGTGGTACCGACAGCCACAATGCCGGACACGCCGGCAGCTATCTGCGCTTCCACAAGCATTCTAAAAGCCTCTTCATCGACCCGGTTGCCGGCAAACGGAGTCACAATTGCTGTATAAAGACCTTGAAACTTCATAACCTTACTTGGAAATATACTATCTTAACAGACACTTTTTGTCACGACAGAATACAGAAATATGGCACGCCTGTCAGGCATCCTGAAATACCATTCGTGAACAAATGGAGCAAAACTCCAGGCAGGAATTAAACAGGGACAGGAATGATTCCGGCCGCCTGCCGGGCCGCCAGGCAGCTTTCCTTCCATTGACCACGATATATTCCCGGTGAATGTGGCGACCTTCGTTCCCACATAAAAACAACGCAGCCGCACAGGCGGAAGAAGCCAATCGAGACTGGGAAACATACCGAAATACCGAACGGTGAATTACGATCTGGCTCATTCTGACATCTCTCCGGTTCAGGCAATTTTCCAAATCCGCGATATCTTCCACCCATACTCCCTTTTTTCCAGAACGGGAAACCATATTCACAATCATGGCCCCGGAAACAAAGGCATGTTCCAGCAAAACGGACAGACGGACACGGGAAGAACAACTCAGCCCCTGCACCTCGACTGAGGCATCTTCACAAATAATCAAATAATCAACACGTCCATAAAGAGTATGTACCAGACCAGCAAAAGAAGCCAAATCGGAAGAATGGTTCAGGCGGCCTGACATGACCAGGTGGCTGCTGCCCGGAAGACAATCAACGATATGGCAAGATTCTTCACCGGCCTCATGAAGCATGGCAACCACAGTTCCCTGACAGGCAAATGCCTTGGCTGCCAAATATCCTATATTGCCGGCGTTGCCCAGAATGACGACCACGATGTTGTTGGGCGTACCGGCCAGCGTGAAGACGACCATCATCATGCTGGCGTGGACGATGACGAACGCACCGACACGCAAAA
>CAJKMG010000021.1 GCA_905200945.1 uncultured Akkermansia sp. | reverse complement strand
GGGTGTAGGGAACAATGGAATCCGCCAGCTTTTCCGCCCGGCTCTGGATGCGCGCCTTCAGTTCCTCCGAATGGTCGATCAGGGAGATGATATTGTTAATGCGGGACTGGTCTCCCACGGCATCAACCCGGATGACGAGGGCCCCCGTTTCCAGCGTGGTTCCGGCAAAGACGGCGGACCCTTCCCGCTTGGAAGCCGCTTCCGATTCCCCTGTCATGGCGGCCTGGTTGACTTCCGCTTCTCCGGACAGCACGGTACCGTCCACAGGGATGACGTTCCCCGCATCCACGCGGATTTTTTCCCCCGGGCGGATTTGTTCCATGGGAACCTGGCGCATGCCTTCCTCTTCCACCCGCCAGACGCGGTCAACATGAATGCTCAGGCTGGCCGCGAGAGCTTCCCGGGTCTTTTTCCGAGTGTAATTTTCCAGCAGGTCTGAAATGGAAAGAAGGAACATGATGGAATTGGCCGTCCCATAGGCCTTCGTGCCGATGGAAACCCCGATGGAGACGGCGTCCAGAACGGCTACATTGAGCCGTCCGCTTCCCAGGCCGGCCATTCCGCGCCGTAAATAGGAACCGTAATTCCAGAATGCTTTGGCCATTCTGAGCGGAGGTGGCAGAAACACCTTGCAAAACAGGAAAGAGGAAACTTTCCCGGCTATGCGGAGAAAGAAAGTCCTGGCCAGTTTTCTGGCTTTCGCGCGTTCTTCCGGTTCGTGGCTGCGGAGTGTTTCCGGCCTGAGCCTGTCCAGCGTGCGGAAAATGGCCTGGGGGCTGGTCCCTTCATACAGGATGAACACGCCTCCGTTGCAGGGGGTGGCCTTGACGGAGTATACGCCTTTCTGTTTCAGGAGCCTGCATTCGATGCCGTAAGCCTGGTCATGATTGAATGCGCCGCGGCCGCTGCGTACACGGAGCCTGCCGGGCGTATGGTGGATAACCTGGTAATGCATGGATAAGGAAAAAGAAAAGGGGGAAACGCCCTTCTCCGTGCGTTTCCCCCGTTGGGGGCAGTCCATCCCGCTGGCGGAGAAGGAAACGGACACCCCTCTGTTTGGTGATGGACAATGAGATTTCTACTGTTCCGGCTTGCTGTTTTTTGCGGCGGCTTCATGGCACAGATCCAGGGCTTCTTCCCGGATGTTTGCCAGTTGTTCCATGGCCTTCTGCTGGATGAGCATGGCCTTGGAAAGACCCTGAACGGCCAGTTTCCTGGAAACGGGACTTTTCACTACTTTCGCGCCGATGGCGGCGGCGATCATTCCTCCGACGAAGCCCCAGAGGCCTTTGTTGTTTATGTAACTCATGGTAATGTTTTGATTGGGTTCATCCGGCCTTGGCGGCATGCTGCCGCTTCTTTTTCCGGAAGGATGGGATTATATCCAATCCAGGCTGCATTTTTTTAGCGTGACCCAGCATTCTGGTCAAGATGAATTAGCTGAAACTAATTTTTTTAGTAGGCATGAAAATATTTTTGCGATATTTTCAATACGTTGAAAACAAATAAAATATAATGAACCAACATAATGTTGTACTGAGCAGGGCAAGGGCATTGGGAAGAAAAAGTGTTGACTGAATAGTTAGTTCTATCTAACTTTGCCGCGTTGCATGAACTTGACCCATACAGGACTTCACCGTTTCTTCCGCCGGGTCTGCCGGTACAGGAAACTGGCCGGGCTGCTCATCCGGCGTCCCAGATACCGTCTGCTCTGCGGAGACTGTGAGTTCTGTATGGGGGCATGCGGCAGAGCTGTGAAAGAGCAAGCCCGGGAGAACGGAAGCGGAGCTCTTTCCCTGTAAAAGGAAAGCGCCCCTCTCTACCCCTGGATTAATCATATAAGTATTATACCACAAACATCCAACGATAAGACTAACCGTTTTCTATGAAGAAGCATAACATAATAGCAATGGCGTTGACGAGCCTCATGGCGCTTCCTGTAATCGCTCAAGACAGCACCCCTGCTGTTGGTGATATTTTACAGGGCATCAACATGTTCACTCCGGAAGAAGGCGATCCTGCCTACAAGGTGAAGGCCAATGAGA
Organism: uncultured Akkermansia sp.; assembly: GCA_905200945.1. Classification (GTDB taxonomy): domain Bacteria; phylum Verrucomicrobiota; class Verrucomicrobiia; order Verrucomicrobiales; family Akkermansiaceae; genus Akkermansia. Next base: position 37,150 of record CAJKMG010000021.1, on the reverse strand, counting down.
AATACGGCACCCAATGGGCTGTGGATATGGCCTACGGACTTTGGAATACGGAAAAGGTTTCCGATGTTAAACGCCATAATAACCTGGCTCTTCTTCATGCCCAGCTTAATCAGCGCCTTATTGAAGACAAGGCCAACGGGGGAACCTGGCTGCGTGTGGAATTTTCCGGTTCGTGGGGGCTGGATCGTGAATCCGCCCAGAGCGATACGTTTTTCACTGAAGCCTATTCCACGGCTTCCGGCTTGCATGCTGACGCGATGGGACCTCATGAAGGAATATTCCCTGAAGTGGCGCTGATGCAATACTTTGCGGGGAAGCGCGCTTGCCTCATCGCGGGTATGGTGAATCTCACCAACTACTTTGATGCTGTCAGCATTGCCAATGACTCCTTCTCCTCTTTCACCAATGACGGGTTTGTGAACTCCACTATCCTTCCTTTGGTGGACAGCAATCTCGGCGGTATTCTGCAAGTTGAACTCAACCGCAATAATTACATGATGGTTGCCGTTTCCCGCACGGGATGCGATTCCGGATACAACCCCTTTAATTCCGATTATTGTGACGGTTATGCCGTGGTTGGCGAATACGGCCATATCTTTGCCGACGGCGCTGCGACTCTCCGCATCAATCCGTTCTATACCAGCACGGATGTGGACATGGATGACGGGACCGGGGAACGCCGCCGCCAAAATGCCGGGCTTGTGGCGAGCATCGAATATACTCCCTGCGATCCTCTGACCATTTACTCTCGCGCCGGATTTGCCGCCAAACAATACTTGAGCAACTCCGCTGAATTCTCCGTGGGCGCCAACATTAAGCTCTTCCCTTCCCGTGAAGATGACTTCCTGGGCATTTCCTACGGCGTGTTCAAGGGGCAGACTCCCTGTGACGGAGAGCGCGCTGAGCATAACCGCGAACAGGTGCTGGAAGTCATGTACAGCTTCCAGGTGAATGATTATTTCAAAGTTGTTCCTCACTTCCAGTACATCGCGAATCCGGCTTACAGCACTTCCAACGAAAATATTCTCTGGGGCGTTCAGGCAGTCTTTTCTTTCTGATTAGCTGTCCTGGATGTGGCCGCCTTTTCTCCTGGATTGGGCATGCCCGGAGTTTTATGAAAACACAATAATATTTCTTCCTTATCTGTCTCCATGCAGTGAGCGGAATCCTGCGTGAGAAAGATATAGAAGGGGTCTGCATGACCTGGCGGCAGCGCCGCATTCTCGATCAGGTAGAGGATGCGGCGTTGCTTATTTTTGATTGCGGGACATTTGCCCTACTTGATTGATATCTGCCGGCTGATCTGACCGGCAATCCATGTCGGCTCAATGAAATGGCCTTCAGCCCCTTCCGTATCTATCATAAATGATAAATGCCGTCAGAAGAAGATAAGGCTTTTCCTTAAGGCTATTCCGCAGAATCGTCTTATTATCTCCCGGAAAAAACGGGAAAGAAGACTTTTTGCCACACCGGAAGATGGATGGGAACCGTAACGTTTCCGGAGAGAATCAAAGCGTTTAAAACCATATTGACTTGAACGGGAATTCTCTTAAACTGAAAGAATGAGTAAGGTTCAATGGGAAATTTCAAATGATGAAGTGACCGACCGTGATACTGCTCTGCGCCGCTTGCAGGAAGGAACGACCGGCCATGTAGTGTGCGCCCGTGACGGCGCGTGCCTCCAGTCGTACAAGGAAGCGGACGGCGTGTACCATTGCGAAATCGTGTTCAAGAAAGATTCCTGTTGCCCGCCGGTGTTCGCCGCCCCGGAAGGGGTGACGGGAAAGGAACTGGAAATGCTTTACGATCGTTTTGCCAATGGAGACGACTTCTCCTTTGTGGAAAAGGAGTGGGAACCTCTGATGGCCGTGGAATACCGCCATCGCCATAATGTGATGTGGTTCACTTTCCTGTTCATTGCCCTGGTAATTGCGGCCATGGCGGCATATCAGCACGGTTGGATTGAGTGACAGGGAGAGGCTGGCTGCGGCATGCGACGCAGCAAAAAACCTGCAAACCGCAGAAAATGGTTTGCAGGTTCTGGATGGGATAACCGGGGGTCGGGATTTAATCCTGTTTTTCGTGGTCGTGGCCGTGATGGTGACCGTCGCAGCAATTTCCGCCGCCACCGCAACAGCCGTCGCTGTCGTTGCCGCAACATCCGCAGTTGCCGCAGCACTTGCCGCGCTTGCTGAAAATTTTGTATAACGCGTAGGCCAGGGCCAGGAAAAGAAGGGTAGCGATGATATATGTTCCCATATTGGTCAGTAGAGTTAAGGAGTTGGTTTAGAAGTTATTTGGAGGCTGTATAAGGTTTTTTCACTACCAGGTAAACAAGACCCAGCAGGAGCAAGAGGGCGATACCCTGTCCGATGCCGAAGGAAGCTTCCGCATAAAGCCATGCTCCCAGCTGGTAAATCAGGAAGGCCAGGCAGTACGCCAGGGCGCACATGTATCCGATGGCGAAGAAGGTCCATTTGGCGCTGTTCATTTCCCTCCTGATAGCGCCCATGGCCGCGAAGCAGGGGGCGCAGAGAAGATTGAAAATCATGAAGGAGAAAGCGCTCAGGAAGGTGAAGGCTCCCGCCTGGACCAGGCGGTCCCCGGTTTCCCTGATTTCCGCATCTTCATCTTCCTCTTCTTCCGCTTCAGCAGCGGATTCTCCGGAACCTTCCTCCAGGGATGCCTGGAGCTCCCGGCCGGCGGGGGACATTTCCTGCGTTTCGGAGGAGTCCTCCGTTTTTTCCGCTTCATCTTCCCCGGAACCACCGTCCGCATACAGGACGCCGAAGGTGCCTACCACGTTTTCCTTGGCAATCAATCCGGTAATGGTAGCCATGGTAGGTTTCCACTCACCCCAGCCCAGGGGTTGGAAAACAGGTGCAGCCACATTGCCGATGGAGGCCAGCATGCTGTCATTCTGCTCTACGGAATCCACCTTCCAGTTATAGCTGGAGAGGAACCAGATCAGGGCGCTGGATACGAAAATGACGGTTCCCGCTTTTTGCACGAAAGCCTTGCAGCGATCCCATGCATGGATGATGACATTCTTCCATGCCGGGATGTGATAAATGGGAAGTTCCATGACGAAGGGGGTGGGATCCCCGGCGAACATGGCAGTCTTTTTCAAAATGAGGCCGGAAAGGATAATGGCTCCCACCCCGATGAAATAGGCTCCCGGGGCCACCCAGGAATTTTCCGGGAAAAAGGCCCCGGCAATCAGGGCAATGATGGGAGTTTTTGCCCCGCAGGGGATGAACGTAGTGGTCATGATAGTCATGCGCCTGTCCTTTTCGTTCTCAATGGTGCGGGTCGCCATGACTCCGGGAACTCCGCACCCCATGGAAACAAGCATGGGGATAAAGGATTTTCCGGAAAGGCCGAATTTGCGGAAAATACGGTCCATGATGAACGCTACGCGGGCCATGTAGCCGCAATCTTCCAATATGCCCAGGCACAGGAACAGCACCGCCATTTGCGGAAGGAAGCCCAGAACGGCTCCCACGCCGGCAATTACGCCGTCCTGGATCAGGCTTTCCAGCCAAGGGGCGCAGCCGGCGCTTTCCAGCAGGCCCCCCACCCATTCCGGAACCCATTCCCCGAAGAATGTATCATTGGCCCAGTCCGTGCCCCATGCGCCTATCGTCTGAATGGAGATGTAGTATACTGCCCACATGACGACGGCAAAAATGGGGAGGCCCAGCCAGCGGTTGGTGATGATGCGGTCAATCCTGTCGCTGCCCGTCAGGCTGCCGGGGCTGGCTTTAACGACGGCGTCTTTGATGATGCGGGAAATGGAATTATAGCGTTCGTTGGTGATAATGGATTCGCTGTCGTCATCCATTTCCCGTTCCATGGTTTCAATAATCCCGTTGATGCGGGATTGCTCCTCGGGATTGAGCGCGAGCTGGTCCGCGACTTTCTTGTCTCTTTCGAAAACTTTAACGGCAAACCATTTTTTCTGCTGGTCCAGGCATTTGCCGGTGATGATTTCCCCAATTTCTCCGATGGCTTTTTCCAGATGGTCCGGAAAGTGGACGGCCTGCGGGGGGCGGGCATCTTCCGACGCGGTCGTCGTTACCACGGCGTCTATCAGTTCACGGATGCCGGTCCCCTTGAGAGCACTGATTTCCAGCACCTGGCAACCGAGGCTGCGTGAAAGTTTTTCCGTGTCGATCCTGTCGCCGCGCTTCCGGACAATGTCCATCATGTTCAGCGCTATAATGACGGGAACGCCCAGTTCGCAAAGCTGGGTGGTGAGGTAAAGATTGCGTTCCAGGTTGCTGCCGTCAACCAGGTTCAGGATAAGGGAGGGGTGGTCCGTGACCAGGTAATTCCGGCTGACGACTTCCTCCAGGGTATAGGGGGAAAGGGAATAAATGCCCGGAAGGTCTTCAATGATGATATTTTTATGGCCTTTCAGGCGGCCTTCCTTTTTTTCCACAGTGACGCCGGGCCAGTTTCCGACGTACTGATTGGCGCCTGTCAGGGCGTTAAAAAGAGTGGTTTTCCCGCAGTTGGGGTTGCCTGCCAGGGCGATGGTAATGTTGCTCATGAATGGTTTCCTTGTCTTGATATATGGGTGCCTGTCTTGCTGTAAAGTCAGGAAACGTGCGGTAATAAAGGCGGAATCAATGGATATGGATATTCTCTGCTTCCGATTTGCGAATGGAGAGTTCGTACCCGCGGACGGTAACTTCAATGGGATCTCCCAGAGGAGCGACTTTGCGGATGAATATCTGCGTTCCCTTGGTAACCCCCATGTCCATGATGCGCCTTCTGACCGGGCCTTCCCCCGTCAGTTTCCCGACGGTGACGGTTTCCCCGATGAGGGCATCTCTTAATGTACGATGTTTGGTCATAGAATAATGGTTGATTGTTGGATAGAAGAGCTCAGGCAACGAATATTTTGCTGGCAAGCGCCTTGCTGAGCGCAATTCTGGCTCCTTTGACGTTGACAATGAAATTGCCGCCGTTTTCGGAAACGATGGAAACCGTGCTCCCGGCAACGAAGCCCAGGCTTTCCAGAAAACGCCGGATTTCATCCCTGCCGTGGATTTTGTTGACTTGGCGAATATCGCCGATGTTGAGCATGGAGAGTGGCATGGTGCGTGTATGAATCAAGTCCGGGAAGAAGTTAGTTTTATCAAACTGATAAGTCAATGATATTATTCGGTTATATTTTTTAATATATATGAAATCTGCTTAATGTGAATTGCTTATGTATTAGTTTAATCTAAGTATGGTGAGCGGGGAGAAGACGGAAATTTCCCGGAAGTACCTGCCGTAGGGTCTGGAAGGGAATGAAAAAAGCCGCGCCAATGAATGTTCATTGGCGCGGCTGGAAAAAGAACTTTTCTTCAGATTCAGGAGGCAGGGCAAACTTCGCCCTGGACGGGTTTGCCGTTGTATTCTCCGGTAAGCGTCTTCAGGAAAGCCACCAGAAGTCTTACCTCCTTCTTGTCCAGTTTATCGTAACCGAGCTGGTAATGGTACATTTTCGTAATGGCTTCCTCCAGCGTTTGTGCGGAGGCGTCATGCATGTACGGCCAAGTGAGTTCCACGTTGCGGAGGGTTGGAACACGGAACCGGTGCCTGTCTGATTCCTTTTTAGAGAAATTCATCAGGCCGTTATCGTCATTGGTCTTGGCCCGGCCGCCAAAGAAATCGCCTTTGAGGTCGGCGTATTCAAAAGACTGACCTCCCATGGCGGGGCCGGTGTGGCAAGTCTGGCAACCAAGCTTCAGGAAAAGCTTGTAACCTTTTTTGGCGTTTTCGCTGATGGCGTTTTCATCCCCTTTCAGGTAGCGGTCAAACGGACTGTTCGGCGTGATAAGAGTCTTTTCATATTCCGCGATGGCATTCGTGATGGTTTCACCGGTGAATCCCTGGGGATAAACCTTTTTGAATTCTGCGGCAAAAGCGGTGTCCTGGTCCAGTTTGGCAGCGATTTTCTTCCAGTCATCCGGATGTTCGTAGCCCATTTCTACCGGATTCAGGGGCGGGCCGCCGGCCTGTTCCTGGAGGTTGGCGGCGCGTCCGTCCCAAAACTGCTTGGTATGGAAAGCGGCATTGAAGACGGTGGGGGCGTTGATGCCGCCTTTCTGGCCACGGACCCCGGTGGAAGTGGGCAGGTTGTCCGTCCCGGCTTTTTCCAGGGAATGGCAGGAAGCACAGGAAACGGTATTGTCCGTGGAAAGGCGCACGTCATGAAAAAGCTTGTAGCCCAAGGCCACTTTGGCCGGATCAGTGGGGAGGGCGTCCGGAATGGGGGCAAGAGGGGAAAGGGCGTATTCCTCTCCTACCATGTCGCCGAAGATTTTCAGACGCTCATCCTTGATCCACTGGAGCATGGCATCTTTCTCCCGCAGAGTGAGCGTGCTGCCCCAGTGCACCATGGTGTAGGAAGTGGGAGGCATGGAATTGATTTGAAGCACATGTTCCAGCTTGGAGAGGGTGACGGCGGTGGGAGGTTCTTCCATATTGTAGCTGCGCTGCCCGTCCCTGATGTGGCGCGCCAGCAGGCCTCCGGAAAGAGTATTGACCAGTTCGGAAATGCGGGTGCCGGGCCTGTGGCAGTCCGCACACTTGGCGTTCATGGTCTGTGCGGTGATTTCCGCCGCCTGGGCGGACGTCAGTGGCTTGACATTCTGATTCGGCAGGAACAGGGGGGCGACAGCCGCCGTCACGATGACCGTACCGCCCAGAATGGCTCCTGCCTTGATGAAGGAACGTATGTTGCTCATGAGATTCTCAATGACGTGGAATTGCCCGGATGGTAAAAGGGGAAGGATAAAAAATCAAGATTTATTCTAAAGTTCACCGGCCTTTCTCAGGTCTTCGTTAATGGCTTCCAGGACCTCCGCTTCCGGGGTGAAATTGGCGGCGTGGTAGGAGCTGCGGACCAACGGTCCGGATGCCACGTGCCTGAAGCCTTTGGAGCGCGCAACTTCCTCATACCGGGCGAAATCATCCGGATGGACGTATTTGACCACCGGCAGGTGGTTGCGGGAGGGGCGCAGGTATTGTCCCAACGTCAGGACCGTGACGCCGTGTTCCAGCAAATCGTCCATGGAGCGGAAAAGCTCGTCTTCCGTTTCTCCCAGGCCCAGCATGATGCCGCTTTTGGTGGACACCTTGCCGTTCACGCATTCCAGCGCCATCCGGAGAACGCGCAGGGAACGCCGGTACTGGGCGCGGAAGCGGACGATGGGCGTGAGGCGTTCCACCGTTTCCAGATTATGTCCGAAAATATGCGGACGGGCCGCCATCAGCGTCTGGATGGAGGAGGGCTTTTCATTCAAGTCCGAGGCAAGCACTTCAATGATCGTGGAAGGGCTGGCTTTTCTGACGGCCCGAATCACCTGGGCGAAATGCGCGGCGGCTCCGTCCGGCAAATCATCCCGGGTGACCATGGTAATCACGGCGTGGCGCAGCTTCATGTGCACGACGGCTTCCGCCACGTGCTGCGGTTCTTCCGGATCCAGCGGGCCGGGCTTGGCCGTGCGGGTGGCGCAGAACCCGCAGGCGCGCGTGCACCGTTCTCCGGCAATCATGAATGTGGCCGTACCCAGGTTCCAACATTCATAACGGTTGGGGCAGTGTGCTTCTTCACAGACGGTGAAGAGGTTTTTGCCTTCCACAAGCTGCTTGACGTCCCAGAATTCCCGGCCGTTGGGCAGACGAACCTTGATCCACGACGGTTTGCGTTCCGTTCCTTCCGCAGTCTCATTGTCGTTCCGGCGTTCCATAGTCCCGCTAGCTTGCCGTGACTCTGCTGCTTTGGCAAATGCAAAGTGTTTTATTCCGGACTTCATTCCCCGTTTTCATCCGGAGGGGAAGAAAGACGCGCAGACAATTTTTTCCGTTCTTTTGCCGCCAGACGCGCCGCACGGAAAAACTCCTGGAGATGGAGCAGGCACTCGTCTCCCAGTACGCCGGGGCGAACCTCGCACTTGTGGTTCAGGGGCGGATTGGAATCCAGCAGATTGATCCAGCCTCCCGCAGCCCCGGTTTTTGCATCCGGACAGCCGAAAACGACGCGGTCCGGACGGCAGTGGACGATAGCTCCTGCGCACATGGGGCACGGTTCCTTGGTGACATACAGGGTGCATCCTTCCAGCCGCCAGTCGCCCAAAGCTTCCTGTGCCGCCGTCAGGGCAATCATCTCCGCATGGGCCGTAGCATCCTTGAGCGTCTCCACCTGGTTCCAGCCCCGGCCGATCACGCGGCCGTCCTTCACCACAATGGCTCCAACAGGCACCTCCCCTTTCACGAGGGCCTTTCTGGATTCTTTCATGGCTTGGCGCATGAACCATTCGTCCGAACCGGGCATTTCCATCATTACGGAGGTTATCATGGACCGGGCGGCGCGGTTCTGGCAAGCTCTTTCTGGAAGATTCTTATTGTATTTTATACGGTAAGCACGCCATGCCGCGGAAAGGGGTGGGGATGAATGCGTTTTTACGTTGATTCCGGAGAATGGGTGGCATAAGTATGGACTATGAGCTTTTCAGAACCCTGTGCCTTGGCCGTTGACTTCGGCGGCACGAGCATCAAAATGGGCGTAACGGCGGGGGAGCGTATTCTGGCGACGGCCGACCGCATCCCTACCACCATGTTCGAAAGCCCGCAGGCAATCATTGACGCCATGATTGCGGCAGCCCGTACCCTGCGTGGGCAATTTCCCACCGCCTGCGTGATGGGCATGGGAATGCCGGGATGGTGTGATTACCAGCGGGGAGTGCTTCACCAGCTTACCAATGTGAGGGTCTGGGATCGGGAAATTCCGGTGAAAGAAATGATGGAGCAGGCCCTGGGTCTCCCCGTCGTGCTGGATAATGACGCCAACTGCATGGCTTACGCGGAATGGAAGCTGGGCGCCGGGCGCGGCATGTCCAGCCTGGTGTGCCTGACGATGGGAACGGGGATAGGCGGGGGAATCGTGGTGCATGACCGCATGCTGCGGGGAAGGCGGCTTTCCGCTGCGGAACTGGGCCAGACCAGCATTCATTACCAGGGAAAAACGGGACCGTTCGGCAGCCGCGGAGCCATTGAGGAATACATCGGCAACAACGAATTGGCGGCGGAGGCGGTTAAACGGTATGCCGGGGCGGGAATCGTCAAGACTGTGGATGAATGCACGCCCAGGCATCTGGACGAGGCTGCCCGGTCCGGATGTCCTATAGCCCTCCAATTGTGGGAGGACACGGCGGAAATGCTGGGCTGCCTGATCATGAACCTGATGTATACGCTGGTGCCGGACGCCTTCATCATCGGGGGCGGCGTGGCCAAGGCCGGGGACTTGTTGATGAAGCCATTGCTGGAGAACCTCAGGAAACAGTTGTTCCCTCTTCTCATGGAGGATTTGAAAATTCTGCCGGCCAAGTTTGGAGCGGAGGCGGGGCTGCTGGGGGCGGGAGCCATGGCGATGGACGAATTTATGGGGCTGGGAATTTTGGAACGGTTTAAGAATCAGAAATCAATATAGATTTTTGTTAGATTGGTCTAATATAGGGCTTGCCATGCCGGAGCGGCAGGCGTACAAGCGGAACAGGCCATGAGTACGGATCATCCCCATGAACATTTTCCGGAAGAAGCTTCCTGTTGTTCCGGAAGCTGCTGTTCTGGAAGCCGTTGCTGTTCTGGCGACGCTATCGGGCCTGTTCCCGCCGTGCTGGGAATAGCCCTGTTCATCAGCGCTCTGGCGGCGGGCGGCGATTCCCGGGCCGGTATGGCCGCCTATGTGGGCGCCTACCTGCTGATAGGCTGGGATGTGCTGAAGGCTGCCTTTCTGGGGCTGATGCACGGCCGCGCCATAAATGAAAATTTTCTGATGAGTATTGCTTCCCTGGGAGCAATGTTCCTGGGAGACTATTCCGAAGCGGTGGGGGTGATGCTGTTCTACCGTGTGGGAGAGTACCTTCAGGAACGTGCGGTAGGCAGTTCCCGCCGGTCCGTAAGCGAACTGATGAATCTGAGGCCTGAGGCCGTTCATGTGAAAAAAGCCGGTGCCGTAGATGACGTTCCTCCTTCCGAGGTCCTGCCCGGTTCCCTGATTGAAGTGCGTCCCGGCGAACGCGTTCCGTTGGACGGCATGGTAACGGGAGGCTGTTCCGTGCTGGATACCTCCGCCATGACCGGGGAGTCCCTGCCGGTGGAAGCCGGAAGCGGAAGCCCTGTGCTGGCGGGGTACATCAACGGGCAGGGGGTGCTGGAAGTGCGTACGGAGCGGGACTGGCGGCATTCCGCTCTGGCGAGGGTCCAGGAACTGGTGGAGGCTGCGTCAGGCCGCAAATCCCCTCTGGAGGGGAGGCTGTCCTCATTTTCCCGCATTTATACGCCGCTGGTAATTTCCATGGCCGTTCTGGTATGTTTGCTTTACCCCTTTGTGACGGGCGGAAGCTGGGCGGACGGGGTGTTCCGTGCTCTGGTTCTGCTGGTGATTTCCTGCCCCTGTGCGCTGGTGCTATCCATTCCGCTGGGCTTTTTTGCCGGAATAGGGAGAGCGGCGAGGCAGGGAATTCTGCTGAAAGGGAGCAATTATCTGGATGCCCTTCGGAAAGTGAAGACGGTGGTGTTCGACAAAACCGGAACTTTGACGGAAGGTGTTTTTTCTGTGGATGAAGTGCTTCCCCGTGACGGCGTTTCCCCGGAGGAACTGCTGTACTGGGCGGCGCATGCGGAGCTTTCCGCCTCCCACCCGCTGGGGCGTTCCATTGTGGAGGCATATAAAGGGACTCTGTTTCCAGACCGCGTGACGGAACTGGTGGAGGTAACGGGCGGCGGCGTTTCAACCCGCGTGGAAGGGAAACTGGTCCTGGTGGGGAAAAGGGCCTTTCTTCAGGAGAATGGCATAGGAATGGAGGCGGGAGAAGACCGCGGCGTGACCGTTTATGCAGCGTTGGACGGCATTTTTCTGGGATGCCTCCGCCTGTCTGACCGAGTCAAGCCGGGAGCGGAGCACGCAGTGCGGAAATTGAGAGAACTGGGCGTTTCCAACCTGGTCATGCTGACGGGGGATTCTTCTTCCTCCGGAGCAGAGGTGGGGCTTGAACTGGGGATGGACGAGGTATTCTGCGGGCTGATGCCTGCCGACAAGCTGGAACATGTGCGCCGGTTGAAACCTGAAACTGGGTTGCTCGCCTTTGTGGGGGACGGTATGAATGACGCCCCTTCCCTCGCTGCTGCCGACATCGGCATTGCCATGGGCGGCGTGGGATCCGATACGGCTCTTCAGGCGGCTGATGTAGTGGTGATGAAAGGGGACCCTTTGGCCGTTCCGCAGGGGCTGGTGCTTTCCCAAGCCACAGAGCGCATCATTGTGCAGAACATCGTTCTTATTTTGGGCGTCAAAATTCTGGTCATGGTGCTGGGTATTCTGGGGCTGGCGGGGATGTGGGCCGCCGTGATGGCGGATGTGGGCGTCTGCCTGCTTGCAGTGGGCAACTCCATGCGTATTTTCCGGGTGAAGCTGGACATGTGACTAAAGGTAACCTTCTTTCCCCATGCCCATGGGCGGGGTTCCCTCTCATCCTGATATCCGGGTGTCTCCGTGGAATCTTGGAATAGCGGAAAATATCCTTAAAAAAGCCCTCCGTTCCGGCGGGCGGAACGGAGGGCGGTAAAAACAGGCCGGACAAAAAAATTACCGTAATCCCGTCAACAGAAGTTCCGCGTTATTCTGTGTCTTGGAGATGTTTTGCAGGAGGGCCTGGAGGCCTTCCCAGCCCGGTTTCATGGCGAGCTGGCGGCGCAATTGCATGATTTTGACGAATTCCTGTTCGTTATACAGTCTGTCGTCATTACGGGTACCGCTCTGGGAAAGGGAAATGGCCGGATAAATGCGCCGTTCGGAAAGTTCCCGGTCCAGGCGGATTTCCAGATTGCCCGTTCCCTTGAATTCTTCAAAAATCACTTCGTCCATTCTTGATTCCGTGTCTACCAGGCATGTGGCGATGATGGTCAGGCTGCCTCCTTCCTCCACATTACGCGCCGCGGAAAAGAATTTGCGCGGTTTTTCCAACGCATTGGATCCCAGACCGCCGGACATGATGCGTCCTCCCGTCTGGTTGGCGTTGTAGCCGCGGGCCAGACGGGTGAGGGAATCCAGCAGGATGACGACGTCTCTGCCCATTTCCACCAGGCGTTTGGCGCGTTCGATAACCAGGTCGGAAACCTGGGCATGGCGCCGGGAAGGTTCGTCAAAGGTGGAGGCGTATACCGGGGCGTCCACGGTTTCTTCAAAATCCGTTACTTCTTCGGGACGTTCATCCAGCAACAGCACAATCAGTTCCACTTCCGGGTAATTGGCTCTGATGGAACGGGCAATTGTCTTCAGAAGGACGGTTTTCCCGCCGCGTGGGGGAGCCACAATCAGGCCGCGCTGCCCTTTACCGAAGGGCGTCATGAGATCCAGAACGCGCATGGCGGCGGAATTGACCCCCTTGTTTTCCAGAAGAAGGCGTTCTTTGGGGAAAAGCGGGGTGAGGCGTTCAAAATCGCTGCGCGCCCGGTAATCTTCCGCAGGGATGCCTTCCACGCTGATGACGGAGGATGCGGAAAGGTACTTGTCATGAGGACGCAATTTGCGCAGCCTGACCTTGATCTGCTGGCCTACGCGGAGATGCAGCGGTTTGATAAGGTTGCCGCCCAGGTAAATATCATCCGGAGAGGTTCGGAAGCTTTTAACCGGATCCCTCAACATGGCGTAATTGTCTTTGGCCTGTTCCATGACACCGGAAACCACGACTTCATGGCCTTTTGCCAGAAGCTGTTTTCCCAATTCAAAAATCAGCTGGGACTTGGTGAGGGAAGCCGCGTTACGGATGGGCAGCCCTTCCGCCATTTCCTGGAGATCGTTCAGGGGGCGTTCCCGCAGTTCATTGATATCAATCTGCTCCAGAACGGGAGTTTCTGCTTCCTCCTCCCGGGTTGCGGTTCCACTATGTTCCTCCGGAGCGGCAGCCGGCTGTTCCCCGTCTGTTTCTTCCGGCGCGGGGAGGGGCTTGGGGAGGGCTTCCTGTGGAATGTCTCCAGCGGGGGAAGGGGTATTGTCGAGTTCTTCAGTCATGAAAAAAATGTTGGTAGAGTTTTTGGGTTTGCTGGCGGAGCAGATCCGGGGGGCCTTCATTCCAGATGACGAAGTCGGCCATAGCCACTTTTTCCATTATGGGGCGCTGGGCCGCCAGAATGGCCTCAATCATATCTTCTCGGAATCCATTTCTGAGAGCCAGGCGTTTTTTTTGCGTTTCCCTGGAAACAGCCACCACGCACACGGCATCTTGGCAATAGCGCGCCGATGTTTCAAAAAACAGGGGCACGTCAATGACAAACCCGTTTACCGCCGCATTCTGACGCGCTGCCAGCATTTGCGCAAGACATTCTTGGTGCAGCAGGGGGTGAATGATTCCTTCCAGCGTTCTGCGGCGTTCCGGATTACGGAAAACAAGCTCCCGCAGAAAATGTCTGTCGGCCTTTCCGTCGGCGTCTACGCTGTCTGGGCCGAAAACGCTGGAGAGGGGTTCTTTCAGCGCACCGCCATCCAGCAACCTGCCTGCTTCCGCATCACAGTCAAACAGGCGCAGGCGCGCGCCTCCCGCTTCCATCAGAAGACGGGTGAACGTAGATTTCCCGGTGGCTATTCCTCCGGTAACAACCAAGGTTTTCATGGAAGAAGATAAGATGCTTTTGGGATATAAAGAGCGGGTGAAAGGATTACCCTTTCACCCGCTCCAATATGGACGTTATGCACGCAGCCTACATGGGAGGCAGCAGGCCTTCGGAAGCGGGAAGAGCGCTTTCCGGAGCGGACGCAGTGGGAAGGGCATTGCCGCGTACGGGTTGGCCTGTAGCGTCAATGATCTGGCCCGTTACGAAGATCATCAGATTCTTCTTGATGTGGTTGTCGGAGTTGCTGCGGAAGAAGCGGCCGATGAGGGGCAGGTCACCGAAGATCGGCACTTTGTCTTCCACCGTCTGCACGTTTTCCGTGATCAAACCACCGATTGCCACGGTATGGCCGTCGTAGATGAACAGGGACGTTTCAACGGATCTCTTGGAGAAAATCGGCTGTTCGATGCGGTTTTCCGTCAGCGTCAGGGACATCGGCTTGCCGTCGGAGCCAACGCCGGTGGACTGGATCGGGCTGCCGTAGTTCACGAAGCCTTCAAATTCCACGATGCTGGGCTTGAAGTTCAGGTCGATGATGTATTTGTTGTCGCCAATGGTAGGCACCACTTCCAGAGTTACGCCGACGGGCTTCATTTCAAACACGCCGGGAGTGGCGGGAGTGACAGGGAAACTGGATATCTGGGGCTGGATCTGATTGCCTAAGATACCGTCCACAATGTTGCCGTTGTTCCCATAACCGTAACCGTTGTTATATCCGCTGTTGCCTACGGAGTTGGGAAGTTCCGGCGGTTCGTATTCGGTGGGATACCAGAATTCGCGGATGATTTCAATCTTGGCAGTTTCACCGGACTTGGCGGTCACGCTGGGAGCGGTGAGCACGTCGGAGCCTTTCTTCTGGGACAGGCCGCGCATCAGCATCTGGAAGGAGCCTTCGTCATAAATGCCCGTCAGGGACATGATGCCGGGAGCGGCATTTTTCTGGGAGGCTTCAGAGCGGTTGGTGCTGTTCAGCAGATTGTCCACGGAGTTTTTGGTGATAGCGTAATCACCCGTGCGGTTGCCGCCGGTAACGAGGCCGTTGATAGTGTCGCTGCCGCTGTTCACGGGCCAGCCGGTCACGCCGCCGGGGGTCTGGGTAAAGCTGTCGGAAGTGGAACCGGTGCCGTAGTTCGTGCCGCCGCCCAGGAAGGTGCTGCGGTCATTGCTTACGGAGAACGGGGTGACAATCCAGTCAAAGCCGAGTTCTTCCGTGTTTTCCTGGGTTACTTCCACGAACTTGGTCATGATGCGCACCTGCTGGGATTCGCCGCGGGTGTTTTCAATGAGCTGTTCGATCAGATCCAGGTTGCCGGAAGTGTTGCGGACGACCAGGGAGGAATTGCCGTTGACAAGGAATGCCGTGGCGCCTTCCGGGAAGCTGATGCCGCTCTTTTGCAGCAGGCTGCGGATGGAGGGCATGGGCTTAAGGCCGGAGGAGCTTTCGCCACCGCCGCCAAAGGGGTCGTCACTGACTTCGCCGCCTCCGTCGCCGACGGTGGTGCGGAGAGCGGACTGGAAGCCCGGGGGCACGGAGAAGGTGCGCTGGTACAGATCCACGTCATTGCCGCCGGCAGGAAGGATGGTCACTGCATAGTCTTCCACCTTCTGGCGCAGGCCGGCATTGCTGCAGATGAAGCGGAGCACTTCCAGCATGGGAACATTGGTCAGCTTCAACTGGCCGATTTTGCGGGTGCGGATGCTTTCCTGCGGGGTTGCGGCCGGAGCAGCTTCCGTGACTTCCGCGGTTTCTTCGCCAAAGCCGTCTTCATCAGTTGCGGGAGCGGCGGGGGCGACGACAGCGGGCTGGGAATCATTGATGACAAAGTTGATGCCGCGTTCGCCGTTCGGGCCTACCGTGCGGTCCAGTTCAATGGATTTCTTGCGCAGATAGTCAATGGCGTCTTCCACGGTGGTGTCTTCAAAAGAGACGGAGGGGATGATGATGCTCTTGAGCTTCATCAGATTGGCCGTGGCGCCGTTGATGTCCGTGATCGGCGCGTTGTCGGTGCCGTCGGCTCCTGTCGGAACTTCCATCGGGATGGGTCGTTCCCACATCTTGTCCACTTCCGCCAGCATAGTGCTGCGGGTTTCGTCATAAGCGGCTGCATAGTAGGCCATTCTGCGGCGGTTAACCGTTTCCTGCCCACGGCGGGCCGCCACGTTGTACGGGTCAATGGAGAGAACCTTGTTGAATTCGGCGATGGCTTTGTCGTAGTCGCCGAGATCATAGTAACCATAGGCCATGTGAAGGAGAGTGTTCACCTTTTCCACGTTTTTCACGTGTTCGGGGGTGAGCGCCGGATTCGTGCGAATCGGGTCCTTCATGTATTCGAGCGTCTGCTTGGCAAGCTTGGCGCTCCGGGGATTGAGCTTGATGGCATCCTGCAGAAGCTTGTCGGCTTCGTCATAGCGCCCCACTTTGATGTATTCCTGAGCAACGGCGATGCTGGCGTCGCCAATATGGTTGGCGATAGCTTCCTTGCGCTGGTCGTTGATCGGCGCGGAAGGCAGCATGTTGTAAGCGGCGTTGTATTTGTCCAAGGCTTCCTTGTACTTGCCTTCGCGGTACAGGTTGCGGCCTTCCGCAAGGAGCTGCATGGCTTCCTGGGTTTGCGCTTCGCGGCGGGCCATGGCTGTGCGCGCTGCACTGGACTGGTATTGGTAACTGCCCGGTCCGGCGTAGGACGATCCCAAGGCACTGGAGGTTCCGACGGCGCCGCCATCACCAGCCTGCGCAAACGGGCAGGAGGCAGCAATGGCCATCAGCGCAATCAGGGAACGCTTCGGTTGATAAAGTGGTGCGTGGTCCATAGTTAGGTTCTTCTTTTTACATGTTTTTCGGATTTGTGAAGCTTTTTTTTCAGAAAAGTTTAAATCCGGCTCTATTTTTTCTTGCTCAGTGTTGTTTGTTCTCCAGTGGTTTTGTTGGCAATAGTTACGGTCTGCGTAGCATTATCAACGGTTTTCAGCGTGTAGATCTGTTTGGTGTCTCCCGGAATCCGGAAGTCGGAACCTTCCTCTACTTCAAAGCTGGTATCCCGTTCGGGGCCGGCGGTGATAGTAAGGTTTACTTTCTTATCAATGATTGGAATGACATATTTTGTTCCGCGCCTGATGGTGTAGGTTTGTCCGTTCTTGGTCGGCTTCAAGTCCTTGACGACGGCTTCCTCGTCCGTTTCCACCATATCCAGGCTGGGATTCTTGAATTCCTTTTTAACGACGCTGACAAGTTCAAACCTGGGTTCGTCTTTTGTATTCTTACGGGTGCCGAACTTGCCGTTGGTCTGGACGATGTTTTTCCAAATTTCCTGTTTGGCGCGGTTCATGCCCTTGAAAGTAAAGTCATTGCCGTCCGCCTGGGTGAAAGCCAGGTAGAAACCGAATTGCTTGATTTCGTCGACAAAAAGCTTATTGACTAGGGGAGGATGACTGTTCGGGTCATTGGGATGGGTTTTGGCCGCATATTCTTCCTGCACCGTAAACCCGTCGTTGTCAGGGTCCCGGGTCAGGACGTCCGAGTAAACGAATTCATTTTCCAGGCCGTTGTCCAGAAACCATTTGTTCGGAATGTTGCCGTGGATAGGAGGGCCGGAGATGATGTCGAAAGGCTCCATTCCCCCCTCTTTAATCCAGAGACTGGGGGCTACGAAGCCCACATACTTCTGCGTTTCCTGAGCAATCGGCTTGAGCTCGTGGGAGGCGGAAAGTTCCTGGCCTACTTCCGCGGCTTTCTTGATGCCGGGAGGCGGTTCAATGGCTTTTTCGGAAACCTGCGTGGTGAACTTGTATTTGTCATTAAGTCCCATAAGGGTCAGCGTACCATAGGCGGCCACTCCCAGGCCCAGGACGATTCCGGATGCCAACAGGATTTTGTCGTAATTTTGTTTTTCAGACATGTTGAAAGTATTTGCTGCGGTTGGTTGCCGTGGTTAATCTTCGGACGGTTCCTGAGCTTTGGGCTGGCTGAAGTGGACCAGATTCAGGGAGACCTGGACAAAGATCTGCTCTTTGCCCATGTAGGGCTTGATGACTTGCTGGATGGCCGGCGCTGCAGGTGCGGCCGCTTCGTCCGCCGGCGTCAGGGAAGCCGCCCCCGTGGCGGGTTGGGCAGCCGCTGGCTTGGCGGCTGCCGGATTGGCGATGGGAGGAGGCATCATTCGTTCGTTGCGGATCCGGATGGAATTGACCGTGAACAGATAGTCCTGCATGCCGGTTATGGCGTTCATGGCTTTCAATACACTTTCCCGGTCGCCCTGGAAGGCGATTTCCAAAGGCATGGGAGTCCATAGAGCCTGGTCGGCTTCGTCTGATTCTTCCGGATTGTTCGCCGGGGCTTCAATGGGGAGCTGGGGGCGGTATACCTTGATGAATTTGGACAGGCCGCATTCCGCCAGTTTGTTGACCAGGCTGTTGATGGCTTTTAATTCAAAACCCAGCGTGGAGGCCGCCTGAACGGAGGGCGCCTGGGTGCTGTAAACCTGGAAACCGAGCCAGGAGGATGTGTCCGTTATGAGGATGTTTTTTTTCTTGCAGGAGGAGATCAGGGAATCCCTGAATGTTTTCAGTTCATTCTGGAATGCCGTGGGGGTAGTGGGAGCCAGAGCGGAAGAAGCAAGGAAGGGTTTGTAGGCCGCTTCCAGGCTGCTTACTGCTTTGGCATAGCGGTTCAGTTCTTTCTCCAGCTCCTCGTTGGATGAGCGGCTCGGCGTGATTTCCGCAGCATTGGCGGATTTGATTTCCTTGGCGGCAATGCTGATTTTTTTGTCCAGCTCACTGCGTTTGGAATTGATGATGTACCCTGTCGCGGATAACCCCAGGAATAAGAGAAGCCCCACGCCCGCGACCATGGCGGCGGGCTTGTTGTCTGTAATCCAATTGCTCATAAAATATGTCTTGTTCGGGTTGGGTAATCTTATTTGTTAAAGTTCACGGGAATGGGCGTTTTTAACGGGAGCACCAGCTTGAAAGGTACAAAGGCCCCGGCCGCCGCATCTACCTTGGCGTCCTTGGCTCCCAGTTCCATGATCTGGCGGGCTTCCAGCTTGACGTCTCCGGGCTTGAAGGTGAACAGGGATTCCTTGTTGCCGTCTATTTTTGCCTGAAGATCCTGGATGATTCTTTGGCCGCCCAGGCTGCGCCGGACGAATCCGGTCAGGCGGATGGCATTAACGCTGTAAACGGCCGCTTCATCCTCGCTGGCTGCGTTGGCGGAGGCGTCCGTTCTGATATCATCCACGAGGGATGTATTTTTGTCCGATGTGAAAGAGTCCTTGATGACGGAGTATCCCGTGATCTGGGTGGTGTCCTCAGGATTGAAATGGGCCAGCGGTTCAAAATCCGTGAACCAGTAGGGATACTCCTTGTGTTCCGACTGTTCCAGCAGATGCTTGATGATGTCCGCGTAGCCGTAGCGCTGGAGCGTGAGCTGCTGGTAGGAGGCCAGAGCAGAGTCCAGTTTTTTCAGTTCCTGTTCTTTCTGGCGCAGGGCGGACTGTGCCGATTTGATGGAAGTAACGGTAGGCTGGACGCCGGCGAGGGTTTCCTCCGCCTTTTTCTCGCCCATATACCCTGTGACGGCATAGGCTGCGGCGCCGAGAACGGCAATGGCGGCTCCGGCGATGATGGCGGGCATTTTTTTCTGGTTGGCCCGTTTTTTGGCGACTGCGGTGGGTTCCAGGTCAATGTTGAGAGAAGCCCTGCCGATGGAGTGGATGGCGGTGCCGATCAATCCGCCCAGGATGAAAGCTTCTCGGGAGATGGTGTTCACGTCCACGCCGGAGCCCACGCTTACGTTGTGCATGGGGTTGAAGAAGGAAATCGGAATGCCCAGTTTGTCTTCCAGGAATTCCTTGGTATAGGGCAGGGAAGCTCCGCCGCCGCACAGGTATGCCTTGACGGGAGCGCTTCCGCTCATCTGGGCGCGGTAGTGGTTGGTGGTTCGCTGGATTTCCGAAGCCAGCCTGGTCATAGCCGTGCGGATGACGGTAGCCAGATTGGCCGTGGCGGGATCCAGGCCTTCCGTTTGCCCGTTGCTCATGGACACGAGGCCGCTGGTGGTTTTCAAGCGTTCCGCTTCCATGAAGGGAACATTAAATTCACGGGCGATGGCGGAGGTTACGAAGATTCCCCCCGCGGAAATGCTGCGGGTGAAGAAACGTCCCTGTTCACTGTAAATCAGATCCGTGGATTTGGCGCCGATGTCGATGAGCATGACCGGCTCTTTCTCATCCGGATAACTGTCCACATATGCATTGTACAGAGAGGTAAGCGCGCAGTCCACCTTGCCGGTGGAAAGGCCGTGGGAGACGATTTCGTCATTCAGGGAATCCAGATCTTCCGCCTTGATGGCAACCAGAATGGCTTCCCGTTCCAGACCCTTGGCGGGAAGAAGATGGTAGTCCCACACGACTTCGTCCAGCGGGAAAGGGACATGCTGCTGGGCTTCAAAGCGGATAAGCTGTTCCACATCGGTGTCGTCCAGGGCCGGAAGCTTGACGAAACGGATGAAAACTGATTGTCCGGAAACGGAATAGTTGGCGACGCTTCCTTTAACATTGAGATCCTGGACAAGGTCGGCGATGGCTTCCCCTATTTTCGTCAGGCGCAAACCTTCCGCTGACGGATCCAGCACTACGAGGCGCGTAGCATAGCGGTCCAGGATAAGGTCACCTTTGGAAGTCTTGGAAAAGACGCCCATTGAAACTCTCTGGGAACCTACGTTTAATGCGACGATTTGTCGTGAATTAGCCATGGGTGATTTCTGTTAAATAAGATGAAATAATAAAAATAAATGAAACATTATTCGCCGTCCGCCGGGGATTCTACTGGAGTGCCGAACGGGGAAGGGGCAGAGCTGGACGCCGTCTGCTGGCCGTTGGGCCTCATAATTTCCGGGTAACGGTCGTACCAGAACACGGAGAAAGGCGTTTCATCCTTGTTCAGCAGGGGGTAATAAGAGGTCTCCACGATGCTGGGGGACTGGATGGTCCACCATTTTTCCATCTTGCCGCGTTCGGATGAATAAGTGGCGACAATCTTGCCGTTGTATTCTACCACTACGCCCTGATATTTCACCCATTTCCCTCTTCCTCCTTCCACGCCGGTAATGCGCTTGACGGAGGACGGGGAGAGATATACGGAAGCGTACGTGTTTTCTCCTACCGGAACATTGACGTATTTGACTTCCTTATACAGCTTCAGGTACTGGCGCGCGCGGTCCGGATTGACTACCGCAATGTAAAATTTGAACGTCAGGGCGTCAATATAGCCGGATTTGGGTGCGGGAGCGGCTTCTACCTTGAAGGGAATTTCAAAATCCGCCCATTTCTTCGGTTTCGGCAGCGGCCGGGGATCGTCCTGCGTCAGAACGTTGGGGGACTGGCGCATATACAGGGACAGCTTTTCCAGGGAGACCCTCACCTGCATTCTGGGATTGCTGGTGGTCTGCGCCGATGCCGCAGGGACGAAAAGCACCGCAGCCAGCATGGCCGTGATAGTGTTAAGGATGGATTTCATAGCACAATTCGATTCCCTGATTAGTTACACCAAAAACCGAACTGTGGCTAGCAAAAATCTCCTGTTTCTTTCCATATAGCGGGTGTGGAGCATGATGCGGCTTCATCCGGCGGTTCTGTCCGGGCGGTCAAGAAAAAAACATGCGGAATGGCTGCGGGCTTGACCTGGCGGAGGTGTTTTCACATGCTCGGCTCATGGAGATTGATTCGGATCTGCTGAAAAAGTTTTCAGAGGCCCACGGTATTTCAGGGCATGAGGATGAAGTACGGAGTCTGGTGGCTCAGGAACTTGAAGGATATGGGGAATTTTCTTCCGATGGTTCCGGCAGCCTGTTCTGCACTGGAGGCGAGTCCGGTCCCCGCGTGATGTTGGCCGCCCATATGGATGAAATAGGGTTCCTGGTGCAGAATATAACATCTAACGGTTTTCTTCAGTTGGTGGGGATAGGCGGCTGGTGGCCGCATACCCTGTTAAGCCAGCGTGTCCTGGTAAAAACCCGCTCGGGCCGCAGCATCCGGGGAGTGATTGGTTCCAAGCCTCCCCATTTTCTGCCGGAAGGCCAGCGCAACAGTGTTATGAGCATGGAAGCCCTGTTTGTAGACGTGGGAGCTGAAAGCGCAGAGCAGGTGAAGAATGAATTCGGTATACACCTGGGGGATCCCGTGGTGCCGGACGTGAAATTTTCCCTCTTGGAAAATCCGTTCCGGGTCATGGGGAAAGCCTTTGACAACCGCGCCGGTCTTTCCGTGATGATAGAGGCATTCAGGGAATTATGCCGGGAAGGGCATCCCAACACCCTGATTGCCGCCGCGACGGTTCAGGAGGAGGTGGGCACACGGGGCGCCAGGACGGCCGGCGTCGCCATGCAGCCGGATTGCGTGATTGTTCTGGAAGGGCCTCCGGCAGACGATACCCCCGGGTTTGCCGTGGCGGATTCCCAGGGGGCCTTGGGTGGAGGCGTGCAGATCAGGCTGTTTGACCCCACGGCCATCACCAATCCCCGGCTGGCCGCCCTGGCCGAAAAAACGGCTTTGGATGCAGACATCCCATTCCAGTTGACGGTGCGCCGTTCAGGCGGAACGGATGCGGCCGCCCTCCATCTCTCCGGAAAGGGAGTCCCCACTATTGTACTGGGAATTCCCACCCGGTACATTCATGCCCATAACGGCGTGCTGGATCTGCGGGACTACCGCGCCGCGGTGGAATTGACGGTGGCTCTGGCCCGTTCCCTGGACCAGGAGGCCGTGAAAGCCCTTACCCATTACCTGCCCTGAAAGAAACGCTCATGAATCCGACCGTTTACGTACATGATCTGGAACCTGTCATCTGGCAGATAACGGACTCAATTGCCCTGCGCTGGTATGGCCTGGCCTATTTAATGGGCTTCATCGGCGGGTATTATCTGCTTTCCTGGCTTTCCCGCCGGAAACTGTATCCTGTCCCCCAGGACAAAATGGCGGATTTTGTTACTTATACGGCTATTTTTGGTGTTCTGATCGGCGGAAGACTGGGATATGTGCTCTTTTACCAGATTCCCAATCACGGCTGGTCCCAGTTTCTGGCGGATCCGCTCATGGCCCTGAGAGTGTGGGAAGGGGGCATGGCCAGCCACGGGGGAATGATTGGAGTGGGGCTGTACACGTTTTATTATGCGTGGAAGCACCGTGTCAAGTGGGCGGCTCTTCTGGACGGCCTGGCCATTGTAGCTCCCGTTGGGCTGTTTTGCGGGCGCCTGGCCAATTTTATCAACGGGGAACTGTATGGGCGCATTGTTCCGCCCGGATCTTCCCTGGGAATGATTTTTCCGGCAGAACTTTCCCAGGATCCGGACTTGTTCGTCCGGGTGGCCTCCCGCATTTATGAAACGCCCGGATTGCTGGACAAACTGTCCCTTTCCGGCGTAGCCGTGCCGGAACGAATGACTGCCGCCTGGGTGACCGACCGGGTGAGGGATACTCCCGCTATCAGGGAAATCGTGGGGCAGATGATGCAGGACCATGCGCGCTACCCTTCCCAGCTATATGAAGCGTTTGCGGAAGGTGTGCTTCTCTTTGCCGTGCTGTGGTTTGTCCGGATAAGGTTCCCCCGTGCGTGGAACGGCTTGTTCTGCGGAATTTTTGCCGTTCTTTATGCTGCGGGCAGAATTATTTGCGAAGAGTACCGGGAACCGGACTCCCCTTTCTCCATGGGTTTGACCCGGGGGCAGTTTCTTTCCGTTTTTCTCCTGCTGGTGGGCGTCGCTTTCTTTATATATGCTTTCAAGACCAGGCAGACGGTTCAGGAATGCGCTTTCTATGAACCTGAAAAGAAAGACGGAAAGGAATCGTCCGGAAAGGCCGTTTAAAACGGGTCCAGGTCAAATTCCCCTGTTTTGGGAATATTGCTGGCGGGGCCTGCCTTGAAAATATCTGCAATGCAGCTGGAAAAAAGCCGCAAATTCCTTTGGTCAAAGGCAAAACGTTCAAATTCCTTTACGGAAAACAGGGTGATGGGGTCCGTGTTGTAAGCTTTGAATTCCATGATGCCGGCGCCCGTATTCGTATTTGACAGGCGTCCTTCAATGCCTACGTCCCCGCTCATGAAGCGCCCCAGGATCAGGGAGGTTCCCGGAAGGGGGGAGACTAGGGAAACAAGATCGGACATAATGTTGCCGCCCACGTCCGTAGGCTTCAGCCTGACTATGGCGAGGCGGAGAGTTACGGATCCCGGAACGGGGCGGTCAACCAACTGCCATTTCATCCTTCCGCCTGTCTGTTTGGATTTGTTTTCCAGCACGTTGCGGATGTCTCTCTGCATCTCGGCCCTGAATTGTGCCGCCAGGGACGGGGCCGCCTTGGGGAATTTGGCCTTGATGTAATCAATATTGACGGGGGCCACATATACTTTCAGCCTTGGGGAATTCCAGACGGCCTGTTCCGAGGGATTATACCAAACGCCTCCAAAACAACTCTGCCTGGAGTCTGCGTGAAGGGGATGGGTGATCAAGGGGGAAACGGGCATTGTCCGGGAACTGGAACAGGAAAAAAACAAACCTGCTCCCAGCGCCAGGAATAGCCGTGGAATAGCGCTGTACATGCAGGATAAGACGGCATCCGAACGGCCGGTGTTCGAGTCATGACCCGATTGGCGCCAGGAGTATTTCCCGGCGGGGTCGGCACCGGTAATTTCGGGGAAACTCCGTGCCTTTGCCTATGGTATGTATGATGAACGAACGGGAGGGGGGCCGGCAGGGAATGGGCGAATGGCATAAGAATAACCGGAGCGGGGAAACGGCACGGTCAGAAGAACTCCGGACGACAAGGAAACGCGCAAGGTTACCCCGTGTCCGGATGCATGATTGACAAGCCGGAAAAGCGGGGCATGCTGTTGATATGAGATACGAGCCGCTTCTTTCTTCCTTTTTTTCCGGCAACCGTGAAGAACTTGCTTCCCGCCTGCCTGCCGGCAGTATGCTGATTCTGCATGCCAACGACGTATTTCCTACGAATGCGGACGGCACTTTTGCCCTGCATCAGAATGCCAACCTCTTTTATCTCACGGGAATTGACCAGGAAGAAACCGTCCTGATCATGACCATCCGGGAGGACGGCTGGGATGAAATTCTGCTGTTGCGTGAGACAAATGAACAGATTGCCATCTGGGAAGGAGCACGGCTTACGCAGGACCAGGCGAGAGATCTGAGCGGCATTCAGGACGTGCGCTGGACCGATGAATATGATGCGCTGCTGGAAGCGCTGGTGCCGTCCGCTTCCATGGTCTTTGTGGAAGCTAACCAGCATCCGCGCTGCACCTGCCCGGTGGAAACGCGCAATGCCCGCATGACCAAGGAGCTGAAGGAAAAATTCCCGGACGCTGTTTTGAAGAATGTTTATGAAATCATGGCGGACATGCGGCAAATCAAAAAGCCGGAAGAAATCAAGGCTCTCAAAAAAGCCTGCGACATCACCAATGAAGGTTTCCGGGAACTGCTCCGGTTCATCAGGCCGGGGGTGGGCGAATGGCAGATTGAGGGATTTCTGGCCAACGAATTCATCAGCCGTGGTCCGCGCAAATTTTCTTTCCTGCCCATCATCGCTTCCGGAAAGGATACCTGCGTTCTGCATTATATCCAAAACGACAAGCGGTGCGAAGACGGTGATCTGGTGCTCATGGACATAGGCACGGAATACGGGAATTACAACTCCGACATGACCCGCACCGTTCCCGTGAACGGGAAATTCACCCCCCGCCAGCGCGCTGTATATGAAAGCGTGCTGAATATGATGACCTATGCCAAAAAGATTCTGAGACCCGGCATCCTGAAATCGGAGTACGAACGCCTGGTGCGCGTTTTTGCCGCGGGGGAACTCGTTAAGCTGGGGCTTATCACGCCTGCTCAGGTGGCGGAAAAACCGTCCGATCCTCCCATTGTCCGGAAATATTACATGCACGGGTGCTCCCACTTCCTGGGGCTGGATGTGCATGATGTGGGCGAAGCCAATCCCGTTGTGTTGCCGGGCATGGTTTTCACCGTTGAACCGGGCATCTATATTGCGGAAGAAGGCATAGGCATCCGTCTGGAAAACGATATCCTGATCGGGGAAACGGAAAACATCGACCTGCTGGGGGACGTTCCTCTGCTGCCTGATGACATTGAACGGCTCATGGCCCGGTAAAATGGGCCGGATTCGGTTCTAAACTTGACAATGAGGCCCGTGTGGGTTTTCATTCCCGTCCCATCATGTCGAAGAAACTCAAAATAGCTCTTCCCAAAGGCAGTTTGCAGGATTCCACTGTGGAATTGTTCCGCAAGGCCGGCTACAATGTGTATGTGTCCAGCCGCGGGTACCGTCCGGCCTGCGACGACGACGATCTGGAACTTTTCCTGATCCGTGCCCAGGAAATAGGCCGTTATGTCAATGACGGTTTCATCGACTGCGGCATTACCGGGCGTGACTGGATTTATGAAAACAGGGCGGATGTGGAAGTGCTGACGGATCTTCAATACTCCAAAGCCACCTCCAAACCTACCCGCTGGGTGCTGGTAGTCCCGGAAAATTCTCCCATTACCTGCGCGGAAGACCTTCAGGGCAAGCGCATTGCCACGGAAGGCGTGGGCATCACGGAACGCTGGCTTCAGGAAAAGGGCATTGAAGCCCACGTGGAATTCTCCTGGGGCGCTACGGAAGTGAAGGTGCCGGAACTGGTGGACGCCATCGTGGACATCACGGAAACGGGCAGCTCCATCAAGGCCAACAAGCTCCGCATCGTGGACACCCTGATGACCTCCTATCCCCAGTTTATCGCGAACCGGGAAACCATGCGGGACGAGTGGAAAAAGCAGAAACTGGAACGCCTGGTCATGATGCTCAAGGGCGCTCTGGAAGCGCGCCGGAAGGTAGGCCTGAAAATGAACCTCCCTGCAGCCTCCCTGAACGGCTTGGTAGAGGCTCTGCCGTCTCTGCGCCGTCCCACTATTTCCCATTTGGCGGAAGAAGGCTGGCTGGCCGTGGAAACGGTCATTGACGAATCCGTCGTGAGGGATATCATTCCGCAGCTCAAGGCCCTGGGCGCGGAAGGCATCATCGAATACCCGCTTAACAAGCTGGTGTACTAGATTTTTTCTCACCACAGTAAAACAACAAACGAACCACAATCATGGGATCGCTCAAAAAACGCCGTAAAGCAAAAATCAACAAGCATAAGCGCAGCAAGCGCATGCGTCAGAACCGTCACAAGAAGCGTTTGCGTTACAAGTCCTGAGGTTTGTGCGCTTCGCTGCTCAAACTGGCAGTCTGTCCGATTTCCGGAAAATTCCGGCGTCCTCCTTATCACGGAAGGACGCCGTTTTTTATATGGATACGGCTGCTTAAAACAACGGCTGTCTTCCATGGCTGTTTCCTTTCAAGGAAGACCGGAATCATTCTGATGAGCGGAATGAAGCCTACGCATACTCCATAACACAGGGCTTGAAAAAACAGGCGGATGTCTCGCAGACAATCCCTCCGGGTTGGAAAGGATGTATTTTTCCCGGTTTTAACGACAGACCATGTCTGGCTGTTTCGCATCGGCGCCTTATGACGTCTTTTCTTCCCGGAACCGTTGCAGGGGAATGGTGATGGTAAAGACGGTTTTCCGGTGTGGGATGCTGGAGACGGTGATGGCTCCGTCGTGGGCTTCTACGGCGCGCTTCACAATGGAGAGGCCCAGGCCTGTTCCCTTGATTTCCGAGGAGTGGTGGGTTTCCACCCGGTAGAAGCGGTTGAAGAGGAAGGGGATGCTTTCCGCGGGAATGCCCACGCCCGTATCCGTGACGGTGATGACGCAGGCATCCTGTGTTTTGGCGGCGGCCACAGTAATGGAAAGTCCCGGCTCCGTGTTTTGTTTGAGGGCGTTTTCCACCAAATTGAACAGAATTTGCGTCCAGTAAAAGGGGTCTCCATAAAGTTCCCAGCCTGTGGGAATGTCCATGTGCAGGACGGCCTGTTTTTTCTCCCGGATGGAATCCAGACGGGAGAAGACGTCGTCCGCACAGGAGGTGAGGCGGAACCACTGCTCTTTCAGAATCGCCTTGTGGCCTGATTCGAGTTTGGAGATCATGAGCATGTCTTCAATAATATTCATCAGCCTCTGGCTGTTCTGGTGCATGACTCCGATGAATTTGCGGGCCAGTCCGGGACTTTCCTCCACCAGATCGTCCTCCATCAGGTTTTCCAGATATCCCACGATGATGGTGAGGGGCGTACGCAGCTCGTGGGAGGCGTTTGCCACGAAGTCCCGGCGCATCTGGTTGGTGAGGTAGTTCTGCGTGATGTTGCGCAGCAGGATGCGCTTTTCTCTGATTGGGGCGTCCGTGATGGCGCTGTCCAGATGCCACGCTGTGATGCCGTTTTGCACGCCGCCGGGGGAATTGGCGGCGCTCAGCGTGAATTCCTTGGTGACGGGGCCGTCCGTATCGAACGCTTCCTGAACGTGCCCCAGCAGTTCCTGGTTGCAGACCAGAGCCTCCACTTTGCGTCCTTCCAGCTTTTCTTCCTGAAAAAGTTCTTTGGCCAGCGTATTAGCCAGCACGATGTGTCCGGACGGCCCGATGAGCAGGAAGGCCTCTCCCAGAGCTTCCAGGAAGCGCCTTTTGTCCACGATGGCCTGTTCCTGCGCTTCTTCCCCGCGCTTCAGCAGGCGCTGAGCGTCCCGCAAGGCTTTTTTCCGGGCTTTCATGGCGGCCCGGCATACCTGGGCCAGATGCCAGTTCAGGTACAGGGAGGCCAGAATAAGGATGGTTAAAATGTAGTCGATGGCCGACATGGAACCGGAGTGTTAAGCCTTTTCCTCCGGGATGCGGCGTCCCGGCAGGGTAAAGCGGTAGCCGATGCTGCGGACGGTTTCAATGCAGTCCGCATAGGGAGCCAGTTTCTGGCGCAGCCGCTTCATATGCGTGTCCAGCGTACGGCTCTGGGCCTGGTGGCTGTACCCCCATACGCAACTGAGCAGATCGTTGCGGTTCAAGGTTTGTCCTTCCCGTTCAACCATATGGATCATGAGCTTGAATTCCGTGGCCGTCAGGTCTACTTCCTCCTTGTCGATATAGAATTTGAGGGCGTTTTTATCAAAAGTGAAGGGGCCGTATTCCGCGATGACGCTGCCCGGAGTGCGCTCGCACCGCTTCAGCACGCTGGCCACGCGCAGGACAAGTTCCTTGGGGCTGAACGGTTTGGTCACATAGTCGTCCGCTCCCAGTTCCAGCCCCTGGATGCGGTCTTCCGCCTGGGCCTTGGCAGTCAGGAAGATGACGGGAATGTTCTGGGTGCGGCTGTCCCGGCGCAGTTCCCTCAGTACGCCATGTCCGTCCATGCCCGGCATCATCTGGTCCAACAGGATCAGTTCCGGCTTGTCCCGGCGCGCCGCTTCCAGCGCGGTCAGGCCGTCATAGGCCGCCAGAGGCGTATGGCCCGCACGTTCCAGGTTGTAGGCTACGAGGTCTGAAATGGCGTGATCGTCTTCAGCGATAAGAATAGTTGCCATGTCTGTTTTTTACGATGAAAGAAAGGGCGGTGTCCCGATTTTAGATGTGACGATTCGTTCACATTTCCCGTCCGGGAGGCGGTTCCGGACAGTTAAAGCTTCTTCTTATGCAAACATACTGTAACGGAGGCGTTTTCGTTTTGCAAGACTGGCCTTAGATTCAACTTCTCTTCCCTGCGTCATGTGATATACTTGCGCCGCAACAGTTGTATTGTTATGCGAAGCGATAGAGTTAAAGCAGGGTTCGAGCGTGCGCCGCACCGCAGTTTGATGCGTGCCACCGGAATGACGGATGAGGATTTAAGCCGTCCTTTCATTGCCATTTGCAATTCTTTTAATGAAGTGATTCCGGGCCATGTCCACCTGAACAGGGTGGCCGCCCTCATCAAGGAGGAAGTGCGCAAGGCCGGAGGAACTCCCGTGGAATTCAACCTCCCCGGCGTTTGTGACGGCATTGCCATGGGCCACGGCGGCATGAAGTTTTCCCTGGCCAGCCGTGAGCTGATCGCGGACAGCGTAGAGACGATGCTGAGCGCTCATGCGTTTGATGCCATGATCTGCATCCCTAATTGCGACAAGATTGTTCCCGGAATGATTATGGGCGCCCTGCGCTGCAATATTCCCACTATTTTCTGCAGCGGCGGTCCGATGGCCGCCGGCATGGCGGAGGACGGCACGGTGCTGGACCTGAACAGCGTGTTTGAGGCTGTCGCCCGTTTTAAGGCAGGCAAGATTAATGCGGAGGAACTTCATTCCCTGGAATGCCGCGCCTGTCCCGGCGCCGGTTCCTGCTCCGGCATGTTTACGGCCAATTCCATGAATTGCCTGAGCGAGGTGATCGGCCTGGCCCTTCCCGGCAACGGTTCCCTGCTGGCTACTTCAGAGGAACGAAAGGAGTTCTGGAAGCAGACTGCGCGCCGCGCCGTGGAGATGGCGAAGGCGGACGGCCCTCTGCCGCGGGACATCGTGACCCGTGACGCTATCGACAATGCTTTTACAATTGATATGGCCATGGGCGGCAGTTCCAATACCGTGCTCCATACGCTGGCTATCGCCAGGGAAGCCGGCGTGGAGTATGACCTCCAGCGCATCAATGATATTTCCAGGCGAACCCCGAATATTTGCAAAGTGGCCCCTTCCTCCCGCTTCCACATGCAGGATGTTTTGCGTGCAGGCGGGGTGAGCGCCATCATTCATGAAATTGCCAGGATTCCCGGAGCCCTTCATCTGGATGCCATGACCGTCAGCGGGAAGACGCTGGGTGAAACAGTAGAGGGATGCGGCATTGAGGATGAAACCGTGATTCATCCATTGGAGAATGCCTATTCCCGTGATGGCGGCCTGGCGATTCTGTTCGGCAACCTGGCCGAGGAGGGCGCTGTGGTGAAAAAGGCGGGTGTGCATCCGGACATGATGAGTTTCCGTGGACCCGCCGTGATTTTCGAGTCTCAGGAAGAGGCCTGTGAAGGCATCCTCGCCGGGAAGGTGAAGTCCGGCGATGTGGTTGTCATCCGCAATGAAGGACCCAAGGGCGGCCCCGGAATGCAGGAAATGCTGGCTCCCACTTCCTATATTATGGGACAGGGCCTTGGAGCGGAAGTGGCGCTTATCACGGACGGCCGTTTTTCCGGAGCTACCCACGGAGCCTGTATTGGCCATATTTCCCCGGAAGCGGCGGAAGGCGGCCTGATCGGCCTGCTGAGAAACGGGGATATTATTGAGTATTCCATTCCGGACCGCACGCTGAACGTCTGTTTGAGCGGGGAGGAAATCGCACGCCGCCGTGCGGATTGGAAACCTACCTACAACAGGGTTTCCTCCTCCTGGCTGAGCCGTTACCGCCAGCTTGCCACGAATGCCAGCAAGGGGGCAGTCCTCCGGCGCGGGGAATAATAGCTTGTACCAGGTGCCGTCCTTGCGGATGGCCAGCGGGCGCGCAGCCTCAGGCTGCGTCGGGTCCCAGAACAGGAACCATCGGAAGGCTCCGCTGACGGCATCTATGGCGGCTATTTGCAGGTAGCCGCGGTACATGTAGCGCAGGTAGCTGCTCACCGTCCCGTTGACGCTCACTTTGCGGGTGTGCCGTCTGCCCATGTAGTCGCAGGTGCATTCCACCACGGTTTTGGCGCTTTCATTGACGAAGCGCACCGGGAGGTTTTCCACATTGTAGGCGACTTGCCAGATTCCTGTAGATATCTTGATAGCTGACACCCAAACACAAATAGACCTGCAATTAAATAACTGCAGGTCTATTTAAAGTTATTAAATCATATTAGAAAAAACTGCGTATCAATTATTTACTTTTCAAATAAACACTGTTTAAATGTACCAATTAAAAGCGCCGTTTTCTTTAGACGGTCATATTTATACAACATGTAATCCTTACCACCTTCTTCATCATTGCTTAGATGAATTATATATAGATTTAATTTTTCATCTAACATGAATAATCTTTTTCCAAATTCGCCATCTCCGTTTATGAATAAATATGATATTTTTTCTTCCTGATCTACCCAAAATTTACCTTGCTCAATCCTTTTTTGAAATGATTCTCTATTTTCTTCATAGAAAAGATTTGGTGGTAATTCCATAATCTCTTTCAATATCAATGTTTTATCTTTGATGTTAGAATTAGATATAGAAATAACAGATATAATAAAAATTAACAAAAATTTCATGTTATTGATTATTTATTTTCCCTTTTTTTGCATTCTTCATCTATTTTAAACGCATTAGGTGTAACAGAAGCGGTACTTGGATTCAGAGGAGGCAATTTACTAACTTTGGTTCATATCTTGATATTAGGTCTCTTGCTGTACGCATTACTACAGCAACATTATTCGGCATTGTCGAGACTTCCTGATATCGATAGAAGTTTTCACTAGCTCCTGGTTGCCATCGTCATACATTTTTCGCGTTCCAACCTCATGCCCCCATGGCAAGTCCATCAGGTCTGGATCATCCCCGTGGCCGTGCAAGCTCCAGGACTATCGCCGTGACGCTTGAACATAAGAAGTCGTTCTTTTGGACTCTTTCCGTATTTTCAGCATACTCCGTTCATTCCGCCGCAATCAAGCCGCGTTCGTCAATACTTATTGTTTTTGTTTCCAGAACTCCGGAGAGTTCGGACAGGAGCTGCTTCTGTACGGAGACAAGCGGCTGCCCCCCCAGCATGTGCAGAGCAGTAAATTGGAACGAAGACAGGTGTTAAAATAAATATCTAAGAAGACACGACTATTTTCATATTAGAGTTTAATTAATTATTTTCGGAATTATTTACTTTAGTCTTATTCCGTTGATCTTCCTGATTTTTTATCGGAGCAATTTACTGAATATCAATAGTCAAAATAATAGCAAATGTTCCTTCCGGTATAAGCCGGAAGGAACATTGTGTAAATAACAAGAATATTAATGAGGAACAGGATAGGGAACTTTTACTTCATAATAATTAACAAGTTTCCCTTCTTCATTAAAGTGAAAATCAAGAAATTTTAACCATTCGTCACCGGGATACTCCGGATCGCTCTTGTTACAACAATAACCCAAACTATCTATGACGGGAGGATTAGATCTTCTTACTATATCAATTCCTAAAATCTCTATTACTTCTTGTTGAGTTGTTGTTCCAATAACAAAAGACTTGGCTATTGTTTTCTTTTCTTTCCAGGAATATTTTTTAAGAGGATATTTTTTACATAACTCTTCCGGCGGGCATCTATATAAACCATTCCTGTTTGTTTTAACGGAATGATTATTTAAATCAAATTGAGACGAATCAACATCTTCCGAGCAGGAGTAAAGCAATGCGCTACATAGAAAAACAACATTTTTTAACATCATCATATTTTACGGAATTATTTACTCTAATCTTGTTTCATTGATCTTCCCTCATCGGAGCAATCTGAAATATAACCGCGCATAAAAGCCAGTATTTCCTTAATTAATTCGTACTTCGCTATCTGCAAACACCCTTAATAGAGAACTACCAAAATTGTTTTTACTCTCTTTATAGTACGGCATTCCATATAATCAAAATAAAGAAAAGAACAAATACAGTATTTTACTTGAAAATTTTCATGAAATGTCACCTCTGAAAGATCAGAGGTGACAAAATTAAATTTTTTAATATACTTATTCTTTTTTTTAATAGAAAAAACACGCTATTTAAATAGTCCTTTCAATCCTTTATACATCAAGAAAAAAAACGTGTGAACAAAAAGAGGAATGCATCCATAATCCAATAATAAGGGAATAGATTCGTATTCTTCCATATCTATTCCAGGAAGATTCATAGCTAAATAGATTGCACCCCCACCCAACAGAGGAATGCAAGATGATTTTTCGGATTTTATTACAAAGGATTTAAAAAATATTATCCAATTATATAAACTAACAATGCTTCCAAAAACAACTAATATCCAAAATAAAATTATATTAATTACCATTTTTTATTAATTCTAATTAAGGTTTATAAATTCTTTGTTTAGCAGGAACGAGTAATTTTATAGCCCCATCAATTCCTTTTCCTCCCGGACATTCGATGGACTTTTTGGGAACGATATACGATTGGACTTTCCAAGGAGGAGAAAATTTATTCCCCATTCCTGGCTACCATTTTCCAGACCAAATATAATTCCATAATGTTGGCTCTCCTTCCATGACCCAAGTATTAGGTTTTAATTCAGCTCCCCATCTAGATACAGTAGTTACTTTAACATTTTCGGCTTCTACTATAACTGTTGGACAACAAGATTTCACAGGAGTTGATAATGCTTTTGCCCCTAATGCAATTTCTGCACCCGTAGCAATATTTTCGGATAATTGCGGAGAAACACCAACTGCCTTTGCAGTACTAGTTATTGCTTCATGTGTCATTGTTGAATTATATTCTCCAGTAATAAGAACCCTAAGACCAGCTTGGGCAACATCACTTCCATGCACATATAAAATAGCTCCAATGACTTTAGACATTGCTGTAGGCTCTGGAGCCAAAAGACCTACAGATCCTGCAGTTGCTTCAAATCCACCTCCCATTACCTGTAAAGCTCCTTGAAGCCTTGTAGTAATATTATATTTTTCAATAGTTTTTGCAACAACAATTACCTTTCGTTTTATACCTTTCCACAAAACTTTAGTCAAATTCTTTTTTTTGAATTTGATGGTGCTGATGATGGTATTCTTAATGATTCGTATCCAGTAGTACCTGTCCAAAATCCACCAGGAGGAGGAATAGTGCCAAGATAATCAACAACGAGGTGAGAATTATTTTTTAAAGATAAATACAAATTCCAGCCACCCTGTTCCATGATGGGATCCCTGCTGATCCACCTGCCGTCGTGCGGATTGAGATGCCGGTAGTTGTAGTAGATGAGGCCGAGCTCGTCGTCCATGTATTCGCTGGAGAAGCGGAATTTGTTCTCTTCCGCCATGTTGCCTTCCGACGTGATCAGACCTCCGTACGGCCGGTATTCATACAGCGCGCGGCGTCCGCGCGCTTCCCCGAAGAGGGAGGTGACGTTTTTCATCGCGTCGTGCATGCAGTAGAGATGCTCTTTCTCCTGCGTCCCGTCTACTTCCCAGCGCGTCATGGACAGGACGCGCGTGGCCTCAGGTTCCGAGGGGGCCCAGATGTAACTGCGCACAACCTCCGGCGTTTCCCCGGTCAAGTCGCACTCCGCCACCTGCAGGTAGTCACGGTAGAGGTAGCGCGCGTGGAAGTTCGCTGTCTCTCCGGACATCACTTACTAGTCAATCAATTTTTTTAATCTCTGATTGTTATAATACGCAAAAATTAGTTAGTGATAATTGAAATTTCTTCAAGAATTACCGGATATGATATAACTATGAAAGTGATAGAAAGAATAAGAGCTAAGGCATTCATCAAAATTTTATATCTTTTTAATATAAGTGAAATACTCATAAAAAAACATAAGATGTTTAAAATTACCGATAAGATCAGTATCATTCGTGCTATCCAATCATACCATAAACTTGAATCTAAAGATATAGACAACAACAACGCGAAAATTATAAATATTATAATCAGAAGATACCCTGATATTGTTAAAATTAATGGCTTCATTTTTATATTTTTAATTAGACTATCATATTTTAATATTCATAATATCAATAAACAACCATTATTCATGATAAAAATCTTATCACTTGCATGATCTAATGATACTTTCTGTTTTAGATATTAGTATTATTACTTGTTGTTTGTTTCTCAAATACTACCTTGATTGTAAATATAGTCAAGTTATAAAGGTTATGATAGTGTTTGATAAAAATCATTCACCATATTTTCTTTCTAACAAATAGAAAGAGTGAAAGTAATTACAAATTACTTTCACTCTTAGTATTCAGACTATCTAAATTCTATGCACTGATTTTAAAAACTCATATATTCAACTAACAAAAAATTCTTGCAGAGCCGCTACTGTATATCTTCTCGATTGACTATCGGGGGGCGTTCTTTAGGAACAAAATTTTTATAGTATGAAAAAATTAATTTATTGAAAGGAGTAGATAAATACTGACCTCCAGAATCTATCTTTAATCCATTTTTCTTTTTAGATAACATGATATAATGATAAAAACCCAATAATACTTTTTTTCTATATATATATATATCTTTAGCTAAATATTTAGGAACTCCCTGAGTTTCCGTTTTTCCAAGATACGAAAAACCTTCCTGGGCAAGCTGTTCATGATGATATTCTAATGTATTTCCTCGATAATTTTCTGGTAAATAATAAAAATTATTTAACTTTCCGACAAGAAAAAAAATACCAAATATAATTATCACAAATAAAACAATTGGAAAAACTATGATCTTTATCGCTATAATCGCAGATTCCTTATCTATATTTTTTTCTTTTATTTCCCTTATTTCCTTCATTGTATTACAAAATTGTTTATTCTAGTCTTGTTTCATTAATATTCCCTTTTTTCATCTGATCAATTTACTGAATTTCAGATTGAAAATCTTTCGGTAAGATTATTCTACATAATTCTGTTGTATTATTATAATGGAGGTTCTTTTGGCATCCACTCTGAAGCCCCCGAAGGTTGGGGTTTTTTAGGATTCGTATAATCAGTTTTACCTTTTACGCCATACATAACACTCCCAAAAAAACCTTTCCATACTTCCGCAAATGAAGGTATATTTTCATCTGGAGGAGTAGCCGTATTACAGCCACAACTAATTACTACTGCACTTTGCATAAAACTTCCTTGTTGAAAGATACCTTGACGAATATCTTCACTAGTAATAGAAATTTCAGTATTAGGGACTCCATAAGTAGGAAATGGGAACCTAGGGGTCAGAGCTCCTTTATATCCATGACCATAATAAACAAGACGAGAAATTCGATCTTGTCCGCTTCTTTCCATAAAGATCGTAGTAACAGTTCCTGTGATATTATCCAATTGGTATACTTGAATTGTATTCACTAGCTGTGCAAGATCTTTTTTACTTTTATAAAATTTTAAATCTACATCAAGCTCTTTAGCTTTTTTCCTAATTTGATCCAAGTAATATTGTGATCCCATCTTATCATTAATAGCTCGTATTCGGTATGAATCATACTCTACAAACCACTCTATCCTTTCACCAAGCCTAAGATTTTCTTTTCGCTTCTTAATTTGTTCTTCTGCTGCAGTTATAAAATTTGACCAGTTTCTATCATGAAATGTTGGAATATTAAATTTTTGACCTACATTTAGGGTAAAATATGTTATAAATCGATCAAAATATATACTTGAACCATTCATTCCTCCCATATTTGTATTACACCCTCCACTAATAATGACTTCATTAAGGCCCATTCCATCAATACGCTGGTTGGATTGATTTTTAACAAAGGCGAACAAATTCCACCCTCCCTGTTCCGCGATGGGATCGCGGCTGATCCACCTGCCGTCGTGCGGATTGAGATGCCGGTAGTTGTAGTAGATGAGG
>CAJKMG010000020.1 GCA_905200945.1 uncultured Akkermansia sp. | reverse complement strand
GACGCTCTGCATGGGATAGTCCGCCTCATCCCCCACCGCGACGGTTTCCCCCGTATCCAGCATTTCCGCAGCCATGCCCACACGGGCTTTCAGGGAATGAGCCAATTCTTGAACGGCGGAGGAATCCGCTGTGGAAACAGAAGCCGGAGAAGACATGGCCTCCTGAGAAAAAACACCAAAAAGCATGATGCAACCGCATAGATAAGCACAGGTGGAAGTCATGGACGCCATTCCATACCACGCCCGCAGCGACCGCAACAACAATCTATCCCCCTTTTTCCCTTTCTTCGTCATCCTTAAGCCGGGCAGAAACCTTGCCTCCCTCCCGGCTTCCTGATAAGAAAGAAAGCATGCCCCATCTCCTTTCGGAAACCCTCGTCTGGTGTGTCACCCTGCTGTTATTCGGCATGGGGCTGATCGGCACGCTCATCCCCATGCTTCCCGGCATTATGATCATTGCGGCCGGGTGCGTCTGGCAGGGAGTCATGGGCAGAGAAAACCTGGCGTGGTGGGAATGGACCGTCCTGGCGCTGCTGGTGGCGGGAGGCATGGTCATTGACAAGCTTTCCGGAGGCATGGGGGCTAAAAAATTCGGCAGCACTGCCGCCGGAATCTGGGGAGCCATGATCGGCGCCGTGGCGGGGAGCCTCCTTTTCTCCCCCATCGTGGGCCTTTTGTTCATGCCGTTCCTGGGGGCGCTTCTGGCGGAACTTATCTTTGCCAGAAAGGATATCATGGACGCCTTCAAGGCCGGTTCCGGAGCGGCGCTTGGGATGCTTGCCGGACTGCTGCTGGAATTTACCTGCGGCCTGCTTATCATCGCCTGGTTCTGTTCCTGCTGCTTCCTGTTTTGATGCCAAAAAGGAACCGTAACCGTGCCCTGCGGAAACTTTCGGCAGGAAAAACAGAGTTTCTCCGGTGCTGAAAGAACAATAATTTCCCTAACGTATTTCGCAAAACGCCGTCCTGCATACACGTCCGGACGAATGTCCGGATTCTTCCGCTTCCCCATTTTGCCAGCTTATGGATGCACCTGTTCCAATACCCGTCGCCATGATGGCAGGGTTCATCATTCTTGGAGCCATTCTTTCCACGGGGAAATGCTCCTTCCTCATCGCAGGCTACAACATGATGGGCAGAGGGCAGAACAGGCAGTATGATGAACAGGCGCTGTGCCGGTTCATGGGGAA
Organism: uncultured Akkermansia sp.; assembly: GCA_905200945.1. GTDB lineage: Bacteria > Verrucomicrobiota > Verrucomicrobiia > Verrucomicrobiales > Akkermansiaceae > Akkermansia. The sequence continues at coordinate 47,659 of CAJKMG010000020.1, read as the reverse complement.
AATCATGTACTGCCTCGCCTTCACCATGCTGCTCTGGCTTGCCAGCATCCTTCTCCAGAACTCCGTGCTTCTGTCCGCATCCCTGTGCTTTTTGGCGGGAAGCATTGCGTTTGCGCTCATTTACTCCGGCACCGGAGACCGATTAAAGAAATAGAGCTTTTTACATCAGCTTTCTTTTACTTTTATTATACGCAACATTCATCTTCTCCCATGAACGTCCCTGCAACCTTGAAATATTCCTTCCTGCTCTGCCTTTTCGCGGCGGCCGGCCCCCTCCGGGCCATTCCGGCCCCCATGCAGGTCACCGCCGCCACTCCCGCCCGGGTATGGACGGAAGGATACGGAACGGGTAATGGAAGGCTGGGCATCCTCTCTTTCGGCGTTTTCCCGAAGGAAACCGTCATCCTCAATGAAGGAAGCATTTTCGCAAAGAAAAATTTCCAAATGAGGGAAGGCGCCGCGGAAGCTCTGGACAAGGCGCGCGAACTTTGCAAGGAAGGAAAATACCGCAGTGCGGACCAGATATTCCGGAAGAACATCCTTCCCCCCGGCAATATTGCGGGGGATTACCAGCAGGGGGGGGCGTCTCCAGGTGGAATTCCAAGGGCTCCCCTCACCTTCCTCCTATCAGCGTACGCTGGATATGCGGCGGGGCAAGGCAACCACCCGCGCCCAATTCGGCACTGGGGAATTGACCACAGAAATCCTGGCGGCTCCGTCCAGCGACTGCGCCGCCTACCACATTGCCTGCACAATGCCGTCCGGATGCCGCGTTTCCCTGAATCTGGAACACCCGGATCCGGCTTCCCGAATTGTTGCGCAGCCGAATGGCTGGACGCTGGAAGGACAGGGAAGCAACGGAGGCACCCGGTTTGAAAACACGGTGGTCATCCTGGCTCCCGGAGCCTCCATTACCCGCAAAGGCTCAACAATTATTCTTGATTCCGCCCGGGAAGTGCTGGTGCTTTCATCCATTTCCACAGATTACAATATCCGGAAGCCGGAAGCTCCCCTGACGCATTCCCTGGCGGATAAAAACGCGCAAATCCTGGCAAAAGCGCAAAAGGCGGGATGGAAAAAACTGGCGGCGGAAACGGAAGATTATTTTTCCCGGCTCATGACGCGCTGCCAGGTGGATCTGGGAGATTCCCCAGCCGGGGTCTCCGCCATGACCACCGCCCAAAGACTGGAGCGGGTCAAACAGGGAAAGAAGGATCCGGATCTTCTGGAACAGCTTTTCCAGTTCGGCCGCTTCTGCACGATTGTCCACACCAGGCCGGGGCAGCTTCCCTGCGGTTTACAGGGATTATGGAATCCGGAGTTGAGGGCGGCGTGGATGGGCTGTTATTTCCTGAACATCAACAGCCAGATGAACCAGTGGCCCTCCCATATCACCGGGCTGGGAGAATTCCAGAACTCCTATCTTGATTTTGTCCGCAGCCTGCGCCCCCACGGAGAGGAATTCGCGCGCTTTATCAAACGGGACGGCTTCTGCTTCGGTCACTATACGGATTGCTGGAAACTCACCTATTTTTCAGGCAACAATCCGGAATGGGGGGCCAGCCTCATGAACGGGGCGTGGGCATGCGCCCACCTGGTGGACAGCTACCGTTTCACCGGAGACCGAGAAGACCTTAAAAAATCGCTGCCCATTCTGGAATCCAACGCTCGTTTCATCATGTCCTGGTTTGAAGATGACGGCGAGGGCCGTTACCTTTCCGGTCCCGGCGTATCGCCGGAGACCGGATTTTACGCGCCGGACGGCACAGGCCCCAACGTGCTTTCCTATGTTTCCAACGGCGCTTCCCATGACCAGCTTCTGGGCAGGGAATCCCTCCGCAATTACATTTACGCCTGCGGGGAGCTGGGCGTACAAACGCCTACTCTGGTTAAAGCCGTTCAATTCCTCAGGAAAATTCCCCAACCTGCCATCGGCCCCGACGGAAGGGTACAGGAATGGAGGCAGCCTTTTGAAGAAATGCAGAAGGGCCACCGACACATCAGCCACCTTTACGGCCTATTTCCCGGCACGGAATGGGACGTTCTCAATACGCCGGAATACGCGGAGGCTGTACGCAAGTCAGCCGATTTCCGGCGCAAGTACGCGGATATGGGAAACAATGGCATCAGGACGGGATGGAGCACGGCATGGCTCATCAATCTTTACGCCGCCCTAGGCGACGGAAACGCCGCAGAGGACAGGATGTACACCATGCTGAGGCACTACATCAACTCCAACCTTTTTGATCTGCATCCCCCGTTCCAGATAGAAGGAAACTTCGGCTTTTCCTCCGGCGTGGCCGAATGCCTGATCCAGAGCCGGGTCATGCAGGACGGGTTCCAGGTTATCCTGCTGGCGCCGGCCCTGGCAGACGACTGGAAGAAGGGTTCCGCCACGGGATTGCGCACGCGGGGCGGGCTTAAGGTGGATTTGTCCTGGCAAGACGGCCGGGTGCAGGCCACGGCTACCGCTACGCGTCCGGGCAAATTCCGGTTCATGCATCGAGGCCGGAAAAAGGATTTGTCCATGAATAAGGGAGAAACGGCGCGTCTTGATTTTCCTCCGCTTTCCCATTAGGATTCTCTTCCTGCATGACTTTTCCAACTTCCGCCATGCATTTCTTTTCCATGACCTTCAGGCTCAGTCTGCTCATAACGGCGGCCTGCATCGCCCTCAGCTCCTGTTCCAAGCTTTTTTCTCCCCGCGGAAGCGGAGAAATACCGGACACGGACCAAACGGAAACGCTCCTGAAAGCGCATGTATTCCACCTGGCGGATTCCATTGGTGAACGGAACGTCTACCACCCCGGCGCCATGGAGCGTTCCGCCCGCTACATTGAACAAAAACTGGAGGAGATGGGTTATGCCGTCACGCGCCAGGCTGTCCATATCCCACCCTCCGGAGAATTCGGCGCCGTCAAGGACTGGACGGCATATAATCTCATCGCCATCAAGAAAGGGACCTCCCCCCAGCCCAAAATGCTCATCGTCGGCGCGCATTACGACACCAAAGTGGGCATGGACAACTGGCACGACCACGGCCCCGCCCGGCCTTCCCGAACCGGAACGCCGGGAGCCAATGACAACGCTTCCGGCGTAGCCGCCCTGCTGGAAATGGCACACGCCCTTGCAGCAACTTCCACCCTCCACGATGTTTGCCTGGTGGCCTACGCCAATGAAGAGCCTCCCTTTTACCAGACGCCCGCCATGGGCAGCGCCGTGCATGCCAAATCCGTCTCCCTTCATCCGGGCAGGGAAAAAATCATCGGCATGATTGCCCTGGAAACGCTGGGCTGCTATTCTCCCCGGGTGAATAAAAAACGCCAATCCGCCGTAGTTGCCGGATTGGCCGGCCTGCCGGACCGCTGCGACTATGTTGCCTTCCTCTCCACCAACACGGGCCGCAAACTGGCACGCTCCTGCGCGGAGGAATTTTCCACTTTAAGCCGTTTTCCGGTGCGTTCCGCCGTGTTCCCGTATTACGCCCGCGGCGTTTCCTGGTCTGACGACTGGGGATACATGAAGGAAGGCATCCCCTCCTTTGCCGTCACGGATACGGCCTTCCTCCGTTGCGACGATTATCATGAAACCAGCGATACGGCTGAAAAGCTGGACTATCCCCAGTTTGCAGAAGTAGTGCAGGGACTTTCCAAACTCATCATTTCACTCGCCAACAAACCATGAACATGAACCCGGTCTTCTTCTCCGCTTTTTTTCCGGCATTCGCCTGCGCCGCAGCTGTACCTCCTGAACCGTCCGCGCTGGAGGCCATCTGCCCGCCCTCAGAGGGAAAAGCCTTTCACTCCGGATGGATTTCCCTGGGGCTGAAAGCGGCGGACCTGAAAGAAAAACAAGTCTCCGCCGGACACATTACGGACGTGGGGGAAGCGCAGGTTCTGCTTCACTTTCCCGCCGGATGGAAGCCGCAGGACAAACGCACGGCCCTGTGTATCTTTCCGGGAGGGGGGTATTCCATCCAGGCCCTTGAAAAGGAAGGGAGCCGCATTGCCGGCTGGGCGGCGGAACACGGCATGGTGGGGGTTGTCGTGAAATACCGCGTTTCAGGAACCAGCAATGCCTTGGGGAAGTTTCCCGGTCCCCTGCTGGACGCCCGCCAGGCTCTGAGGACCGTGCGGGGAAACGCCTCCTCCCTGGGAATTGACCCTCTCCGCATCGGCGTCATGGGCTTTTCCGCAGGCGGCCATCTGGCGGCCATGACCTCTACGCTGTGAAACCGCACCCTGCCGGAAGAAGCGGAAAATCCGCTGAAAAACATTTCCGCCCGTCCGGATTTTTCCATGTTCATTTATCCCGTCATTTCCATGGCGCCCCATACAACCCACGGGGGAACGCGCAACAAAATATTGGGCCACCATCCCCTGCCCTGGAGGAGATGTGTTCCGCAGAGCGGCAAGTGACGAAACAGACGCCCCCGGTCTTCCTCGTCCACGCTCTGGATGACGGCGTTTCCTGCGCCAACAGCAGGTTGATGGAACAGGCCTGCCGGAATAAGGGGGTTCCCGTCAGCCTTAATCTCTATCCCACGGGAGGCCACGGGTATGGCATGGAAAAACGCGGGCATCCCACGGATCAATGGCCGGATGCCGCCGAACAATGGCTCAGGGAACAGGGATTTCTTCCTTCCCCGGCTTCTGCCCGCGGGGGTGCTCCTTCCGGCGCCGTCCCCTCCTCCGGAACACGGCGGGAATGAATGCGCTAGGACCCAGATGTGCCGCACCGCAGGGTTGACCGGAACCGGGTCCAGTGGTACTTTTTCCGGGCATGAGTGCGCCCGAAAAGAATTATAAAGACACCATCCTGTTACCGGAAACCGGCTTCCCCATGAGAGGGGATCTGACGAAAAACGAACCCGTACGCCTGAAAAAGTGGGAAGACACCGGGCTGTACGAACGCATTTTGTCCCGCAGGATGGCCCAGGGCGCACCCCGGTTCCTCCTTCATGACGGCCCCCCCTTCGCCAACGGGGATGTGCACATGGGCACCGCCCTGAACAAAATTCTCAAGGACCTGGTCCTGAAATCAAAAACCATGGCCGGTTATGCTGCCCCTTATATTCCGGGCTGGGACTGCCACGGCCTTCCCATTGAATTCAAGGTGGTTCAGAAGGCCCGTGACCTGGATGCGGCGGAAATCCGCCGGCGCTGTGCGGAATTCGCCAAAGGATTCATTGACATTCAGCGCACTTCCTTCCGCCGCCTGGGCGTGTTCGGCGATTGGGAGAATCCCTACCTGACCATGAAGCCGGCGTATGAGGCCAACATCCTGCGCGTGTTCGCCAAACTGGTGGAAGACGGAGCGGTGTACCAGAGCCGCAAACCCGTCCAGTGGTCCTATGGGGCCTATACGGCGCTGGCGGAAGCGGAAATAGACTACAAGGAAAAGGTCAGTACCTCCGTTTTCGTGCGCTTCCCGCTTCTGGACAATCCCCTGGGACTGAAAGCCTCCATGGTCATCTGGACCACTACTCCGTGGACGCTGCCCGCCAACGTAGGTCTCGCCCTCCATCCGCGTTTCACCTACGTGGCAGGCAGGTTCATGAAGAACGGCCAGATGGAAAACCTCGTCATCGTCAAAGAGCTGCTGGATGCCTTCGCTCAGAAAACGGGCTGGGCTCTTGCGGAAACCATCCGTGAATTCAAGGGAGCCGAACTGGAAAACTGCGAAGCCCGGCATCCCTTCCTTTCCCGCACGTCAACAATCATCCTGGCGGATTTCGTCACCACGGACACCGGAACCGGCATCGTCCACATCGCGCCCGGCCACGGCGCGGACGACTATAACGTAGGACGCCAATACGGACTGCCCGTCCTCTCCCCCGTGGACGACGACGGCAAATACACGGAGGAAGTGGGCGTGCCCTCCCTGGTGGGCAAACATGTCTTTGACGCCAACAAGGACATCATTTCCATGCTGGAACAGGGCAACAACCTCTTCGGCGTGGAAGAATACCGCCACCAGTACCCGCACTGCTGGCGTTCCAAGACGCCTATTATTTTCCGGGCCGTGGAACAGTTCTTCATCTCCATGGACAAGCTCCGCCCGCAGGCCCTGGAAGAAATAGACAAGGTGCAGTGGCTGCCCTCCTGGGGCCGCAACCGCATTTACGGCACGGTGGAAGCCAGGCCGGACTGGTGCATCTCCCGCCAGCGCACCTGGGGCGTGCCTCTGCCCGTCTTCTTTGACGAAAACGGCAAAGCCGTCCTGGACGCCGCCCTGGTCCGCAAAATCGCGGATATGGTGGAGAAACACGGTTCCAACATCTGGTTTGAACTCTCCGATGAAGACCTGTGCGAACGCCTCGGCCTGCCGAAGACCTGGAAAAAGGGCAAGGATACGCTGGACGTCTGGATTGATTCCGGCAGTTCCCATATGGCCGTCATGGACAACCGCCCCGGGCTGGACGCGCCGGCGGACCTTTACCTGGAAGCTACGGACCAACACCGAGGCTGGTTCCAGAGTTCCCTGATGCTTTCCGTCGCCTGGCGCGGCAAGGCTCCGTACAAAGCCGTGATGACCCACGGCTTCGTCGTGGACAAAGACACCGGGAAAAAAACCTCCAAATCTGACGCCAAGAGCGGCAAACCCATTGACGCGGCCTATTACTACGACAAATACGGCGCAGACATCGTGCGCCTGTGGGCCGCCTCCGTGGATTGGCAAAATGAAGTCCCCTTCGGGGAAGACCTCTTCAAGCAGGTGACGGAACCCTACCGCCGCCTCCGCAACACCCTGCGCATCCTGCTGGGCAACATCAGCGGATTCGATTTCGCCGCGCAGGCAGTCGCCCCGGAACACATGCCCCTCCTGGACCGCTGGATTCTGGAACGCCTGAACGCCGTCATCAGGGAAACGCTGAAGGCCTATGAAGCCTATGACTTCCGCAAGGCGTTCAGCGCCATCAACCAGTTCTGCACCAGCGACCTGTCCGCCCTGTACGTGGACACCACCAAGGACCGCCTGTACTGCGACTCATCTTCCTCCGTTCGCCGCCGCGCCACACAAACGGCCATGACCATCATCTTCAAGGCTCTGTGCCGCCTGCTGGCTCCCATCCTGGCCTTCACGGCGGATGAAGCCTGGGAATACGCGGGATATGAAGGCGGCGTGCATGAGCAGGACTTCCCCGCCCCCATGCCGGAATACGATACCCAGGAGGCGACCGCCGTCATTTCCCGTCTCCAGGAAATCAAGTCCGTCATTCAGGTAGCCATTGAAGAACAGGTGAAGGCCAAGGTATTTTCCAAAAATAATGAGGCCTCCATCACTCTGAGCGTTCCCGTGAATGAGAGCGAAGACGTCGTGGCGCTTCTGGAAGACCGGGCGTTTGCCACGGAGTTCTTCATCATCGCGGACCTTGACGTGGAAACCGGTCCGGAACTGGCAGCCTCCGCCGCAAAAACGGAACATGCCATGTGCCCACGCTGCCGCCGGTATGAACCGGCGGCGGAGGGCAGGGACGTATGCGAACGCTGCGCGGAAGTTCTTTCCTGAACCGCATCCACTCCATTTCCCGACCTTTATATGGACCCCCAGACGGAAAAAGAACCCGCCCCCCATAAAAAGACGCCCCCCGGCTGGCTCTGGTGGAGCTTGCTGGGCGCAGGGCTGTATGCGCTGGACCAGGCCAGCAAGCTGTGGATTATCCGCCGCTTCCCGCTGAACTACCTGAACGAAAAGCTCCATAAGTACGCCTATCTGCCGGACTTTCCGGGCTTCCAGCACATCAATGCGGACGGCACGCTGGACTTCGCCACGAACGGACGCATGCCGGAGGCGGAACTGGCGCGGCTCCCGGACCTGAATCCAAACACGGTGGACGCCCTGAACAAACTGAGGGAACTGGAACCCATTTCCTTCCTGGACGGAACCATGAACATTACCCGCGTGCACAACACGGGCGTTGCTTTCGGGCTGGGGAACGGCACCGTCTGGTCCAGCTATCTTTTTCTGGCAGTTCCCGTGCTCGCCATCGTGGTCCTGGTCGTGCTTTACCGGAAAAACTTCTTCCACACGGCATGGCTCAAGCTGGCCTATGTCCTGCTGCTGGCGGGCGTAGCCGGCAACCTGACGGACCGCCTGATTCAGGGCTTCCTGATTCCGTATGAGCAGCAGCACGGTTTCTTCACCAAGCTGATGAACGGTTACGTGGTGGACTTCATTGACGTCACCATCCCCCTCTTCAACTACCGCTGGCCCGCCTTCAATGTGGCGGACTCCTGCATCTTCGTAGCGGCAATTATTTTCTTCATCGCCAGCATTTTCTCCGCCAGGAATAAAGAAGAAAAAACATCCTGAAACGCCCATGACCACCCGGCTCGTTATTCTGTCAGGACTGCTTTTGTGCGGGAGCCTCGCCTCCGGCAAAAATGAATTGTCCTTCAAGGAAACGGTGGTTCCGGTAAAGGTGGCTCCGGACCAGGACAGCATCACGGCATCCTTCTCCTTCACCAACACTTCCGGCACCCCGGTCACCATCAGTAAAATCCACGTTTCCTGCGACTGCACCACCGCCGGAGCGAAGGATAACAAGCTGACGTATGCCCCGGGGGAATCCGGCGTCATCAGCGCCGTAATGAAAACCGGCAACTTTTCCGGCACCGTGGACAAGGACATGACGGTGTACGCCAACGGCTCCGCCTACAAGCTGGTCATACGCGCGCAGATCCCGGACATCATCCGGATGGAACCCCGCAAGCTGGAATGGGCCAGAGGAGAGGCCGCCGCGCCCAAAACCATAAAAATCACCATCTCCAAAGAACTGCCCGTCAACCTGACCACGGTGGATTTGACGGGAGACGCCTTTGACTACGAGCCTGTGACCGTGAAAAAAGGCAGGGAATATAAAATCATCGTCACTCCCAAATCCACGGCCAAGCCGGCCTTCAACACCATCTGGGTGCGCACGGATTCCGCCGTGCCGCGCTACAAACGCCAAATGGGGTTCCTGGCCATCAAGGAAAACTGACATCCGCCCTTCCTTCCATGAGAGACGCCTTTTCCTCCGCTCTGAAACTCCTGCTGGCCGTATTTCTGCTGGCCGTAGGCGTCGCCGCGCTGGATCTGCGCGTCATCCAGCCGTTCCGCACGCCGCCCTGCAATCCGGAAACTCTGGAGGAAGGGCACGTGTGCCTCTCCCAGGTATTAAAGGAATGGCCGGGGAAAATCCTCTGGATAGACGCCAGAAAACAGGACGACTTTGAACGCCATACCGTCACACAGGCTCCCGTTTACCCTATCCGCCCGGCGGATGCCAATTACCAGGAACTCCTGGCGAATGCCATGGAAGCCCTGATGACGGCAGAGGACAGGGGATTCTGCATCGTCATCTTTTGCAGCAGGGACTGCACCTCCAGCGCGGCCGTGGCCAATGAACTGAAAAAGCCGGAATACGGCATCCGAGCGCCCATTTTCATTCTGGAAGGGGGCTGGGATGAATTGCGCAAAGAACCCTCACTCGTACCATAGCCATGCTTGACACAGCAACCATCCGTCCGCAGTTCCCCATTCTGGAAACCAGCGTGCACGGCAAGCCTCTCATTTACCTGGACAATGCGGCCACCACGCAAAAGCCCCTGGCCGTACTGGACGCCATCCGCCATTACTACGATACGGAAAACGCCAATGTGCACCGCGGTTCCCACTACCTGAGCCAGCTCGCGACGGAAGCGCATGAAGAATCGCGGGAAACGGTGGCGCGGTTTATCAACGCGCCGGAAACGGCGGAAGTCCTGTTCACCTCCGGCTGCACGATGGGCATCAACCTGGCGGCGGATACCATCGCCGGGTCCGGCATGGTCAAACCGGGAGACGAAGTCATTGTTACCGCTTCCGAACACCATTCCAACATCGTTCCCTGGCAAATGCTGTGCGAACGCACGGGCGCCGTCCTGAAAGCGGTTCCCCTGACGCCGGGCCAGACCCTGGACATGGAAGCTTACCGGAACATGCTTTCCCCACGCACCCGCATCGTAGCCGTGGGACACGTCTCCAACACGCTGGGGACAGTCAATCCCGTGCGGGAAATGACCGCGCTCGCCAAAGCGAACAGGCAGGAAACCATCGTGCTGATTGACGGGGCCCAGGCTGTCTCCCATATGAATGTGGATGTTCAGGAACTGGGCTGCGACCTGTATGCCTTTTCCGGCCACAAGCTGTACGCGCCCACCGGCATCGGCGCGCTGTGGGGGAAAAGGGAGCTGCTGGAAAAACTGCCGCCGTGGATGGGCGGCGGGGAGATGATCAAGGAAGTCACCTTTGAAAAAACCATTTACAACGACATTCCTTTCAAATATGAAGCGGGAACGCCCAACATAGGCGGGGCTGTGGGTCTGGCGGCCGCCATCCGCTACGTCTCCGGACTGGGCCTGGACAACATCGCCGCCCATGAACAGAAACTGACGGATATGGCGGTGGAAGGCCTGAAAGCCATGCAGCGCCTGACCGTACTGGCGCCGAACGTGCCGCACAGCGCCGTGGTCTCCGTTCTGGCGAAGGGCATCCACCACTATGACCTGGGTACGCTGCTGGATCAGATGGGGATTGCCGTAAGAACCGGGCACCATTGCTGCCAGCCGCTCATGTGCGCCCTGGGCACCACCGGGACAACCCGCGCCTCCTTTGCCCTGTACAATACGGAAGAGGAAGTGCAGACCTTCCTCAAATCCATGAACCGGGCGCTGGACATGCTCTCCTGAACCACCCTCCCTTCCCTTTTTATTTACACCGCTCATCATGAAAACGGTTTCCATCCTTCTTTTAGGACTGGCCATAGGCCTTTCCGGCTGTTCCCTGCACCAGCGGCAGGAAATGGAGTACGCCCATTACCAGGATGACGCCGCAGCCATCCGGGAAGCCCATGCCGCATGGCTCATTCTTTCCTCTCCCCAACGCAGCCGGGAATGGCCGGAAGCCCGGAAAAAATATAACGCGTGCATTCGGGAGCTGGCCTCCCACTTGAAGGAAGCCAAACGCAAAGGGGGCATGAATGAGGCGAAGCGCCTGAGCCTTCCCTTCGTCATTGAAAAATCCTCCTACGCCAGAGACAGCAATCCGTGGTTCTATGAGGCCATTTTCATGTCCGATGAAGTGGACCCCACCTTCCGCCTGCGGGAAAGCGTAACCGTGGAGGGAATGGGCATACCGCTGGCGGGGCTGGCGCCCCGGGGAGGTTCCCTCCCACATGCCAACGTGCTTAAGGACAACGGCAACGTGCACACGCTGACAGCCATTCTGGACTTTGACCGCATGGTGGACGGCAAACCTACCCTCCGCACCATTCCGCGCCTGATGAATGAACATATTTTCATTGGCAAAAACAAGGTGCGGCAGCCGCTGGCGGCCAATTTTTCCGTCCCTATCGCCCTGTTCTGGAAGCTTTCCGACGCAGATGGAACGGAACTGCTGGGGGCATTCCGCCCGAAAAAGGCCATCAATACGATGGGGCTTTATTTTTCCGAACCCTATGACCCCCGGAAAATACCCGTGGTTTTCACCCACGGCCTGATGTCCGGCCCCGCCACCTTCGCCAACCTGACCAACCGTCTCCTGGTGGATCCGGTCATCCGGGAAAACTACCAATTCTGGTTCTTCGGCTATCCGTCCGGGCTGGCCTGGACCATTCCGGCCAGCAGGCAGCGGCAGGCCCTGAAGGAGCTCATGCAGGAATACAATCCCCGCGGAACATCCAGGGAAATGAACAACATCGTCATGGTGGGACACTCCATGGGCGGCCTCATCACCCGCTTCAATAACTCCACCAAACCCTGGACGCTGATGAAGGGAGTATTTGAGCTTTCTCCGGAAACGTTTGAGGGAATGACGCTGGAAAACTGGAAGAAAGGGATGGCCCCCCTCCATTATGATGAACAAACGCTTGAACGGCTCCAGAATAATTTCATCTTTTCCCCGCCCCAGGGAGTCACGCGCATCGTGTACATGGCCACCCCGCACCGCGGTTCCACTTTCGCGGACAACTGGATAGGAAGACTGGGCCAGCGCCTGATCGACCTCCCCTCGGACATGCTGGAAGAAGTCACCCGCATCGCCACTCTCAGCCGCGGCATGTTCCTACTCAACCCCCTGCAACTGAAGGACGAGCTGACCAGCATCCGCCAGCTTTCCCCGAATTCATCCCTGGTCAAATACATGTCGGAGCTGCGCGGCTCCCCAAATGTTCCCGTTCATTCCATCATTGGAGACAGGGGCAGGAACGACACGCCCAATTCCTCCGACGGAGTGGTCAAGTACCACTCATCCCACCTGGACTGGAGCGCCAGTGAAAAAATCGTTCCGTCCGGGCACAGCGTGCAGGATGACCCGGCCTCCGCCGTGGAACTGCGGCGCATCCTCCGGGAACACCTGGTCAAGGTCAAAGGCCGCAAAACGCTGGAAGAAGCGGACGCACGGGCCGCTACCCCGGTATGGCAAACCAACCCCTCGCCTCCCATCATTCTGAAAAGGCCCTGATGCAGGAAATCGAATTCCCTTGTCCATGCAAGACTTCCTCTCCTCGCTCCTGTCATCCATCATAGTCGGAGAGATAATGTCTAAGACAAACAAGGAAGAACGTTTCCTGAATAAAAAGAAGACCCGGGAAACAGGCAAAAAATATCAACTCCCCGCGAAAATCCCCGCTTCATCCTTCTGCTGCCCCTGCTGACAGCAGCAGCGATTTTCCAGTCAAATGGCCAACCCATAACGGCTCTGTTTCAGGGTTCCCTGTATGTCCTGACGTTAACGGCGGGGGCGTCCTCGTTCATCCGTCTTCTCTGCCGCTGCCGGAAAAGCTGGAACGAACAGGATTTTTACCTCGCCGTGGCCGTCCGCGGCAACATGCCGCCGCGCCGGTTGAAACAACTGGAATTTTTCCTGCTCATCACGGCCTCCTGTTCAGCCCTCCTGTTCCTGGCTACCCTGATTTAACTGGCCGGGCGTGGAAAAGGGAATGCCGCGTCCGGACATGGCTGGCGTCCGTCCGGCATCAGGGCGTCCCACTGCAAAAATATGCCCGCTTATAGAGTTGCTTCCGGAGGGGAATTTAAGGTAGAGTAGGAACCAATACTATTCCACCTCCCTTTCTCCATGCCTGCCGACGATTCTTTTCCCATGGACCAGATTTCCTCTCTCTTTCCCCAATTGGAAAATATTCAGCTTGTCGGAGCCAAAGGCCCCCAGCAAATTTTCACAGCTACCCTGAAATCCAACTTTGCTCCCGTCATGCTGCGGGTGGTTCCCACGGAAGAAGCCGGCATCTTCGGCTGGGATCCTGAATTCATCGTCCGCTCCCTCACCATCGTGGAACAATCCCACCAGGGGCTCCTGCGCGTTTATGAAGTAGGACAGGCAGGGCCGTTTACTTTCATCATCTCCGAACACCCCCCCTATCCGCGGATGGCGGATATGGAAACCCTTCCCCAAATATCTCCCCAGGCGGCGCTCAACCTGGTGCGCAACATGGCGGAAGGACTGCTGACGCTGCACCGGAAAAACATTTTTCACGGGGGCATCACGCCCAAGCTGATTTGCCTGCGCGAAGACGGCGGAGACGCCCTGCTGCTGCCCATCAATATTTATCCTGCCCAACCTCCGGTGGACATGGGGGACTTCGCCTCTCCGGAGTGGGTCACCGGAGCGGAAACCACGTTCACGCCGGGCATGGATATTTACGCACTGGGGCTGGCGCTCTACATTCTGCTTACCCGCAAAACGCCGATGGAAGCGGGCTTTGCTATGCCCTCCTCACTAATCAAATGCAGCGATGCCGTGGATTCGGTCGTCTCCCGCGCCATCAATCCGGATACCCGGGAACGCTACCGGGATCTGGGGGATTTCATCACGGATCTGGATAAAGCCATTGCCCATCCTGCGGGAAGAAACGCGGCAGTCATCCCTCCACCGCCATCTTCCCCGGCCATTCCGGCCCTGAACATGCAAAAAGGGCAGTCCAATATCTATTACTATCTCATTCCGACCCTGATCATAGGCATTGTGCTGACCTATACCTGCATCCTGTATAAGAAGGATGTCGTCAAAATGCGCAATGATTATAATGAGCAGGTGCAGAAGGAAAATAACGCGAAAGCGGAAGCGGCAAGACAGGCGAACAGGGAAGCGCACCGCCACGCCCCGGCCGCCGCGAAACACGCCGCTCCGGTCAATCCTTCACCTGGCCCGGCCGCGCGTCCGGCGCAGGCGCCGGCAGTTCCCAAAGTTTCCGCAGAACCCGGCAAAATCAATTGGAGCCTTCAGCCCGGCGTCAAGGTTCGCCAGAGTTCCAACCGCAACATGCTGGGAGCTTACGGTCCGGAAAAGGCCGTTGACGGCAATACCAGCTCCAGGATTTCCGACGTTTCAATCAGCGCCACAGGCGTGGTTGAAGGGAAAACCGCCTGGTTCGGCATTGACTTCGGCAGGGAGACCAACCGCACCATAGAAAAGGTAGTCATTTACACGCCGGCCAACCTGACGCTGCTGGGCGCCATGGAAAAATTCAAGGTAATCCTCTACGGCAATGACAAAAACGTGCTGGCGGAAAAAACCTTCAGCACCACTCCTTCGGAAAAATCCACCAACGTCACTTCCTGGAAACTGGACGCTCCAGTCAAGGCGCGCGCCTTGCGCGTGGAATCCGCAAATCCCTCCCAGCCCCTGGCGTTGACGGAAGTGGAAGCGTACGGACCAGAAGATGCGGAGGACACACCAGTTCCCGCACCTGCGGAGTAATAATTATCCGCGCAGCCCTGCACCCGCTCTCCCCCCCTCCGGGGGCCATGCTGAAAACCCCGTTTCCTTTCCCCCTCCCGGAAATCAGGTTGGGGCAGGGCCTGATGGAATGTCACGCGCTAAGTTCCGGGTTTGGATTCGCGTATGAAATTTTCCGGTTTCTGCTCCATTCTCCGGAAGCCATCCAGGCCCGGACGGAGGAAAATCCGAAAAACGTATTTGCTCCGGACCGGAAACAGCCGCCCCTCTCCACCTTCCCCACCCCGGAAAAACGCTCTCATCCCCATATGGCTCCCGGAGAACTATCTTGAAGTGGCTGTTGTTCCTGTGGACCTCTTTCCCATTCAGGAAAAACAATACTCCAGAAATAAAAAACCCGGCGCCGCCTCACGGCGGGCCGGGCCAGCAAAATAGCAATTCTTCCGATTACCGGTTGGCAGACTTCACAATCATGGCATCCTTGCCGATGCGGCCGCGCAGATAGTGAAGTTTGGCGCGGCGGACTTTGCCGCGGTTCACGACTTCAATCTTGGCAATGCGGGGAGTATGCAGGGGGAATACGCGTTCCACGCCTTCACCGTAGGAAATTTTGCGGACGGTGAAAGCTTCATTGATGCCGGAACCGCGCTTGGCGATCACAATGCCCTGGAAAATCTGGATACGTTCCTTGCCGCCTTCAATAACACGAGTGTGAACCTTGATGGTATCACCTACGTTAAATGGGGTCACATCCGCCTTGAGTTGCTCTTGCTCGATTTTGTTGATAATGTTCATCTTGTGTTATCTATTGCTGGTGAATATCAGTAAAAGGAAAACTTACGGGACGCAGAATATGAGCCATAATCCCCTAAAAGGCAATCCAAATTTGCCGTACGTCCTTAATTTATTTTTTCGGCGGGGCCGGCGGCGGAGCCACCCTGGCAAGCCATTCCTCCAGCGCCGGAAGAAAAGCGGAGGAAGACATGAGGCCCCGGATGCCGTCCGCACGCTGCAGAAAGGCCTTGTTACCGCCCCGGGCCCGTTCCGCCATCAGGATTTCCAGCAGCAGGCGCGCGCGGGTGCGGGCGTCAGCCGCGCCGTCCAGAGCGGAGGAAAGGAGCTCTCCGGCGCGGGCCGGTTCCTTCCGGTACAGGCATTCCAGCGCCAGAGCTTCATAAAGGCAGGAAAAAGGGGCCTTCCGGGCGGACTCCATCAAACGCGCGGAACGCTCCTTCCAGCGGTCTCCGAACTGCACGGAGGAAGCCCACCACCCCTGGAAATAACGGTCTTCTTCCGTCGGCTCCACGTCCATATCCTTCATGCGGGCGTATGGACGGTACAGGGGGTCTCCGAACACCACCCCCTGCCAGGACAGCACAGGCATGCTCATCCAGGAAGCCTCCGCCACGGTATAGCCGTCCAGGAGGCGGTCCACAAAAATATCAAAGCGGTGGCAGGCGCCCAGGAACGGCTCATACACGTTTCCCACCGTCACGGCAGCCCCCTTCTCCAGCAGGGCGGAACTCCACCCCCTGCCGGGGACCTTGAAATCGGCGGCGCTGAAGGAATGCAGATGCATGGCTATCGCCCCGGGCCGGAAGCGGAACGAAGGATCCGAAAACGGTCCGTTCGCATTCCCCGCATACCACCCGCAGTAAAGAGCCGTATCCCGGCTCAAGGGGAATTTTTCCGGCAGGGTCTGGGGCCAGTCATCCAGATAAGCGGGAATGCCCGCCTCCCTCACGCGCTCGAACACGTCGTCCATCCACCGGTCCCCCTGGGCATAGGGGCCGCCCCGGTCCACAACGGCCCACCCCCATAAACCTTTTTTCTCCACGTTCGCCGGTTCCGTCACCAGCCGCATGCAGGTATCGGGCGTCAGTCCGTCCAGGCGGCATACCAGAAACGAAGGAAGGCCGGAACCCACAAAATCCTCCCTTTTATTAAAATAGGGATTCACCTGCCAGGACTTCCTTTCATAACCGCCCACCGCCAGCAGAGCCAGTTCGGAATCCACCGCAGCGCGATCCGTCTGCATCTGGTTGACGCCTTTCCCGGGAAGGGGAGCGGGCGTTTCATGCCGTATCTTCATCGGCAGGTCCGCCATCAGCACCAGCACAAAGATCTTCCGGTTCATCAAGGGGGAGGACGCAATGCCGGAAGGCACCCACCACCGTTGTTTCCGCGCCGTCTCCAGCAGCGGGACGCGGATCGTCTCCTCATACTCCTTCCGCGAAATCTCGCCGGTCATGGGGCAATCCAGGGAAACGAGATTCCCTTCCGGAACGCCGCGCACCCGCGCATATTCCCTGGCCATGCGGCGGCTCAGCTCGGATTTTCCGTTATAAACCACGGCCACATGCGCGGGCAGCAGCTCATAGGCACACGCGGAGGCAAACCACGACGCCAACAGAAATAATACGGCTAATCCACTCCTGTACATGCCTCTACCATACCTCATCTTCCGGGGCAATCAAGCAGGTGAAACGGACGGTCGCGAATTCGCCATTTTTCCGCTTTTCGCTTCACATCCTAAAAAAATCCGCTTTAATAACTCTTGATGTATTGCAGGCCTCCCCCCTGCATTCCCTATAACCATCACACGCATATGATTCAGCAAATTGACCATATCGGCATCGCCGTCAAGAGTCTTGACGCCACCGTTCCCTATTACCGCGATGCGCTCGGGCTCGGAGAGCCCCACATTGAGGAAGTACCCACTCAAAAGGTCCGCGTCGCCATGTTTGACGTTGCCGGAGTCCACATCGAACTGCTCGAACCTACTTCTCCAGAAAGTGCCATCGCCAAGGCTATTGAGAAAAAAGGGGAGGGCATCCACCACATCGCTTTCAAGACCAATGACATCGCCGGAAATATCTCCCAGGCCAAGGAAGCAGGTCTTACCGTGCTGAACGATCCGCCCGTTCCCGGCGCCCACAACACGCAGGTCACCTTCCTGCATCCCAAGTGCACCTTCGGCGTCCTGACCGAGTTCTGCCAGCACCCCGGCGGCTGCGAATGCGGCAAGTAACATTCTCCCTATTCACCATACCACTATACCAATGGCTATTGATCCCAAATTGATTGACGATCTGAACAGCCGCCGCAAAAAAGTAATTCTCAGCGGCGGCCAGGAAAAGATCGACAAGAGACATGAAAAGGGCGAAATGACAGCCCGTGACCGCATGGGGTACCTCTTTGAGGAAGGTACCTTCTCGGAAATCGGCATGCATGTGCGCCACAACTGCCACAACTTCGGCATGGGTAAGAAGGAAATCCCCGGCGACGGCGTCGTTTCCGGTTTCGGCCTGGTGGACGGCCGCCCGGTGGCCTGCGCGGCATCCGATTTCCTGGCCCAGGGAGGCTCCCTCGGTTACATGCACGCCATGAAAATTGCGGATGCCCAGAAGTACGCCCTGAAAGCCGGCATCCCGATGGTGACCGTGAACGACTCCGGCGGCGCGCGCCTCCAGGAAGGAGTGGCGGCCCTTTCCGGATATGCCCAGGTATTTTACAACAATGTGCTTGCCTCCGGCGTTGTTCCGCAAATCTCCATGATTCTGGGGCCCTGCGCGGGCGGCGCGGCCTACTCCCCCGCCCTGACGGACTTCATCATCATGCGCAATTCCGGCAACGCTGGCATGTACATCACCGGTCCCAAAGTGATCGAACAGGTCACGTATGAAAAATGCACGATGGACGACATCGGCTCAGCCGCCATTCACGCCACCGTGTCCGGCAACGTCCATTTCGTAGCGGACAGCGACGCGCACGCCATGGACATCCTGAAAAGGCTTCTTTCCTTCCTTCCTTCCAACAATACGGAAGAACCGCCCCACAAGCTGGACACTCCGCTTGACCTGAGCGCAGACGAAGGCATGAGCGACCTGATTCCCGGCGATAACCGCACGCCGCTGGACGTCCAGCCCATCATCAGCCGTCTGGTGGACAACGGGGATTTCCTGGAAGTCCACAAAGACTTCGCCAAAAATGTCGTCGTCGGCTTCGGCCGCATCTGCGGCGTGGTGGTCGGCATCATTGCCAACCAGCCCAACGTGAAAGCCGGCTGCCTGGATATCGACTCATCCGACAAGGCCGCGCGCTTCATCCGTTTCTGCAACGCGTTCAACATTCCGCTGGTAAACCTGGTGGACGTGCCCGGCTTCCTTCCCGGCAAGAACCAGGAACGGGGCGGCATCATCCGCCACGGCGCCAAACTCATCTTCGCCTATTCCCAGGCCACGGTGCCCAAAGTCACCCTGATCATGCGGAAAGCCTACGGTGGCGCCTACATCGCCATGTGCTGCAAGGACCTGGGCGCTGACGCAGTCTTCGCCTGGCCCGGCGCGGAAATAGCCGTCATGGGCGCGGAAGGCGCCGTTCCGGTTCTCTACGGCCGCGAGTTGAAGGCTGTGGAAGACCCGGCGGAAAAAGCCAAGCGCCAGGGAGAACTTCTGGAAGAATACCGGGAAGCCTTTTACAACCCGTATGTGGCGGCCGGCATGGGACAGATTACGGAAGTCATCAATCCGGAAGAAACCCGCGCCAAAATCGCCTTCGCCCTGCGCACCCTGCTGAACAAGAAGGAAGTGCGCCCGGCCAAGAAACACGGCAACATTCCGCTCTAACATCCATCCCAACGGATTCATATGTTACTTACAACACTCGCTTTTGCCTTCGCACAGGGCATCGCCAACGTTATGAACAATCTGAACTATCAGGTTGTCGGCATCATGGTGGTTATGCTGTGCCTGGGAGGCATGGCCGTCATTCTGACCGTCAGCGGCTCCATCGCCGCCGCCATTCAGAACAGGGCCAAAGCCAAAACCGCTGCTCCCGTAGCCGTGCCTGCCGCCGCTCCCGCTGCGGCGGGCAAACCGGGCATGACTCCGGAAATGCTCGCCATCCTTTCCGCCGCCGTGGATTCCGCCATGACGGAGCTTACGCCGGAAATGGTGGCCGTCATCTCCGCCGCCGTGGACGCAGGCCTGGACGGCATGAGCCACCGCATCGTGGAAATCAAGCAATCCCCGGGTTCCGGCTATGCGGCCGCGGGCAGGGCGGAAATTTTCGCCTCCCACCGCATCCGGCCTTCCCGCTGAACTACTGCATTATTCACCCTTACCCCGCCCAGGCGGAACCATTTAACTTAATATCCCATACCACACACTATTATGAAGAAACTTCGCATCACCGTAGACGGCAAAGTATTTGACGTATCCGTAGAACTTCTGGACCAGGTGTCCTCCACCACTGCGGCGCCGGCCCCTGCACCTGTGGCCGCTCCCGCTCCTGCGGCTCCCGCACCTGCTCCGGCTCCGGCCGCCGCCGGCGCAGGAGACGTTCCCAGCCCGCTTGCCGGTAAGGTCGTATCCCTGGACGTGGCAGCAGGCACTCCCGTGAAGGCCGGTGACCAGATTCTGACGCTGGAAGCCATGAAGATGAACACCATCATCTACGCTCCCGCCTCCGGCACGCTCACCGCTTTCTGCGTGAACCCGGGCGACACGGTTCAGGAAGGACAGGCACTGGCCAAAATTGGTTAATCCCGGCGGCGGCAGCCCGGAAACGCCAACAGTACCGGGCTCCGACTCAGATAATAAACCGCTACAAAAATATTCCCTATGAGTCTTTTTGATTCATTAATCACCTTTTTACAGGGGATGGGCGTCTTCTCCCTATCATGGCAGATGGTAGGGATGTGGGGCATTGCCATTCTCCTCCTGTATCTGGGTGTAGCCAAGCAATACGAACCGCTCCTGATGGTTCCCATTGCTTTCGGCGCCCTCATTGCCAACATTCCGGATAACGGAATGCTCATCACCCAGCTGAACCAGCAGGTCATCTCCTCCAATGAACAGGGGGAAGTAACCGCCACGTCTCTGAACAACGTGGGGTACCTGCGCGTTCACGTGGCTCCGCTTCAGCAGGCTCCCTCCAAGGTGCCGGCCAACCTGACCACGCCTGAATCCCGTGCCCAGTATCAGGAAATCATGCAGCAGCCCATGCAGGTTTACCCCGGCAGCCAGCTGACCGTTTCCAAGATCAAGTCCGTGCGGGAATCCCAGGAAAAAGCCAAGGCTGACGCTGCCCGTCTGGGAGACGATAGCCTGACGGTAGATCCCAACCTGAAGGATTTCCAGAACGTGACGGAAGACAACGGCAATGAACCGGTCTTCCTGCTCACGAACGGAGAAGGGACCACCGTCGTCCGCCAGCAGGGCGTCAATTACTTTGACACCAGCGGCAACCGGATTCCGGTGGATCTGAAAACCCAGAAGCTGGAGCCCCTGGTGGTTTCCGCCGCAGGCAAATACGTGGCCGTAGGCCAGCATACCCAGGAACTGCTGGTCACCTCCATCCACGGGGGCCTGTATGACTGGATCGGGCTGGGCATCAAGGCTGAAATTTTCCCGCCCATCATCTTTCTGGGCGTAGGAGCCCTGACGGACTTCGGCCCGCTGCTCGCCGCACCGCGCACCCTGCTTCTGGGCGCAGCGGCCCAGGTGGGCGTAGCCGCCACGTTCTTCATGGCCCTGTTCATGGGCTTCAACCCGAATGAAGCCGCCTCCATCGGCATCATTGGCGGCGCTGACGGCCCCACCTCCATCTTCCTGACGATGAAACTGGCTCCGCACCTGCTGGGCGCCGTGGCCGTGGCCGCATACACGTACATGTCCCTGGTTCCGCTAATACAGCCGCCTATCATGGCGTTGCTGACGACCAAGAAGGAACGCCTCATCCGCATGAAATCCCTGCGAACGGTCAGCAAGAGCGAAAAACTGTTCTTCGCCGTACTGGTAACCATTGTCACCATTCTGCTGATTCCGGACGCATCCCCGCTGATCGGCATGCTGATGCTCGGCAATTTCCTGCGTGAATGCAAAGTGACGGAACGCCTGGTCCAGGCCTCCCAGAACGAAATCATCAACATCGTCACCATCTTCCTGGGAACCTCCGTGGGTCTCACGATGCAGGGCGACCGCTTCCTGCAGGCGGAAACGCTGTTGATCATTCTGCTGGGCATTGTCGCCTTTGGCGTAGCCACTGCGGGCGGCGTCATCGCCGCCAAGCTTATGAACCTCATCTGGCGCAAGAATCCGGTCAACCCCCTCATCGGGTCCGCAGGCGTCTCCGCCGTCCCGATGGCGGCCCGCGTCTCCCACAATGTGGGCCAGAAGTACGATCCCTCCAACTACCTGCTCATGCACGCCATGGGTCCGAACGTTGCAGGCGTGATCGGTACCGCGGTCATCGCGGGCTACTATATTGCCACTCTGGCGAAATAACCAGAACTGAAAATACTCCCGGCCTCGGCCCGTCCCATGAATTCCGCAGCCTCATTTTCCACCCCTCCGGAGGAGGAAGGACCATGTGGCGACTGGACTTATCATGAATGGGCCGAGGCTTTTTCCACCAATGATCTGGCCCGCTCCCTGCCTCCGGGGCATATTGCCGTCTGCCGCGTGCAGACAGGAGGCCGAGGCAGGTTCAACCGCAAATGGATAGGGGATGAAGGCGGCCTGTGGGCATCTTTCACCGTTCCCCTGGCCTCTCCTGCGGATACAGCGGCCGGCGTGCACTGGGGCCATTTGCCCCTGGTTGCGGGTCTGGCCCTGTTCAACATGCTCCGCAGCATGGGGCTGGATTCCGTGCGCCTGCGCTGGCCGAACGACCTGCTGGCGGGCAAATCCAAACTGGCGGGAATACTGGTGGAACGCCCGGCGGAGAACATGGCCGTCATCGGCATCGGCATCAATGTTTTCAATGATGTATCCTCCATCGCCGGGGAAATCAAGGACCCTCCGGCAAGGCTGGCGGATCTTGTTCGGGACTGCCCTTCCCTGCATGCCGTCATGGCTTCCCTGGGCAGTCATTTGAACCAGGTTCTTTCCGTCTTTTCCCACGGCGGCATCCCCGCTCTCCAGAAAGGTCTGGCCCGGGCATGGGCCGGAGAAAGGCCGGTTTCCATTCTTACGGATGATGAAACCGTCCGGGGTATTTTTACAGGGATTGACGATCAGGGCAATCCTGTGCTATCCCTGCCGGCCGGCGTCGTCCGCACCATTCCGGCGCACCTGATCAACAGGCTTCTCGAAGAATAAGCCTGCCGCTCCGTTTTTATACGGAGTTTCTTTCTTTTTCATCCAACAAAAATCACTGACATGAGTTACAAGGTACTGACACCAGAAGAAGCAGCAAGCCTGATCAAACATGGCCACCATATTGGGCTGAGCGGATTCACACCCGCTGGAACGGCCAAGGCCGTCACGGCTGCATTGGCAAAAATTGCAGAAGCGGAACACGAGAAGGGGAACCCTTTCCAGGTGAGTGTTTTCACCGGCGCTTCCACCGGAGATTCCTGCGACGGGATCCTTTCCCGGGCCAAGGCGATCCGTTACCGCGCACCCTACACCACCAACGTTGATTTCCGCAAAGCGGTGAACAACGGGGAAATCGCCTATAATGACATCCATTTGTCCCAGATGGCCCAGGAAGTGCGCTACGGGTTCATGGGCAACGTGGACATCGCCATTATTGAAGCCTGTGAAGTCACGGCTGACGGCAAAATTTATCTGACGGCCGCGGGCGGGATCGCACCCACTATCTGCCGCCTGGCAGACAAAATTATCGTGGAATTAAACGCCGCCCACAGCAAAAGCGCCATGGGCCTGCACGACGTTTACGAACCTCTGGATCCTCCCTACCGCCGTGAAATCTCCATCTTCAAACCCAGCGACCGCATCGGCAAACCATACATCCAGGTTGACCCGAAAAAAATTGTGGGCGTCGTGGAAACCAACTGGCCGGATGAAGCCCGTTCTTTCGCCGCAGCGGATCCCCTGACCGATAAAATCGGGCAGAACGTGGCCGATTTCCTGGCCGCTGACATGAAACGGGGCATCATTCCCTCTACGTTCCTTCCTCTCCAGTCCGGCGTAGGCAATATCGCAAACGCGGTATTGGGAGCCCTGGGCCGCGACAAGACAATTCCCGCGTTCGAGATGTACACGGAAGTCATCCAGAACTCCGTCATTGGCCTGATCCGGGAGGGCCGCGTGAAATTCGGCAGCGCCTGCTCCCTGACTGTCACGAACGACTGCCTGGAAGGCATTTACAGGGATATGGACTTTTTCCGCGACAAACTGGTGCTCCGTCCCTCGGAAATATCCAACAGCCCGGAAGTTATCCGCCGTCTCGGCGTCATCTCCATCAATACCGCCATTGAAGCCGACATTTACGGAAACGTCAACTCCACGCACATTGGCGGCACGAGGATGATGAACGGCATCGGAGGGTCCGGAGACTTCACGCGCAACGCTTATATCTCCATTTTCACCTGTCCTTCCGTTGCCAAGGACGGCAAGATCAGCGCCATTGTCCCCATGGTTTCCCACCATGACCATACGGAACATGACGTCAATATCATTATTACCGAACAGGGGGTCGCGGACCTGCGCGGCAAGAGCCCGAAAGAACGCGCCCAGACCATTATTGAAAACTGCGTCCACCCGGATTACAAAAACATCCTCTGGGATTACCTGAAGCTGTCCGACGGCAAAGCCCAGACGCCGCAATCCATCAGGGCTGCTTTGGGCATGCATGCCGAGCTGGCCAGGAGCGGAGACATGAAGAATGTTGACTGGGCTCAGTATAAGTAATTCCCGTATGCCGCCATTCGCATTGGCATCCATGAATTCACGTTGACTCCTCAGGACCGCTTCCACAAAGGGAGCGGTCCTTTTTCCATCCCGCTACTCCTTCGCTTCACCATGAACTGGATGATTTACCCGGCAGCCAGGGCTTTCATCAAAGCCTGCGCCGTCCTGTTTGGCGCGGGCATTGCAACGGCAGTCCTCATTCATCTGTTCATGCCTTTGTTTCTCCGCTCTCCCCGGATAGCCGCGCCCTTCCTGCTTTTGGGAACAGGGGCGGAATTGCTCTCCGTCCTTTCCCTGTTCTTCCTCCTATTCTGGGGCGCCAGAGTTCTGCTGGCCGCCCAGGGAAGCAGAATGACAAGAAATCTGAGCATGCTGGCCTTATTGCCCGCCCTGTATGCTCTCCTCATTCCGTTTGCGGGTATGCCCGTCCCATCGCAATACACGGAAATGAACAGGGCTTGGGAGGCTTTCCTCCTTCTTGCGGCCATCACTTCTTTCCTTTCCTTCCCTTATACGGCGGGATACGGCGCTGCAGGCAGGAAATTATTCCTGGCCTGGGGCATTGCGGCGGCAGGCTGCGGTTTGCAGAGCGCCCTGTTCTTTCTTGCCGTCCTGTTGCGGCAGTTCCTGTCCACCGCGGTCCCCTACCTGGCTGCGCCAATTGCATGGCTGACCGTTCTCCTGTCCTGCGGCCTGGAAATCATGCTGGCGACCCTTTCCGTCATTCTGGCGTTGCGCCTGTTCAAAAATGTCATGTCCATAGCATCCATGCCGGAACCGATTGATCCCGCCATGCCGGACAACCATCCCTGACTTTCCCCCTTCCCGCCGTATCTACATCCAGCCGGAAGGAGTTCTCCCCCAGTCCGCAGCATGAATACGCATATCACGCATGGCAGCTTTCTTCCACCCCGGCTGCCGCATCCCGTCATGAAAGGCTTTTACGGCTTTGAATAAAAAACGGCCGGAAATTTCCACCGGTACGGCCATCCGTATGGAAAGCATTGCCGGAAGGCAAACCGGACCCCGGAAAGCCATGGAATTTGCAGGGACGCCCCTCCCATTTCCCATGCTGACCTCAGGCAGCCCTATTTCACCAGTTCATCCAAATACCGCCCATAACCGTTATTGTTCATGGCTCCGGCCTGGGAAAGCAGCGTTTCCTGGGAAATCCAGCCGTTATTGAAGGCTATCTCCTCCAGGCACGCAACCTTGAACCCCTGATGGTGCTCCAAAGTGCGAACGAACATGGAAGCCTCCAAAAGGGTATCGTGCGTGCCCGTATCCAGCCACGTATAGCCGCGCGCCAGTTTTTCCACGCGCAACTGGCCCTGCTTCAGATATTCCTGGTTCACGGAGGTGATTTCCAACTCGCCGCGGGAGGACTTGGGAATCCTCTTGGCTATCTCCACCACCTGATTATCGTAAAAATAAAGTCCCGTCACCGCAATGTCCGATTTGGGCCTGAGCGGTTTTTCCTCAATGGAAATCGCTTTCCCCTCATCATTGAATTCCACTACCCCGAAACGTTGCGGATCATGCACCTGGTAACCGAAAATGGTTGCTCCGCCCGTCAGTTCGGCGGCTCGCCTCAGCTTCTCCGTCAGGCCGCGCCCGTAAAAAATATTGTCCCCCAGCACCAGGGATACGGAATCCTTTCCAATGAACTCTTCCCCAATAATAAAAGCCTGCGCCAACCCCTCCGGCCTGGGTTGTTCCCTGTATTCAAAGGAAACTCCGAACCTGCTTCCGTCCCCCAGCAAATCCCGGTACAGGGGCAGGTCCCGGGGCGTGGAAATGACAAGGATTTCCCGTATTCCGGCCAGCATCAGCACGGAAATGGGATAATAAATCATCGGCTTATCGTAAACGGGCAGCAATTGCTTGCTGACGGAAAGCGTAACGGGATGCAGCCGCGTGCCGCTTCCCCCGGCCAGAACAATACCCTTCATATCAACCTACTAGCCATTGGTTCCAAGACGTTCCAGGCGGTATTCCCCGGACAGGATGTCCCTCCACCATTCCTCATGATCCAGATACCACTGAATGGTCTTTCTGAATCCGGAAGAATGGTCCTGGCGCGGAGTCCATCCCAATTCCCTCCGGATTTTGGAAGCGTCAATTGCATAGCGCAGGTCATGGCCCGGCCTGTCCTGCACAAAGGAGATTTGCTCCCGGTAGCTCCGGCCGTCCGGCCGGGGCCGCAGTTCATCCAGATGGGAACACAGCAGCTCCACCAGTTCCAGATTGGTCTTCTCGTTATTGCCGCCGATGTTGTACGTTTCTCCGGGTTTTCCGCAGGAAACGACCGTCAACAGCGCCTCGCAGTGATCCTCCACATACAGCCAGTCCCTCACGTTTTCCCCTTTGCCGTATACAGGGATGGGTTCCCCGCCCAGCGCTTTCAGGATAACGACGGGTATCAGTTTTTCCGGGAACTGGTAAGGACCGTAATTATTGGAACAGTTGGTGATCAGCACGGGCAGCCCGTACGTATCATGCCAGGCGCGCACCAGGTGGTCGCTGGAAGCCTTGCTGGCGGAATACGGGGAATGGGGGCGATATGGCGTGGATTCCGTGAACAGGCCTTCCTTTCCCAGGGAGCCGTAAACTTCATCCGTGGAAATGTGGTGGAAGCGGAAGCGCTCCTTTTTATCCCCCCCCAGGGAACGGTAATATTCCAGGGCGGCCTGAAGCATGGAAAAAGTGCCCATGACGTTGGTGGTCATAAAATTTCCCGGATCGTCAATGGAACGGTCCACATGGGATTCCGCCGCCAGGTGCATCACCCAGTCCGGTCCGTACTCCCGCAGAGTGCGCCGCATCAGGGAAGCGTCCCGGACATCAGCATGCAGAAAGCGGTATGCCGGAGAATCCGCTGAGCCGTCCAGGGAATGGATGTTGCCGGCATAGGTCAGGGCGTCAATATTCAGGACTTCATGGCCGCGCTCCAGCAGCAACCTGACCAGATTGGAGCCGATGAATCCGGCGCCGCCCGTAACGATAACTTTCATAGCACTGTTTTCAGGGAAAGATGCGGCGCCATCATACAACAGCGGCGTTTTTTTTCAAAACAAATCCGCCCATGCCGCGGGAACGTGGCGGCATGGGCGGGGAAAAGCGGGTTCCGTAACCGCAGAGACGGGCTAGCAGCTCAGCTCCCGGCAAAGGTTGACGATATCCTGGTTCACGGAGTACTGCTGCCCTGCTACGGAATCCAGGGAGGCGTAACCGTACTGGCCGTCATGATACACCATGATCTGGTTGATGTCCCCGTTGTTAAGAGCTTCCACGGCGCGGGTGGCAAAACGGGTGCCCATCAGGCGGTCACGGGCGGTGGGAGAACCGCCGCGCTGCACATGGCCCAGCACGGTCAGGCGGGTATCCATGCCGGCGCGTTCCGTCAGCCAGCGGGTCAGGTACTGCGCTACGCGGGTGCCTTCCGCCACCACGGCGATAATGCAGCTTCCTTCCTCATTGATGACGGGCTGGAGGCGCTGGTAAATGGATTCCAGGTCATACGGAATTTCAGGAACGATGCAGATGTCCGCCGCACTGCAAAGAGCGGTGGTCATCGCCAGATAGCCGCAGTCCCGGCCCATCGTTTCAATCACGAAAGCACGGTGATGGGAACGGGCCGTATCACGAACGGAATCAATGCAGTCCAGAATCACGTTCTGGGCCGTATCCACGCCCAGGCAGTAGTCCGTACCGGCGATGTCGTTGTCAATCGTAGCCGGAATACCGGCAAAAGGCACTTCAAAATCATTGAAAAAGTCATTCAGGGCGCGGAAAGAGCCGTCTCCGCCCATGATGATGAGCTTGTCGATGTTGCGTTCCTTCAGATGTTCGTAGGCCTGCTTGCGGAATTCGTAATCGAAAAAACGCTTGGATCGAGAGGAACGGAGGAGAGTTCCGCCCCTGTAGATCATATCGCTGGTCAGTTCCCGGGTGGCTTCCTTGATTTTTCCATCAATCAGTCCTTCCAAACCGTCATAAACAACGTACGGGTTCATTCCAAGCTGGCGGGCATGATCCACTGCCGCCTTGATCGCCGGGTTCATTCCAGCAGCGTCGCCGCCAGATGTCATAATGGCTATTCCACTCATAAGTAATAAGGTTAACTTGTCCGGGGGAAAATGTTAACGGGCGGAACAAATAATGCAAGCGCGGAGTTTTTACTGGCGCAATAAACGGCGACGCTTCATGATGCGGAGGCATGAACGAAACTGCAGCAGCTATTCTGAAAGCCACGGCCGCCCTCCGGGACGGCACGGAGCGGCTCCGGTTCGGAGCCCCGGTCCATGTTACCTACAACCCTCTCACTTATGCATGGGGCCCGCATGAACAGTATGTGCGCACCTACGGAAACGGGGAAAAGGGCCATCTGTTCCTGGGCATGAATCCCGGTCCTTTCGGCATGGCCCAGACGGGCGTTCCCTTCGGGGAAGTGGAAGCCGTCGTCAACTGGCTGCACATCCGCGGAGAAGTCGGACGGCCGGAACATACACATCCCAAACGTCCCGTGGAAGGCTTCGGCTGCCCCAGGTCGGAAGTTAGCGGCCGCCGCCTGTGGGGACTTTTCGCGGAAGCTTTCGGCACTGCGGAAAACTTCTTCCGGCACAATTATGTGGCCAATTACTGTCCGCTGATCTGGATGGGAGCCACCGGAGCCAACATCACGCCGGACAAACTGCCGGCGGAACAGCGCGCCGCCGTGGACGCGGTATGCATGGAGCACCTGCTTTCCCTCATCACCATTCTGAATCCCCACACGCTGGTAGGGGTGGGTGCCTACGCCACGCAGAAGCTGCGGGACGCCGCCTCCCGGCTCCCCGGCAAAAGCTTCACCATCGGCACGTTGCTCCACCCAAGCCCCGCCAGCCCCATCGCCAACAGGCTCTGGCCGGAACGCCCCATTCAGCAGCTTAAGGAACTGGGCATTTTATAAAGAACGGAAAGTTTAGAGCGGAGAGTCCAGTAACTAGAAGGGATCACTGGAGTAACAAGCCGGAAATTTGCGGATCATCTTGTGCTCCTGCGTCCATTCCCGTGCCATGACGGGAACGGGTCCGTGCTTTCAAAACAATTATTGAAATGCGGCGCCGGCATCGGAGCCAACCTGGCGGAGGCGGAATATGCTATCAGCAAGAAGAATTCCCTCTCCAAATCTGCATCGCCTTGAAAGGAAAGTCCGGCCCCCTTTACCGGCTTGATTTGCTCAGGGACATTTCCTTCCTGACGAAGGAAATGCACGCCGGCATCCCCCGGGACGGAGAAGAGCTCAAACGCCTCCCCACCTCCACCACAAAAAACAGCCTCTCGCCGAATCAATAATCATTCTTATCCTAAAAACTCTCCGCTCTCCACCGCAGGCCTTTTTACTGGACAGGGAGAAAAGGGTTCCGTACAGTTTCCGCGATCTTCAAGCGTTCCGAATTTATGGCAATTTCAGATTACATCGTGACCATTGGCCTGGAAGTCCACTGCCAGATCAAGACAAAGAGCAAAATGTTCTGCTCCTGCGAGACCGGCTTTGGCTTTGAACCCAATACGCGTGTGTGCCCCACCTGCCTGGGGCTGCCGGGTGCACTGCCCGTCCTGAATGAGTTCGCCATTGAACGCACGCTGCTGACCGGCCTGATGCTGGGATGTTCCAGCCCGGAGATCTCCCAATGGGACCGCAAAAATTATTTCTATCCGGACATGGCTAAAAATTACCAGACCTCCCAGCTGGATCTTCCGCTGTGTCTGGGCGGGGAAGTGCCCCTGTACCCCTGGTCCTATCCGAATGACGTGATCAAAGCGGGCGTTCCCCCTTTCCGCACCGTGAAGCTGACCCGCATCCACCTGGAAGAAGACGCTGCGAAGATTACCCATCACGCCAATTATTCCCTGATTGACTATAACCGCGCGGGATCCGCCCTGATGGA
This sequence comes from uncultured Akkermansia sp., assembly GCA_905200945.1. Lineage (GTDB taxonomy): Bacteria > Verrucomicrobiota > Verrucomicrobiia > Verrucomicrobiales > Akkermansiaceae > Akkermansia. Next base: position 17,343 of record CAJKMG010000020.1, on the reverse strand, counting down.
AATCGTTTCCGAGCCGGACATCGACACCCCGGAAGAAGCCTATGCCTATCTCAAGTCCCTCCAGCAGATTCTGAATTACGGGGATATCTCCGATGCGGACATGGAAAAGGGCCAGATGCGGTGCGATGTGAATATTTCCCTGCGTCCTCACGGGCAGAAAGAATTGGGCGCCAAGGTGGAAATGAAGAACATCAACTCCATGTCCGCCGTCCGCAGAGCCCTTCATTATGAAATCCAGCGCCAGGCGGAAGAACTGGACATGGGCATTCCTCAAATCCAGTCCACCCGCCGCTGGGACGACGAACGCGGAGAAAGCGTCGTCATGCGTACCAAGGAAGACGCGCACGATTACCGTTATTTCCCCTGCCCGGATCTGGTTCCCGTACGCACGGCTCCCCTGGTGGAGAAGGTGCGCGGACAGATTCCCGAGCTGCCTCAGGAACGGCAGAAACGCTTCATGGAGGAATATGGCCTGAGCGAGTATGACGCCAACGTGCTGGTGGGGGACCTGGAGCTGGCACGCTTTTTTGAAGAGGCGGCGCAGGGAACCGCCAGCGGGAAAAAAATCGCCAACTGGGTTATCAACAATATTTCCGCCGTGCTGAATGAAAAAGGCATGCGGCCGTCTGAATGCCCCGTGAAACCCGGAGCTATCCGGGAGCTGATCGCCATTATTGACGACGGCACCGTTTCCAACAACCAGGCCAAGGACGTATTCGCCAAGATGTGGGATGAACCGGCCCTCGCCGCAGCGCAGGCCGCCAAGCTGCTGGGCTTTGAAAAGGCGGATTCCTCTTTTCTGGACGGCATCGTGCGGGAAGTTATTTCCGCCAATCCGGACAAAGTGGCGGAAATACAGGGCGGCAACGAAAAGCTCCTGAACTGGCTCACCGGCCAGGTCATGAAGGCCGCCAAAGGCAAAGCCAACCCGAAAATCGTGACGGAAGCGCTGAAAAAATCCCTTTCCATGGAGTGACCCCAAACAAAGAGCCACGTCTTTTACCGGTTCCCAGCCCTTGCCCGCAGGACATCACGGTTTGAACAGTTTCCTGTTTCCGGCCAGGGTATTCCATACCTGCTTCACTTCCCCGGCCAGCGTCTGCTTCATCATGGCAAGGGAAAAGTCCGCGGCCTGGCCGATGCTGATGTAAGGAGGCAGAGCAATGGCGTCCCTGTCCACATGCGCGTCCAGCAGAGCGGGGCCGGGATAATTCAGGAACATGTCCACCATCTGGTCCACCTGGCTGGACTTATCCAATAAAAAGCCTTTGATGCCGACGGCATCCGCTACGGCGGCAAAAGAGGGGTTGTTCAGGTTGATCTGCCATGGAATCAGCCCGGCCGCCTGCATTTCCAACTGAATGAAATCCAGGCAGTCATTATTATATACCACGATTTTCACCGGCAGCCTGTACTGGACAATCGTGATGAGATCCCCCAGCAGCATGGACAGGCCGCCATCTCCGCACAGGGCAATTACCTGCCGTCCGGGGAATTCCATCTGCGCCCCAATGGCCATCGGCATGGCATTGGCCATGGAGCCATGATTGAAAGACGCCAGCGTCCTCCTTCCCGGCGTAGCGCACAGGAACCTTGCACTCCAGATGCAGGGGGTTCCGGTATCTACCGTAAATACGGCGTCGGATGCCGCATGCCTGTTCAAGGCGGTCGTGAGCTGTTCCGGACGGATGGGAGACTCCTTATCGCTTCCTTCCATATAGGCGTTCATATCCCTCACGTCCCTGGCGTGGCGTTTCAGGGAGGCGTCCAAATGCTCGGAATCCGTTTTTTCCTGCACCATGTTCAGCAACGCCTCCGCCGTGACGGAAACATCCCCGCAAATACCCAGATCCAGGCGGCAGCGGCGGCCCAGCACTTCCCCGCGCCTGTCAATCTGCACGATTTCAGGCTTGGTGGGAATGAAATTGAAATAGGGGAAATCCGTCCCCCACAACACGAGCATGTCGCTTTCATGCATGGCCTTGTAGGCATCTCCCCATCCCAGCAGCCCCGTCATGCCGATGCCCAGGGGATTGTCATGTTCAAAATAATCCTTGCCCCTCCATGTGTAGGCAATCGGGGCTTTCAAACGGTGCGCGAGCCGGACGACCCTGTCTTCCGCTCCCGCGCAGCCAGCGCCGCAGAAGAAAGTAATGCGGCGGTGGTCGTCAAGCATCCGTGCCAGAATGGATACGGATTCATGCTCAGGAACAACATTCTCCCGCGTGTAGGAAGGAGGATGCACCAAATTCTTCATCTCCGCAGGGGCGTCCGCAATGTCTCCGGGCAAAACGACAACGCCTACGTCGCGCCTGGCCCACGCGTGCTGAATGGCGGACATCAAAATGCCCGGAGCCTGGGAAGCATCCGAAACCAGTTCCGCATATGCACTGCATTCCTTGAAAAGCTGTTCCGGATGAGTGGCCTGGAAATATTCCATACCTACCTGGCTCTGCGGGATGTGGGAGGCGATGGCCAGCACCGGAGCATGATTCCGGTGGGCGTCAAACAATCCGTTGATCAAATGGAGGTTTCCGGGGCCGCTGCTGCCGCAGCATACAGCCAGGTTCCCGCTCAGCTGGGCTTCCGCGCTCGCGGCAAAGGCCGCCACTTCCTCATGCCGCACATGAATCCATTCAATGGTCTTCCTCCTTCTCAAAGCATCCGTAACGGGGTTCAGGCTATCCCCCACAATACCGTAAATTCTCTTAATTCCCGCCTTTTCCAAAATTTCAACGACCTGATCGGCTACCCTGTACATGCAGATTAGACACCGTCCAATCTCCAACGGATTCATTCTTATGTGTCATCCTCCCGCCTTTTCCGCACCGGAAAAAATATCTGCGGTTATCTTCCCAATATAATAAGGCCGCCGCCTTTTCAGGCAGCGGCCCATGAATTTACGGTTTTCCGGAGAAAAACTGTCAGAGACGCCGGCGGCGCATCATCAGAACGGCCAGGCCCAGGATTCCCAGAGAAGCCGAGGCCGGTTCCGGAACCTGAAGCCCGGCAAAACCGGCAATCTGTTCCGCACCCAGTATTTCATCCGTCCATTTAACTTCACCCCATGTAAGGTCGGGATTAATCCAGCTCGCAATGGGATTGCGGTTGCCGTTCATGTTGCCGTTGTAGGACAGCGTGTCAAACAGAGAACCATTCACATAGACATCCACAGACTGGCTCTGGTCTGCGCCCGTGACGGACAAAGTAACGTTAAGAAGGCCTCCATTCAAAACAACGGAAGTTTCAGAAACATCTCCACGGTTTTGAGTAAAAGACCCGTTAGAAGTATTCAAGTTTCCATCTCCCATGCCAAGCTTGGCGTCTGAAGTCAGATACAAGGCATTTGCCCCGTAATTCTGAGCTGCGTTGGTTCCATAATAACCAAACAGCGCGGTTTGGGTTCCTTCCGTTAAGGAAGAGGTATCCAGCCAGAGGGAGATCGTGTAACTGGAAGCATAAAAATTACCGCCATAAGGGATGGAGTTATTAGGAATAGAGCTGTTTGAGAGGCTCCCGAACGTCATATCTTTTCCCAATGCAACTCCTTCAGTTGTCGTCGTCATACCGGAATTGTAAAGCGTTCCGGACTCCGGAGCAACAGAGCCGGGATCCGCCAACGCCGGTACGGAACAACACACCGCAATGGCCATTGATAATAATGTTTTTTTCATTTTCTATGTATGATGGATTGAGCTATTAGAGAGATATTCCCCGCCCTCTGTATATCGGATTCCAAATCCGCTCTTTTCCTACTCAGCCAGGAAAAATGAGAATAAGTTTTTCCAATTCTCTAAATAAATTTTTAATATTCTTATTTTCTATTACTTACGGATAAAAATAAAACGCAGAATAAATGTTTTTTGTAGCGGCTCCAAAATTGCTGTTTAGGAACAGAAATCCCTTTTTTCAAAATAGAAAAAATTGTAATAATATTTTCATATTTGAAATGTTAGGTTGACCCCGGATTTGGAATCCGGTTGTTTTCCCGCGGCCATCAAAAAGCAACATAAGATTTTCATATTCAATAAAAATCATTTTTCTTTCACTCCATTTCCAGGACCTTTTTCTTGAAAAAGATCCTTCCCCAAATTATCCTGCCGCTAGCTGTAATATTATTTCATCATGAAATTTTTCAAAACACCCCTTGTCATGGCAACCCTGCTGGGCTGCCTGCCCTCCTCTCCGGCAGAAGTTGCCTTTCCGGGGCCTGCACCCGGAACAGCCAGCGCGGAACAATCCGCTTCCGGCTATACTCTTTCCAATAATATCCTGACGGCCAAATTTATCCTTCGGAACGGAAGTCTTTCCTTTGGAGGAATGACTTCCAGACTGGGCCCCGTCGCCAAGGCTGGGGGAGATTTATTCATCATCAATCTTCAGGACGGACGGAGCATTAAATCCTCCGATCTGAAAGCGGGAAACGTCAAGTTCATCGCCCTTCAGCCCAATCCCAAGGCATTCAGGCTGGCTGACCGCTTTCCAGGAAAAGCCGTCAGCGCAACGTTTCAGGCCCTGAACGGCACCCTTCGCATCTCCTGGCGCGCCGTGCTCAGGGACCATTCCCATTACCTCCGGCAGGAACTCCGCCTGGCAAGTACCAAGCCCATCCAGATGAAAAACATCATAGCGATGCAATATGACCTGGTAGAAGGGAAAGCCGGGGCACCCTCCGTCTCCGGCAACGCCAGAGGCGCACTCATCGTCAATGACCTGGCGTTCGCCGCCCTGGAAACTCCCATGGGCATTAATACCGTGGGGGGCGCCGGAAATATGGAAGGGGGAGATACCGCCCTCTGGAGCGCGGACAAGTGGTCCACAGCTTCATGGACAGGAAATTTCAATGTTCCCCAGGAGCTGAAAAAGCAGTACGGAGAACAGGTTTCCAGTGCGGAAGGGCCGGTTTCCATTAACGGCAAAGGCGCATGCACCGTCACCTTCCAGTATAAGGGAGGGGACAAGGGCAACAATAAGCTGAATCTCGCCGGCGTGCAGCTTCTCTCTTCCAGAGGAGCCGTCCTTGACTCCGATTTCCACAACGGCAGCACCGGGGATTCCAATGCCGACAACACTTACACGGTACAGGTTCCCTCCAGGGGGAATTACATTCTGCGCTACTGGGCCCAGACCAAGAGCGAACCGATTGCCAGCAAGGGGGAAATCACCTTTTCCCTGCCTGTGAGGACGCTGGAGGAAAAGCAGGAAGCCCAGGCGGGCGAATCCCGGCTGGCCCAGGGTCTCTGGAGCCGTAAAACCACCATGCAGCCCGGAGAAATATGGGACGTATCCTCCGTTCTCGGAATTTTTGCCCCCCGCCAGAAACGCCGCTCCTTCCTGGCCTATATGGAACGGGAACGCGTGATGCCCTACCGCCCATTCATCCATTATAATTCCTGGTATGAACTGAACATCAACCGCAATAATGATTCGGACCCCGCCAAGCGCATGACGGAAGAACAATGCCTGGCCGTCCTGAAAGACTGGCAGGAACAGTTTTTCCAGAAGCGCGGCATGTCCATTGACGCCTTCGTCTGGGATGACGGATGGGATGAATTCAACAGCCTGTGGGATTTCCACAAGATGTTCCCGCAAGGCTTCAAGCGCATTGACGCCGCCGCCGGCCGGCAAAAGGCCGGCATCGGCACGTGGCTGGGTCCGGTGGGGGGCTACGGAGCCTCCAAGGGCAAGCGCCTCGCCTACTGGAACGTAAAGCACCCGGACAACAAAATCGGCAACTTCCAGCTCTCCAACAAGGAATATTTTGACGCCTTTGTGGGCCGCTGCTCCCAGATGGTGAAGGACTACAATATGAAGTACTTCAAATTCGACGGCATCAGCACCCACTTCCATGCCAAGGGGCCCGGCAACGAGGAGGATGCGGAAGGCATCATCCGCGTGCTGAACGCCCTGCGCAAGAAAAAGGGGGATCTTTACATCAACTGCACTGTAGGAACCTGGGCATCCCCCTTCTGGTTCCGTTATGCGGATTCCGTATGGAGGCAGGAGAATGACTTCGGCACCATCGGAGCGGGCGACAACCGCGACAAATGGATCACCTACCGCGACCGCCTGGTGCATGAAGTTTTTGTGCAGGGCTCCCCGCTGATGCCCATCAATTCCATGATGACTCACGGCCTGATGGTCACTAAATTCGGGCCTCCGGCATGCATGCCCCGCGACCCGGAAAACGTCAAGAAAGAACTCCGCTGCGCCACGGCCTGCGGCACTTCCCTCCAGGAGCTATACGTGGATCGGGACCTGATGAGCGCCAACGGGGGAGTTCTGTGGGACGAACTGGCCAAGGGGATCAAGTGGATACGCCGCAATGCGGACGTTTTGGACGACGTGCACTGGGTGGGCGGCAATCCGTGGAACAAGGAAACCAACGAAGGGGCCGTGTACGGCTGGGCCGCATGGAATAAAAACAAGGCCACCCTGGCCCTCCGCAATTCCTCCGACCAGGAGAAGAGCCTGACCGGTACCCTGCGCAGCATCCTGGATATCCCCGCAAACGTCAAGGGCTCCATCACTTTCAAGGATTCCTATGACGACCAGCGGACGCTGGACGGCTTCTCCGGAAATTCCGTAAACATTGACAAGGAGCTCTCCTTCACGCTGAAGCCTTTTGAAGTGCTGGTGTACGAAGGAGGCAAAGTCAAATAGAATCAACAGTCCGTACGCCCGGCCAGAACCGGAACGGCGTTGGAAAAAACATGTAGAGGGAGGCGGTGACCCCGCCTCCCTTCTTTTTCCGTCCGGAAGAACCAGGATCAGAATGTTTTTTCAAACGTTACCGCTTCCAGCGGATCGTCAGGATTGACCGGCATCACCAGGCATTCCGCCTCTTCCCCGCCCAGGTACAGCGTCAGGCAGCTCCCGGGGGAATAGACAATGGAGACGCCGTAATATCCCCCTTTTTTCACCAGGGACCAGGTTCCGCGGCAGGAGGAAACGAGGTCCTCCTCCAGCACGGAAAGGTCATCCCTGTCTTCCGGGCGGGAAATCCACTTTCCCCACGCCTCCGGACGCGGAAAGGAGGAAATCTCGCACGTTCCGTCTTCATTCAGGAGAAGCGTGGAGGAGCTGACCTGGAAAAAGCGCTTCAGCTCCGGGGGGCGGAAAAACCACCGCTCCCTGGGGGAGGATTCCACCTCGTACTTTCCGGACAGGGCCTGGAGTTCCGGTTCCTGAATCCACAGGAAAGTCTTTTGACACGCCTCCTGGCGGCACGCCAGGCCCACCACAGCCAACAGGGAAAGGAAAGCAAGGGCAAACGCCCACAGAGCCAGCCGCTTTCTCCACCACGCATACACGGCGGCCAGTCCCGTCACGCTGCCCGCGCAGACCCAGAACCCCCAGGAACGGGAAAGGAAGGCAAGGGCATCCGCCAGGACGGAAAGTCCATGAGAAAGATCACTCCACATAGGCGCTCCAGAATCTCCGGAATACTGTCAAAGTCAAGACAACAATGCCGCCTTTTAAGGCACGGCGCGCAGCCTGCGGTCCGCTAAAAAACTCCCGTCATCACCCCTGAAAATCTTCCTCCGCACTTTTCTCACGGGCTCCAATCAGGTAAAGAAGCATCTCAACCATGAAAAGCGCAGCACATCATCAGGGGCTTTCGGAACAGCAGGTTCTGGAAAACCGGACCAAATACGGGATCAATATCCTGACACCCCCGGAGAAGGATCCCCTGTGGAAGCAATTCCTGGAGAAATTTTCAGACCCCATTATCAAGATTCTGCTGGTGGCCCTGTTCCTGTCCGTAGGCGTAGCTTTCTACCAGTTTTTTACCGGAACGGAACCGTCCAGCGTCTTTCTGGAGCCCGCGGGCATCCTGGCGGCCATCCTGCTGGCCACCTGCGTGGGGTTCGCCTTCGAGGTAAGCGCCAACAAAAAGTTTGAAATCCTGAACCAGGTCAATGACGATACCATGGTCCAGGTCATCCGCAGCGGCAATATCTGCGAATTGCCCCGCCGGGACGTGGTGGTGGGCGATATCGTTATCCTGAACACAGGAGAGGAGATCCCGGCGGACGGCATCCTGCTGGAAGCCGTTTCCCTCCAGGTCAACGAATCCACATTGACGGGGGAACCCCTCATCGGCAAAACCACGAATGAAGCGGAATTCAAGAAAGACGCCACTTACCCCTCCAACCACGTTCTGAAAGGAACTACCGTGGCGGATGGCCACGGCGTCATGGAAGTGACGTCCGTAGGGGACAGGACGGAATACGGCAAGGTTTATGAAGGCTCCCAGATCGACAATAAGGTGCAGACGCCCCTCAACCGCCAGCTTTCCAGGCTGGGAGACCTCATCACCTGGGCCAGCTACGCTATCGCCGCCCTCATCATCATCGGGAGGCTTACCCTTTACTTCTCCCACCTGCCCGGCCCCGTGGAATGGCTGAGCGCGGGAACCTTCATTCTGAATACCGTCATGATCGCCGTGACCGTCATCGTAGTCACGGTGCCGGAAGGGCTGCCCATGAGCGTCACCCTGAGCCTGGCCCTGAGCATGAAGAGCATGCTCGCCAACAATAATCTGGTGCGCAAGATGCACGCCTGCGAAACCATGGGGGCCGCCACCGTCATCTGCACGGACAAGACGGGAACCCTGACGCGCAACCAGATGAACGTATACAAGGCTGATTTCTACGGCCTGGGGAATGCTGCCCCGGCGGAAGACAAGCTGGGCAATCTGATCCGGGAGGGAATCGCCGTCAACTCCACCGCCTTTCTGGATTACGCGGACCCGGAACATATCAGGGCCCTGGGCAACCCCACGGAAGGGGCGCTCCTCCTGTGGCTGCACGGGCTGGGCGTGAATTACCTGGACCTGCGGGAAAACGCCCGCGTGCTGGAACAGCTTACTTTCTCCACGGAACGCAAGTACATGGCCACCGTGGCGGAATCCCCCCTGCTGGGTAAAAAAGTCCTTTACGTGAAAGGCGCACCGGAAATCGTGCTGGGCCTTTGCTCCACCGTCCTGACACCGGAAGGCCTGGTTCCCGCCGCGGACATGCGTCCCTCCATTGAGAAACAGCTCCTGACCTATCAAAACCAGGCCATGCGTACGCTGGGCTTCGCATACCGCATTCTGGAGGATGACGCCCCGGTATTCGAAGACGGCCGCATTATCCGCAAGGATCTGGTTTACCTGGGCATCGCCGCCATTTCCGACCCCGTCCGGGACGATGTGCCCCAAGCCGTGAAAGACTGCATGGACGCAGGCATTCGTATCAAGATCGTTACGGGGGACACCCCCGGCACCGCACGGGAAATCGGACGACAGATCGGCCTGTGGACGGAGGAGGACACGCCGGACCGCCTGATGACGGGAGTAGAGTTTAAGCAGACTCCGGATGCGGAACTGCTGGACCGCGTGATGGATCTGAAAATCATGTGCCGTGCCAGGCCCATGGATAAGGAACGGCTGGTAAAGCTGCTCCAGAAAAAGGACCAGGTAGTGGCCGTCACCGGGGACGGCACCAACGACGCCCCCGCCCTGAACGCCGCTCAGGTGGGCCTCTCCATGGGGGACGGCACTACCGTAGCCAAGGAAGCCAGCGCCATCACCATCCTGGACAATTCCTTCATGAGCATTTCCCGCGCCGTCATGTGGGGACGCTCCCTGTACAGGAATATCCAGCGCTTCATCGTCTTCCAGATGACCATCAACGTGGCGGCCTGCCTCATTGTGCTCATCGGCGCGTTCCTGGGCACGGAATCCCCCCTCACCGTCACGCAGATGCTCTGGGTCAACCTCATCATGGACACCTTCGCCGCGCTGGCCCTGGCCTCTCTGCCGCCGGACGAACGCGTGATGCAGGAGCCGCCTCGCAAGACGACGGACCACATCATCACCCGCCCCATGGGCAGGAACATTCTGGGCGTGGGCATCCTGTTCGTGGCCTTCCTGTTCGGCCTGCTGCAATACTTCAAGCACGCGGACGTCACCAGCCTCACGCAGTTCAGCCTCAGCGGCTACTTTGGCAGCTACCTGGACTTCTCCTCACCGGAGCATGAACTGACCGGCTATGAACTGTCCCTGTTCTTCACCATCTTCGTCCTTCTCCAGTTCTGGAACATGTTCAACGCCAAGGCATTCAACACGCACCAGAGCGCCTTTGCACGCATGGGCGCCAGCATCGGCGGCTTCGGTCTGGTAGCCCTGCTTATCCTGGCCGGGCAGTACCTCATCGTCACCTTTGGCGGAAAGATGTTCAACGTGATGCCCCTGAGCTGGACGGACTGGGGCCTTATCTTCGCAGGCACCTCCCTTGTCCTATGGTTCGGAGAACTGGCGCGGGCATTCACTCCGGATAAATCCGGCACCCGCTCCTGAACCGTCCGGGAGAATCCCCCCCCGCGCATGACGCGGACGGCGACGCCGCCCGGAAAACCTTATTTCAACAAAGACGCCCGCAGGCGTGTCATTCCCAGCATGGACTTGACACGCCTGACGGGCTCTATCTCCAGCCCCGCCGTTTTCCTCTTCCTGCTTTCCCTCTTTTTTGCCGGGTGTAAAAAGACGGAACAGGCTCCGCATGAAACGCCCACGCTTATTTATGAACATCCCGTCACCATGGATATTCCGGTGACGGGCAGCTGGGTGGGCCACCTGGACGGCGTGGACAACGCCTCCATCGTCCCCCAGATTACGGGCTACCTTCAAACGCAGAATTACGCCAATGGCGCTATTGTGAAGAAGGGGGAAGTACTCTTCCGCATTGACGATTCCACGTTCAGGGACCAGGTATCCAAGGCCAAAGCCACCCTGGCCCAGGCACAGGCCCAGCTACAGCAGTTGAATTACGACGCGGAAATTTACAGGCCCCTGGCTGCGGAGAATGCCATTTCCAAGCAGAAATACGAGGACACGCGCCTGTCCGCCCTTGCCGCGGAAGCACAGGTGCAACAGGCGGCGGCGGCCCTGGCCCTGGCTGAAAAAAATCTTTCGTATACGGTGCTGTACGCGCCTTTTGACGGAATAGCCGGCATCTCCAGGACAAACATCGGCGACCTGGTCAGCCCGGAAAGCGGCCCGCTTGCCGTCGTCTCCTCCGTCAATCCCATCCGCGTCAATTTCGCCGTCACCCAGCAGGAATGGATTCAGCAGGCGGGGAAAAACGGGAATGAAGGCGTCCAGACGGGCAGCAAGCTGGACATTACGCTGAAAGACGGCACCAAATACCCGGAACAGGCCACGGTAGTTGCCATTGACCGGGCGTTCAATCCCCAGACAGGCACCATCCGCGTACAGGCCAACCTTCCCAATGCGGACTATCTGCTGCGCCCCGGCATGTTCATCATCGCCTCGGCCCGGCTGGCCACCGTCAAAAACGCGCTGACCGTTCCGGCAAAATCCCTTCTTTCGACACAGGGGCGCTTTTTCGTGATTGTTCTGGACGGGAGCAACCACCCTTCCATCATCCCCGTACAGGCCGGGACGCAGCTTGGAGACCGGCAGCAGGTTATTCCTCTGAAACCGGATTCCCTCACCCCCCAAAGCAAAGTGGTCGTGGACGGTCTTCTCCAGGCGGAAGCAGCCTCCAGAAATCCGGCCGCCCGCCTGAAAGCGGTACCCGCCGGCAACCAATAAGCTCCTCCCGCCATGGCTGATTTCTTCATCAAGCGCCCCATCCTTTCCATCTGCCTCTCCGTCATCATTGTCCTCCTGGGGGCCTTTTCCATTCTGCGCCTGCCCATCTCCGAGTACCCGGACATCATCCCCCCCTCCATCCAGGTGACGGCCACTTATCCCGGAGCGGACTGTGAAACGGTGGTCAAGTCTATCGCATCCCCCATCGAACAGCAAATGTCCGGCGTGGACGGAATGTCCTACATGACTTCCGTCAACACCAACAACGGACAAATGAGCATGATGATCCTTTTTGAAATCGGCACGGAAGCCAACATGGACCAGGTGCTTTCCTATCTGCGCTACGGGCAGGCCACCTCCCAGCTGCCGTCGGAAGTCAGCGCGCTGGGAGTCTCCCTGCGCAAGACAAGCGGTCTGCCCGCCCTGGTCGTCAGCCTGTATTCGCCCCAGGGGACTTATGACGGCCTCTGGCTGGCCAATTACGCCTATATCAATATGGTGGACGCCATCAAGCGCGTGCCCGGAGTAGGAGACGTGCAGGTGTTCGGGGCAGGCCGCTACGCCATGCGCATCTGGCTGAACCCGGAAAAGATGGCCGCTCTGAATATTACGGCCAGGGACGTGATGCTGGCCGTTCAGGCCCAGAACGCCGTGAATCCTGCGGGCAAGATAGGCGCACAGCCCGCTCCGCCGGACCAGCAGCTTTCCTTCACCGTGAAAGCTCCAGGCCGCCTGACCAGCGTGAAGGAATTCGAAAATATCGTGGTACGCGGGCAGGACAGTTCCATCGTAAGAGTGGGAGATATCGCCCGCGTGGAACTGGGCTCGGAAACCTACAGCCTCAGTTCTTCCGTAAACGGCATGCCCGCCGCTTCCATCGGCATTTACGAAGCGCCCGGAGGAAATGCCATCCAGCTGGTGGACAATATCAAAGACCTGCTGAAGGATACGGATATGCCTCCCGGCATGGATTACCTCGTTTCCCTGGATTCCACGCTGGCCGTCCGCGCCGGGATTGAAGATATCGTCAGCACGCTGGTGATTGCCCTGGGCCTGGTGGTGCTGGTGGTTTTCATTTTCCTCCAGGGCTGGCGCGGTACGCTGATTCCGGCCTTTGCCGTTCCGGTGTCTATCGTGGGCGCCTTCATCGCCTTTCCATTATTCGGTTTTTCCATCAATACCATCTGCCTGATGGGGCTGGTGCTGGCCATCGGCCTGGTCGTGGACGACGCCATTGTGGTGGTGGAAGCAGTAAAGAACCATATTTCCAATGGAGAAAAGCCCCTCCAGGCCACCATTGCGGCCATGAAGGAAGTATCCGGCCCCATCGTCAGCACGGCGCTGGTGATTTCCTGCGTCTTTATCCCCACGCTGCTGTTGCCCGGCGTCACAGGCAAACTGTTCGAACAGTTCGCCGTGACCATCGGCATGTCCATCATCATTTCCGCCTTCTGCGCCCTGTCCCTCAGCCCGACCCTGTCCGCCGGGCTGCTGAAAGGGGGAAAAGCGGATTCCATTCCCTTTCTGGGGCCCTTTTTCAAATTATTCAACAAGGGATTCAACAAGGCGCGCGACTGGTACGTGGAAATCTGCGCCAGGCTTATCCGGCACATGTGGCTGTCCATCCTGCTGCTGGCCGCCATGACCGCCCTTCTCTTTCCCCTGGCTAAACTTATTCCCAGCGGATTCCTTCCCAATGAAGACCAGGGCTACCTGTTCGGCGGCGTGGAACTGCCGGACAATACATCCCTGAACGTCACGGCGGACACCGCCGCGCGGATTGAGCAAATCATCAGGGAAGATCCGGGCGTGGACATAGTCACTACCGTAAACGGCTTCAACCTCATCAGCTCCGTCCAAAGTTCATCCAACTCCTTCTTCTTCATCTCCCTGAAACCGTGGTCCGAACGGACTGCTCCGGGCATGACGGCGGACGGCATCGCCGCACGCCTGAAAAGCAGGCTGAACGCGGAAATTTCCTCCGGCGTGGCGTATGTGGTTCCGCCGCCGCCCCTGCCTGGCGTAGGAACGTCCGGGGATGTCACATTCCTGCTGGAGGACCGCCAGGGCATCGGGGAAAAATTCCTGGCCGCCAACACGTCCAAATTCATCGAGGCAGCGGAAAAGAGGCCGGAAATAGCGGACATCAGCAATTTCATGTCTCCCTCCAACCTTCAGTACAACCTGAATGTAAACACGGAGCAGGCCACTCTCCAGAATATGGACGTGGATGAAATTTACGCCACCATCCAAGCATACATGGGAAGCACCTTCCTGAACAATTTCAATATTTACGGACAGGAATGGCAGGTGTACATGCAGGCGGACGCACCGTACCGGGACAGCATCGACAAGCTTTCCATGTTCTATGTGCGCAACAATGAAGGAGACCCGGTTCCCCTGGATTCCGTAATCAACGTCACGCACGGCTGGGCCCCGGAATTCTTGATCCGCCAGAATATGTTCAACAGTTCCCAGCTCAACGTCACCCCGGCTCCGGGCTATTCCTCCGGCCAGGTCATGAACGCCCTGGAAGAAGTTTTTGCCCAGACCATGCCGTCCGGCATGGGATACGACTATTCCGGGATGAGCTACCAGGAAAAACAGGCGCAGAAAGGTATCACCATCGGCATGATCTTTGCGGCATCAGCCGTGTTTGTCTTTTTGATTCTGGCATCCCTGTATGAGAGCTGGTCCCTGCCCGTAGCCGTCTTCATGACCGCCCCCATTGCCATCCTGGGAGCATTTCTGGCCCTGTGGATAACCGGGCTGGACCTGAACATTTATTCGGAAATCGGCCTCATCGTCCTGATTGCTCTGGCGGCCAAAAACGCCATCCTCATCGTGGAATTCGCCGTGCTGGAACTCCGTCAGGGCACGGACCTGCTCACGGCCACCCTGGATGCGGCCAGAATCCGCCTGCGCCCCATCCTGATGACCAGCATCGCCTTTATCATGGGCTGCCTTCCTCTGGCCGTAGCCACGGGAGCGGGAGCAGCGGCGCGGCAGGTGGTAGGCGTCGGGGTCATCGGCGGCATGATGACAGCCGTCTTCATCGGGGTATTTTTCATTCCTTCCTTCTTCTACCTGATTGCCAAACTTGCCGGGCTGGACAAAAAAGCGGCGCGGAAACTCCAGGAAACGGAACAGGGAACTCCCGCCCCTGCGAATCTGGCTGAATGACGCCCCCAAAACGGGAAAACCGGCTCCCTCACGACCTCCCGCCCCCTTACATCCAGAATATCCAGGCCCAGAAAGCCTTCACGAAAACGAGCACCACATTAATCAGCAGCCCCACCTTCACCATGGTCATCTGAGGGAATTTTCCCGTCGCGAAGGCCAGAGCGTTGGGAGGAGTGGAAACGGGGAGCATGAAGGCGCAGGAAGCGCCTATACCCACCAGAAGCACCAGCGGCGTAGCAGACATGCCCATGGCGGAGGCCACCGTGACCATCAGCGGAGCCACCAGGGCGGCACTGGCCGTATTGGAACAGAATTCCGTCAGCGACGTGATGAAGAGGCTGATGATGAGCAGGATGATGATGGGGCTCTGCCCCATGGCGAGAGAAGATACCTGATCCGCCAGGAACCCTGCCGCCCCCGTCTGGACGAGGATGCTGCTGAGCGTGATGCCGCCTCCGAATAAAAGCAGGACGCCCCAGTCCGTATTTTTGGCGATGCCGCTCCAGTTGATAACCCCGCACAGCGGCAGCAGCACCGCAGCACTCAGCGCGATGAGCGTATCCATGGACGGAATGCCGCCCAAAGCAGAGGAAAGGAAACTGCTGCACATCCAGCTCCCGGCCACCAGCACGAAGAGAATAAGGACACGCACCTGCCTGGCATTCAACCTGCCCTCCGTTTCTCCCCCTTCCGCCGGCGTCATATCCACATGCACCCCCAGACGCGGACGGAAGAAAAGATACATCAGGCAGAAAACGATCACTCCGAACACCAGGACAATGGGCATGGCAATCCGGAACCATTCCGCAAACCCCATGCCGAGTTCATGCGCCGCAATGGCATTGGGAGGAGAACCCACCAGCGTCCCCATACCGCCGATGGAGGCGCTGTACGCCACCCCCAGAATAGCAAAAGGAGCCGTCGTCTTAAGTTTTTCCGCCGGAATGCGGTCCAGAAGGCCGATCACCAGAGGAAGCATCATCGCCGCCGTGGCCGTATTGGACATCCACATGGAAAGAAACGCCGTAGCCAGGAAAATCAGAATCAGAGCCATCCCCAGACTCCCGCGGGCCATTCGGAGGATTTTTCCCGCCAGCCAGGTATCAATTTTCTGTTCGTGGAGAGCCCCGGCCAGGGCAAAGCCCCCGAAAAACAGAAAAATGGTAGGATCCGCAAAACCGGACAGAGCCTTCGCCCCCGGCAGAATCCCCATCAACATGGCAAGCACCGGCACCAGCAGGGAAGTTACGGTTACGTGCAGGGCTTCCGTCAGCCACAGGATGCCGATAAAGGTGAGAACAGCCAGCCCCTTGGCCACCTCCGGTTCCACGGGAAGCCACTTGAGCATAGCCAGGAAAAGAAGAACGTCACACGCAATGATGACGTAATTGCGGTGCCCTTTGGGAGTGTCTGTAGTACGATGGCGCATAAAATAAAGATAAACGACGCTATTTTCTTTGTACGCATCAGAAAAACAGTGTCAATGCTTTTCCATAAAAATCCCGGAAAAGGCCTTCCTCGGAAACAGGGAAACACGGTTCAACTGCCGGCTTGAGAAAATGCAGGAGATACAGACATACAAAAAACCGCCGCGCAATCGCACGGCGGTTTGTCAAAACTGTTCTATTGGCGCGCGGAGGCGGCTGCCTCCGCCCGGGCAATTATTCGGCGGCGGGTTCAGCAGCCTTCTTGGCAGCCGGCTTTTTGGCGGGAGCCTTCTTGGCAGCGGCAGCCTTGGTTTCAGTCTTTTTGGCCGGGGCCTTGGCCGCAGTCTTTTTGGCGGGAGCTTCCTTGGCGGCAGGCTTGGCATCCTTGGCAACGGCAACGGCCAGACGGATAGGCGCATTGGAATTCAACTTGGACTGTTCCTTCTTACGCTTGAGGTATTCAATACGTCTGCGGCGCTTGGTGACTTTGCGGATTTGCTGTCCCATAGTGATAATTGCTATGATATTTACTAATTCTTAAGAGCTCCATGTGGCACATGGGCGTGGATACAACTACCAACCCCTCCTCCCATACGCAAGCACAAAGCGTTATTAAGGCACAGAAAGGCGGCGGCAGTCCCCGGATTCCCCAATCCGCACGGAAGAGGAAGACAACGTGAACGAAGGAGGCTTTACCACAATTTCAGCGCATCCACCCGGACCGGCTGTTCCCAGCGCAGATGGTTCCGGATGGCGGAAGCGATGAATTCCAGGCCGCGCTCCACCGCCGCAACCAGTCCATCCCCGGCGGCCAGCCGTGCCGCGACGGCGGCGGACAGGGAACAGCCTGTTCCGTGAGTGCTCACATCCTGTACGCGCGGGCGCTCCCACTGCCCCAGCAGACAGCCGTCCGGGCCGGACAGCACGTCACGGCAGCCCCCCTCCAGATGCCCGCCCTTCAGAAGAACGGGGCATCCGTACCTGACAGCGAGGCGCGCGGCGGCATCCGGCAGTTCATCCCGGAAAATGGAAATCATAAAGTCTACATTTCCCTCCCGGTACATACGAGTCAGGTCTCCCAGAGTGCCGTCCCGGAAGATCACATCCACGTCCGGGTAGCGTTCCATA
>CAJKMG010000019.1 GCA_905200945.1 uncultured Akkermansia sp. | reverse complement strand
CAAGCCCCAGTTTGACCTCCAGCCGGAAGACATAGGCCCCGGCGGCATCGTCCGGGACCCGGCTTTGCACCGGCGGGCGGTGGACTCTATACGCGCTTTCGTCACGGAAGATCTGAATCGTTCCTGGATGGGGTGCGAACCTTCCCCCATCACGGGAACGGACGGCAACCATGAATTCCTGGCATGGCTCAAATAGCTGCGGCCTTTTACTGTCCGAAAAAATCCTCCAGGCACCGTGGAAGGGGTCAACAGTTTCCCACAGACCTGTTGCCATCCCATGATTCCACATCAAAGTCTACCCTGCCTGCCCCTTGATCAAAACTTGAGAATACCGGTATTTTCCGCTGGTAGGAAAATATTCCTCTGATGCACAGGTGACTGGCCGTGTAACCTGATGACAAATCCTACCGGGAACCTCAAAGAAGCAACAACACACCTCAGACGTGATGAAAAGAGACTTTCACCATTCTCATTGAATCCACGTTGAACATTCACCGAGCCACTCCTTTGGGCGACCGGCTCGACGTATGAAATGCAGCCTTCCCTACATACACCCTCCGAACACCGGGTTCCGCACATTCATCCCTGAAACGTACTTCCAACTCGTAGTTCTGATCATTGCGAAGACGGTCAAAATACGTCAGCAACAGGTAAGCTTCCTTGATGGGGACTTCATGCTTTTCTCCCGGCTTCAACGTAATGAAGCGCATCAAAGCCGCTACCCGTTCGAGTTTATACCCGGGGCCATAACAGGCTATTGGATTCTCTATTTCGCCCACCATGTGCCCATATCTCTTCCCTCCCGCTTTTTCCCATATTTCGATGCGGATATTAGGTCTAGCCTCTCTCCTAGGTTCAACAAACCGTACAATAGGATAAACGTCGTCGAACAGACGAACGGTCTTTTCACCGTTGTTCGTGAATACCAGCTTGAAGTCAGGAAAAGCCTCCCTCGCGTCAAACCGGGTCTTTTCCATCACCACGGAACATTCCACTCCGTTGTCGGCCATGTCCCCCCACGCAACCGCATGGAGGGACAGACAAACCAAAATTCCTAAATACCGGAAGATTCTTTTCATCACAGCATGAGTTTGGCCGTCGCCCGGAGCATCCCCCGGAAACAACCTTCACCCTGCTGATTATAGTAGCGCGTTTCCAGTTCACAAGAACATTGTTTCCAGCCCTCCAGATCGACTTCATCCAGGCATACCGGAATCGTGACGCTGTATTCCCGGCCGGGGACCAGTTCCCGGTAGTTCAAGGAACGATGGAAGGTTATTTTCCCGCCTTTCCTGTTCAGGACGCGGAAGTTCCCTTGGTCCGTCCTCAACACCGTCAGGAAGAAATAATCAGATGTTTCGTCGTTGATTTCGTCCGGAATCCGGACAGGCCCGTTTCCTTCGTTGCGGAAACGGATGGTGATTTTGCCTTCCCTGAACCGGGAGGTATCCGCAATGGAGAGAGTCAAGGGAGCCGATTCCTCCACAGCGGCCACGCTGCGGGCATACATGCCGTTGACAGGAGGAAGGAAACAGGGCGGTTCGATCATTCCCGGTTCCGTGACTTCATCAGGTACTCTGCTCCATCCATTGGCCTTTGCCTGGGCAATAATCTTCCGGGTCGCCTCGTTCAGAACTTTTTGTCCGGCACAGTAGGGACGATCATTGGCATCATCCGGCAATACCATGACATAGTTATAGACAGCGTCAGAATACGTATTCCTCAACTCGGCAACGAATGGCTGCATATTTTTCAAAAACTCTTCCATTTTCGGAACTTCTTCACAGGATGCACGCTTCATTTCAATCGAATCCTGTATTCTCAAATTGTCCCAGTAGAATTGGAAAGCGTCGTTAAATTCTCGGCGGTGGTGTTCTTCGTGGGCAAGGGACGCCTCCTGTGTGTGCCACGTTCCGAGCCTATGAGACTGGTAACGGTTCATTATAGTGACCGCTTCGA
The DNA here is from genome assembly GCA_905200945.1 of uncultured Akkermansia sp. Taxonomy (GTDB): domain Bacteria; phylum Verrucomicrobiota; class Verrucomicrobiia; order Verrucomicrobiales; family Akkermansiaceae; genus Akkermansia. The sequence goes on along the minus strand of CAJKMG010000019.1, from coordinate 47,481 downwards.
CGGCTTCTTCTTCGGTGACAGGAGGATTTTTAAGGGCGTCCCTGTACCCTCCTGTGTACAAAAGAATCGTGGAACCTCCGGAAACCTGCTGCACGCGTAGCCTCCACTCGTCGAGCACTTCGTCCTTGCAAGCCGTCACAAAAATCTGGGGGGTAATAATATCCGTTGTGCATATGCCTTCGCTTTCTTCCACAACAGGATCAGGTTCTTCGAGCGTCACCTCCACTTTTTTGGACTCTTCGCAGGTAATGACGGATTCTTTCTCAATCGTCCACAGCTTGATTTTGGGAGAAGGCGAGAATTCGCGCTTCATCGTCGAGTTTCCTTCATACTTCCCTGCCTGAATGGGTTCCCTGTCCATCGTCACATTGAACGCGGCAGCGTTGTTGCTGACGGGGGTGTAGGCATTATTCGTGTAAGACAAGGCCACCTTGTAATAACCCGCTTTCAGGAACCTGGCGCCAGTTGCCAGATTCAGCTTGCCGTTGGGAGGTGCCCCATCCTTTTCACAAAGTTTCTCGTTGGCAATGGAGATACTGCCTGTGTCATCGGCTTCCACGCCGAAATAATACAGGCCGTCTTCTTCGACTTTGATGAACATTTCCGGTGCTCCAGAGCAGGAAGCGTGTTCGCACTCCGAGCCGTCAAAACGGCATTTCGTGGCTTCTACACCAAGCTTCTTGTCAATGAGAGGTTCACTTCCATCATAGATGCAAACGGGACCAACAGCCTTATTTAGAGGAATATAATTATTCATGTTCCTGATCGTTTCCTGTTTGAGAACTAACCATTTAGTTCTCAAATGAACATAAGGAATTCCAGGAAGAACAACAACACGTCCCGGACGTGATGAAGGAAAAATCCCCGATTATCTCCAATATATATGGCGGATGCCATCCAGCACCTGCCATATATATGTTAATAGTTTGGAACGTATCGCTACGCTGATGTGTGAATTAGCATACGATGATACAAAATCCTCCCCGCACAACCTCCACCCCTTCCCTTTCGCCTGAATAGGCGGCATTTCCCATATAACCTCCATGGAAAGAAGAATCTTCCGCCTTCCTTCATCCCATAAAAAAACGCCGCCTTTCCACGAAACCGGGAAAGACGGCATTTCCGTAAAACGTAAAATTAAAGCAGGGAAGCAGCCCCCTTGTCCAGAAGGAACTTGGCGTTCGGATGCTTCTGAAGGTAGGAGGCGGCCACATCCACCGTCACAGGCCCCTGAACGGCCTTTTTCACGATGGACGCCTTCTTTTCTCCCCAGGCCATCAGAGCCACTTCACGGGCGCCCATGATGGTAGCCACGCCCATGGTAATGGCGGTGGTGGGAACATTTTCAATACCGCCGAAAGCGGGAGCGGCATCGGAACGGGTCAATTCGTCCAGATGAACCTGCCGGGTAATGGTGGTGTCATCAGAGCCGGGTTCGTTAAAGCCGATATGGCCAGTCCGGCCGATGCCGAGAATCTGGAGGTCGATACCGCCGCAGTCCTTGATCTTTTGTTCATAGGCGGCGCAGTGGGCGGCAATTTCATCATCCTTCACCGTGCCGGAGGGCAGATTGATGTTTTCCGGCTTGATGTCAATGTGGTTGAAAAGGTTGGTGTGCATGAAATACCAGTAGGACTCCGGATGGTCACGATCCAGGCCGCTGTATTCGTCCAGATTGAAGGAAATGACGTTGGCAAAGGAAAGGCCTTCCTCCTTATGCATGCGAACCAGTTCCGCGTAAAAAGGCAGCGGAGTGGCCCCCGTGGCAAGGCCGAGAACCACGTTTTTGCCTTCAGCGGCGCGCGTACGGATCAATGCCGCAACTTCTCCTGCCAAAGCCTTGGCAGCATCCTGGGGAGTTTCAAAAGTTTCTACTTTCATAACGCGCCCTATTTTACTGCGTTTCCGGGCATTTTCAACCGAAATAGTCCCGGAATGATGCACAGCGGCGCGCTTGCTCGAAAAATCCCCGGGAATGGAGGGTTCCTCCCTTTCCCCGGTCATTCAGGGAACCGCCCGCATTACCCTTGAACTTTCCCTCCCGATCATGTATTGCCTTTCCTGACATGGCAGGTTTGATTATTTCTCCAAGAGCACGTATTTTTCAAGGACACGACTGGGTTTACGGCACGGAAGTGCGCAAGATCTTCGGCAACCCGCAGCCGGGGGACGTCGTGGCCCTGAAGGATTTCAAGGACCGCTTTCTGGGGTCCGCCATGTTCAATCCCCATTCCCAGATCGTCGCCCGGCGCTTCTCCCGCCGCAAGCAGGAACTGAACGGAGATTTCTTTTCCAGGCGCATCAGCCAGGCAGTAGATTTGCGCCGCCGCCGGCTTCCGGAAGAAACTCTCACCCGGCTCGTCTGGAGCGAATCCGACGGGCTTCCCGGCCTCATTGTGGACCGTTACGCGGATTATCTGGTCGTTCAGACTCTGACGATCGCCATGGAATGCCGCCTCCCCATCATCCTGAATGTTTTGGAAGACCTTCTTTCTCCCCGCGGGATTATTGTCAGGAATGATTCCCCCATGCTGGCGGCGGAGGGCATTGCCCCCTCCGTCCGGGTGGCGCGGGGCCAACAACCGGAACCTTTTGCCGCACGCAGCGGCAGCGTGCAATTCATGATTGACCTTCAGACGGGACAGAAAACCGGCCTGTACCTGGATCAGCTTGACAATTATGCGGCCGTGGCGCGCTTCGCCCGCGGACGCCGCGTGCTGGACTGCTTCTGCAACCAGGGAGGCTTCGCCCTGGCCTGTGCCCTTGCCGGAGCCTCGGAGGTAACGGCTGTGGACGTTTCCCAGGACGCTATGGACGCCGTAGCGCGGAACGCCCGCCTGAACGGAGTCTCCGTGCAGTGCGTCACGGATAACGCGTTCGACTTTCTGAAAAAGGAAGCGGCCCTCGTCCGGGATGGAGGAGAATACAAATGGGATTTGATTATCTTGGATCCGCCCTCGTTTACCAGAAACAAAAAATCCGTGCATGACGCCATGCGCGGATATAAGGAAATTCACCTCCGCGCCATGAAGCTTCTGGCCCCGGGAGGCATCCTTTCCACCTTCTGCTGTTCCCACCATGCCGGAGCGGACCTGTTCCGGGAGAGCGTGCTTGACGCCGCCATTGATGCTCCGGCCACCCTTCGCCTGATGCAGCAACACGGCCAAAGAGCAGACCATCCGGTTTTATTGAATATTCCGGAAACGGAATACCTGAAGGGGTTCACTTATGAACTGCTTCCCGGAAGATGATTTCATGACAATAACAATAACCAGTTCCTCCGTCCCGATATTGTCAAAATGCAGTAAAAAACAACGCTGTTTCCATTGAATAAAAACATCGTTCCAATGAAAAAATACTTGCGTATCCCCTTTTCCTCCACTATATTGCGCTTCGAGCAGGTGAGCGCTCGTTAAAAAAGCTCTCTGGATCTTAACCGATCCAGTTTCATAGGGTAGTTGGGGCGCCCCGGCCGTTTTACGGCCGGGGCGACTTTCTTTTTCAGGGAATGTCTGGAATTGCATCTTTTCAATCAGGCGGTTTTATTGTAGGCTCCATGGAAATAACCCATATTTCCCTTCATGCATCCTGCCGTAGAACAAATCCGCCAATACCTGCAATTAATCGCCCTGCAATTCGTGCAACACCCGGAACAGGCGGAATTGCGCGTTGCGGAATCCCCGCAGGGAGACGCCGTCCGCTTCCGCCTGATTCTGGAAAAAACGGACGTGGCCCGCATTATCGGCCGCAACGGAATGACGGCTTCCGCCATTCGTTCCCTGGCGAAGGCGGCCGGGGAAAAAAACGGAATCAAGGTCATTGTGCACATGCTTTCCCATGAGGAAGCGGCTGAACAGCCGTAAGCGCGAGCTCCTGCGCCTATAATTCCACATCCAGCACCAGGGCCAGAAGGTTGAATGGAGCAGGCGTCTCTACACGGAGGGCAAAGGAAGACTGCTCATCCATACCATAGTTGTGGCTCATCCGCACATAGCCGGAGTAAGGTTCGGAAACACCGTACCTGCCGGGCTGGAAATCCTTCCATGCCTCCGGAGCTCCCGTTCCGTAGCGGAACTTCAGGGTGCTTTCATGAAGCAGGACGCGCGCACCGAGCTGTTTTTTAAAGCAACCCAGCGTTTCAAGAGTTTCCAGGGGCATCGTCCTTACTTCCGCCGGAGCGGCCAGGCCTACGGATACTGTTTCCCCTTCCCTCCTTCCGGGACAGGCGGCCTTCCCGGCTCCGTCAACGCTGATGTCCATGTACTCGCCGTCACCTCCCACCAGAAAGGCGCAGCACCCCGCCAAATGCCCCAGGCCGGACAGAGTCTCTCCCTTCACGACAACCTCCGTACAGGCATCCAGGCAGGTATTCCCATCCGCCATGCATTCCACCGTAATGCAGGCCTCCTCCCCTTCCCCGCGCGCCACGGCAAACCATACTTCCTCATCCGGTGTGTTGCGGGCACCGCGCAGGGACGCCACGGACAGAATGCGGCCGTGTTCCAGACGGTGTGCATGCCACGCCACCACATTCTGTTCCCTGTTCAGAGTCATGCATACGGCGCTTCCGTCACCCAGCACGCACCAGACATGGAACGCCGTGCTCCTCTGTACTGTCCAGTCCACAATTCCTTCCTCCAGCAGATGGTCGGACAACAGGCTCACATCCCTTGTCTGATAGCCGTCGGCCTCCAGAGAATAAAATAATTCCCGAACTTTCATACCGCCCTGCTGCACAAAAAGAAGGCTGTTTTCTACAGACAGGGCATCCTGGGAGGCAGATCCCACGCCGGAATGGCGCTCAAATCCGGCATTAGAGGCGTTCAACCCTTCTGAATTGCTGGCGGACAAACGCCATTCCCCCTCACTGGTGCCGATCATCAGCCCCCGGAGGGAAGCTATCCAGGAAATGCGGTTCTGCTGGGAAGCCGCCATTGTCAGAGTCATGGGGGAATCCGCCGGAATGCCGGGCGTAAATGCGGAAAAATCATCCACCCTGCTGGCCCACAGCGTCTGGGGCTGCCCAGGCGTACCTCCAAACCACAGCCGCCCCTGATGAAACTCTACCGTGCACGGATAACCGTTCCGGACTCCAAACGCACCAAAAGACCAGTCATTGGTATCACAGTCACTCAGGGTATGATAGGACAGATGAAGGGCGTTCGCAAGATAGGCGCTGCGCGGGGACACATATTCCTCCACCACCACTTCATGGTTGAAAGAGCCGGCTGACGCACGGAATACGGGTGTTCCCGCAGAAGACCCGTCCTTGTACGCCATGAGGCGGATTTTGTAGTAGGACATTTCCTCTTCATTGCCGCTCAGGGTGAAATTATTCCGGAACCCCTCCCTCTGCTGGAAGCTCTTCACGGAATGCCACACTAATTCCGGACGGTTGGGAAGGTAATTGGAACCGTCCGGATACCCCCGGCAGATTTCCCATTCCGCATCCCAGGTTCCCGTCGTCTCCAACGTCCACGCGCCGTTGACATAAACGCGGGTACTGGCATCAGCCCCTTTTTCAAAAAAGGCCGTGTACCTCTCCGGGCGGTCCACCCCTTCCTGGTAGTCGCTTTCCCGGCTGAAATCGCGGATACAGGTATAAGCCTGCCGCCAGCCATCCTCCCGGTTCATGGAAAAAGTCTCTCCCTTGTAAAGGTTCCGGTTCAGGGTCGTCAAATGGTAAAAAGGCATCTGGTTTCCCTCCGCCACGGTTTCCCCATATTTCCTGGTGATGCGCAAAAACTCCTTTCCCTCCATTTCCGGAGTGAATACATCATCGTCCGCCGTCGCCAGCAGCCTGTTGACGCTCCCCTCCCGCACCATGCGGCATTCCAGCCGCACGGCATTCAGCAGGGAACTCTCATAAGGAATTCCGGAAAACGCCAAAGCTTCCAGCCGCCAGTCATTGTCTGCGTAGCGGGCCAGCGTCATAGGCGGCGTAGAAGGTTCCACGCAGTAAATCACGTCATTCAGCTGCTGCATCCGGAGGCTGCTTACCTGCTCATCCGTCTTCCACGGAGTGGACGTTTCCAGCACCCCGCCTTCCGTATCCGTCAGAGGCGCGCCATTTTTAAAATACCGGATGTAGCCGCGCCCCACTTCCAGCATGAACTGCACGCCCGTGGAGTACTTGAAGGAAACCAGCCTCACCATGCCCTCCCGGCATCCCGCGCGGGCGACCAGGCGTGTTCCCGGTCTGCGCCGAAGACCGCCAAAGGGGCTGACCAGAAAATTGATCAGCCGGGAGGCACCACGGGACACGGGGTCCAGGTCGGCGCGTCCGGCCAGCCACGGGGTCAGTTCCCCGGCTGTAAAACTGAGCCGCTGCAATACTTGTTTTGCCATATTCCTCACCACAGAAGCAGAGAGGGGCAAAAAACGTCAACACGCCTGGAAGGTTCTTCCGTTTTCTCCCAAATGCGTTCCGGGCCTCAACTCCAGTTACAGGGCAATCGCCCACAGAACTTTCAGATAACGGCCCTCCGGATAAGTGCTCAGGAAAGGGTGGTCCCAGCCGGGGCCGGTCATCGCCATTATCTGGAGCTTGCGCCCCTGCCGCTGGGCAGCCTTGATGACGGTATGCTCAAACTCCGCGGGGGAAAGCAGCCCGGAACAGGAACAGGTGACAAACAGGCCGCCGGGGCGCACGCATTGCAACCCCAACATATTGAGGTCATGGTATTTCTTGATACCCTCTTCATACCCGTCCCTGCCGACGATGAATTTGGGAGGATCCAGCAGCACAGCGTCAAACAGGCGGCCGTTGCGCACCATCTGGCGCGCATAGACAAAGGCGTCCGCATGCACGAAGTCGATGCGCTGACGGTTGATATTTCCGTTTCTCTTAGCCATGGCGACGGCTTTCTCATCCAAATCCACAGCCGTTACCTCCGCCGCTCCGCCCAGCATCTTGGCGGCAATGGAAAAGCCGCCGCTGTAGCAGCACAGGTCCAGCACCGTAGCCCCCTTCACCAGGGAGGCGAACTTGAGGCGGTTGTCCCGCTGGTCACAGAAAAAGCCCGTCTTGTGCCCCTGGGCGAAGTCCACTTCATAGGTGATGCCGTTTTCCACAATCTTCACCAGCCTGACGGGGGCCGGTGATTCCGGCGCTTCCTCCGCCCGGATTCCCTCCATGCGGGCAATTCCCTCATCCACCTGCACCACATGGCGTTTTGTGCCGCACAGGCGGTGCAGCAGGGGCAGCCAGCGGTTCAGCCTCTGCCAGACGGCCAGCGTACTCACCTCCAGGCTCAGCACGTCCGCGTAACGGTCCACCACCAGGCCGCCCAGGCCGTCGGAATCTCCGTGCAGCACGCGGTACGCATTAGTGGTTTCATCCAGGCGCAGAACTTCCCGGCGCAGCTTCACGGCGCGTTCCAGTGCGGCATCCAGATCCCGTTCGGCAAAAGCGTCCTTCCCGTGGTGCACCATGCGCAGGGGCGTGCGGCTGGCCTCATTCCAGAATCCGGCGCCGAACAGTTCGCCGTTCTTGTCATAGACGTTTACCAGGCTACCCGGCGCTATTTCCCCGCTTACGGAGCCGAGCATGCGGGGGAACACGGCCGGATTGTATGTGAAATACTTCAGCTCCACCCAGGGCTTGAGCCATTGCTCGCTCCCTTCCGGAGCCTTGTTGGCAAAAAGGTTCTTTTTGGGAGCCGTGCGCGGACGGCCCGGCTGGGAACGGCGGTCCCGGTAAACGGGCCTGGGACGGGAATCACGGGAATTGCGGAAATCGTTCATGAAATGCTGGAGAGAAGGGTTGGATCTGCGGCATAGCGGGCCACGGCCATATCGATGGCCTCTTCATACGCCCTCACGGGCTTCTTCATCAGAGAAGAGAGCCGTTCGCAGGACATGGCGGTATGCCGGGGCCGAGCATCCCTGAAACCGGCCTGTTCGTCGAGCTTTTGTTCCGCCACGGGCGGCAAAGAAGGCAGCAACCCGTGCTTCACGGCGCATTTCAGTACGGTTATGGCATAACTGTGCCAGGAAACGGGCTCCCCGGACTGGCACAGATGCAGCACGCCAGACGCCCCGCTCTCATAAGCCAGAAAACGAAGCCATGCACATAAATCTTCCACCCATGTGGGCATGGACCATTTGTCCGCCACGGCAGCCAGGGGCTCCCTTTTCATCGCCCGCCGCAGCACCATTTCCGGGAATGAGGGCCGGACCGGATTGCCGAACACCCAGGAAACGCGGGCTACCAAAGCATCCGGCATCTCCTCCCGCACACGGAATTCCGCCTCCAGTTTGGACTCCCCGTACACATTCACGGGGCGGCACTTCCCCTCCTCCGTTTTTAAGCCTTTCCTCCTGCCGTCCAGTACATAATCCGTACTTAAATGGATAAAGCGCATACCCTCCAGGCGGCAAATGCGCGCCATCATCTCCGGAGCCATGGCATTGACGCGGTGGGCCGTCTCCGGATCATCCAGGCAGGCCTCCAATCCGCTCACAGCGGCGCAGTTCACCACATGAGTGGCTCCGGAAGAAAGAAGAACACGTTTTAAAGCGCTTAAATCCTTCAAATCACAAAAACCCCGTCCGCATTTCACCACCTCCAGGCCATATTCCTCCAGATACGCCGCCAGGCGCCCCCCCACCCGTCCGTCCGCTCCGAACACCAATGTTCTGTACATGACGCAGAGCTTAGACGCTTCACCCTCCAAAATCCAACGAAAACCTTTTTTCATCGTGACAAAAGATGGAAAGGTTGTTTGAATTAAAGTTGTGTTTTACCATGAATATTCTTTAACAGCCTGCGGCCCGCTGAACGCCAGAGCCGCGGAAGTATGCAGAAAAGGAGCCCTCATTAAAACGGATGAAGGCGGGTACGGCTGCATCCAGCCGTGGCCGGAACTGGGAGACGCCACCCTGCAGGAGGAATTGGACGCGCTCAGGAAGGGTCGCCCCCTGCCTCTGGGCCTCCGCGCTGCGGAGTGCGCCCGAACGGACGGGGAAGCCCGCGCGAGGGGTGTCAGCCTGTTTGACGGCCTGCACATTCCGGAAAGCCACGCCACGCTGCCCTCCTGCGTCAGCCCCGCTACCATTCGCATCATGGAAGCCAAGGGATTCAAGGCTGGAAAAATCAAGGCCAGCGCCAACCTGGCTGCCGCTCTGGAACGGCTGACAATGCTGGCTTCCATGGTCCCCTCCTGGCGCTGGAGGCTGGACTTCAACGGCAGTCTGAATGAAAACGATGCCCTGAAATTCTGGAAATCCCTGCCCCACCACCTGAAAACCAGGATAGATTTCATAGAAGACCCGTGCCCTTTCTCCATCCAAAGCTGGGAACGTCTGGTGGATGCCGGCATGCCTCTGGCCCTGGACATGGGTTCGGACGTGGAACACCAGCCGGCCATCTCCTCGGATCTGCCCATCATCCGCATCGTCAAGCCCGCACGGGAAGCAACTCCGGAATACCTTTACGAACCTCCCGTCTTCACCACCGTCATGGACCACCCCGTAGGACAGCTCTGGGCCGTTTACCAGGCGGCGGAATATTACCGCAACTCCCTTCCCACGGAAATTCCCCTTTGCGGCCTCTGCACGCACCTTCTGTTTGAGCCGGACCCCTTCATTGACCAGATGGGCGGCATGAACCCGCAAGTGGCCGTGCCCGGAGGAGCGGGACTCGGCTTCGGAGAAATCTTGGAAAACATCCCCTGGCAAACACTGTAACAATGCAAGCCTTATCTGCTTCATTGAACCCATACGGGCTCAACAGCCTTAGTTTCTATTCCAGCCATTCTACCACTTAAAAAATCTTTAAATATTATTTTTGAATTCTTTCCGGTGTCTTGGCAGCATCAGCCGTTCCATTCCAAACAACAGGAACAGGGATGGGAATGTCTTTATGGCCTCCAGCATTCATATAAAATCCAATCATTCAACCTTCGTCTTACCCATAAGGAATTCCAGTAATTTCTTTTCTTTGACCCATAGACAATAAAATCCGCCTGTACATCTTTTCTACTGGCCGTCATTAAACGGCCAGTACACCCATGACGCTCCATTCTTTTTATCCTGGCAATGTATTGGCCGGATACCGGTTACCTTTCTCCTGACATTCCGGTTTTCTTTTCCCAAGGGGAAAGGTTCAATCCCTTTTCATATGTGACGAAATATATTGTCGTGAAACAAGCTCAAAAAAACATTAGCAATCTCCCCTTCTTCAACGGTCAGGTTCCATGATATCGCACATTAATACATGGAGACAGGAAAATATTTATCCACCGGATAAGCAATCCGCTATCTAAAAGAACCAGGCATCTTTTTCTTAATGAACCAATCAATTTCAAGCCCAGAAGAATGTTTTTCTAACACCAAGTAAAACATTTAGTTTTTTCATTCCTTCCTTGTTCACTCAAACAGGATGGGTAGTTTTGGACAATGAACTTTCTTTTCAGCATGCCCAATTTATATAAAATTCTTATTTTCAAAATTTACGGCTTTACACCGGATTGCTTATCCGATAGGCTTCTTTCAGATTCCGGGTTGGAATCCAGATAATAGAAAGAATAACACCAATTATCAATAATTATGAAAAGAACCTTATTCGCTCTGTCCTTTTTAGCGGCTTCCGCTCTGTCCAACGGAGCGGAACCAGTCTATTCCTGGGAATGGACGGCCGGTGGAGCTCAAATAACTGCTTCTGGTTGGCAGAATGACTTCACTTACACGGAGGGGAATGATTACGCTTCTTTCACAAGCAGCAATAATCCATGGAACGCAAGTATTTCAGGTATTTCCAACAGTTTTACGATCAGTTTCGACCTGAAAAATCTCTCTACACAAAACAGCAATTGGAATTCCATCCTTAGTCTGTATTCCAATAACACGACATCAGGAAATGGGAACTCTCTACAGCTGCAGTTCAACTCGTCCGGAGCTCTTATGCTCTACAACAAGGTTGGCGGCGAAACTTCCTTTGGAGGAGCAAATACAGGAAACACGTCTTCCATCAATACGGGACTAACATCTGCCGATCTCCAGAGGAACACCTGGACCAGTTTCAGCATCATCTCGGATTTGGATTCCAATACTCTTTCCGTTTATGTCAACGGCTCTCTGGCTGGTTCCATTACGGAGTGGAATCCCCAGTCTCCCGCTCTGACCGGAGCTCAGTTCGGAAGCGCATTCGGAAGCGGTGGGCATGCATTGTTAGGCTCAATAGACATTAATAACATCAAGTTCTATAATGAAGTGGTGCTTCCCGTGCCGGAACCGGCCACGACTTCCCTCAGCCTGATGGGGCTTGCCGCTCTGATGATGCGCCGCCGCAGGGCTTAATTTCGTATCCGTTCCTTTTTTACATGCAATAAAGAGCCGCGCTTCTGACAAAAGCGCGGCTCTTACTTTTGATGATCATGAAGGACAGCGCAACCGGATCATTTCAACTCCGGATGCCCATCACGGAATTTTCTATTCCGGACGTGTGGAAAATTTAAGGCCGGGATATTCCTTCACATTGCAGCCGGGCGTCTTGGGATTCACCAGCACCGGGACAAAAGTGAACATCCACCGACGTGCGGAATTGTTGCTGGGGCTCTTCACCAGCACGCGGTTCCAGCCCTTCTTCAACGGAACCATGGAAGGTTCCCGGAAATGGTAGTTTTCATCCACCATCACGCCGCTGTTGCGCGGCTTCTTCCATTGCGGCGGAGCAATCTCCCGGCCGTTCACGAAAAATTTGGGATCCGCATGGAACCATTTACCGGGAACGCTCGCCGGGCCGTTGCGCCAGTCGGACGTAGCCCAGGTATGGCCGCTGATCCAGAAAGGAACCGTCTGCGCCTTGGGGGAATAAATCCAGGTCTGCGCGTAATAAGTGTGGTTCTTGTGGGGATAAGCTCCCATCTTCGCTCCATTGAACAGCGTCGGGAAATCGCAGTAATGCTTGAAAATGATGGTGGCTCCCGTGTAATCGTCTCCGGACCACTCATAGGTGACGCCGTCAATCTCATAGGAATCCTTCATCTTCCCTGCCTTGTTATCCTCCTCCGGGGCGAATTCCGTTTCCGTCTTGCCGCCGTTGGGAATAGGCCCAAGCAATTTCCAGGGAATATTAGCCTGCCGCACGTAATTAAACTCCTTATCCACGAAAAAACGGTCCCGGATAGCGAGCACTCGATTCTCGTAATCCGCAAATCCCTTCAGCAGAGGATCCCCCTGCACGGGCAAATTGGAAAAATACTTCATATATTCGTCCTGGTTGGGATCTCCCTGAACCTTCTCATGGGGATTGTTCCACAAGGGTTCGGAAACGAACGCCATCCCGGCGTAAACGGGCGTCTGAAGAACCTGGTTGCGCGGATCCGTGATTTCCAGATCCGGGAAAGAGCACAGCATCATGCCCAATCCTTCCGCATTTCGGAACGGGCATGCCCGGCGGAAATACATCGTCATGGCCGTTTCAAACGGATCAAGATGGTTCAGGTAAGTTTCCAGGGAATCAACGTACTTCGCTCCGTCGGTAGGCCATGCGCCGCGGTTCTGGCGGCCGGACCATAACTGCTGGATGGAGCCGTTATAGCCCTTCGGCGTCAAGCCGGGTTGCCACCTCATGGGAATGCGGCCGCAAGACTCCACTGCATTGACGTACTCCTTCAGAATCTCATTGTTCACCTGCTCATCCTTGCCGCGCACCTCGTCCGTACCGATGTGGATGATGGGCATTTTTTCCTTGGGAACCAGAGAACACAACTCCTTGATCAGGGCTACCAGAGCCTTGGTGGCTTTTTCATCGCTCATCTTCACGTTGAGAGCCTTGCGGAACATCTGGCTATGCCCCGGCATATCCATCTCCGGAATCAGCAGGATGTTGCGCAGGCGGCAGTACTCCACCAGCTGCTTAAATTCCTTCTGCGTGTAAAACTTGCCTGGCATGCGCGTATAATTCCTGGAATCGTTCAGCTCCGGATAAATTTTGGATTCCAGCCGCCAGCCGGGATTCTCCGTAAAATGGAAGTGGTAAACGTTCAGCTTGAGCTGCGCCATGGAATCCAGCTCCCGAGCAATCAGAGGCAGAGGCATGTAATTGCGTCCTACATCGTTCATGAATCCGCGGATCTCAAAATCCGGCCAGTCCACGATATCGCAGGCGGCAATAGTCGTCGTCCCTCCGCGTCGCAGAAGAAGCTGCTCCAGCGTTTTCATACCGTAATAGAACCCTCTGGTATCCATCGCCGTAATAAGCGCGCCGCCGGGAGTTACACGGAGGGAATAGGCCTCCTCCTTCAGTTTGGGATTTTCCGTGCCGGTTTTCACATCCCCCTTGACGAATTTAACGGCAAACGTCCCGTCCGGAGTCACCTTCACACGGTGATCCGCCAGAAAAGATTTCAGCTCGGAAACGATGAACTTCATCTGCTCCGGATAGGAAGTCTTGGACGGAGACGGAGCCAGAATGCGAACGGACTGCACGGGAATGGCCCTGCCGTCCCAGCGCAGCTGCTGGGGTTTGGGAACCAGAGGAGGCCGCTCCGCCGGAAACAGCCTGTAATTGGCTCCGTTGGCCGGGAAGGACGGAGCCGTATCCTGCCCCCAAGCTCCGGCGCAAGCCATGCACATCCATGCAAACGATAATAAAAGGAACTTCATGCGGTCAATAATACGCCTGCAATAACGGCTGCCTGTCAAACCTATCGTGTCCAACTTGCCGGAAAACGGGGGGGTGGCGGCATTTTTTTGCAAAAAGACCAGAACCCTCGCTTACATGACGGAGGGAGACTGGACATCCTGTACGGCGGGGGCATCTTCAATTTCTCCGGAAATACCGTTTATGGCCACGCCGCGGCGCACGGCGTAAAGCCCCGCTTCCTCCTCTTTCTTCCCGGCTACAAAAGCCCAGTAGTAACTGCCGCGGTCATGATAGCAGGCCCATTCTCCGGCAATGCCCGGTCGCGCTTCCATCAGCAGGGAATAAGAGTCCGCGGGAGAAACCTTGAACCCGCGCGGTGTATCCAAACCGGAAGAGGGAAAGGAACGGATGTCTCCTCTCCACACCAGATCCAAAGAAGAAGAGGTCAGAAGGCTTTCCGCGAGGCTGCTTCCTGCCAGCACCTGCCCGGCGCCGAACATAGGCAGGCAGGAAGAACCCAGAAAAGCGGCTCCGCAAACGGAGACAAGGCGCAGGAAAGAGAAAACGGACATGGTCATGGCGTGCTTCTGAAAAAGGAGGAAAGGACTTAACCTCCAAAAGCTTCCCCAGTCAATCAAAAACATCTCCCTCCCCAAAACTGGGGGAAAAAGGCCGTTTTCCGGACAGGTGGACAGCTTGACAACCCATCTGCGTATTTTTATAGTTTGCCTCCCGCTTTGAAAGGAGGTACACGTCCATGGCAGCCCAGTCACGCAACATCGCAGAATTGGAAAACGCATCCGTATGGCGTCTGCTGCTCCAGTACTCCCTGCCCTCCATCGCCGGCATGGTGGTATACTCTCTGTACAACATCATTGACAGCGTGTTCATCGGCCACGGCGTGGGGCCTCTGGCCCTGTCCGGCCTGGCCGTCACCTTCCCCATCATGAACCTGACTTTCGCGCTGGGCACGCTGGTAGGCATCGGCGGCGCGGCCATCAGCTCCATCCGGCTGGGGAAAAAAGACCAGGAAGGAACTGAGCGCACGCTTGGCAACGTCCTCATCATGAGTCTGATTGCCGCTGTGGTGCTGGAGACACCCACGCTGCTCTTCCTTACGGAAATCCTGACTGCCTTCGGAGCCAGCGGGCAGACTCTCACATACGCGTACGACTTCATGCTCATCACTTTGCTGGGGCTGCCCGTTACGTACGTCTTCTTCAACCTCAATCATGTGATGAGAGCTACCGGCTACCCGAAAAAGGCCATGGGCTCCACTCTTCTTTCCGTAGGAATCAACATCATCCTGGCTCCCATTTTCATCTTCTGGTTCAAATGGGGCATTACCGGAGCCGCCGTGGCCACCCTTCTCGCCCAGGTCATCGGCATGGTGCGCGTGCTGTTCCACTTTTCCGATGCGGCCAGCACAGTCCACTTTCGCCGCGGCATCTGGCAGCTGCGCAAAGCTATCGTTACCGGCATCCTGTCCATCGGCATGGCTCCCTGCCTGGTAAACGTCTGCGGCAGCGCAGTCACCGTCGCCATCAACAGGCAGCTTGCGGACCATGGGGGAGACTTGGCCATTGGGGCCTACGGCATCATCAACCGCATTCTTATCCTGTTCGCCATGCTCGTCATCGGCCTCACGCAGGGAATGCAGCCCATCATCGGCTACAACCACGGAGCCATGAAACCGGGCCGCGTTCTGCTCACCCTCAAATACGGAGTTCTGGCCGGAACGTCCTTCACCACGCTGGGATTCCTGGCCTGCGTCTTCTTTCCCCGCGGCATTGCCGGCCTCTTCACGGATGACGCCTCGCTCATCAGCCTGGCGGCCAACGGCCTGGTCATCTGCGTGCTGGCCTTTCCGCTCATCGGAAGCCAGATCATCATCGGCAACTTTTTCCAGGCCATTGGGAAAGCACGTCTGGCAATCTTCCTGTCCCTGACGCGCCAGATGCTCTTTCTGCTGCCGTTCCTGCTGGTCTTGCCTCGTTTCTGGGGACAGAACGGCGTTTGGGCGTCCCTCCCTCTGGCAGACGTGCTTTCCTTTATCGTCACCCTGCTCTTCATCCGCCGGTTCCTTAAATACTACCGGCTGAAAAACAGACACTACCTGGCTCCCGGAACGGGAAAGGCATAATCCTACGCTGTCCCTGTCTTATTTGAACGAATCCGTCCCCCACGCCCCGTTCTTTCCGGGACATGGAAGGAAGCAAAACGCTTTTTCCCATTCTCCGGAGAAAAATTTTCCTCACTTGCCTCTTTCCCGCTGGATTTTTGCAGGACATAAGGCCGGCAGTATGCCTAACGCGCCGCACTTTCAGGACTCTATTTTGTTGGAGGCTCCGTATGGACTCCTCATCCGGAATCTCGCCCGGGAGAACCGCTTTTCCACCGGACAAACTCCCGGAAGCGCAATAATCCGAACGATATTTACAAGGAATCAGATCAAATGAAAAACGGAATCATGATGCAGTATTTTGAGTGGAACCTGCCCAATGACGGACAGTTTTGGAATAAGCTGAAGGAAGACGCCCCCCACCTGGAGGAGATGGGCGTCACGGCCGTCTGGATTCCTCCGGCCTACAAAGGGAAGGAACAAAACGACGTAGGATACGGCACCTATGATCTTTTTGACTTGGGGGAATTCGACCAGAAAAACACCGTCCGCACCAAATACGGCACCAGGCAGGAACTCCAGGAGGCTATCAAGGCTCTTCATGAACACCATGTAGGCGTTTATCTGGATACCGTCATGAATCACAAGGCCGGGGCGGACTATACGGAAAAATTCATGGTCAAGGAAGTGGACCAGCAGAACCGCGACAAGGAAATCACGGATGCCTACGAGATTGAAGGCTGGACCGGCTTTAACTTTCCCGGCCGAGGGAACAAATATTCCGACTTCAAATGGCACTGGTACCACTTCACCGGAACGGACTATGACGCGCGCACGGAAAAAAACTCTATCTTCAAGATTATGGGAGACGGCAAAAGCTGGAGCGAGGGCGTGGATGAAGAAAACGGCAATTACGACTACCTTATGTTCGCCAATCTGGACTTCAATCACCCGGAAGTGGTGAAAGAAATGGAAAAATGGGGAATATGGGTATCCCGGGAACTGGATTTGGACGGCATGAGGCTGGACGCCATCAAGCATATCAATGACGACTTCATCAGGAAATTCCTGGCAGCCGTCCGCAAGGAAAGGGGAGCAGACTTCTATGCCGTGGGCGAATACTGGAAACAGGATCTGGAATCCCTGGACGATTACCTCAAGGAAGAACGCTACAAGGTGGACCTGTTTGACGTCCCCCTGCACTACAACATGTACCAGGCCTCCAAGCAGGGCCGCGATTATGATCTTTCCAAAATTCTGGACGAAACCCTGGTTCAGAACCACCCTACGCTGGCCGTTACCTTTGTGGACAACCATGATTCCCAGTGGGGCAGTTCCCTGGAATCAGCTGTAGAAGACTGGTTCAAGCCCTCCGCCTATGCGCTCATTCTGCTCATGAAAGAAGGCTATCCCTGTATCTTCTACGGAGATTATTACGGCGTGAGCGGCAATCCGCCCATGCACCGCGCCATCATCGACAATCTGCTGGAAATCCGTAAAAACCATGCTTTCGGGGAACAAAATTACTACTTTGACCACCCGAACACCATCGGCTTTACCCGCGTGGGAGATGAAGAACACCCGCATTCCGGCGTGGCTGTGCTCATTTCCAACGGGGAGGATGGAGACAAAGTCATGAACGTGGGCAAGCAGCACGCAGGGGAAACATGGAAGGAAGCCACCGGCAACGTGGAGGAAACCGTCTCCATTGACGCGGAAGGCAACGGACGGTTTCTCGTCCACGGCGGCAATGTGGCCGTATGGATTCCGGAAAACGCTTCGCAGGATGCCCGGAAGGAAGACGGAAAATAACGCCCGCCCGCAAATTGAAGAAACGGCCTGCTCTCCATTCCGGACTATTTTTCCGGAATGAGGTTCAGGCCGTTCTGACTTTAATCACCAGTTTCAGAAGCTTTCCTTCCCCAATGCAGCCGGCATGCGCATCCTCCGGGAAAAAAATAGCGAACTGCCCCGGTTTCACGACAAAAAAGATATCCGGCTCATCGTCATAATGCTGCGCGTCCTTTTCCCTGCTGAACGGTTCGGAAGGCGTTTCCAGAGCCGCGCGGTCCTTCCACATAAATCCTTCCTCCCGGGAAAGGGGCACGTGAATGTCAATAAACTGGTCATGCACTTCCATACGGGCCTTCTCCCGCTTCTTCATCACCGGTTCATTCACCATCACGGTCAGGGCGTCTTCCTCCAGGACATGGCGGCCGGTTTCCAAGGTTGCCGGAGCAGCCTCCCTGATAAAATCGAAAACTCTCCTGAACAGGGGATTCAACATTTCGTAACGTGCGGAATCGGAAAGGGAGGCTATAATCATGACTATGGGCTCCGTCCGCGGAGCGGCCCCATTGTAACGGGGCGGAAAAGCCAGTCAACTCATTTGCCCCTTCTTTCCCCGATATTCCGGAGCACGGTCCGCTCCTCCCGCTCCGGGACGAGATTTCCGCCGTTTTCCCTGGCCTTTAAATACGTTATTCCCGTGAAACACAGTAAAAAACTTGTCATCCGGCAACACCTCGTATATTAGAGTAACTGTAAGTTATCAGTCACACGATGATTAAACAGAAAAATCCATCCGGCATCTATCGCCCTTCCTATGACCGCACCCCCAGATACACTGTCAAACAGGTTGCGGAAATGATGGAAATGTCCGCCTACACCATCCGGTATTACGAAAATGCCGGATTAATCCCGGACGTGGACCGCAGTGGAGGAAATGCCCGCATGTTTTCCGACTACACCCTGGGGTGGCTCCGCCTGGTTCACTGCCTCCGGATGAC
The DNA here is from genome assembly GCA_905200945.1 of uncultured Akkermansia sp. GTDB lineage: Bacteria > Verrucomicrobiota > Verrucomicrobiia > Verrucomicrobiales > Akkermansiaceae > Akkermansia. Next base: position 28,979 of record CAJKMG010000019.1, on the reverse strand, counting down.
GGGCCTCCCGATTGAAGGCGTCAAACACTACATTGACCTGTGCCAGGAAGGAGATTCCACCATTCCGGAACGCGCCGAACTGATTTTCAAGCAGGAAAAAAGTCTCCGGGAACAGCTCCGCATCCTGAAAAAACAAATGGAAGTTTTGAAATACAAGAAGAAATTCTATCAGGATCTTTTGGACAACCGCAGGCCGGACATCTGCAATCCTCTGAACCACGTCAGCGCCAGCGAGCCGAACATCACGCCTGAGGAATAAGCTCTGCCTTCAATCCACAACAGAAAGCGGCCGGGATTCCCTATTGGAAATCCCGGCCGCCATGCGTTCTTATCTGTTTCCCGCCGCCTCCGCATATTCTGCGTCGGTCATAAAAAATCCGTTTTATTTTTGAAGTTGATCATACTCATCATCCGTCACTGGCTCGAGCCATTCATTGGATGTATTCTCTCCGGAAACCTCGATAGCCAGATGGGAAAACCAGCTGTCGGCGACAGCCCCGTGCCAGTGCTTCACGTTGGCGGGAATATGGATGACCGTGCCAGGAAGGATTTCCACAGCGGGCTTCCCTTCTTCCTGATACCAGCCGCGTCCGGCCACGCCGATAAGCATCTGCCCGCCGCCTTTCGTCGCTTTGTGAATATGCCAGTTATTGCGGCAACGGGGTTCAAAGGTCACATTGGAGATATTCACCTGTTCGCGTGAGACGGGTGCAAGATAGCTGTTGCCTGTGAAGTACTTGGCGTATGCCGTATTCGGCTCGCCCAGAGGGAAAATCATCTCACGTTGGAAAACGGCTTTGGCGTCTTCTCCGGCCGTATCTTCCGCCCATACGTCTTTGGCCAGATTAAATGCCGCCCATGCTTTCGGCCAACCGGCATAAAAACCGATGTGGGTGATGATTTCAGCAATCTCGGTACGGGTAACTCCATTCTTCTTTGCCGACTGAAGATGGAAAACGAGCGAATTGTCGGTGATACCCTGACTAATGAGGGATGTGATGGTTACCAAACTGCGATCACGCAGACCGAGCTTGTCAGTCCGGCTCCATACTTCACCGAAAAGGACATCATCGTTGAGTTCCGCAAATTTGGGAGCAAACTCTCCTAATTGAGTGCGTCCCGCCGTCTGTACTATCTTTTCCTGCGCCATAGCATTTGTTATGAAAAAACTAATTGAAAGAAATAAAATAATTTTATTCATTACCGTGTTATTTAATAATGTTAGTAATACTGCTTGAAGAATTCAGCGGCGTCTGATCGGATAAAACCAATGCCTTAACCATGTGCAGCGTTTCCTGCTTGTATTTCTGAAAATGAGCCGATTCAATGTGTGACTTATATGCCTTTTGACTGGCGTAAGTTTCGAGAATCGTAATTCTGCAAGCATTGTCTTTCTCCGCAACAGCGTACATGGTCAACACGCCCGGTTCCGTACGCAGGGAGATTTCTCCCACTTCGATGGCGTACTTCACATATTCCTCCAAATATTCAGGATACACTTCTATTTTTGAGAGACGAACGATACCATCAGGCTGCATCGGTAACTTGACGCACATTCCCGTATTTTTGCCATTCTCCATTTCCACTTTACCATGAATCATGGTTTGGGCTTCTGAAAGGTTCATCAGGCAGGCAAGGGAAAAAGCCATTCCCGCGATGGTTCGTTTCATAAAATCATTATTTGTTGATGGAGATCGTCTCATTGACCCACTTGACAAGCGCGGCCCTCGCCGTCCGGATTCCTTCCCCGGAAAAAGAGCCTCCCTTGAGAACGGTGGACTTGGGACACAGCTTCCGGACATCGTCCGCGCAGCGCGCCATGCCGCCGCCCCCATGCGTCACAAAAGGAATCACCGTCTTTCCGGAAAGGTCGTAACTTGCCAGGAAAGACGCGACCGGAGGTGCAATGGTGCTCCACCAGTTGGGGCTGCCGATGAAAATCACATCATACTTGCCCATATCCTCCACTTTGGCGGCCAGTTCCGGCCGAACCCCTTCCTGAATCTCCTTCCTGGCCTGCACGGTGCATTCCCGGTATTCGGAGGGATAGGGCTTGACCGGCTTGATTTCAAACAGCGTTCCTCCCGTCGCCCTCTGAATTTGCGCAGCGGCGTACTTCGTATTGCCTCCCCATGAATAATAGGCAATGAGAACCCTGGAAGGTTCCGCGGAAACCTTGGGTTGTTCCTGTCCCGAACATCCGGCTCCTGTCATCAGGGCCGCGGCCAGCGTGCATATCATTGATATTGTTTTCATGTATTTTTATCCGGTTAAAAGGAGAGGCAAAAGGCGTCCGGAAAAAACGGTTTCATCCGGCATTTCCCTTGCCTGACCTTGTTCCTTATTTCTGTCTAAACATTAGAGTAACTATAAGTCAATATTTTTTCAACAATTCCGGCAATCCTGCCCGCATCACTTCCTAAACTGCTTTATCAATATATGTTATTCTTTCCGAAGCCGAATCAGAACAATTTCCGATGGAACGCCGATGCGGATGGGAAAGCCGTTCCAAATCCCCGCCCCATTGGAAACGTACAGCTTCATATTACCCACCGTGTACAGCCCGGAGACGAATCCCTCGTTAAAACACGCCACCAGCCGGTCCACCCCGGCAATCATGCCTCCGTGCGTATGGCCGGACACTTGAAGATCCACGCCGTGCGCAGCTGCCTCCCGGGCCAGCCGCGGCTGGTGGGAGACAAGGATGCGCACTCCCTTTTCCGGGGCATCCTTCAACGCCTTACTTATATCCGGCTCCTCCTTCCCCATGATGCCGGCCACAGGATCCGTCACACCGGCCAATACCACGGCCTCCCCTCCCGCCGGCGCGTGTTCATTAAGAAGCATACGAATGCCCAGGGTGGGCAGGAACTCCATCCACTCCTCATAACCGGAGTAATACTCATGATTGCCCGGCACGCCGAACACCCCGTATCTGGCCTTCAAATCCGCAAGCGGCCTCAAATCGCCGCCATGCACGGGCACCGTCCCGTCCACGAAATCTCCGGCAATCACGACGATGTCCGGATTCAGGGCGTTCGTGCGCTCCACAATCTTCCGAATGCGCTCCTCCCTTGTAATGCCGTCCACATGCAGATCCGCCAGCACGGCGACCGTCAATCCGTCCGCCTCCTCCGGCAGGCGGTTCACGGCAACCGTTTCCTCCTTCACCTGGGGCACTCTGGTGCCTCCAATCATGCCCACAGTTGCCAGCACGGCGGAAAAAACCAGCAAAGCAACATTCACCCGGTTGCCAATGATGCGGAACCTTTCCGTCCTGTTCCTCCGCAGGCAGAACAAAACCAGCAGATACAGAGCCCGCACCACATCCGCCGCCAGCAGCAGGAAAAAGAACAGGAAAAGAACGGAGAACAGCCACGCGGCCGCCAGCAGAACGTTTTCCGGCAAAACCGGGGAGAAAAACATGGGGCCTCCAAACAAATGCAGCAAGTGGAATTTGAATGCCGCCACCGCCAGCAGGGCGGCAAGCAGAAGCTTCCAGCCCCATTTCAGCTTCAGCGGCAAAATAGCGCGGCAAAAAACGTAAACCGCCAGCAATGCTCCGAAAATCAGAATCATATGTCTCTTTCTTAAAAATAGCTTAACATCCTTCCGCCGCAAACAGTCCCGCGGCATTTTTCCGGAACGGAAGGAAACGCGCCGGCAAAACTACTTGTCAATCTGGCTCTCCGTAAACGGATCCGCCCGGTGCCCTATCAGGGGAATTCTGGAACAGGCAAGGTCGAATTCCTTGAGTTCCGGTTCGGACAGGCGGACGGAAGCCCCTCCCAGAAAATCATCCAGATGGGCTGGATTGGTTGTTCCGGGAACAGGCGCAATCCACGGTTTCCGGGAAAGCATCCAGGACAGGGCGAACTGGGCCGGAGTCATGCCCCTGCGTTCCGCCCATTCCCGGACAAGAACAGCCAGCGGCATGTTGAATCTGAGGGCTTCCGGAGTAAACCGGGGCAAAGTGGCGCGGCGGTCCCGCTTTTGAAAACGGCTGTCCTCCCGGACGGCTCCTGCCAGAAAGGCGCGCCCCAGCGGACAATACGGAACAAAACCGATGCCCAACTCTTCCAACGTGGGAAAAATCTTCGTCTCCGGTTCCCTCCACCAGATAGCGTATTCGCTCTGGACGGCGCTCACCGGACACTCGGCATGAGCCCTCCTGATGGAACGGGCGCCGGCTTCGGACAGGCCGAAATGCAGCACTTTTCCCTCCTGCATCAGTTCCTTCACCGTACCTGCCACCTCCTCCATCGGGACATCCGGGTCCACCCGGTGCTGGTAAAGCAGGTCAATGTGGTCGGTACGCAAACGCCTGAGGGAACCTTCTACCGCACGCCGGATATGGTCGGGCCTGCTGTTCAGGGAAGAAGGACGGCCTTCCTCCACGCCAAAACCGAATTTGGTTCCTATCCTGACCTGGTTGCGGACAGGGGCGAGAGCCTCCCCCACCCATTCCTCACTGGTATAAGGCCCGTACACTTCCGCCGTATCAAAAAAAGTAACTCCTTTGTCAAAAGCCCGGCGTATCAGGGCAATCATCTCCTGTTTATCATACTTGCCGCCGTAATAACCCACCATCGGCAGGCATCCCAGCCCGATAGAGGAAACTTCCAGGCCTCCAAGGCGCCGGGATTCCCCAAGAAAACCCTTCTTCGGCACCCCGGAAGAAGACCTCGGACCGTCAGACAGCAAAGAAGAACCCACCCCGGCCCATCCCCGGGAAACCAGGGATAAGGCCAAACCGGATGTTATCTTCAAAAAATCCTTGCGTTTCATTACGTTCCGTCTTTCTTTCCCAAATTCAGATGCGGGGCCTCCTTATTTCAGATGCTCCAGAAAGAACTGTCCGATTCTGTCGAAAGGAATGACACCGGCTTGATTGTCATAAAGATCCACATGGCTTGCACCGGGAATAATCATCAGCTCCTTGTTGTCCCCCTTCAACTTCCTGAAGGCGTCTTCGCTGAAATAACGCGAATGGGCTTTTTCCCCGTGAATCATGAGCACGGCGCTGCGGATTTCACCGCTGTACGCCAGCAGGGGCATATTGATGAAGGAAAGCGCCGAAGTGACATTCCATCCGCCATTTGAATTGAGCGAACGCCTGTGATAGCCGCGGGGCGTCTTATAATAATCGTAATAATCCTTCACAAATCCGGGGGCATCCGCAGGCAGAGGATCAGGCACGCCCCCCGCGAGGGCGTAAGAACCGCTCTTCGCATCAGCCGTCCGCTGGGCATTCAGTTGTTTGCGAAGCTCATAACGGGCGTCGGCATCCATCGCGTCAAAATAGCCGTTCGCGTTCACGCGGCTCATATCGTACATCGTGGAAGTTACCGTCGCCTTGATGCGGGTGTCGATAGCCGCCGCATTGACCGCCATGCCTCCCCAGCCGCAAATGCCAATGATTCCAATACGTTCCGAATCCACGTCATCACGGGTGGAGAGATAGTCGACGGCGGCGCAGAAATCCTCCGTATTGATATCCGGGGAAGCGACATAGCGGGGAAATCCGCCGCTTTCTCCCGTATACGAGGGATCAAACGCGATCGTCAGAAAACCGCGTTCGGCCATCGTCTGGGCATAAAGGCCCGCAGATTGTTCCTTCACGGCGCCGAAAGGACCGGAAACGGCAATAGCCGGCAACTTCCCGTTAACATTCCGCGGCATATACAAATCCGCAGCCAGCGTAACTCCATAGCGGTTACGGAAGCTTACCTTGCGGTGAGTTACCTTGCCGCTTTTAGGAAACACTTTGTCCCATTCCTGCGTTAAATTCAGTTTCTCGTTCATCGTCCTGTCCGTATGGGTGTTATTATCTTCTGCCAACAGGCTCCCCGCACAGCAAAAGCAGGCGGGAAAAACCACGCAACATATTTTCAACAAGCTTCGTGTCATCTTTTTGGGAATTCATGCGGATTACTGCTTCCCGTAATTGATCAGGAACTGAACAGTTTCCGGGTCCTGATGGCACAGGAAAAGGCTCTCTCCCCGGTCAAGCCTGGCGATGGCCTCCATATCTTCCTGGGAAAGAGTAAAATCAAAGACGTCGAAATTCTCCACCATCCTTTCCCGGCGGGTCGTTTTAGGAATGGCGATAATTCCACGCTGAATCAGGAACCTCAGGGCTGTTTGCGCCGGGGTTTTGCCGTACTTCTCGCCGATGCTCTTCAATACCGGATTCGTGAAAAATCCATTGCGGCCTTCCGCAAAAGGTCCCCAGGATTCTATTCTGGTACCGTACTTTTCCATCACTTCCCGGGCTTTTTCCTGCTGATTGAACACATGCGTTTCCACCTGGTTGACGGCGGGCCTGATCTCGCAGAACTCCGCCAGATCCACAAAGCGGTCCGGATAAAAATTGCTCACGCCGATGGCGCGGACCTTCCCGGCCCGGTTCGCTTCTTCCATGGCCCGGTAAGTGCCGTAATAATCGTTGAAAGGCTGGTGGATGAGCAGCAGATCCAGATAATCCGTGCGCAGCTTGCGCAGGGATTCGTCAATGGACGCCTTCGCCCTATCATACCCGCCGTTGGAAATCCACACCTTCGTGGTGAGGAACAACTCTTCCCGAGGAACCCCGCTTTTCTCCGCCGCGCGGCCTACGGCTTCCTCATTGCCGTAAATCTGCGCGGTATCAATAGAACGGTAGCCGACCTCAATCGCATCCAGCACGCAGCGTTCGCACTCCTTAGCGTCGGGAATCTGAAAAACGCCAAACCCCAGGACAGGCATCGTAACGCCATTGTTCAAAATGATTTTTTCCATAACAGTTTTTTCTATTGTTTTTTGATGCTAAAAAGGAAATTGCCGATTAAACGGCCTGCAGCGGTTTCAGCTCTTTCAGTTCATACTTCCTGCTGCCCAGGCCTATCTTCTCGGCATACTCTACCGTATGCCGCCCATGGCGGCTTTCAATACGCTCCACCAGGGGCCTGTTGTCATTCCCTTCGGACGGACTGACGGCGTAAACGAGATCCAGGCAGGCCTGGTCAAGAGCAACCGGATCAAGGGAGGCCAGAATACCGATGTCCTTCATTTCCGGCGCATGGGGGTGGGAATCGCAATCACAGTCAATGGACAGATTATTCATCACATTGATGTACAAAATTCTGTCCCCGAAGTAATCCGCCACCGCCTGCGCGGAAGCCGCCATGGACTCCAGGAAATCATCCTGACTGGCCAGATTGTTCCACACGGAGGAAACATCCCGCGTCTTTCCGGCGGAATGGATGTACGCCTTCCCGGCTGCCGAGGCAACACCGATGGACTGGTTCTTGATCACGCCGCCAAAGCCGCCCATGGCATGCCCTTTGAAATGGGCCAGATTGACCATGAAATCATAATTCTTCAAATGATCCCCCACGATATCGTATTCCAGGTGCTTCCTGTCCCTCACCGGGATAGTGAACTCTCCTTCCGCGTCCATGATGTCCACCCGCGCAATATCGGAAAAACCGTGATCCTTCGCAGCCTGCAAATGGTCCTCCGTCCGTGAGCGTTTGCCTCCGTAAGCCGTATTGCATTCCACGATGGTGCCGTTCACCCGTTGCACCAGGCCTTTGATTAAAGCCGGACTCAGAAAATGATGGCCGCCCGGTTCCCCGGTGCTGATCTTGACAGCTACCTTTCCCGCGGCCGGACGCCCCAGAGCCTCGTAAATCCTCACGAGAGCCTCCGGAGAAATTTCCTTCGTCATCCAGACCCTGGAAGCTCCACCCTTCTCCGCAACCGCGCCCAGGGCATACTCCGGCAAAGCCAGGCCCGCCAGGGCTGCGGTGGAAGACTGGAGCCATGTTCTTCTCGTCATCTTATTTCCCATGCCAACTTGATTACTTGTTATTAAAACCGTTCTACCTGTTAAGAACGTGCAGGGGACGCCGGGCACGTTCGTGTTCCGGAAATGCGGCCGCACAGCGTGCGGATGATTCTCTCCAGCCCCTCAAGCAGCAGCTTCCTGGGACAGGCGATGTTCAGGCGAATGAAGCGCCCCTCCGTTTCCCCATACATTTCCCCGCCGTTGACGAGCACCCGTCCCTCCTCTTCCAGCAGGCGGACGATCTCTGCGGAGGGAAGCCCCAGAGCGGAACAATCTACCCAGACCAGGTAGGTCCCCTCCAGCGGCGCCACACGGAGCTGCGGCAGGCGTTCGGCCAGCATATCGCGGACTATCTCGTAATTCCCGTAAAGGTAAAGCTTCAGTTCCTCCAGCCATTCCTCCCCGCCGTTATAAGCCGCTTCCAGGGCATCCACGGCAAAGGAATTGACGTCACACACCTCATTGATGTTGATGGCCTTGTCAATCCTCTTCCGGACTTCTTCATCCGCCGCGACGATATTGGCTATCTGAATGCCCGCCAGATTAAACGCCTTGCTGGGGGAAATACAGGTGACGGAATGGCGCAGGGCGTCCTCTGAAAGGGAAGCGAACGGCGTATAGGGATGGCCCGGATACGTCAGTTCGCAATGAATCTCGTCAGCCACTACGAAAACGCCGTTTCTCCGGCAAATGGCAGCCATCTCCTCCAATTCTTCCCTTGTCCAGACGCGCCCGGCGGGATTATGGGGATTGCACAGGAGCATCAGCTTGACGGCGGGATCGGACGCTTTACGTTCCAGCTCATCCGCATCCAGCTCATATCTGCCGTTCTCATATTTCAGAGGGCAGGTTTCCGCAACGCATCCGTTATTGCGGATGGAGGAAAAAAAGCAATTATACACAGGCGTCTGCACCAGCACCTTGTCTCCGGGAACCGTCATGGCCCGTATGACGGCAGACAGCGCGGGAACCACCCCCGTGGTATAAATCATCCATTCCGGATTAATCTTCCAGCCGTGGCGGCGTTCAAACCAGTTCACGACCGCCTCATAATAGGAATCCGGAACCCGCGTATAACCGAAAATGCCGTGCTCGGCCCTTTTCCGGATGGCTTCCGTCACCGCCGGAGCCGTACGGAAATCCATGTCTGCCACCCACATGGGCAGAATATCCTCCCGGGGCATGGAATCCCACTTGTAGGAATTCGTGCCGCGGCGCGGAACAACAGTGTCAAAATCGTACTTCATGCGGCTTCTCCGGATTGTTTTTTTCCCGTTTCAATGGAGCAATTGGCCGGAGCCTTGCAATGCTCGTCCAGAATAATCTCCCCGTACTCTTCCGCGACGATGCGGCCGCTGCGCGGATTTTTGACGCTGTGCACACGCCCTTTGATTTCCGCATGCACGGAGGAATACTCAAAGCAGAGATCCGCATCCTCTCCGAGCGTGCAATTCTCCAAAACCAGGTTTTCCGCGTAGCACAACGCCTGCGTGCCGGAAATGCGGCAATTCACCAGACGAAGGTTCCTGGAATGCCAGCCCAGATACTCCCCGTCCACTACGGAATCATACACCGTCACGTCCTCCGTATTCCAGAAAGCGTCCTTGGAATGGATTTCCGCATTCCGTATCACCACATTCCTGCAATATTGGAAAGAGTAATTTCCGTTCAGGCGGAAGCCGTCAACATCTATATTCTCCCCGTGCATGAACAGGTAATCCCCATGCTCCGCCTGAACGCCGCGAAGTTTCGCATTCCGGCAGTGCCAGCAGCATTCCAGGGCATCCGTCAAAACGACGTTCTCCAGAACCATCCCGTCCATATCACGGAACATCTTGGGCGCTTCCACGCGCGTATCCTTCATATGCAGATTCCGGGAATACCAGATGGCGGCCCGGGCGTCTTCCCTGAACAGGCAATGTTCCACCAGCAGCCCGTCATTATGCCAGAAAGGATACTTCCCCTGGAACTCGCACCGTACGGCTTCAATGTCGGAGCATTCCTTCAGGGCTGATTCCCCCGGATAAATAATGACGTCTTCCAGCCTGAGATGGCGGGAAGCGAACAGGGGGCGTTCCCCTTCGTAGGAAGCATTTTTAATCATTCTCTTGGTCATGGCGATGATTTGATAAAAAGTCTGTTGTTTTTCATGATATGCCGCTTCAAACGGCGCCGGCCGGATTCCGGAAAAAGAAGGGAAAAGACGACGTCCGCGTACCATGCCTTCTTCTTTCTGCATTCAGGCTATTCCTTATAGTAACTATAATGCAAAAGATTTTTAGCACTTTCTGCTTCATCATTATTAATATATTAACATTCAATATACATTGACTGTCATAAAATTATTTCTCAACAGACAAAACCGGAAAAAACCTCTTCATTTTTCACGTTCCCCGCAGAAAGAGCATCTGTTACCCGGAAAAAATCCCGAAGAGGAAAGTTCCCCATTCCAGGCGGCATTTTCCGCCTCCAGCCTCCCGACCATTATCACAAGGCCCGGAATGATGAACAATACGGCCTCAGGGCCCATCATCCCCGCCGCAAGAGCGGACACCATACTGCCTGCCTGGATGCTCAGCCGCCCTCCCCGCACAGGAACGGCATTGGTGGACAGCATCTCCGGAACCCGGGCGGCGCAGCCAGCATAATAATGCAATACTCCACGCCCCATACCCTCTCCCGCATATTCCGTTCAAACTGTTCTGCGAATAAAAAAACTGCCGGAAATCCGGCGGCCATTCCAGCCGAAACCTTTCATGCGTCCGCAAGGCGTTTCAACCGGGAAAAAACAAACCAAGGGGAACCAAACGCGGCCCGTCCCACTCCCGGAAACAACTCCACAGGAAAAAAGCGTTTCGGTTCCCTTGGGCAAGGGCTGGCTTATGGTTTTATGGAACAGGAAGGCTTGGAAGCCTGCAAAGCGGAATTATCCATCTCAACAGCCAGCCAGAACACGCCGACAGCCATCAGACCGAAAACGCAGGCTCCGGCGACGGAAAGAATGTTCATTACCAGCTTCCGCCGCTCCGCCTCTTCCCTGCATCGACGAACCAGCGCCCGCAGCGTGCCGCAGACGGAACCGAAGTAAACGCCCCACTTTTCTTCCCGGGAGGGCTGTCTTCTGGGATGCAGGTCGGACCTCATCATCACGGAATGCGGAAACGGCTCCGGCTGCATTACGGAAAGGTCTAAAGGAATGTAATCCATAACGCCTTTTTAACGATTTTCGTTAATCAGTCAATATATTTAACGAATTTAATGCAATCCTTTCTATCGACAATTCACGAAAATCGTGTATCATTAAGCCATGACACCGACAAAAGGGGATGTAAAACGCTGGTTGAAAGCCATTGGGAAAAACCGTGACTGGCTTGCTATGGAATGCGGTACGGAAAAAGGTACGGTGAATAACTGGCTCTCCCCCTCCGGCCCCTTCCCCGCCAGCGCCATGTTGAAAATCCAATCCCTGATGTCTCAATACAAAACGGTTCAACCGGAAAACGACCCTGTCCAGACCAATCGCCTCGTGCTGGAAATCACGGAAGAGCGCATGAGGAAATATGAACGGGCCGCCTCTGAAAAGGGCGTCCCCCTCCGCCAGTGGCTGACGGATTTGGCGGATGAAGCGGCGGAGGCACGCCAGCTGCGGCCAAAACACTTCCCCTTGCTTCCCCAGGTCAGGCAATTCCCGTCCCATGCTGAACGAGCCAGGCGTGAATACAGTGCGCAAATAATCGGCAACATCGCCGCAGGCTCCCTTGCGGAAAGCGACACCGTCCCGTCTACCATTTACATGGAAAGGCCTCTGGGTAAAAACGAATACGTAGTTCGCGTAGAGGGGAAATCCATGGAACCCCTCATCCCCGACGGCTCCCTGGTGGTCATGCGGCGCCATGCCGCACCGCCCATCCCCAAACCGGGCACCATCGTGGAATACAACGACGGGCGCGGCGTTACGCTGAAAAAACTGATCCGCAGGAAAAACGAGGAAACAGGAAAAACGGAATACGTGCTGCGTCCCATCAACCCCGCATTCAAGGACATAACCCCCATGGACGGCGGCAGTATCTCCGGAATATATGTGGAAACGCTTGTAAACTACCGCAAAGGTTGAACATTCCGATCCCCTGCCAGGCCCTTTTTCCCATTCCGGAAAAACGCCGCAGCACAGAAAAAGCAGGCTGGAAACTCTTGTCTCCGGAAATCGGACGGTCAGCAATCAACACCCTGCTCTTTTACAAAAACCGTTTCCATTCTGACGGGATTCCCGGTCGCTTGCCTTCTCCTCTGCACAAGTGACTCGCCCCTCCGGAAAACCACCGTTCATTCCGTTCATCTCCCTGCCGGCGGATAAGACAGGAAACGACTGTTGAAAGAAACTGCAGGGAAAAAGGGTATTTGATTAGGCAACTCGACGGCTGCGTTTCCGGAGAACCTGCATCCACCGGGAAGACGAAAAACAAGCAGCCAGACTTTCACATTAAAACAAAAACAGCAACGAACAACAGCTTCTCTCATGTTGAAAACGCAGCCTCCTCCCATTCCCCCTGATAGTGAAAAACATCACTACCACATTCTTGACGGCTTGCGCGGCGTGGCCGCCATTGTCGTCGTATGGTTCCACATCTTTGAAGCCTACGCCACCAGCCATGTGGACCAAATCATCAACCACGGCTACCTGGCCGTCGATTTCTTCTTCATGCTTTCCGGCTTTGTTATCGGCTACGCCTATGACAACCGCTGGAAAACGATGACGACCAGGGAATTCATCAAACGCCGTCTTATACGCCTGCAGCCTATGGTGGCGATAGGGGCGCTTATCGGCGCGCTTATCTTCTATTTCCAGGGCTGCCCCGTATGGGACGTATCGCAGGTGGCGGCCATCTCCCTGTTCGCCGCCACCTTCGTCAACATTCTGCTCATTCCATCTCCTCCCGGCATGGAAATCCGGGGTCTGGGAGAAATGTACCCGCTCAACGGCCCGAGCTGGTCCCTGTTCTTTGAATACATCGGCAACCTTCTTTATGCCCTCTTCATCAGGAAACTCTCCACACGCTCCCTGACAATACTGGTTGTCACGGCCGGATGCGGCCTTGCCTCCTTCAGCTTCTGGGGGCCCAACGGAGACATATGCTCCGGATTCTCCATGACCGGCACGGAATGGACAGGCGGCTCCCTGCGCCTGTTGTACTCCTTCTCAGCCGGGCTGCTCCTGTTCCGCCTGTTCCGCCTGTTCAAGCCGTTCAACGTCAGAAACTCTTTCTGGGTATGCGGGCTGTCCCTCGCCCTTCTGCTGGCCGTTCCCCGGCTGGGAGGACAAAATGCTTTCTGGATGAACAGCCTCTATGAAACAGCGTGCTTCGCGGTATTTTTCCCGCTCATCCTCCTCTTCGGCGCTTCCGGTAAAATTACAGACCCTTATACGGATAAAATATGCCGTTTCCTTGGCAACATCTCCTACCCCCTGTACATGGTGCATTACCCGTTCATCTACTTGTACTATGCATGGGTGAAAAATGAAAAGCTCCCCTTCCTGGCCTCCCTTCCCGGGGCCCTGGCCGTCGTCATTGGAAGCATTCTGCTGGCCTGGCTCTGCCTGAAACTCTATGATGAACCGGTTCGTAAATATTTGACAGCGCTGTTTTTGAAAAGAAAAGTCCTTCCAAAGGAAACTCCCGTCATTCAGGAAAACGGCTTTCCGCAATAATTCTCCGCCTTCCGGAGGAAAGCAACAAAGACGGGACAGAGCATGAGGATTCGTCGCAAACAAGGTGTCCTGCTCTTGTTTCACCTCTGCAAGGATGAACAAGCCGCCATATCCCCTTCCGCGCCTTCAAACGACTAAACGGCAACACCGCTGTTTAAGCAAACTTTCTATTCCCGCACGAAACCGGTAGGGGGGCTAAAAAAATGGAGCGGATGATGGGATTCGAACCCACGACATCAACCTTGGCAAGGTTGCGCTCTACCCCTGAGCTACATCCGCTTTAGATAAGCCGGCAGACCGGAAATGGCCACTGGAGGATTTATACGCCTATCACGGGAAAAAGCAACCTTTATTTTGGCTATTTCCTCACCCGCGTTCATCCCCCGCCCTGCCGAACTGCATCAAAATGCGGCTTATCAATGGAATTCTCTCGTCAGATTCAAAGACGCATTCTATGCTGTGACGGCATGAAAGAGCTCCTCATCACCCTTATTACGCTGGCAGGCCTGTTTATTGGCGTGTATTACCATGATTCCCTGGTGGGCAGCGGACAGGAAGACCAGCAGCAGAAGACGGAAACTCCCGTCTCTGAGCAATAATCCCCGGCAACCATGACCCCGGCTCTCCGGCTCCCCTGTTTTTCCGCCATTCTCTGCGGCACGGCATTACTGGTTCCGCCAGCTCCGGCTCAGTCCGCCGATGGAGCCGGTCTCCTGGCCTCCACACCGCAATCCATAGAGGACTTGCAGCAAATTGAACACCAGCTTCAGCAAATGCTTCCCCGGGTACTCCCCGCCCTGGTCTGCATTGAAGTAAACAACGGCAGCGGCTCCGGCATCCTGGTTTCGGAAAAAGGCCTGGTTTTTTCAGCGGCCCACGTCGTGGACAGAAAGGGAACCACGCTCAAAGTCATCCTGCCGGATGGAACGTCTCTGCCAGGAAAAACCACGGCGCAAAACAATAATTCGGACGCAGGCATGGCTAGAATCACGTCCAAATTGAACAAAAACCTGCCCTGCGTGGAAAAGGCGGAAGAAATGCCTCGTGTGGGGGACTGGGTATTCGCGCTGGGGCACGGCGGAGGTCTGGACCGGAAACGCGGCCCGATGGTGCGCCTGGGGAGGGTGGTTTCCCTCAAAAACGGCGTCATTCAGACGGACTGCAAGTTGATTCGAGGAGATTCCGGCGGCCCTCTTTTCAATCTGGATGGAAAGCTGATTGGCATTCACAGCCGGGTCGGCTCCGGTCTTGAAGACAACCTTCACGTTCCCATGAAGGATTTCGATGCTCTGACGGAGGAGACAGCGGAAGGAAAGCCCTCCGCGACGCCGTCGCCGGAACAGGACAGCCAGCCATCCACCCCTCAGCCATCATGAAATTTTCTTTCTTCGTCTGCCTGTCTCCCCTGGCCTTCTCCCTGTTCCATCCCGCTCTGTCGGAAGAAAACAGCGGAAGCCTGGATTTTGAACAGAGAATCAACGGGAAAGCTGTTCTGAAAACCATCGAACCTATCCGCGAACGGCTTCAGGACTTAAGCGCAGTTTTCTTTTCCGGTCATGATGTTGTGATTTACGGCATTGTGATGAGCCCGGACGGCTATATCGCCACCAAGGCATCGGAACTCCATTCCTACAGGAATTTGACTATCCGGGTAGGTTCTTCCAAATATGGGCAGTTCAGGGAAATTGGCTCGGATCCCTCCACAGACATCGCGGTAGTGAAAGTGGAGGCCTCAGGCCTGCGCGCCCCCGGCCCCGTCAGCAATGATGCCGCCATGGGAACTCTGGTAGTAAGCAACGGTTCCACCACCCGTACTTCCAGACGGCCCCAGCTGGGAACCCTTAGTGCGGCGCAGCGCCCCATCCCGAGCGGAGACACCGCCTATCTGGGCGTCGTTTTCGGCACCCTCTGTTCCATTCAGGAAGTTATCAAGGACGGCCCTGCGGCCCAAGCCGGCGCCATGGCCGGAGATGAGATTCTGGCGGTGGACGGCATGCCCATTACTGCGCTGAATGCCGTTTCCCCCATTCTGTCCAGGAAAAAAGTTGGGGAAAAAGTGACACTGAAAGTCAAACGAAAAGATAAAAGGTTATCCTACACCATCACGCTGGGTTCCAGACGTCAGGCCCTGGGAGAAAACGCTCCTGAGGATTCCAATGACCTGATCAGCGGCGGTTTCAGCAAACGCAGGGATGATTTCCCTATGATCCTCCAGCATGACACCCCTTCCCGGTACACGCTGATGGGAGGCCCGCTGCTCAATCTCAAGGGGGAGCTCGTCGGCATGAACATCGCCAGAGTGAACCGGGCGGAAAATTACGCCCTTCCCGTCAGCCTTGTACAGAAAAGCGTGCAAAATATCCTGAAAAACGCGCCTCAACAGGAAAAATAACTCAGGAAAATACCGGAATATCTCCTTTTTCCGGTACGGGAGAGGCAACACATTTGCCTCTTCCCGTTCCCTCCTGTAGGCCTCCCGGCGCTCCCGGACGGATTCACATGCCGGGAACGTCAGCGGCATCCGGCACCGTCTTAGGCTTTACGGTAGGATCATAATGGACGGCTCCCGTCACACGCACGCTGCCGTCCGGGAGAAAGACCATGGAGGGGGCTCCCACCACCTTTTTATAGTACTGGAGCTTCTCCATGGTTCCCCGGTAGTTGATGCGGGAATACGCGCTCAGCATGGGAGTAGTTGGGAAGAAAACATGGACATTCGCCTTGCCGTCCACCATGCACTGCGGACGCGTGGTCCCCAGCCAGTCCCCGATGCACACGGCATTATAGGCCACTCCCGTATCCGGATCCTTCGTCTGTACATACAACTTCTGGATTCCCCGCACGGCAATGGTGCAAATGGAAAAAGTGCACCGCTTGGCACTGGCCGGAATGGCTACGGTCTGGGACCACATGGGTGTTCCCGTCCGGACGGCAAACAGGGATTTCTGGGAAGCAAACATATCCTTTTGGTTGGGCATTTTTACAACGGCCTGCACATGGTAGTTGCCCTCACGGGACAAGTCATAGAAATGGCGCAGATCTATCTTGCGGGAAACACTCATTCCAGCCGGAACCTTGAGAGGAGGAAACAGGGCAAACTTGGACTGGGGGAGCTCCGCCCCTGCAGTGGAATGCTCCACATGGATATCCAGCCAGGAGGAATATTCCCGGCTCTTCAGTTCCACGGGCACGCCGGAATTATTGGTAATGGTCAGCCTCATATACATGGCTTCCCCGCTTAGGAAGGTCTTCTTTTCCGGAACGACTTTCACGTAAATCTGGGCCAGAGCCCCGGACGCCCCCAGCAGGGCCAGCAGCATTACAAGGATATGTTTCATGATATTGGTATGTTAAGTGTTGTTGTTAAACAGGTCAGCGAACATTCCGCACGATTCTGAACCCCAGGTTGTCCCGGCTTTCGCTGCGGGAGCGCAGGTATTCCACCCGGTTGGAGATGCCGGGCTGCCTCCAGTCTCCGCCGCAAGCCACCGGCCCCGGGGGCTCCTTCACGCGGGCAGGATCCTTTTCCATGGAAGAAGTCCATTCCATCACTCCGGAAGCCATGCCGCATACGCCGGTCTTTAAATCGTAATCATTGCTGTATCTGTCAATCACCAGCGTCTTGTCCCCCTTTTCACCCGTTTCCATCATATTCCCCAGAGCCATCCATTCCCCGCGCTCGGGCAGACGGTAACGCGGTTCTCCGGGAGACACGGGCTTCCATCTCGCATACGCCCAGGCATCCCAGAAAGTAACATTGACGACGGGAGAGCGGGGCGTTATTCTCCTGCCTTTCCATTTTCCTCCCGGCATGGAAGCCGCCTTCCACATAGCATCCCAGTCCCGGGGAATATGGGAGGCAGTCCTCTTGTCCGGCTGGTCCGGATGGGAATATTCCTCCCTCAACTCCGGAGTAAGGCGTGCCCACTGGTCCAAAAACAGGCGGTAGGATTCCAGGGTAATTTCATGGGCTCCCACAATCAATTCCCCTCCTCCGGGAAGAGTTACGCGGACTTCCGTATGATCGCTGGCGGAAAAATCCGGGTAATGTTTAGGAGCCGGAACATGGGGGGGAGATACAGTCTCCTTCTCCCGGGGGAACAAAAGAAGAACGGCAGCCGCGGCTATCCCCGCGCCCAGCAGGCCCGTTCCGGCCCAAAGCAGCCTTTTTCCGGCTTTTCCGCGGGATTCCACGGGAACGGTATAACGGTGGGTGGTAACCCGGGGGGAAAGCCCCAGCTGTTCACGGACCGCAGCAACCAGGTCCATAACCTGGTCCCATTGCATAGGCTTGCCGCTCTGCCCTTCCCTCATCCATTCCAGCAGGGTGCGCAGCCGCGTGGTCCCGGGCACATCCGGCGTCACGAGAGGCGGCAGGTCAACGCCCAGGCGTTTCATCTGGGCGCGGGATGTCTCTTCATGAAAATCACCGGGCACGGCCGTATTCATCAGCCGCACGGCGGACTTGTCATCCAGGAAAATGTGACGCGGCTCCATGATATTGAAAGCAGTCCGCAGACGTTCATACCTGCCGCACATGTTGCCGACCGTTTCAATCACTTTCAGCAAATCCTTCATGGACAGGGTCTGCCCGCGGTCCAGCATGGACTGGAGGGATGCGCCTCCCAGTTGTTCGCTGGTGACGAACCAGTACCCCTGGGCCTGGGACGCTTCATAAACGGTGCCCAGCACCGGAGCATTGATGACGGCGCGCGTGCGGGCCTTCATCAGGAAATCCTCCACGCCCACTCCCTCCGAATTGCCCGGTTCCAGTAATTCCAGGAACACGGAACGGTCCATGCCCTGTTGGATGGCCTGATAAAGAATTCCTCCGCGCGTGCGGCCAATGAATGCCACCAGCGTGTAGTCGCCAAAGTTGTGGGGAAGGTCAAACATGGACAAACCAGGCATCAGGGAGGCAAAAGGGATTCATAGGAATCAGAAACCGGAGCCGCCTCTACAGGGGGAAGCAAACCGCCGTCATAAATCTCGGGCAACCCGGAAGGGGAGCTTTGATTCATCTGTTCCAGCAAAAATAGCACGGGAGGCGAAGCATGGCAATCCATCGGTTCTCCCTTGTAATACAATTTAGCGGTATATCCGTAATATTTCAGGCTTCCATAAGCAATCGTCTCCTCTTCCGTCAAGGGGGGCATGTAGTAGGTTATTTCAATGATTTCCTCACCGTCCGCCCAATCCGCAGGTTCCGTAACGCATCGGGAAGAAGGTTCGGGCGCGTGCGTCTTTTCCACTTTCTTCCCATTGACTTTGTCAAAAAACTGGACAATGACGCGCAAATCCTCCGGTCTGACATTCAGGCCGTCCTTCATCAGAATAGGCACCATCAGCTTGACGCGCTCCCCGGCAGGGCATTCCGGATCCCGGTATTCAAGAATAGTGCCGAAGGACATATCTCCCCGCAAATCCGCCGGGCTGGAAAAACCGGCCTGGAGATGCCGCGCCGCACGCGCAAAATATTTCCCCGCCTTTTCCCGCTGAGTATATACTTTCAGAAAAAACTCCCGTGACTTATCCGCGTTCCTCAGCCATTCATAGGTAAGCCCATAATAATAAAGCACCACCGGGTTATCAGGTTCCAGCCTCATTGCCTGCTCCAGTTTCACGACCGCCACTTTGAGGTCTCCTTCAATCTGGGCATACCGGGCCGCCTTGACAAGCTCCGCCACTTCCTCCGTCATGGGGGGCATGACATCATCCGGATCCTCGGCGGGAAGAGATGCTCCGCTGGCAGTGTCCCCCCCTCCCGCAACAGCCGCGGCAGCCGGAACTGAATCGGCAGCCGGATCTGATAAATCAGCTTCCCGGAGCATTTCTTCCACGGAACGAGGCTTTTCAGAAGGGGATGCCGGAGCGTTCACCCTATGCGCCGTCTCCTCAGCCGCTCTGTCTTCAACGCCTCCGGCTGGAATCTCCGGATTCTCCCGCGCCGGAACAGGAACAGGCTTCTCCACCACTTTTTCCACCACCATGGTACGGGCAGACAGGCTGAAGGAAACGCCCACCATCAGCAACAGAACAAACGCCAGCCCCCCAAGCGTCCAGCAGGCGACGCCGAACGCACGGTCATGGGAACCCTTTTCCGGTGGAAGGGACTCGCTCATACGGCACTCTTCTCGTCTTCCTTCCGGGCAGGCGGGCCTCCGGCATCGGGAATTTCTTCATAATCCACTATTTCTCCTTTGTAGAGAGACAAAAGAGCCTTCATGAAATCTTCCGCGTTATGGGGAGAATCCTCCTTCCGGAAACCGCCGTAAGTCAGGCCGTCCAGCCTGATTCGTGCCCCTCCGCGTTCCGGCTTCAGCGTCGCTATGGCCAGCCCTTTCAGTTTCCATCTGCGCAAATCCAGACGGGCAATGTCATCCACGCGGAAAACCACCCCGGCGGCCGTCACCTCTTCCCCGTTCAGGGACATTTTCCTGCCGCGCGTTCTCACCAGGAAAAACAGGGCCACCATGGCAAGAGCCAAGCAAATGCACCCGGCCACCCACTGTTCAAAAATTTTGGAGGCGTCATACGGGTGGTCCACCGGCTTGATGGGATAGTGTTTTTCTCCGGAATAGGATTGCCACGCAGCGCTCCAGCCCTTCCCGGGAGCGGACATCAGATTGTAATCCGCCAAAATGTCAGGCCACGGCATCGCGTTCCGATCCACATCGGAAGGAATTTCATATCCCTCCGGAAATTTCACGGTGCGTGCCAGAACGATGCGCTCCCAGTCTTCCGCAGACGCCCCTTTCCCGCTCACCTCACGGTCAAACACGGCTCCAGCGTCCACGAACGCCTTGTGCATGAAAAACTCCAGATTTTTTTGAGGGTATCCGGTGGACGCATCATAATAAAAATACACTCCGAACCCCAGGAACATGAGAGCCATGATAACCGCCCTGCCGGTAAACCACATGGTCGGCTTACATTCTACCGTGTCAGACTGCATGTTTCCTACATACCAGCAAATCCATGCCTTTGACCATAAAAAAAGCTCGCCTCCTCCACCTTTGCGGGAACGAGGGCCGTCCTGTCGCCCTCCGGATATTCGGAACGTTCGGCTCCGGAAGAAAAAAACGGGGCGGCATTCCCTGCCGGGAACACATCCGGAAAATCTTCCCCTGTCTTCTTCTTGGCTTGATTTATTTTGTGAAAGTTAAATAATAGCACGCGCAGGGATTCCCCGCTCCGGCAAAAAGGACCGGAAACGCTGCAATTCCTTACGCCGGCCCGCATTATTTTTTCCGCATATGAGACCAAGTCACCCCCAATACCGCCGCATGGACGCCGACCCCGGTTACAATTCCCAGGCAGACGACCAGGTGGACGCTGATATGGAACAGGCCCAGCTGAGGCTGGAACAGCTGCGGAAGGAAAAGGAGGAAGTGGAAAACTCCCGCCGCCGCCTGGAAGAAAGCCACATGCGCAAAGCCAGGTTCATGGATCAGCAGAACGAGCTGGGCGACCGCATGGTCAACGCTACTGACCTCATCGGACGGGAGGTGGAAAGCCTCCGCCAGGAAAGCAATGAACTGGAACAAATCCACATGGCGCTGACGCGCAGCCTGAAAATGCTCAGCACCGTGCGCCCGGACGAATGGCCTATTGAAAATACGGATAACCTCATCAGCCAGGGCCAGCAGGTCATTGACCGCTGCGAGGAGGAATTCGAGGACGCTGTCCAGCAGTGCGCACGCATGCAACATACCAAAGTGCTCACCGGAGTACGCCGCTCCAGCAAAGTGCGCATCAGCTCCCGCGAATTCATGACCCAGTTCCTCCAGGGCCTTTCCTTCCATCTTCCCCTTCTCCTGATTGCCCTCATCATTCTATTTTTCATCTGGATTTTCAGCCCTTCCGCATCATGATTAAAAGAAAAACCAAACGCCGTTCCTCCGAACTGGCAGAACTGGATCGCGCCTCACGGGAAATTGAAAGCCGTATCCAGGAATTGGAAGCCTCTCTCAGACGCCCGGCCCAGCAGACCCGCATGCGCCTGGACCGCAATACCATGCCGCCTCCCGACCGTGTTCGGGAAGGCAACCAGAACCGGGCTCTGCGTGCCGTGGTAGCCCGTGACGGGCGCGCCACCAACATGAGGCGGGAACTGCGTGAAAACTTCATGCTGCTGGGCCTGCTGGTCTGTGCCATCGCCGCCTCCTTCTGCTGGATCGTCCGCCTGCTGGAACAACAGTAGATAATCCCTGCCCTCCTTCTTTTCCGAATCTTTCCCATATTACGCCATGAGCACGCCCCAAATAGACGTAGCCTACATTGCCAAACTGGCACGCATTGATTTGACAGAGGAAGAAACAGCCCTCTTCTCCAAAGATCTGGATAAAGTCCTGGCCTATATCACCAAGCTGGAATCCTACGATGTTACGGGCATCGCCCCTATGAACCATCCTCTCCCGGCAATGGATGTAATGCGCAAAGACATTCCTGAAACCGGCCTCACTCAGGAAGAAGCCCTTTCCAATGCGCCTCAGCAGGCCCAGGGGCAGTTCCGCACACCCAAGGTGGTGGAATCCGCCTGATCTCCCCGCCTCTTTTCACGTTTCAACCGTCTTTACCTTTTCCCTCTCATGTCAAAAATTCAAGGCACCCTGGCCCAGTGGCGTGACCGCCTGCGCCGCAAGGAACTCTCCCCCGCTGAACTGGTCAACCTGGCGGCAGACGCCATTGAGGCGGACCGGGCAACCAACGCCTACATATCCTTTGACCGTGAAGCAGCCCTCCGGGCCGCGGCAGAAGCGGATATTTCCAGTCCTCTGGCCGGCATCCCCATCGCCGTGAAGGATAACATCAATGTCCTGGGCCAGCCGACGCGCTGCGCCTCCCGCCTTCTTTCCCCTTATGTCGCCCCCTATGACGCCACTTCCATCCGCCTGCTGAAGGCGGCGGGCGGTATTCCGCTTGGACGCACGAACATGGATGAATTCGCCATGGGAGCCAGTGGAGAAAACTCCGCTTACGGAATCACGCGCAACCCGAACGCCCCGGACCGCATCCCCGGCGGTTCCTCCAGCGGCTCCGCTGCCGCCGTTGCATCCGCTACCGCCGTTGCCGCACTCGGTTCCGACACGGGAGGTTCCATCCGGCAGCCGGCCGGGCACTGCGGCATCGTGGGCCTCAAACCCACCTACGGACGCGTTTCCCGTTACGGACTGGTGGCCTTCGCCTCTTCCCTGGATCAGATAGGCCCCATGACCCAGACGGTAGAAGACGCAGCCATCCTGCTCCAAGCCATCTCCGGACACGATCAGAAAGACTCCACATCCGCAAACTGCCCCGTGCCGGACTTTGAAGCCTCGCTGGGCCGCGACGTCAAAGGACTGAAAGTGGGCATCCCCTCGGAATACTTTACATCCGGCAATCACCCGGGCATTTCCGAGGCTGTGCAAAACGCCGTAAAACAGCTGGAAAACCTGGGGGCGGAGCTGGTGGAAATCAATCTGCCCCATGCGGACGCCGTTGTCGCCGCCTATTATATCATCGCCTGTGCGGAAGCATCTTCCAACCTCTCCCGGTTTGACGGTGTGCGCTACGGCAAGAGAGCGGAAGACGCCGCCGGACTGATGGAACTCTTCTCACGCACCCGTGAAGAAGGATTCGGGCCGGAAGTCAAACGCCGCATCATCCTGGGCACCTACGTGCTCAGCTCCGGTTACTATGACGCCTACTACTCCCGCGCGCAAAAAGTCCGCTCCCTGGTCGCCAGAGATTTCGCGGAAGCCTTTTCCAAGGCGGACATTATCGTAGGACCCACTTCCCCCTCTCCCGCTCCCAAAATCGGAGATTCTGCGATGGATCACCTCCAGACCTATCTGGCGGACATCTACACGATCCCCGCCAACCTGGCCGGCCTCCCCGCCATGTCCATTCCCTGCGGAACCGTTAAGGAAAGCGGCATGGAACTTCCCGTGGGTTTTCAGATAACGGCTCCCCATTTCCGGGAAGACCTCCTGTTGAAAACCGGATTTGCCCTTGGGAAATAATAGGATTTTTTCAACGTAAATGCCCGGCATACTGTCTCACCCGCTAT
Source organism: uncultured Akkermansia sp. (assembly GCA_905200945.1). GTDB lineage: Bacteria > Verrucomicrobiota > Verrucomicrobiia > Verrucomicrobiales > Akkermansiaceae > Akkermansia. The sequence goes on along the minus strand of CAJKMG010000019.1, from coordinate 5,390 downwards.
CAAGAATCATGGACACCCGAGAATTCAACGAAATTATCGCCGCGAACTCATCGTGGATTTCTGCTCTCAGAACGGAGGTCGGCAAGGTGGTCATCGGCCAACAGGCGCTCGTAGACAGATTAATCCTCAGTCTCCTCTGCAAGGGGCATGTCCTGCTGGAAGGCGTGCCCGGCCTTGCCAAGACGCTCTCCGTAAAAGCCATGGCGGGCACGCTGCATGCACAGTTTGCCCGCATCCAGTTTACGCCGGATCTTCTTCCGGCTGATTTGCTGGGCACAATGATCTATAATCCGGAAGAAAGGCAGTTCACAGCCAAAAAAGGCCCGATCTTCGCCAATCTCATTCTGGCGGATGAAATCAACCGAGCCCCGGCCAAAGTGCAATCCGCCCTGCTGGAAGCCATGCAGGAACGCCAGGTGACCCTGGGTGAAACCACCTACCGCCTGCCGGACCCCTTCCTAGTGCTCGCTACGCAGAACCCCATTGACCAGGAGGGCACCTACCAGCTCCCGGAAGCCCAGCTTGACCGGTTTCTCTTCAAGGTGCTGGTCACCTACCCCACGCGTGAAGAAGAACTCCAGGTGCTGGACCTCATGGCCAGCTCCGCCAAACCGCCGGAAACTTCCCCGGTCACCACGCCGGAACAGGTGGCGGCCTCCCGCGACTTGGTAAACCAGATTTATATTGACGACGCCGTGCGCGGCTACATCGTGGACCTGGTGCGAGCCACCCGTTTCCCGGAAACGGTGGACGTGAAGTTGCGCGGTCTCATCCGCGCAGGGGCATCACCCCGCGCAACCATTAACCTGGCGCTGGCCTCCCGCGCCAATGCCTTCATGCACCATCGTTCCTTCGTCACTCCACAGGACATCAAAGACCTGGCTCACGATATCCTGCGCCACCGCATCCTGCTCTCCTATGAGGCTGAAGCGGAAAACATTTCCACGGATGACGTCATCGACCACATCCTGACGAAAGTTCCCGTGCCGTGACGGAGGGAAGCGCACGCTTCCGCATCCGCCTTGATCTTTCAGCCCTCCAAAGGGCGCCTTGCCGAAACCTGATTGAACCCAAACAGGGAGGATCATTTCATGGATAAAGCCTCAGACATTCTCAAGCGTGTACGCCGCATTGAATTGCGCGCCAGACATCTGGCCACGGAAAATTTCGCCGGGCAATACCAGTCCGGTTTCCGCGGACAGGGGCTGGACTTTGACGACTTCCGGGAATACATGCCGGGGGACGACCCCCGCTTCATTGACTGGAAGGTAACGGCCAGGATGAACTCCCCTTTTGTCCGCCGTTTCCGGGAGGAACGGGAACAGGCCGTCATTCTGGCAGTGGACGTCAGCGGCTCCATGCACTACGCCTCCTCCGCGGCCCGCGTCTCCAAACTGGACTACGCGGCAGAAGTTGCGGCAGTGCTCGCCTTCAGCGCTGCCCAGAGCGGGGATAAATGCGGTCTTCTCATCTACGGGAACAGCCACTCCCATTACATCCCCCCGGCCAAGGGAGTCAAACAGCCCCTGCGCATCGTCCGCGAAATCGTAGCGAGCAAAAACGATGGGGCTGACCAGAATATTTCCGATGTAGCCCGGCAACTTGTCCTTTCCCAAAAAAAAGCAGCCATGGTCATCATGATTAGTGACTTCTGGAGCGAGAACAACAAAGCGGCCCTGGGACAACTCAACTTCAAGCACGACTTCATCCCCATCCGCATCGCAGACCCGATGGAACTGCATCTGCCTGACGCCGGGCGCGTCATCCTGAAAGACCCGGAAACCGGAAAAAACATGTTCCTGAACCTTTCCCGCCAGGATGTCCGGGAAGCCCACGCCAACACCGTGCATCTGCACCGTGAAAAATGGACGCAGGATTTCCGCCGCCTGGGCATCGACTTCCTGGACTTTCAGACCACGGACAACTTCATGCCTCCCCTCCGGGCCCTTTTTTCCAGAAGATCCCGTAAATTTTCACGCTAATCCTCCTTTCTGTCAGCCATGCCAACCCCCGCCACCCTTCAGCCCCCCCCCACGGCAATTCCGGAACCGCCGGCGTTTCCCTCCCTGCTGGAAACACAATCCCCGGATGCCTACTTTCAAACGGGCTTTTGGGATGCGTGGGGCGTCTGGATCATTCTGGCCTCCATCCTGCTGGCCGTCGCTATCGCCGTCATCGTGCTCATTCGCAGGAAAGGACGCATCCCCGCCGCGCCGCTCAGCCCGGCGGAAACCGCCATCCGGGACATCTCGATGCTCCGGAATGCGCATCCCTCCCTCAGGCAGGCTGCCGTAGAATTTTCCCTGATCCTCCGCAAATACCTGGTAGGAGAAACCAAAGACCCGGCCCTATATGAAACCCAGCAGGAATTCAACCGCCGGGCAGATGCGCTCACCGCTTTGCCTTCCGAACTCCAGGCCCCCACGCGCGATCTGCTGGACCGCATGGCTTCTCTCAAATATGAACCGGACACCCCGGAAAACGATTCCATGGTCAACGAATTGGCAAACGCCACGGTCCAACTCATTAACGACATAGAGGCGGACGCCCACCGGACGAAGGAAGAAACGGACCTCGTCGTCAAAAAATCTTCATCCCGCTTCAACCAACGCTAGCATACCATGACGGAACACTTCCAATTTGCACAACCTGAATGGCTTTATGCCCTACCTTTCATCTTGTGCCTCATCATCCTTCGCCGCAGGCGCGGGGCGGAAGGCTCCATCACCTACCCAACTGTGCGCTTCATTGCTTCCCTGGCGCGCACTCCGCAATCCCTGGCAGGGAAAATGGGGGCTCTTTGCTTCGTGCTGGCGTCTGCTGCCATCGCCATCGCCCTGGCGCGCCCCCAGCACGTGGAAGATAAAACCTTCCGAACGGTCAACGGCATTGACATCATGATCGCCTTTGACCTCTCCTACTCCATGGAAACGCCGGACATGGTTCTCAACCGCATGCCCATCAACCGGTTGGTAGCCGCCAAACATGTAATCACCCAGTTCGTTGACGGCCGCCCGGACGACCGCATCGGCATTGTGGGGTTCGCCGGAAAAACCAAATCCTTCTGCCCGCTCACGCTGGACCATGCCCTAGTCAACAGCATTATCCGGGATTTCCATCCGCGCATGATCCAGGCGGACGGCACGGCTATCGGCTCCGCCATCGCGGCGGCGGCCACCCGGCTGGACGACCGCAAGGACACCAAATCAAAAATCATCATTCTGGTAACAGACGGCGCTTCCAATTCCGGCCAGATATCCCCGCTGGTGGCGGCGGAAAACGCGGCCAAGCTGGGCATCAAAATTTATACCATCGCCGTGGGTACGGAAGAAGGGACCCTGGCGAACGGCATGGTAGTGCAAAGTGAATTTGACGAACCCACCCTGCGGAAAATAGCCCAGCTCACGGGCGGGGAACACTTCCGGGCCACCAATATGGCATCCTTCAATAAAGCGTTCACCTCCATCGGCAAGCTGGAGAAAAGCGAGGCCAAAGTGCAAACTGTCCGTCACATTGAAGAATACTTCATGTACTTCCTTGCAACGGGAGCCGCTCTGACGCTTCTGGGCCTCTCCCTGCAAGCGCTCAAACCGGCCCCCGCCCCGTAACACCATCTTCACCCGTCATGACTTTCCTTTATCCCAACGTTCTGTACGCGCTCATTCTCCCGGCCCTGCTCGCAGCGGCGGCCTGGTGGCTGTGGCGACGCCGTTCCAGAAAATGGGAAGTGCTCGTCTCGCCGGAATACCGGCGGGAACTGGTTCACGCTCCGGCCACCTGGCACCGGGTGCTCCCCGTCATCTTTGCCGTGCTGGCGTCCATCTTCGCCATCCTCTCCATGGCGCGTCCGGTGGACGGCTACACGGAAGTAAAGGAAATCCCCAAATCCCGCAACATCCTCATTGCTATTGACTGCTCCCGCTCCATGCTCAGCAAGGATGCCTCCCCGACCCGCCTGGGAAGGGCGAAAACCGCCGCCTACGACCTGCTGGACGCCCTGCCGGGGGACAACTTCGGTATCATCATTTTTTCCGGGGACGCCGTCCTGCTCATGCCCCTTACCCATGACCATAACGCATTAAAAGAAACCATTGAACAGCTTCAATTCGGCTGGGTTTCCCAAGGGGGAACCAACCTGGAAAACGTTGTACGGCTGGCCCTTCAAACTTTCAAGCGGGACAAGGAAGCGGACGCCAAAAACGCCCTGGTCATCCTCAGCGACGGGGAAGACACCGTCAACATCACCTATAAGACGGCGGAAGCCGCACGGCAGCACCAGCTTATCATTGTGACGGCGGGCATCGGCACAACCATCGGCACCACTATCCCGGATGAACAATCCCCTTCCGGCCTGTACCGGGACCGTCGCGGCCAGCACGTTGTCTCCAAGCTCAATCCGGAAAGCCTGCAATACCTGGCAAGGCAAACGGAAGGCCAGTATGTCCAACTCTCCGATGGAGCGGCGCTCAACCGCTTCGTCAAGGACATCGCGGACCGGCTGGACGCTACGGAAGGCAGGGAAGAAGTGCGACGCGTGCCGAATGACCGCTACATCATCTTTGCCGTTCCGGCCCTCATCTGCCTGATCCTCACCCTTCTGGCGGGAACACGCTGGCGCTCCTTCCGCCGTTCCGGACGTCGCGGCATGACAGCTCTGACCGTTGCAGCTCTGTTCTGCGCCGGACTGCTGGGCCCGGAAGCGCAGGCGGACATGCTCGCCCTGGACAATGTCACGGATTTGATCCGGACGGGAAAAACGGAAGAAGCCGTCAAATCCATTGATGAAATGCTCGCTGTTCCCGACCTGGCGGAAGAAACACGCCAGGCCCTGGAATTCGCCAAAGGATGTCTGGAACAAAAAGCGGATAACCCCAAAGAAGCCGCGGAAGCTTTCTCCCAGGCCCTCCTTTCTCCCAAACCCACCCTCCAGGCGGATTCCCACTTCAACCTTGGCAATCTGGAAGCCGCCCAGGCCCGCAAAACCATGACCTTCTCCAAACCGGAAGAAGAACAGAATCAGGTCCGGACCTCTTCCATTGATGACCAGATCAAGGAAATCAATGCCCGGCTGGCAAAAATACCCGTGGCGAAAAAACACGTCAAGGAAGCCGTCAAGCGCTTTGACGACGCGCTCTCTGCTTATGGGGCCCATGAAGGAGCTGCCTTCAACAAGGAGGAAATGCTCCGTTACGACAAATCTCTGGACGAATACCGCAGGCAGCTTGAGGAATTAAAGAAGAAATTGGAAGAGGAAAAGAAAAAACAACAAGACCAGCAGAACAAGGACCAGAACAAGGACCAGAACAAGGACCAGAACAAGGACCAGAACAAGGACCAGAACAAGGACCAGAACAAGGACCAGAACAAGGACCAGAACAAGGACCAGAACA
>CAJKMG010000018.1 GCA_905200945.1 uncultured Akkermansia sp. | reverse complement strand
GGAGCAGGAATACCGGGAAGATTTTGCAGCGCGCGCTGAATATTCACGGCGCCGGTCTCACGGTGGACGGCATTGTTGGACCCAGGACCCGGCAGGAGTTGCAGGACCAGCTGGCCTCCACGGGTGAGGCGGTGTTCCTTATCGCCCTGCAGGAGAAGCGTCAGGCGTTTTACCGTTCGTGCAAGCAGTTTTCCGTGTTCGGGAAGGGCTGGCTGAACCGCTGCGACGATGCGTTCAGCGTGGCGCAGGAGCTTGTTTAGTTGTTTTCATCATTAGTTGTTATGAGTTCAAATCCATTAAAAGCTGTCGGAGGGGCCCTGGCAAATATCGCCACGTTCGGGGGATATGGAGCCAATAAGGCGGCCAAGAAGCAGGCAAGCGCCGCCAACGCTATGGCCGATGCCATGGCGAATGCCCCGGAGCAGAAGGTTATTACTACGGAAACCAAGGATGTTTCCCAAGCGGAGGATGCGGTGAATTCGTCTGCCCGCCGCCGCTTGAAGCTTAGTAATACGACGAACCGGAGTAACCCTCTTTCTTCCCTGGCTGGCCTGAGGAAGACGCTGGGTTGATTTTTACACAGGAGATTCATGGAAAATGTTAAAGATTTATTGAGGACGGCAGACGCCCTGTTCACGGAGATGAATAAGAATTCCGGGGATTGGGATGAATTGCGCCGGCGCATCATGCCGAGGATGGAGGGAAAGGCCCGCCAGCAGGAACAGGCTAATGAGATGACGGCTGCGTCCAGTTTTTCTCCGGTGGCGCATAAGTCCCTTTTGAATTTGGCGTCCGCTCATCTTCTTTTTATTACTCCCATGGATCAGAAGTGGTTTTCCCTGCGGCCACAGGAGGAAAGGGATGATTACACCGATGAGGATGATTGGTACAGCAAAGCGACGGAGGCCGTCTACCGTGCACTGGCGGATTCCAATTTCTATGCGGCGGCCCACGAGGTTTACCTGGACCGTTGCCTGACGGGTACAGGCTGCATGTTTGCAGATGTTTCCCGTGACGGGTCACTGGTGTTCAAACACGTTCCTACCGGAACTTATGCGATTGCCGAGGGAGCCCACGGGGAGGTGAATACGCTGGTGCGGACGTTGAAGTTTACTGCCCAGCAGGCCGTGGAGATGTTTAAGCTGGGTAATCTGCCTGTCAAGATTCAGGAGGCGTATAAGAATGCGGAGAGGCGGTACACCGAGATGTTCGAGTTTGTTCACCTTGTACTGCCCAACAGCCGGGCGCAGTTCGGTTCCGACATGGTAAGGCCTGGCCGCCGCAAGTGGTTGGACGTGTATATTGCCAGGGAGGCGGAGAAGATTGTTTTCCATGGAGGCTTTTACGAGTTTCCTTTTCTGGTGACGCGCTTTTTGAAGGGCGGCGTTTCTTCTTACGGAGAGGCTCCGGGGAAGGCTGTGCTGCCGGAGATCAAGGCTACCCTGCTGATGGATCGGGTGATGGATGTGGCCGGCAGCCGGGCGGCCATTCCCAGCGTTATCGTGTCGGCTAAGATGGCAAAGGAGGTTGATTTGCGGGCCGGAGGCAAGACGGTTGTTCCGGATGAGCTTATTAGTTCACAGTTACCGAGGGAATGGGCGAACGTGGGGGATGTGAGGTTTATGCTGGAGCGGCAAGATAAGAAGGAGAAGTTGATCAGGGAGGCGTTTTTCAATGATATTCTCCAGGTGGTTTCAAGCGTGGACCGCGAGATGACGGCTACGGAGGTGAATGCCCGCGAGTCGGAACGCATTATTTGCTTTTTTTCTTCTTTCATTCAGTTTTCGCAGGATTTTCAGACGATGATGAATCGCATTGTCTGCCTGATGTTCCGCAATACGCAGGGGGCCGTGCTTCCGGGCGACGCGCCCGATGAGTTTTTTGTCCGTTCCGCCGATGGAGGGAAGTTTGAGTTGCGGACTCCCCGCACCCGTTATCTGGGCAAGATTGCCCAGGCATTTGACCGTTTGCAGAGGTACGGCCTTGAGGGGGTGTTGAATGGGTTGGCGAAGTATATCCAGGTTTCGGGCGATACCCGCATTGCCAAGCGCATGAAGGCATGGGAGGTATTGCGGTTTATGTGGGACAGTTCCGGCGCCCCGTCCAAGTGCATTGTGTCCGCGTCCGAGAATAGCAAGATGGTTGAGGAGGAGAGGGCGCAGGAGGATCAGATGCGTCAGGCCGCCCTTACGGAACAATTGGCTAGGGCCGGCAGGGATAGTGCCGCGGCGTCCGCACAGTTTAATACGGATTCATGAGGAATATGTTTGAAGATAAGCCGACACCGGAACAGGTTGAGTTTCTTAAGAGGCTCAACCGGAGACGAGCCGCGCTGAAGGAGGCTTTTACTCCGGAGGTGCTGGATATTTTAGAGAAGGAGTTCCAGACGAATTTGCCCTGCTTTCAAGGGAAGGCTGGTTCCTACGACCCCCTTGACGCGATGCGCCGAGACGCCCAGCGGGAAATGCTCCTGTGGGTGAAATACGAGATCGAACAATATAACCCTGATTTATGATATACAATAGATTATTCCACAATAGGTTCCTGAGGGAAGAGGCCATTCCCGGCAGCGAAGGTGAAGGCCCCGGCGGCGGAGCGCCTCCCCCGGCAAGTCCCGTGGACAGTCCGCCTCCTGCGGATCCTCCAGTTCCGTCCAATCCCTACGATTTTTCAGGGGGTGCGGAACAGTCCGATCCGGATCCCGGCAGTCCTCCCCCGCTTTCTCCGCAGGAGGAGACCGAGTATGAGATTGATTTTGGGGAGGGGTTTGTGGAGAATGATGCCCTGCGAGATATGTTGAAGGGTCATGCCAGGGCGGCAGGGCTGCCGGCCGATGCCGCCGGGAAGTTTCTTTCCGAGGTGGCCGCCAGCATCCGCGCGGACGAGGAGGAGGCTTTTAAGGAGGCTGACGAGGCGTTGAAGGACGAATGGGGAGCGGAGTATGAGACGAATGTTTCTGCCGCCAAGGCGTTTGCCCGGAAGCTTTCCGTGGAGTCCGGCGTTTCTATGGAGAAGATGGCTGTGTTTGCGAGTCCGGGCGGGTTCCGCGTTCTGCACGCCATTTCCCGGATGACAGGCGAGGGAGGCTTGAAGGGCGGCGGCCAGATTCCGGCGAAGACGGACCCTGCCGACGAGGCTCAAGCTATTTTGTCCGACCCCAATCACCGTTATTATAAGGCGATCGCTGATCCTTCGCATCCACAGTGGCGGGAGGCTACCGATTATTATAATAAGCTGGTGGGGATTTCCGGTTAGTTTTTTGCGTTGACTATTGGTTCGGAGGGGTGTCCTGCTGTGCGGGGCGCCCTTTCTTTTTTTCATTTGTTCAAGTTACGGTTGTATTCATCAGGCCTGGGGATGTGGCATGATGCCTCAAATGGATAAGGTGACCGTTTTTAACCAGGCTTTGGCCCAGTTTGGGGACCGGGAGTATGTGAAGGGTTCCCCAGCCGGTCGCACCGTTGATTTGTGGTGGCCTACCGTGTTGCGGGAAGCTCTGTTGTTCGGGGCATGGACCTGGGCAACCAAACGTGTTGAGATGGATCGCTCCGTCATGAGGCATCCGATTCCGGATGATTGCCTGCGCGTGCTGTATGTGGGGGCGGATTTGTTCCGCATTGAGGGGCGTGATTTGGTGGTTGAACGTTACGGAAAGCGCGCCGCCGGGACCGATAAGCTGGTGGTGGATTATCTTTCCGACGAGGTGGCCCGTTCAGAAGTGCTGCCGGATCACAGTCCGTTTTTTATCAAGGGCATTGTGTTTCTTCTGGCGGGCAGGTGCGCTTTGAAGCTGGCTTCTTCTCCCCAGCTTGCGGCCGCTTTGGAGGCACAGGGGGAGGCGTTTTTAAGCAAGGCTCTTTATTGGGACACCTGCCAGCATTCTTCCAATGACCAGGATCCTTTAACCGAGATTTTAAGCAGTTCCATTTTCTGATGTTATGAGTTCCGATTTCGGGGGTTCCCAGCAGTATAAGTATCAGGGGCAGGCGGCTTTGAGCAACGGGCGCGCCACGCAGGCGGCTTATGAGAAGAAGGCCCGCGCCTTGGAGGCGGAGGCGGTTTCCGATTCCCACCTGGCCGCCCGCAATATGAAGCGGATGCGCCAGAATCAGAATGCCGCCATGGGGTCTGCACGGGCACAGCGCGGCGGATCCGGTTTTACTTCCGAGGGTTCCGGCAGCCAGGCGGAGGTGGCGGTGGCGGATGTGTGGGAGAGCGCCATTGGGGACGCGGCCCTTTCCAACGCTGTTTCCGATGCCAATAAGCGGTTTGCCGCGGAGTCCGCCCGATATCAGGGGGATCTGTCCATGATGGCGGCACGCAGCGAGGCGGACCAGTATAAGATGCTTTCACAGAATGCCCTTGGTTCTGCCATGATCCAGACGGCCCTGACGGTGGCGGGGGGTGTCATGGGGGCGGCAGGAATGTCCGGTGGCGGGTTGCTGGGGGGTGTTACCGAGAGCGGGCAGACGTGGGGTTCCGCCGCCGGAGGAACCCAGGGGGCTTTTTCCGGGATGATGAATGCTTATTCCCTTTCCGGTTCCCTGGGGGGGATGGTGCCGGGGAGCATGCAGTCTTCCGACAGGTGGAGGGATTCCCTGCTGGCTAATTTCATGGGTTTTGGAAAGAGATGAGCGTTTCTCCCATGCAGCAGGCTTTTTTACTGATGGAAGCCCAGCGCCCAGGCTGGTTCCGGGAGACCGTTTCCCTGGCGGATGCGGGAGGAGGGATCGTGTGGTGCTGCCCTTCGTTGTTTTTTGCGGGGGTGCCGGATCCGGAGTCTCCCAGGACGTTGATTGTTCTTTTTGCCCACGGCCGCATGGAGGCCGTCAGGGAGCTGGCTTGTCTGGTGCAGGGGCGTTTTGACCGGGCAAGGTGGCAACGCTGCATCCGCGGACGCGAGAACTGGAAGGAGATTTCCATCCCCAGGTTTTTAAGTTTCAAACGTTTCAAGATGAAAGAAGATGAGTGATTTACAGCAACCCATGTACGGAGGAACCCGGATGAATGCGGCTTCCTCCACCCCTGCCCCGGTCCAGATGCCGGATGTTTCTTCCAAGCCCGTTCAGAGGGCGCTGCAGAATGCCCAGGAGTTTGTGTCTGATGTTGCCCACCAGTACCAGCGCATGAAGGATTTCGGCGAGCAGACGCGGCTGGAAGGCCGGATGAATGATTTGGCCAGCGAGTTTGAGCAGGAGATGACCCGGAGATTGGGGTTTGCCCGCGGTCATAAGCTGTCTTTTTATGATCGTGACGGGAGGCTGAAAGAGAGCGCCCTGAATACGTTTGTACGGAATTACGAAGGGAAGTTCCGCGAGTTGAAGGGGAGTTTTGTTTCCCAGGAGGAGGCCTCCAGATTCGGAGCCAGGCAGCAGGATGTGATGCGCCGACTCCAGGGGCGGGCTTCCGAGCTGGTTCTTAAGGGGCAGATTCAGGAGTCCAGACAGGCTTTTGAGGAAGGGTTGAAGGGGGATTTGCTGCGGAGGGATTACCAGGGAGCCACCCGTAGGCGCATTCAGGCTTACGAGGCCGGCATTATTTCTGAGAATGGAATGAACAACGGTATTCTGGAAGATACACGGAACGGCCTTTTGGACGAATACGAGCAAGATATGCTGATTAACCCCAGTATTGCTTTTACGAAGCTTGGGGACGGCTATTTTGATGCTCTGGGCGCAGGAGATGTTTTAAAGCTGAAGGAGAAGACCAGAAGGTTTTTACGTTCCGCGAACCGCTCCGAGAGTGAAGATGGAGCGCCCGGTTACAGAAAGGGTTCTCTTTGGCCGAAAGCTTCCCTCCGTTACGGATCCACAGAGCAGGAGTACGACTGGGTGGAGCATTATAACCGGACCGGCAGTTACGGGAAATACGCCCCTTCCATTAAGTTTGCCTTCCGGGAGGATTTACGGAATCTGCCCCCCGCCAATTCCGGCGAAGAAAGAACAAGGTACGTCAATGACATGTTGAAGAAGTGGGGGCAGTATGGACAGGTTCTTGGAGATGAAAGGAAGTTGCGCCTGTTTGTGGAAGACCGGATTGACGCCATGGGGAGCCCCAATACGAACCGGAATAATATAGAGGCCGTTTTGAAGGCCATGCCGGATCATGTATATATCCCTTATTTTTCTTACCAGGTAGCTAATGCTTACAAGAGTGGTGACCAGGAGCAGATTAAGAAGGAAGAGAATACACGGGATGAGGTGGAGGCAGATATTTTGTATAAGACGGAACTTTCCATGACAGAGTGGAGACAGGCTCATCCTAATGCCACACTTGCCCAAGATCTTGCGCAGATCCATCAATTTACCGCTTTTCATGCCGGGAACAGGTTTGCCTATCGGCCTATTACCGAAGAAGACAAAAAAAGATCTGACGAGAGCCGCATGAAGAAGGCGCTGGAGTCCATGCCTTTGTATTCTTTTGAGCAACAGGAAGAGTTGAACGTGTCTCCAGAAGAGAGGGAGGCCCAGCAAAAGAAGGCGGCACAATATATTAAGGGCCAAAGACCTTATTTGCCTTCCCCTCTTGAGAACCACCCTGTTTCTTTTGTCCGGCATGGTACGTCCGGAGCGTATGTTTCCAAGCAGGCTTATGAGGCTATCAAGGCTAAGTTTGGGAATAGGCCTTTTGCCCGCATTTCTCTGGGACGCAACGGAGCTTTTCTAAAGGTTCCCGTCGTCGGGGTTTATGAGGGGACCCCGCGGGGCGTTGAGGTTTCAGGACCGCTTTATGAACGCATGGCGTTAAGGTTTCCCGGTGAACAGGCCAGAGGGAATGTCAGCATTTACGACGGGAAGGATGAACCAGAAGCGCCGGAGGATGGATACGGACCAGGCCTGCTGCCTCCTTTGCCGGGTGGGGACGATACTTACACGCAGGTGAACGATATTGGCGATTCCGCTCTTCTGCCTCTTAATCAATAGTTTTAACACAAGAATATATGTTTGCACAGGATGTTTTCAAAAGGTTGGGGCTGTCCCAAGATACGGATTTATTGAACGATCTCCAGAAAGAGGCGTTGTTAGAGCCAACGGAAGCGGCGCAGAGCCCCTATATGGATGACCCGTCATATGCCGGTTTTGAGACTTTGCGCGGTTTGTTTGGTTCCAACCATGGAGATAATCCCTCCATGTATTGGCTGGCACAGGGAGAAGAGATGCCTGAATTTGCCACCGTGGCGGACGCACAGGCTGCCGTCTGGAAGGATTTTCAGAAAAAAGCCCGTGCTTATCAGGCAAAGCAGGAGCGACAACAACAGGCACGGGAGGCATTGGCTGCTACGATTGATCCCTTCATTGACCGGTACGTGCGCGGGGACGCTGTTGTTCCCTCCCCTGAACAAGTAATGATGATGCAGGAGGCGGGCATTTCCTGGGAGAGTGTCAGACGAGCCCGAAGAGGGATGCAACTTGTCCGGGAATATGACGCGCAGGGCACCCTGTACGACGACAGGATCATCAATAATCTGGCGGAACAGGTGGGAGATGATGAGTTGGCACGGCGCATTGTGCTGAATATGTTTTATAATGACGCCAGGAAGTACGCCAAGGATAAGCACGGTGACGAGTGGACCGGGATTGACTGGATAGATAAGGCAGCCCAGGGGGTAACGGGGATGGTACGCACCGGGGGGGTGAAGGGATGGCGGACAGGTCAGAAGGCCTGGCGGAATTTACAGGTAATGGGAGAGGTGGATGCCGTTACGAATGCAGCTAAGCGTCTGCCGGAGTTGATTGCTTCCGGAATGGATGTGGATGAAGCACGCGCTCAGATTGAGAAGGATGCCACTTTTCTTGAGATACGACGCCGCTGGGCTGCCGATCTGGTTCAAACCATGGAAGCCGGGGAGAAGGAATATTTGGAAGGTGAGGACCGCCATTTGGTTGGCCGCATTGGTTCGCAGCTTGGTTCCATTATCGGAGATACGGCTCCCTGGTTCATTCCTGCCATTGGTCCTGCTATCGGAGCTTCCTCCGCCATGCAATCCCGCAGGGATGAGGGGGTGAGCATTGGGTTAACTATGGAGGAAACAGAGAAGAGGGCCATGATGTTCGGCCAGGCAGATGCTCTGGAAGAGATGATTGCTTTTTCCCCCATCGGGCGGTTGACGCCCGGATATAAGTGGTTGAAGAAGGCGCTTGGCGGTGGGAAGGCCGCCGGGAAGCTGGCCCCGTGGCGGGCTCGATGGATGGCGAGTCCGAAGGCCCAGTACGCTATTCAAGGGCTTTCCGGCGCTGCGGAAGAGGCCATTCTTGAGCCTACAGCCGGGTATTTGATGCGTACTGTACAGAGCATGAATCTGACGGACGAACGCGGAAAACAGACTTTCCGTCAGTATTTGGACGATATGGGGCAGATGATGCACGGAGAACAGGGGCTTGCCCTGCTGGCTTTTACGTTTGGGATGTCCGGCTTTAATTATCCTCAAATCAAAAAGGCGGCCCAGGAGTTTGGTCTTTCTCTGCAACATTACAAGGAACTGGGAGGCACGGCCCAGGGGTATCTGGAGGCCAGGGAGGAAAAGACCGCCGAAGGTTTTTTGAATAAGGCCCTTGCCAATTTGCATGATTCCTGGATGGAGGATCCGCAGGCTTTGGAGCGGGCGAGCGCGGCTGCCGGAGAACGCCTTTCCGGGGAACGCATTGAGTCTTTGAGGGAGCTGGACGCGTGGCGGGCTGCCGAGGATGCCGGCATGGTGCCGCGGGTAGAGCCGGCGGAACAGGAGGGGATGTTCCGTGTGTATGCTCCAGCGCGCAGCACGAAAGCGCCGCGGGAGGATTCCACTGCCACCACCGGCCAGCAGGAGGAAAGCAATCAACCCTCTTACACGCTGATGAACGGCGAGCAGATGACGGCTTATTTACAGGCGTTTGTGAGCGAGCAGGTGGAGAATGACATCCTCTACACGCAGCATTTGCTGGCCGGGGACGTGACGGTGAGCCAGGCCCTGGCCCAGGGGCGTTTTGACGCGGCGGAGGTGATTACGCGCACGGTGACGGATGAACAGACAGGGGCCGAACGGGTGGTGATTGCCCCGGAGACGCTGGGGCAGATGAAGGCCCGCTCGGATATGGCGATGGCCGCTATCCGCGCCCTGGAGGCGGAGGGGGTGAGTTATGAGGATGCCGCCGCCCGCATGGATGCTTCGTTGAGCGAGCATCTTCCGCTGGGAACTCTTGTGAAGACATGGGAGGAAGCCCAGGAACGCATCAGGACGGAACAGGCCCGCAACCCGGAGTTCAAGGTTCCGGCCATGGATGCCCCGTTTTCCAACGCTTATGTGACGAAGGTCCGCCGGGGAGATACGTTCCGCCGGGTGTTGAGGTATGCCCGCGGGAATGCGACGGTGGAGGATTTGATGGAGGAAACGATGGAACAGGCTGTCATCTCCTGGCAGGCGGAACAGGGTTTGACCTGGGGCGAGTTCGGCGCGATGCTCCAGGAGGCGCAGAAGTCCATCAATGATTTGTTCCCGGAGGCGCGGGGGGAGGAGATGCAGTTTATTCACCTAGACGCCGGGAAGCCGGTGACGGGTCATGACGCGATTGAGGCGTTTTCCAAGATCGGGCGTTCCCGCTGGCTGGCGGACGCGGTGAATCATCCTTCCCTGCCCTCCTGGCTGCGGAAGCTGCTGAATCACCTGGTGAAGTTCCTGGGGGCTTTCAAGGCGCGCGTGGAGCTGGGCGAGATGGTGCGCCAGGCGGAGGAACAGGGCGTGTTTACCCTGCCGGTTAGGCAGGCGCTGGCGGTGATGCTGGATGCGGGGAATGCCCTGTACCGGGACCAGCAGGGGGATTTGATTGCCCTGACTATGGAACGGGCCAAGGCGCAGGCGGACCTGGATGCCGCTCTGGGACGCGGTGTCGCCACGGAACAGGAGACGCTGGAAGAGCAGCTTGCCGAACGCAATGCCGCTGATGAACCGGGGCCCGTGGACCGGGCGGAAGAAGAGGCCGACGACGCGAACGCCCAGCAGGCGCGGCGCGAACGCACGGAGGCGGAGGTAGAGATGCTGGGGGAACGGGATGATGACGGCGTGTTTAACGGAGGGGTGAGCATCCGTATTGAGGACGGGGTACGCCAGGGTTTTATTGACAAGGACCGGCTGACGCTTTGCCCGGATGTTCCCCAGTTCAAGCAAGGGGCCGATGAAAAGACGGGGGTGGTGAACCGGATTGTGGGGGCCTGGCAGCGCAACGCCGCGCCGATTTCCGTGTGGCGCCGGACTGATGGTTCCCTGCAGGTGATTTCCGGCAGGCACCGCCTGGACGCCTGCACGGATGCGGATATTAACTGCACCGTGTACGAAGAGGGGGATCGGTTCAATCTGGACTGGGCCCGGAGGCACGACGTGGAGAACAATATCCGGGACGGCCAGGCGAGCGCGTTTGAGATTGCCCGCTACGTTCGGGATTCCTCCCTGTCCATGGCGGAGGCCGTGGAGCGCGGGATTGCCAGGAAGGGAGCCTCCTTGAAAGGGGTGGAGCTGGGGCTTTATGCCAGCCAGGAGCTTTTGGATGCGCTGGGCAACGGGCTGGTTTCCCCGGATGACGCCTACCGCGTGGCCCTGGCGTTCCGCAATGATGCCGAAGTGCAGCGTTCCGGGCTGGCCGTGCTGCTGGACGGCGGGAGCTGGCAGGAGGCTTATAATACCATGGCGGCCAAGGCGAACCTGGAAGCGATTGCCCGCCAGAATGCGGCCAACGGCATGGATATGGGCATGGACCTGTTCGGGAATACGGATAATGAAGAGCTTTACAAGCGCATCGGGAAGTACGCGGCGGAGAAGTACCGCGAGCTAGGCAAGGAGCTGACGGCGATTAACGGCGCTTCCCGGAATCCGAAGGAGGCCCGGAAGTACGGCGTGAATGTGAATGACGCGGCGGCGGTGCAGCAGGTGGTGAAGCGGTTGCAGGAGGAACGTTCCCGCTGGAAGAATTTTGCCGTGCATCCCGATTTGCTTAAGGAGGCCAATAACGCCGTGATGGTGGAGATGGGGTTGAAGACGCAGGCACAGGTGGATCAGGAGAATGGCGTGCTTCCTTTAGAGGCACCAGAACAGGAGGCGGATGATTCCTCTCCCGCAGCGAATTTTTCCCTGGTGTCCATTCCTTCCGGAGACGTGATCACAACCGCCGCCGAGATGCGGGCGAGGTTGAAGCCGTTGCAGGGCAAGGTGTTCGTTAATAAGAATACGGGGATTCAGGCCGTGATTGAGGCGCGCGTTTCCGGCAAGACGGTGGGCAAGGCCGGGGCGGCCCAGATGTCCGTGGCGAATTTGAAGGCGCTTGGGTTTTCCGCGGAGGAGGCCCGGAGGGTTCATTATACGGCGGCCACCCGCATTCACGAGTTGTTCGAAAATGCGGAGGATGCTTTGTTTGAAGAGTCGTACAAGGAGGATCCTTCACGTGCCGGAGCCTATCATTTTTTCAATACGGTGGATATTGAGGGAATGGGAAGGTTTGACGTGAATGTTTCGGCGATTGCTCTTAAAGAAGAGAGGGAAAATATTCTTTATACTCTTGAGCTTACAATAGAAAACCCCGCCACTAGGGGAGCCACTAGCCGGGAAGGCCGTTTCTCTACACCCTTCAAGGACGGGGTTTCTACTCAGAATTTATCTTCCTATCGTTCGTTTGTCGAGAAGGAAAAGGCAGCTGTCAGGAAAAAGGCGGTCGCTGACGGGACGTTCATGAAGGCCCCGAATGGGAAGGATACGAATCTGACGGAAGACCAGTGGCTTTCCGTGCGCACGGAGGCGTTTAAGAATTGGTTTGGGGATTGGGAGAAGGTAGCCCGGTTCAAGGCAGCCGTGGAGAAGATTATGTCTATGGAGCCGGTGGCGGCCATTTCCGGCCAAGAGTTCCAGAAGGACGGCATCCCCCTGACCGAAAAGGTGACGAAGTTCTGGAAGGAGCGTTTTAACGGAGTAGCCATTTCTCCCGAACTTGGAGAGGTGAGGCTTGATCTTGAAGGCGTGAAGTCTTCCATTGGACACGGCATCGGTTCATTGAAGTCCGCGGCTTTTGCCTGCGTAGAAGACGTGATCCGGAACGGCGTTGTGTTTGACCGTCAGAAGAATTGGAAAGAACGCGGTTACGATACAGCGGTGATTGCCGCTCCCGTCACGATTAAGGGCGTGGAGTATGTTTGCGAGGTTGTTGTTGAGCAACGTACCAACAGACAGGGATTTTACCTGCATGAGGTGGAGATAAAGAAGAAGCTCGAAGACGTGTTCAAGACCTCCACTGAAGGAGGCACGCCCCAAGCTTCCAGAAGTATATTAGCCCTGCGAGCCGAAGATGTCAAGAGGGAGGAAGAGGGCATGTCCAAGGTGGTGGACGAGAACGGAGAGCCACTGGTGGTGTATCATGGCTCCCCGCATGTTTTTACCGTGTTTGACGTGGAGCGTTCCGGAGAGAATTTTAACCGGAGCCGGGAGGATGGAGGGTTGTTGTTTTTTTCTTCCCTGCCGGAGACGGCGGAAGATGTGCTTCATGATTTAGAGGGCCGTTTTCCGGGGACCGGGTTGGAGAGTGCGCGGCTGTACGCGTGTTTTATGAGGTTGAGGCATCCGTTTACGCTGGATCTTGGCGATGCTTCACAGCGCCCGTTTTCCGGTGAGGGTGTGCCGGAGAGCGTGAAGGGTTCCCCGATGGCGTGGTATTTGTTTCCTCACGAGTTGAGGAGAGGGTTTGATGAGGGGAATGCTCATGGCGCAGGTTATGACGGTATTGTTTTGAAGGGCAGGAATGCTTATGACGGGAGTCCGGAGGTGTGGGGGATGGCTACGAATTCCCGGCAGGTGAAGAGCGCTGCCGATAACCGCGGGACGTTTGATTCAGAGAATCCGGATATTACGTTTTCTATTATCGGCGAGAAAGCGGAATCCTTCCAGGAGTACCACAATAACGGCCTTTCATACACGGACCCGGCGGACGGGAAGCGGAAGGCGATCATTGATTCCCGCGGGGTGCGGTTGAGGAAGGAGCACGTCAGCGTGAGCGAGGGGGGGCATGTGAATGTTTCCCTGGCCGCGGCCCTGGATTTTCCGGAGTTGTTCCGGGCCTACCCGGAGCTGCGGAGGCTGCGGGTGGATTTTTACCGGGACAGCAGGAGCGGCACGGGAGGGTTTACCGATCCGCAGGAGCATTATATTGCCGTGAATGTGGCGCGGGGCGGGAAGAACGCGGCTCCCGGCATGGTGCTGGATACGATTCTGCACGAGGTGCAGCATGTGATTCAGGGGTATGAGGGGTTTGCTGTGGGCGCCGGGAACATGAGCCGGGAGCAGGCGCTTGCTTATCTGGGCGAGAGCATGAGCCAGCTGGCGGGCCGGGACGACGCCTGGGCGAAGGAGGCCCTGCCGCGCCTGGAACGGATGAGGCAGGAACTGGAGGCTGGGACGTTGCAGCCGGCGTTTGTGTATGTTTTTTCCCACGGGGAGCAGGAGGCGCGGCTTGCCGGGAGGTTTGAAAAGAATAGCGAGGGCGTGGTGATGAGCGGCCTGAACGGGTTCCGCCTGCTGGATGCTCCGCAGTTTTCGATTCCGCTGACGGGGGATATTACGGAGCTTGGCGGCATTACGTTCGGGGCCGGGAGGTTTGGCCGGATGGCCGACAGGGTTTTGGCGCCGAATGGGGATTGGCTTTACGATGAGATGGTGTTCAGGATGCGGGCCGCCGCGCAGCGGTCCGTGAGTAAGCTGCGCCTGTTTGAGACCGGGGAGCGGGAGCGCGGCCTTGAGCTGCTGGCGGAGGCGCAGGAGCTGATTTCCACGGTGGAGCGGTATTTGCCTGGTTCTTACGGGTTCGGGCTGGAACCTTACAAAATCTGGCTGAATGTGTTTTCCCTGCTTTACGGGAATAGCGGAAAGATGGCGCCGGATGAGGCGCTTTCCAGCGCGTTGAGCGCGATTCCCATGGAGAAGTGGCCGGAGATTATGGCGGGAAGTGTGATGAAGCATTTCTGGGGGTATGTAAAACAGCATGAGACGCTGGGTCCCATGTGGGAGGGTAAGATGAAGGAGTTTGAGGAAGAGGCGAAATTTGCCGAAGCCGGGGAGAAGGCCGCGGAATTGGATAAGCGCCGGTGGGAGTTTTTTATAGCGAATGGCGCGGAGTTCCTGGAGAAGTACGGGCAGGTGAAGGTGTACCGCCTGATTAGCAAGTTCATGGCCCGCGTGGTGGAACAGATTGACCGTTACCGGAAGGACCGGACGCTGGGGCGCATCCGCCGCGTGGCGGCGTCCGTAGCTCCGCGGACGAATCCGAAGGGAAAGCCGCTGCGCGGGAAGATGGACGCGGAGAGTTACCGGAGGCTGGAGAGGTGCCTGCGGCTGATGGAGATGACCGAGAGCCAGTACGATGAGTTTTTCCAGAAGAATTTTCCGGAGGATGCCGAAGAGGGGAAGAGGTGGGAGGATCTGGCCCCGGATGCGCTGGTGCTGGTGACGCTGCCCGACGCGGAAGGGAGTCTGGAAGAGGTGGCCGTAACGCAGCGGGAGTTTGAGGTTTACGCCTGTTATGAACGGATGGACGTGAATACCGCGGAGAAGTGCGGCGCGGCCCTTGGAGAATTGATTGCCACGTCCCGCCATGCCTGGGAGAACGCAGCGGAGAAGAAGAAGATGGAGGTTGCCGCCATGGCCGCCCCACTGCTGCAGGCCACCGGGGATTTGGATGATAGCAGGATGGCGACGTTCCGCCGGAAGGCGAGGCTGCGGGCTTTGCCGAAGAAGCCCCTTTCCCTGTTTGATTATCTGATGAATTTTAATCAGTATATGCAGGCGCTTTCTTCCGTGGAGCCGTTTGCCGGGATTGCCCGCCAGTTTGAGGAACGGGCGGCGCGGTTTAATGTGCAGCGGCAGGCGAGCGAGAAGGAGATGCTGCGTTTTGTGCACAATACCGTAGCGGAGATTGCGGGGTCCGCGGACCGGTATGATATTGCCGAGTGGATTTATGAGGGGCGCATGAAGGAGGATACGGGGATTTCCGTTGTGGAGCGGGAACCGGATTGGAACAGGAAGGCCAACGCCCTGTACCGGGAACGCCTTCTTCATTTGCTGCGCCGGAAGGTGAAGTCCCACGGGCTGGAAGCGGTGCAGCTTTATTTGAGGGAGTTTAAGCTTTCCGAGGATTTGAAGAAGGAGGTGAACGCCCTGTTCGGGCACCGCCGCAAGGAGATTTCCGCCAAGCAGGCGAAGAAGGCATTGGAGCACATGGAGCGCGTGTTTACGCAGAAGGAGTGGGAGCGGTACGGGGACCAGAAGGTTTTTGTGAGGGAGCGGGCGGAGATGCTGCGTTCCAGGACGAAGTATGCCAAGGAGGGGTATCAGCCGAAGAGTTTCCGGCTGGATGGCCTGTCCCGGATGGAGGCGGCGTATCTGGTGCTGTTGTCCGAGCAGGCGGATTATACCGAGGCCCTGGCGGAACGCGGGTTTGACGCGGAGGTGATGGACCGGCTGCGCGGGTTTGCCGGGGATGAGGTGATGCGGTTTGCGTATGCTTTACGGGAGAAGCTGAATGAGCGAAGCGGACAGGTGCAGGAGATGACCGAGAGGCGCTACGGCACGCCGTTTCCGCTGACGGAGAATTATTTCCGGGCGTTTTTCGATGTGACGATGGAGGCGATTGATAAGTCGATTGCCGATGCGGCGTCTTACGGGGAAGCGGCCACGGGCGGGAAGTTCGGGTTGATTCACGCCCGCCGGAAGCATCAGGCTCACCTGGATTTGGAGATGGATGTTTGCACGGCGTTTATGGCGGCCATGACCGAGCAGGATCTTTACCTGTACGGCTCCGAGATCAGCCGTGATTTGCGGGCTTTGCTGAATTTCAAGGGCGAGGATGGCGAGGCGGGCCGGAGCCTGGAGGTGCTGCTGGGGCGGGATGCCGTGGGCAAGCTGATGGCCTGGGCGGATGCGTTTGACCGCGCCGGGGCGGAGAGTATTCGCGGGCACCTGGATATGAACCGCCTGATGAACCGGCTTTCCGGCGCGGCGGCGCGAGTGCTGCTGGCCGGGCGCGTGGGGACGCTGACCAAGCAGGCGACGACGGTGATTAACGCGATGTATGCTTCCGACGAGATTGGCCTTGCCGAGTGGCTGGGGGCCGTCCGCCGGTATCACGCCGGGAAGCTGGTGAAGCCTGTACGCGAGATAGAGGCCCTGCCGGAGCTGGACAGCCGCGACAAGACGCGGTTCAGCGCCACGCTGGCTGCCATGGGGGCCGATGAGGCCGGGCGCCGGGTGTCCCGCCTGGAACGCTGGAGCCGGGAGGGGATGGATTTGCTGGAACGGGTGGATATGAAGGGGAATACGATTTCCGCGGCTATTTTGTACGATGCGGTTTACCGGAAGATGATGCGTGAGACGCCGGACGCTGCGGAGGCCGAGATTGACGCGGCCGCCATGGCGGAGGTGCGGCGCTCCCTGTCCCGCAAGGGTCAGCCGATGACGCAGCTGCAGAAGTCCCTGGCCGCGCAGCACCGGACCTGGATGCAGGCTGGGATGTTGTTCCTGGGCGGCGAGTCGATCAATACGATGGGCAATGTGTTTTCCCTGGCCCGCAGCGGGCAATGGGGGAAGGCCGGGTTGATGTGGGTTTCTCACGGGGTGGTGCTGGCCCTTCTGAATGGGCTGCTTAATTTCATGACCGATGACGAGAAGCGCCGCCGGAAGCGGGAGTGGTGGCACGCCCTGTTTGATGTGGTGATGGGGCCCGTGATGGGGATCCCGGTCGTGAGCGGGCTGGCAGGCGAGGGGGTGAGGCAGCTTGCGAAGCTGTGCGGGTATCATGCTTTTATGCCGGGGAATAATTTGCTGGTGCCTTTTTCCAATGCGGCGGATATCGGGAAGGCGTTTTCCAACGCCTGGAAGGTGTTTGACGGCAAGGAACGGCCCTGGGAGGATGACGCCCTTTCTTTCCACGAGCTTTTACGTACTGCAGCGGCGGGGACGGTGGCGTTTTCTCCGCGGACGACCAAGGGGGGCGCCGCTGCGGTAGGGGCTGCCCTGACGATGGCAGCGTTGCTGAATGTGACGGAGTTTGCCCTTAAAACAGTCCGCAGCGTTCAGGAGAACGGTGCGGATTGGGATAAGTGGGTTGGGAACCGGAAGTAGTTAAAGTATCTTATCCAGTATATACAAGCGCGACTACCTAAGGATAGTGTCTGCTTTAACAACTTTTTCTTTTGCTTGCTTCTCCAAATTTGGAACTGCTCTAAACATAGAAGCAAGCTCTTTTGCATCTTCAATTGACATTCTAATTGAAAATTTGCCTGTCCCTGGATCATTAAAAAACAACTGAACATGGGAACTTGTTTTTCCAAGCACATCTATCATAGATTTAGATTCATTCAACATGGATATAAAATAAATATCAAACGAATACTTTCTTGGATTTTTTTCTAATGGAGCATAGTAAGAGGCAACAAATTTATTTGTTGCTAATTCACTATCTTCCACTATATCGGCCCATTTTGCGCATTTTTCTAAACTTTTTGCTATATTGATTGCATCTTTGTTTGAAAAATATTGTGTAACAAATCTAGGGTAAATATTTTTTTTAATTTTATCTTTTGGAAGTATAAAAATCACCAATCTATGCCATTCATCACTTGAGACATGCAAGTGTATTTTAAAATCACATTCGTTCAAAAAATGTATATTTAATATTTTGTCACTTTTTACAGAACATTCGGTTCGAGCAAATGAGACTCCCGAAATAAATACCCACACCGCAAATATCACATATAGAATCTTCATAGAATGGAATATTTACTAGCTCCTCCACAAATCTTGCAATTCACACCGCTGGGCGTATCGCTGGCTCGCCCTTTGCAAGCCCGGTAGTACCGGCAGTTTTTGTTATGGGTCTTGCCCGTTGAGCTGATCCAGTACGCTTTTTCTTCCGCTGTTGGCTTGGCCGCTGGTTTCCGGTGGTAGTGGTATTCCCCTGTTTTGCGGTTGTAGTGACCGCCGTTGGCGTCCAGGCCGCCAGGGTGCGCGCCTGCAAGGGAAGTGAGAGAGATGAGTATTAAGGGAAGGAGTGAGGTTATTTTCATGGCATTTTGAGATAGATATGGGTTGCATCCAGTTTCCAGGCCCCATCACTTGCCAGACCGACGGCAGGCAATAGAAGGAGACATCCGCCCACTGCGTCAAGGATGCCTGTGGTGGATATGCTGTAGTTAATAGCGGCGCAAGCGGTCCGGTTTCCTTTGGTAGCCGTAATGGTGTGACTTTCTCCTTTGGAGAGATGCGCCGTAGCCTGGCCCTGCCCCAGATAAACGCCGTCCGCACGAATTTCCGCGTCTTTTTCCGAGGCAGTGATGGTAACGGGTTGCTTTCCTTGAACAAGAAGGGAGCAGGAGGATAGAAGAGGAAGGGTAACGGCCAGAAGAGTGACCGTTACCCAAGAGAGCAGTCTCTGTTGAGAGAACATGAGAGGGTTTAATTTTTTCTCATGATGGGATCACCTTCCGCAACGAAGGATTCCTGCCCGTAAATGAAGGGTATGTAAAACCATTTCCGTTCAAGCGTAGCATTGGAGAGACCAACACAGTTTGGACCATTTTTTTCAATGGCGTTATCAATGGCTTCTTTCATGTCAGGAATGCCTGTTGGGAAGAAGACGATGATATGTTTTTTGTCTTCCCCTTTAGAACGGACGTTGTAAGTGGTGGTATACCCGGCGGTGTGCTTCAGATCCATGTTTTTGGTGGAGGCAACGGTGAGGTCCGCCACACGGGTGGTGCACGAGACGGCCAGGAGAGCGGAGCCAGCTAACAGCAAGTGTTTTATCTTCATATTTATGTAGTTTGAGTTGTTTCAGTTCTGCATTCAATATGTTTTCATAAGATATATATGTTATGCTTGTTACGTCTGCATTTTCTATTCTCCTAACAAATAATTTATGTTTTTCAGCTAGTAATAATAAAGAGTCCTCTCCTGCTCCGAAGGCCAAGATGCGAAGCTTTCTACGATTTTTCCGTCTTATTCCTCCAAATCCACTACTGCGCTCAACTTCAGGTGCAACGCAATCCTCGCTCGGAGAAGAAGCCAAATTAGTAAAAAGAATCTATTGACTTGAAAAGAAACGACATCTATACAGAAAACATGGAGATCAAAGAAGCTGTTTCAATTTGTTTTAAGACTCTTGGTAAGAAAGAGGTGCATGTGAATGAAATTGCAGAAAGCATTATTCAAAATATTTCCGAGTTTAAGGATTACAACCTAGACGAAATAAAGAAGAAAGTGAATGCTTTTTTGGCTGCTAATGTCAGAAGCAAGTCTCCCATTTATGCTAAGGTGCAAAATCCAAAAACCAGAAAAGCCCGTAAAGGTTTATACAAACTCAAACCTTCCCCAAAAAATAAACCGATTATCAAGGTGGCTGTCCAGCCGGAGCTTCCCATAGGAGTTCCAAGGACAGCTATTTCTTCTTCCGGGAATAAGCGAGTAGATTTTAACTGCTCTGCCTGTGATAAGATATTTTATGGGAAAGGAGGAGAATTTTCCGTTGTAAGCGAGCTATTGTTTAGGGGATATAATGCAAGTATTATGTCTGTTGATGAGGGCATTGATATTACAGCTTCCAAAGGAGATAAATTTTTCTTTATTCAAGTTAAAACATCTTTTTTCAAGGATGACAAAATATCAGTTTTTATCAAACCTAACAATTTTATTAATAGCTCTACTGCAAATATCTTCTATGTCATTGTTTTCCGTTATCCATGCGATGGACATATGAACAACCGCTTCCTTATTCTTCAAAATGGAGATATAGATCGAATGCTGCATGGAGGTTATATAAGCAAATCAGAATCCGGTATGACAATCAAGGTCAAGCAAGATAATAGAGGATTGTTTATCTATAACCGAGATAAAGAAGAAGACGCAACCTATTACCTAGATAATTTTGAACTTATTAGGTAGAAACTTATTTAATAAAAAGCCCTTAGCCTGAAGGCTAAGGGCTGAACAGGAGTGCTTTTCTGAAAGGATGCTAATATCTACCCAAATTAGATTTTTTTTCACTTATTGAGGATGTCCTAAAGTAATTAGAGGCCTCTGGAGAAAGAGCTGTTTCTTTTTCGGAAGAACATGCAGAAGGGATAAATGGAATTGAGAATTGAATTCTCTGAGTACACGAAGTTTGTATATTTGTATTTTTGCCTATTTCGCCATTTATTATTGTTGGTATTTGAATACTAATTCCGCCACCGCCTTTTTTCTCTTCTGTAGCAACAGCACAAATATCAAAATGAATCATTTGGACACTTTCATCTAATCGTACTCCCTTAATCGCAACAGGAGCCACAGGATCGTTTTTTTCTTTACAAGCTTCCTTAGCTTCTTTTATCCCTATGCAAATTTGTTTAATAGTTTCTGATACAAATTGTGATATATCCATATACATTTATGTATTATTAAATTTTTTCCCACTTGTCCAGGGTTTCTACGTAAACACCGGAGATCTTGCCGCCGTCCATGGGTTCGATGTCTCCGAAGGCAGGGTTAATAGGATGGAGGGTGTATTCCATCTTGCCGGTTTCCGGGTTTTTCTTACGGACCAGTTTTTTGAGTGTCACCCCACGTTCATCATGGTATTGAACAATGGTTCCAGGTTTGGGGATGGGGGGGATGGTGTATTTTTTCATGATGACTACGGAGCCGTCCGGAATGGAAGGTTCCATAGAGTGACCGTTCACGCGCAGCAGGTATTCTCCTTTTTCCAGTTCACGGTATAGCCGGATGTCCTGCGGAATGGTGTCTCCATCCGCCAGATTGCCGGCGGCAATGTTG
Source organism: uncultured Akkermansia sp. (assembly GCA_905200945.1). GTDB lineage: Bacteria > Verrucomicrobiota > Verrucomicrobiia > Verrucomicrobiales > Akkermansiaceae > Akkermansia. The sequence continues at coordinate 33,840 of CAJKMG010000018.1, read as the reverse complement.
CCGATGATTCGTCCCTGAGCCTCCAAGGGAGGGGCTGTAAACGTTTCTACAGGGGTAAATTTCTTACGAGCGGCTTCTTTTTCTTTGGCGGCGTTTTGAAGAGCTATATCCGCAAAATCTTTGAGCGCGTTACGGAAGGCGCTGTTGATAAACTCCATAAATGTTTGCTGGGTGGCAGTCATGGCTGCGCTTATCACCTCCCATTCCTCGTCCGTGAAATCAATTTCCACTTGGGGTGGAATAGGGGAAATCTTCTCGGTCATGAGACGCTGAATGATGAGGAGGGCTTTTGAGGGGACTTCTCGTGATACGCTTAGCCAGTTGTTTAGCGTTCTTTTGTCAACCCCACATTGTTCTGCGAGCCATTCGCGGGATTTTCCAGAGGCCTTAAGCCATTTTTTAATGTCTTCCTTGGTCAGCGTCATGCGTTGATAATACATCATTTTGATGATTTGTCAATAATCGCTTACGAAATAAAATCATCATATAGTGATTTTATTTCTTGCGGACGATAACCATTCGGTGTATTTATAAATCATCAAACGTAACACGCCATGTACTCAATCATCAAATTCAGCGAAATGGAGGACGGCATCAAGAATTGCCTGCTGGCCTATGCCGAGCAAGGCATCCGGCCCAAAGAAGTGATGAAGTCTCTTCTTATCCGAGAAGCTCAAAGGCTTGGGTTTGTAATAACCACAGCCCGCGATCTCCCTCGCCCAAAGAACCCCAAGAAGCCCGCGGCATGAACATGAAAACCTCCCCCCAAGAAAGAAACATGAATACAAATACTGAATTACCGAAGAATGCAAAGCTGCTTACCGTGGAGGAAGCGAAGGAGCTAGTGAATAATAATTACCGCTATTATGTTAATGGTGATGGTCTGGTAAAAATACAATATTCCATCTCTCCGCAACCTCTACATGGAACGGAGTTTCTTGTAGTTGGAAGTGAAGAAGGCAAATGCCTGATTACCCAAAGAAAGGAATTCGAAGATGCGATAGAATTGCGGACAACTTGCGATCAATAATTTCGGCCTGAGATTTACTTGCTGTTTTTTTCTTTAATTCATCAACATCTTTTTTCAGTTGAATGATTTTTCCATTTATATCTATAAGGGACTCTTTGACAAATTGCTGAAATTGATATTCTTCCATATTCATAGCGGACTAATAATAATAAAATAAGACTATTTCACAATCATAAATGCTGCCAAGGGAATACGAAATCCATATTCATAGCACTCTATCCCTCAAAGCGAAAGCAGGTAGCACCAATTTCCAACAAATAACTAATGATGAACTGGACTGAATTTATTGTTGTGACGCTGCTTAACCTGGCAGGCTACCTGTCCGCGCTGATGCTTGGTATCAGCCTGGGAGAGAAACACATCATACGCCAGGTGAACAGAACCCTGGAACAGATGAGAAAGGAGCGGGCATGATTATCGAATACGACGACGAAGACCGGTGCATCCGGGTGAATGGCGAATACGTCGCCATCCGGGAAGCGGAGGGCCTCAAGGACGAGCTGGAATTAGCGATTGACCAGTGGGAGGTGGATCACGCCGAGCAGTGCGATAACCCCGACGGCCACTACGACGACTGAATTATGGAAGAAGCCCTTATCGAAGAATTGAAGCTGCTCGGCTGGCACGAGCTTTAACTAATCGCCCGTCCGGGCGGCCATTTTAATTAACCGAACATGAGCACGAATGAAAAAACGTTGAAGAGTCTGGCGGAGGCCCTGGAAACCATAGCCAGGGTGCTTAAGGAGGCTGCTTCTTCTCCTGTTCCTTCCTCCCCGGAGGCGGCGAGCGTGGGATTATTGCCTGATTCCGACGAGGCGCAGGCGATTGCCGCCTTCCGCGGCAAGGTAGTTGTCACTTTGGATGACGTAAGGTTCATGACGGGCTGGGGAAGAGAGCGCATTCTTGCCCTTGTCCAGGATGGCAGCATTCAGGCGTTGCCCGGAACAGGAAGCGCCGGATGCCCCTATGAGTTCCCTGCCCTGTCTGTATGGCGCTATATCCACCAGCAGGATCATGCACAGAAGCCTCAAGTGAATGGAGTGGATATGAATATTCTTCCCCCGCGCAGAAGAAGAAAGGGGGCTGCAGCATGAATACCTTTTTCAAGTTTTTGGGGGCCTGCTCCTTTGGTCTTTCCGCTGCGTGCCTGTTCTGGCTGGCGGTGGAGCTGGATAACGCCGAGCTGCAGGCCGGCAAGAGCCCGCATTCCGGGTTTTGCCCAGAGTCTCCCACTCCCATGAAAGCTTTTGACGGTTTGGAAAAACCGTCCCGCCCTCACGGTATGAGGAAACAATGAGTTGGCCGGGGTCAGTTGGCCCTGACTCCCGGCCTGTTATCAATAACATGAATGTGAATACTAATAACATGAATACCCCTACAACAGAATCCCTGACTTTACAAGAGCAAGGACAGCAACTGTCCGTTCTGGGAGCGTTTGCCAACAGTGAACAGTTCCAGATGGCGACACAGGCCGCCGAGATGCTTGCCTCCTCCAGCATGGTGCCGGATGCCTACAAAAGGAATCCCGGCTCCTGTTTTATCGCCATCAATACCGCGTTGCGGCTGCGGATGGATCCGCTGATGGTGATGCAGAATTTATACGTCGTGCACGGAACTCCTTCCTGGTCGGGCAAGTTTGCCATCGCTCTTATTCAGACTTGCGGAAAGTTTAACGGCATCAAGTTCGAGGAACGCCGCGATGGAGAAAGGCTGGTTGGCATGCGCCTGGTGGCCACGAAGAAGGAAACCGGCGAAGAGGTCCGCGGCGTATGGGTGACGGAGGAAGTGGCGGATAAGGAAGGATGGCTGAAGAAGAATGGCAGCAAGTGGGTATCTATACCGGAACTGATGTACAGGTACAGGGCCGCGGCGTTTTTTGCCCGGACGGAGTGCCCGGAAGTCCTGAACGGGTTGAGCGTGGAGGGGGAAGCGGAGGATATCGCCGGCAAGAGCCAGCCGGATATTAAGCCGCCGCTGTTCAGGTCCAGGGAGATTTCCGGGGGCGACATTGTTGAAGCCGAGAAGGTTGCTGACTCCCCGCGGCAGCTGGGAGACGCGGAGGTTCCCGGCAAAGGCGACGTAGAAGTTCCGCCGCCCCACATCCGGCTGATGGAAGTTCTTTCCTGTACGGAAGATCAACTGAACAAGGCTATTGCGAAGGCCAGCGGCGACAAGGTGAAGGGATGGCACGAACTGAATGACAAGCAGAAGGAAAAGCTGGCGGCCAATCCTGACAAGCTGCAACCCTTTATCGGATAGGAAGGAGACGACAACATGACCGATACTGTTGAAGATGTACGTAAAGGGCTGCCCTCCGCGTCCGCGTTTGGACGGCTGGCTTTATGCCCCGGCTCGTTTACGATGGAGAAGTCCTGTCCCGACGAGAGTTCCGAGGCTGCCGCAGAAGGCACGCTGTTGCACCGCTATATGGAGTATCTTCTTTTGGAGGATGATGCAGCCGAAGAAGGAATGGAGTTTTCCTGGCATGATTTTCTGAATAGCCGGGAGTATGAGTCTGCCGAGCTGAATCATGAGCAGGTGGAGCTTTGCGGACGTGCTCTGCGTCTGCTGGCTGGGGTGAAGGAAAAGATCCTGAATTATCCCGATGCTTTTTTTTCTCTTGTATCCACCGAAGAACGCCGTTTTTTGTCCGACTGGATTGAAGGGGGCGAGTATTCCGGACAGTGGGACGCACTGTTCAGAGTTGGAGCGGATCTTCTGGTACTTGATTGGAAGTTTGGCCGCGTGGCTGTGGATTCCGCCGAGGCCAACCGTCAGCTTGAAGCCCTGGTTCCGCTGGCGGCTCAAAAAGCCAATGAAGAAGGGATTATTTACAACGGCATTTACGCGGCTATCATCCAGCCGCGGGTGGCTGGTCCGGCATCTGTTACGTTTTACGATGACGAGGCGATTAGCCACGCCGAACAGGATTCTCTTGCCGTCGCCAGGGCTGCCGTGGACCCGGACGCCCCGCGCTATTGCAGCGAGGCAGCCTGCCGGTATTGCCGGGCCAAGGCGGTGTGCCACGAGGCCGCGGCCATGGTGGAGCAGGCATCCCTGATCGCTACGGACCGGGATAAGTGGGAGCTGTTTTCCCCTGCCGAGAAGGTTCAGGCTTACCGCCTGGCGAAGACGGCAAAGAAATGGGCGGCTGCTGTGGATTACCGGTTTGAACAGGATGTGGCCGCCGGCCTGATTCCCGGTTTTGAGATGGCGCCCGGACGCACCAGTTTCACGATAACGGATCCTTCCGGGGCGTTTTCCGCGCTGAATGCCGAGTTCCCGGACGAGGTGACGGCGGAAGCGTTTGCCGGGTGCTGCAAGGTAGGCATCACGGAATTGGACAGACTGGTTCACGCGGCCCGTAAAGCGGCGGATCCGAAGGCGACCACGAAGGCCAGCCGCGAATGGCTGCGGCAGTTGCTGGCGGAGTATGGCGAATCGAAAACCACGAAGGGATCCGTGAAGGAAGTGGAAGGAGGTGCGGCATGATGACCACGCTGACCATTACTTTGCCCCACACGCCGCGCTGCCTGTCTCCGAATGCCAAGGCCCCTCTCACGCAGAGGGGGGCCCAGGTGGCGGGATTCAAGAAGACGGCTGCCAAGAGCCGCGCCCGGAATATAGCCTGGGGGCGGACTTGGGAAGCCCTGAATGGCCGGAGGATGCAACCGACGCATTACCGGGTGGTCTGGTTTTACAAGGGGAATAAGCCGGATGCGGATAATTGCCTGGCGCGCTGCAAGGCGTATCTGGACGGGGCCTGCAAGGCTATGGGGATTGACGATAGGACGCTTGACTGCGCCGGGATTGACCGCGTGCATGATCTAACCCACGCCGGCAAGGTGGAAATCGTGTTTGAAAGGAGGGAACAATGAAGATTTCACTAAAAAGAATAGTGCTCCTGAAACAACAGGAGCAAGAGCTTCAAGATAGACTTGAACAAATCCGAGAAGAAATACGTTTTATTGAATCTTTAAATGAAGAGCAGTTAGCTTTTTATGAAAAACGTACATTGGGAAGGAATATTGGCGCTAGAGATAATTCCGAGCAAGCCAGCTTTAGAAAATACGTTAAAGAAGAATTAAAAAAACAGGGAAAGAATACTGTTTGGCTAGCTGGGCAAATTGGAAAAGGTATTGGAACTGTTAAAAATTGGATATACGGAGACAAAAATATTACCGAAGAAAATATAAGAAAAATAGAAGCTGTATTGGAGAAAGGAGGGACGACCAATGACCACGCCTAAATGCCCTCTTTGCGGGGGTTTATTAGAACTAGATGATTACCTGTTCCAAAACGTCCCTTTGGGGTATGGTCGTTATGAATCCCGTCAGGTTTATATCTACCAATGCTCCGAATGCCGCTTATCCGCAGAATACGGAGAAACACCGGAAGAGGCACGAAGGTATGCAGAAGAGCTTATTTCTAAATTCCCGCCTTTCCTAATGGTACATCCGGGAGACAATCTCAAATTGGCGTTTGAGAACGATATTTTAACCGTCATTGGCAAAGATACTGACAGAGGGAAACTATATCTAGAAAACTGCCGTGGAGATGTGGAAATAGCCACGCCGGATGACGTGGATCAATGGCCGTGGGAACTCGAGCAGAAAGGAGGGAGCAATGATATTTGATATTGCACAACTTATAGTTTTTTTAGCCACCGTCGCCGCGTATGGATATTACCTTTATTTGATTGGTAAAGTTAAAGGGCTTCTTCAAGCGGTTAATGTCATTCTTTTACAAAGAAAGGAAGAAAATGGAGATGACGCCTGAACAGAAAGCGTTTTACGAATACGGCCAAGCTCGTGGAATTCTGAAAGAACGGAAAGAATTGATGATCTCCATGGAGGGTGAATTCGATGCAGCTATTTATTACCCGGAATATAGGGAATTGTACCACATTGAAGAAGCTATCCGCGACGCATGGCAGAAGCGGGCCGCGTGCCGGGCGTGGGTGCCCTTGGAGAAAAGGGAATGCCGGACTTGTAGTTATTTGGAAGAAGACGACGGTTCCGAGATTTGCGAGAATTGCATGATTTTCAATAGCCTTGCAAGTTCCTGCAATTGGGAGCCGAGAAAGGAGGGGGAGTGAAAGCGATTCTTGACGCCTGCTGCGGCTCCCGCATGTTCTGGTTTGACCGCCGCGGGAAGACCGTCTTCCTCGTTTTTATGAAACCCTCCATATTTAGCATCCAGGCCGCGGAGAGGAAGAAAAATGAAAATTGAAATTATGCTTAAAAGGTATGGAATACATCAATATACCACTCTACGTTATCCGCTCCAATGAGTACATAGGCGCTGATCCCACCCAGCGGGCCACGTGGCTTTCTTTGATCGCCTGGTCTTGTGACCAGGAGAATATGGGGCGGATTGCCGGGGCACGGTCTTGGGGAGACCGCCGTTGGATGCAGTCTTGCGGGGTCATGGCTTCCGAGGTGGCCGAGTCCTGCGGCCTTTTCCGTTGGGACGGGGACGACCTTGTCATTTCTTTTTACCCTGCTGACGCCCAGCGGGAGATTGAGCGTAAAAGGGAAATCGCGCGCGCCAACGGACGAAAGGGAGGCCGGAAACCAACGCCGGAACCTATACCGGAAACCAACGTTGGTTCCGACGTAGGAAACCAACCTTGGATAGCAAATGAAGCTCCGTTGGAAAGCGAAAAGAAAGGAAAAGAAAAGAAAGGGAATATAGGGGGAGAAACTACTACGGTGGACAGTACACCGGGGGAAGAAGCGCCCGCTGCTCCTGTGCTGCCTGCCCAGTCTTTCCCGAACCGGGAACGCCTGAACGACGTCCGGGGGATGCGCTGCGCCGACAATCACGCGGATCTAGGGGCTTCTCCTGGTGCCGCCAGGTTCATGGCTGCCTGTTTGGAAATCAACCCTTCATGGTCCCGGACAATGCCAACTGCCATTGAGCAGGCAGCCGCGCTTGAGGCTTACCGGTCCGCACAGGGCCGGGTGACGCCGCGGGATATGGAGATGTTGAGGGATTATTACGCGTCAGGACTGACGGAGGACTGCAAGAAGAAAGCTTTTTGGAGGCCGGACAGCCGCAAGAAGTTTTGGGAGTGTTTCGGGGATGTTTTGACGCATGCCGATAGATGGGCGAAGGAAACACGCTGGAAGCCGACATCCGCTCGGAAGAAGCTGAAAACAGAACAAGCCCCGCAACAGCCGGAAGGGCCCGTTGTGGATGTCGTGGACGCCGCAGCAGAAATTGCATCTCTACGGGAGGAAATGGGAATAGGAGGTGACGAATGAAGCAGTCAGAGTTAAAATTGATGTCTATCATGTCCGCAGCCTTTTCACGGCTGAAAATGTCTCCGGTTCAGATCGCTATTCTTTCCTGCATCGGTCTTAATCCCGGCATTCGGTTCGGAGAAATTGCCAACCGCGTTTCCGTATCTTCCAGCCGTTTGTGCTTTCATCTGAATACCCTTTGCGGTGCAGGAGACGTTTCTACCTCCCAATATGGAGGCAGATTCAAAAAAGGTTATTTCCTCACGGCACAAGGGCGTAAACGCTTGGAAGACGCTATCACACGAACGATGAAAGATCATGTCTAAGAGAGATAAAACATCTATTGCCACAGAGAAGAAGAAGGAGTTTGCGAGGCTCTTGGTTGAGTCAAAATTGTCCAAGGCGGACGCCTATCGTAAGGCCTATAATCGCAAGGATATGAGTAATGACGCGGCCAGCAAGGCGGCATCCCGTTTGTCCAAAGATGGCGAAGTTTTGCGAATGATTGACGAATTGAACGCCCAGTTGGACAGATCAGCGATTGCCACCAAGCAGGAATGCCTTGAGTTTCTTACTGCTGTGTTGCGTACACCAATTGGAGAAGTGGGCGAAGATTCTCCTTTATGCCAGGAGGTTGCCTACACGGATTCAGGGATGCGCAAGAAGATGCCCGGCAAGATTGAGGCGGTGAGGGAACTTTCCAAGCTGGCCGGTTACAATGAACCGGAACCGGTGGATGTACCAGGGCTTTCAAAGATTGCCGCAGTACTTGCCGGAACGAAACAGGAGCATCTTGTACATCCTGATAATGGTAAAGCCGCTCCGATTGAGTTTGATGGGATAGAGGCCGCACTGGAAAACAAAGAACGCCGCCCGGGATTCATGGACGGCGTGAAGGATAAACCGTTGGTTTAGGGATGAAATTTTATATTTGATTTCACATAGTTAAACATATCAACCTCACTTTTAAATGAAGAAATAAGAAGATATTTTTCTACAAAATCATCTTTATAGATATTGGAAGGGAAATACTGAAGAACTCTTTCAACATCATCTTTTTTATTTATCATCAATAACGATATATATAAAAGAGATAAAAAATTGGGAGGCATTTGAGAAACCATCATCCATAAATCATTTTTTAATATATTTCTATAATCCTCATCCCATTGAGAATCTTCTATGATACATATTGTTTTCTTTAATGCCGAATAACAAATAGAAGCTACAGGCGCCATAATGACTAAATAATGAGAAACTAGAGCAACTTCCTCACCAATCTCTTTATCTGTTGGCATTCTTTTTATATTTCCTTCGAACCAAGATTCTATTGTTAAAAAATGACGTTGATAATCCTTCAGAACATTTATACCTTCTGATTCTTTTTTATCTATGTTGATCATATCGTATAATACATATAAATTTTTTACAGAATCGCGTATTAATCCTGTATAATTGAGAACCATAGAATCTACTCTATCTTTCCTCATTTCGGAAAACTGTTCATTAAAATTATCTTGTTGCTTAAATATTGTATAAATTAATCCTACAAATGCTAATCCCGCAAATAAGGCATTCAACCCTCCGTACATATCTCCACTGATTCCGAAACGGAAGGTTTCTGGAAAATTGATTCCTTCAAACAACCAGTCCGCTATACCAAGGCTTCCCCATGTGATGAAGGGCCATGCAATAAAGAGAACGAAGGCGCCGAGAATAAACCAGCGTGCTTTTTCCCATTCTATACTTTTCTTTTTCGGAGAAGATTTTTGATCTGACATAGAGGAACATGTAATCCTTTCATATCCCGATTGTCAAAGTATTTCACCAATTAACCATGCAGATTTAGTCAAGTTACGGTTGTATTCATCCTCCTTCGTTTTGTTGTAATGATGGTACATGATTCGATGCGCTTTCAACGGAGGCGAGCTTTCTCCTACTTCCGCCGTCCGGGCGGACTTGGATAATTTTCACCGTGGGGCTTCCAGGATTGAGAATCTGGACCTGGGCCAGATGGGCGGAGTTTCCCGGCGCCGCGGGTTCCGGCGCGTGGCTGCCGCTTTAGAGGGTTCCGTGATTTTGCCTTATGTTTATTCCACCAATGACCGTTTTCTTGTGGAGGTGTCCCCTTCCCTGCTGCGCGTGTTGTCCGCCGAGGGGGATGTGGTTGCCTCCCTGCCTTCCGTGTGGAACCAGGACGATGTTTCCGCTTTGCGCCACAAGCAGGTGAACAGCATGTTGTTTCTGGCCTGCCCCACGCATGAGCTGATGGTGCTGAAACGGGATGACGAGGGCATGTTTTCCCTGGCTCCCTATGAGTTTAAGGCCCGCCCCTGGCGGTATGAGGAGTTCCGGGATTTTCCGGTGCGCCTGACGCTGGATGAGGGGTGTTACAGGGTGTCTTTCGGGGAGCATGCGTCCGATGCGGACGCAGCGGTTAACGAGGGGGATGTGATGCGCGTCCAGGTGACGGTGCCCCAGCAGACCGGGTTCAGCACGGGGGCCGTGGTTCGCCAGGGTTGGGTGATTGCCAAGGCGTTTACGGCAGCCAGCACTTTCACGGCTGGGAAAAAGCTCTGCCTCAATGAGGGGAGTTATTGGTCCTGGTGGACGTGCGACAGGGATTTTAACGGGGCGGCGGATTTCGTGGACGGCCTGACGTCTCCGGCGGATTATCCGGAGCATTTTCATAAGGGCGTGATTTGCCATTCCAATACGATTACCTGTAAGGGGACCTGGACGTTTTATTGTTATAAGGAGTGGTACGGCACGTATGCCGTGGAGCGGCGTTTCCCGAATGAGGATTGGCAGCTGCTGGGGACGTCCAATTCCCCGGTGGGGGCCGCTTCCAATTTGCAGCTGACCGGGGACGAGGCGGGGGAGGAGTGTTATTTGCGCCTGATGTTGTATGAGTCCCAGCTTTCCAACGGTTCCGATCCCAGCCAGGGGTTTCCGGCTGATTCCTGCGGGAATAAGCTGGTGGTGGATGCTTATAAGAAGGATGTGGTGCTGCGGCTGCATTCCCTGTCTACCAGCGACGTGCGCAAGTTGACGCTGCCTTTGGGGAGTGATTTTTGCGATTTTTTCGAGAAGAAGGGCCTGCCGGTTTTTTCCGCATTGTTGGTTGATGGGGTCAAGGTGGACGGCGGGTTTGAGGTGTCCAGGGAGGGACGGACGCTGACGGTGAAGCCCGATGGGTTGACGACGGATGATGTCGGCGCCGGGAGTATGGTGCGCCTGGAATGGGAGCAGGCAGAGGTGAGTTTGGACCGGTTTGCAGAGGGGTCGATTGAGATGTATCGTTTTTTTCTTCCGGCGGGTACAGTCGTGTCGATGCAGGGGTTTGTATGCGTTTATGCCGGGCAGACGATTCAGCTGAATTCAACGTTGAATGTATGTTCTTTTTGCGAGGGCAACGGTGGTTCTTATTCGTTGATGCCTGTGTTTTCCACGATGGAGAAGGCATCTTTTACAGTGCCGGAGGACGGAGTTTATGTGGTGAGGATGGAGACCTGGCCGGGAGGATCCGTCAGCCAGCGGGCCAGAACGCAGCTGGAGGTGCCTGCCTGCACGTCGTGGATGGAGGCGGAGGCGGCCGAGGTGACGGCTTCCGCGGAGTATTCTCTTTGGGATAATGTTTCCGCGGTTCCGGAGGGGGTTCCTCCGTCCGGGGAGTCGTTGATGTGGAGTTTCGCGGCGTTCCGGGGGGTGTACGGGTTTCCTTCCCTGGTGGATGTGTTTCAGCAGCGCCTGGTATTGGCCGCTACGCAGGCCCAGCCGCAGACGGTGTGGTTGAGCAAGACGGATGACCTCAACAGTTTCGAGGTGGGGAAGCAGGATGATTCCGCGCTGGCTTTGACGTTGAGCACCACAACGCAGAACAGGATTTGCTGGCTGATGGCGCAGAGTTCCCGGCTGCTGTTGGGGACGGCGGATGCGGAGTGGGCGGTGTCCGGCGGCCAGGGGGTGATGACGTACGCCAACGCGCGGGCGGACAGCCACGGGTTTGTGGGGTCTTCCGATGTGCCGGCCCTGATGGCGACCGATAAGGTACTGTATGTGGAGAGGGGCGGCGGACGGGTGTATCAGTACGGGTATGATTATGAGAGCGACGGGTTTGTGTCCCGCGATTTGACGGTGTTCGCCGATCATGTGCTGGCCGACGGCGGCGGGTGCCGGGGGGTTGCTTTTGTGCGTAAGCCGGAGCCGCGGGCGGTGTTTGTGCGCCGGGACGGGGCGCTGGCGCTGATGACTTATAATAGCATGCACCAGGTGCATGCCTGGCACCGGTACACGACAGATGGGGTGTTCGAAGGGGTAGCCGTTTTGCCCAATGGGGATCAGGCGGATTTGCTGTTTGCCCTGGTGTCGCGGGAGGATGGACGGTTTATTGAGGTGCTGGCGCCGGGTAATGAGTTTCAGGATCCGGGAGGCAGGGATTTTGTGTCTGTGCTGGAGACTAACGCCCTGATTTCTCTTGAAGCTGCTGGACGCCGCCAGCATAGCGGCGGAGTGATGTTTTTCTTTGGCTCTGACGCACTGGTAGATGGTGTTGAGGTAAGCATTGACGGAACCCGCTGGGATGTACTGGACCGTTCCCCGTCTTCGTTTTTAACAAGGGGATGGCATTCTCTAGTTGCTGATGGATGCTGGGATTACGATTCCATGGTGGGCATCCGCGTTTCCGGCAACCGCGATTTTAATTTATTAGCTATTCAGGCATAATGGATAATAATATAGAGATTCTGAAAGAACAGCTTTCCGACCGCGTGTGGAGGTTAAATCACCTGTACTGGATTATCAATAAAGAGGGCAAGATGCAAAGGTTCCAGTTGAATTGGGCCCAGCGGCGGCTTCATGAGCAGTTATGGTACAGGAATGACATTCTGAAAGCGCGCCAGCTGGGCATTTCCACGTATGTAGCCATGCTGATGCTGGATATGAGCCTGTTCCGGCCCAATTTCCATTGCGGTATCATTGATAAGACTTTGGTGGATGGGACAGGTAAGATTGGCAAAATTGAGTTGGCTTACAGGAGTTTGGACTATGTACCGGATGATCCCACGGAAGAAGACCTTGCCCTGTGACCAACCATAAATGCTTGAAAAGGGTTGAATTTGCTTGAAGAAGCTTGAAAGCGGTTGAAAATACGTGCGTTTCAGGGGGAAATGGAAGGGTGGCGTAAGAAGTTACGCCCATAAATGCCCGTAAGGGTCAATTTTGAAAAATCGTAAGGGTCATTTGTCCCATGTGAGACACTCCCGCCAGCGGTCCGCGCGTGTCTCGCGGAAGCCCGGCGAACTCTCCGCGGGCTGGCCGCGGTCAGGGAACGGGAACGCCCAGGCGGTCCGCGGCAATGCGGACATTATCCGGGGAAAGGTCGATGCCGTGGGCGACGTGTCCCAGGTCGCGGGCGGCAACAAGAGTCGTTCCGCTCCCCATGAAAGGGTCGAGGACGCGGGAACCGGAAGGAAGAACCGTCATCAGGTGGAGCATGAGAGGAACAGGCTTGCCTGTGAGGTGCATCTTGTCGGAAGGCTTGAGATAATGCCGGAAAACGCCAGCCGGAAACACGCGCGGGCGGTCCTGCTCCTTGCCAATGCTGCCGCGCGTGGCAATGAGGATAAACTCCGACTGGTTGCGGAACATGCCCTGATGAGGTCGGCAAGCCTCCGTCTTGTCCCAGGTGACGACGGCGCGCCATGTCCACCCCGCCACCTGTAAGGCGTCCGAGGTCAAGGGCAGTTGCCGCCAGTCTGAAAAGACCATCAGCCAGCCGCCGTGCCGGGTTATCCGCAAAGCCTCCTGCATCCACATGACAGACCACAAAAAATGGGTGCGCTGGTCTCTGGTGTCGTTATCAAAAGAAAGATACCTTGAGGACGACAGGTATTTCCGGGCGGGGGAAGCCTTGCGTTCCGCCGTCGTCAGGCCGCCGGAAGCATACGGCGGGTCCGTAACGACGGCGTGATAACAATCGTTGTCCATGCGCTCCATCAGGGAAAGGGAGTCGCCACACAGGAAAGGGGAACGTGAAAACATGCGGACATCATGGCACGAAAAAGGCCGCGGCTTTCACGCCGCGGCCAGGATAAGAAATATTAGATATTAGTCGCCGGAATCCTCATTAAGAGGGCCGTAGGCAACAATATAGCACATCAAAAGAATTTTGGAGGAATCCGGTTGTCGTGTCCCCCTCAACCACTGCCAAACGGTTATTTCTCGAACCCTAATGAGTTCCGCCGCTTTTTTCACGGAAGAGGTCCTGTTGGTGAGACAGTAACGTTCTTGGACCCAATCAACAAATTCTTGAGGATTCATATTTGAGCTTCCGATTATTTGATTTGATCAAATCGCCTCCCAACAGGGCCACATCTAATGATGTCCCACCGCTGATAACCTTCGTCGTCAATTACTTCGTAGCAATAATCATTCCAATATTTTGCTATTGCATTTAGTGCTTCTTCTTGTGTTTTGTAGGTATAATAGCATGGATCTTCGTTGACATCTTTGATGTAGTACGCAGCCAGGACAACCGCAAATTTGTGACCTTCGGGAAATTCAATGATGCGGTCATACTTGGTGGATGAAATGTCCGACAAGGAGGTATTTCCAGCTCTTTTTGGGATAATATATTTCTTCATTGGCTCGTTAATTGTTTGTTTGTGTTTAATGAATCGCCCCGAAAAGTGAGGCGTTGGTGAAATCCGCGCCGTCTGTGACGGCATCGGTCAAGTCAGCCTCCGTTAGATTGGCGTCTCTCAGATTAGCGTTGCTAAGGTTGGCATTAGTCAGGTCGGTTCGATACAGGCAGGCTCCTTCCAGATTGGCACCAGTCAAGTCAGCCCCGTACAGGCTGGCGTCGCACAAATTAACCCCGCTCAGGTTAGCGCCCCTCAGATTGGCATGGTTTAAGAACGCCTGGAGGAGGTTAACCTCCCTTAAATCCATGCCGCTCAAATCCATACCTCTCAAGTCATTAAGCCACAGGTTGGCTTTAACGCCGCCTTCTTCTCCGTTCATCCACATTTTGTGAAGCTTGAGGATTTCGTTTAATTCTTTTTTATCCATTGTCTTGTTCTTTCTGATTTGGTTTTGGATTGTATCTTCGGGAGGTCCCTTACTTCCCGTCAACGGGGTTGTTTTACTATTCATTGAATAGTACGTCAAGGAAAAAGTGGAAAAAATCCGCATCTAAAAATTATTTGCCGGGCCTCCCTCTTTTATTTTCTTGAAACGGGCAGCGAACCATGAGAGGAAAAACATGTTCTTTCTGGACATTCAGCCCTTCGGGGCTGTGGACTAAAACAAAAAGGACGGAAACGTCCATTCCCTTAAAAGGGCGGATGCCAAAAGCACCCGCCCTTTTTTCACACCCGGAGGGAGGCATCCTGCGGAGAATGGCCGTTAAGATAAGCCTCCCGGCGCACGGAGGACCAGAACGCCGGGTCCGTCCGCGTCCGCTCAAGGAATGCGGCAATGTCTGCAAAGTAGTACATAGATTGAAAAGGAGACGGACGCACCCGCTCAATGACGCCAATGTTCGCCAGGCGGGCCAGGACGCGGCGGCCCACCCGGAATTCTTTTTCGATTTCCTTGACGGTCCCCAGCTGGACAGGTTCCCCCATTCTCAAGGCGTACGTCCGTTCATCGATTTTGATTTTCCGGACGGGAGCATACCAGCGTCCGCTGTCCTGGTAAGAAATAGGAAGAATGAGTTGCTTTGCTTTGGTCATGGTTAATAGATGCGGTCAGGGATGTTAGGGGCTACAGGCTCGAAATAAAATCCGGTAACAAAGAGATCTTCCCCCGTTTCCGGGTCCGGCCCGGTCAGGGGGATTGGCTCCATGATTTGGCTGCTAATCCACCATTTGCGCCGCTCCTGCTCCGGCATGGCGAGATAGTCCTTCAAGGTCATCGTCGGGGCCAGGACTTCCAGGAAGGAATATTCCAGGTCGTCCGGGAACGTGTCAGGCAATTCCTGCGCGTCAAAAAGTTCAGCCATTTTGGCAAGTTCGGAGCGGGTTAAAATCATGATAACTGGGCTTTGATGAAGTTGTAGAATTCGGGGTCCTGACGTTGGAAGTCAACAGGAGATTCCAGCATGCGCTGAATTCCCATAGAAAGAATTTCGCTGCTCCGCACGGATGAAATGAATTGCTCCCTGCTGATGCTGGTATTATAATCTGGACAGTAAATTTTGCCTGTGTAGGCGTGCCCGCCTTTTTCCGCCCATTTGTCCTCCAAGGTTATTTCCTGCGGGCGGTAATTGTGGGTCGGGAACAGGGATTTTAGCCTTTTGGGCTGCTCTCCCCGTCCTCGGTCATAGAGGAACGCCGCAGACTGGCGGAGAATATCCGGGCGGGCATGCTCGATGGCATGAGCCAGTTCGTGGGCTACGGTGGATGGGGGCGTGGTCGAGGAAACTTTGATATTCCCATGCAGCTGGAACGCGCGAGCAGAGGAATCTTTCAGGACATGGACGCCCAGGGACGGAGGCAGTTTGTCCGCCGCGACGATGGCGCGGACCAGGTCCAGCCCCTGCTGGACGTTTGGAGATAATTTTTGCGGCCTGGCGGGCGTGATATTGTAACGGGCATCTATTTTGACTTGAGACACGGCAACCGTGCCGCGCTTGTCCTGGGGTATAATCATGCCGTCCAGTCCCAGGAAGCGCATGCTGTCCCGGTAGGTCCTGCTCCACGACTGTTCTTCCTCCCGGTTGATGGCTTTAACGGTCGCTTTATGGAGCATGCCGCCCGGTTCCCATGATTCCAATGCCTTCCTGAAAGCATCGTCAGCGGCTATCCAGGCAATCCGGTTTTCCGGCGTCTGGGCCTTCATATAGGCTGCCGCCGCATTTTTGAAGCGGGCCCTCAGGGGGGCAAGCTCTGCCTCCTTGCGCTGCTTAAAATCCTGCCACAACCGCTGGGCAATCTGGCCGCGGGCGGCGGCCTCCCGCTGCTGGCGTACGGCTATCGTGTCGGCAATGCGCTTTTTCTGCGCGTCGATTTGGGCGGGGGTTTTGGCGGGACGGCTGGGGGCCGATGCCGGGGCCGCGGGGCGCGGCTTGGACGGCTGGTAAACGGCGGTATCTCCCAGGAAGCGGACCCTGTTTTCCATTTGCGCCTGAATCCATCTCCGGGTCTTGTCGTCCAGCCCGCGGACGGATTCCTCCAGGCCGTCAAGGAAGTCTTTTTTGATGGGCCGCACTTTGTCCGTGGGCTTGATGACGCCCAGGGCTTCCGACTCGTCCCGGTCCACATCCTCCACGCCGCACCCGGAATTGAAGCCCCACGGCCCCCACGGAAGGCGAAAGTCCCGGTTGAGGCCAATCCAGAACGCCAGGTCGTCCTTGCGCCTGACCTCGCCAATAGCGGCATCATGGTACGGGCGCGGAGTATGGACCGGACGGACGCGAATGAACCGCTGGCAGGGGTACACGTCCAGCACGTCCGGGTCCTGGCCCTCCTGCCATTGGGCAAAGGAGGCGGCCTGCTCCGTCTGCGTGTCAAAAATGAGTTGCAGGCGGCGGCATCCGCGCAGGTCCCGGAGGTCGTTGTCGTGAATTTCCGGGTCCAGCGTGCCGTCGTGGAGGACCTTGCCGAAGCCCTCTTCCAGCATGCGCGCCCTCATGTTGGCGACGAACTCCGCCCGGCCCTGGTAAACGTGGTACTCCTTGCCCTTGTCATTGGCGGCCTTCTCCCCGCGGACAAACCCGGTCAAATAGTCCGTGATTTCCTGGGCGGCCTTGGCAGACGTGAGCGTTGCGGAAAACAATGACTTGACCCGGACGGCGACGGGCATGCGCTGCCATTCCGCCGTCGTCATGGCGGAGGCGACGGCCTCCTTCGCCTCAAGATAGGAGAGGGCTTGCCAGAAGGGCATTGGTTCCAGCAACGCGGCCATGTTATTTTCCCTCCCTTCCGTATTTCATCCGGCGTTTCTTATCGAGGGCGTCACGGAGTTGTTCCGGGGACGGATGGCGTTGCCGGACCCAGTCGCAGAAGCGGACGGCGTCCACCAGGCAATACTGGTCTTCCGGGTCCAGCCGGAGGCCGATTTTTCCGGGATAGGGAGTCGGGGAGAGGATTTGGAAAGGCAAGTCGTAAGAAGCAAGGAACATGCTGATAAACTGGGTTGCCGTTTCCTGTTCGACGGTGGCGGGGGCGGTCATGAGCGTGCGGGGCTGATGGGTTGAATCTGGCGGCGGACCGCTTTGACGGCGGCCTCCGGGGTTTGTCCGGCGTCAATCTCGTCCAGGACGCGGCGGACCGTGTCCAGGTTGTGAAACTGGTTAGCCAAGGCGCAGAGGGGGGCCGCATTGGGCAGATCCACCTGGGGATACAGTCCGCGCCGGATGGCGGCCACTTCCTCCCCCGTGATGGAGGGGATGTGGATGATAGCGATGCTCCGCCGGAGAAGTTGTGGGAATTCCTCCCGGCTGTCCGATGACATCCGGGCCATGTGGTGCGGGAGGGTCAGCAGGACCAGCCCGCACCGGGTCAGGTTGAGAACGGTTTTCAGAAAGTTAATAGTCGCGCGGTTGAAATGGTTGGCCTCGTCAATGATGATTAGGCGGGGGGCCGCCTGGAGCGATTGGAGAATGTCCCGTTCCGCCGCCCCGGCGGAATACCAGGATGCCGCCAGACCCAGCCCCGCGCCGATAGAGGTCAGGGCGTGCAGATAGCTTTTTTCCCAGGCGGGCGCGGCATTGATAAGCGTTCCGCCGAACTTGCTTGCGAGGTAAGAGGCCGTCTTGGATTTGCCCGCCCCCGTTTTGCCGACGACAAAGACCAGGCGGTGTTCGTCCTGGGCGCATTGCGCCGCGGCGACGGCGTCCGCGGCCAGGGACACATGAGGCAAGAGGACCGTGTCCCCGTCCACGTCCGGCGCGTCCTGGCGGGTCAGGCCGGAAGATAACGCCTGCCGTACGGACTGCAAGGCACTTTCGCAGTTGCCGGACCAGGTCCCGGCTTTGATTTTGCCCCAGGAGGACGCCGCCAGCGCGAAGCCGACGCGGCGGCAAAAATCCTTGTCGTTGAGGTGTAATTCCTCCTGCATATCCGCCAGACGGAGGACGTCCGGCGATTTTGATAATTCATATTTGTCCATGATTTTATAAATAGTGAGGTTAAAAATTGAGCGTCGCGGAGTGTTCCGCCTGACGGGCGCGGCGGCGGAGGGCGGCGAAGTCGTCCCGCGTCGCGGGCGTGGCGGGCTGGGGCGCGGTGATGCGGCTGTCCCTGCCGGCGGCCTTGTCCAGCGGGTCCTGCAGCTGGTAACGGCGCACCCTGGCGGGCGTCCCGCCGGATTCCGGCGGCGTGTCCGCGGAGGCCTCGCCGTCCCGGACCTTGACGCCCTGGGCAACGGTCGTCTGGCCGTTGACGGCGCGCAGGGTGGATTCCCGGCCCGTCTTTCCCGTGGAAGTCAACAGGCGGTATTCCGTCCTCATGATTTGGCGGATTTGCTTGCCGTAGTCTTCCCCGCTTCCGCCCAGGCTGACCGGGTTGGAGCAGGTCACTTGCCCCAGGACTTTGACGCTTCCGGGGACGGTCACGACGGCCTGCAGGGGCCATTCTCCCAGGGGGTCGAAGTGGAGCATGAGGGCTTCCCCCTCGTGCTGCCAGAGCCAGGGGGCCGTGAAGTGCCAGCGTTGAGGCACGCCCAGCGGGCCGGGGACGGTGGCGCGGAGTGTCCCCTTGACCACTTTCCGCCGGACGATGGAGGGGGCCTGGAGCCAGGAGAAGTCGGCGGAAACCTGGCGCATGGGCCGTTCCTTGAGGTCCGCTTCCCAGCGTTCCGCCGGGACCCATTTGCCGTATTCCCTGCTTTCCACCGGGTGCGTATTGAGGTAGTTAATAGCCCAGTCGATAGCTTCCAGGGCTTCCGCCAACGTGGGGAAAATTCCCCGCGGGTCCTGGCGGCCCTGGCGGCAAGCGACATATTTTTCGCTCATGGCCTTATTTTCCGCCTGGTAGCGGCCTACCTGGCCGGGGACAAGGGAAAGCACGGACCACAAGCGGTTGAAGAAGTTTTCCACCAGTTTGCATTGCGGGCGGCCCTTGGCGTCAATGTGGCGGATGCCGAGGCCGTCCAGCAACCGCTGGACGCGGTCGCTTTTCCAAACGCCGCCCTCAAGCACGAAGGAATCGAAAATGCCGACGTCCCGGCACGTCCGTATCATGGCCCCGGCGACGTCCTCGCTGCGGTACGTCTGCTCGTACCTGATGACGTAGGAGTAGGCGGGAATGAAGCTGGTAGAGTCATCGTGGCAGACCAGAAGCTGGAAGCGTCCCAGGCGCACGCCGTATTTTTCCGCGCACTTGTCGCCGGACCCGCGCCAGGGCCAGGGAACGCACACGCCGAAGTTGATCGTTGCGTCGTCCCAGGACGCGCGCTGTCCGGCCCGCAGGAGGCTTCCGTCCAGGTTGCGGCGCAGGAGGCCCGGCGCATAGGCGGCCTGGCGGAGCTTGCGTTCCCCGCCGCGGTGATAGCCCACCAGGGGCCGCGCATGCTTCATGACTTCCACGGCGCAGGCGGGGAGCTTGTGCTTGCTGGCCCGCGCGGAGGCGTCCCAGCCCAGGTCCGGGTGGTTGGCGCAGAAGATGGACCACGCCAGGGTCATGCTCCCGCTGGTCCGGGTCGCGTTGGTCGCCAGATAGAGGGCGGCAAGCTCCTTTTTCTGGTCCTCCGTCAAGTCCAGCTGACGGGGACGGCCCTTGCGGGCCTGGCCGGAAAAAGCGTTGAGTGAGTGGTCGGGGAGGATGGCCATTGTTGAGGGTTGGTTATTTGTCGTCGATGGGCAGACAGGCGAACATGGTTAAAGCCGAGAAAAAACCAAGGACCGGGGAGCCATTGATGATGAATAATCCGGTGATGATGGTGCCCGCTGTGATGACGATTGTGTCGATTTTGTGATTCATGGCTGGCGAGTGGATTTAATGGCGGATGAGGCCGCGGAGACACCAGGCGGCCTTGATATTTTCCGTTGTTCCGTATTTGTAGTAGTTTCGGAGGGGGTAGCGGCAATTATCGTGGGTCCATTCCGCCCTTGCGGCGTGTTTGTCCCAGTAGATGGAGCGGCGCAGGGTGTTGTAGGCTTGAGCCAGGCGGCGGCGTTGTTCCGCCGGGTCCGTGTTGTGTGGGGGATTAGTCATTTCCGAGGCGTTGTCCGGGAAGTTGTTTGACGTTGGGGTCCAGCTTGACGCAGCTTTCCGCGGCGGCATGGATGATTTCCCCCTGGTCGCTGTCCGCTTTGCTCCATCCCGTGTAGTCTGTCAGGTTGTTGAGGTTGACGTACGCGCACAGGAGGGATTCCCGCGTCTTGGCGATGGTCCGGTCCAGATTGGCATACAGGGCTTTCAGGGTCTTAATGCGGGCCGTCAGGGTTTTTATCTCCGCGCGGAGGTCCCCCCCCCTCCGTGCGCTGGCCTCGTCATTGCGCCTGATGCTGCGCTCAAGCCCCATGCGATGATACTCGTAAAGAGCGGCCACCAGCCCGTGCTGCTCCATGCTTAAACGCAGGTCGCAACCGTGCTTGTCCGAGCCGACAATGACGGCAGCCTCTACTTCCGCCGTGGGGAGTTGCAGGGCGTAGGAGGCGACGACGGCCAGCAATCCCCGTTCGTCCTCGTTTTCCGTGCTGTAGCGGAGCGTTCGTATATCTGTCAGGCTGGCCTCGTCAATGCCGTATTTTTCCAGCATTTTGTCCAGCAGTTCCCGCGCGTTGACGGCTTCCCCGTCCTCGCCGCGCTGGGCGAGGGCAAGGAGTTTTTGAAGCTTGGCAATGAGGGCGTCGTGATTCATGGCCGTTTAGAGGTATTGTTCCAGGTCGTCCGGCTTGGCGTTTTCCACGTCCCGCCACATGCCCGCAAAAACGCGCTTTTCCTCGCCGCCGAAAAGGTCCCAGTTTTTGAATCCCTGTTTAAGCGTTGAAATAGTGGAGACCAGCAGTCCTACGGGCTTTTTGGTCTTGGGGTCAATGCCGAGATATTGCGGATTTTTCCGGCGTTCCGTGGCTTTATCCTGGGCGGCCTGTCCGCACACGGCCCGGTAGGCTTGCAGGAGTGTCCATTCTCCGCTCGCTACTTTTTCCATAGCATTCTGGAAAAGTGCTTCTTCCTTCTCGTTTTCAGCCGTTTCCATCCCTGTCTGGATAGCGTCCAGGCGGGCAAGGTCCGTCCCGGCGGCGGGCGCACCCAGGGACAACCGGGAAAGGGTCATGTTGGCGGCCACGGTCCCCAGGTCATCCAAATGTTCCGCCCAGCCCTTGTCCTTATGGGTGGGCGGATTATCCACGCCTAACACTTTGCAGGCCGTGTGATAGGCATTCATCCAGCGGTAAGCCGTGCTTTTGTTTAGGCCGATTGTGTCCAGCGCGTCCGTCATGGTTATCCTGCCGTCCGCGTGGATGAAATGCAGATAGGCCCCGGCCTTGAGGGCGTTAGCACAGGCGGACGTCAGGTCCCGGCGCGCGGCGTTGACGTAATTTGACAATTCCGCGAGGGTGTTTTTTGCAATGTCGTTTTGATTCATGGTTTAGTGATTGTTGATTAAGTCGTTTTTGATTTCTTCCGTGAGGCCGCACCGACGGGCGGCTCCGCGGAGTTGGAGCATGCCGTCACGCTCCCAGCGAAGGATGGTCGATTCCGACACGCCGCACCACGCGGCCAGCTGGGGACGGGTGAGCGGCCCGGAAAGGGGGAATCCCAGGACCCGGTGCGCCCACCGCCTGACGACAGGCCGCCGCAACAGGCGGAGAAGGCAGACGGCGCGGAGGTCGGCGGGCAGGCTTGCCCATTCCTGGTCGGTGAGAGGGGGAAGCATGGCGGGAGAGGATTAAAGGACATCAAGGACAATGATGGCGGCCAGCCATATAAACACGGCCAGGCAGACGGCCAGAAGCACGGCTCCCCAGCGGATAGTTTTTCTTTCCTTATCCGGGGCGAGGGCCAGGCAATAGCCGTACAGGGCATGCTGCTTTTCCTGCTGGTCCCGGCGGGCTTGTTTGAGTTGGTTTTCAGTCATGGTGCTGATTCTGGTATGGTTATTTCCCTTCCCTGCGGGGGAGGTCCTGAATGCGGCGGAGAAGAGATTTGCTGGCCCGGAATCCAGTTAAAACGCGGGCGAGGTGTGTGTAATGGACGCCTAAAAACGGGGCGGCAGTCCGATAAGACCACCCTTTCTCATGCAAAATTTGCTTGGCAGTCTCAAGTTCCGGGGTGTGTTGAGGATTGCCCTTCATCCGTTCGCGTGCTAACATACATTTTTCGTATTACATTTTTCAGAAACATGCAAGAGAAAAATACAAATTTCGTAAATTTTAGAAGCTTGCGAGAACAAGCAGGAATGACTCTCTCTCAACTTTCGGAACTCTCCGGCTATAGCATAGCATCCATAAATGGATTAGAATTAAATGATATAGGAAGCAAACGCCTAAGAGACAGAATACTCTCTATACTTTTACAAAAATCAGAAGAGGGGGACAAAACAGAAATACAACATTGGAGAGATAGAGCATTGGCGGCAGAAAGTAAGCTGGAACAACTCAAATCAGCAATGCAAGGTTGGCTTAAAAAAATTTAGGGAGATTGTTAGCGTGTAAACACCTGTTTTTGAATTAAAATGCTTTATAATGAATGATTCTTGCGGAAAAATAGTGTCCCACGTGGGACACTTTGAAACAAGGTGAAAATACAGGATAGAAAGCTCGTTAGCGTGTAAACAGGCTTTTTTGATATATAAATATTGGCGATAAATGATTTATGGAGGAAAATAGTGTCCCACGTGGGACACTCTGAAACGATGGAACATTGCCGGACGGAATATGGCCTGTTAAGGTCATGCCCTATGTGCAATCATTTTGATTTAAGGTCGTTGAGGGAGAAGTGCAATCTTTCATTATCCGAACTTTCTGAATTGTCTGGATGCAATATTATCAGCATTGACCAGGCAGAGCGCGGAAAGAAAATATCTGCCACCCTAAGAGAAAAAATATTATCCGTCTTGTTGCAAATACAGGAAGAAGGCTTGACCTCCGAAGTCAAAATTTGGAGGACGCGGGCTTTACAGGCGGAAGAGAAATTAGCCCTCATCAAAGAAGCGATGACGGGGTGGATAAAAAAAATTTAATCTTGTTAAGAATTTTCCCATAATTATAATGATAAGCATGACTGATGAACAAAAAATAGCCCGCTATCTGGTTGAAGGAGAAGAAATTTGGAGTGTGAGCAAGCAACGGCAAATTTTGGGAGTTTGGCCGTTTTGGCCTAATTGCGTAGTATTGACCTCAAGGCGTTTTTTTGTTTTGAAACCGTCTCTTACAGGAACAAAATTTGAGGACATGGTGTGGTTGGATATTGATAATATCCATGTATCGGAAGAAATGTTGACCGCAACCCTTTCTTGTAAAGGGACAAACGGTGCCGTCATTTCCTGCGACGGCTTGGAAAAGGAAAGCGCATTGGCGTTGTACCGCATGGGACAACACGGAGAGGAACAAATGAGAGAGGCACGCCGCCAGCGGTACATGGAAGAAAACCGATCAGGGGCCGTGCATCTGCAATACAAATAAAAACTTTTGCATCCTGGCCGCGGCAAGAAAGCCGCGGCTTTTTTTGTGCCATAGTGGGGACCTCTTGAGACCAAAAGAGATAGCACACTATGAACACAAACAACGAACAGCAGAAAGAAGCCGCCGGAATCATTGCCCGCATCCTGGTTGCCCTCAAGGTCCCCGGAAACTGGGCTAAAGTCATTGCCGGGGCCATCATGGGAGCCATTGCCGCCTGGATGGGCATGACGCAGACATCCTGCGCCGCGCAGGGTCAGGCGGACCCTCCCGGACGTGTCGGATTGACCATCACCAAGGGGCAAATTGTCGCCACCCGTGACGGGCGCGTCCTGACCTGGGACCGAGCAACCCATAGCCTGGTCTGGACCCAGGCCCAGCCGGAAACGGACTGTCCGCCCATTGTCCAGCGCGAAAAATAAACCTGCCCCCCTGATATAGAAAGGAACTCCGAACATGAAAAAAATCTGTATCGACATAGGGCACGCCGCCGGAACGGGAGCCACCGGGAACGGGCTTGAGGAACATGGCGTAGCCGTGCAGATAGCGGCGCACCTTGCCCGCTATCTGCGGGAACGCGGTCAGTCCGTCAGCGTCATTGACTATCCGCAGCTAAGCAATGCCGCCGACCTGAACGCCACCGTCCGCGCCGTCAACGCCGGGAACTACGATCTGTCCGTGTCCCTCCATTGCGACAGCTCCAAAAATCCTGACGCCTGCGGGGCGCATGTCTGCCATCACCGGACCTACCACAAGGACGGCACGTTCAGGGACAGCGTCCAGGGGAAGGCTCTCGCCTCCGCCATTGCCGGGCCGCTTTGCAAGCTCCTTCCGGGCCGCGCCGACCCTGTCCAGGCGCGCCCGGACAGGAAGAAAAAGCTCTCCGGCCTGCAAGTCCTGCGGGCCACGCGCCCGCCCGCGGTCCTCTGCGAGTGCAGTTTCATTTCCAACGCCAACGACGCGGAAATGATGAAAAACCGCCCGGAACTTATCGCCCAGGCCATAGGGGCCGGAATCCTCGACTATATAGACAATGGATATTGACCACATCGACAGCGTCCTCTTTTTGAGCTTGGCGGGAATCGCGTACTTTATCGCCAGAATGATTTTGGTAATAAAGCAAATACGGCAGCTGGGACAGCCTCAAAAATTCGATGTCGAGAAACAGCCGCTCGAAGTCGTTGAGGGGCGGAAACTCGCCACAATGGACAATATCAAAGTGGCGCATCACCGCATTAGCGAGCTGGAAGACCGCCTGGACAAGATAGAGGCGGAAGCTAAAAAGGAAAGGTCTGACATCGTCGCGGAAATCATCACCATGCGGAAAGAGAGCCACACGCAATTTGAAGCCTTGTCCCGCGCCATAGGCCGCCTGGAAGGAGCGAGGCTGGCGGGCAATAATTAGCATTCAGGCCGCGGCGAGAAAGCCGCGGCCTTTTTTGTGCCATCATGGCGGCATGACAGAAGCGCAGAAAGTAAGACAGCTGATACTGGAATACCTCGCCACTCAAGGGTGCATCCCCTCCGGGGAATACAAACTTAAAACGGAGGTGAGGCTTGCCGGGTTTGACGCCTCCCAGGTGGAGGCGGAATTGGAAACCCTGGAAATGATGGGGTGCGTCCACCGCCTCCCCTCCCTGACCGGGGCGCGCTGGATTATCCTTGAAAAGGGAAAGGAGGCTTTGAACGCATGAGCGCGGCCCGCACCGCATCCGCCGCCATTTCCCGCATGCCCGCCAAGGTCCAGGACGAGGTGAGCCGATGCCTGGACAACGGCGGGACATGGCGGGACGCGGCGGCTATCTGCGAGCGCGCCGGGTATTCCGGCGTCAACGCGCAGAACGTCACCAATTACCGCAAAGGGGCGCACCGGGAATGGCTGGCGCGTCAGGAGCGGCTGGAAACGGCACGCGCCCAGTATGCCTGGAAGGTTGACCTCGTCCGCAAATACGCGGACGAAGGAGGCCCGGCGGAAGCGGGCCTTGCCGCCGCCCTGGAAATGCTGGAATCCGCCCTTTCCGGCGTCAACGCCGGCGATATTAAAAGCCTGATTGCCGACAAGCCGGAAAAAATCTTTGCGGTTATCAAGACCTTGTCCGACCTCCGCCGCGACCTGGCGGACATGCGGCGGGAATCCCGCGAGGACGCCGCGGCCCAGGCGGCCCTGAACCCCGGAACGACCAACCGCGGCTTGTCCGAGGCCGACATGAAAGCCATCGAGGACGCCGCCAACCTCCTTTAATTGCATGAAGCCACGCAAAGCGAACATGCCGCGGAGCATGGTTTATCAAGCCCGCTATCTGGAAGACGAAAGCGATAACGTCCTCGTCGAAAAAGGCCGCCAGGAAGGTTTTTCCGAGTATTCCGCCATTAAAGCGACGCGCGCCAGCGTCAAGGCGGGAGCCTTGTTTGACTGGTGGGTCTGCTCCCGCGACCTGGCCGCCGCAAAATTGTTTATCGACGATTGCAAAAAATGGGCGGACTTTTACAACCTGGGGGCCGGGAAACTGGGGCAGGAAATCATCTTGGGGGAAACCGTCTTTTCCATCACGTTTTCGACGGGGCGGACGATTCACGCCCTGTCCAGCAACCCGGACGTGCTGGCGGGTAAACGCGGCAACGTCATCCTGGATGAATTCGCGCTCCATAAGGACCAGCAGAAACTGCTGAAAGTGTCGTCCGCCGTGACGCAATGGGGAGGCCAGCGCATCGTCATCTCCACGCACCGCGGAAAGGGGTCCGTGTTTGCCCAGCTGGTCAACGATTGCGTCAACAACGGCAACCCGATGAGGTGGAGCCATCACCGCGTCACCATTCAGGACGCCGTGGACGCGGGCATCGTCGAGCGCATCAACGCCAAGACGGGCAAAAAGATGACCCGCGAGGATTTTTTGGCGTCCTGCCGGGCAAAATGCCTGACGGAAGCGGACTTTTTGGAGGAATACATGTGCGTCCCGCAGGACACGGCGGGCCAGCTTGTCTCCTGGGACACCATCAACGCCTGCACCAACGACCGCTACGCCACCGCGGCGGGCAACATTGCCGCGGAAGAGGGGGAATTCGGAGTGGGCGTGGACGTGGCGCGCCTGTCGGACAAGCATTGCTATATTGCCCTCAAGCCCTGGCACGACCGCTACGTGGTCCGGCTGGTGTACTACCACGAGGACAACTCCTGGGAGAGCCGCGACCGGAAACTCGACGAGATGACCGGGGCCGCGGGCGTCAAGCTCGTCGTCATCGACCAGACAGGGCTGGGGGACAAATACGTGGAAGACGCCAAAAGGAGGCGGAACGGCCACAAGGTCCGCGGCGTCATCTTCAACAACGGCAGCAAGGAAGAACTGGCGTCCAACCTCGCCCGCGCCCTGGAAGCCGGGAAAATCATCATTCCCAGCCACGATTTACTGAAATCCCACATTGCCGCCATCGAAAAGGGCTACACCAAGACCGGGCTGGTCTGCTACAGCGCGGACCGCACGGAAAGCGGCCACGCCGACCTGTTCTGGGCCTTGGCTTTGGCTCTGCACTCCCTGACCCTGAAAGCCGCCGACGGCGTCTGGACCAGGGAGCGGGCGGAGGGCGTGGTCATGGGGTCCAGCCGGGGCCGCTACCGCCACCAAAGGAGAATTTTAACCCGCACCAGAAAATGACAATCCCACCGAAAATGAAAACACCCTCCGCGGCGCACCGCGGACCCTCTAGCGCGTCGTTGAACGCCGGAGCGGCATCATTGACCGTCAAACAGATTTTAGAGGCTAAAAACGGCCTCAAAAACAATTCTCAAAAATCCGCCCTGGAACGCGTCATTATTCCGGCGGCGCGCTCCCGCTGGATGATGCCGGACCTGGAGTGGGTCACGCCGGATTATATCTCCCGCGTCCTGGCCACCGCCCTTTCCGGGGACTGCCCGGCGGAAGAGCATGAATTATACGACCTCATGTGCCGGACCTGGCCCCGGCTGGTCAAAAATGTCGCGGAACTGAAAAATGCCGTGTGCGACCTGGTGTGGACCGTCCAGGACCCGGAAGGGCGGGAAGACCTGAAACACCTCGCCGAACGGGCCAGGGACGGCATGAAAGGCAACTATAAAGAGGACGGTCAGGGCTGGCGCGGCACAATTAACGGCTTGCTGGACGGATGGTTTTGCGGCGTGGCCGTCCGGGAAATTGACTGGGAGGTCCGAGGGTGCGCCCACATGCCCCAGGCATGGCTTCCGCGTCAGACGCGGCGCGTCCATCCGCGCTGGTACGGCTGGAACGCGGAAAGCGGCCTGTTCGGCATGCGCTCCCCAGGAAGCGACGCCCTGGCCGACTTTGCCGCCGACAAATTCCTGGTGGCGATTAACAACGTGTCGTTCGGGCATCCGTGCGGGGGCGCGCTCCTGCGCTCCCTGGCCTGGTACTGGTGCGCCGCCAACTTTTCCGCGGATTGGCTCCTGAGTTTCGCTCAGATTTTCGGGCAGCCCATCCGCTGGGGGAACTACGACAACAGCGACCCCGGCCTCCGGGACATCATGGCCGACATGCTGGAAAACATGGGGTCCGCCGCCTGGGCCGCCGCTCCTAACGGCTGCACGCTGGAACTCAAAGAACCGAGCAACAAGGGCAGCGACAACCCGCAACGCCAGCTCATCGACCTTGCGGACACGGCCTGCGACCTGCTTATCCTGGGGCAAATCCTCACGGGGACCCCTGGGGACGCGGGAAGCCGCGCCCTGGGGGAGGTCCACTACAACGTGAGAAGCGACATCATCAACGCCGCCGCGGGCTGGCTCGCGGAAATCCTCAATGAACAGCTGCTGGCCGCCGTCTATCGCTTCAACGCCGCCGCCGCGGAAGAAGAAGCGGCGTGGCCCTACTACGACCCCTCGTCCAAGGCCGTCAATGACCCCACCAAGGCCGCCGAGCGGGTAAGAATCCTGCTCGAAAGCGGAATTCCCCTTGTTAAAGAGTGGGTTCACGAAGTCACGGAGACGCCCCAGCCGGGGGACGACGACGAGGTGTACACGCGCCCGGACCCCTCCGGCCAACTGTCCCCGGCCCTGGTTGCCAAGGCCCTTGACGGGATGCCCGCCGCCTCCCGCGACTACTTCCTGGCCGCCATCCAATCCGCGGCATCCACGCTATGACCGACGACGAGCAAATGACCTACTTGAGGGAGGCCATGAGGGGCGGCCTGCAGGACATGCTGGACGCGTGGCTCGGCAAGGCCCGCCCCCTGCTGGAAACCCTCACCCGCGCCGCCTGCGACCCGGACGTCAGCGACGAGGATCTTCGCTCCCTCGTGTCCGCCTTCCTCGCCTCCGGGGAGTTACTCCGGGCCATGAACCCCGCCGCCCTGGCGGAATACCTGGAGGACGGCATGGGAACCGCCGCCGCCCTGGGAAAATGCCAGGCCCCCCATATCAACAAATGAGCGTTCATCTGACCCTGAAAGCGGATTCCGTCACGCCGGACCTCGCCCGGCTGGCGTCCCGGTCCCCGGCCCTGAAAAAAGTAATGGGCGTGGCCATGCGGAACGCACTGATTAGTCATTTCCGCTTCAAAAATGCCACTCCGAACCGATTAGGGGGGACGCGGACCAACTTCTGGCTGGCCGTCGCCAACTCGTGTTCCGCGCCCGTCGTCAACGGGTCCGGCGTCCTGGTCCGCATCAACCATCCCCACGCGGCGATTCACGTTTACGGCGGGCATATCACGCCCAAAAAGGCCCGGATGCTCGCCATCCCGGTGGCGGCGGAGGCCCACGGCAAAAGCCCCCGCGTCTTTTCGGACCTCCGGCCCGTGTGGAGCGGAGGACGCCCGGTAGGGCTGGCCCTGGGGGAAAAAATGTACTACGTCCTTAAAAAGGGCGTCCGCATCCCCAGGGACCCGCAAGCCCTGCCCCAGGAGGACCAGGTCCGGCAAGCCGTCACCAGGGCGGCGCGCATCTTTTTGCGGCGGCAAGGCTCTTAGTTCGCATCCTGGCCGCGCCGAGAAAGCCGCGGCCTGTTTTGTGCCATAGTCCGGGCATGATATTACTTGCCAGTTTTTCCGGGTCCGCCCTGACGGACGAGGACGGGGACGACATCCAATGGATGCCGCCCGGCGTCCATGAAATTGAACCCTCCACCCCGGACGGAGAGGTTAAAAAGATAACCGTCCTGGTGGACGAGGCCGCCGCCGAGGCCGTCGAGGAAGCGCGGGCGCGGTATCAGGCGGAATTTGACGCCGGGCACGGCGACGCGCCGTACACGGATTTTTGCCACGCCGACCAGGAGGCGTCCTCCTGGGTGTTGCGGGTGTACTGGGGCGGGGACGACCCCAAGAAAGGAGGCATCCGGGCCGTCGTGGACTGGACGGACGAGGGCCGCGCCAAGAAGGGCAAATCCCTCAAGCGTTTTTCTCCCGGTTTTTACGTTTCTGACGAGCCGGACGCCGAAGGCCGCTACCACATCACGGGCGCGCCCGCCAACATGGGCGGCCTGGTCAACCGGGCCGCCTTCCGCTCAATTCAACACCTTTCCGCCTCCGCCAAGACGGAGGGAGGCGAAAAACAACACAATAATCAAGACCAAAACACCATGACAGAAGAAGAAATTAAAGCCCTGCAAGAAGAAAACGCGGCCCTGAAAAAGCAGTTGGAAGACTTGCAAAAGACCGTGGCGGCCATGCAGGAAAAGGACGCGGACGCCGCCGTGGAAGCCGCCTGCGCCGCCGGGAAAATCGCCCCGGACCTCAAGGCCTCGTGGAAAGAAAACATCCTGAAAAACCCGGCGGCGAAGGAACTGCTCGCCTCCCTGCCTGTCAATCCCGCATTCCGCCAGGCCTACACGGCCCAGGACAACAAGGGGGACGGGGCAAAAACCGGGAAAGCCCTGCTTGCCCAGCATGCCGCCATCACCGACCCGGCGGAACGCCTCGCCTTTTTCCGCAAACACGAAAAAGAGCTGATTGCCGCCCGCGGCTAATCCCTCCCGCCAATCATCAACCCACACACTATATATAATAGACATGGCAACATCCATTGATTCAAAACTGAACGACGACATTATCGTCTCCAAGGGATTGGAGGCGTTCAAGAATTCCCTGGCTCCCCTGGGCAAATTCTCCACCGACTACTCCAAGGAAGCCGTCAACAAGGGGGCAAGCCTGAAAGTCCCCTTAATCGGTTCCTTGACGGCCTCCGACGAGGAAAATGCCTATGAGAAGGAAACCGGAACCCTGGGGGCCGTGACGGTCACGATGGACGGCTACGCCAAAGCGACGGTAGGCTTGACCGACCGCCAGTTCATGGAATCGTCTTCCGCCAGCCTGAACATTTTTGCCGGGCAGATGGGGGCCGCCGTCGCGACAAAAGTTATTGAGGGAGTGTTCGCCAAAATCACCAAGGCGAACTATCCCGCCACGCTGGCGGCGACCGCAGGCATGACCATGATGCAGCTGCTGACCCTGGCGCGCTCCAAATTCGGAGAATTGAAAGTTCCGCTGACTAACCGCGTCTATTTTCCCTCGCCTTCCGCTTATACGGCACTTGCCGAGGATTCTTCCGTGCAGGTGGCGTCCGCGCTGGCCTACGGCGGGACGGAGTACGTCCGCGACGGCGTCATTCCCCGCCTGCTGGGGTTTGACCTGGTGGAATCAACCGTTCTCCCGGCCAGTTCCGCCGCTCCCAACGGCTTTATCGTCCACCCCGCCGCCCTGGCCGTCGCCACGCGGGCGGTTATCCCGTCCTCTAACAAGGAATATTTGGACCAACGCACCGTCACGGACCCGGACACGGGCATCACCATGTCCTACCGCCGCCATTACGCTGCCGGCAAGGGCAAGCATTTTATGACGTTTGAATGCTACTATGGAGCCGCGGTCGGCCTCGAGGACGCCCTGGTCCTCATGCCCTCCATCCCGGCGGCCTCCGGGTCTTAACTCTGAACCTGCCACCATTCCCGGCGCGGTTAGCCGCCGCGCCGGGCTTAGAAAAAAATGAACTGCATCCTCACAGAATCCGCCCTCCTGGGGGCCTTGACGGCCTCCCAGCTTGAGGACATCCGCAGGCAGGCCCCCGCGGGGGAGGACCCGGTAACGGAAGCCATCCTGACCTCCTGCGCCAGGGTGGACGCCTATTGCCGGGGACGCGCCGTTCCGGGGCCGCTCATGAGCGGCTGGGCGCGGGACATTTGCGTTTTTTATTTGGCAAAAATCCTGCACAAGACGACGGACGACCAGCGGACCGCCTACGACCAGGCCCTCAAGGAATTGCAGGACGTGAGGGGCGGCACGTTCCGTTTTTCCTCCGATTCCGAACAATCGACCCGTGGACCGCTGGCCTACGGCTCAAGAAAAAAAATCAGATGATCACCGACACTCAATGGCTCATGCGCGCCCTCGTCGCAGAATTGGAACAGGCAGGCATTGCGGACGACGTCGCGGCTCCCAATGTGACCACTTATGACGCCGCCCTGGACGCCCTCCGGGAATACCCGCAACGGGTCATTTTCTGCCTGCCCGGCGCGGTCAACATGGAGCATGACGTGCAGGGAGGCTATCCCGTCAAGGCCATCCTGACGCGCGAAGTTACCTTATTCATTTCCGCGGCGGCTCCCGGCCAGCCGGGGGGCGACATGGACACGGCCAACCGCATGACGGACGACGTCCTGCGGGTGCTGACCTGGTCCGCCCTGGGGTACGCCGGGCGCATTATCTGCAAGCCGCGCCAGGCGGCCCCCCTGCCTATTGTCTGGGAAGACGCGCCGGGCCGCGCGGTCTGGTCAATGACCATTGACGTGACCTGTCTCGAAAACGAATTCTAACAACAAAAAAACATGACGACGCAAAACAATTACATCATCAAGGGCAACGACATTGACTACGGCATCCCCTCCGGCGCGACCGTGCCGTGGGGCGTGCTCACGTCCATCAAGACCAAGCCCAGCCAGACCATCGCCGAATTTAACGACCAGGACGGGGAAATCGGCACTATCGTGTTGAGCCAGAGGAAGGAGGTCTTGACGCTGGAAGTCCTGCGCGCCGCCCCGAAAGGCCAGAAGGTGGCTTCCCTGCCCAGGCCGGACATGGGGGACGCGGTCCAGTATCAGGGGAAGTATTACCTGGTGACTTCCGCGGAGGAAACCGCCGCCCTGAGCGACGCCGCGAAATTTTCCATTGAATTGACGTGGTGGCCCCATATCGACCTGGCCCCGGCGGAGGATTCCCTATCCGAATAACCCCATGAAACCCGCCGTTATCAATGTTGACCTGGCCTGGGGCGCGGCCTGCGACCTGGTCCTCTTGGTGCAGGACGCCGCGGGCGTCCCGCTGGACCTGTCCGGGGCCTCCCTGGATTTTGCCCTGAAAGCCGGCGACGCGTCCGTGCCGCTGGCCGTGGACGCCGCGGACGCGGCGGAGGGGCTTGTCCGGGTCCGCGTGCCGGGCCAGGACCTGGGCATGTACCCCTGGGAAGGCTGGTTGCAGACCTCCCCGGAAACGCCAAGAGAGCGCATCCTCCGCGGCCTGATGACCGTGACCGACAAAGTTGACCCCAGGGCGGAGGGAAACCCGTCCACGCACCGCTATTTTGTCCGTTTGAGCGACGCCGTGACCGTGAGCGTGGATTCCGTTGACCTGGCGTGGTGGGCCTATGCTCACGCCCTCAAGGCCCAGGAGAGCATGGAGTCGCTGGCCGACGCCTGGCCGGAAACGGTCAGCGAAGCAAAACAGGACGTCCACGCGGCCAAAGAGGACGCTCTGGCCGCCATCCGGGACAAACAGGCCGATGCCGTGCTTGCCGTGGGGCGGGCCACACAGACTGCGCGGCAGAATATAGCCGGAGCGCAGGCGGACGCCGTTTCCGCCGTCCAGGCGGCGGGGACGGAAGCTCAAGGAACAATCACGCCCCTTGTCCAGCGTGCCGAAACCGCCAAGGATGATATTGACCAGGCGGAGAGGCGCATCAATACGGCGGCGACGGATGCCGCGACCTCCGCCACCAGCGCGGCCAACTCCGCGACGGCG
>CAJKMG010000017.1 GCA_905200945.1 uncultured Akkermansia sp. | reverse complement strand
CCGTTGAAGAACATCCAGATACTCTTCCTCAGGTATCTGAAATCCGATGGATTTTGTTTTTGAACGGAGGCGATGAGGAAACGCTGAAGGCGAAACGGGATCTTCGCTTCATGACACTGCGCGGTATCAGGTATTTCACCGGAGTTTTGATGCGGAGGTGTCCGGAATTGAAAAGATTTCCGCTCCGGAAACTGACGCTGGAGCATGGCGCTCATTTTCCGGAGGCTGTGTTTGCAGCCCACAGGCAGCGTTACAAGGGCCGGGCGGTGATGAGGATTTGGTGGAGAGGGGCATTTCGTAAGGTCCCGGACCAGTAAAAAGGGAGGAATTCTGAATGTCTCCGTTCATGCTGGGCATCGGCGGCTCCTGGCGGGATACGGGGCAGGGGGGGGGCGGCTTATTCTATCCTCCCAATTGGCCGATGCGTTAGAGGCAGCTCCGGGAAAAAGCGGGATGGGGTCGTACAACCGCTTTGGAGAATAGAATGCGGATGCGCGGAGACATACTGATGTTTCCTGTCACGCCAAATGGTTCAGGGATTTTTCCCTGCTTCAGCTGAAAATGAGGCATGAAGAAGTCCCCGGCCTATTCCCTGGGCAGGAAGTAGCCGCGCTGTTTTTCTGAGATGGGCATGTCCAGGCGTTCCATAACGGCCAGCATGTCTTCCCATACCTTGCGTTTTTCCCGCGGGCTGTCCGATCTGAGCAGGTAGCTGGGATGGTAAGTGACGCGTACGGGAATGCCGTTAAGGTCGTGGAACCTGCCGCGCATGGAACTGACGGATCCCTGTTCCCCCAACAGGCCTACGGCGGCGGTACCGCCCAGGGCTACAATCATTTTCGGCTGGATGACCCGGATTTCATGCATGATGATGGGCAGGCATGCTTCAATTTCTTCCGGCGTGGGGGCGCGGTTATTGGTCCGCTGGTTGGGCAGGGCCGGGCGGAATTTGACGATGTTGGAAATGTAAACCATGTCTCTGGAGAGTCCCATAGCTCTTAATATCTGGTTGAGTTTTTCCCCGGCACGGCCCACAAAGGGCTCCTGCTGCACTTCTTCATAATATCCGGGAGCTTCCCCAATGAGCATGAGTTTCGTATGGGGATTGCCCGTGGCAAAGACCATGGTATCCCGCAGGGAGTTGAGTTCCCGCGCCGGTTTCCAGTTTTGCGCCAGATTGCGGAGGTATTGCAGCTTGTCTTCCATTGACCCTTCCGGGAGATTAATGGAGGATGCCGGTTCCCTGTTTTGCGTGAACAGCCCCGGCGGTTCCGGCATTCCGGCAGGTGCGGAGACAGGAACGGCCGCCTGCAGGGGCGGCGGTTCCGGAGAAGCGGATGCTGATGCGGCGGGACGGCCTCCCTGTCTGGAAGCCACGTACCATGTTCTGAGAACGTTTCTGGCTTCATCCGTCAGGCTCGTTCGCGTTGTTCCCTGCTGGATCAGGGAATCAAGATAATGGCGGAAAAGGCTGTTCGGCGTAGCGCTCATGGGAGGATAAAGCCAGATTAGTCCATAAGAGGCCGTCTGTCACGACGATTCGCAGGCTCCCCGGCCTTCATGGAACGCGTCTCTCCGGGAAATGACACGGTAAAAGATGGTATCTTTTGCGAGGGAGGGGGCAAATTGGGGCTTTCCGGTTCAGGTATGGAAATGCAGCCGGCTCTCTCAAAATTTTACTTAGTTCACGTATGTCTTTTTCTGAAGAATTAAACGGTTTGATGGATTGCCCCACTCCCCTGGTGCGCCGTTTCATGGCGTTGCTGGAACCGGTTGACGACGCCCGCCTGGAGGCGATGGCGCAGGAGAGTCGGTGCCTGACGCGGCTGCATTTCGGCCGGACCATCCGCTTGTTCGCCCCCATTTACCTGTCCAACGAGTGCATCAATAATTGCAAATACTGCGGTTTTTCCCGGGACAATCCCATTATCCGCACCACGCTTACGGTGGATGAAGTGGTGCAGGAGGCCCGCTACCTGCACGGACTGGGACTGCGCAGCATCCTGCTGGTGGCCGGGGAGCATCCCAAGTTCGTTTCCGACGGGTATATGCAGGAATGCCTGGACGCCCTGCATTCCTTTATTCCATCCCTGGGGCTGGAGATAGGACCGTTGCCGGACGACCGTTATGCGGAGATCGTCCGCCACGGGGCGGAACAATTGGCCGTGTATCAGGAAACCTATAACCGGGAAGTGTATGAAACCCTGCATACGGCAGGGATGAAGAAAAATTTCAACTGGAGGCTGGATTGCCCGGAACGCGCCTACCAGGGCGGTTTCCGCCGCATTCAGATAGGAGCCCTGTTCGGGCTTTCGCCGTGGCGGCGGGAGGCCATGGCGCTTGCCGTCCATCTGGATTACCTGCAGAAGCATTGTTGGAAATCCGCGCTTTCCGTGGCGTTTCCGCGCATGCGTCCCTACGCCGGGAATTACGAGTATGAACCTGATCCGGACTTGATGCTGGATGACCGCCATTTTGTCCAGCTGATGGCTGCCCTGCGCATCTGTTTCCCCAAGATAGGCATGTCCATCAGCACCCGTGAGCCCGCGCCGATGAGGGATGCCCTGATGCATTTGGGCATGACCCACATGTCCGCCATTGCGCGCACGGAACCGGGGGGCTACACGGGCGTGGGAACGGCTGCAGCCCATTTGACGGTGCGGGGCAACCGGGTGGATCTCCCCGATGATCGGAAAGGGCATTGCAAGGCGACGGAACAGTTTGAGATTTCCGACCAGCGTACCCCGGAGCAGGTGGTCGGCGCCATACGGAATGCCGGGCTGGAGCCTGTCTGGAAAGACTGGGATGCCGCGCTGGATGTGGTGTAAGAGAGCTTGCTCCCGTTTCTCTTCCCCGGAATGACATCCATATCCCCGTGATGTTGTGATGGAGCATTGACGGCATGCTCCGGCTGTCATATTTCCGGTAGCAATGATTCGTTATTATTGGGGGAGGTTTTGGCCATTCCTCCTGTTTGCGTTTGGCATTGAGGCGGTGGAAAACATGTTTACGGTATTTTTCGAATACCGGAACATGGATTTCGGATTGATTTCCCTTTTGAAAACGGCGTACGTCTTTCTGACGGAGTTTGCCGTTACCATGTGCTACTGGCTTATTCCCTACGCCGTTTATTTGTGGATTCTGCCGCGCGGGAAGGCGGGAGGGAAGACGGACAAGTGGTTTACCTCCGTATGGTTTTTCCTGTTTGTGCTCGCTAATCTGTTTGAGGATGTAGCGGAAGCGTTTTTCTGGAACGAGTTTGAAGCCAGTTTCAATTTCATTGCGGTAGATTACCTGATTTACACCAAGGAGGTCATTGGGAATATTTACGAGTCCTATCCCATCATTCCTATTCTGGGAGGTATTCTGGCGGTGTCCGTTCTGGCCGTCTGGGGAATGAAAAGGTTCTTGCTCCCCCGGGACGGGGAGATTCCCGCCGGATGGAAACGAGGCTGTGTAGTACTGTTCCTGCTGGCCTGCGTCACGGGGGGATATTGGCTGGTGGATATCAAAGATGCGGATGCCGTGAACAACCGTTATAATTCGGAGATGGCCAAGGATGGCCTTTACAGCCTGTTCAGCGCCTTTCTCAAGAATGAACTGGATTACCGCGGCTATTACCGGACGCTGCCGGACGCGGAAGCGGCGGCGTTTCTGGCCCGGGAGTTTATGGCGGATGATACATCCGTGCCGGGGGCTTCGTCCGGCAGCGTGAAGAGGCAGGTGCGCCCTTCCGGGGTGGGGATCCGCCCGAATGTCGTGGTGGTGGTCATGGAAAGCATGGGCGCGGAATTTTTAAACGAATTCCGGGAAGACGGGGCTAACGTCACCCCGTGCCTGAGCTGTCTGGGAAAGGAAGGCATTTTTTTCCCGAACACTTATGCCACGGGCACCCGTTCCGTGCGCGGGCTGGAGGCCATCAGTACATCCATACCGCCGCTTCCCGGCATGTCCATTCTTCGCCAGGAAGGAAATGAGCATTTGCAGACCATAGGGTCCATATTCAGGGACAAGGGATATGATCTCAAATGGATTTACGGCGGCTACGGATATTTTGACAACATGAATTATTTTTTCGGAAACAACGGGTTTCAGGTTCTGGACCGTAATTCCATGGATGATTCCGAGGTGACCCATTCCACCATCTGGGGCGTTTGCGATGAAGATCTGTTCCGCCGCGCCGTACGGGAGGCGGATGAATCCTGCGGACGCGGCAAACCGTTTTTGCAGGTGGTGTTCACCACGTCCAACCACCGGCCTTACACGTATCCGGACGGGCGTATTGACATTCCTTCCCACACGGGGCGCATGGGGGCTGTAAAATACGCGGATTATGCGGTAGGCGCCTTTGTAGAGGAGGCCAGAACCAAACCCTGGTTTGACAATACGCTGTTCGTGTTTGTAGGAGACCACGGCGCCGGGAGCGCGGGCAAGCAGGCCCTTAATCCGGAAACGCACCGTATTTTTTCCATTTTCTACGCTCCGGCGTTGTTGAAACCGGAACGGCGGGAAACTCCCGTGAGCCAGATTGACGTGTTGCCTACCCTGCTGGGGCTGTTGAAATGGCCGTATGATGCGGCCTTTTATGGAAAAGATGCTTTGAAGCCTTCCTATCAGTCCCGGTATTTTGTGAGCAATTACCAATATATCGGTTATTTGAAGGGAAAAGACATGGTCGTGCTCAAACCCCAGCGCGGAGTGGAATTTTTTCGGGATGGAAAGGCCGTTGAGCCGGACGGGCGGATGAAAGAGCTGGAAAAGGAAGCGGTTTATTACTATCAGCACGCTTCCGGCTGGCGCACCAGTTTAAAGGAGTAAGGACCCCGCAAGGTGCGGAGGCCGTGATTCTAGCGGCCTCCGCCCGCGCATGTAAAATGCGTTCAGGATTTGGTCCCGTCTCTATAGTCCTGTAGAGCGTCCCAATGGAACGTGAAATGCTTCTGCATGTGCTGCCCATTGGCGAGAATGAACATGAGGGAAATGCGGAATTCGTTATTGTTCAATCCATCCAGCTCTTTTTTGTCAATTTTCATGGAGAATTTTCCGCTCTTTTTCCCAAGGCGCCGGGAGAAGGAAACGGCGTCATAGTCCTGGTTGACCGCATAAGGAGGATCCTGGATGTAAATATTCAGAGCGTTGACGGTCTGAGGGCTTTTGTAATTGCCGGAAACCAGAATCTGGTCTCCTTTGAAGGAGATGGCTACGTCCTTGACCTCTACTTCCGGCCTGCCCTCGTAGAATTGCTGGGCCGGGGTGACGGAGAATACTTCACAGGCGTCCAGAAGGGCGCAACTGGCCGGAGTCAGGAACGTGGGGCTGGTGCCGAACGTGTAATTGCCTGAACCCATCAGGGCCGTGCCATATTTTTTACCGTCTGAGGCGGTTTGGTGGTTGTGCGGCAGGTTAAGGCCGTGCCCCAATTCATGGGCCATGCCCCCATACCATTTAGTCAGCAGCCTTCCTTCCCTGGTTTTCTGGCCCAGGTGTTTGATATCGAAAGCCGGATAATCCAGGGCGAAGCAGTTGCGCCCCATTCCGTAAAAGGGGACGCCGCCGGGATTGTCGGGGCCGTTCTTTTCGTCATTCCAGGTAGGCATGATGATAAGCGTATGCTGGCTTTTTTTCTTATCCGGATGGGCTTTGAAAAATTCGTCAAGTTCCTGGGCCGCTTTCCAGCCGCCTCCGTTTTCATAAGGATAATGGGCCGCCGGATGTTTGGCCTTGTATTCAATGATGTTCACGCGGCCTGGAGATTTAATGTCCAGGCCGAAGGAACGTGCGCCATAGCCATGCCGCTGCATTTCCTTGCCGTAAAACTGCTGGAGGTAAAGGAGCAGTTCGCTGAGGCGCCGTTCGTAATCCGGAACGGGTTCCGTATCACTGCCCAGAAAATAAACGATATTGAGCTGCCGGACCGTTTTTTTCAGGGCTATCCGGTCTTTCAGGGCATCCGGAACAGTAACTTCCGCAAAGGATGTGTTGGAAGCCGTCCCCAGAAAGAACAGAGAAAAAAATGCTGAGAGAAGTCGTTTAAACATACATGCCAAGGTAGGGGCGTCATTTTTAAAGACAAGGAAATTTACTGTTCTCGCCATCATTGGAGGAAGCGTTCCTGGGCCAGGAGGGAAATAACGGGAGGAAGGCTCCGTCATGTGGAGGCCGATAAGTTTGGAACGGCTGAAAGATAGAGGTTGCGAAGGCAGTAAATATGTGACATTGTTCATTAAAGCATGCATTTCCAATCTCTATATTTATCTGCCGTGGCGGTAAGTGCCGTTTCTTTCGGGTGGGGGGCTCTGGATAAGCCTTCCGCCTCCAATTTAATCTGGTCTGATGAACCGGCCGTAGTTGTTTATCCGCAGGAAGACAAAAATTCCGAAGGCAGCTTTGGCAAGTACAGGAAGCCTGCCTCTGTTTGGGAAGCGGAAGGGTATCCCATTGGCAACGGTCGCGTGGGAGCCATGATTTTCAGCGCTCCCGGCCGCGAACGGCTGGCCCTGAATGAAATCAGCCTCTGGTCCGGCGGAGCCAATCCCGGGGGAGGATATGGGTACGGGCCTGATGCCGGGACGAATCAGTTCGGCAACTATCTTCCTTTCGGGGATTTGTTTGTGGACTTTAAAAAAGGCGACCAGCCGGCTTCCCTGTCTGTGGAAGATTTTACGCGCGCCCTGGATCTCCGGGACGGTATTCATAAAGTAAATTACAAGGTGGATGGAGTGACGTATGACCGGGAGGCATTCTCCAGCACGCCTGCCAATGTCCTGGTGCTGAACTATAAAGCCAGCAACCCCGGTCAGTTCAGCGCAGATTTTTCCGTTAACAGCCAGCTTGGAGCAACTATTTCCGCCAAGGGCTCCGTCATCACCTGGAAGGGGATTTTGAAAAACGGCATGAATTATGAAGGCCGTGTTTTGATCCGTCCCAAAGGCGGTTCGCTTTCCACCGTAGACGATAAAATTTCCGTGAAAAATGCGGATTCCTGCATGATCGTCATCGCCATGGAGACGGATTACCTGATGGATTATAAAAAGGATTGGAAGGGTGAATCTCCAGCCAGGAAACTGGACCGTTATGCGGTCAAAGCCGCTTCTGCGGATTATGCCGCCCTGAAACAGGCCCACATTTCCCAGTACAAGTCCATGTTTGACCGGGTGAAGGTCAACTTCGGAAAAACAGAGGAGGATATAGCCAGGCTGCCTACGCCGAAGCGTCTGGAAGCCTATAAGAAGAATCCGGCAGACCCCGATCTGGAGGAAACCATGTTCCAGTTTGGCCGCTATCTGCTGTTGTCCAGTTCCCGGCCCGGCACGCTCCCGGCCAATCTGCAAGGGTTGTGGAATGATTATGTCAAACCGCCGTGGGCCTGCGACTACCATAACAATATCAACGTTCAGATGGCGTATTGGGGGGCGGAACCCGCCAACCTTTCCGAATGCCATGAGGCCCTGGTCAATTATGTGGAAGCAATGGCCCCCGGCTGCCGGGACGCTTCCCAGGCGAACAAGGGGTTCAATACCAAGGACGGCAAACCCGTGCGCGGCTGGACGGTGCGCACCTCCCAGAATATCTTCGGCGGCAACGGCTGGCAGTGGAACATTCCCGGTGCGGCCTGGTATGCGCTGCATATATGGGAGCATTATGCATTTACCGGTGATAGAAAGTATCTGGAAAAACAGGCGTATCCCCTGATGAAGGAAATCTGTCATTTCTGGGAAGACCATTTGAAGGAGCTTGGAGCCGGGGGCGAAGGGTTCAAGACAAACGGCAAGGACCCGAGCGAAGAGGAGAAGAAAGATCTGGCCGATGTGAAAGCCGGAACGCTGGTGGCTCCCAATGGATGGTCTCCCGAACATGGGCCGCGTGAAGACGGTGTGATGCATGACCAGCAGCTTATTGCGGAGCTTTTCTCCAATACCATCAAAGCCGCCCGCATCCTGGGCAAGGACGCCGCCTGGGCCAAGAGCCTGGAAGGCAAGCTGAAAAGGCTGGCCGGCAACAAGATAGGCAAGGAAGGGAATCTTCAGGAATGGATGATTGACCGCATTCCCAAGACGGACCACCGCCATACGTCCCACCTCTTTGCCGTTTTCCCCGGCAACCAGATCAGCAAGCTCAAGACGCCCAAGCTGGCGGAAGCCGCCCGCCTTTCTCTTGAATGGCGCGGCACGACCGGAGACAGCCGCCGTTCCTGGACGTGGCCGTGGCGCACGGCTCTTTGGGCCCGCCTGGGAGAGGGGAACAAGGCTCATGAGATGGTTCAGGGACTGTTGAGATTCAATACTTTGCCGAATATGTTGACTACCCATCCTCCTATGCAGATGGACGGCAACTTCGGCATTGTAGGCGGCATTTGTGAAATGCTGCTGCAATCCCATGCCGGGGGCCTGGACATCATGCCCTCTCCTGTGGAAGCGTGGCCTGAAGGCTCCGTGAAGGGGCTGAAAGCCCGGGGCAACGTCACGGTGGATTTTTCCTGGAAGGACGGCAAGGTGAGCAACGTGAAGTTGTATTCCGCCCAACCCAAGGTGCTGCCCGTGCGCGTCAACGGGAAAATGACCCGCATGAAAACCCTGCCGCTGAAATCGGGAGCGGAACCTTCGCAGTCCGCAGCCAGGTAAAAAATCCATGATCCGGTTTTAGTTCCGGAACGAAAAATAATCATGGCTTCCAGTCCTTTGGGCTGGAAGCCTTTTTTATCCCGGATTTTTGCGGGAGGGCGGTGTTTGTTTCAAAGGATGAGTATTCAGAATGACTCGTTTCGAAAGCAGAAATTTCTCTCCGGATGGAAAGGTTGGAAAGGAGGGGCGCTCTCTCATTTCTTTTCCATCTGCCTGAGCAGGGAACAAATGGCGCAGGAATGGAGGGAGCACAGATCTTCGTGAATTTGAAGCAGTGCCTGGTGGTGCCAGGCTTTCTTAAGAAAGGCTTGTGCATCCGGCCTGCGGCCCAGCAGGGATTGATGGACGGAGAGAACTTTTGTGCCCGCCTGTCCGGCCCGAAGGGAGAGATAATGCTTCCATGCGTGTTCGTCATCTTTCATCGGAAGAAGGTGGTTGATGATGAAGTCCAGAATTCTATCCCGCCCCATCAGGGCCATGGGGCGGGGAGACGGTGAGGAAGGCAGCGTTACATGGGTGCTCCAGTAGGGATGTGTAAGGGAGGAAAGGTATTCCGTCAGTTTTTCCGTATGTCCGGCAAGGCAAAGACGCTTAAATGTATCAAAGTCCGCTGCAATGACGGACAGCGCCCCTACGCGCCTTTGCGGATGGTTGGCCGGCCTGTTGCCGGAAAATGTCCAAGGGAAGGAGCGGTCCGGCGCCAGTTCAAATTGTTCCCGCATGGGCCACCACTGGGCCCAGAGTTTTTTGTGCAGATCTACGGCTTCCGGTGTGCAGGAGGCCGGCAACACGGGAAGGAGGAATCCCGCCGTACCGAAGAGCAGGGCTTCCGGGCAATTCCGGATAAAGCGCAGGGGGGCCCGCAGGGCCAGGTGGCGCATGGCGGTCTTATTGGCGTGATAGCCCAGCGTTTCCGCCAGATTTTCAAAAAGGGACTGTTCTTCCCCTGCGTATTTGGCGCGTTCCGCATGGCGGCGGTGCTTGTTCCGGAACCTGTAGGCGGCTGCTGCTTGAAGGAGCATTTCCAGAGGCTCCGGCGCCATGGAAGCCAACAGGTCGGCGTGGCGGCAGTGGCGTACAGGATTCCCGCCTGAAGGAGGTGTTCCAGACCGTGCCAGCGCAGCGGGAGGAATGACAGCCAGAGGGATGCGTTCATGCCTGGAGTTGCGGGTGAACCATTTTCTGCGGCTGGGAGCGCAGACGAGATGCAGGATAACACCATTAAATCCCGGGTTGGAACCGTGCCCGTGGCGTTCCCAGTCTTCCGGTGTGGAATCCAGTTCGA
Organism: uncultured Akkermansia sp.; assembly: GCA_905200945.1. Classification (GTDB taxonomy): domain Bacteria; phylum Verrucomicrobiota; class Verrucomicrobiia; order Verrucomicrobiales; family Akkermansiaceae; genus Akkermansia. The sequence goes on along the minus strand of CAJKMG010000017.1, from coordinate 51,497 downwards.
TATCTCCCGCCTGCGGGATGCCGTTGATGCGTATCCTGGCGTTTAGAAAGTCTGGTCCGGCGGATTTGTTCCAGTTCCCGAAGTCCAGAATGTGAATGTCTCTGCCCGAGTCATCCGTAAAAGAGGTGCCGAATACTCCTTCCAGCAGAAGAAGCTGAAGCGTCCGTTCGTCCGGAAGCGCGGAATGATTGGAAACGGAATGTTCCCTGACGGCGGCCGGCTCTTCTTCCCTTGCCGCGGAAAGGGCTTCCTCATACAGGGAGGCCATGGAGCGCAGGTCCATGTGAAGGGGAGGAAAATTTATTTATTATCTTTCTGCCGTTCCAATTCTTCTTTCAGGCAGTCGGTTACGTTGCGGAATTTTTCTTCGTTCTCTTCACTCATTTCGCTCAGGGTCAAATGGGAATTGAGAACGTGGAGAGTCTGCTCCTTGGCATCCAAATGGACGGCAGGGGCGTTTTCCGTACCCAGGGCGGCACGTATCTGCTCTACTTTTCCCCTCCAGGGGGCTGTGGGCGGTTCAATGCTGAGCAGGGCGTCCAACCCCAGGCTTTCCAGAGCGCTCAGGCAACGTTCGCTCGGGGAGGCGATTTGGACGGAACCTCCGATGGGAAGCAGCCGTCGCGACAGGCCCGCAAGAGTGCCCATAAAAGTGGAATCAATGCCGGAGCAGGTTTCCAGATCAATGACGATCAGGCGTCCTCCGGAAGCGATGTAATCGTCCCCCAGGGATTTGACAGTCGGACTATTGGCAAAACTTCCGCGTCCGGAACACCGGACCCAAAGAAATTCATCAAAAAGGCCGAAAAGGATGGAAGAATTGTTATTCACGTCGTTAGAAAATGGAAACCATATGAATAACAAGAGAAGCTTCCGCGGTCAAGTCAGGATTTAATTTGCGCGCCGCCGGAAGAAGGTCCGTTCCCTCGCATGCAGAACCTTCTTCCGCAACGCTCTTCCCGTTGTCCGGGGAGATGTTTCAGGAGTTCTTGGTGCCTTCCCCCGTGCCGGGCAGGAAACGGTAATAGGTTTCCAGCATCAACGTTGCCAGGCACTGGCGGTAGATGTTTACGGATTTGCCGCTCATGCCGGAAACATATCCTACATCATTTTTCCGGAAACTGCCGTCCTCATTCTGACCGCTGAGCACGGCGTCCCGGAACGCTTTGTTGTAGGTGGTCCATACGTCTCCGCCGCGGTTCATGGCGGCCTGCACGCAGTAGTAGTGCATGTAGAGATTGCTCTTGACGTTTTCCGTGCCGCTTCCCTGGCCCCACTGGAGGGCTTTGACATTGTTTTTAATCCAGTCCAGACCCTTGCGGGCGGCGCTGTCCGAGCCGTTGCCCGTCATTTGCAGAGAAAGCACGCCCACGCCTACCAGGGAGGAACGGGGCATATTGCCGTTTTCCTTATAGGAGAACTTGCCGTCCGGCATGACGTTCTTGCGCACGTAGCTTGAAGCTTTGCGCAGCGTGGAGCGTATTTCCCCTTTGGTTGGTTTGATGCCGCCGTGCTCGGCTGCCTTGAGGGCCTGCACGTTCCATCCAGTGACGGAAAGGTCGATGTCCGGATTAATCTTGTTGTTGTAGCTGTAGGCCCAGCCGCCGTTGGGGCACTGGGCGTCAATAATCCTGTCCACGGCCTTTACGACGACCTTTTCCAGGTTGGAGATGGAAGGGATGTCCATCTGCTTGCAGAAGGTGTAGGCTTCGCACAGGGCATAGGTGGCTACCGCGTGGTCATAACAGATCTCCTTCAAGGCAGGCTGTTCCGAAAGGACGGGGTTTTTCATTCCTAAGTCTACCAGGAAGGAGATGCCCTTCAGGACGTTTTCCCCGAATTCCTCGGAAAGAGGCGTTTCGCAGTGGGCCAGATAGGCCAGCAGGGAAATGCCGGTCATGGAGGCGCGGAATTGTCCTTCACCCCAGGATCCATTACCGTTCTGCTGTTTTTTCAGCCAGCGGAGGGATTTGACTACGGCTTCCTCGCACTGCGGGGTGCCTCCGTTTTCCGTGATGCGCTTCATGCGGTCGTTCAAGTCGCAGCGCTTGGAAATGATACCGGGAATGCCTCCCCCGTCTCCGTCTCCCGTGCCGGTTCCGAAGCCGTCGCCGATGTCGATGCCCATGGAAAGTTCTTCCGAGGGGACGTCCACCTCAATATCAGGGTTGACCACCGCGACGTCCGCTGTGGCGACGGCGGCGATGACCTTCACCTGCGCGGAGGTGGAGGAGCTGCTGGGGCGCTGGGTGGTCTGGGTGACTTCCGGTGTGTCAATGTCCGGGTTGTCGCCTTCCTGGGTGGCGTAGGCGACCATGGGGGGATCTTCCGGAACGGCCACGATGATGTGTACCAGGTAGAGGAGGAGGCCCATGAGGGCGACGCCGAGGAAAGAAACGGAAATGGCGGCGGTCAGTGTCTTGGTCCGCTGTTTCTTCAATTCCGCAAGGGCATCTTCAGTACTTTCAATGTGGAGACTCATAGAAGGAGGTGTCTGGTTGGCGTCAAGGCAAAAACTCCCGCATTTCTGAAAAATGGGGAGAATTGCCCTGTACAGGTATGTATTGCTGGCCTGCCTGTTTACAAGGCTGGCAGCATACTAAAGCCAGACACGCCTGTCTGTCAATCAGATTAGGAATTCCTGGTGCCTTCCCCCGTGCCGGGAAGGAAGCGGTAATATACCTCCAGCATCAGCGTTGCCAGGCACTGGCGGTAAATTTTGTCGTTGATGGAACCACCATTGCTGTTTACGAGTCCCCCAGGTCCGGGAAATCCGTTCGGGGTAAAGCTTCCATCGGTGGATTGGGCTCCGAGGGTGGCGTCACGGAAAGCTTTGTTGTACGCTTTCCATACATCCCCTCCGCGGTTCATGGCGGCCTGCACCCCGTAGTAATGCTGGTAGAGGTTGGAGGAAGTGTTGTTCGCCTTCCAGTTGAATGGCTGGTTGGTGTTCTTGAGCATCCAGTCCAGCCCCTTGCGGGCGGCGCTGTCCGAGCCGTTGCCGCACATTTGGAGGGAAAGAACGCCTACGCCCACCAGGGAAGGGCGTGCAGCAGCGTCTTCCCTGCCTTCCTGCATGTAGGTGAAGAGACCGTCGGGCTTGCCGCATTTCCGGCAGTAGGCCGCCGCTTTGCGCAGGGCCGTGCGTATTTCCCCTTTGGTTGGTTTGATGCCGCCGTGTTCGGCTGCCTTGAGGGCCTGCACGTTCCATCCGGTGACGGAAAGGTCCGTATGGGCGCCCGCCTTCGTGTTGTAATTGTAGGCCCAGCCGCCGTCGGTGTTCTGATTATCTACAATTTTATCCACGGCCTTTATGACGACCTTTTCCAGGTTGGAGATGGAGGGGATGTCCATCTGCTTGCAGAAAGTGTAGGCTTCGCACAGGGCATAGGTGGCTACCGCGTGGTCATAACTGACCTCGTTTCTCTGGGGAACCAGGGACAGGACGGGATTCTTCGTACCCTGGTCCACCAGGAAGGAGATGCCCTTCAGGACAGTTTCCCCGAATTCCTCGGAAAGAGGCGTTTCGCAGTGGGCCAGGTAGGACAGGAGAGCCAGGCCTGTCATGGCGCATTTGTAATTATGGGGGGCTCCACCCCAGGACCCGTCTTTATTCTGCTGTTTTTTCAGCCAGCGGAGGGATTTGACTACGGCTTCCTCGCACTGCGGGGTGCCTCCGTTTTCCGTGATGCGCTTCATGCGGTCGTTCAAGTCGCAGCGCTTGGAAATGATACCGGGAATGCCTCCCCCGTCTCCGTCTCCCGTGCCGGTTCCGAAGCCGTCGCCGATGTCGATGCCCATGGAAAGTTCTTCCGAGGGGACGTCCACCTCAATATCAGGGTTGACCACCGCGACGTCCGCTGTGGCGACGGCGGCGATGACCTTCACCTGCGCGGAGGTGGAGGAGCTGCTGGGGCGCTGGGTGGTCTGGGTGACTTCCGGTGTGTCAATGTCCGGGTTGTCGCCTTCCTGGGTGGCGTAGGCGACCATGGGGGGATCTTCCGGAACGGCCACGATGATGTGTACCAGGTAGAGGAGGAGGCCCATGAGGGCGACGCCGAGGAAAGAAACGGAAATGGCGGCGGTCAGTGTCTTGGTCCGCTGTTTCTTCAATTCCGCAAGGGCATCTTCAGTACTTTCAATGTGGAGACTCATACAGTATATGAAGGTTCCTGAAGATAATATGATGTTTTTCCGGCTGGGACGAGTTCAAAAATTTTAATGTCCCATTGGATGGTAAATGACCAGATGTGAACAAAAGGGGATTTTATAATGAATGGTTTATATTATCTGCATCATTTGTCCGATGGGAAGCCGGACGTTCCGGAGTGTGGGTGCACACGGGGACACAGGCTGTGCTTTTGGTTCGCCGGAGGGGATTGGAAAAAGGCATGTTGAAGCCAGAAAAGATGAGTAACACGCCAGGAGGCGGTTGCCTTTGAAAGTTTTTTTGTTCCGCTGTGGCCGACAGAGGAATAGAGGGCGGTCGCGGGCGTGGAGCGTGTAAAGAAGTCTGGAAAAGAGCAAGCCCTGCCATGGTGGCGCATGGCAGGGCGGAAGAAGGGATGGTTCTTTTGTGGGTAAAGGAATTAATAGTGGCCGCGGCGCGGGCCGGTCATCCACTTCCATGCGGTTTCCACGATAGCGCCGGCATCCTTGCACTTGGCTTCCCAGCCAAGGATTTCCTTGGCTTTCTTCGGATTGGCAATCAGGCGGGGCGGATCGCCTTCACGGCGCGGGCCGTAGCGGACGGGAATTTTCTTACCGGTGACTTTTTCAGCCGTTTCTAGGATTTCCCGGACGGAAAGCCCCAGTCCGGTTCCGAGGTTGAAACACTCTGTGGCTCCGCCTTTCATCAGGTACTCCACCGCTTTCAAGTGGGCGTCCGCCAGGTCGTTGACGTGGATGTAGTCGCGGATGCAGGTGCCGTCCGGCGTGTCGTAATCCGTTCCGAAGACTTCGATGTATTCCTTTTCCCCGGTGAGCGTGAGCAGGATGTTGGGGATAAGGTGGGTTTCCGGTTCGTGGTCTTCACCAATCAAGCCGTCCTCGCTGCAGCCTGAGGCATTAAAATAGCGCAGAAAAACGCTTTTGAGACCCCAGGCGCGGTCGCAGTCCCTGCAAACTTTTTCCAGCATGTACTTGGAACTCCCGTAAGGATTGATAGGATCCTGCTTTTCCGTTTCCGGGATAGGGATCTGGGTGGGAACGCCATACGTGGCGCAGGTAGAGGAGAAAACAAAGCGCTTGACGCCGGCGGCTTGCATGGCGCCCAGAAGGACGAGGGGCCTGGCGATGTTGTTCATGTAGTACTTGAGGGGGTTCTGGACGGATTCCCCCACATTGATGAAGGCGGCAAAGTGAATCACGGCGTCAAAGTTGCCCTTCATCAGGAGAGGATAGACCACGGAGGCATCTCCCAAATCCCCTTTGACCAGTTTCACTTCCGGGTCCACGAGGGCTCCCGCGTGGCCGTACACCATGTTGTCCAGCACGGTCACGTCTGCGCCGGTTTTGACGAGCTGGCGTACCGTGTGGGAACCAATATATCCGGCTCCGCCGGTTACAAGTACTTTCATGATTTTATCAAATTTGCTGTTGAGCCGGTTTAACTTTTTCTCCGGCAAAGGCGTCTGGACATTTTGGAGTCTGCGGAACCTTCCGGTTCACTGCAGGCTGAATCCCTGTTCCAGACGCCTGTAAAAGTGACATGTTTTCCCCTTTTTGTCAATTTGCGATATATCTTGCCGCCGTCTCTCCGTTCTTTGTCTGCGGCGGTTGGAGCTTCTCCGTTTTCATGCCGGAAACTGCCCCGCTTTTTACTGGCTCCTGACAGGCATTTTTGCGAACATCACTTCATTATGAAACCGTCCGAGATCAGGAATGTTCTGGAAGACCATGAAGTGCGCCCCAGCAAGTCCCTGGGGCAGAATTTCCTGACGGATGAAAATGTGGCCCGCTGGATTGTGGAGCAGCTCGAAATCCGGCCGCAGGATTGCGTGGTGGAGGTAGGGCCTGGAACCGGCTCCCTGACGGAACATGCCGCACCCCTTTGCCGCAAACTGGTTCTGGTGGAATTTGATTCCCGTCTGGCAGAGTACCAGAAAGAGCGCTGGGCCGGTGATCCCCATGTGGAGGTTCACCATGCAGACGGCGCTTCCTGGGATCCGCGGGGGCTGTTTGCGGAGGCCCCTGTCAAATTCCTTGGCAATCTTCCCTATTCCGCGGGGGGAGCCATCCTCCAGAATTTCCTGTCCAGGCCCAGTGCTGTGGAACGTGCCGTGGTGATGCTTCAGAAGGAGTTTATCGACCGCATTCTGGCGACGCCGGATGATGATGCCTTCGGGCTGTTGTCCCTGCGCATCCAGAAAAACTGGATTCCCCGTGCCCTCAAAACCATTCCGCCGGAAGCGTTTCATCCCCGTCCGCGTATTGATTCCACCGTGATGCTGCTCACTCCCCGTCCTGCCCGCGAGTTGCCTCCATATGACGACCGCCTGATGGATGAACTGATGCGCAAGGCTTTTTCCCAGCGGCGCAAACAATTGAAAAAACAGCTCCCCGCTTCTCCTCCGTGGGAGGGCGTGGCTGCTTCCCTGGGGCTTTCCCCTTCCGCCAGGGCTGAGGAATTGAATTTGTCCCAGTGGGTGGAATTGGCGCGCGTTTATGATACCAATCCTCTCAAGGATGTGGCGCAGAGCGGAGATGAATTGTTTGACATCGTGGACGAACTCAATCAGGTGACGGGGCAGGGCACGCGCCGGGAAATACATGAAGGCAGCCTTCGTCATCGCGCCGTACATATGTTCCTGGTTAACAAGCATGGAGCCGTGCTTCTCCAGAAAAGGTCCTTGTGGAAAGACAGGCAGCCGGGCAAATGGGATTCCTCCGCAGCCGGGCATCTGGATGCCGGGGAAAGTTATGAGGAAGCTGCGGTGCGGGAGCTGAAGGAAGAACTGGGGGTGTCCGGCTGCGGGCTGCAGAAAATCGCGGATTTTGACGCCGGAGAAAATAACGGCTGGGAATTCATCTCCCTCTATGAAGGGCGGTATTCCGGGAAGGTTCGTTTTCCGGCGGCGGAGGTGGACAGCGTGCAGTGGTTCACGCCGGAGCAAATCCAGGCGTGGGTGGAACGCCGTCCGCAGGATTTCTCGCCTGCGTTCATTCCCTGTTGGAATGCATGGCTGGCCGCGAATAGAAAAAATCATTCTAACTCAAATACATATCATGATAAACCCTGATCAATTATCTCCGGAACAGATCCAGTCCATCCGGACCTGGGCGGAAGAAGGACTGGATTTAAACGCCATCCAGAAAAGGCTGCATGAGGACTTGAACATCAAGCTGACGTTCATGGATACAAGATTCCTTCTTCAGGATCTGGATATCCGCATCAGCCAGCCGGAGCCGGAACCCGAAGCCGAGCAGCCCGGAGAGCTTCCCGGAACAATGTCTCCCCCTGCCTCCCTGCTGGGAAAAACCCAGGTAACTGTGGACGAAATAACGCCTCCCCACGCCCTGATGTCCGGCAAGGTTTTATTCAAGAGCGGTGCCCAGGGCGCATGGGATATTGACCGTACCGGCCGTATCAACTGGGACGCTACGCTTGGAGAACCTACGGCAGACGACCTGAGGGAATTTGAAACGGAACTGCAATCCGTCATTCGCAGCCGCATGGGAGCCATGTGAGGGAAACGGAAAATATTCCGCTTGAAATGGACTGGAAGCAGGAACTTGCCGGGTGGCGGTTATTTCCAATAAAAGCCTTGGCTGGAATGGAAAATGCCGTGTCCGCATGCCATCCGTGAGAGGGTGTCTGCCCGGGGCTTCCGGAAAAAAGATGCGTGTTAATTTGGTCGCATAGTAAAAGCAACAAAAAAGATTATCATGGAGATACCGGAGGAAATGATAGAAGTGCTGGTGCCTGCCGTTCGGGAACAACTGGAGTCGCCAGACACCGTTTATGTCAAAAACTGTCTGGAACGCCTGACGGGGCGGGAAAAACTGGGAGAACAGGAAGCTCTGGAACTGATGGCGCAGGCTCTGGCCATTACTATTAATGCGATGGTGGTGGGGGGCCGCTCTTTTGATTCGGGAAAGTACAAGGCGCTGTTGAAAGATCTCCCGGCTCTTCCGGATGAGGCTCCGTGATAAATCTCGACAATCTCCGGAATTGATTCATAATCCTTTCTTTCACTTGAAATTTTATGGCAAAAAAACCATTAGAAACAGGTGCTCCGGAAGCGTCCGCAGCTAAAAAAACGGCTGCTCGCAAGACGACGGCCAAAAAGACGGCCTCTACCACCAAAAAGGCCGCCGCAGCTGAAAAAAAAGCTGTTGTTGACGCCGCTTCCGTAGAAGCACCCAAAACCAAAATCAAAACGGTCAAGTCCGCCCCGAAAACCGCGGTGAAGACAAAAACCGCGAAAACAGCCAAAAAGGCGGCTGATGAAAAGGCCCCTGTCTCTGAAACGGTTGTTGCCCCTTCCGAGGCCCCGGCTCCTTCCGCTCCCGTGGAAAAGGAGGTGATGCCCGAAGCTCCCCAGAAGCCCCAGTCTGCCGCTCCGGTCAAGGTCAAGCGGGAATCGTTCCGCCCCAATCGCAATGCGGAACAGCAGGAGCGCCATGAACAGCATGGCGGAGATGTTTTTGCCCAGCCGGAAACAGTGGGCGGCGCCTCCGAAGGGCCCTTTAACAAGCGCAAGCGTCGCCGCCGCAATAAGAAAGGCGGCGGTTCCGAAGACCGCCAGCCCATGCAGGATGCCGCTTCTCTCAAGCAGTTGGATTGTAAGAAGGTGGCTTCCCGAGCCTGGAAAATGTTCCTGGCGGAAGTGTCTGAAGAAGGCCTTGCCCTGATGGACGACCAGACGGCACGTGAGGCGGCCCGCCGCGCTTTCCGCTGTGCGGAATTCTTCATGATGGAGGAAGCGCGCCGCAAGCATGCCCAGAAAGCAGCTCTCCAGCAGCAGGAGAAAACTTCTTCTCCGGAAGAGGAACGGGATTCCGAAGAGGATCTTGGCGAAGAATAATTCCTGTCTGTGTTGATGTTTTTGCCCTGCGGCGGATGCCGCAGGGCATTTTTGTATCCTCCGGGCTTATTTTCCGGAGTTTGAATGGCCGTGTTTTATCCGGTGCATTGGGAAGCAGCATGCGTCACCCTTTGCCACCTGGGGGCAAAAAGCAGCCTTTTCTCCAACCAGGGCACTTTTTGAGAATGGGAGAGCGTTGGAGACGCATGGATGAAAGCGGACTTTATTTCGTGCCGTTCCCCGTTCTTGTTCCTCCTAAACCTTTTTGCCTCTCCATTTCCCGCTCTTGAGGTACCACCATGCCAGGAAGATCAGAGTAACGCCGTAAACGTGTTCGGAAAACCAGCAGAGAGCCACATCCGGCTTGAGCCTGATGATGCCGTAATAAATGACGGCCGTATAAACGGCCAGGGAAATCATTTCCATGATGAATCCCGCCTTGGTATTGCCTGTGCCGGATACGGCATTGAACAGGATGAATGACGGAGCCATGATCAGTGTGGAAGAAGCCATCACATACACGGAATTGACGCTGGCGGCAATCAGGGACGGACTATCCGTGAAGGCACGGAGGACGGACTCCGGAAACAGGCACAGTATGATGAGCAGGGGGATCAGGATGGCGTATGTCAGTTTGAGAGTCATGCCGCAGGTTTTGAACAGGCAGCGCTGTTCTCCCGCTCCAATCTGGTTGCTGATGAGAGCCCCCGCCGTGGTGGCAAAAGCGCTGATCACCATGATCAGCAGGGCGGAAATGTTACGCACGATGTTGGTGACGGCCAGCGGGCGTTCCCCCAAATGTTCAATCGCCAGGAAAAAAATAAACCAGATGGAGACGGAAATAAAAGATTGCACCATGGTCCATCCGGAAATGGACAGCATCCCCTTCAGCAGATGGGGGCGGAGTGTGAACGCCCGGCGGAAGCCATACTTCCGTTTATCCGCCGTCATGCTTGTGTAAACGATGAAAAAGAGAAGGGAGACTGCTTCCGACACGCTGGAGGCGATGGCCGCTCCTGCAATGCCCGCGGCGGGGAAGCCGCCTTTTCCGAAAATGAGGCAGTAGTTTAGCGCAACATTGCTCAGGAGCATGACAAGGGAGTTGACCGTCAGAATCTTCGTCTGGGTGATCCCTACGTAATAGGCGCGGAACATGACGCAGAGGAAAGAGAAAAAGACACCATAGGTGCGCCAGTGCAGGTAATCCGCCGTGGCTTCATACACTTGGGGGGATTCAATGATGTCCCGCAGGATGATGGGGGAAAAATATTGAGATGCGGAAAAAAGGGCTGCTGCCAGTACCAGCATGAAATAACAGCCCTGAACCATGGTGGGGGCAATCCTGTTGTAACGGCGTTCCCCGTTGCGGCGCGCAATGATGATTTGTGCGCCGAAACCGAAGCCGAACGCAAGCATGAACATGGCCATGTAATACACGCCGCCCAGGGCGCACGCCCCCAGCGCCACGTCCCCCACGCGTCCCAGGAAGACGGCATCCGTCAGGCCGATCATATGCTCAATGATCAGGCTGATCATGAGGGGGTATGACATGAGCCATATCTTTTGGTAGGAAGTAAAAGAAAGATTATTCATAGCGGAGGCCTGCGGGCACCATCCGCCGGGGGCAGGCTCTAAAGGCCCAGCATTTTTGAATCAAAATGTTTTCTTGCAAGAAAGAAATGCGTTTGCTTCCGCACATGTCATGAAAATGCGGGTAATGTCCCGGTTCAGCTGAGAGGCAGTCTGGTTTCCGGGTACCGCAGGGGGGATTTGGTGGGTTGTTTCATGAACGCCAGTACGAAAGCCACCATGCCCACGCGTCCCACGATCATGTTGAACACGATGATCCATTTGCCGACATCGCTGAGTTCCGGAGTAACGTTCCAGGAAAAGCCTACCGTGGCGAAAGAGCTGACTACCTCGAAAAACAGGCGTTCCAGACTCAACTGCGGTTCCGCAAAACACATGACCGTAGTCATCATGCCTACCCAGGCTCCTGCCAGGATGACGGTGATGACGGCCCGTTCCACTACATTGCGGGCAATCCGGCGCTTGTGCATGACCACGTCTTTCTTGCCCTGTAAGATGCGCGCCACCTCCCCGCAGGAAACGGCGAATGCGGTGGTGTGAACCCCTCCTGTGGTGGAGCCGGGATTGCCGCCGATGAACATGAGAGCTCCCAGAAACAGAGCGTATGGAACGCTGTTGAGAGCCATGTCCGAGATGTTGAATCCTGCTGTGCGCGCTGTTGCGTTGAACAGGCTCTCCCACAAAATCCAGTACCACGGATCGGCAGACGTAAACAGGCTGCCGTCAATCGCTTTAATCAGAAACAGAATCAGCCCGCCGCCAAACACCAGCGCGGCGGTCATGCGTACGACCAGCCAGCTGTATGTGGACCAGTGGCGGCTGACGGTGTTCCGGGCGTCCCAGCCCAGCGCGACTCTGGCCCGGCGGACGATTTCCAGATACATGGCGAACCCCAGGCTGCCGCAAAGTACCATGACCATGATGGTAATCTGGCCGCCCATATTATAGGCTACGCCCGGTGTGGCCAGGTTATCCGCAAACAGGCTGAATCCCGCGTTGCAGAAACCGGAAACGGAATGAAAGACGGCATACCACCAGAGCGTGTCTCCCTCCAGACCCGGAACATGTCTCCAGGAAAAATAGAGCCCTATGGCTCCCAGAGCTTCCACCCCGAATGTGACGGCAATAATATTTTTGATAAACCGGTCTACCTGGGCAATGCCTTCTTCATCCAGCAGGTTGCTGATGGTTACCTTGGAACGCAGACTCAAACCCTGGCCTACCATCAGGGAGACAAAATAAGTGAACGTCATAATGCCGAAAGCTCCTACCTGGAAAAGCGCCAGCAAAATGGTCTGTCCGTAATTGGTGAAATGTTCATGAACATTCAGGGGTACCAGTCCCGTGACGCAGACGGCGCTGGTGCTGATGAAATAAGCATCCGTGGCGGAAAGGACAATGCCGTCCTTGGTAGCTCCCGGCGACATGAGAAGTGTTCCTCCCAGCGCGATGAAGGCAATCAGGGTAAGAAGGAAAAGAAGGGCGGGACGGATGCGCGGGAGGTGGAATCCTCTGTTCCGGCGGGCGATACGAAAAAAATATTCCTTGAGGTTCAACAGAGGGGCGGCTCCGTAGCAGAGGCAGATCGCGCGGAAAATATTCTGAAGCTCTATTTTGGAGATAAAGGTGGAATGGAAAAAGTCGCCAGCCAGCATGACCAGAATCAGCAGCCCCAGGCCCAGTTCTACCCACCGGGGGTTGCGGATGGCCCTGGCAAGCCATTTCTCCCGCAAAATTCCGATGACGCCCGTGAGCTGTCCCAGCACCAGGAAGGAGAGAATTTCACGGAAATAGCGCAGGGAAAGCTGGTCTTCATGAATCTCCCCGAAGCCGTTCCACCACAGCAGCCACATCAATGCGGCCAGTGTGCACAGGCCGAACCCCATTTCCATGACCTCAAAACGGTTCAATAGCGGTTTTTCATTCGTCTCATTCACAAGCCTGCAATGGTGATGCCTCTGATGCTGGGGGGAGACTACTGCATACGGAAAGATTTGAGAAGTCCTTATATCGTTTCCATGCGGTCCCGGCTGGAGGCAGGAAGGCGCCTTGAGAAAAATTTTTTTTCATGTGAAGGAAAATAGTTGCCAATCCGCCGCCGCCGTGCATAATAAGTCCCGTTCTTACCAAACCATGTGCGCTCGTGGCGGAATTGGTAGACGCGCTAGATTCAGGTTCTAGTGGAGGCAACTCTGTGAAGGTTCGAGTCCTTTCGGGCGCACCATATAACCCCTTTTAAGTTAACAGCTTGGAAGGGGTTACTTGTTTTTAGGAGAGAGAAGCCAAAAATCTTATTTTTTGACGAACTGGGGGACATTCAGGGGACATCCTTGTTATCGAAAAGCATTGTAAAATAAGAAGAAAATGCTCTTTCTTCTAGATGGAAGTCTACACTAATGTAGCCCTCTCGACCACATGACATACCCCGGTATCCATGTGGCTTGGACACTCGAGAACCAACATGACGGAAAAGCACTACCGGGAAGGCATTCGTGCTGCCGAAGGCGAAGCATGGTTCCATGTATTTCCGGAACAAAAGACGAAATCAATCCGTGCTTTAATGCAGGAATAACCCGCAAAACCGGGAGATGTGGATGCCGCCTTTGAGAACTCGATAGCATTGTCTGGTTGTTGCTCCTTCTGAGCCTGCTGTGCCTTCCATTCCTCGTACGGAACAAGCTTGCCTGTCTGCGGATCGCGCTTGAACGAATTGGCTCGTACATTCTTCCGAGCTTGCAATCTGACTCCTCGGTTGAGTCCTTCGATCAATGTCGGACTCATTCCGGGCATATCGATGGGCAGTTCGACTTCGGCGGTCGTGTTCGGGTCTTTCCTGGAGCCGGGCAGCTTGAGTTTGATCTTGCCCATCTCGGACTTGGGATCTTTGCGGGTGAGGTATTTGCCGGTGGCAACGGCTCCCGTTGCGAGGGCTCCGGCTCCTAGGAGGCCAAGCAGAATGTTGAGATTTCTGGAGTTGGAGGCTGCGATTGAATTGGCCTTATCTATAGAAGTGACCCAAGTAGTGCGCTGTATCATAACGCTACGCGTATGATACAGCGCACTACTTGGTAAGGGGAGAAAAATTATTTTGGATTGGAATGAACCCTATATTTCTCGTAATGACTCATATATAATACATAAATCTTGATTTTGCTTACTATATGATACATATTTCTCTCATGAAAACCACATCCCCATTGCCGGGCCCGGTGAAAGCGGCACTCAAGAAATTGGGGGCGGACATCAGCGATGCCCGTAAGAGGCGGCGTATCCCTACGACACTGATGGCTGAACGGGCATTCATTTCTCGTTCAACACTGGGGCGTGTCGAGAAGGGTGACCCCGGCGTATCCCTGGGAAACTATGCCGCCGTCCTGTTCGTCCTGGGGCTGACCGACCGTCTCAAAAACCTCGTCGATGCCAATAATGATCCCGTAGGCCGGGCTCTCGAAGAAGAACGCTTGCCCAAACGCATCCACCTTCCCAAGAACCCATGAGTGATACTCCCATCGATGTATTTCTTGATCTGCCTTCCTCTCCGGGGCCTGTACAAGCAGGCAGGCTGTGGTCGCACTTTCATCACGTCCATGTAACACACTCGCAAATAGCTAAAAAAATTACATGCCGCCCTCCTGGACCAGCAAGTCTAGGAGGGCTATGGTTGATTATGCAAGCGCCGGAGTTGGCATTCCGGCCGGGGCAGGCGCTTCTTCGACGTGAGGTTGCACCGAGGGCGCAGCGGGAACTGTATCGTGATGCAACGTCTGAGATTCGGAGATCTCCTCATCTGTCACAGCAGACTCGACAACTTCTTCTGACCTTGCCTTGCTGACTTTCTCGCTGATGCGCTCTCTGTAGGTCACCAAGCGTTGCCTGGCACCTTTCACGAGGCCCCAGGATGACTTGACGCCCTTGTAGACACCGCCCTCCAGCGCGTGCCCCATGTGTCGTGTAACCTCACACGCAATGAGGGACACAACAGTTGCGGTAATAATGCCGGCTTCGACAACATTCGTGATGCTGTCCGTAACAGGATAACTTTGTTTTGTATTCATAACATTAAATAATGATTCGAGCATAATTACTCTCATCAAGTATACATAGCACGAATACGCCTGTAATTTCAGGAAATCAGTGCGGGAAGGCAGCACTCATGGCCTTCCGGGAAGCCTGCTTGGCCTGCATATCCCCCTCGATCTCCTGCTTCTGCCGGATCAGCTCTGCGGAGGTAGGCGTGCTCATCACCCGGGCGGGTTGGATACGCTTGCCTGATGGACGATCCGAGAGTTTCAGGCCGTCCGTTGCCTTTTGCATGATTGCGGCAATCTTGGTCATGCGGTCAGGGATCATGAGTCTATTGTACGATGAGTTGAGAGTGGAGGCAACCTTATCCATTCTCCCGGGAGACTGGCTGTTGCGAACCTGCTTCATGAGGTCAGTCTGGTCCGTGAAATCGTATGCAGCCTGAACTGGTTTCAACGGCAATTGATGCAGGGCCGGGGGAAGCGTCCCTTTACCCTGATAATACTCCTCTATCATATGACGCCACTTCTGAAGCCGTTGCTGCTCAGACTGAGCACGCAACCTGCCGAGCGCCTCAGCATGCTGCTTTGTGAGATTCGGCTGCGTCTTCTCCCACGCTTTATCTGTCCCGTACACATTGAGCATATTGTGATAATCCAATAGCTCCTTGCCATTCTGGATACGGTGCCCGTACGTGGCTTGAGCGTCATTCTGGTCGAGCTTCCTCGATTTCACAAATTCTGCCGGCCACTGATCGTACGTCCCTTGCATTCCGGGAACGATGGGGATTGTGCTTCTGTATGGCTCCATGACCTTATCGTAATACTCCCCTGGCAACTTATCCTTGGGCGCGAAAACATTTGGATCGTTGTTCTTATCCATTCCCGGTATAAATGATGTTGGAGTCTGGGAATGCGTACCTTCTTCCTGCAGAATATTTTGCTCTGTGTAATTTGCTGTCGGATCAGTACGATTATTTGCAACCCCACGATACTTGTTGAAGGCAGGGCTATATCTATTTTTGTCGAAATACCGTAAGGTAGGGTGCGGCAGACTTCCTATTGGTTTCGGAAACTTAACACCAGGCTGTGGTGCCTGGGATGGATCGGCTAGTCCGATGTAATCCTTCGATGGAGAGTAAAATCCACGATTGTTACCAACGGTTTCCTGTTTGATAGGTGTTTGCTTATTGGGCGAACCAGATACAGGAGGTCCATAGTTCCTGAAATCATACCAAGGACGTTGATCCTTGCCTCCAGGATTTAATACAACAGGGTGATTCAACGAAGGACCGCTCTCTGCGTTCGACAGGCCTCCCGCTCTGGCTTGCTCCCATCTGGCCCGGGCCATTTGTGCTTCGGCTCGTCTCTGAAAGTCGGCATCTCCTCCATAGATATTCTTATGCGTTTGAGCCCCGTCAATGTACTTGTTGCCGTTAGCATCAACCCCGGTTACCATGTAGGGGACGGATGGCTTCACTGTCTTGAACGCTTCCTGGGAGGTTTGTTTATTCTCGAACGAATTGTACGGATTCTCCGTCAATCTCGATGTGTCGTTCGGATCGTGATTATTATCTCCGCTCTTTAATGTATCCGGGGTAATGATGGGAGGAATAACGGAAAAGGCTCTTTTCTCCCTCTGCGCTAATAACTGTAAACGTTCGTAATACATTGCCGAACACATTATCGTGCCTGACAGCTAAAAAATCAATACCTTGCCGTTCCAGATACGGAACGGCAAGGTATTGCTGTAGGTTATTCGGATAGAAGAGGGAAGCAAAACTTAAATGCTTTATCACAACACCCCCATTGTGCGGCGGTGAATGCGTCCGGGCTTATTTCCAGAAACTCGAACGGTATGTCCAGTTTCTCTCCATTAGCCCCTAGCATATAACCTTCCTTTCTGTTAATACCAAGCTTCACGTCATTTTCTGCATCAAACTTGGCATAATCCTCTATTACTTTACGATATGCTAGTTCTAGCTCAAGGTCGCAGAGATAGTCATAAGCTGCTACCCGAAATGACATATGCCATACGAAGGAAAGTGCAAGCACTACTCCCAGCACCCACACTGTCACCTTGGCACTCCGGGGCCAAGGTTGTTTGATTGATTTGTCTTTCATAATAAGAAACTCCTTTCTCAAGTATACATAACTCCCGGGAGGACGGTATTTCAGGATATAGTGATATTGCCACGGAATAGCAATATCATTTCATGGAAATGAGATAAGTGCGACACGCATGGGCAACAAAAAGCCCCCTGCACAAGCACTCTCGTAACAGGGGGTAACGGAATTAGCGACCGTTGCTGCCATTGCCGCTTCCTGTCTTGATAATGACAGGTTTAGGAGGATCAGGCGTATCTTTATCACCTACTGATGAATTCATAGAGAAGCCCACAATAGCGAACACCGCAAAGAACACAAACGAAAACATCAAAGACATCTCAGCTTTGTAGAAATGCTGCCCCCTCCTGATGTTCGTATTTGCGTTGTATGCTGCGGCGTCAGCCAGTTCATTTATAAGATATTCGTTGAACGCCTCTGTAGATACTTTTTTCTCATAATCACGAACCTCCTTTGGATCAGGCATATACTTCGTAGGACAGTCATGCGTCATCCTGTAGACATGCCAGAAAGCCTTGATAAACAAAACCGCTCCGGCGGCCACCAGGCTACAGCAGACAAGACTGTAAAGATCCCATGAGAAATAAATTTTGAGAAAGTACAGGGCAAAAGAAGCCACCAAGGTCATTGCGATAATCAGAAAACTCGTCTTCTGATAAAACCCCTCCTTGACTCTGTTTTCTTCCTCAAGCCTGGACTTATAATAGTCGTAGCCTACATCGGATTTCGGCTTTACCGTTTTTTCTTCTTTCTCGTTCATGGTCATAGTTTACTTTCGAGTTAACAGAAAAGCAACATACTGGAAAATTGCCCAGCCCGCAGGATTACGGGCCGGGCTGTTTAGTATCATGAAACCACCAGAGTATATGGACACTGGAAGTTATTCTTCGTCGTCAACGACGGTGATGCCTGGAGCATTCCCTTCCGGAACCGGAGCATCCGGCGGGAAACCCGCCACAGCCTTCGGAGTCGCTGCCTTCGGAGCCGGGGCCGGTGGAAGATCTGGTTCTTCCTCCTGTATGCCGGCCAGAGCCTCGTCTTCCGTCGGGTTGCGATATCCCTTGAGCAGGTCGCGCATGATCTTCACGCGATAGGCACGAGGCATCCCCAGGATGTTCGTATTGCCCACCGTGATGATGCAGCCGTGCTTGGCGACAAAGCGGATCTCCTGGGCGTACGTAGGTTCGTCTGCCACTTGCGCCGGGAAAGCGGCGAAGAACTGGCGGTTCTGCGGGTTGCTGATGTCCGTCCATACGTAGGACTTGCGTTGAGCGGCCAGGTAGCACAGAGCCCCGATTGTTTCGTCCTCTGCGGCACCTTCCGGGAGTTCGATGAGCTTGGCGTTCCTGTGAACCATATCGAGGATTCCCCGGCGCATGGCGTAGAACATGCCTGCGAAGTGGCCTTTCATGGAATTATGGGACACCCATTCGGCTCCCTTCGAGATCGCGTCAAGCAACGGCCCAGAACGCAGTATCAGCGTATCCGGGTCCATCTTGATGACAACGCCGTCTGTATTTCCGTCGTCGTCGCAGGCATTGACCATGCACTGCAATTCGCCGCGAATACACTCGGCGCCGTTGAGATTGACCCCACGGTCAAACGAAGTCTGGTGATAATGCACTCCGGCCATCTCTTCAAGAGCATCGGCGAGCTTCCCGGGAATGGGGTCTGCCTTGTCGTCGAACAGGTGAATATTGGCGAGAGGAAGCGTAGTACGTGCCTGCTCAATGGTGAGAGGGAGAATCTCCTCTTCGCCACGGTAGCAGAAAATGACGATTGCCCAAAGATGATTTTCGTCGAGTCTTGATGATAGTCTCAGGCTGTGAAACATTCCTGAGGTGCACCGTGAGCGAAGCGAATGGTGCACCTCAGGACGGTTATACCGTCCGAGGGAATGTGTCACAGTCTGAGAATGCCATCAATAAAGGGCATATTTCGAGAATTTTCACTATGAACTAAAAAACGGCTCTCCTTCATGATGAAGAAGAGCTGCTGAATGGCGGCCTTATCCGTCCCTGGCTTCCAGCGTCCTGACGATCGCTTCGGCTCCCCGTTTGTACACGGTCACGGCCAACAGCTCTCCGTCGCGGAAGACAGCCCAGAAGCGGGTGCCCTTGTACTTCTCAATCGTCAGCATCAGGCAACACCTCCTTTCCGGGGTGATGGCGGGAATCGAGCCGGTGTCTCAGTACGGCCCCGATATTGGCTTCATACATGTCCCTCGTGTGCTTGTTGCAGGCTATGGCGTACAGGCACCAGGCATCAAGGATGTCGATGCCCTCACCACAGAGCCGGATGCAGCTTTCCAGTGTATCCAGTTCCGTCTCCGGAATCGGCGAATCCAGCAGGATGCTTTCGTCGTCGTCCAGAGACTTCTGCTGTTCTTCCGTCAATTCCGGGAGATTCGCCAGAGCCGTCATGGACGGGCCGTGAATCGTCAGCTTGCTCAACCCCAGCGAAGGATCGTTCTGATGACTGCTGTAAAGCGACACCGCCTTCTCGATCCGGGCCAGTAGCTCCGCATCCAATTCCAGATACACATACGGAGCGTCCGTATCGTATCCGCTCGTGGAACGCAGTTGCGCGATGATGGGAATCGTCTTCATATCTCATTCCTTTCCTGTCAGGGTTACTTGCGGAAGAAGGCGATGACGCCCAGGATCAACAGCACGGCGAGCAGGTATGGAGCTACGGCTACCAGAGCCGACAGGATGCCGACGACAACCGGCCCCAGCAGACACAGCAGTACGAGCGCCACCAGGGCGATCATGATGTCTTTCATGTTCATGGCCGTGCCTCATGCGGTAACCCTTGTCCGGGATGATCGACGAGCCGGAGCGGTAGCGGCCACCCATTGCCTGAGCGCCTGCCGTCCGGCATAGGTAATCAGCCAGCAGTCGGGACGAAGCAGGAATTCCTCTTCCTTCGTACGGATGATGAACTCCCGCCCAGCCAGATCACGGACGGCGTGTCTGACGCTTTCCTGCTCGATGCCATGGCATTCCGCCATGATCTCCTCGTCACTGCGTTCAAAGTCGCCGTGAAGGTACAGAAGAATGGACAGTTCCAGACCGGTCAGGGATGGAGTCCGTCTCATACGTCTCAAGCCCAGATGATGTTTTCTTCTCATGGTCGTCTCGGGTCAGTTGTTCAGGGTATAGCTGTCGGCCAGATCCCAGAGTTCCCGGTTCAGGCGCGTATTGCCGTCAATACCGTTGAGCGCCCGCAAGGAGCGGCGGCGGTAGACGTCATCCTTCCATGGCTTCAAGGGAACGCCTCCCCGGATCAGGTTTTCCTGAACCCGGTTGAAGCACTGCCAGACGGTAACCGGACCTCCCGCCGTAAAGCCGATGTCGTTCCAGCGTCGGGGCGACAGAAGAGCTTCAGGGCGTATCCTGTCTTCGTAGTCGTCTCCCATACGCAGCTGTGCCGCTTCATGAACGAAGTCCACCTGTCGCCTGTAGGGGAGTTCCACTCCCTGCATGCGGCGAATGTCGTCCATGATACGGGGCGTTTCGGAGGCCAGCCGGAGACTGGCCGCAATCACATCTTCCCCGGTATGTCCCATGTGGCGAATGTTGATAGCAGCAATACGTGCCCCGACAATCAGGCCATTGGTGCAGACCAGCCGGAAGACCCCGGCCATGAGCTGGTAGGAGCAGCTGCCGTTGTGGCTGTTGATCATGACCACTTCGATGCGCTGCTCACGGTTGTGTTCCAGCACGTCCCGGTGGGCGAAGCGAATCAGGTGCTTGCGGGTGGGAGTGCCGTCCGGTTTCCGGGCACGCTGTTCCTGAGCTCCGACGACGAGGAACCCGGCCTCTTCCATCTGGTCGAGCAGGGAATCGGAAGAGACAAAGCGGTATTTTCTCGAACGGCTCTCGTCCTCGCGGTCGGCAAAGACGGAGGGAGCGACGCGCCGGATCTGGAATCTGTCCAGCGGGCTGTTGTCGCGGTTGCGATAGAGTTCGTGGGTGGATGTGTGAGTATTCATATTCATTGATGGTTGGTTTGTTGCAACAAAAAGCCCGCCTCCCGGAACAAAGCCGGGAGGCGGGCACTGGCAGGAAGCAGAGAATCTACTTCCTCATGGATATATGACGCGGGGAGAGGGGATTTTTCAGTTTAATTAACCAACTTATTTTCTCTCGAAAATTCAATGCGTGGAGGATTTATCGAAGATATTGTATGCTTGAGGCTAACTATCTCTTTTTAAATTCAGCTTGCCACGCTTTTAATCCATTAAAGTCAGTTTCAAGTTCGTCTGGTTCTGGAAGAGGAACTGGCGTTTCAAGTGGTTGAGAGTGTTCATATCTTGAATACTTCGTCATCAAATCATCAAAATATTTACAGTCTTCTTCCGATATTTTGGCTAGGTTGGAGATTTTCCCCATCGTATTTATTGCTCTTCTATATCGTTGGACAACATCAGCGATCAATTCGAACTCAATCATACGCTCCAAAAGTATTCTAAAATCACGACAAAGAGACTCGGCAAAGGGTTCATAACTTTCTTTCCCTTGTTCATGAAAAAGTTTCTTAGCGTTTGAAAGTCTATCATTAATGAGTGCGTTGAGAGCAGTAAGAGGATTTTTTGCAAAAAGTGGAGTATCTCCAGGTTCTCCTGTCCCCCAAGATTCTTCACGAATACAAATGATTTCAGGATTAATTTTAGCCTTTTTGGCGTATTCTTGAACCATACCGAGAAGTGAAAGTCGATGGGTAAAAATGATAATCTGTCGCCTGGAAGCAATGGAACAAAGACGTTTGACAACAGCCTCTTCATAATCTTGATCAAGGGATGAGATTGGATCATCAAATATTATAGGAGCAGGATGAGTTTTACCCATGACATCAGCAAGAAACGCCGCAATGGAGACAATACGGTTCTCACCTTCGCTTAAGACTTCATTAATATTATATTCAGCACCATCCAGCTGGAGAGTATGAAGAACCTTCCCTTTAGAAACTTTGGACTTAATAAGTTTAACTCGAATTTTGGATGCCCCTAAAGTTCTAAGTTCGTCATTGAAACGATTAACAAAAGCATCTGTAATAAGCTCTTCTGCTAATTCACCTTTTTTGATAGACAATGCTCTAGAGCTAGTTTTCTTTTTAGCTTCCTGAAGTCGATCAAAGAGCTGAAGACGATTAACTTCTTCTTGAATTGCAATTTTTTGTTCAGCAATCCACTTTTTTGCCTGTAGATTCTTTAGCTTAATTTGTAGTTCTGTACGATTATCAACAGAAGCATCTTCCTCATATTTTTTTGCCTCTATTTCATAACTTTTAGAAATTATTTTAATTTTTTCAATCCATTCAGTGGACGGGATAGAAAGCTCCCAAGTTTCTTCTGAACCAAATGATGATACTTTTGACTTCCTATCTTGGAGGATTACTATTGTGTTACTTATATCATCAATAAGTTGCTGGCATTCAATACCAGCAGCATTTATTTTTGTTGTTAACTCGTCAATATTGGGAATCTGAGGAAGAGCAGCAATTGCTTCATTAACATCCCTGAGGGCGTTAATGGCTTGTCTTTGCATTTCACCCTTTATATATGATTCAAAGGATATCAACCTTTTCTTGGCTTCCCCTGATAAAGGTTGATGGCAAAGTACACAGATAGAGTCATCCTGAGTATATGGGAATTCCTGCTCTCTATATGCTAACTCTTCTGAATATTGTCGTGCTGCTTGCCACAATTCTCTCCATATATCAGACCCAATACCTTCGAGTTTTGTATCACTAAATGCATTTTTTGCCGCCGCTTCAGCAGCATCTTTTTTTAGGATATAATCTTTTTTAAGTGTACTGATTTTTTCACAGTTTTCATCAGATAGAGAATTGAGATAAATCTGAATATGACTAATGAGGCTATCAATATGACTTTTTTTAATCTTAAAGTGTTTGGCTTTTTCGGCAGGAGATGTCTCAGAAATTCTTCTCTGAAGTTCTTGTAGCGCTATTTCATCGTCTGTCGAGAAAGAACAGTGGGATTCAATAGCATCAGCAGCTACTTGGGCGTTGAGCTTTTTAAGCCAAGCTCCCTCTTCAGTATCAAGAACAAGATTGGGTATACTCGACATTTTTGATTCAAGTCTTCTGGAATCTGCATCAAGTTGAACAGCAACACTCTCACAAACATCAGTCAGCCTACTGAAAAAAGACAAGACCGGAGGTTCGTAACAGACTTCACCTTCACTCCCCATAAATACTCGGCCAAACGAAGTGTCAAAAAGGTCAACAGAAGTAAGGTCGTCACAAATTCCCGATCCAACCCATTCATATTCATACAGAGCACCACCCTTGGAAAAGGACACTTTAGCTTTTTGATCAACATTTTTTGAAGAAAAAACATTTTTGTACAGTTGTCCACGGACACAGTCCCTAGACCCGCAAATATGCTTGAGGAGTCTTACATAGCCAGATTTGCCGGAACCGTTCTGGCCGTAAACAACAGCGATATTACTATTACCAAAATTAAGTGGCTTTCGAGGGGCCAACTTGTTCACCCCTACAACTTCTTTGATGGAACACAAACGTATTTCTTCATTGTCTTGCGAATCAAAAATTCCATCAGGAATGCTACAATCAATATCAGGGAATTCATCATTGGCTTCTTGCTTGCACAACACTGCCAAATTAGAAATAGTGGCATCATCCAAATCTTCACCGTTTATCAAATGTTTTGCTGCGACTTGCAGCCACTTCGGCCTTTTGGCTAACCACGACTTTAATACAAAAAAACCCATTTGTTTACTTTCCTTTCAAATAACACATGTATTGTAGAATATTATTTAATCAGTAGAATGCTTAGAAAGAAAAACTATTTCAGATTCTAGATGTCCCTTTCCGGCTGTAAAAGAAAATTTCCATATTCTGTCGACAGGACGTCATAGTTTACATGTAAGATTTTTTGGATGCAATTCTAAAAATCTATGATTCAAAAAAATCAAATCATATTACCTTTCAGCTAAAAAGAAGCCAACCCTCACGGTGGGCTTCTGAAGCGACACTATTCCTTTACTGCTTACACCACCCGGAACATTCCTTCCTGTACTGGCACCACGAACATTGCATCCCAGGCTGGGGATGGAAACGCTCGGAAGTGACGCCTTCGTAGGCAATCCTGTACAGGTCGGCGATGCGGTGCTTACGCTTTTCGTTGGCTGGCGGGATTTTGACTCGGATTACCTGCGGAGTCTTCGTTTTGACCAGGTAGATCAGATCCAGTGACGGAGGCGTGTCTCCCGCGGCTTCTTCGATCATCATCTGATAGGTAACCAGCTGGAGTTCGTGATCAAAGGCGACGTGCCCGGCATCCGGCTTGGCAGCAGCGGATTTATAGTCCACTGCCGTCAGGTCGTGCTGGACGAGGTCGATGACGCCTCGTACGGGAACCGGCAGACCGGGGATGGTAGCCGACAGTCCTACTTCCACTCCCAGAGGCATCTGTGAAGTAACCTTGTCGGAGGCCATGTAGGCCTTGACGGTGTTCCAGGCGCAGGAACGGACTTTTTGTCTCGTTTCTTCGTCGGCGTAGTCCACCGGTCCTTCCGTCTTTTCCAGCTCCAGGAAGTGGGTGGAGAAGGCTTCTTCCATGGCCGTCTCACTGCTGTCCTCTCCCCGCCATCGGGCGAGGTTGAAGGACTGGAGTGTGGCGTGGATGGCCTTGCCGACATGCAGGGCGACCGTCGTCGGTTTCCGTATCTGCACTACCCTCTCGAAGAAGAAGCGCAGGGAACACGACAGATACGATTTGACCGAGGAGGGAGACAGGTAGTCCGGGCGTACGGCAGAGGGAGAAGAAGCCTCCGAAGGAACCTTCTTCACCAATGCGATAGCCGGGTGCAGGGAGGATGAACGTATGGAGCGGGGTACGGGAGCGATCATGGTCAGTACGGGTTGGAGTTACCGGCATAGGTCGTAGCGGGACGGCGGGTGTAGTTGTTCCTGCCTGATGCCGAACGTTTGGATGATGAACCGGAGCGATTCATCAGTTCGTCGATCAGCCCGGAAGCTTCCATGCGGTTGAGCATGGCAACGGACTTGTTGAATCTCCGTGTAGCCAGTTCGTTCAGGGCTGCGTCATCCAGCCCGGTCTTCCCGGCCAGTTCCAGGATGAGCGACTGTTGCTTTTCCGAGCACTTCCATGCGGGAACGGTTGCAACAGAGGTCTCGGGAGTGCTTGCAGGCGGTGTTTGTTTCACGGATGATGTGGTATATCATCTGTGAGCAGGAAGCCCCGGGAACTGGCCTTGGTGTAGCCTGTGTGCCGTAATATTCGTCAGGGACGAACCCGACCTGTTGGATCTGGGCATCGACGGCGGCCTGAAGGGAACCGTAGAGCCGTTCTGTTTCGAATGGCAACTCTGATGTGTTGCTGATTTCCGTTTCGATGGATACCTCGAACTGATGGGAGGAATACCCCGGCAACCCGAGGCGTTTGCTGTAGTTGGCGATGAGTTTGATAGCCATGATGGTTGTTCTTTCTTATTGATGGTGAATACAGAAAACCGCCATGCCCAGGATAGTGAGCATGGCGGCTTTGTGAATGATGACAGGCAGGTAAGCACCTGTGTCTGGTATATATGACGGTGAGGGAGGTGTTATTTCAAAAGAGAAGGTTTCATATCCCGTTGTCCCGGGAAAGTAGACATAAACTTGTCGTAACCGGCACCATGTATCGTGGAAGAAGACTTGGTAAGTTGTTGCCAGTAAGAAAATCTCATGTCGATATTTTACGAACCAGGTAAAAGAAAATCAACACTCCCGATACAGCGCACTGTACCGGGAGTGTTGGGCTATTAGTATCCGATAGCTTGCAGATATTCCTTTGTATTTTCCGAATCCAGAATCTCTTTGATAAACTTTTCCTCATCCGTTCGAGGAGAAGGAAAGTCCTCCGGGTGCCTGGTCCTTTGGTCTTTGAGTCTGTCTGCTAGACTCTCAACCACAGGAAGACAACTCGGTTTTGGTGGAGGAAACACAATCGAGGAGTAACATCTACAAGGACTAGGTTCTACAACAAGGGCATAGAACATAGATGGAACTAATAGAATACTTAGTGCCCACACAGTGATCTTCGCACTCCGGGGCCACGGTTGTTTGATTGGTTTCTCTTTCATAATAAGAATCTCCTTTCTTTGAGTTGTTCAGAAAATCAATACCACAATACAGAAGAATACCCCGTGGTGTTGTACCTTATTCGTTCCAGTATTTCTCCAAGCCATACTGTATTAGGAGCGTTACATAAGCGTCGTCCGAGTAAGAGTTCTTGGACTCTGCTTCCTGTAACGATACAAAGTCCTCTGGGTGTTTGACTGCTTGCTCTCTCAGCTTCTTTGCCATCAGTTCGACTGACTCACGGTTTAAGCGATTCCTCCATTGCCATGCTTCAGGAAAGTGCTCCTTATCTATGTACCGATCATGTATTGGATCAATCGGTTGCAAACCCAAAACAATAGGGATCAATGCTGCACCAAATAAAATAATAATATTCTTTCTCATAATAGAGTTTATTTTATTCAAGTTTTAGTGTATCAATACCAGAAATCCTCTAAGTCACGATGAATCATGCGCCTTATAGAAGCTTCGTCCGGATTCGCGTCGCTATTCTCTTTCATTGCCTCCTGTAACGATACAAAGTCCTCCGGGTGTTTGGCCGCTTGCTCTCTCAGCTTCAATAAAAGCCTCTTCCCAGTCCATCGATTTTCACTACTCTTCATGTTCCACGGCATAGGGAGGTTCTCCATATCAATGTAACTTGAAGAGTCGACATGCCGTACGTCCGCAACAGGTGCCTCAGGCTGTATTTGCCATATGAATGAAACTGCCAGTAGCACACTAAGTATGACAATAACGATATTCTTCTTCATAGTTTTCTTTCTGGTCTGGGTTAATTGTTAAAGTAACACTCCTTACAGAGGTTCTGCGCCGGGATGTTGTGACTAATTCATTTTTACTGGATATTTCTCCACCCAGATGCGTCGATAAGTATCTGCCAGTCCGAGTTTGCGAAATAAAACCTCTTGCTGCCTGAAATATTCTTCTGTTGGAAATGGTGGATCAGTAGAATTCAGCTTTATCTCGATACCCAAATTACATATATCGTTCTTTTCTTTCAGCTCGACATTTGCGTTCGCCAATTCGTCTGTAATTTGTTCCAGCTTGATGTTACGATGAGCCGTCTCTCCCGTGCAGGCAAAAACGGCACAGAACGCCACACCCAGAACCCATACTGTAATCTTTGCACTGAGGGGCCATTTATTCATTGTATCTTTCCTTTCTACAGATTGGTTTCTAAAATCAACACCCCGGCACAGAGGCTCTGTACCGGGGTGTCGGGATTAATTCATTTTTTGACTGGATACTTATCCGACCATATATGTCGGTAAGCACCTGCCAGGCCGAGTGTACGGAACCGATCCTCCTGCCGCCTGATATATTCTTCTGTCGGATGTGTAGGATCAGAGGTATTTAGCTCTGGCTCGAAAACCCAATTGATTATATCATTCTCTTTTTTCAGCTCGATATTTGCACTCAAGAGTTCAGCTGCTACTTGCTCCTGCTTGATATTGCGATGTGTCATCTCTCTCCAACAGGCGAAGCTGGCAAGGAGCAAGATGCTCAGAACCCAAACAGTGATTTTCACACTCCGGGGCCACGGTTGTTTGATTGATTTCTCTTTCATGAAGTGATCTCTTCCTTTTCATTACCACTTCATCGGGGCTGGTGTGGTTTCATTGTGCTTTCTATGATAAGCGACCGGGTTTGCCAGCCACCATATGCCTTGAATGAGAGCAAGGATGAATTCGGAAATCCATAAAATCCCAAGCGCCGGATTAGGATTAATGAATGCAGCAACAATGATCATAATATATATGATCCCCCACCCCCAGCTTCCATTGTAGAATTTATGAGCGCCGACGGGCCACAGGAAAATAGCCAGCAAACCTGCAATGATGCTGCTTTTATGTCGCCCATGAGTATGGACGGAACGAACAGGTGCAGCCTGTGTTTCTCCTCCTTTCGCTCTGGAATGCTTCCGGAACGATCCAAAGCCTTTGAATATAAAAACTGCACCTATTAATATCAGAAAGCGCCAGAATCTCACTTGAGGCCATAAATTGATGCAGATCACAAAAACCACAATTAAACCGACTCCTATTGCCATATGTAACCATGCATCCTGCAGGAAGAGAGAGGTTTTCTTTTCCTGACCATTGTTCAGTACAACGGGCAATGGTGGTAGTGTTGCAGTTGTTGGTGGAGACGGTGGAGCTACATACCAGGAGAACGCATCTTCACAAGCTTTCCATGTTGCCCAACCTGGAGTCCATACCAGGGAATTCGGCGGAAGCTTCCTATCCTGATATAGTTTCTTCAATTCTTCTTCCGAGAACGGTCCTTCCTGCGTACCATCGGGGCGTGTTATATGATAATCGTTCATGATTTTGCCAGAGTTTATCAGTCGCTTCCCTGATAAGAACCGTCATTGAAACATACTGAATTTCAGATTGTATGCATATACTTATGCACTTTCGCATTATGAGAGAAGCATGCGATATTACTTTATCGTACTATTGTCTTTTTGCATTGAAGACTCCGTATTGCTGTTCCATCCCAATAGAGATTCCATGCAAGGATGGATTTACCAAATAGGTTCCATTTATTTCTTCCCCGGTAATAACTCCTTCCCATTGGATACCTGTCATGGTGTCGTTATCGCCGGGAGAGGTGAATGTAATAGAATTCCCATTGGTCATGCCACTTATTTCACCACTACCTC
The DNA here is from genome assembly GCA_905200945.1 of uncultured Akkermansia sp. Classification (GTDB taxonomy): domain Bacteria; phylum Verrucomicrobiota; class Verrucomicrobiia; order Verrucomicrobiales; family Akkermansiaceae; genus Akkermansia. Next base: position 22,929 of record CAJKMG010000017.1, on the reverse strand, counting down.
CCAATTCATTACCTTTAATCGAAATATAACCGATAATTATATTATCATTTTGTTGTATACTTATTTCTATTGGAGCACTGCCCCCATATGTTGTATTTATACATACTCCTTCCCATATACCCGAAACTGCACCCCCAGTATTGGACTGCTCCATAAGATTTTCATTAATAACGGCTATGTAATCGGCTGGTATTGGTGGTGGTGCTATCGATATTGGCAAGGGAGGAGGTACTGCATACCAGGAGAACGTATCTTGACAAATTTTCCATGTATCCCAGCCGGGAGTCCATACCAGAGAGTCTTGCGGAAGCTTCCTGTTCCGGTAGAGTTCTTTTAATTCTTCCTCCGAGAACGGTCCTTCCTGAGTACCATCGGGGCGTGTTATATGATAATCGTTCATGATTTTGTCAGAGTTTACCAGCTGCTTCCCTGATAAGTGCCGTCATTGAAACGTCCCGAATTCCGGGATCGTGGTACTTCACCAGCTCCGCCACATTGCGGGCAAGGCATGCGGTATTGATTTGATTCCGTTCGATTCCAGAGAGCCCTTCCGCTGCCCGGCGTTACAACTCCGCTTCCTCCGCATTTTTTGCAGATCTCCATGGCATTGTTTTCGTAAAAGTTATTGGCCGCACGAATCATCTGTTGCAATTGATAGTCCGAATTGTAGCCCCCGCCCGTATTGTTCTGTATCCAGGCATTTGATTCATATCGAGGAGCCGCAGGCTTCTTCGTACCAAACGAAAGAATGACGACTATCAGCATTAGGCCGATAACACAGATCGTATAATGGTTTACTCCGTATGTTTGCCCTTTCACCTGTAATGCCCGCAAGCCCCATCGATGGATCTGATTCAGAATTTCATGGTTCTGCATCCAATCTGACAAGGACCTGTATTCCTTTGCCGTCGATGCCTTCATTTCATCTGGAGAAAAGGCTTTCTCGTGTTGTTCCGCATGAGCAGACGATGTGTTCGAATGGGATGTCGTATCTTCTGAACCGGAATGTGGAGGAAGAGGCGGCAGCTTGGCGCTGGAAATAAACCATTCAAAGGCATCTTCACAGGGACGCCATTGAGCCCATCCTTCTGTCCAGACGTAAGACCCGGGAGGCAGAAGCCGCTGATGGTAGAGTCCTTTTAGCTCGTCTTCGGAAAAAGGTCCTTCCTGTGTGCTGCCCGGTCGAACAAGGTAATAGGAAATCATAAGAATCAAAGGTGTAGATTCATGAACCGAACGAGAGAAAGCGCTTCAGAGGAATAATGGCAACAGTCCTCCCAAGATAAGTATTGAGACAAGCATGAGGCCCAGGATGGCAAAGGAACGTTTCCATGAGCATTGGAAATTCCGGGTGACTACAAGGATGACCAGGATTTCAACGAAGAGAAAGAGCCATGACTGGTTCACCCAGTTGCCAAGCATATCGAAGACGGCCAGGCCAACACACCACGGGATCAATGTTTTCCGGTTTATTCTAGCATCCTTGGGAGAAAGCAGCACAATATACCCGTATAATAACAGGCCGGATATGATGCTGATGAAGAATGGAAACGAATCCGCAGGAGAAGAGACTTCCACGGTTTTCATGAATGCGTAGTATTCATCCAGTTCTCTCTGTGCTCTTGTATCCCCGGCATTTGCTTTCTGCTGTAAATGACCTGTCGACCATTCATTGTTGCTCTGAGCCATAGCAAGCTGCTGGCGCAGCGCATTAGCCTGGGCCGAATCACCCTTTCCCTCAGCTTCAGCAATAGCATTCTCCATCCGTAGGGCTCCTATAGCACGTTCCTTGGCTGTAGTGGCTCCTCCCATATACTGATCATAGAGCTGCTGTCCATATCTCTGATCGGCTTGCGCAATACCCTTAGCCATATCTTCAGCCAAACCAGACTTTTTCGGAGGAGCACCGGGCTCATCTTGAGAAAACGCTTCAGGGGCATAAAAAAGGCAGCAAAACCCCATCAACAGAGCAGTAAGCATGCTCCTTTTTATCCCAAGTCCTTGTCTCTGGCGTACTGTATCCATTGTTATGTTGTATTTGTGTTAATTCCATCCAGGCAGAATCTTGCCTGCATGATAAGATGCGAAAAGAGTTAGAGCCAAAATACCGCAAAGAGTGACGTAAGAATATTTCTATATCTCTACACCCAAAATCACTGCTGCCAGAACTCCTCCGACAAGAGAAATCCCCATACTGATGCCTAATACCCCGAATGATTTGCCCAGTGTGAAATTCAGAACTTTATGAGCAACCAGGACAATGGCCGCCAATTCCAGCAAAGCAAGAAAACCGGAGTCTATCACGGCAAGGATGAGATCGACCACGGCGAATACAATGGCAATCGTCTTGAAGTCCTTGATTGCCGCCGGCTCTTTATGCTCGGACAACCAGTAGAGCGCCAGGAAGATCGCAAAACCAAACAATCCGGAGGAGAGCAATGTAAACAGAATCTCTCTTCCTGTTTCTGTTTTTTGCAATTCCTGCGCGCTTCTTATGAAAACATAGGGATTGATTTCCGCCAGTATGGAAGTCGTAGTCATAAAACAGATGTGTTGATTGATTGCAGGACATGCCTCTTGACCCGCTTCCAGTTGCGGCAGGCCAACGTTCGAATCCCGGAATCCGACTGGCTGATCAGAATGCCATGCGCTGCCTGCTCCCGTTCCAGAACGGTGCGGCGTTCCTTCTCGGTGAGAGTACCGGGATGAACGACCTCGACGATCACAGGCGTCATCTTCCCGTCGGGGAAACAAACCATGCACCGGTGCTCTACCGTTTCCATCCCGTCCGGCCAGGCGATGACTCCGGCGCTTTGCACTTCCTTCAGGGAATGCCATTGAAACCCTTCCGATGAATCATTCCCATGGCAATCCGGATGACGGCAGTCCGCGCAGCGGTACCCCAGCGGCTCTCCGCATAAATCGTCCACCAGAACCTTGTGTCCGACAGCCAGCCCTCCCTGACGATCGGCCTCCAGACTCTGGACGACATAACGGTGCATGGCCCGTTCGACGAGCATCAGTTGATGGCCTCCGCATCGGGGACAGGTGAACTGGATGATACTTTTCATTGCCGGCATCTCGTTTACATTGCCTGTATATCTCCTTTTTACGATTTTAGTCAACATGAAAATCTCATTTTAATCTCAAAAATAGGGATGTTATATAACCGTATTGCCATTCCTGAGCGATAGTGCTACATTCCGAAACATGGCGGGAGTGAATCAGGATGAGCTGAAAATGAATGTCAAGCTGTGGCTCAAGGCCAACGGTTTCGACTACGCATGGCTCGCCGAACGATGTTTCGTGACAGAAGCGACCGTCCGCAACTGGATGGCGAAAAAGCCCATTCCCGCCGCCAAGGAACACATCATCCGGGAACTCATCAAGCAGCTCCCGTTGACCCTTCCGAGCCGGGTGCAGGTGGAAGAGGAAACTCTGATTACCCTGAAGCTCGATCCGGATACCCGCAAGGTTCTTGAGAAAAAAGCTTTCGCCCAGGGCAAGACCCTGAAGGAGTTCCTGGCCGACGAAGTGCCGAGGCTCGGCAATCCCCCGCTTGCCTGATTGTATGGACGCCTCCGGCTTCTCATTGCCTCCGGGAACTCTGCTGGGCAATTACAAGTTGCTCAAGGCGCTGGGCCAGGGAGGCTTCGGCATCACCTACATCGCCTGGGACAGCCAGCTCAGACGCAACATTGTTCTCAAGGAATGTTTCCCTCTGGGGCTATGCAGCCGGGATTCGAATACAGGAGAGATCATCCCGTTGCCTCATACGTCCCGGCAGTCTTACCGGACGGCTATGGATTCACTCCGCAAGGAAGCGCAAACGCTGGCTTCGCTGAACCACGAACGTATCGTCCGGGTCTACGATGTCTTCGAGTCCCATGGCAGCATCTTCTACGTGATGCCGTGGCTGGAGGGCGGTTCGCTGCGGGAACGCATGGACGAAGCCGTTTCCGGGAAGAGCACGATCACCCCGGAGCAAGCCTCCGAGTGGCTTCTGTTCCTGCTGGATGGGCTGGACTATCTGCATGGCAAGGGGATTTATCATCGCGACATCAAGCCCGGCAACATCCTCTTTGATGAACGGGGGGTGCCTGTGCTGATCGACTTCGGGGCGGCGCTCAACAAGCCGGAAGTGACCTGTACGATTACTCAGGGAGAGTTCTCGTATGCCTATGCCTCCCCGGAACAAATCACCGGGAAAGGAGCAATCGGCCCATGGACGGATTTCTATGCGTTGGCCGCGACCTGGTACGAGTTGATCTCGGGAATTTCTGTTGAATCGGCCGACAGGAGGCTGATGCGGGATGATGTCGCCCCGCTCTCGGGCGTGGCTCTTTCCCAGCCATGGCCCCGGGAACTGCTGGCATCCATTGACCGGAACCTGCGGCTCAGGCCTGAAGAGCGTTGCCAGACAGCCGGCCAGTGGAAGGAATGGCTGCAACAGGGGAAACCAGAAAAGCTACACAAAGGAAATTCACGGAAAAATACTCTGATCGTTGCTTCCCTCGGTTTACTGGTGGTTATCATCATACTCGGAATATGGACGGTAACCCGATTATCCGCCGATAAGGCCGAGCCTCCTGATCAACTTGTGTCAGAAACAACAGGAGGTAACGGCATACCATCTACTCCACCTTCCACGCCTGAAATTGATCAAGGAACATCAGATTCTTCTGTCCAGAAAATAAAAAGCCCTGCCATGGGTATTCCTCCATTAAGCAAGGACGCTTCAGCAATATTACCCAAGGTGCTGGATTATTTCCAATGGGAGGAACAAGAAAAAAGGCTTAGAGGCCAAATCAATAAGGCATCGCAGGACGATAAGAAATTCAAAGAGTTTATTCGACAAGAGGTTGCAACAAGAAAGCAATATATTGACCAATTGAAGTTTCCTCCGTGTATCATGGAAGAAGTGATCGTCGATAGCCAGCGAAAATATTATTCTCCCGTATGGTATAACTCCGTTCTACTGAAATCTTGTCGGGACTCATGGCAACATGTCGCCAACAGCCTGAATGACATGATTGCAAAAATAGCCCAATGGCAGGAACTTTACCCTTCTACCTCCATCCGGGAAAAAGAGTTTGTGCAAGAAATCGCATCACATGAAAAGCGGAAATTGCTCATGGAACGCACCAATCTAAATAAACTGGAGGACTCTGTCAGTGATTACCTAAAGACATCAGAGAAGGAAATCAGAGATTACGCCTATGAAATAGGTAAAAACTATTATGCTCAACCGATTGTAACGGAAGAACGGCAGGCTCGTGAAAAGTATAAAATAGATGCTATTCTCGGCGAGATAGGACAATCTAAACAGAAAATTATTCAACAAGCAGCAGAGCAAATTGATAAGAAGAAACTTTTTTTCGAGAAGGTGGACAACATAATTTCTTCATTCAAGACCCGTCAGGAATTACGAGAATGGTCTGAGGGAAACGAAATCCGACAACTGGAACAAGAAGGGAAGGCGCTGGATAAGGAATATGACCGGATCGCTGAAATGGAGCAGAATTACCGTGAAAAGGCAGGAGATTATTTCAACTCATTTGATCGCATCAAAACACTTGTTCCTGACAACGAAGTCGGTTGGATAGACAGCTTTGCAAATGAACTTTCTGCTCTTGTCAACTGGCCTACAAAAGGGATTAAAGGATGGGAGCAGGATGCCAACAATTACCTTTGGCGAAAGATTCGTCATGCTTCCAAAAGTTTTTAACAGCCTGGAATTGAAAATTACTTGCGACCCTTCCTGTTCTCCAGCTTTTTGATATCCTGCTCCAGTTCTTTCACATAGTCCTGTTCCGCCTGGTGTTCGGCCAATAACCTGCGGTGTTCTTCATAGAAGCGGTATTGTTCCCGGACATGTTCCCGAGCCTGTTTCATTGACCGGTTTCCCTTGCCTTTTAGTACACGCCTTCCCATGAGACGAAGCAGTTCGTTAAGCTTGTCTTCCCACTCATGCAGAAATATCTCACGGCGGTTCTTTGCCTGATCCTCGACAAAGTCCAGACACAGGGAGGTCAAACGATTGAAATCGCTGATTTCTTCCTCGTTAAGGTAGTTCTTTGCAACAGTGATATCACTGGCATGGATTCGGTCTCCAACCCAGCTGGTCAACCCCATGTTGGGCGCTGATGCGTCTGCCCGCATCATCATCAATTCCGCAGCACTGTGTCCGGTAATGGCATAGTGCAGTTTGTTCTGAATCGAGCTGAAAAACTCCGTCGTTTCCTTTCCGGACGGCACATAGTCAGCTGCCATGGCAAAAACATCCTTGATGCGCAGGTACATGCGCCGTTCGCTGGCACGAATGTCCCGAATACGCTCGAGCAATTCATCAAAATAGTCCGGCAACGGTGTCGTTCCGGGAATCGGCGGGTTCTTCAAGCGTTCGTCATCAATGGCAAATCCCTTGATCATGTATTCCTTCAGGCGCTGGGTCGCCCATATGCGAAATTGAGTGCCCCGTATGCTATTCACCCGGTAACCGACGGAAATGATCATGTCTAGGTTGTAGAAGATGACAGAACGTTTCACCTGTCGTTCTCCTTCCAATCGAACTGTAAAGAATTTCTTTACAGTTCCATCCTCTTGAAGCTCACCTTCTTGCAGGATATTCGCAATATGTTGTCCGATGTTCTGTTTACTTGTCTGAAACAGTTCGGCCATCATCTGCTGGGTCATCCACAAGGTCTCATCATGGATGCGAAGATCCAGACGGATTTTACCATCCGGAGAAGTATACAATAGCAACTCTCCGGGAACCGGGGTTTCATCTTCTGTCGGCAGATGGGTCATACCTTGTCTTCTTTTCGATCAATCCATATGGCAACCCGAATAACGGCAGTCATTCTGGAACAACAAACCCAATGGAGCATAGCAAAACCGGCATGCATGCAAAGCTCAAAGCTTACATCATCTGACGACTTTCATCAAGAGGCATCGCTCCCATGGAAACATTTCTTGAAATAACTACAGCCGCTATTTTAAGAAAACGCATCAACTTGAAATAGACAGGCAGGTTATTTTAGGTTAATCATAGCCATATGAAGAGGAGGCATACGGGAGAATATGAGATTACGGCGGTAGCGGGAGAACGGGTGAAGGCGTTTATTCCTTCGCCGTTGCCGCCCGTCCCGGGAATAGACATCAGTCCCGAATTGCAGCAATCGCATGACCAGGCTCTGATTGCGGTCGGTGAACTCAATTCCCTGACCTCTCTTTTGCCGGACTATTCACTTCTGTTGTATTCCTACGTCCGCAAGGAAGCCGTCTTGTCGTCAAGAATTGAAGGCACCCAGTCTTCACTGTCGGACTTGCTGGTGTCGGAAATGGATGGGATTCCCGGCGTTCCCCTGGAAGATGTCACGGAAGTCAGCAATTACGTTGCCGCCATGCAGTACGGCCTGGACAAGATCCGGGAAGGCCTGCCCCTGTCGTTGCGGTTGATCAGGGAGATGCACGAAGTCTTGCTAAGAAAGGGCCGGGGAGAAGGCAAGAATCCGGGAGAGTTTCGTACAAGCCAGAACTGGATCGGCGGAACAAGGCCGGGCAATGCCGTTTTCGTGCCTCCTCCTCCTCACCGGGTCATGGAATGCATGGGTAAACTGGAACTGTTTATTCATGATTCCGCGTACCCCTTGCCCGTTCTCATCAAGGCGGCGTTGGTGCATGTGCAGTTCGAGACCATTCACCCATTCCTTGACGGAAATGGCCGCCTGGGACGTTTGCTGATCACCCTGATGCTTTGCGATTCCGGTGTCCTGAAAGCCCCGCTCCTGTACCTCAGCCTGTTCTTCAAAGTTCACCGTCAGGAATACTACCGTCTTCTCAGCGACGTAAGATCAACAGGGGACTGGGAAGCGTGGCTCTCCTATTTCCTCGAAGCCGTAACACTGACATCCCGGCAGGCAGTGACGACCGCCAGACAGATTGCCCGGCAAATATCCGATGACCGGAAGATCATCGAACAAACAGGCCGCTCCTCGGCAACGACATTGCTTATTTTCGAATGTTTTACACGAAAGCTGATTGCCGACAGCAAATACATTGTTGCGGAAACCGGCCTGAGCCCCGCCACCGTTAACAGCGGTTTGACTCGTCTTCAGAAACTGCACATCGTTTCGGAAATAACAGGAAAGAAGCGGGACAAAATTTACAGCTATACCCGATGCATGGAGGTGTTGAATCAAGAACTTGAGTACGATACGAAAGAGTAATATTTATCCTCCGGTAAACGTTACAGAAAATGAGATCATCACGTATCCAGCAGAAGGCAGGGAAGAAGAACGGGCAGCTTCCCTGATGAAAAACCAACCTGTTCTTTGCCTAATTGATTTCTTCCAGTTTCGGCAGGGATTTGACGATACGGACGCTTTCCATGCTGACCCGGATCACGCGCTTAAGCAGCTCAAGGATATACCGGGACTCATGATGTTCCCGGCACCAGTCATTGGGATCATTCAGAATGCCGCTCTCCTTGTCCGTTTTGACCTGATAACATTCCATGATCCATTCGATGGCAGACTTGCCATTGACAATGTACTCATAAGCCTCAGGAGGAATCCCCTTGATAATAGTGCTTTTGTTGTAAATAATGATATCCTTGACTCCTTTTTTGGGGAATTTCATCTTTTCGACGGCATCATCCCCATGGCTTTCTTCCGCAACCGGCCAGGGGGCTGCCGTTTCATAATTCAAATGCCACTCTGCCAGTTCCCTCCCGGCCTTGCTGAATGCCCAAAAATCTTTCGCATAAGGAATCCGGGGCAATTCCTTTTTCAAGTTGCTTTCAAAGCGTTCCCGGTATTCAGGCGAATGCAGGATGCCGTAAACGTAGTAGAAGATATCTTCCCGGGTAATCTTGGAGTCTCCGTACGCCTGCCGGAACTGGTTCCAGGCAAAATCCGTGATGGCATTGCGGCGGATGTAATCCCCCTTGCGTTCATCCAGCTCCAAACCCAGAGCATTCTCTGATTTGTCTTTCTTTTCATACCAGTAGAGCGGGAAACATTGGGCATCACCATTCACATGCAAATCGCACAAAACATCTGATATAACTACACTAAACTGTTTTTTACCACCTGGAGCAGGTAAGCAAATCGCCAGATTCCCATGCTGTTCCGTCGGGAAAAGCTTTGGTTGTTGATATACCCTCTCATTCCACATCCTGTCGAAATAAAGATTGGCTTTGCAAAATGGCCGATACAATGCCGGGCGAATATGGGCTGCCGAAAAGTAAGCCTGTCTTTTGTTCTTCACATTGGTCAGGGCAGCCCATGTCCAGCTGATGGATGCAGGATCATAGGTAACCTCCGGCTGATTTAAGTGGACATTGTAAAAATCAATGGTCTTTCTCATGCTCCGTTCCAAAGCGGAACGGGAAAAGTTATAGCACCAGGCATCACGCTGTGTTTTTAAGCCATTGGAAAAAATACTGAAGATGGCCTTGCTGGTTGATTTTCCTTTGGTTTCCTTATCGCCTATGGGCATAAAGTTACTGAAGCCAGGATCACGATGGCTGATCCAGTCGCCGTGTTCGTCAGGCGTCAGCTCTTTCCAAGAGATGGAGTCGATGTCTTTGAAATTCCTGATGATGGAAAGCTTTTCTTCCCGGGAAAGATAGTCGCCGATATCGTAATAAAAGAGCCTGCCCGTGCCAGAATGCCCTTTCTTCTTTACGAGAATAGTGATGGCGACAGGAGTCCGGCTGCCGGAACCAAAAACATTCCCTTTTTCTTTTTGTCTCTGAATTCCTGATGTTCGAGCATTTCCGCGAAGATTAAAACAATAGACTGAGGAAAATTCATCCAACAGCGTCTTGCGGAAACCATTCATGGCGTTGTTGTCAATGAATGAACCATTCGTCACAAAGGCGACAATGCCGTCTTCCGTAATGCGGTCGCTGGCCCAGCGGAAGGCACGGATGTAGGAGTCGTAAAGGCTGTTTTTATTGGTCGCTTTCGTGCCTTGTACATAAGTTGTTTCAATACGCTCATCCAGGGCGGGATAAGTTTGATTCTGATTATTGTCATTGGCAGACTTCTGCCCTACGGAATAAGGAGGATTGGCCACGATGACGCGGATGTCCTGACTATTCAGGCGCTGGACGCGTTCGGCATTTTCAGAGAACATTTCGCTGAGAAAATCTCCTTTTTCGCCCATCTGGAAGGTGTCCGTCAGACACAGGCCTTCGAAAGACTCGTAATCTTGAGTCTTCATGACGCCATGGTAGGCTTCCTCAATGTTCACGCAGGCAATGTAATAGGCCAGCAGGACAATTTCACAGGCAAAGAGTTCTTTCCTGTATTTACGGGGCAGGTCCTTCCTGCTGATCAGGCCGCTCTGAAGCAGACGCACGATGAAAGTGCCCGTTCCTGTAAAGGGGTCCAGAATGCGCACATTGTTTTCCGCAAGGCCTTTGGACAGTCCGAATTCCTTCTTAAGCGCCGCATGAACGCTGTGGATGATGAAATCCACAATTTCAATGGGGGTGTACACGATGCCCAGTTTATCCGCCATGCGGGGGAAGGCATTCTTGAAGAATTTGTCGTACAGTTCCACAATGACTTTCTGCCGGCCTTCCGCATTGCCAATGCCCGCGGCGCGTTCCTTGACGGATTCGTAAAACTGGGTCAACTTTTTTGCATCCTCTCCGGAGGTTTTTTCCTGAATCAGCTCCAGCATCCTGTTCATATTGCGGGATACGGGGTTTTGCTCCGCAAAAGGATAGGAATCAAACAGGGCATCGAATACCGGGCGGGTGATCACCTGCTGAGCCAGCATTTCAATAGCATCATCCCGCGAAATGTTGGGATTGATGTTGTTGCGCAAGCCGGACAGGAAGGAGTCGAATTCCTGCGCTCCATGCCCTTGTTGAAGCAGGTCGTCAATAGAGGCCATCTGCCGTTCGGCAATAACGGCGATGTCTTTGGCCCAGGTATCCCAATACCGCCGGTCACCGCATTTTTTGACCACCCGCGCCAGAATGGCTTCACGCCATTCGCCCACAGGGAAAAGCCACGTGCCGGAGCCGGAATCTCCGCCCGCTGCGGCTCCGTCCCCTCCTTCGCCTCCGCTTCCTTTACTACGGCGGCGTTTATCCGTGCCTTTTCCAGTTCCATCCACTACGTCAATAATGGAGCTGCGGCCTTTGTTGAGGTCTATCTTGTTGATTTCCGCGTTGAAGCGGTCATCATGGGCGCGAAGAGCCTGAAGAACATCCCAGACAACACCGTATTTTTCATCATTGTCCAGCACTTCTTCCGGCGTTTTCCCTTCCGGAATGCCGATGGGGAGAATGATGTAACCGTATTGCTTGCCGGGGGAACGGCGCATCACGCGGCCTACCGACTGAACGATATCCACCTGGGAACGCCGGGGGGAAAGGAACATGACGGCATCCAAAGCAGGAACGTCCACGCCTTCAGACAAACACCGGGCGTTGGAAAGGATGCGGCAATGGCGTTCCCCGGCATCGTCCTTAAGCCAGCCAAGAAGGTCATTGCGTTCCTGCGTATTCATCGTTCCATCGACGTGCCTGATTTCACAAGGCAGGAAGCTTTCTCTGCCCTGTTCATCAATCGCAATCTGATCGACAATCACGTTCATTTGATTGCAAATTGACTTGGAGTCGGCAATCCGCCCGGCAAAGGCCACGGCGCGCCTCATCGGGGCGGGATCAAAAGCAAGCGTATCCTCATCTGGTTCTTCCGCAGGCAGAGAGTCCTGTTCCGGTTCATCCTGCGGAGCGGAATGGACAATGCGGTACATTTTCTTGCGGAGGCCGTTGTAACAACCCAGCAGTTTGACGGCATCATCAAGTTTCAATTCATTGCCGTCATCCTGAAGTTCTTTCTTGAAGACCTCCCTGACATAAGCCTCATCCACGCACAGGACGAGAACCTTGTAATCGGAAAGAAGATTTTCCCGAACCGCGCGGGAAAAAGGCAGACGGTGAAATTCCGGGCCATAGGTCACCAGATCATCCATGGAGGCGACGATAGCCCCGCCCTCTTCCGCCTTCTTTTTGCTGCTTTCCGTATAAATGCGGGGCGTAGCAGTCATGTACAGCCTCCTGGCCGCTTTCAGAAAGCCGGCATCGTGCACCCGGACGAATGCGGATTCATCGTACCCGCCCTTTTTTTCATTCTTGAGGGAAACGCCCGTCGTGCGATGAGCTTCGTCACAGATGATGAGATCAAATTCCGGCAAATTTCCCAGCTTCTGAGCCTTGCTGATGACCTCAATGGACTGGTAAGTGGAAAAGACAACAAGCATCCCCTTTTTCCTGCTCCAAAAAGCGTATTGCCGGGCAACACTTTGTGGATCAGTGCATGCTGGCGCCGGAAGGTCATTCGCAGTCAAATCTCCCGAATCATCAAGGGAGGAAGCTCTGGAATCCGAACATACCGCAATGGAATACATGGGGCATCCGCATTGGGCCGTCCACTCCCGCAAAGATTGGGACAAAAGGGCGATGCTGGGAACAAGAAATAAAACAAGCCCCTTGCCCTGAGTATATTCCTCAGCCAACTTCAGCGCCGTAAAGGTTTTTCCCGTTCCGCAGGCCATAATGAGTTTGCCGCGGTCTTGCGTCCTGAATCCTTCCAGAACCTTGTCAATGGCTTCCCTCTGGTGGGGGCGAGGCTGATGCTTTTGTTGCAAAGGCATTTCAATGCCGTGAGTTTTAGCGCACGCAGCCCAATCAATGGGGGAGTTTTCCAGATCGCTTAAGGATATCCGGGAACAGGGAATGGATTGCGCGTCTATCGTTTCGGAAAGAGGCAGATTCCATTTGTTCGTTGTCGCGACAATCATGCCGCTGGCGAATGGAAGCCTCCCCAAGTCTGTAGGCCATTGCATGTGAAGGCTCGCAAAAAAGGTGCCGACATCGGGCAAAGCCAGCAGGTGATTTTCATCATAGCACTTGCATTGGATGGCGCAGTATTCCCCGGAAACGGCTTCCCGCGCCACAAGATCAATCCCTTGGTCGATTTTCCCGTTGCGGTAAGGCCAGTCCATCCACATCCATACTTGTGAAAACCGGTCGCGATAAACTGGATCCGTTTCGAGATAACGTTTAACAAGAAGCTCAAAACGAGTTCCTTTGTCTTTTTCGGTGATGGAGGCTTCTCTGATGGAAGCCAGTATTTGACGAAAGGGAGATTGCATAGATAAGAAGCCGAAGGACAATGTAGAAGTAGGATACCAGATAAATACCTGGGGAAAAGAGTAAAAACATTGAACTCTATAGGCAGATGGGGGATAAAAAAGCCTTCCATCAGGAAGGCTTCCCAAGGTGAGCAGTTTACACCTGTCACACATCCTCCGGGAGCGGAGTCAACGATACCCCGTCGCCCGGCATGGACATGCTGACCGTGTGGACACTCCGGCTCAGCCATGCGAACAGTTCCGGGAACTTCTGCTCATTGACCTGCATGGGAGGACGCCCCGGACTGATGCTGCAAAGCTCCGACAGATCGGCACGACCGATACCGAAGACGAACACGCTGAGCTTGCGGGAAGCCGTCAGTTCCTTCAATCGTCCCTCCAGCTCCCGGTGCCGGGCGCTGGTCGGTACACCGTCCGTCATCACGACAAGCCAGGGCTGGTAGAATTCCACCCCGTGTGCCCGGTAGGTACGCTTGCGGCTGTCGAGTTCGGACAAGGCCAGCTCGACGGCTTCACCCAGGAGCGTTTCATCCTCCTGTGACGTGGAAATCTTCAGCCCTGTGTCAGATTCCCGGATCGGACCGAACTCCTTCACTGTCGCCACCGTCCGGGCGAAAGTCATCACCGCTACATCGGCGGCCAGCTTCGCCAGAGGATCGGCAAGAATGTCCCTGACGAACCGTTGAAGGCCGGCATTAAGTTCATCCATCCGGGTGACGATATTGTCTCCCGTGACGATATTCCAGTTGATCCCGTCAGAATACTCCTGACGGAGGATGTGTTGGTTGTCGCCTCGGACAATACCGTTCATACTGCTGCTGGCATCCAGCAGGAAGAGAACGGGAAGCCGGGCGTTGGCGTTGTTGCCGAACTCGCGCATGGCGGCGAGTTGTTCCTGTCTGGTTGGGTGTGTTGATGATGATATAGACATAGTTTATTCAAGTTAATGGTTGATGGTTGAATTCCGGGTTGCCTGATTCAATGCGCTACGACGCCGTATGCAGAGCCTGCACAGGGGGCGGGTATGAGATTGCCGTAAACGCCGTGCGACATCGTCAGGAGCCTCCCGGAAGAGAATCCCGCAGTCCGTACAGATGTTGGGTGTCATCTGTACTAGCAGACTGTGGGGCGGACAGGGCCGGTCGTGCAGAAGATCCCGGTACATGGGATGATCCCTTCTTCCTCCCGGTTCCATATCCCTGAGGTATTGCAGCAAACAACGCGCCAGATACCCCGGCATGGCGCGTGGACGCAAATCGCGATGCTGGACACAGGTAAGATTGTGACCGAGAGCATCGCGGAGCTTGCGGGGGAGATACGACCAGACATAGCGCCCGGGCGTATCGGGCGGGTAGAATCCCGCTGGCGGTCTGTACGAAGCAAACGCATAAGGTAGCGTTCCCTTCCTGATAGCTTCCCGCATGTCTCCTTCTCCCCCTTGACGGGCAAAGGGAGACAGGCCGAGCGTCAGCGTCATGAAGAGCAGGACGGACAAGGCGTAGGCATCGTGACTGCGGGTGCGGAGGAAGTCTCCGTAGTTACCTCTAAGTTCCGGTGCCCGGAACCGTTCCGTGCCGACGGAACAGGGATAGTCCTCGACCTGAAAACTGTCGGCATCCACCCAGCAGATGGAGCCATCAGGAGAAACCAGCACATTGCCGGGATGCAGATCGCCCAGAACGACACCGTATCGGTGCAGCGTATGGACGGATTCCGACAAGTTCAGGCACAACCTGGTCAGATCGCAACGGGTCCATGAGGGGAACTGGTTCGTCAGCAACTCGGCATGAAACGTGAACGCCCCGAGCGGAACACCGTCCGCCCGGGGCATCAATACGCCGACAAAGTGCCGCAGTTCGTCGTACAGGATCTCACGCGGCCACGCCACGCACGGGGAACGAATGGGGCGGGAACACATCAGCCGAAGCTTCTGCTCACGCCAACGCTTCCGTTGCGTTGGATGATAGAGCTTGGCAACGAGTGGCGATCCTAATGCCGAATGGGCAACAAGGACCGATCCTTCCCCGCCTTCCGCAATGAGTTTTCCCAGAACGATTCGTTTCCCCTCACCTGAAAACAGAACATCCCCGGTCGAGTACTTCCCGCCATTGCCGCAGAGTTCTTCATCCAGCCGCCTCACCTGATGGCGGAGTGCATAGAATGGAGTCATGAGTACATGACGGCAGGTAATAAGCCGTCATATATAGATGACGCGAAGGGAATAGATTTTTCAATTATGATTGATAAAAAATGGATATGGACACATTTTATCAATCATATTAGGACATTCATCCTATGTCTTGATTCATGATGCCATTGATCGTGCTCATCAATGAATCAAAAGGCTCCGGTTCATCAAAGAGCATGGCTGAAGTCTGTTCGTAGTCCCTTTGCCATTTTTCTCGCAATTCAAGAGAATCCGGGATCAGTTTCAAATCTGAAGGAAGCAATGTATCGTAATCGACCCATGTCTGCCAATGGTAGAGCTTGCGTTTGTCCCTTACATCGAAGAATAGCTCCTTATCAACATATCCCGCTCGGATAAGGGCTGCCGCATCATAATAGTGGCGTGCCAGCCTGGTCTTGATATTCCATCCTTCATGCGGACGGGTATTATTCTCATGGAGAATGAAACACTTCTCCCAGAATGTTCGGAAAGGGCTAATCGTTCGTACTTCAGTCGAATCTGAAAACTCCGGAAATCCTTCCCCAATGTAAGAATCGACCATCCTGGCTTCGGATGGTTCCGTCTGAGCTCTCCCGCTCAATTCGATTTTGACAAAAGGACGAATGTAGAGGCTTTCATTCTGTTCGAACAAGGATGGATAATGGATTAAGAGGACAAATGGATCACGGGCCGAGGACAGATCTTCCAACTCGATATGCACATTCTTGATTCCCATTTCTTTCATCCTCTCCTCCATGAGAGGCTGGAGAACATGCTCCATCATCCTCCGGTAGTGGGGGCGAATCTTACGCAATTTAGCATCCCTCTGGCTGGCGGATTGAAACGCTGCCGGCTTATCTTCTTCACCCAGTTCAGCGAAGAAACAAGGAGATAACGCAACATCGATATCCTCAGAGAAACGGCGTATGATCCTGTACGCTTTGGAGAGGGACGTCCCGCCTCTGAAGCATAGATAAGGCTTCAAGGAGTCTTCCCGAAAAAGGATATTCAGAGCCCGGCATACCCAGAAATCCTTTTCAACAATAGAAGGAATGATACCCAGCTGCTCGCCAATGTGGCGGCACAAGAATATTCGATCTTCGGATGGGAGACTGAGGAAATCACTCATGAGAGACAGGGGGCGCTATGACTTGTTGTAGAATGGGGCGCATCCATACAGGAACAAGATCCATATCACGAGATAATTGTTCCTTTTCCGTATCGGAAAGCCGTTTGGTTAATTGAGTGACAACAAAATCACGATCTATCGACTTCCTGCCCAGCGAGCGCAACGCTTGAACGACCAATCCCGTAATACTCCCCGACAGGCGCATCAGTTTCGGAGATGTCTTCTTGAAGCGGAGTTTCCATCCACCTACGTGAACCGTTGCAGAAGGTCGATCCGTCAAATACTCGTACCGCCCGGCCATTTGGTCGGAAAGCCACAAAGCGTTAGCGGCATGGATTCCATTAGGTAAAAGACGAGCTTCATTTTTCCTTGCCCAGGCTTTCGCTACCTGTTCCGGGTCAGTTGGTACAGGCAAATTAAATCTCTTGTTGGTCGCCGGTATCTCATAAATACCTGGAAGGATACGCTTGAGCTCGCCATCCCTTGCCATGCGAGAAAGCGCTTGGTCTACTGCTGTCCTGGGCCAGAACGCAAGAAAATCGGAAGAAGTAATAACCTCTCCTTTTGCCTTCTCGGAAAATATTTTTTCCCTCAGCTGGCTCCTGATGCTCCCCTTCATGATTAAAAAGTATTGTTTATCTGACTAAAGTCAATAAAAAATGCTGTTTATCTGACTAAAACGACTGGGGCAAAGATCAACTAACCGCATCCGGGATGATAGAAAGGTATGCTTCAGCATCCTTACGGGAAACACCCTGCCTGTAGTGGGATTCGGTCATCTGCGTTCCACTATGTCCCATCCAGCGGGCAACATCCGGCAAGGGATGGAGAGCTGCCTGATAGGAAGCGAATGAGTGTCGCAACGCATTCTTTGGTATCGTGATGCCGGCTTTGGCTGCCAGCTGGTCCAGGCGATAGCCATATCTGAGTTCGTCATCCCGGGTCATTGGCTCCCATTCGCCTGCGGCCAGCCATGCCTTGATTTGCGGGGAGGTGGGTATGTAACGATCCTTCGTTTTCCCCTTGGGTCCCTTCGCGATCTCACGCGAAACAAAGATATCGTCATGTCCATCCGGTTTGTCCTTGTATTGAACAACCTCTGAACGTCTTAGCCCGCACAATCCCTGTAGGACAATACGGGAAAGCATGGGGCGGTCATATTTTAATGCCGCCTCAAGCAATTTCCGGAATTCGTCCGGGGTAAGAATCCCAATAGAGATGTGATCCCTGGAAGGAGCGACGGTCAAGGAGACCGGGTTTTTCTGAATCAGATCGTGCTGAATGGCCCAGAGAAAAAAGGCATTCAGCGTACCGCGGTACCTGTATTTGCTGGTATTCGAGAGGGGCTTTCCCTGATACCGGAACGAATCCAGTTTGTCATTGATTTCGGCGGCGGTGATTGATGACAACTCCCGGTTGGTCCAGCCTTGCTGCCATTTATCGAGTTCATGAAGTACATTCTTATGGTGGGCCGGCTGGCATTGGCCCCGATCCAGCATCAGCTGCCTCTCCTTTCGATACTGAGCCATGGCGTCATCCAGAGATATACCCGCCGGGGGTGGTTTCGGGGCGGTAATGTCAACATGATCAGCAATGACGCTTAATTGTGATCCGAGTAAATCCTTGATTTCCTGCTCTTTGGTATCCGTGAGAGCATCTTTCCACCACGAAAGGAGATCAGTTGCAAATGCCTTCACCTCTTCCGGATCTTCATGCTGGTACAAATATTGAAGCGTATGTTGCAGAAGGTTGTTGTTCTTTCCAAATTTTCTCCACAAGCGGATAGCGAACATTTCGACCACGGATTCTCCCTCTGCAACCATATTGAATATTGCCAGGGCATCGTCGATATGCCCCTTGTCATACATATCGTAGAGAGCCCGGGCTTCGTCGTAATCGCGAAAGGTGCGCTCTTTCCATTCTCCCGTGTCCTTGTCAACAAAGCGGAGCCGCCAGACTGAAGGGCGACCTTTCTTCTTCACTTCAGTGAGTTTGACTTTGCTGCCATATCGGCCTTTGGCATGCTTCCTCTTCATGTAACGAGAGTAATGGTTTACAGAAAAAGCTTCAAGACGAATTAGGGGACAAACTGGGGGACATGTTCGTAAATTGTTTACAATGAATAAAAGTGTTTAGATTCAGGTTCTAGTGGGGGTTCCCCCGTGAAGGTTCGAGTCCTTTCGGGCGCACCAAACAAGGCCCTGCAAGTTAACTGCTTGCAGGGCCTTACTGGTTTTATGATGCATTCGTGCATTGGCTTTGACGCAACGCCAGAAGATTGGTGCAGGGGCTGGATAAGAATTATTGCCCCGTTGTTAAGGAACGCCTGTGGTTTTCAGGGGAGGGGGCGTTGCCTTTTTGGGAGTGAATGCCTGCGAATTGTTCATGCGCCAGCTTCATGAACATGCAGGAGGAACATTTCCTTTCAGCGGTAATGCGTTGCCTGCGCTCCTGGTCGTAAAGTTTCTCGTAGCGTTCGGCGCGTTTCATTTCCCTCCAGAGGAAGATGCCCATCACGGCTGCCACGGAGGCGCCGTTTTGAACGTATTCAAGCAGGGGATTGAGTTCAGAAGTAGCCATGCAAACAACCGCAAGGGTGTTGGCTAAAACGACACTTGTAGTAACGGCAGTCTGGGTCATGGGGTTGGAAAGGTCATGTTTCGAAACTTCTGCGCGCTTCGGAAATGCTTCCGAATTGATGGAGCTGCAAATGCGGCGGATCTGTAAAGGATTTCCATGTTCCTCCCCACTCCAGGCCGTCAATTTTTGCGTAAAGTTTGCCAAGAGTGGTGTAAAGAGGGTGATTGGGCAGGTAGTTGCGGTCCTGGAAAATTCCAAAATCCCAGGCCAGGCCGAAGTTGTGCCAGCTCTGGCCGCCGCGGGCATTCGTTACTTTAGGGCGTTGCCTGTAGAGGTCATTCTGTTCGGCATACGTGCGCGTTCCGCAGATAATTTTTGCTTCATATCCCTGGTTGACGGCTTCATTCCGGGCCAGTTTGAACCACTGCCGGGCGGCTTTTTGCGCTTCCGGAAGAAGGGTGGAGATGTTCCGTTCGGTGCGTTCGTCAAAGCATCCGGTCTCCATTTTGTACCGGTCGGCGTCCGTGCTCCAGCGTTCCGTTCCGTTCCGCGTGCCGTTGCCGGGAATGCCGTCAATGGCTCCGTGATAGTACCCGGCCAGGCGCAAGAGCCTTTGCCAGTAGAAGGTATCTTTCTGCAGGTCGGAAATGCTGTCAGCCATTGTCGTGGTTTTCCTGTTCCTTTTTCCGGTCTTTGGTGACAATGCCGATGAGGCCTGCCGCCGCCATGCCTGCGGCGATAATCTGGTCGGCAAGAGCTTGTTCGATAGTGGCTCCGCAGGCTGTGGCCAGGGCAAGGAAGCCCAGCCATGTGGAACGTTCCGTCAGTCGATTGAGAATGTATTTGAACATGTGATGGTTGGTTGGTATTGAAAAGTCCCTCTGTGGGAGAAGGGGGAACCCGCCTTTCCGGGGATGCCAAAGGATGGGGAAAAGGTTTTTCCGAATCCTCTCCGCCAATGGGGAAAGGGGGCTATCGGTTCTCCGCACAAGTTGCTCTGAGGTTGCTGCCGCGATTTGCAAAGATTCCGCGGATACTTTTATTGCTTGCCCTAATCGGCAAAATCCGTCACAGGAAACGATACTTGTCTTTTATTCATGAAGATACCATAATGCGCCAACCAACGCCATTATGAATAACCGTTTAACATCGTTTATTATCCGCAGATTTCTACCATTTCTCCGATATGAATATCTCAGGGAATTGGAAGCGTACCTCAGAAAAGAGGTAACCGGTTTTCCTACTGTAATTCCTCCTGAACCTTTTTCCGACCGCCAACAGCTGGAGGCATACCGCAGGGCTCTCGGGCAAACTATTATTTCCGGCATTTGTTACCGGATGTACGGCCTTAAAAAGGAGACGGACAGGATTTACCGTATTTTCCACCTTTTGCAAACGTGCAGTTCCGGTGAAGCTACTGCGGATTTGCGGGAATACGCCGAATCGTTGGGCGTTTCCGTCAACAGAGATTTTTCCAATGGAATTGAACTCGCCGTTCTGCATTTTCTGGACGGCAATATCAGCTTGCTCAGGCAGATTGAGGAATTGCATTCCATTAAAAAGAGGAAATCGTATCGTATTCTTCCCCCCATGAAAGATGCGCTTCCTTTCCCCATGATTACGGAGAAAGAAAGGGAGAAGGAAAAAGAAGGCTGCCGTCAATATCTGTCCCGAATTTTGTCGCAGAAGGGGATGACTGACGTATGCGTTATCAGCTGTGACCGGATTTCCTCTGATTACTGGTTTACCATCAAACGGGGGCATTATCAGGAAACCGTTGATGAGGTTGACACGTCGGCCAAAGAGATAGTCAGCAGCATACGTACTCCCGGGAATACGGACATTGTCATCTACAGGGGGAGTTCGAAATGCCTGTACATCAATTTACAGGTCAGCGCCAGAATCCAATGGATGATGCGGGCCTATGCCGTCATTGCTGGCCGCATGCTGTTCGGCTCGGATATTTGGGAATTAAGGAACCGCTACACCCTGAGCGTGTTTAATAAGAAGTCCATCGCCGACATTGAGGTGTTTAATAATATTCCGGGTCTGCGAAGGGTTGCTGTTTATAAGCTTGTCATGTCCAGGCCTCTCCATGCAAGGAAGAGGACGGAGAAAGAGGTGTTGATGAGGGGATTTACAGGCACTTACAAAAGCCTTTCCGAGCTTGGCGATGAAGACGGCCCCCTGATTGTCGTCCCCAGCGGGTTCCATGTGGACAAAGCGTTTTTTTATTTTGAGTTTGAAGAAGGAGACCCGAAAACCGTTTCTTTGACTCCCGATTCCAATGGCCTGGAATTGGAAAGCGAGCAATACAGGCTCATTGATATGTATTTTGAACAGGCTGGTTTTGACCAGTTGTACAATAGGATTCATGGAGCTTAATTACGGCAATATCCTCAATATCATTATTGAAAGTGAGAGCCTGGAGTCTCCCGATTGGATATGGAAGGCCAGGGTGGGCGGGGATTTTTATCCGGGGCACTGGGTATGCGGCTGTAAACTTGCCGGAATATCCGGTGACTATTACAACCCCGACGATATCGGCAATCCTTTGAAAGTGGTGGCTCTGCCTCCGGAAGAAGAGCCTTTTTACGAGTACGGAGGGAACCCCGGGGAAGAAGACCGCAGGCGTTTTTATGTATTGAAGGAACCCTGCTGCCGGGAGCCTGTTGAGAGGAGCGAGCTTTTCGTGCATGCCCTGGTGTTCAGGAAGATTGCTTTGAATATTGCCCGTTCCTGCGGAAAGACGGAGAGGGAAATCAGCGGAACGGAGCTGATTCCGGAGTGCCTGATCAGGCTTTTTGATTTTCCCGTAACCGCCTATTTTGCTTTTGCTTTTGATGAGCGGCTGGTTTCCAGATGCCTGCGCGTCATCCGGCAGGCACAGCCGGAAAGGCCCTTTCTTCTCTTGGTGATGGGGAAGCGTTGGCGGACTGCCGCCATGGAGGCTGCAATTGTTGAGAAGTACAAAGGCATCGTTGTTTCCATTCCCGACGTCATGGTGACGACGAAAGATGGATTTGCCTGGGCATACGGCTATTCCTGGGAGTGGCTCAGGCAGGACATGCCTGTGCATGCGCGCACGGGGGAAAGCCTTCCAACCGGCGCCATGTGGGAGGATCTGTGGATTTCCGTGACCGATGAGCGGGAAATAGTCTTTTCCTGTTCACGGGGCGGTGGAGAAGTGAAGGAATTCATGAGGTTTTCCTATCGGGAGGAAAAACGTTTTTTCAGCAGGCAACGGGCGGCGGCGGGCCAGGATTCCACGAAGCCGGCTTATAAGATGCTGTTTTTGTACGTAATGAATCCGGATAAAGCCTGTTTGGACAAGGAACTTCTAAAAAGGGCCGGGATAGGGAATGAGGCGGAAGCCAGGTCGGATTTGAGAAAAGTTCTTGTGGAAAGACTGCCCCAGCTGGCGGAAAGGGACCCGTTTGCCAAGAAAAGGGGGAAGTCAAGGCAGGGCATGTACCGCCGGTTCCAGGTAGTGCCCTGTAAATCTTATATCCGTCCTTTGGAACTGATGCTTTCGCTTGAAAGGAAGCCGGAAAGGCACAGGTAGGAGGGCAGGCGGTTATAGACCCTTCCCATGAGCGGCTAGCTGGATGAGCTTATTCGTCCAGCTAGCCGCTTTCTTTTGATAAATATATGAATTTCAAATAATAATGATGATGCGGAAGTGGGGCGTTTTTCGCTAGCTGGATAAGTCTGCACAGGGTTGGTGAATATGCACGAAAAGCAATCACCAACATTGTCGGAAACCGTGGAAAACCACGCTTTATATCTCGCTCATCGCCTCCGTTCAAAAGTAAAATCCATCGGATTTCAGATACCTGAGGAAGAGTATCTGGATGTTCTTCAACGG
>CAJKMG010000016.1 GCA_905200945.1 uncultured Akkermansia sp. | reverse complement strand
TCCTCCTGACCCTCCAGGGCCGTTCCGGACAACTCCGGAACGGCCCTCTGCTGCCCAAAAATCCCACAGGTGCGCCCAAGGGTCGGACTGGATAGGGCAAAAACAAAACAGCAGCAAAAAAGAAAGCGCCGCCCCACCCACCCCCCCGGAGCCATAAACCTCATCCCCACCTCAAATCTGTAAAAACGCGCCAAATGTTTCCGGAACCCTTTTCCGCTATCCGGAGCCGGAAAAAACCGGAACGCGAGCAATAGGGCCTTTTTTATGCGATTTCAGCAGTTTTCCATTCCAATACCGCTTCCGCCCGCAGTTCATCTCCGTGCATGAGGTGGTGGGAGGTGAGGGAGTCCCGTAAGAACAGCAGGGATTTCATGGAGTCTCCCGCATGGGTTTCTTTTCTGAAATGCAGGTGAATTCCTGTCAGTTGATGGTTTTCTAGCCAGGAGTCCGGCAGGGAGTCCAGAGCCCAGACCAGGTAGGCGGCATTGTTGATGTGACGGTTGAAATCCGTATCACGGCGTTCCGCCGTCCATTCCCTGATACTCGGCAGAAGTCCTGAAATGTCCATAGATACCGGAGCTACCGTTTCTTTGCATGGGGTATCCGGGAAAAGGCTGATGTGCCTGTTTAAGGGGACCGGCCGCCTGCGGCGTATATCAATGACAGCCCACAGGCAGCTTGCTGCAACAATGCAGTTGCCTTGGGCATCCCTGATTTCCAGATTGCGGCGCGCCAGCAGAGGCGTTTCCTGGGCCGTCCAGGTCCGGAGTTCTACCGTTTCCTTCCACCGGGGAAGGCGATTGACGGACGCATCCAGGCGCACTTCCACCCAGGCCAGGCTGCGGGACGTTACAAAATCATAGCCGAACCCCAGGCAGGAGGCATGGGCTTCCGCTATTTCCTGAAACCAGTGCAGAACCGTTTCCGGTTTCATCAGTCCATCCGCGCCGCTTTCGTAAGTGCGGACGGTTGCCTGAACGGAATAGATTTCCCTGGTGCTGGCATGTTCCATAACATCTTATGCTAGTAAAACCATTCTTTCAGAGCCAGTTAAAAACGGGTAATATTCAACCGTTTGGCATGCCGCCTCTCCCGGTATATGAATGGCATCCGTATTTTCCGGGCTGCCTGCCTGGGGCGCGGCATGCAATGGAATTCCTTTCAGCATCCGCTGAGGTGGACGGCATTCCCTGATTTCTAAAGAATACTCCGGAAATAGGCAATGGTTTTTTCCAATCCTTTTTCCAGCGTAATATGAGGTTTCCAGCCCAGTTTTTCTTCTGCAAGCCGAATATCCGGTTTGCGCTGGGTCGGGTCGTCCAGAGGCAGAGGACGGAAGACTGTTTTGGAAGAAGAGCCTGTCATTTCAATGACTTTTTCAGCCAGTTCCAGCATGGTGAATTCCTCTGGATTACCCAGGTTGACAGGGCCGGAAAAACCTTCCGTATTCATCATGCGCACCATTCCCTCCACCAGGTCGTCCACGTACTGAAAACTCCGGGTCTGTCTGCCAGTCCCGTAAATGGTGATGTCTTCCCCCTTCAGCGCCTGAACGATGAAGTTGGAGACTACTCTGCCGTCGTTCGGGTTCATTCGCGGTCCGTAGGTGTTGAAGATACGGATGATGCGAACGTCCACCCCGTTCATGCGGCGGTAGTCCATAAACAGGGTCTCCGCGCATCTTTTACCTTCGTCGTAGCAGGAGCGGACGCCCACGGGATTGACGTTTCCCCAGTAGGTTTCCGGCTGGGGATGAACCATGGGATCTCCGTATACTTCGCTGGTGGAGGCCTGGAGGATTCTGGCTTTGCACCGTTTGGCGAGGCCCAGCATATTCAGAGCTCCCAGCACGGAGGTTTTCATTGTGTGGATGGGGTCAAACTGATAATGGGGGGGAGAGGCGGGGCAGGCCAGGTTGTAGATTTGGTCAACTTCCATGACATAGGGAACGGTAACGTCATGGCGTATTACTTCAAATCCGGGATAATCCGTCAGGTGGAGGATGTTTTGTTTGCTGCCCGTGAAGAAGTTGTCCATGCAGATAACTTCATGGCCTTCCCTGAGAAGCCGTTCGCTGAGATGGGAGCCGATGAAGCCGACTCCTCCGGTAATCAAAATCCTTTTGCTCATGATGGCATGTCCATGCGTTTGTTCGTTCCGCTGCGCCGGAAGGGAAGCAAGCGGAAAGTTTTCCCCTGGCCGTGCGTTGCGGTTCAATGTCACATATCCGTCACGGGAAGGCAAGCGTATAGCATCCCGGACGGGATATTACAGGAATGTCCGGGAAAGGCAGGGGGTGAACCAGGAAGGTTTTTCCGTACGGGCCGGGAGGCGAATTCCGGTTGGTTCCGGCTGTCCCGCTGGCAAATTCAGGATTTGGGAATCGTCAGCAGAAAGCTGGCTCCCCCCAGGGTGCCGAATTCCAGTTTCAGGTCTCCCCCCAGGGACCGGGCCGTGTCCTTTGCCAGAGCCAGACCCAGGCCTACGCCGGGTTTCCGGCTGTTGGTGGCGTCTTTTGTGCGCCGGAAGGGCTTGAAGACAAGCTTACGGTTTTTCGGGGAAATTCCGGGGCCGTTGTCGCGGAAGCGGATGACGATGTTGTGGCGGTCCGCCTGGACGGTAAGCTGGACTTTGGCGTTTTCCCCCTTGGCGTATTTAATGGCGTTGGAAGTCAGGTTGTCCATAATCTGCTCTACAGAGACGGCGTCCGTATGGATAGGAAGGATACGGATGGGCTGGGCCAGGGCAAAGGAGAAGCTGATGCCTGCCTCCCGGAGGCGGCGGTCTATTTTTTCCGCAATGGGTTCAAAAAGCTCCTGGCAGGTGAGCGTGTCCCGCGCACGGCGGATGGCGTTCCGCTGAAGACGGGAGTAGGAGAGCACGTTTTCAATCAGATGTTCCAGCCGGCGGCATTCCCGCTGCATGTTGGCGTAGTATTCCGGCTTTTTCTGTTCCGGCACCATGCCGTCTTCCAGCATTTCCGTGTACAGAGAGAAGGAAGTAAGAGGCGTCCGGAGTTCATGGGTGACGGCGGAGACGAAGTCCCCTCGGCGCTGTTCCAGGCGAAAGGTTCCCAGCATGAGCCAGATGACCCCGGCCGCTCCCAGGAGAACCATGCTCCAGATGAGGGTGAGCGTCCAGGTCAGCATTTTTTTGTGGTCCTGAAGGGGAACGGCTCCGGTGTCTCCCGGAAGAAAGACCAGGGGGGCGTTGGCAAAGGGGAGTGCGCCCGTCTGCCGGGTTTCCTCCGGGGGCGGGGAGGAAGGGTCGAAGGTTGCCAGGCGGCTGTGGGGAAGCAGCGTCTTTACCCGGACGGGCAGGCGCCTGTTCAGGTTGTCCATGTTCATCAGGGCTCCCTGTAAATAAATACCGCGGCTGGTATGCACCTGGCGCAGGATGTAAAGGTTCCCTCCGTCTTCCACGGGAACGAAGGAAGTGACGGTTTCCACTTGCGCCGGAGCGCCGGATGCCGTTGGCTCCGGTTCCGGAGGTTCATGCAGAATTTCATTCCGTATATCTGTCCAGAGGTTACCGCTGGACGGCACGGAGGTAAGGGAGGAGACCTTGCCGTTCAGCCGTTGGTAAAGGTCCTTCTGTTCATTCAGCCACGCGGCAAGCTCCGGGGGCAGAGCGGGGCCGGTCACGCGCCCGGCAGGGGAAATCTGAATGAAAGCTGTAACGTAGTCCGGCAGGTAGGCGGCAAGGTTGGAGCCACGGGCTGCTTCTCCTGGGGCCGGAGCTCCCATCCTCAGGTCATAAGGACGCTTGTAGGCGTAAACGGACTGGTATTCAAAATAGCCGCGGGCCTGTTCGAACGTGATGAAGGCGGTCAGCAGGCGGTCCATTTCCAGCCTGGCTTCATGGGCCAGGGCTTCCACCCTGATGCGTTGTTCGGAATGGCCCGTTTCTTCCGCCTGCATCAGCAGAACATGGGTGAGCCATCCGAGCGTGCCGATGACCAGCAGCAGGCTGATTGCCAGCAGAATGATGCGTATGCGCCGGTTCACGGATCAGGAAACGAAAGATGAATTCCAGCGGTAGCCCTGGCTTCTGAGCGTCTCCAGAGGGGAGGCGGAGGCGGGGCCGAGCTTGTCCCGGAGGCGCATGACGGTCATTTCCACGGAGCGCGTATCCGTCAGGCGCGGGTCCACGTCCCATACGCGCCGGAGCAGTTCGTCCCTTGTGATAATGCGGTTGGGGTGGGTGGCCATGTAGGTGAGGAATTCGAATTCCCGCGCGGTCAGGGAGGTTTCCCTCCCGTCTTTAAAGGTGATCAGGCGGTTGGCGCTGTCCAGGGTGGCGCCGGGGATTCTGATTTCCCGGAGCTGGCGCGGCCGTTCCGGAGACCTGCGCAGCACGGCTTCGATGCGGGCGAGCAGTTCCCGGATGCTGAACGGCTTGACAATGTAGTCATCCGCCCCCAGCTTGAGCCCCTGCACGCGGTCTTCTTCCTCCCCGCGAGCCGTGAGCATGATGACAGGCGTTCCGGGGCGTTCCTTAGACATGACCTGCAGCACGTGGAAGCCGTCGGCGCCCGGCATGGCCACGTCCAGCAGGGCGAGGTCGAAATTGCGTTCCCGCACGGCATGGATGGCGGCCAGTCCTTCTTCCAGCGCCAGCACCTCGTAGCCGGATGCGGTCAGAACATCCGTCAGAGCATGCCTGATGCTGTCGTCGTCCTCCGCAATCAGAATGGTATAGGCTGAATCACTCATCGTTTGATTCTATAAAACCACAATGTTTCCCCTGTTGTATAGAGAAACCTGCGCCCTTTCAGTAACAATGCCATAACAGGACGTCTCCCGGCAGAGCCTCTTCAGTTATGCCGGAGCTCCCGGAAGGGGGGAGGAAGGCTGCCGGAGGGAATTTCAATGGCCTCCATAGGGCCGGGGACGATTCCCTCAAAGAACGGCGTACCTTTGTAGGAAAGGATGATTTTGGTGTGCACCATGCTGCCTGTAGTCTGGCGCAGGAAATCCGCATCCCGGAAGACCAGGAGCGTCTTTCCGTTTTCCCCGGCTACAGGGCGGCACTGGAAGTTGCCAAGAGGCGTTCCGTCAGCCGCCGTCATCTGGACGGGCAGCATATAGGCTTCCGAAAAGGAAGGTGCGTAAACACCCCAGAAGGAGGTGAGCGCCATAACGACGGCGATCACGATGCCGACAATGATTTTTGTGGAGGTGGACATGCGGAGGACGGTATTCTGAACCGCACGTCCACCTCCGGTACGGAGGCCGTGCGGCGTCAGCGTTGTTGAAGCCATTCGGCGGCCTGGGGGGCGTAATACGTAAGGATCATATCAGCCCCGGCGCGCCGGATGGAGATTAGAGTCTCCAGAACGGTTTCCCGTTCATCCAGCCAGCCGGAGGCTGCGGCGGATTTGATCATCAGGTACTCCCCGCTGACATGGTAGGCGGCTATGGGGAGGGTCACATGCTTCCGCATGGCGGCCATGACGTCCAGATATAATGTGGCGGGCTTCACCATCAGGATGTCCGCTCCCTCCGCTTCATCCAGCTGCGCTTCCCTCAGGGCTTCCCGGATGTTGCCGGGATCCATCTGATAGGTTTTCTTATCCCCTTCCTTGGGCGCGCTCTCCAGAGCGCCGCGAAACGGCCCGTACAGCGCGCTGGCGTACTTGGCGGTATAGGCCATGATGGAGACGTCGTCCAGGGCTTCGGAATCCAGGGTGGCGCGGATGGCGGCCACGCGGCCGTCCATCATGTCGCTGGGGGAGACGATGTCCGCCCCGGCATCCGCGTGGCACAACGCCTGGCGGCAGAGAACCTCCACGGAGTCGTCGTTGAGGATTTCCATCGTTCCGTCGGAGCGGAATTCCACCAGGCCGTCATGGCCGTCGGAATTGTAGGGATCCAGGGCTACGTCCGTCATGACGGTGATGCCCGGAACTTCGCTTTTGAGCGCGTAAATGGTGCGCGGGATGAGGCCGTCAGGGTTGCAGGCTTCGCAGGCGTCCGGCGTTTTTTTTTCATCCGGAATGGCCGGGAAAAGATCCAGCGTCCG
The DNA here is from genome assembly GCA_905200945.1 of uncultured Akkermansia sp. GTDB lineage: Bacteria > Verrucomicrobiota > Verrucomicrobiia > Verrucomicrobiales > Akkermansiaceae > Akkermansia. The sequence goes on along the minus strand of CAJKMG010000016.1, from coordinate 57,637 downwards.
GATGCCCAGGTCCATCAGCCGCTTGGCTTCCTCCACCAGCCCTTTGACGCTCCAGCGCGTGCATCCCGGCAGGGAGGGGATGGGCTGGTTCCCGGTCCCTTCATGGACGAAGACGGGATAAATGAGGTGTTCCGGGGAGAGGGAAGTTTCCCGGATGAGGCTCCGGATGTTGGCGGATTTTCTGTTGCGGCGGGGCCGTATCGGTAGATTCATCATGGCGTGGTAATGAGAAGGCTTTTCTAAGAAGGAATGGCGTTCCGGGGCGGATGTGATCACGGGGCCTTGGGGGCTTCCAGTTCCAGCGGCTGTTCCGCATCGGCCCCGGCGATCATCCAGCCGATATCCGTTTTAATGAAATGCAGATTGTTGACGAAAACTTCGACCCTGGATGGCGGGCGCACGCCGATGGTAGCCTTAATTCCGGCGCTGCCGTCTCTGGAGGTAGGAACGTATGCCGCTTTGACTGAGGGAACACCTTTTTTCCTTGTCCTGGCGTGCGGTACGGGAATTCTGTCCATGACTGTTTTCAATTGGGAGAGCGCGTCTTCAAACTCTTTCACGGAGGCAAAGCGGGATGGGGCCAGCATGCGCACCATGGTCAGGCTGTCCCGGTTCGCCAGGGCGCGGCCGGCGGCGGTTACGGCCTCTTCCGGAGTAGGAAAGGCCAGAGGAGGATACGTCCGGTGGAAATCCGCCATGATGCGGGCGGTGGTGGATTCGTCCGGTTTCAGATTCCAGGAAGCGAAAGCGTCCGCCAGGTTCATCTTGAAGACGGGAAGGCCGTCTGTGGGATCCTTGGTTTTTTCCAGCGCATAGCGGTAAATGAGAGCGGGTTTGTCGATGCCCGGCATGCTCATGCGCGGCGGCAGGATGGTCATGGCTCCGATGCTGTGGATGTCCTTGCCGTTCTTCTTCGCGTTGTTTTTATTGGCTTCCTCCTGCTGGTCTTCTTCACGGCTGTTCGGGGCCATCTGGTCGTCCGGATGGGGGCTCAGGGGAACCAGGATGGTATTCGGAAAGGTCATGAAGCTGAGGTTGGTAGGCTGGATATAGCGGTATTCCTCCCTTTTGTCCTGGAGGCGCATGGCCTTGACCACGGGAATGAGGCGTGCGCTCTGGGTAATGGCGGATTCCGTATAGTACGGGGAAACGAGCAGGGCGGCGATGAGGGCCGGATCATCCCCTTTCACGGCCCGGATAAGCAGGTTTTTGAGTTTGTCGTCCGTTGCTTCCTTGACGTTTTCCTGACGGAAGCGCTTGATATGTTCCAGAGCGGCTTTGACGGAGGCTACGGAGTACTGGTGGGCGAGGCCGAAAATTTTCTTCTTGGCCTCCGAGGAGATTTTTCTCGCTTTCTCACGGATGCGGTCGTCAAAAGGAAGAAATGTGTTGTTAAAGCTTCCGGGAGTCAGGGAGGCCTTCCATTGGCCTTCTTTTTTCACCAGGGCCACGGCGGTGGCCGCATAAACGTACGGATTGGCCTTGTCCGGCAGCAGGATGTAGGCCATCGCCAGGTCGCCTTCGGCAATGATGGAGTCTTCATCCACAAAGGGCGGACGTTCAGGGGCCGCTCCGGTGACATACCCCTGAACCGCCTCCATGCGGGAAAGAATGCTTTTCAGCCTGAGTTGGCTTACAAAGGGGGAAGTGGCGGGCAATGACTTGTACGGTTCGTGTTTCCAGTCCGTTTTTTCCTGAAGGGCGCGGAGCAGCAGTTTGGCCGCGTTCAACGGCGTGCTCTGGTCCGGAACGGGGCCCGGGGCCGGAGCCTTGTTTTCCTCCGCCTGATCCATATTGATCCGGAAACGGACAGGAGCGCCCTCAGGCGGCTGGCCGCCCCGGGAGAACCCGCAGCAGAGGCAGATGCAGAAAAGGGAGAGGGGGAAGATGTTCATGACCGCTGGCCGCCACTATGGCATAAACGGCTGCGGGTGTAAATCATTCGTTGGGAGTGTTGACGCGGTCGTTGCCGCGGGGCGGTCAACCATGGTCTCCGGGGAAAAACGAACGAAAAGGGGGTGGAAAAAGAATGCGTTCAGGAAGAAGAATCCGGAAGCCGGCGGAAAGGGCTTTTCCGCGGCGTTCATGCCTTGAATTTTCGGGAAGAAAGTCTTTTTGCATTTGCCAACAGCGTTTAAGAGGGGTTTACTAATGCGCGTATGTCCGAACACAAGGAAAGAAAGACTCTTGAAGAACGCCAACAGATGTCTGATCTGGAACGGCTGCGCCACTCCTGCGCGCACGTTCTGGCTACGGCCATTTGCCGCCTCTGGCCGGATGCCCAGCTGGCCGGCGGTCCTGCCGTGGATAACGGTTTTTATTACGACGTGGAGCTGGACCACCGCATCAGCACAGAGGATTTTGAACGTATTGAGGAGGAGATGAAAAAAGTGGTGAAGGAAAACCAGGTTTTCCAGAAGGAAGTCATTTCCCGCGCGGATGCCATGAAGATGGCGGAATCCGGGGAGCTGGGCGCCCTGGGGCCCCGCAGCGAGCCTTCCCGTTTCAAGATTGACCTGCTGAACGACATCCCGGAAGACGAGGAGATTTCCCTCTACCGCAACGGGGATTTTACGGACCTGTGCGCCGGTCCCCACGTGGGCCGCACGGGCAACTGCAAGGCATTCAAAATCATGAGCGTGGCGAGCGCTTTCTACAAGGGGGACAAAAACCGCCCCATGCTCCAGCGCATTTACGGCACCTGTTTCCCGAACCGCACCCAGCTTGACGAACACCTGGAACGGCTGGAAGAGGCGCGGCGCCGTGACCACCGCAAACTGGGCCGCGAACTGGGCCTGTTCTGCATTGACGAATCCGTGGGGCAGGGGCTCATCCTCTGGAAGCCCAAGGGGGCTCTTATCCGCCGTTCCCTGCAGGACTTCATCACGGAAGAGCTGGACAAGCTGGGCTACTCCCAGGTGTACACGCCCAACATCGGCAAGCTGGACCTGTACCGCACATCCGGGCACTTCCCGTATTACCAGGAAAGCCAGTACGCGCCCATCCCGGAACGGGACGCCATGGAAAAACTCAGCCAGGAGGGGGCTTCCTGCGCGGAACTGTTCAACGGCCTGGCCACCGGCACCATTGAGGGCTATATGCTCAAGCCGATGAACTGCCCCCACCACATCAAGATTTACGCGAATGACGCCCACTCCTACCGGGACCTTCCCGTGCGGCTGGCGGAATTCGGCACGGTGTACCGTTGGGAACAGAGCGGAGAGCTGGGCGGTATGACGCGCGTGCGCGGTTTCACGCAGGATGACGCCCATATCTTCTGCACGCCGGACCAGCTGGCCGGGGAAATCCGCCAGTGCCTGGGCATCGTGAAAACTATTTTCGGCACGCTGGGCATGACGGACTACCGCGTGCGCCTTTCCATGCGCGACCCGGAAAGCGACAAATACGTGGGTTCCCCGGAAAACTGGGATAAAGCGGAACAGGCCCTGCGGGAAGCCGCGGAATGGCTGGGGGCGGACTACAGCGAGGAAGCAGGGGAAGCCGCCTTCTACGGCCCCAAGATCGACTTCATCGTGCGCGACGCCATCGGCCGCGAATGGCAGCTGGGCACCGTGCAGGTGGACTACAACCTGCCGGAACGCTTTGACCTCCATTACACTGGAGCGGACAACAAGCCGCACCGGCCCGTGATGGTGCACCGAGCCCCCTTCGGCTCCATGGAACGCTTCACGGGGCTGCTGATTGAACACTTTGAAGGCAAATTCCCCACCTGGCTTTCCCCGGAACAGGTGCGCGTGCTGCCCATCTCCGACAAAGTGACGGACGTGGCCGCCGCGCATCGAACCGCCCTGGCCGCCAGAGGCGTGCGCGTCACGGTGGACGAAACGCCGGACAAAATAGGCGCCAAAATCCGCAATGCCCGCCTGGACCGCGTTCCCTACATGCTGGTGCTCGGCCAGCGGGAGGCGGAAGACGGCACCGTTTCCGTCCGCCACCGGGACAAGGGGGACCTGGGCTCGATGCCCTTTGAGCAATTCGCGGATCTCGTAGCCCGGGAAATCGCGGAGCGTCATATTTCTCCCGTGATTTGAGTTGCCAAGTTATTCCTTTTAGTTTAGTAGTATCCGGACGTGCCAACCAAGCCAACGAAGAATAATGACGGAAATCGCCGCCGTGACCGCGGCGATCAGACTCGGATCAATGAACGGATTCGCGCGCCCCGCGTGCGGGTAGTGACTGCCAACGGCGACCAGCTGGGCGTCATGAACACGCGCGACGCGCTGGAAAAAGCCAAGGCTCTGGGGCTGGACCTGGTGGAAGTGGCCGGCAATGCCGATCCGCCCGTATGCCGCGTGGTTGATTACGGCAAGTACAAATACCAGCAGGCCAAGCTCCAGAAAAACAACAAGAGCCGAACCGTCAAGCTTAAGGAAATCAAGCTCCGCATCGGTACGGATACCAATGACTATAATGTGAAAATGGCCCGTACGGAAAGCTTCCTGGACCATGGCCACAAGGTCCGCTTCCAGCTCCGTTTCCGCGGTCGTGAGAACGCCCACCAGGAGCTTGGCTACGACGTCTTCAACAAAGTCATCGCGGACATGAAGACCATGGCGCAGGTGGATCAGGCCCCGCGCCTGGCCGGCAACACCATGCACATGGTGCTCTCCCCGCTCCCCGCCCAGCAGCGCGTGAAGAAATTCACCGCCCACCTGGATAAGGACTTCGATTCCGAAGACTCCGCCTTTGACGCGGAGGATGACGAGTAAGACGGCATTTTTTTCTTTTTCAGGCTTTCCACCCTTATAAGGTGGAAAGCCTTTTTTACGGGCAGATGATTTTCCATGGCTCTTTTCTATAATGATACCAGGGAATTTTCCCCGGAGGCGCTGGAGGAATTGTTTCTTTCAGTTCAATGGGAATCCGGAAACCATCCGGAACGCTTGGCGAAGGCATTGCGCCGTTACGGGGCAGTGTTCTCCGCTTGGGATGGGAGCAGACTGGCGGGGCTGGTAGCCGCCATGGATGATGGAACCATGACGGCTTATGTCCATTATCTGCTGGTGCATCCTAGGTACCAGGGATGCGGTGTCGGTTCCGTGGTTGCTGGGTATGTGCAAAAGACGCTATGCCGGGTATTTGCGCATAGTTCTCACTTCCTGCAGGGAAAAGGTTCCTTTTTACGAAAGGAATGGTTTCCTTCCGGCCCGGACGCAGGAGGCTGTGCGTTTGATTCCTCCTACGTTCGGAGAAACCGGGATTGAACAGGAAGAAGGGGAGTAATATCTCAATTTTTCAGGGAAATCCGCTTGCGGAAGGGCTGCATGCGGCACATGGTGGCGGTGCGCCAGAGCCATTCCAGAGGGCCGTACAGGAAATGGCTTAGCCAGAGGCGGCAGGCCCAGGCCTGGAGGAGGAAGACGGCAACGGCTGCACACAGGCATGGCCACGGCCCCATGTCCTGGGCCAGGCCCAGCCCCCACCCGAAGAAGAGGAAGGTGAAGACCAGCGTCTGGGTGACGTAGCAGGTCAGCGTGCATTTGCCGGCGCTGCTGAGCAGTCTGGCAGGCAGGGGAAGGCCGGGATGGGTGAACAGCAGGACGGCGGCGGAGACGAAAGCCGCGGTATAGGCCAGGTTTTCCCATTGGTGCAGAAGGTGTCCTGCGTCCACTTCCAGCGCGGAGTCCAGCCGGGAGGGGAGTAACAGGCGCGCCGCCAGCAGAGCCAGGAACAGGGTTCCGGAGATTCCCAGCATCCGCAGGAACAGGCGGCGTTTGTCGGGCGCGTCTTCAAAGGTGCGCCATCTGCCCGCCAGCATGCCCAGGATGAAGAGGCCCAGCGTTTGCCAGAGGCGGCCGCTGAGCAGGAAGAAATGCCATTTGCCCGCCTGTCCCTGCGTCAGGTTCCACAGGGCCGCCTGTCCCCAGCTGCCGTGGGCGTACAGGAATTCCCGCGTGGGGCCCGCAGCCGGGGAGGCCGTATGGAACCAGCCGGAGGAGTGGGGCCACCAGTCCGCCAGCCCGGCATGGTTCAGCAGGTCCATGAGCATGACCGGCTGGAGCAGGCACAGGGCGCAGAGGGTGATGAGCAGGGGTGTCCCGCATTTGTAGAGCATGACCAGGGCAAAGCCCAGAATGCCGAAGAGGGTGAGGATGTCCCCGTCATAGAACAGGGTATGCGCCAGCCCCAGCAGGAACAGGAGCGTCAGGCGCCACATGAAGCGTTTCCGGAAGTCGATTCCCTGCTGCTCCCGCCTGTCCAGCTGGATGAAGAAGCTGAGGCCAAACAGGAAGGAGAAGAGCAGGAAGGATTTGCTGACAAAGAGATGTTCATAGGCCCAGTCCGCCGCACTGTTGGCCGCAGCCTGCCATCCTTCCGCCGGGGGCATGGGAAGATAGAGGTTGAAGTGGTCGTGCGTGTGGACGATGACGATGCCCAGCAGGGCCAGGGCCCGGAGGATATCCAGAATGGTGATGCGCGCGGCCGGGGGCGGCGTTCCGGCGGGAGTCCGGGCGGTCATGGCGTCAGCAGGGGCGGGAAAAGGATGGGAGCAGCTCCGCCGAGCGCCTCCTGGCCCATTGGTCCGCTTCCAGAATGGGGGCCAGTTCCCCGCGGGGATCCGCCGGGGTGTGGTCGTCCATGACGGCCTCCACCAGTTTCCAGATGCCGGGGAAAGAGATTTGGCCGTGGATGAAGGCATTCACCGCCGCTTCATTGGCGGCGTTGTAAACGGCTGCCAGGGTGCTGTTGCCGGCTCCGGCCCTGCGCGCCAGGTCCAGGGCGGGGAAGACGTCCGTGCGGGGGGCCTCGAACACCAGCCGGCCGATTTCCGCGAAATTGAGCTGTTTCAGGGAGTTGGGAACGCGGTCCGGCCACGTGACGGCGTACTGGATGGGAAAGCACATGTCCGAGCTGCTCATCTGGGCCAGCACCGTGCCGTCCCGGTATTCCACCATGGAGTGCACGATGCTCTGCGGGTGGACGATGACGTCCACTTTTTCCATGGGGACGTCAAAGAGCCAGCGGGCTTCGATCATTTCCAGCCCTTTATTGAACAGGGTGGCGGAGTCTATGGTGATTTTGCGGCCCATGCTCCAGGTGGGGTGCTTGAGGGCCTGTTCCAGCGTGACGTGTTCCAGGTCTTCCCTGTTCCAGGTACGGAAGGGACCGCCGGAGGCCGTCAGAATCAGGCGGGAGACGGCTTCCGGGCCGCCGTGGCTGCCGTTCAGGCATTGGAAAATGGCGTTGTGTTCGCTGTCCACCGGAAGCACCTGCACACCGGCCCGGCGGGCTTTTTCCATGACGATTTGCCCGGCCATGACCAGAATTTCCTTGCTGGCGATAGCTAGGTCCTTGCCTGCTTCAATGGCAGCCAGTACGGGTTTGAGGCCCGCAGTCCCCACGATGGAGACCAGCACCATGTCCGCCTCCGGGAGCTGCGCCAGGCGGCACAGCCCATCTTCTCCCGTTTCCACCTGCGCGCCGGGGAGGGTGGCCGCCAGTCCAGCCGCCCCGGACGGGTCATAAATGCATACGTTGCGGACGTTGAATTCGCGCGCCTGGCGGGCCAGCGCCTCCACGCTGGTTCCTGCGGCCAGCCCCACGATTTCCATTCTGTCCGGAATGTCCCGGGCGACTTTCAGGGCGCTGGTTCCGATGGAACCGGTGGACCCCAGGATGACGACGCGTCGTTTCTGCATAACGGAGAAGCATCATGCAAAAAATACGGCCTGTTGACAAGCCGGGGGATGAAAATCTTGCCCGCACCGCCTAGGACATTTTTCCGTCAGTTCGGCTTCATTCCAGTGGGCCGGGTGGAAGGCCGCCACGCATTCGTTCCGTAGGTGGCTTGTGCCGTGGGTTCGGGGAGCTGCAGGAACTGCTCCCTCTGCCGGTCCCGCCTCCATTTCTGCAGGTTGAAGGAACGCCAGTTCCGAATGCGGCTCTCGGCTTTGAGAGCTTCCCTGATCATGGCGTAAACGTTGGCTCCGGCTTCCGTCTCTCCTCCCAGCCGGAGATAGACGGCCATGGCGAAGGGGATGTTGTCCCGGAGTTCAAAGCGCGGCAGGTCTCCGTCGCTGAAATACCAGTCCGGATGCCTGTCCATCGTCATCAGGTTCAGGTCGCCGCTCAGTTGGAACGGACTGCGGAGCCCGGTCAGAGCCAGAAAAACGAGGGCTATGGCTCCGCAGAGCTTTCCATAGCGCAGCCAGTTTCCACAGCCGACCATGTAGCGGAAGAGAAGATACAGGAAGCAGGATCCCATCAGAAGATAGATGCCGGCCGTAACGCGGTTGGGAGAGAAGCCGAAATCTCTTATCTGGTAAAACAGCCTCATGCCCACGCTGGCGGCGAGCAGCCCCGTTTGCGCCGCCAGAATGAAGCCCAGGAAAGTTCCCGTTTTTGATGCCCGCACGGAGCCTTCCGGACGGAACAGAACCAGCAGCACAAGGGCGGAAAGAAAGGCCGCCAGCATGATGGAGTCCGCTCCGTCGTGCAGGTAGGCGGTCTGGGAGATGCCGTCAGGCACGCGACCGCTCCATAAAAATGCCACATCCGTGCCGTTGTTGACCAGAAAGGCCAGGTTGATGAACAGCAGGGACACGGCGGGGAGATGGGGGAGCCACGGCTGGCCCGGACGCACGGGATGTTGTTCCGGAAAAGAGGTGCATGGGCGCGGCCGGGCTGCGATGCCGAAAGCCAGAGCTCCCAGACACCACAGGAGGATGTCCGCCAAGGTTCCCATATCCGGAATCAGCCAGGAGCAATAGTTCCAGAACCATTTGTTCATGGCTGATTTGAAGGCGGCCACTACGGGGTTTCCGTCCGCAAAGATGGACAGGAAGAGCAGAAACAGAATTATCCCGATGGCAATGCTTCCCGCAAGAGGGATTTTTCCAAGGATTTTCCCGGCCGCCTCTTTTGCCTGGGTCATCCGGAGAAATTTGTAGCTCCACCAGGAGGCGTACTGTTTGGAGGGGTCAAAGCCGTTGCCTTCCTTTCGCGGCAGGAAGGTGATTACTACGGGTAGCCCCAGCCCCATGAGCAGATTGAACTGGGCGGAGGAAGACAGGTTGGCTCCTGCCGCCGCAGCGTTCAGAACGGTCATCAGGATGAGGTATAGCTGTTCTTTCCGGCTAAGGTCCGTTCTCAGGGCCAGAAAGGCCGCCGTGTACAGCAGGAGGCCCAGCGCCGTCCCGATGCCCAGGCCTTCCAATGTGCCGAACATGAAGTCCGCGGAGAAGCCCCCGGAGATCAGGACAAGCAGGGGGATGTTTCCGTGCCTCCACCAGGAAGGAGGAAGCAAGGCGAGCTGGTTGTTGCAGATGGAGCCGGGGCGGAAAGGAAGAAGGGGCGGAGTAGGGGAAGGGGGTGTCATGGAAGAGGGGGGACGGTTGCGGAACAGCCGGGCCACGCATTAAGAGGATGCTGTTTGTCCATATTTATCCGTTCTTGCTGGGGTGTCAAGCTGGGAACCCCGGAAAAGAGCGGGCCTGGAACGTGAAGGAACGTTCCGCCGCATGGAAAAGGGTTGTATTTTCCGCCGGAGGGCGTATAGGATGGCACGAATGAAGCGCATCGCCGTGTATGCCGGTAGTTTCGACCCTCTGACCAATGGTCATTTATGGATGATCAGACAGGGGGCGAGAATGTTTGATGAGCTGATTGTGGCCATGGGCGACAATCCGGACAAGCGTTATACGTTTTCCCATGAGGAGCGCATGGATATGCTGCGGGTGGCGCTTTCCGATATGCCGGATGTGCGCATTGCCGAGTTCCACAACCGCTTTCTGGTGGATTTCGCCAATGAACACGGGGCTACGTTCATGCTGCGCGGCATCCGTTCCACGCAGGATTACGAGTATGAACGCGTGATGCGCCATATCAATGCGGATATGGCCCCCAAGGTCTGTACGGTTTTCCTGATGCCTCCCCGGGATACGGCGGAGTTGTCCTCCAGCATGGTGAAAGGGTTGATTGGGCCGGAAGGCTGGGAGAGCCAGGTGAGCCGCTATGTCCCCCACAATGTATTCGCCATGTTGAAGGAGAAGTACCGTGAGGTTTTTCCGCGTTCCTAGCGGAGATTCCGGATTTCCGTTCCGTTATTCGCTGTCCGGTGGAGAGGGGGCAGGGGCGGAACGCCTGCGCCTCCTTCTGTCTTTCTGCTTTCTCATGCGCTGGATGACGCGGGCTCTTGCGGAGCATCGGCCCGTTTGCATTTGTTCCACAGCATCGCACAGTTCCCTGCGCGCCAGAAAGCGGTTGAGTTCCCTGGATCTGTCCGCATGGCATTTGACGGCGATGCCCGTGGGCGTGTGTCTGAGGTAAACGCAGTTGTTGGTTTTATTTACTTTCTGGCCGCCTCGCCCGCTTCCGCGGACAAAGCTTTCCTCCAGGTCCTGCTCACGGATGCCCAGGGCTTCCATCCGTTCCCTGAGAGCCGCCAGTTTTTCAGGCCTGACCATAGCCGGAAGATTGCAGGGTGTTGACGCGCTGCCGGACCGCATGGGCCAGCATGTTCCGGCTGGCAGACGTCATGGGGCGGAGGCTGACAGCAACGGTTGAACCGTCAGCCAGGCGGAGGTTCAGTCGGCCGTCTTCCCGGTCCGCAGAGCGAATCTGCTGCCAGAAGAACCATTGCATGGCGCGCCGCGCCCGCAGAAAGGGCAGGATTTCCACGCCCACCGGGGTGACGATGACGGCCGCGTGTTTCAGGCAGCGGCGCCCCGCGGCCAGGCAGAGGACGGCGGGAACAAGCGCCGCGGCCTGCATGGCCCACAGGGGGGCGGGCAGGTACGGGGTGATTGTATCATATCCCGTGAGCTGGAGGAAAGCGGCGGTGGCTGCCAGAAGGAACCCCGCCGCCGTCAGGATGGCGCCTGCCCGGTTCCGGGTGAAGCGCAGCTCCCGTTTCCGGACGGGAATGTGCCGGATGTCCTCCACGCCCAGCCCGGCCTGAACCGGACGGGGAGAGGAAGCGGGAATATGGCGTTCAGGCTCCGGCATAAACGCCCGGGAGGATTTCCTTCGTTTCGTCGGAGTCGTTTTCCATCAGCAAGGTGCCCCGGAGAACGGCTCCGTCCTGGAAGTGGAAGCGGCCGCGCAGGGTCAGCTTGTCCATGCCTATCAGGGAGGGCAGGCCCAGCCCGTCCAGGGAATCCACCAGCTTATACAGTTTGGAATCCAGGTCCACCACCGGGGTATTGCCCTGCCGTTCCGGCGCCAGGGCCACGTTGCCGTGTTCATCCACGGAGATGGCGTCCGAACGGAGCAGGAACAAGTCGGAAGTGGTCTTGACGGGGAAGAAACGGGAACGCGGGACATTGACGGCTCTGGCGCCCGGGAAGCATTCGATGCCCGCGCCCATGGCCGTTTCCAGCTGGAACACCGGGGCGGATTCCGGATCGCGGGGGTTGAGCGTTTTTTTATTGCGGATCATGGGCAGCGGGAGCACGCCGCCGTTGGCGTCCAGAATTTCCCTGAGGGCGTCCAGTCGTATCCAGAGCGTATTGGTGTTGAAGTAGCGGTGCCTGGAGATATTCTGGAATTCGGGAATGTCCTCATCCGGGCACTGGGCCACTTCCCGCAGAATCAGCTGGCCGTCCGACTTCCTGACCGCCAAGTGGCCGCCTTTCCTGTCCGCCTCCGTGCGGCGGGTGACTTCCATGACGAAGGGGGCGCCGCTTTCCGCAAACCAGCGGAGGAAGTTCATGTCAAGCTGGGCGCCCAGATTGTCGGAATTGGAGACAAAGGCGTATTTAACGCCATCCGCCAGCAGGCGGTCCAGCCAGCCGGACCCCAGCAGGGCCGGATACAGGTCCCCATGACCGGGCGGGCACCATTCCAGCTCCGGCTGCTCCGGGCAGCTGGCCGGGGAGAGGCCGTCCGCCAGAATTTTAGGCACGCGGTTCTGCATCAGCTCCACTTCGGCGCGGTCCGCAAAGCCGTCCGCCGCGTATTTTTCCAGGTAGGCCAGCGTGTCTGCGCTGGTGGAGAAAGAGTTCATCAGCAGAAGGCGCACAGGCGTGCCGGAGATGGAGCGCAGATGCTTCACCTGCCTGACGATCAAATCCAGGAACGTATCCTCTCCTTTTATTTTCAGCAGGCTTTTCGCCTTCTGGAGGCCCATGCTCGTGCCGAGGCCGCCGTTAAGCTTGATGCAGACGCACCGGGAAATCAGGTCCTTGTCCGCCGCAGGGGTGGAGGCCGTGATGTCCCGCCAGTCTTCCACCTGATCGGCGGGCAGGATGTCCGTTTCCGGAATCATGCCGGAGTGGTTGGAAACAAGGGCTTCGTAACAACGGGAGAAAGCGTTGACGGCCGCGGCTGAAACGCCGGCGGACTCCATCTTTTCCGCAAAAGGAGTGAACGTACTCATTGGCGGCTTTTGTACAAAATGCCCGGAGGAGGCTCAAGCATTATCAGCGTTTCCGGAATGTCCGCGCGTTTTCTCTTTCCTGTGGGGACTGCTCCGGATTATCTGGCTGCCGTCACCCGGATGCGCCGGTAGTCCGCCACCCATTGGGAACCGTCCCATAACTCATCTTTCAGGGAATTTTCCATTTCCTTGAAAATCTGGATGCGCTGTTCTTCGTGGAGGTTTTTCAAGTCTTCCCGGAAGAATTGGACGGCCCAGTTGCGCAGGCCGTCAGGACCGTCTTTCAACGGCGTGGGGCGGTCAAATTCCTTCATTGTTTCCGGGTGAAGCCCTGCCTGTTCCAGCACGCTGCCGTATTCTTCCGCGGCGGGAAAGTAAAAACGCGTTGTGTACGGGAGGCTCCTGCGTTCCAGGGCTGTCCGGAAAGCTTCCCTGATGCGGAGAATATTGAGGCGGGCTCCGAATTCGCAGACCAGTTTCCCCTGCGGTTTCAGGACGCGGGAAACGGCATTTAAGAGAGTCCCATGGTCCGGTATCCAATGGAAGGCCGCATTGGAGAAAACGATGTCAAACCTGTTGCACCAGGGCATGAGGCGGGCGTCCAGCACGCGGAAGTCCATGCCGGGATAGAGCCGGCGGGCTTTTGCTATCATTTCCGGAGAGGAGTCCAGACCGGTGACGGAGGCCGATTTTTCCAGCAGGGCGTGCGTCAGCGTACCGGTTCCGCAGCCCAGGTCCAGAATGGACTGGTCTGGATTTTCCGGTACGCAGGAGAGCAGACCCCTGCCGTATTCCGCGACAAAATCGTGTTTGTTTTCGTACCATTCAGCGTTCCAGTCCATGACCTCTCCATCGTAGGGAAAAGGGGGATTTTTTTCAAGAAAGACCCTGTCTTTTTTTGGGCCTTATATACTTGACTTCGGTTCCTCCATATGCTATTAATTAGTCATACTAAGGAGGCAACCATGAACGACCGCTTAACTATTTCACTTTTTGAGCTTTTTGAAAAATTCCCCAATGAGGAATCAGCTAAAAAGTATTTAGAGGAAAAGCGGTGGGGTGATAAGGTAGTTTGCCCGTTCTGCGGGAAAAGCGAAAAACAGTATAGAGTAAAGAGGAACGGGGTTGAGGGGTATTTTGAATGTGGAGAGTGCGGGAAAGTTTATACTGTTAGAACTGGAACTATCTTTGAAAGAAGCCATGTTCCACTTCATAAGTGGATTTTTGCCTTCTATTTAGTAGTGACTTCCAGAAAGGGTATTAGCTCCATGCAACTCTCTAAAGAAATTGGGGTTACGCAAAAAACGGCGTGGTTCATGCTTCAAAGGATTAGGGAAGCTTGCAATTCCAACCATGATGACGATGACAATAACGGCTTTCTGTCTGGAATTGTTGAAGCTGATGGGGTGTATATTGGAGGCAAAGAATCCAATAAGCATGAATCTCAGAAATTGAAGGCCGGGCGCGGAATTGTTGGAAAGACGGCGGTTTTAGGAATGAGGGCCAGAGAGGGAAAGGTTTTGGCAAGGGTTATTCCCGACACTTCAAGAGATACAGTTCACCAAGTTTTGAATAAGTATTTAAGCCGGGATTCCGTTCTTGTTACTGATGAACATGCTTCTTACAAAGAATCACAGTTCAATCATCAGGTGGTGAATCATAGTGCCAAACAGTATGTTGACGGAATGGCCCATACTAACGGCATCGAGAGCGTATGGGCGGTTTTGAAGAGAGGATTCTATGGAATCTACCATTCATTCAGCACAAAACATTTACAGAGATACGTAGATGAATTTGCGTATCGGTTGAATGAGGGAAATGTGAAAATCCATACGTGGGTAAGATTGGATTCTCTTATGGCTAAAGCATTTTTGACGAGAATTACTTACGCCGAATTGAAGAATTGACCGCCACCTTGCGAGCAAGGCGACGGCCTAAGTCATGCAAATCAAAGAATCGCCCCCTTCCCCGAAAGGAAGGAGGTCAGTTAATTCACCGCCGAAAGTTAGAATGACCAGCTAAAGCCAACTGTGATAAAGTGGTATGGGTCAACATCTGACCAGTATTTCGTTATTTCATATCCAATAACGATGTCTGTTTTTTCTGCGACAGCAAATTTGAAACCGATTAATGCCGAGTAAGTTCCGCTCGAATCAGATTCAGACGCTTTTTCCCCGCCTAAGGAAACTTCCTGTTTATAATAGTGAAGGCCAATCTTGCCGCCTAAATAGAAAGTGGCTGAATCAGATAAGGGGACATTAAAGGAATATCCAGCAGTAAATGGGAATACCTGTTGTTTCCATTTCAACTCCCCTTCGTAGGTTTTAGAACCTGTAAGCGCGCCAAGATTGAAAGATAATTCATGGAAAACAGAACCCGCTGGAATGTTAGCGTGAAGTCCTAATTGGGCACCGTACAGGTCTGGCATATCTATTCCATAATCATTCCCTGAATGGAATCCGTACATTCCTCTAATGCTCATTCCAAAATTGGAATCATACCGTGTTGAATATGCGGAACTATAATTCCCTCCCATTCTATAATAGTTCCAAGGGTCACTAGAGGCGGCCTGTGCGGTACATGAGAGGCCCATAAGCCCCAAACTGGTGATGATGGTTTTCGTGTTCATGATGTTTTTAGGTTTTGGATTCCTTAGAGAGGACAAAGAATTATCCTAATGAGATATAATATTGTCCAATAAAAGAGCTATTATTATCCTAATAGGATTTTGTCAACCCTAAACAGTTCGGATTCTTCCATTCATCCTCCTGATAGGAGAAAATTGCCCGCATGGACGAGAAACGCCCGCTGGATATTCAGACTTTGGGAAGGTGGTTAGAAAAGAACAAAGTGTCTCGCACCGAACTCGCTTCCTCCCTAGGTCTAGCCAGAAGCACCATTGATAACTATTTCTCCAAGGGCAGTATTCCGAAGCACGTCCAGATTCTGATTTCCCGCTATATGAAAGGACGGGAACCTGCTTCCAACAATGACTTTGTTTCTCAACTGAGCGTTCCTATCCCTAACAAAATTCTCAATTTGGCCGTTCGAGCGGCGGTTCAGAAGGATATGAGCGTTGAGGAATTTGTGGTGTGGGCAGTGAGAGAGGAGACGCGCAGAATGATGAATAGAAGGGGGGATGATTAGAATACACCCTCACGAGAAATAAGAAAATAATCAGTTGACATGTGTAAAAACTATTGTAAGATTCAATCACAAGGTTGTTACTGGTTGCTTAGTGTAACTAGCCACTGAAACATGTGGTGAAGGTGACAATAAATTCTATTCAACCACGCTCGAAAGGCGTGGTTGTCTTATTTTATAAGGGGATTATGTCTGTTAATAAACCGTGGAACTCATTTCAAGAGCAAGCGAAAAAGCTCATCAATAGAAATCTTGAAGCAGATGAAGAGGAGCTTACAGAAAAACTAAAATCTGTTAATTACTATAGGTTATCGGGTTACTTTCATACTTTTTATGAAACAGATTATACAAAAAGCCCACCAATAAAAATAGATAAATTCCGAAAAGGAACATCTTTTAATTTAGTATGGAATTATTATCGTTTTGACCGCAATTTGCGTTTCCTTGTAGTTGATGCTATAGAGCGAATAGAAATAACACTAAGAACATCTATAGCTTATTATTGGTCTTATTATTCAAAATGCAATACGCCGCATAAAAATATTAATTCTTTTTCAAAGTTTCAGAATATGTACAAAAATAGTAAAGAAGAATGGGCTATTCATTATAAACAAAAAACTTCCGATATTCTCAATCTTCCAGTATGGGTATTTTGTGAATTATGGTCATTTGGGGATATTCGGCACATTTTCTCAACTAGATTAAATACAAAAATTCGAAGGGCAATACATAAACAATTTAAGATTAAAAATGCTGATTTTTTTAACTACATTCTTTATGTTCTCAATGCTATTCGTAATTCTAGCGCTCATCATTGTCGTATATGGAATAAACAATGGCTATCTGATAATCAAAGATTCGACATTCATGACGCCATATATAAAGAAGGTGGAGATTGGAATCTAATATGGAATAAGACGAAAGAAAATTGGGAGATTCCTAATAAATTGACTCATAATACTAATACCTTTATAAGTTGGAATAAAAATTCTACGGCCTTTGTATTAACTATTTGTAGATATTTATTAAAACAAATTGCTCCGCAAAGTCGGTGGAAACAGCGTCTATATGATTTATTGAATCATCCTGATACACCAAGAAATGTTATTACAGAAATGGGGTTTGTCGGAGAATGGAAAAATCATCCAATCTGGAAAGACTGATAAAAAGATTTTTCCTAACTTAAGTATATAAGACCCCTTTTTTTCATGGCATTTTTCCCGGAGGGCCTCTGTCCATTTCTCCGTGCCGTGCCGGGATTCTTCTTGCGTTGGAGGGCGGGAAATGGTTAAGATAAGCTTACTATGAAAGCAACAGCCCTGTTCCTGGCGGCTTCCGCCCTGGCCGCGGTTTCCGCCGTCGCCTATGACGGATACGGTTATGACCCCCGGCCCGCAAGTTCCTATAACAATACTATCAGCGGAGCGGCCCACATCGGCTATGATTCCCGGTATGCCTATAAAGACGTGGTGGCTTCCTCCGTGCTGAACCGCAGCGGCGTGTTTAACATCGGCGGCGAGCTGAACCTCAACCTGGTCAGGGACTGGAAGCAGGAAATCGGCGCGGAATACATGGCTTTCTGCGACGGGCTGCTGAGCGACAAGGACGCCTTTGACGCCAGTTGGAAGGCTGTCAAAGAGCTGTTCCCCAATCTTTCCTTCCGGGGCGGGTATGAGTTGAATTACGGTGGCCTCCCGGGGTATTTGAGCAAGCACATGGGGAAGGCTCCCCATTCCCTCGCCCAGTCCGTCACGGCGGGGCTGGCGTATGACGATCCGGGCCACGGCTATTTTGGCTCCCTGGATGTGCAGTACGGCTTTTACGGCATGATCGGCTGGCGCATTGACCTGAACGCGGGCAAGCGCTGGAGCGGCCTGATTCATGAAAAGGTGGATTTGGAACTGAGCGCCGGAACAGGTTATTCTTCCAGTTACTGGGGGCCCGGCGTAGCCGGGTTTGACCAGGTTAACATCAAGCTGGCGGCTCCCGTGCGCGTAACGGGTGTGGACTCCAGCCGCGGGTTCCGGATTATTCCCTTCATCCAGCTTGACTGGGCGGGAAACACCCGTTCCGAAATCCGCCGCTACGCCGGCATGAACGCGATTGAGGACTTCCGCATCCGCGTGGGCGTGGAAGCCGTTTACCGTTTTTAAGCGGATGCTCCGCGGCCCTTTCACCGGGAAGGGCCGCGGAAGCGTTTCCCCTTTCCGGGGGCGCATGCCCCCTCCCCGCCTTCCCTTGAATCCCCTGCCATGTTGAAAATGATTTTTCTGCTGGCCCGGCGCATGTTTATACGGCTGTTGCTGGTGCTGCTTCCGCTGGGCCTGTTTATGTTCCTGGCGCAGGCCATTCCCCTTTCCCCTCTGCAATCCCTGCTGGCGCTGGTTCCGGTGATTGCCTTTGAAGTGTGGCTCGTCATCAGGCATCTGCTGCCCGTCATGGGGGAGCTGGTGACCAAGACGCTGTATTCCTCCAATATTACTACGGATGAGGAAGTGCTGGTGGAGGCTTCCAGGCGCATGCTGAATTCCGGGGATCCCCAGGGCGCTCTGGAATTGCTGGAACGCTACCGGAAGGAGAATCCGGGGCTGGTGCGTTCCTGGCTTATGGAATCCAGCCTGCTGAACGATATGCGCCGGTACGCGGATTCCGTCAACGTCCTTCAGAAAGGCCTGGAATACGGAGGATGGCGCAAGGAGGACCGGGCTCTGTTCCTGTACAAGATAGGAGCCATTTACGATTCCCAGCTCCATGACCCGGGCAGGGCCCGGAAGTATTGGGAGGAAGCCGCGGATAAATATCCCGATACGGCCTATGGCCGCTCCGCACGGGACAAGGTTATGTTTTAACGCTGTTTTCCATGAAGGGAAGATGTCCGGAAAATTTCCCCCCGTTGTTTTAAAGAGCCGTGCATGACGGTGGACTAAAATTTCCTCTTTTTCATTATTCTGAGCGGGGGAATATTTTTCAAGACTGTTGCCGGGATGCCACGGTGGTTCTTCCATCTGAGAACGGAGTAATTAAATATTGTATAGATCAATGTGTGTGTTACCATTTTTCCGCATTTAATAATAATGCTTTGCCGTTTCCATGGGATCGGATTAATTTTTCAACTAACAGGATATGAGTAAAATAAGCCATATAAAATATATGGTGCTTTGCAATCTTCCCTACCGTTTGCGGGAAATCGCCGGACGAATGGCGAAGAAATGCAGGAGAAGGAAAGACCGGTCTCTTGAAGCGAAGCTGGAGGATATTCGCAATTTGCTGATTTATAATCACCCCATTTCCTCGGTTCCTCCGGCGACGGGGAAGTTGAGGCTCCTTCAGGACGGCAATACGGTTTTGCTGGCCCTTTTTGCGCGCAGATGTCGGGAAAACGGGCTGCGGTACTGGCTGGATTACGGCACGCTGCTGGGGGCGGTAAGGCACAGGGGTTTTATTCCGTGGGATGATGATCTGGATGTGAGCATGATGAGGCCGGAGTTCGACCGCCTGCTGGAACTGCTTCCCGTTCTTTTCCCCCGTGAGGAAGGATTTACCTGGAACAGGCACGCCTTTCTGCAACTAGGATATGAAGGCACCCCCCTCAACCTTGATGTGTATCCCTATCATTTTTATGCAGAGAGTCTTTCATCTCCGGAACAGCATGAAAAGCTGGACAGGCTTATGAGCGGATTTAAAAAAGACGTGGTGCTGGTAGGTTCCGAGATGAACATGACCGATGAGCAGGTTCAGGAGAAAATCCGCCGGGATATTCTGGAAGGAAGGGAAGCAGCCGGGGAAGAAGAAGCCCCCGGGATTTTTCTTTCTCCGGCCATTACGTTTACAAAAAACACGCACCTTTCCTATGAAACGTTTTTCCCTCTTGGCTCCGCAGAATTTGAGGGGATGATGTTTTCCGTGCCCAACCATGCCCGCCAGTACCTGCAATTTTTTTACGGCGACTATCTGTCTTATCCGGAACGCATCCAGTTCAAGCATCCTTCCGTGAAGGCCATGGTGGAGAAGGTTCCCTTTGAGGCGGCGGTCAACCGTTTCATTGACGTTTACGGAAAAAGGATTGATGCGCCCATGCCATGAAAACGGTTATTACTTACGGAACCTTTGATTTGCTGCACACGGGGCACGTGAACCTGCTGAGGAGGGCCCGGAAACTGGGGGACCGGCTCATCGTCGGCGTGACTACGGACAGTTACGACCAGAGCCGCGGCAAACTGAATGTCATGGAGAGTCTGGAGGAACGCATGGAAAATGTGCGGAAAACCGGTCTGGCGGATCTCATTATTAAGGAAGAACTGGAAGGGCAGAAAATCCATGACATACGGAAGTACGGAGCGGATGTTTTTGTGATTGGCTCCGACTGGTATGGGAAATTTGACTATCTTCGCGAGTATTGTGAGGTGGTTTACCTGGAACGCACCAAGGGCGTTTCTTCAACAGACCTCCGTTCCGCCCGGAATCCCATTGTATATATGGGAATTGCAGGTCATGGGCGCATAGCGGGCCGTTTTCTCCGGGAGTCCAAATATGTCAGCAATATAGAAATAACAGCCGTTTTCGGAAGGAATAAGGAGAAAGCCCGCCGTTTTGCAGAGTCTCACGCTCTGCTGGAATATTATATGGAATATGAGCAGTTTTTGGACCGGGTTCATGCCGTTTATATTGCCGTCCCCCATCATCTCCATTATGAAATGGCCAGGAGGGCCCTGTTGCGGGGGAAGCATGTATTGTGCGAGAAGCCTCTTGCCCTTGCCCGGGAGGAGGCGGAGGATCTGTTCCGGCTGGCCGAAGAGAAAGGAGTCGTTTTGCTGGAAGCCCTTAAAACTGCGTTTTGCCCGGCTTTCCAGCAATTGAGCAGGTTGGCGGGAAGCGGCATTATTGGTTCCATCAAGGCAGTAGACGCCACATTTACCAAGCTGATAGAGGATGAGTCTGCCAGGGAGTATGACCCCATGCAGGCCGGAGGCGCCTGGACGGAACTGGGCTCCTATCCCGCCTTTGTCATCGGGAAGCTTCTGGGAACCGATCCCCGCAGTATCCGTTTTGTAACTTGCAGAAAGCCTCATACGGGCGTGGACGTGTTCACGCGCGCGGAATTTCTTTATTCCAACGCAGTAGGCACAGCCACGGCAGCCATAGGAGCCAAGCAGGAAGGAGACTTGTGCATTACCGGAACGGAGGGGTATATTTATGTGCCGGCGCCGTGGTGGAAGACGGAGATGTTTGAAGTGCGGTTTGAGGATACTCGGCTCAACAGGAAATATTTTGCCAATTTTGAAGGGGATGGGCTGCGTTATGAACTTGGCGCGTTTTTGCGCCTGATTCATGGCTGCCAGCACGGCAACCGTCTTTTGACCCGTGAGGATTCCATGTTCATGGCTGATGTTACCTCCCGCTTCCGCCGCGGGTGTTGCGTAGAAGAGATCAGTTGAAAAGAAGATTCCTGCTTACACCTGTGGAATTCTGGGATGGTGCCGGCGGAATTTTTTCTTGGAACTGTTTTGTTCCTCATGAATGGAAGCTATCCTATGGTTTCTTCTGCAATGGGGAGAATCTGTTCAGCATGGATGTGTTCCATTCCACAAAGGATTGAAGTGTAGGAACCGGAATGTTCAATTGTTCCGCCAGACAGCAAATAGGCCTGGTGCCCAGAGGGACGTCTTCCGTAAAGTAACGTGAAGAAAAATCAGGAATCCAGCCCTGTTTCCGGCGAGTCATGGGTGCTTTAACCCCATGGAATGCCGGAATGGATTGAATCTTTTTGGTCAGTTCTACGGCATTTTTTGATTCATAGTAATCTAGAACGGGAATGATGTCCTTTCCGATTTCCATGCCAGGACAGCGGGAACAGAGGGCCAGAAGTTCCCTGTCTGCCCGGATATACAGCTCGCTGGCTTCCTCCGTCCATTCTTCATAAAAAAGGAACTGCCTGTCATAAAACATTCCTTCCCTGTAGTGGCGAAACAGGCTCATGCAGCGGGAAGGGTGGAGAAGGGGATTGGAGTTGGTCAGCAGAAAGGGCCAGGGAGAAGAAAGAGGGGTCAGAGGAGTGTCAAATAAGGTTTCCAACATGGCGGACCAGTATTCGGCATTGTTTCCTGGGGCTACCCATATTCTGTTAAGGGGGCGGCTTCCGAGAATGGAAACGGAATGTCCGTATTCCTGCGTCCGACAAATCAGGGGAACCTTGTATATTCCCATCAGGCAGACGTTGGAAGTCCAGGAGGGATCTTCTGCCATCTCCATGACCTCCGGAGTTCCGGGTACAATAGCGAGCCCCTGCTCCCGATGCAGGTAGGGTTTAATGCGGTGGCATACCTCCCGGATGCCAAAGCGGGGAACCGCCACCAGCACAAGATTGCAGTCTTTCAATATTTCCGGATGGCTGCTGATATGCCCCAGGGAGGCGTGGTGCGTAGTGCCGTTCGGAAAGATAGCAGAGAGGTTTTTTGCCCATTGATCGGGTCTTCGGGTTAGGATATTGACGCGCAGGCCGCGCGTACCCAGCCATCCCGCCATGGCATGGGCCAGGTTGCCGCCGCCGCAAATACCTATGACAGGAGCAGAAATTGTATTCATCAGGAGGCTGAAGTGGAACAGGATGATAAAGAGGGGAATCCGTTAGAGGGGCAAATGGAAGACGGTTCCGGGCCGGTTTCTGCATGCATGGCCCGGACCAGGGCATCATTGTCGGTTGCATCTCTGACGGCGATACGGATGAATTCCCTGCCTTCAAATCCTTTTTTCCGGCTGCAATCCTTAACAAGGATGGAGTGGTTTTTCAGCAGAAGGCCGGTCAGGGAGCGGGCTTTCATGGGGGGCTTGACCTCGCACATGAAATAGTTTGCCTGGGAGGGGAAAACGTTCAGGAAAGGCACGCGGGAGAGTTCCTGCATAAAGCGGTCCCGTTCCTTCATGAAACGGTTGCACGCACGCACGTAGGATTGCTCATATTTCCCGAAGATTTGCATGTAGAATTCCGCAATGGAATTGATGTTCCAGATGGAAACGTCTTTTTTTATCCATGCCGCCAGTTCCCTGTCTGCGGAGGCCAGAACACCCAGACGAAGGCCCGGAACACCGTAGGATTTGGAAATGCTTTTTACCACGGACAGGTGGGGATATTCTTCCAGGATGCCGTCTTTCAGCAACGTATTGTCCGGCATTCCGCAGGAGAAGTCTACAAAGGATTCATCCACGATCAGGCGGATGCCGCGGGTTTTTGTCCACAGGCAGAGGCGCAGCACATCGCCTTTCGGCAGGAAGAAGCCGGAAGGGTTTCCCGGATTGACGAGGAGCAGGGTTCCGATGTCTTTTCCGGAAAAGAATTCCATCAGGTCGTCCGCCGTATAAGTGAAATTCCGGGAAGCTGTATGGAAAGGCACCACCATATCCGGCTTCACCCGGTTGGGATATTCCTCAAAAGTAGGGTAGATGACCCCCATTTTCCCCTCCAGGCGGGACATGAGAGCCTTGATGAGTTCCGCCGCGCCGTTGCCGATGCAGATGTATTCCTGACTGATGCCGAAGTATTTTGCGGCCAGCAGGCTGTTGACCCTCATTCCGGACGGGTATTCCCTCACCAGGCGTTCAAAATTTGCCTTGAGTTCGGACATGAGGCGTTTGTTGGGGAAATAGGGATTGACCAGATAACAGAAATCCCTGATGCGGGGATAGCGCCAGTAGCCTCCGTACCGGGATTCCATCAGGCGCAGGTGTTCTTCCCTGTCCGGGGTGAATATGGAGGCTGCGATGTCCAGGTCCTGGATGTCGTCTATTTCATACCATGCTTCGCCGCCGAGGCGCAGCGCCTTAATTTCCGGCTTGTCCAGCAGGGCGATAACCCGCAGCACCTGTTCGTAATATTCATTATTGCCCAGGGCTTTGCTGTAGGCTGTAAGAAAGGGGACGTAATGGGTCCGGGAGAAATCCCTGCTGAATTTGTAAATATTGACGGTTTTAAAATATTCCGTCTTTTTCTTATAGGAAAATTTGCTTCCGGGAATGAACTGCCTGATGTTGTCGTCTTCATCCAGAGTGACGACCGTGCCGTCCATCCAGCTTTCAAATTTGGCGACGAGGGCAAGGCTGGGATAGGGATGGCGGAGCAGGGCATCAATAACGGAGTCTTCAAAAATCAGGTCGGATTCAAAGAGCAGCGTATCGTCCTGAAGCAGGTATTCCTTGGCCAGGTACAGGGAATAGATATTGTTGGTGCTGGCATACAGGGGATTGTCCACGTATTCCACAGGGGTGGAAATGTCCAGCCGGGAAAGGAAGGTTTTGAGTTTTTCCCCCTCATAACCCGTAACGATCACAATTTTTTCCAGAGACGGGGAAAGGCGGTCCAATTGTCTCATCATGCGTTCTATCAGCGTCACTCCGTTGACCTGAATCATGCACTTGGTGTTGTTCCGGGTGAGCGCTCCCAGCCTTTTTCCCATTCCGGCCGCTAAAATGATCGCCTGCATAAGTACTCTAATTTGTCTTCAGAACCTGAGAAAGAACCGGGAACTATGTTTAACGGATTGAGCATCCGCCGTCAAAGTAAAAATTTCTGTGAGAATATGTTAATGGAATATTACCCAAGTAAAAAGAATAAACCGTCTTTTATTTTTCATTGATTTAACTTTGGGAAGAATGGAGAAACGCTTAACGGATGCTCAATCCGCTTGCTTCCAATACAGTGGAAGGGGGGATAAGGCCTGTCTGCCATTTTGGAAAAAGCAGTGTTAATATCATGGAACGGGTGTTTTCTCCGAAAAGGATGATTTGTTTTTCATTGACTTGTAAAAAGTGGGGGATAAGGTTCTGATTCTGCCGGATGTGCTTTCCTGGAAAAATGAAGCATATCCCGCGTGTTTTTGACCAAATTTGCTTATAATGAAGCTGCCATCATTCATTACCGCCGGAAGGACTGGAAAATTAGTAAGGGGGAAGCATTGGTGGGTGACGGAAGTCCGGTGCTGCGGCTTGAAAGTGCTTTCTTCCTGTACGGACAGGAAGAAGCGTTTTATCCGTCTTTTCGGTATTCCGTGCGGACGGTTCAAGGTGGGCCGGGAGGGTGAATCCTCCCAATTGGGCAAACTGGTAAAAGCTACCGTCCGGGCCGAGGAGATGCCCCAGGCGTCCGGAGTGCTGAGGATTGTGCAGCAGGCCATGACCTGTTTTTTGAATGAAGTGGCCGGAATTCTTGAGGAGGGCGGTTATCAGTACTGGCTGGATTTCGGGACGCTGTTGGGCGCGGTGCGGCACCGGGGCTTTATCCCCTGGGATGACGACCTGGATGTTTCCATGCTGCGTGAAGATTATGAAAGGTTGAGGGCGAACGCCGCCGGGCTTTTCGGTTCACGCGGTTTCTCCGTCAGTATGGATCCGTTCATCCAGATAGGGTTGCCGGGCACGTTGTGCAATGTGGACATTTTCCCGTATGACACGGCCCCTGCCGCGTGGTCTCCGGATGCTCCTGAGGAAAAGGAGTGGCTGCTGCGCGGTTACAAGGCATCCGGAATGCTTGATTATGCGGCAGATTCCGCCTGCCGCTACCGGACGCGGTGTTCTTATGAGGAAAAGATGACGATCCGGGACCGGGTGGTGATGGGAGGACGGAGGCCGGCGGATGGAGGAAATATTTTCCTGGGATTTGAGATTCCTTTTGCCGGCCCGTGCCGCCATTCCTTCCGCCATGAATGGCTGTTCCCGCTTTCCCGCGTCCGGTTTGAAGGGAGGGAGTTCCCGGCCCCGCGGATGCCTGAAATGGTGTTGTATGGGCAGTACGGGGACTGGGGAGTGCTGCCGGATTCTCCTCCTGTGCACTTTGATTTGAACCACATTTCCAAGGAGGTGCTGGCCAGGATGATGTATATGCGTGATACGGGGCGCCTTCCCGGGCGCGATTAAAAGGCCGCGCCTCTTTTTCCCCCGCAGGGAGCAGACCTTCTTTCTTCCTTGACCCTGCTGATTGAGGAGGAGTATCATCAGATGATGAGAAGACCCCCGATTCCCGGCTTGGTGATGGCGGACGGATGGCTCCAGCCGTATTCCCGCCAGATACGCGACCGCCAGCGTCTGTTTGACCTGAAAATGAAGAGGATCCATCAGCGCGCCGGCTCTCTGGAGGAATATGCGCGGGGATACCGCTATTACGGTTTCAACAGAGACGCGGAGACGGGGGCGTGGACGTACCGGGAATGGGCTCCCGCCGCCCGCAGGGTGTCCCTGATTGGGGATTTTAACGGCTGGAACCGGGAGAGCCACCCGCTGGAGCGGAATGAGCGCGGCGTGTGGGAGATTACGCTGCCGCCTGATGCGCTGGCCCACGGACAGAAGGTGAAGGTGCACGTGGTCGGTGCGGACGGCACGGGCAAAGATCGCATTCCCGCGTGGATTACCAGGGCCGTCCAGGATCCGTCCACTTATGATTTCGCCGGGGAGATCTGGATGCCGGAACATCCCTATGAATGGCGGAATAACGGTTTTGACCCCTCCCGGGTGGAAGTTCCGTTCGTGTATGAAGCGCATGTAGGCATGGGCGGGGAAGAAGGGCGCGTGCATACGTACCGCGAGTTTGCGGACGAGGTTCTCCCCCGGATCGCCAGTCTGGGTTACAATACCGTCCAGCTGATGGCGATTCAGGAGCATCCCTATTACGGTTCTTTCGGCTACCATGTTTCTTCCTTTTTCGCCCCTTCCTCCCGTTTCGGCGAGCCGGAGGACCTGAAGTACCTGATAGACCAGGCGCACGGCCTGGGCATTGCCGTGTTGCTGGACGTGGTGCATTCCCACGCCGTGAAGAACGAGGCGGAAGGTCTGAACAATTTTGACGGTTCCGGAGGCATGTATTTCCTGCCCGGGGAGCGCGGTCGCCATCCAGACTGGGATTCCTGTTGTTTTGATTATGGCCGGGACGAGGTGCTCGAGTTCCTCCTGTCCAATGTCCGCTGGTGGCTGGAAGAGTTCCGTTTTGACGGGTTCCGTTTTGACGGCGTGACTTCCATGCTGTATTTCCATCGCGGGCATGAGCCGTTCGGGGATTTGGGCGCCTACTTCGGCTCTTCCGTGGATCTGGATGCCGTGGCCTATTTGCAGCTGGCCGCCACGCTGATTCAGCGAGTGAAGCCGGGCGCCATAGCGATTGCGGAGGACATGTCCGGCATGCCGGGGTTGTGCCGCCCGGTGGACGAAGGGGGGATTGGCTTTTCCCACCGTCTGGCCATGGGCATTCCCGATTACTGGATTAAGTTGCTCAAGGAGAAAAAGGATGAGGAATGGAGCATGGGCGACATGTGGCACACGCTGACCAACAGGCGCTACGGAGAGCCGCATGTGGCCTATTGCGAGAGCCATGACCAGGCCCTGGTGGGGGACAAGACTCTGGCGTTCCGCCTGATGGATGCGGAAATGTACTGGAAAATGGCCGTGGACCAGCAGAGCCTCATTATTGACCGCGGCATGGCGCTGCACAAGATGATCCGCCTGGTGACGCTGGCTACCGGGGGGGAAGGCTGGCTGAATTTCATGGGCAACGAATTCGGGCATCCGGAATGGATTGATTTTCCGCGCGAAGGCAACGACTGGTCTTACGAATACTGCCGCCGCCAGTGGTCCCTGGTGGACAATCCTTCCCTCAGGTTCAAGTTCCTGAATGCCTTTGACCAGGCGATGGTCCGCCTGGCGCAGGAAGCCCGGCTGTTGAATAATCCGCCGCCTTTCCCGCTTAATATTGACGAGGCCAACCATGTCATGGCATTCCACCGCGGCGGCCTGGTATTTGTGTTCAACTGGTCCGGAGACAGGGCTATCATGGATTACATGCTGCCTGTTCCCCAGAAGGGGGAATGGCGGGTCGTGCTGGATACGGACAACGCCCGTTTCGGCGGTTTCGGGAGGCAGGATGTTTCCATGCCGCATTTTACGGATGGGGACGGGAACCTTTCCCTGTACCTGCTGCCGCGTACGGCCCTGGTCCTGAAAAGGGTAGGTTCCGCCGTCATGGCCCGCCGCCTGGGGCGGGAGGATTAGCGTGCGGCCTCAAAAAAACTGGCGGGTTTATTGATCCGTCCATGAAAAAGGCGTGCGGTACGGGCCTGCGTACCGGGCGCGGAATGAATAGGCGCTTCCCCTGCCGGAACGTGTCCGGCAGGCTGTTACCACTGCGCGGGAAGTTCCCGCAGAGGGGGAGCTCCTGAGTCCGCCTTTTTCAGCCGGATGGTCAGGGTGTCCGTTTTGAAGTCCTTGGACTTCTCGTTATTGCGGCCCCACAAAATGGCTCCTTGCGTGGTCATTTCCGGATAAAACGTTTTTTCCGTGGAAAGGAAGCCCGGTTTATCCGCCGCAACGTGCACGGGCTTGTGCCTGTTCAGGGAGAGCGTGACGGGGGCCTGGCCGGCGTAGTCTCCGTTCACGCGCAGGCTGGCTCCGGAAGGAATGCTGCGGATGGTGATGTCCCGGGAAGAGCTGCTGCATGAGAGGCTTGCGCCGCAGAATGCGGAGAGCAGGAGAAGATGCGGGAAAAGGCCGAGAGTCATTGCTCTGGAAAAAATCAATGGTGTTCCGCCATTTTTATGGCGGCCTGCTTGATCTGGGCCGCCATGGAGTTGAGGGCGTTCGCCCTGGTGGGCGCCAGGTGGTCTTTCAGGCCGGTTTTGTCCAGCTTGGACATGTCCGCCTTCAGGATTTCTTCCGGAGGCAGGCCGGAAAGCAGCCGGATGAAGACGGCAATGAGGCCCTTGGTGATGAGGGAATCGCTGTCTGCGTACAATTTCAGTACGCCGTTGTCCGGTTCCGTGTGCAGCCATACGCGGGATTGGCATCCCTTGATGAGGGAGTCCTCCGTTTTGTAGGCTTCATCCAGCCTGGGCAGTTTTTTACCCAGGCTGATGATGTATTCGTAGCGTTCCGTCCAGTCCTGGAACAAATCCAGTTCATCCAGCAGGTCTTGCAGGCGTTCTTCGTAGTTCATGGCTCGGAGATTGGGTAGGATGAGCCGGGCGGGTTATCCCCGGCGGGCGTCCGCGAGCGTGGCGAGCACGGCTTTCTGGGCATGCACCCTGTTTTCCGCTTCCCGGAAGATAACGGGAGCAAAATGTTCCAGCACGTCTTCCGTGATTTCCTTGCCGCGGTAGGCGGGCAGACAGTGGAAAACGGAGTGGCCGGAGGCGGCATGTTCCAGCAGCTCCCTGTTCACCTGGTAGGGATAGAAGTGTTTTTCCTTGGACAGTCCTTCCGATTCCTGGCCCATGGAAAGCCAGACGTCCGTGTTGATGACGGAAGCTCCCTTGACGGCTTCCACGGGATCCGTGGTGAAGATGACGTTCTCGCAGTCCAGATGCCTGCGGAAGTCTTCCAGGGGAAGGTAATTGGTAGGGGCTCCGATGGCGAGCGTAAAGCCCAGCCTCTTGGCCGCCCACATCCAGGAGCGGGACATGTTGTTGTCCCCGTCCCCCACGAAGGCGATTTTCATATCCTTCCAGGAGCCGGGGCCGTAGATTTCCTCAATGGTAAGCAGATCCGCCAGGATCTGGCAGGGGTGCTCCTCGTCCGTCAGGGCATTGATGGTGGGAATGCCGGAAAAGCTGGCGAATTCCTCCACCTCCTGCTGCCCGTAGGTACGGATGGCGGCTCCGTGGATCATACGTCCCAGAACGCGGGCCGTATCTTTGATGGGCTCTCCGCGCCCGAGCTGGATGTCATGGACGGAAAGGAACATGGGACGGCCCCCCAGTTCGCTGATGCCCACTTCAAAGGAAACGCGGGTGCGGGTGGAGGATTTGGAAAAGATGAGCGCCCAGGTCTGCCCCTTCAGGGGAAGGCATTCGTGACGGCCGCGTTCCGCCTTAAGCCGGTGGCCCAGGGCGAGCAGGTTCCGGATTTCGTCTCCGGTAAGCTGTTCGATGGAAAGAAGATTATTCATGGTGTTTGAAAGGGAATAAAAACGGGAAAGCCGCACCATACTCCCTGTTTTCTTAAAAGAAAAGGGAATAATGCGGCTTTCCAGGGAGGGATGGAGATGCCTTTACAGCCTGGCCGCCGCCTGGTCCGGCCACGGTACGGAAGCGCCTTCACGGGCTCCGGCGGGATTATTCTTCTTGTAGGTGGGCATTTGGGCCTTGCGCTCCTTGAGCAGGGCGGTCATGGTCCTGGCCATGGCCTTAACGCGTTCCGGCTGCTGTTCCGCCAGGTTGTACTCCTCGCTGATGTCCTCCTTGAGGTTGAAGAGTTCGAATTTCTGGTCAGGGTGCCAGTAGATAAGTTTCCAGTCCCCCTGGCGCATGGCCGTGCTGGGAGAATAACGGGAGTTGTTTCCGTTTCCTTCCCCCCATACGTTGGGCGTGTGGAAGAGCAGGGGGCGGTTGGGATTCATGCTGCCGCCTTTCAGCAGGGCAACAAAGCTTTTGCCGTCCACAACCTGAGGAGCCTGTATTTTTTTTGCTCCCGCTATTTCCAGAATGGTGGGGAAAAAGTCTTCAATGATGACGGGAGTGGCGCAGACGCTTTCCGCCTTCGTGACTCCGGGCCAGTAGACGATCATCGGTTCCCGGATGCCGCCTTCCCGGTTGGAACCCTTGCCGAAGCTCAGCGGGTAATTGGATTCCTTGTTGCCCATGCGCCCGCTGATGGCAAGGCCCCCATTGTCCGCCATGAAGATGATGACGGTATTTTTATCCAGATTGTTTTTTTTCAGATATTCCCGGATGTCGCCCAGGCTCTTGTCCATCCCCTGGATCAGGGCGGAGTAGCGTTTTTCGTTGTCGGACCATTTGTGGCCGTCATTGGGGTTGGAGTACTCTTCTGCAAACCTCTTGTCATAGCCGCGCATGTCGAAAGGGGCATGGATGGCGTAATGAGACATGTACAGATAGAAAGGCTTGTCCGCCTCCCTGGGGTTTTGCCGGATGGCGTCCAGGCGTTTCAGCGCCTCCTGCGTCAGGGCTTCCGTCAGGAATGTATCGTTTTCATAGTAATTATTTTCATCCAGTCCGCGGACATGGAAATTTCCCGTGCCGTATTTCTGTGAACCCCGGTAGTCCGCCGGGCCGCCTATTTCCGTGCCGGCGATATTGTAGTCAAAGCCGAAAAGCCTGGGATTGGCCCCGGGCGTGTTTTTGGAGCCGAAATGGGCTTTCCCGCAGTGGATGGTGGTATAACCCTGTTTTTTGAGCAGGGCAGGCAGCCCAAGCACCTGGGTGAAGGGTTTCTCCATCCTGTATTGGATTTTTTCTTCCGTCAGGGGAAGATGGGTGGTTCCGGAGGCCTTGGTTCCTGCCGGCTGGATGCCGTTGACGCTCCAGTCTGCGGGGGCCTTAAGCGCTTGATGGCCTGCGTCCGTGGTTTGGTCACGCAGGAGCGTCCAGTTCGTGACGCGGTGGCGGGCGGAGTTCATGCCGGACATGAGGCTGCACCGGCTGGGGGAACAGATAGGCTGCGCGTAGGCGTTCGTAAAGACCATGCCCTGCTTGCCCAGCGCCTCCATGTTGGGCGTGCGGTAGCGCTTGTTCAGGAAAGTAGGTTTGGGAGTGCCGTCCTCTTCCCGCCAAAAGGGCAGGGAAGTATCCTGCCAGCCCATGTCGTCCACCAGGAAAAGGATGATGTTGGGGCGTTTCGATTCTGCCGCGCGGACTGCTTTTGCGGAAGCTGCGGAAGCGGAGCAGGCGCTTCCCAGCAGGAACGGGATGAGAAAGGCTGCAATACGGGAAATGTTCATTACTAAAAAGACCTGTACTTATAATAACGCATGAGACGGACGTTTCTTTCGAGGATTCGTATTCCCGCGGCAGTTTGCCCGGAAAAGTTCCTTTTTCCCGGTATGGCGTGTACCGGGATGGAAGGTCCTTATTCAAACAGGGCCGGATAGGATTTCCGGGCAAGGGCCGTGCTCAAGTCCACGATAGACCTGCTGTTGGGGGCCTGGAGCGCCTTTTGCGCCATGTCCCGGCACTGGCCGTAGTTCAGGTTGCGGATGGCATACCGGATGATGGGGACAAGGTGAACGCCCACGGATATGGATGTGGCCCCCAGGCCGATCAGCAGGGGAAGCAGGGTGATGTCGCCCGCCATTTCCCCACAGATGGCCGTGGTAATGTTTTCCCGTTCTCCGGCGGTGATCGTCATGTCCATGATGCGTATCACGGCAGGATGCGTGGGGCGGAACATATTGGCGACGCGGTTGTTGACCCGGTCCACGGCAATAGTGTACTGGGTGAGGTCATTCGTGCCTATGGAGAAGAAATCCACCTCGCGCGCCAGCACATCCGTCATGATGGCGGCGCTGGGCACTTCAATCATGATGCCCACTTTCAAGTCCCGCGCATAGGGGATGTTCTTCCTTTCCAGTTCTTCCCGGCATTCCTGGAGGATGTGCTTGGCCGTGACCACTTCCGTATAGCCGGAGACCATGGGGAACATGATGCCGCAGCCGGGCGTGTCCGCGCAGGCACGGAGAATGGCCCGGAGCTGCTGCTTGAACAGCTCCGGGCGGCTGAGGGAGACGCGGATGCCTCGCCAGCCGAGAAAGGGATTCGGTTCCGGAGTGCGGAGCTGTTCGCAGGGAAGCTTGTCTCCGCCGGAGTCCAGAGTGCGGAAGATAACTCCGTGGGGGGAGCAGCCTTCCGCCAGCTTTCTGTAGTAGCGCGTTTGTTCTTCTTCGTCGGGCATGCCGGATGGGTTGCCCAGCAGAAAAAATTCTGTGCGGAACAGGCCTACGCCTTCCGCTCCCACCTCCTTGATGCCGGAATATTCATGGGGGAACTCCACGTTGACGGACAGGCGGATGTTGCGGCCGTCCCTGGTGACGGTGGGCAGGCCGCGCAGCGCTTCCAGCGCTTTATAGGCTTTTTCCTTTTCCACTTGGAGGCGGTGGTAGTATTCCTCCGTTTCCCGCGTGGGTTTCAGGATGAGTACGCCCTTGTAGCCGTCCAAAATGGCGGGGGAGTGGCTTTCCACTTTCAAAAGGGCCTGGTCAAGCCCCACGACGGCGGGGATGCCCATGGAGCGGGCGAGAATGGCTGTGTGGGAAACGGAGGAGCCTATTTCCGTGGCAAAGCCGTGAATCAGGCTGGCGTCCATGGCGGCCGTGTCGGAAGGGGTCAGGTCATAAGCCACCAAAACCTGGTCTTTTTCCGCCTCTTCCTCATCTTCGAGAGGTTCCGTGCTGCGGAGATTGTTAATGACCCGTTGCATGACATCCTCCATGTCCGCCGTTTTGGCGCGCAGGTAGGGATCATCCACACGGCGCAGAACTTCCATGTAGTTCTGCATGACCACATAAAAGATGTGCTCCACGTTCTGGAGGCGCTTAAGCAGTTCCGTCTGAACCTGCTGGAGGATAACCTTGTCCTGAAGGAGAAGGATATGGGCGTCGAAGATGGAGGCATCCTTCTCTCCGGATATCTGGATCATGCGTTCCCGCAGCGTCCTGATTTGATCCGCGGTGGTTTGCAGCGCCCGGTGGAAGCGCACCAGCTCGGCGTCCACCTCTTCCGGGGAAATATCGTACGCTACGGGTTCCTTGGAACCGCTGATCTGAATTTTAATCTTGCCCAGGGCAATGCCGGGGGAAACGGGAATGCCCTGAAGCCAGGTTTCTTCCGTTGAAATGGGTTCCTGAATCATCTGCGGGCTTGATGGCCCGGTCTCATATGGCCGTGAGCCGGAGTGTTTTAATCTTCTTCAAATTTGCGGGAAATCAGGTCTTCCAGCGCATTCAGCGCTTCCTGTTCATCTTTCCCTTCCGCCATGATGGTGATCTTGGAGCCATGGCCTACCGCCAGCATCATCAAACCCAGAATGCTTTTGCCGTCAACTTCCTCGCCATCCTTCTCCACGACAATATCTGCATCAAATTTGCTGGCCAGTTTGACGAATTGAGCAGCCGGGCGTGCGTGAATGCCGAGTTTGTTGATGATGGTGAGTTCCTTGGTGACCATGGAATTTGAAGTAAGGGGTGATAACGGTTGCTACAACGGTAAGTACACTAATTAAAGTTTTTTTCCAAGAGTTTTTTATCAGTCCTACTTTTCAGAGGATTGGAAGTTTGACATGAGGCGGCGGTTGAACTCCCCTGCCATATCGATGCCCATGTCCTTGAGATGATAGTCCATGGCGGCTACTTCCACCAGCCTGGCAATATCCCTGCCGGGAGCCACGGAAAGCTGGACATGGAGCACTTTTTCCCCCAGGACGTCCAGTCCCTCCCGTTCCAGGCCCAGCCTGTCCAGCTCTTCCTGGTCTTTGGCGGGAATAAGGGTGACGATGAGGTCCAGGCGCTTGTTGTGGCGGATGGATTTCAGGCCGAAAAGGGTAGTGATGTTGACGATGCCCAGGCCGCGCACCTCCATGAAGCCGCGGCTCATTTCCGGGGCGCTGGCCACCAGTTCTCCGCCCACGTTGCGCACGTACACCATATCGTCCGCCACGAGGGCGGCCCCGCGCTCAATCAGGCCCAGGGCCGTTTCACTTTTCCCTACGCCGCTCTTGCCGCGGATAAGAACGCCCACCCCGCGCACGTCCACCATGCAGCCATGCAGGGTGACGCTTTCCGCGAACTCGTTTTCCAGAATGATGGTGGCGGAGTTGACGAATTTCATGGTTACCAGGCTCGTGCGGAAAACGCAGACACCGGCTTCATCCGCCAGCTCCACGATTTCCCGGGGCGGATTCTGGTCACGGGAGAAGACGATGCCCGGCACCTCACACCGGAACATGCGCTGAATGCGAGATTTGCGCATGCCTTCCGGCAGTTTTTGAAGATAGGCCAGCTCCGCGGATCCGAAAACCTGGATGCGTTTGTTGGCAAAGTAGGAATAGAAGCCCGCGATCGCCAGCCCGGGGCGGTTAAGGGCGGGTTCGCAGATGTGGCGGCTGAGGCCGGCGGGGCTGTTGATGAGTTCCAGTTGAAGGGCTTCCTTGTACTTGCCGTAAAATTTGGACAGAGTGACGAAATCCACTTTCTTCACTTTGGATTTGCTGAACATAATCCTATATAAAGGAACAAAACACACGTGAGAGCAATCAAATATTGTTCCCGGCTCCGTGTGCAGGGCCCATTTTTTGAAAAAAGGCCCGTTCCGGCATGAAATGCCACACTTTACCGGTTGATTTGAAGCCGCAGGCATGGTCTGATGAAGGCATGAACAGACTGGATCAATTAGCCACCTTGTTGAGATTTCCCAGCATTTCCGCCCAGAAGGAGCACGCCCGGGATGTGAGTGATTGCGCGGACTGGCTGGTAGATAAATTATCCGGCATGGGATTGGAGGCAAAGGCCTGTAAAACGCCTCTCCACCCCATTGTGCTGGCCCGCAGCGCGCGGGAGGAAGGAAAGCCCACCGTACTGATTTACGGCCATTACGACGTGCAGCCCGTAGATCCTGTGGAATTGTGGGAGTCCGACCCGTTTGAACCGGAAGTGAGGGACGGGAGGATTTACGCCCGCGGCGCTACGGATAACAAGGGGCAGCTGTTCGCTCATATTCTGGGCGTGGAGGAATTGCTCCGCCAGAACGGCGGCCACCTTCCTGTGAATGTGATCTTCCTTCTGGAAGGGGAGGAGGAAGTGGGCAGCGGCAGTCTTTCCCAATTTATCAAGGAGCACAGGGAAGAGCTGGCCTGCGACGTTATTGTTGTTTCCGATACCGGCATGGCCGCTCCGGATACCCCTACGTTTTCCTATGGGCTGCGCGGCCTGGCCGGAGCGGAAATTATTGTCAAAGGCCCTTCTTCGGATCTTCATTCCGGCGTGTTTGGAGGAGCGGTGGCCAATCCCATCACAGCTCTTGCGGAAATAATCGCCTCTTTCCATGATGAGGAGGGGCGCGTGGCCGTGAGAGGATTTTATGACGGAGTAGAACCTATCGCCGCATGGGAACGCAGCATGTGGGCCACAGTACCCGGCATGAGTAATCAGGAGCTGGCTCAGCTGACGGGCGTGGAAACCGTGGTGACGGAGGCCGGTTTCACCGGAGCGGAATGTATTTTTGCCCGTCCGACGCTGGAAATCAACGGTATTGGCGGAGGTTACCAGGGCGAGGGAAGCAAGACGATTATTCCCAGCCATGCCTTTGCCAAAATTTCATGCAGGCTGGTGCCGGGGCAACAGCCTGAAAGGATTGAAACCCTGCTGGAAGAACATGTAAAGAGACATTCCCCCAAGGGCGTCACGGTGGAATTCAGGCGGGGCCATGGCGGAAATGCTTACGTGTGCGATCCGAATTCCGAGTTCGGTCTTGCCGCCCAGCAGGCTCTGGAAGAGGCTTTTGGCCGCAAACCTGTGCTGGTAAGGGAAGGTGGCAGCATTCCGATCATTGAGGAGATGAAGCGCGTGCTGGGAGCGGATGCCCTGATGCTGGGCATGTGCCTTCCGGATGCCCGCATTCACTCCCCCAATGAAAACTTTCCCGTGGATTTGTTCTCCAGGGGCATTGACATGAGCCAGATTCTTCTGCGCCGTCTGGGGCAGATCAAACATTGACCTTTTTTATGGACCAGCCTGCCGCCGCTGAAATAGTCAACCTGCACAAGACTTTTAAAACAGGTCTTGGCAAACCCGTGGTGCATGCCGTGCGGGGGATAGACATGAATATCCGGCAGGGGGAGGTGTATGGCCTTATTGGCCCGAACGGCTCCGGCAAGTCCACCCTGATGAAGGCTCTGCTGGGGCTGGTGAGGCCTACGAAAGGTTCCTGTTTCATTTTCGGCAGGTCCAGCCTGGCTCCGGACAGCAAGGAGGAAGTGGGCTTTCTTCCGGAAAATCCCTACTTTTACAAATTCCTGACGGGAGCGGAAACTGTTTCCTTTTACGGCAAACTGTGCGGCCTGAGCGGAAAATCCCTGAAAGAGAAAGTCCGGGAGCTGCTGGAGCTGGTGGGATTGGCTGATGCGGCGGACAGGCGGCTGGGCGGTTATTCCAAGGGGATGCTCCAGCGCATCGGCATGGCGCAGGCCCTGGTCCAGTCCCCCCGTCTGCTGGTTCTGGACGAACCGACCGCCGGCGTGGATCCTCTGGGGTCGCGGGACATCCGGAACATTATCGAAAACCTGAAGGGGCGGGGGATGACCGTATTCCTGTGCTCCCACCTGCTGGAACAGGTGCAGGAGGTTTGCGACCGGGTGGGCGTCATCTTTAAAGGGCTGCTTATTGCGGAAGGGTCTGTGAATGAGCTGACGCGGGATTCCGACAAGCAGGAAATACTTCTGGAGCATGCTTCCCCGGAATTGATGAAACGGCTGAAGGATATGGTGAAGGAAGACGGTCATGCCGCTTGGCTGGAGGATGGGCATCCGCGCAACTCCCTGGAAAGCGTATTTCTAAAAAGTTTGTTGGAATGGAAGGAAAAGCATCCCAATCCGGAACCGTAAGCGGTCCGGCGGCTGCCAAACGGGAAGTGCGCCGCATGATACGTGAAAGGGTGGGCGGATTGGATGCCGCCGCCCGGGAGACCATGTCCCGTGCCATCTGCCGCCATGTATCGGCTTTGGTGCGGGAGAAGAATTTCCGGCGCGTGGCTGTTTTTGCCGCCAGGCCGGGAGAGGTGGATCTGTTTTCCCTGCTGGATATGCTT
The DNA here is from genome assembly GCA_905200945.1 of uncultured Akkermansia sp. Lineage (GTDB taxonomy): Bacteria > Verrucomicrobiota > Verrucomicrobiia > Verrucomicrobiales > Akkermansiaceae > Akkermansia. Next base: position 20,593 of record CAJKMG010000016.1, on the reverse strand, counting down.
CCGGACCGGGAATGGTATTTTCCGCTGGCGCATGAGGGGAGAAGGCTGAGTTTTCACCGTGTATGCCATCACGGGGAATTGGTGGCGGGCAGCTGGGGCATACGCGAACCCGGTCCGGACTGTCCGGAACTGCATGCGGGGGAAATGGATTTGATAGTGCTGCCGGGGGCCGCGTTTACCAAAGACGGCGCGCGGCTGGGGTATGGCGGCGGATTTTATGATACGCTGCTGGCCGGTCCGGCTGCAGGGGTGCCGCTGGCGGGAGTCTGTTTTCCCTGCCAGCTTCTGGACGATCTGCCCATGGAGGCCCATGACAGGCATGTGGACATGGTGATTACGCCAGGCAGGGAGTGAGCTGTTCCGGAGAAAGGGGAAGAGTCTAGATGCGGAAACGGTGTTTCTGCACGGTCAGTTTATAGAACAGGTCGTAGCGGGCGTTGAGCAGGGGCTGGAGATATTCTACCCCTCCGGCTACCTGGCCGCGGATGTCCGCATACAGTTTTCGGTAGTCGGAAAGTCCGCTGATCATGGCTTCATACAGGGGAGTGCGCAACCCGCATTCCACGGCAATATGCATTTCCGCCGCTGCGGCCACGATCTGGCGGGACAGGCGGAACTGCATCCAGGCCAGCCCCAGGTTGCCGCCCACCCAGATAGCCAGGGCCGCGCCCACGCAGGCGAATCCTGCTGCATGCTCTCCGAAACAGCCCAGCAGGGCTCCCAGAATCACCAGAAGGAGCATCAGCTTGATTTCCGTTCTCATCACATCCTCCTGGTCCAGAAACAGCTTGCTGAGGCACGGCTTGATGCCGAAGTCCTTCAGGGGCATGTAAATGGAACGCCCCAGCCTCTCCTTGTACACTTCCAGATCCGTCTGGAGCTTTGCGGCCGGAAAATCTCCTATGTCGCAGTCCCACTGTTCCTTCACGCGTGGGCGAACATGGTTCCAGTGCGTCTGGCAGATATTCAGGAATTCCTTGTTGTAATACGCGTGCCGTTCCTCAATGCCGGATTTGACCAGCTCATAAAACCATTCGTCAATGACGGGAGGGAGCTTGTGCAGGATCATCGTGCGCCGGATGGAGAGGAAACGCCCCATCTGGCGCGCCGACTTTTTCCCCAGGCGCGGCACGCAGTCCTGCACGTATTGCGCGTATGCCTTGAGGCGTGCCGGCATTTCATCCTCCATCTGGAGCTGGATGCGGTCGATTTCCCGGTCAATAGACGTCAGGAAGCCGGAATCCATCTTGGAAAGACGGCTCAGTTCATCGAGCACCTTCCCCTGTTCTTCCAGAAGGCTGTCCGTAGCCAGCAGAAGGCGTTCCACGCGCTTGTCCGTCAAAGGGCTGCGTTTCAGCACTTCCTGAACACATGCCGTCAGAGCTTCCACTCCTTCCCCTGCATGCTCTCCTGCGGTCGTGACAGGATACAGGGGCAGCTGCACGCCCAGGCGTTCCCGGGAGGTGGAACGAAGCTCCTCTTTCAAGGATTGAAGCTGTTCAAAGGAGAGCAACTCCGCATGGGTGATGACGAGAACCATGCGGGAATGAAGCCGTTCCTCCAGCGTCCGGAGATAGTCCCACAGGGCGGAATGGTTTCCGCCGCTGGCGGAAATAACCACGAGAATGGCATCCGATTTGGGTACGATGTGCTTCAGTTTTCTGGGGGCATCCTCCTGTTCCAGGCCGATGGTATCCCAGAACTCCAGGTTGAGCAGGGCGTCCGACGGGTAAAAGAGGTCCAGAATCCATTCATGGGTGTGGGGGGCGGGATGAGGCCTGTACTGCCAGCGGACTAGTGTAGCTTCACTGGACACGCGGGAACAGAACCGTTCTCCGGCCAGGGCGTCCAGCGTAGAGGATTTGCCGGACCCTGTCATGCCGATTACGGTGACATTCTGAGGAGAGCAGCATTCGGCCAAGGCTTCCTCCACCTTTTCCTGGGAATCGAAATGACGATCGGGTCCAATGCGGGCGGAAAACGCCGCGGCAGCGTCCGCTACGTCCCGCACCGCATGCGGAATCACGTTTTTTCCTCCTGTCAGCATGGGGTGATGAAATCAGGTATCCGTCCGGGCTGTTCCGGTTTTACGGAACAAACCTACACGCCGCTTTTCTTTCTGTCCAACTAAAATCACGAAGCGGGAGCGTACGAGCGGCCGCCGAAAATGGCCGTTCCTATGCGGACAAGCGTGGCTCCTTCCTCTACTGCCGTTTCAAAGTCGTGGCTCATGCCCATGGACAGTTCCGTCAGCGTGGCTCCCCCCCTGCCGGACAGGGCTTCTTTCAGCTCCCGGAGACGGCGGAAATAGGGCCGCGCCTCCTCCGGATTTTCCACCGGGGGAGGAATGCACATAAGGCCTGCGATTTCAAGGTGGTTCAGGGAGGACAGCTCCGGCCATTCCCTTTCCAGGACCTCCGGGAAGAATCCGAATTTGCTGTTTTCATTTCCTACGTTTACTTCCAGCAAAATGCGGGGCCGCTTTCCCGTCTCCTGCGCCACGGTATCCATGAACCGGGCCAGGCGCAGGGAGTCCACGGCATGGATCAGCGTGAAATATTCCAGGGCCTTGCGCACCTTGTTGCGCTGAAGGGGGCCAATGAGATGCCATTCCGTATCCGTAGGAATGGAGGAGATTTTTCCCAGTCCCTCCTGAACCTTGTTTTCTCCGAAAATGCGCTGGCCTGCATCATAGCACGCTTTCACATCCTCTGCGGGAAAAGTTTTACTGACGGCAACAAGGCGGACGGAACCCTCCGGACGTCCGGAGCGGAGTTCCGCTGCGCGTATGCGGGAGAGAATATGTTCCAGATTCTGTTGGATGCTCATGATGGATGATTCAGTTCAGGGAAGGCTGTGCGGGAGCGTGGCTCATGATATGGTGCAGGGGCGAAAGCCGCCGCATGGCCATGGCCCAGACCTTGGAGAAATCCGTTTCCAGGCATATGTCCGGCACCATGGGGGAAACATACCATGCGCGGTCATTCAGTTCCCGGCGCAGCTGGGGCGGCGTCCACCCGCTATGGCCTACGTAAGCCCGCAGGATGGCTCGGGGATTTTTCTGATATTCCAGGGCCTGTTCCTCTTGCAGATGAAACTGGACGCGCAGTTTATCCTCCGTGCGGATGAAAGCGGCGAAGATGAGCTGGTTGCGTTCTACGGGCCCTCCCTTGAAGATAGGCACGGTATAAAGGGATTCCGGTATTTCCGTGTGGCGGGCTACGTCCCCCACATTCATGCCGGCCGGATGATTTAAAATATGACCGATGACAAATTCCTTTTCTGCCCGGCTCAGGAAGATGACGGAATGATGGAATCCGGCGCCATCCAGATAGGGAGCGGCAACCAGAAGGTGTCCCGCCAGGTTTTCATTGCTGATATCTTCATGTTCCATCATGGCCATAAGTCTACGTTACCAAATGTGACGGATACAGGCAACCATGCGTTCAAACGGCCATGTCAGGAGGAAGCGAAACGGGAGCCCCGGAAAGACAGGAGGGAAGGAAAGTTTTTACCCGAGTGTATAGCGGGTTCCCATGGCGGAACGGACGGCGGTTCTGGAATTTCCAGCCGTCTTGCGGGCGGCCGCCCTCCTGGCGTGAACGGATTTCTTTCCGGTTGATGCCGTTTGCCTGCGGGAAAGGGCAACGGCAGGGGGGCGGGAAACCCTGCGGCGGTGGGAAATGACGGAAGCCGTATTGGCGTTTTCCAGGCGATCTGGAACGGAAGACATGACCAGCAGGGAAGAATCCTGCATTTTTTCCGCCTGGGCCAGGGCTTTCAGGGAGGCATCAATGGAACAGCGTTCAATCACGACCGGATCTCCGGTCCGGAGCAGGTTGAAAGCCTCGTACACGTCATTGCTTTTCATCCGGACGCAACCGTAGGAGGCGGGGGTGCCGATGGTGCGTTCCTCCGCCGTACCGTGGATATAAATCAGGCGCGAGTGAGCGTTCCGGTTACGGGGTTCCAGGCCTTCCAGCCACATAATGCGCGTAACGATGGGATCCCGGCCCGGGGAATTGGGAGCGACGCATTCTCCGGTGGGCTTGCGGCTTTTAAACACCATGCCCTTGGGCTGTCCGCTGCCGATTTTGGAAGCGATGCGATGGGCGCCCAGCGGAGTGCGGCAGCTTCCCTTTCCGTCTCCCAGGCCGAATTTGGAAGTACTGACAGGGTAGGTCTTCACCACCCGGCCATTGCGCATGACGGCCATTTTCTGGTCCCTGACGCTGACGACCGCGCCGTCTTTCACGATGGCGGTGGGCTCATAATCCGGACGGGAACAGGATGCCATGGCTCCGAACACAGCGAAAGCTGCGCCGGCGAGTTGAATCAGGCGTGCTGCTTGCGAGAGAGGCGCAGGCATGGGAAAGGCGTCAGTTCTTGGCTTTGGCAGTTTGCTTGGCGGGCAGCAGGTTGGAAATCATGCGGCCCAGGGAACAGAATCCTGTGTAATAGAAACCCAGGAAAGGAATCATCAGGATGGGGGAAAGGTAATGGCCCTGGCGGATCATGATGATGATCAGGTTCAGGAAGAAAGTTCCGCAGGCGATTTCCAGAACGGGAATGACAACGGATTTAATAGCCCGGTACCCGTTGCGTTTGAGCTGGGAGACGTGCCGGCGGTCTTCCTTCCGGTCCACGCCGTACTTGGGCGTGCGGACGAAGGCGGACTGATGGCCGAAGATGGCTTCCAGAACGGCCTTGGCGTTGTTGACCGCCATTCCCACGCTCAGCGTGAGAAGGAGGGGGAGGTACGGCAGTTCCTTCCACCAGGATTTGGGACGCACCACGATTTGGGCGCTCATGTAAAAGATGCAGACGGCCACGCTGGTCATGAAGAACAGGGCCACATTCACAAACCACATGAAGACCGTTTCATTTTCTGGAATGCGCTGCGTGCAGATGGGGTACACCAGGAAGCAGAGCAATGCCAGGAGCAGATAAGAATAATTGCAGGTGAGGTGGGTGGTGGCTTCTACCTTGGCTTTAAGGGGGGCATTGGAGCGCCAGATGTCCAGCAGGATTTTCTGGCAGACCTGAATGGAGCCCTTGGTCCACCGGTGCTGCTGGGACTTGAACCCATCCATGTCCACGGGAAGTTCCGCCGGGGTAACGACATCGTTCAGGTAGATGAAGCGCCAGCCCTTGAGCTGGACACGGTAGGAAAGGTCCATGTCTTCCGTCAGGGTGTCGTGGGACCAGCCGCCCGCGTCGCCGATTACGCATTTGCGCCATATGCCGGCAGTGCCATTGAAAGTGAAGAAACGTCCGGAACGGTTGCGAGCTGTTTGTTCCATGGCGAAATGGCCGTCCAGATACATCCCCTGGATGCGGGTGAGGAGATTATATTCACGGTTGATGTGGCCCCAGCGGGTTTGGACGAGGCCCACGTTTTCATCCGTAAAGAAATGGATGGTTTTTTGCAGGAGATCCGGCTCCGGAACGAAATCTGCGTCCAGAATCAACAGGAATTCCCCCTTCGCTACTTTGGTAGCCGCTTCCAGTGCGCCTGCCTTGAAACCGGTGCGGTCCGTACGGTGGATGCAGACGGCGTCAAAGCCGCGGGACTTTAATTCCTCCACCTTACGGTAGCATTGTTCCGTGGTATCATCTGTAGAATCGTCCAGAATCTGTATTTCCAGCTTGTCCTGCGGATAATCCAGAGAGGCTACGGATTCCAGAAGGCGGTCCACGACGAACTTTTCATTGAACATGGGGAGCTGGACCGTCACGGCGGGCAGTTCCTGGAAGCGTGCTTTGGGCCGGGGCTTGTTATTACGGTTTTTCCAGTACAGGTAAACGATGCTCAGGCGGTGGAAGCCATATCCTGCCAGGCCGACGAGGACCAGAAGATAGCACAAAAGCCAGATAAAATTGTAATTTAAAGACATGCAGGGGTTACAAAGGGGGTTGGTATCTTTTTGCGTCAGGGCAGGGGGATTTCCTTGACGTGACGCCCGTATAGGACACCATAGGGCGAGAGTCAAGACATATTCAGTTTTGCTTAACCTTTTCACGTGTTGTTATGAAGAGATTGTATCTGCTGGCTGCAGCTGTATCCGTCACGGGGGGAATGGCGTTTTCCGCTCCAAAAGAAGAGACCCCGGAAAAAGAGGCGGCAGTACTGGATGTGCAAACGCCGCCGTCCGGCAAGCAGGACCAGCCGGCCATTCCGGAACGCCTGCTGGACGACTCCCACATGAATGAGGAGCTGGGCATCAACGAATTTACCGCGCCGTCCATCCGCAAGATTTTTGAGGATTTGGAGGGACTCCCTGAAATACCGGAAAAGGTGGCCTTGCGCGCACGCCCGGAGCGGCCTCCCATGGACCGCTGTTCCCTGGCTCTTCAGTTGGGCGGCATGATGGCGGACGGCTTTGTCATTGTGCAGTGCGGCAAGATGAACGAGGTGAAACCCATCGCTCTGGATCTTTCCAGCTATGCAAAGGCCATCGGCGCCGGAGAAAGGGTGAACCGCCACGCCGCCAGCCTGCTGAAAAATGCGGAAGACGGGGACTTGAGCAGTTTCAAAAACAACCTGGCCCTTATTCAATCCGATGTGGAGCAGGAACTCGCCTCCCTGCGGGATTCCGATATGGCGAACCTGATCGGCCTGGGGGGGTGGATACGTGCCCTGGACGCTGCCACCGCGGCTCTGGATAACAAATTTGCGGAGGACAAGGCGAAAGTCATCTTCCAGCCGGATGTCCCGGAATATTTTCACTATATTCTGGACGGGGTAGAGCCGGAAATGAAAGAACGCCGCGACATTGCCAAAATCATGAATCTTCTGACGGTCTTGCAGGAGCAGATGACGCTGGCGCCGGACGCCAAGCCTACCAGGGCGGGCGTGGAAGCCATCCGCAAAACGACGCTGGAGTTGCTCAAAGCGGCTCTGGCTCCTGTGGAATCATAAATCCCTCTCCGGAGGCGTACATCATATGGTTCTTCCCCTTTTAACCAGTCTGGAAGTGCGTCTTACTCCGCGCGGCCTGTACTTGCGGGATGAAAAACTGGAACAGATGGTCCGGGAGGATGGACGCATTCCCGTGCCTTACAACGTAAGCATCCTCAATACGGGAGACGGCGCCGTGCGCATTATCGGCAAAAAGTGGACCGTCCGTTCACATGGAGACGGGACACAGGTAATTGAAGGGGATGAACTGTTCGGTTCACGCCCCCTGTTGTGTCAGGGGCAGATTTTTGCGTTCAACGGCCTTCAGATGCTCCGGCTGCCTGCACGCATCCAGTTGACCCTTCTTGTCCGGGACGAGGCGGGAATCCTTTATCATACGGATCCCGTCAGCCTTAAATGGTGAAATAAAAAAGCCCTGCAAATTATTCATGCAGGGCTTTTTGTAACAGATAGGGAATAGAGGGAGAATCAGAGGATAAAAATCTATAAGCTAATAGAATTGTTCCTTAATCATTACTCCCTCTAATCATTGCTTCTCCGGGTTAACCTTCTTCATCATCCCCGTGATTGAGGATGAAGTTCAGGTCGTCAATGCCCAGGCTGGAGGTAAAGCCTTCATCACCCAGCACGTTGGCGACGAGCTGGTTCTTCTGATGCTGGAGAATGCGGATTTTTTCTTCCACGGAATCTTTCGTCAGGAGGCGGTAGGCGATCACCTTGTTTTTCTGGCCGATGCGATGCGTACGGTCGATAGCCTGGCTTTCTACGGCCGGGTTCCACCACGGGTCATACAGGACGACATAGGAGGCGGAGGTAAGGTTGAGGCCGGCGCCGCCGGCTTTCAGGGAAAGCAGGAAGACGGAAGGATCCTTGGTCGTCTGGAATTTTTCAATTTCTCCGCGGCGGTCCTTGGTCTGGCCGGTAAGATAGTTAAGAGGCCTGTTTTCCGCTTCCAGCCTGTTCTTGATGATTTCCAGCATGGAGACGAACTGAGAGAAGACGAGCACCTTGTGCCCTTCTTCCCGGAGCTGGTCCAGCAGATAGAAGAGGGCTGTCATTTTGGCGCTGTCTTCCTTGGCGTATTTGGGATCCACCAGGCCGGGGTGGCAGCAGATCTGACGCAGGCGCATCAGGCCCTGCAAAATGGCGAAGCTGTTCTTTTTGACGGATTCGTCCGAATCCAGTCCAAGCAGGGCCTGCTGAATGCGGCGGAGTTCCGCCTTGTACAACTGGCTCTGGATGCCTTCCATTTTGGCGTACACTTCTTCTTCCGTCCTGGGTGGGAGGTCTTTAGCCACCTGGGATTTGGTGCGGCGCAGCAGGAAGGGTTTCAGGCGTGCGGCCAGGCGGTTCTGGCTCTGCGGGTCCTTGCGCTTGTCAAAGCGCTTCTTGAAGTAGGAACGGGAACCGAGGACGCCGGGCATGGAGAAAGCCATGAGGGACCACATGTCCAGCAGACGGTTTTCAATAGGTGTGCCGGAAAGAACGAGACGGTTGTAGGAAACGATTTCCCGTGCCGCCTTGGCTGCCTTGGAATCCGGGTTTTTGATCTGCTGGCCTTCGTCCAGAATGACCGTAAGCCATTTGATTTGGTTCAGGGTTTCCCCGCAGACGCGGAGCTGGGCATAGTTGACCACGACCATGTCGTAGTTCTTCTTGATGTCTTCCAGATTGGCCTGGTCCTTGCTGCGGATGACGAGGACGCGCACGCCTGGGGCAAATTTTTCCGTTTCTCCCGCCCAGACGTCCAGCACGGATTTGGGGCAAACGATAAGAACCGGAGGAATGACGACTTTTTTCTTGGATTTGTTTTTGCGGGCGAATTCTTCACGCAGCCAGAGGACGTAAGTGATGGACTGGATCGTTTTGCCCAGGCCCATGTCGTCCGCCAGAATGCCGCCGAACCCATTTGTGGCAAGGTAAGCCAGGAAATGGAACCCTTCCACCTGATACGGGCGCAGGGTGGCCTGGAGCTGGGAGGGGACGTCCGGCTTGACGTCGATCTGGATTTCCGCGGTACGGTCCTTGATGCGTTTCCAGGCCTTCGGGTCGAACACTTCCGCGGCTTTCGGGTCCGCCAGCTGCATGGCGTGCATGCGGTGGGTTTCTCCGGAAAGATCGAAGGGATCCAGGCCCAGGCGGGTAACGGCGTCGCGCTGGTCATTGTCCAGCTTAATTTCCAGGCGCATCCATCCTCCGTCGTCCATGCGGACGTAACCGCCTCTGGCGGCGACCAGGGCGCGGATTTGTTCCTTGGAGAGCTGGACGCCTTCCACATCAATGACGATGCGGAGGTCAAACCAGTCGATTTCCTGGTTGACTACTTCAAACCGCACGGCGGCGGCCACCGGATCCGCCAGCAGAGTCTTGAGCTTGTCATCCATATTGACGGTCAGCTCTTCCGGAAGCTGCTTGGCCCATTCCGCGAATTTTTCGGGGAACTGGCGGGTGACGCGGGCCTTGAACGCGCCCACCTGGGGATCGTAGGAAAAGCCCATTTCTTCCAGCAGGCCGGGAATGGGATAAAGGTGCTCCCGGATGAAGCGCAGCAGAACTTTGTTCTTCATGGGTTCCTGATGGGATACGTCCCAGCCGTCCTTGCCGAGTTTTTCCGTGCGGTAGCCGGAAGCGTCCCTGGCGCTTACTTCGCAGAGAACGTGTTCCGTTTCCGCAGAGGTGAGGCCGCGGACGATTTTCATGTCAAAGGTGCCGCGCAGGTCGATGTCCACCACGCGGTCTTCCATGCTGGGGGGCAGGGAAGCGCCTATTTTGCGGAGGAATTCCACCCCTTCAAGGCTGTCGATAACCTGCTTGGGAATGGAGTAGCGGGGTTCCACTTCCGTGCTTTCCAGCCAGCGGGGAGGGCCGGGGAAAACGGTTTCGTCAGACTGATACAGTTCCTGCTGGCCCGGAAGTTGCCGGACGGAGTGGGAGACGTTGATGCCGGTGGAAGTAGCGAGCTGAAGAGCGTAGCAGTCCGGTTCAATGGGATCGTCCTGGCAAATCCATTTGAGCGGTTCGTCCACCACTTTGAAATAGTTTTCATCAAGGTTCACCAGGTAGCCTTTCAGGGCGGGCTGGTGGAAAAGTTTGTTCATCAGGGCGCATGCTGCTTCCTGATCCAGATCCAGCGTCAGGGCGTCTTCCGTACGGGCGTAGTCGGACAGGGAGACGAGCAGGATTTCCGTCTGGGCGTCCATGCGCACGGCTGCCCGTTCATGCAGATTTTCCAGATGTTCCAGATCCTGTTTTTCCCGGACGGGAATCCAGTCCTGCTTCAGGGAATGGCGGTACTCGAAATGTCCCTCGTTAATGGTGGAAACAAGCCGCATGAACAGTTCTCCGCGGGGAGGCTGCGGAGGGCGTTCATTCACGGATTGGATGCGGTCGTACCAGGTGCCGACTTCACGGGAACGCTCCCATTCATGAATTTTGCGCTGGACCTTTTCCAGATCCGTAATGGATTCCATGAATTCCGGATAGGGCAGACGTTTCTTGTTGAAAGCGTAAGCAATGTAATTCCAGAATTCGAGGATGTTCGTAGGAGGAACGGGCCACAATTCCAGCGGGTCATAGCTGACGATTTCCCATCGGGGATTCAGGCGCACCATATCATGGTCGTGAATCTCCTGTTCAATGGCGAAACGGCGGTAGCGCTTCTCCAGTTTGCTGACGTAGTCCGCTTCCTTGTCGTCCAGTTCGCGGCCCAGTTTCTCTTCCAGAATATCCAGAAGGGGAACATCATTCAGTTCGTTCGGGGACTCCGGAAGGTCCTGTCCACGGTACATGCGTTCCAACATGGCGGCATACATGGCCGCTCCGGCGAGATCCTCGTCTTCCGTGGAGCATGCTCCGAACCATCTGTTGCCCTGAAGGCGCAAATTCACGCGATGCACGCCGTATGTGTCTTCCACGCGGCCCTGAATATATAGATGATTGCCAAAAATTTGCGTGACTGCGCCATCTTTCTGGAGCTTTTCGCCGCGCAGCCGGATTTCTTCCGGAAAAGCATTGAGAAAGTTCAGAGTAGCCCTATCCGGGTTAAGTGCCATGCTCATAATATCAGACTGTCATATAAAAATTGGAAACAAGCATTCCCTGTCAGGGGACGCCGCAGGTCTATGCGCTTTACTATGGCACAAAAAGCGGATTAGAGCAACTATTCTCTGAAAATAATTCCAAAGGTTGTTTGTGATGAAGCTCTCATCGTTGAATAATAAATTGTTATGTTTATATGAAGAAGGTCGATTTTTGAAGAAAACGAACATATTTTATCATCTTGGAAAGAAAAGATGTCAGTCTTGCGTAACATGATTCTTGACAGGTTCGTTGTAAAAGCGTCTTTTATGCCTGAAATTTTATGTCCTCTGCATCACTTCTACAGTTACTGGCGACTCAAGCCCGCTTGAGCGATGGCGAATTGGCCGAACGTCTTGACATGACTGAAGAAGCCGTACGGGCCCAGCGGGAACAGTGGGAGAAGGAAGGCGTCATCCTCGGATACCAGGCTGTGGTGAATGAGGAATATGAACACGACAGCAAGGTGGCTGCTTTCATTGAAGTGAAAATGACGCCTGAACGCGACGGCGGTTTTGACCGCCTGGCCATGCGCATCTCACGGTTTGACGAAGTGTCCTCCTGTTATCTGGCAAGCGGCGGTTTTGACCTGCTGGTGCTGGTGGAAGGAAAAAGCATGAGGGACATTGCCCGGTTTGTGGCGGAAAAACTCTCTACGCTGGAAGGGGTATTGTCCACTTCCACCCACTTCCATCTGAAAACCTACAAGAAAAACGGTTGTGTGTTTGAAGCTCCCGTGCAGACTGAACGCCTGGCTGTCGCTCCGTAATCTTCTGCCGTTACGAAAGGAATCATTATGAACTGGCAGAACAAAATAGCGGAGCAGGTAAGCTCCATACCCCGTTCCGGCATCCGGGAATTCTTTGACCTGGTTACAGGGCGGACGGATATTATCTCCCTGGGCGTAGGGGAGCCGGACTTCGTGACTCCGTGGAACATACGGGAAGCGGCCATTTACTCCCTGGAAAAGGGGCATACCTCCTATACATCCAATTACGGTTTGGAATCCCTGCGCCGTTCCATCGTCAAATACGTGGACGGATTCTTCCATGTCAACTACGATCCCCTGCGCGAAGTGCTGGTGACCGTAGGCGTAAGTGAAGCCATAGATCTCGCTCTTCGTGCCATTCTGAATCCGGGGGACGAAGTTCTTTATCACGAGCCCTGTTATGTTTCCTATGCTCCCAGCGTCAACATGGCCTATGGCGTAGCTACCGCCGTTCCTACGAGCAAGAGGGATCTTTTCGCCCTTAATCCGGAGGTGCTGGAAGCGGCCATTACCCCGCGGACCAAGGTGCTGATGCTTAACTTCCCGACGAATCCTACCGGAGCGGTGGCTCCGGTGGAAACCCTTCAGGAAATTGCCCGCATCTGCATCAAGCATGATCTCATCGTGCTGACGGATGAAATCTACAGCGAACTGCGTTATGACGGCAAGCCGCACGTTTCGATAGCCTCTCTGCCGGGGATGAAGGAGCGTACGCTCCTGCTGCACGGATTTTCCAAGGCATTCGCCATGACGGGGTTCCGGCTGGGGTATGCCTGCGGTCCGGAACCGCTTATTTCCGCCATGATGAAAATTCATCAGTATTCCATGCTCTGCGCCCCCATTACTTCCCAGGAGGCGGCCATTGAAGCATTGGAAAACGGGACATCCGCCATGTTGAAGATGCGGGAAAGCTACCGCCAGCGCCGGGATTACCTGGTGAAGCGCCTTAATGAAATAGGCATGGACTGCCACCTGCCCGGAGGTGCGTTCTATGTCTTCCCGGATATTTCCAAATTTGGCCTGACCAGCAAGGAGTTTGCCACCCGCCTGCTGATGGAGAAGCAGGTGGCCGCCGTACCGGGGACCGCCTTCGGCTCGAGCGGGGAAGGCTTCCTGCGCTGTTGTTATGCGACCGCCTTTGACCAGATCAAGGAGGCCTGCAACCGCATGGAGCATTTTGTGGAAACTCTTTCCTGACCGGGCTGCATTCATGAACTCCGTGACGGAGGCGCTGAAAACAAAGGCGTATGTGGCGCCTTTTGCGGTATTCATGGGCTTTACCCTGGTATGGCAGTTTGGCGTTCCCTTGCTGGAATGGGACCACCCGGCCGCGCCCTGGTGGAGAAGGGCGCCGGAACAATGGCTGTACCCCGTTCAGGCAATCGTTTGTTTTGCGCTGGTTTTCCGGTGGAGAAAAGCCATTGATTGGGATTGGCGGTGGAAGCCCGCCGCCTGGGGAATTTTGTTCGGCGTGCTGGGTATCCTGTGCTGGCTGGCCCCGACCATGATAGCGGACCGCCTGCCCGGAGGCGCGGACGCCTGGTTTGGTCATCCCTCCTGGCCCTGGTACCGGTATCTGCTGGGAATTGACGCGCGTCCGGAGGGGTTTGATCCGGGCATCGTCTTCCTTACGGATTCCTGGAGCTGGCTGGTGGCCCTGGTGCTGCGTTTCTTCCGTGCCGTGGTCGTGGTGGCTCTGGTGGAGGAACTTTTCTGGCGCGGCTATCTGATGCGTTTGATGGTGAATCCGGACCATCCCTGGAAGGTGCCATTCGGCACTCATAGCTGGAAGGCATACTGGGTGACTACCCTCTGTTTCATGGCGGTGCACCAGCCCGTGGACTACTGCGGCGCGTTCGTTTACGGTTCCCTGGCGTATTTGCTTGCCGTCTGGCGGAAAAATCTGTGCGCCGTGATCGTGATGCATGCGGCGGCGAATGCGCTGCTGGGCTGGGCTGCTCTGGCATGGGGTAAATACGGATTATGGTGAATCCGGCGTTTACAGGGGGGAATTTCTTGAGTACATAAGAGCAGATGACTCCAGAGGAAGCCATAGAAATTTTGTGGGACTACCATCACGTGAAGCAGGAGCTGCATCCGGCGGAACTCATTTTCATTCTTGGCAGCAATGACATAAGAGTGGCGGAATATGCGGCGGAACTTTATGCCAGGAAGCTGGCTCCCCTGTTGCTCTTTTCCGGCGGGATGGGGCGTTTTACGGGGGAATGGGCCGTACCGGAAGCGGAACTGTTTGCAGAGGCGGCCATGAAGAAGGGTGTGCCGGGGGATTGCATCCTCATTGAAAACAAATCTACCAATACGGGAGAAAATGTCCGTTTTTCCCGCGCTGTCCTGAAGAAAGCCGGCATCCCGGAACCATCCAGCCTCATCGCCCTTCAAAAGCCCTATATGGAACGGCGCACGCTGGCTACGCTCCAGGCCCAGTGGCCGGAAGCGCGGGTGGCGGTCAGCTCGCCTCCTTTCCCGTTCAGGGAATATCTGACCAGGGAGCTTCCGCAGGAGCTGGTTGTTTCCGCCATGGTGGGGGACTTTCAAAGGATACTGGAATATCCTAAACAGGGATTTTCCACGGAACAGCCTGTGACTCCGGAGGCGATGGCGGCATTCCGCACGCTGGTGGAAGCGGGGTTTGGTTCCCAGCTGCTCAAGGGTGTCCCCCTTCCTTGGAATTCTTGAGAAGACACGCTTTTTGCTTTTACTGAACGCTGATTGCGGGCATCAATACAACCCGCATAGCCAACCCAATTATATAACTTATCATGGCAGACAGAACCAACACAGACCCCGCCCGAATGGAAAAAATCGTGAGCCTCTGTAAAAGAAGAGGATTCATCTTCCAGTCAGCTGAAATTTACGGCGGTCTGAACGGTTGCTGGGACTATGGTCCCATGGGGGTGGAGCTCAAGCGCAATCTGAAAGAATACTGGTGGCGTAAAAATGTGCAGGAACGCGAGGATGTGGTCGGCATGGACGGTTCCATCCTGACGCATAACTCCGTACTGGTGGCTTCCGGCCATGTGGGCGGATTCTCCGACCCGATGTGCGATTGCCTGTTGACCAAGGAGCGTCTGCGTGCGGACCAGGTCCCGGCCCAGAGCGGCATGGGGTTTTTCTATACCGGAGCCGCCAAAAAAGACGGTTCCTGGAATATTGAAAAGAAGTACTCCGTTCTGGTGGAATCTGAACAACAGGCGGACAAGGCCCGTAAGACCGCGGCTCAATATTATGCCCAGCTGGCCGGCAAGGATGCCTCTTACAAGGACATGGAGCTGAAAGGCGAGTGCATGGAAACCGTAACGGATTCCACCATGTACAATCCTGCTAACGGTTCCCTGCTGACGGAAGCCCGTGAGTTCAACCTCATGTTCAGGACGACCATTGGAGCTACCTCTGATGAAAACGATCCCAACGCTACGGGCTGGCTGCGCCCGGAAACGGCCCAGTCCATTTTCTGCCAGTATAAGAACATTCTGGACAGTTCCCGCGTCAAACTGCCTTTCGGAATCGCCCAGATCGGAAAATCTTTCCGCAATGAGATTAATCCGCGGAACTTCACTTTCCGTTCCCGCGAATTCGAACAAATGGAAATCGAATATTTCTGCCGGCCGGAAGACGGGCTGCGCCTGGTGGATGAATGGCTGGAACACCGTCTTTGCTTCTATGACGAAGTGGGGGTTCCGCGCGAACACATTCATATTTTGGACGTGCCGGACGGCGAACGCGCTTTCTACTCCAAGAAAACCTATGACCTGGAGTATGAATTCCCCTTCGGCATCCAGGAACTGGAGGGCATCGCCTACCGGACGGATTATGACCTGAGCTGCCATCAGAAAGGTTCCGGCCGTCCTCTGGAATATTTTGACGAAGAGACGCGGGAGAAATTCATTCCCCATGTGGTGGAGCCTTCTGCCGGTTGTGACCGCACCATTCTGGCCATTATCTGCGAAGCTTACGATGAAGAGGAACTGGTGGACGACAAAGGTAAAAAAGACGTCCGCACGGTGTTGCGCTTCGTGCCCCGCATGGCTCCGATCAAGGCGGCCATCTTCCCTCTGCTTAAGAAAAACGGGGAACAGGTGCGTATTGCCCGGGAAATTGAAAAGACGCTTCAGCCGTGGATGTCCGTCTTTTATGATGAAACGGGAGCCGTCGGCCGCCGTTACCGCCGCCAGGATGAAGTGGGTACTCCTTTCTGCATAACCGTGGACTTTGAAACTCTCGGGGAAAATGATGCTTCGCTCAAGGGGACGGTGACCATTCGCCACCGCGACTCCATGAAACAGGAACGTGTTGCAATTGAAGACCTGCTGCATTGGCTTATTGCCCGCATACGTTGATGTTTTTTCAGCGGCTTTGATGCCGAAATGCCTTCAGAGCCGTTCCGTTGACAGCGGAACGGCTTTTTATTTTCAAAACAGCAGTGAAAAAAGGGGACTGAAAAAGCGATACCGGGCGTGATTTTTCCAGAAGAGAGCCCGTTGTTCCGGAGTCGGTATGGCTGGAGATCTGTGCGTTTTTTTGATGCTGCTATGCACGGCTGGGAATGGATATTTCTTATATGTTTACTGGGAGCATATTGAATGAAAATTCAATGAGAGTTATTGACGTCTCGCCAGCAAAAGAGGGAAAATGACGGGTGAGGCGGTTCAGGAAAAACGTCCTGATTTTTGAGCTTTTTTTTATCCTCTGCTGTCAAAGGTTTGTACGGCATGGAATGATGCGATCAGGTAGAAAGAAGATATTAATGATGGAACATTCAGTAATTTTTCCGGACCATCGGAAGGTTTGCTCCCTGGGGCAGGGAACCTGGAAAATGGGAAAGTCAGCGTTGAGGGAAGCCGATGAAATAGATGCTTTGCGCGCCGGCATTGAGCTGGGCATGAGCGTAGTGGATACGGCGGAGATGTATGGCAACGAGGAAATGGTGGGAGCGGCAATCCGCGGATTGCGCGACCGTGTGTTCCTGGTTACCAAGGTGCTGCCCGGCAACGCCAGCAGGACAGGAACCAAAGCGGCCTGCGAACGGAGCCTGAACAGGCTGAAGACGGATTATGTGGATTTGTTTCTGCTTCACTGGGGAGGTCCTCATCCCATTGAGGATACGGTTGCCTCCATGATTGAGCTGCAGCAGGAGGGTAAAATAAAAGCATGGGGCGTCAGCAATATGGACGTTCCGGAAATGGAGCGATTTTACGCCGTCCCGGGGGGAGCCTCCTGCGCCGCCAACCAGATTCTTTATAATCTGGCCCATCGAGGTGTGGAGTACGATTTGCTGCCGTGGTGCCGGGAACGCCACCTTCCCGTGATGGCCTATTCGCCTGCGGATGAAGGGCGGCTTTCCCGCAATCCGGTGCTGATGGAGATTGCGCAGAAGCATGAGGCCACCCCGGTGCAGATTGCCCTGGCCTGGATTTTGCGCTGCCCTGGAATGATTGCGATTCCCAAAGCCGGTTCCGTCACGCATGTGCAGGAAAATTACCGGAGTTTGTCCATCAGGCTGACTGCGGAAGATGTGGATTTGCTGGATGAGGCTTTTCCGCCCCCGGGCAGAAAGGTGCATCTGGATTCCTGGTAAACCGTGATGCCGTCCGGCAGTTGGGGGGAAACGGGATGCGCGGATTTTCCTGCCGCATCAGAATTGTTTCAAGCCTTTCATCTGTCCGGGATGAAAGGGCGTCAGCGGGTAATTTCAATATACGCACGCCTTGTGGGTAGGATATATTGGCTTTTTGTTCATGCGGCCGGGGAATCTTCTGACGCGTTTTCAGAAGGGGACTTCCCGGTTTTTCCCCCTTGAAAGAGAATGCGCTGTTTTCCGGTTCCGGCTTCTTAAGTAGGAAAGAAGGTTGAATGCGGACGCAAGAAAGCCGCCCTTCCGGGAATACGGCATTATTTCCGGAGAGGCGGCTCCAGAGGAGGAGGCAGGGATAATAAAGCGCTACAGCGGCTGAGCGTCCGTCCTGGGTATCCAGACGGGCGTGTTCTGGAAGGTGCTGGCGTAGTACCAGGAACCGCGTTCCGCGCGCAGGATGAGCGGGGTGGATTCCGGAAGGGTGATGAGCGCAGGGCTGTTCATGTCCGCCGCATGTCTGCCGGGCGTTTTTTGGGTAACGACCAGCAACCGATCCGCCGGAATGGATTCCGGGGTTTCCGGGTACATGATGTAGTTCATGACGGCCGCTACGGTGACCAATCCGCTCAGGGTGGCCAGGATGGTCAGCAGCGCCGCGTGTCTTCGGGTAACGGTCAGCAGAGCCAGGAAGGTGAGCATGACGGCTCCGGACAGGATGGAGATGGGGCCGAGCGTATCATGGCGGATGTAAGTGAGCCACTGGTTTTCCGTGGTGTTGGCGGGCAGGATGGCGCCCTCCTTGCGTTCGATGAATTGCAGGTTGTATTCAGCTTCCGTGAAGTACGGGGAGAGTTCCAGAGCACGGCGGTAATTGAGAGCGGCCAGACCGGGCTTGTTCATGCGGTAATAGGAATTGCCGATGCCGAAACAGGCGTAGGCGCGTTCTGACTTGGAAAGGTTCATATTGCCGCTTTCCTTGCTGAAATAGTCAATGGCTTTGGCGTACTCTCCCTGTTCATAGGCTTTTACGCCCAGATTGTCCGTTTCCGACGCGTTTCCGGCTGCTCCTGCCAGGGACAGGGCCAGTATGGCGGCCATCATGAGAACGGGAAGCTTGGCAATGGCTTTTTTAATAGCCTGGAGCATGTTCTGGCGTTCCGAGTGCGGCAGTTCATCCGAGGATTCCGAAGGTTTGAATGCCCTGTCGTCCCGGAGTTGAAGGATGTTTTTCATTTGTTCATTCTGCTTGGAAGGAGGAATATAGGATTCAATAAAGTTGCCGACAGCACGCAGGAATTCCGTGGAGCTTGCCTGGCGCGGAGTGGAGGCGAGCCTGCGAAAGGCTCTCATGCGTTCCCTGGCCGTGAAGCTTTCCTTCCGGATTTTCCGGATGTAGCGGATCAGAGCCATTCCCAGCAGGATGACGGCGGGAATGTAGGCTAGGAAATACCAACCCCAGTGAGCCGGAGCGGTAAGAGCGTTCATGACGGCGGCGGGCATGATCCCGTAAATATCCGTCATTTCCGCTACCGGAATGGTGCCAGCCGGGGGAGGCGTGGCGGGCGCGGCGCCTCCGGCAGCCGTTCCAGTAATGGCCGATGCCTTCCATTCCAGGGGAATGGGGGCTGTGGTTACGGTTTTGTACTGTTGCGTACTGGGGTCAAAAAAAGTGAGTTCAAAGGGAGGGATGGCATCCGTTTGGGCAACCGGGCGCATCATTTGCTGAAATTCCACGGTCCCCTGGATGGAGCGCGTATTCTGGCCCGGGTCCAGCTTGTTGGGAGGATAGAGTTTCCAGTTGGAGGCGTCCGTGAGGGCCGGGCAGGCGATACTGTGGATATTGCCTGTTCCTGTTACTTTGATTTTAACGGTAATGGGTTCATTGGCGCTGAGATCCCGCGCGTCCGTGGTAGAGGAGATGCGGAAATTCCCTACGGCATTAGTGAAAGAAGCGGGAGCTCCCGGGGGGAGTTCCTGGGCTGTGATTTTCACTTCCGGAATGGCCATTTCCACCAGTACTTCCGAACGGATGAAATTGGCGATGAGAGGGTCCGCCTCCGGCAGGGCGGCGCGTGCCGTGACAGTGCCGGATGCCGTTACTTCCCCGGCGCGCAGAGGAAACAGGGTGCTCTGGAAGGTCATGACATTCCAGTTGACGCCTTTGTAAAGTACGGAACCGCGAGGCTGGCCGCGGAGCAGTTCCACCAGCGTGGGTTCAAAACGCCAGGTAGCCAGGTTGGAAGTGGTGATGGCGGGCGCTGTGTATTCCAGGATGTATTCCGGAGCATAAATTTTCAGTTCACAGCGGTCCGGCTGGTGGACATAGGGTTTCTGGTTGTCCACATGCCACAGCATGCCGTACGGGACTGCTGTTCCGTTCAGGTTCAGCGTATTCCACTTGATGGCGCTGTACGGGTAGACAGTCAGCGTCTGGGGAAGCGTGGTATAGGTGCGGCCATTGTTGGCCTGCAGGGTCAGGGAAGGGATTTCCACGGTGCCCACTTCGTCCGGCGTTACTTCAATGGCCATCAGGAAGGCGGATTGGTTGGGAGACCCCGGCCAGCGGATGTAGTTGCCCTGGCTGACCCAGCGCAGGCTGGCGCCCTTTACCCGGGGAAGAGGGTCCTGGCGGGCGATGCTGCCGTCTGTCAGGATGATGAAGAGACGGGTTTGTTCTCCCGGCACAACGGCATCGGACAGCCAGGTGGTAACCACCTGCTGAGCCATAAGCGTGAAAGTCATGCAGAAGAAAAGCGAAAGAATGACGAGCAGTTTTTTCATTGTATTGCGGGGTATGTTTAAAGAGTTGGCATCGTGGATGCGGGAGGAACGGGTTAATAATCCTTGTCCGGAGGAATTTCCGGCGAACGCTGGGGAACAGGGCAGCCGGGTTCAATGTCCCTGCGTTCCATCAGGATGGCTCTTGCCTCCCGGCGTTCCTTTTCTTCCTTGCTTTCCTTTTGCGTGGCTACCGGTGCGGGTTTGTCCTCTTCCGGCTGGGGCTGCAGTTTTTCCTTGCCGGGCGTTTCAGGCAGCTTGTCTTTTTCCGGAGAGGAGGGGAGACGGGCGTTCTTCATATCATTCTCGTCTTTCTTGTTTTCCTTGCCCGTGGCGTTATCCTTGTCTTGGTCCTTGTCTTGGTCCTTGTCTTGGTCCTTGTCTTGGTCCTTGTCTTGGTCCTTGTCTTGGTCCTTGTCTTGGTCCTTGTCTTGGTCCTTGTCTTGGTCCTTGT
>CAJKMG010000015.1 GCA_905200945.1 uncultured Akkermansia sp. | reverse complement strand
TCCCTGTACCACCGCGTCAACGCCGGTGTGGCCAGGAGTTTCTAGAACGTTCTTCGAGGGACTAAACTAAACATTATTCTGTTATTTCAGCATGAATATGCACAAGAAAGTGATATTTGCCGCCATGGCGTTGCTCATTCCTTCATCATGGGCGGATATTCCGGAATCCTCCGTACCCGCCGCGGCCGTCTTTGCCGTTAAAAGAAGCTGGCCCAGGGCCGGCTTCATTGAATGGGAGCTCAGCGGGTCAGGAAAACTCTATGAAGCTGAATTCAACATCAACGGTTTTGAATTTGACGTCAAAGTGACTCCTGAAGGAAAAATCATCCGGGTGAAGGAAGAAATAGCGGTATCTTCCCTTCCTGATCCGGTTCGCGCGGCCGCCCTGAAACCGTACCCTGGCGGCAGAATCAAAGAAGCGGAAAAAGTGACGGAAGGAGATGGCGTCCGTTACAAGGTGGAAATAGCGGATCATTTGGACGATTACGATGTTCTGCTGACTCCGGATGGAGATATTCTTTACGTGGACCATTAAACGGCTCTGTCCATAAGGGAACTCCGTGTCCTGCCGGGTGAATGCCGGCGTGGCCCGGAGCTTCCGGGAGAACAATTCTTCAGTAATACCTGAAGTCATCAAGGAAATAAGGAGGGGGCGTTTTCCGCGCAGGCCGCGGGAGGCGCCCCCTCTGATTGATGGGCGATCGTCGGCACGATGACGATGTGTTGCCGGCCCCGGATGGCGTTTGTTTTTTCCATTTCCCCTGTGCGCGGCGCGGCATGCGCCCAAGTGGAGTTTGTGGGCTGGCGGCCGGACCAGGCAGTCCGGACAGTTCCGGACGGAACGCCTCGGGGTTTCCCTCCGCAGCAGCGGCACGGGATTATTCCCTGCCGCGGGCGTTCAGGAAAATGAACACGTAATACAGCAGCATGGCCAGGGAGGAAAGCGCGCCTACCACATAAGTCATGGCGGCCCAGAACAGGGCGCTCTTGGCCCTTCCATGGTCGAAATAGTTCATCAGGTGGGAGCGGTCCAGCCATTTCAGGGCCCTGGCGGAGGCGTCAAATTCCACGGGAAGCGTGATGAACGCGAAGGCTGTGGTCACGGCAAACAGGCCGATGCCCAGCCCCAGCACCCACGGGGAGCCGCCCATGGCCAGCAGCACAATGCCGATCATCAGCACTATGCCCACCAGGTTGGAGGAGAGCTGGACGATGGGAACCAGCGCGGAGCGCAGTCCCAGCCAGTGGTAAGCCTGGGCGTGCTGCACGGCATGCCCCACTTCATGGGCGGCGACGGCTGCTGCGGCGATGCTGTTGGAATTGTAAACGGACTCGCTCAGGTTGACGGTTTTATCTGCCGGATTGTAATGGTCCGTCAGATGGCCGGGCGTGGAAATCACTTTCACGTCCGTAATATGGTTGTCCTTCAGCATCTGCTCCGCCACCTCCCGCCCTGTTACGGGAATGGGAATCTGGGAATATTCGCTGAAGCGGCTCTTCATGCGCGCGCTGACCAGCCAGCTCAGAAGCATGGAACCCAGCAAAATCAACCAGTAAATGGTATAGGAATGCGTTGGCGCGGTTTCCGCCGTCTGTACCGTATAGGAAAGGAGATCGATATTGAATAACTCAATCATTGCAAATTTGACCTTATATCATCAGGCTTTGTTGAATCCAGAGGGCGCCGTGTCAGCCTCCGGGGGGAGTTCCCCGGCTTCTGTCATACGGAAATGCGCGGAAAAACGGCGAATTCAATCGTCCGCTTTTTGGGAGAGGAGCTTGCCGTCCGGAGAATAGTAGAGTTCCACTTTGCGCACGGCGGGGGATTCGGACCGGCAGTCTACCCGGTACTTCAGGACTCCCCGGGCGGTAATCTGCCTGGCGCGGCGGAGGGCATAACCCGGGAAATCACGGGCGATGGCCGCCGTAACGGGGGCCGGAAGATGCTGGAGGGAAATATCCGCCTTAACCAGGCTGACAGTGCCGTCGGGATACAATTTCACCTCGTATTCCAGGCCATGGAGGTGGAATTCGGCTTCATAGACATCTTCGTCATTGTCGAAATCCCATTCAATGGCGCCTGCGTTCGGATACTGCTTTTGTACCTGCTCCTTCACGGGAGCGGGTACGCGGGAGGCCGGGATATCCGCCAGGGCGGGCAAAATAAATGCAGCGGCAAGAGTAGCTGTAAGGAGGCGTGGAATATTCATAAATACGGAATAATTGTATTTATTAAAAAAACAAGGACCTTTTGCGGATGTTTTGTGACAATTCAGCCATCAATAAAATGAATCCGGGCATGGCGGGGTTTCTTGTCGCCAAAAAGCGGATGGTGGAGTTGAATGGAGGCATGCAACAGGGTATTGTTTATTTGCTTGGAGCGGGTCCTGGCGACCCCGGGCTGATCACCGTCCGCGGGCGGGAACTGCTGGGAATGGCGGAAGTGCTGGTATATGATGCGCTGAGTTCGGCGGAAATGCTGAACTGGGCCCCTGCCGCATGCGAAAGGATTTTTGTGGGGAAGAGGGCTTCCCGCCACGCCCTGCCGCAGGAGGAAATCAACGCCCTGCTGGTCAGGCTGGGCCGTGCCGGGAAAAAAGTGGTGCGCCTGAAAGGGGGCGACCCCTACGTCTTCGGGCGCGGGGGGGAGGAGGCGGACGCCCTGCATGAAGCGGGCATCCCGTTTGAAGTTGTTCCGGGCGTTACTTCCGCCATTGCGGGGCCGGCTTACGCGGGCATTCCGGTGACGCACCGCAGGCATTGCACGCAGTTTACCGTATTTACGGGCCATGAAGACGTGAACAAGAAGGAGTCTTCCCTGGACCTGAAGGGCATAGCCGGAGCGCAGGGCACGAAAGTCATGCTGATGGGAATGCGGAAACTGGCGGATGTGTGCGAAGCCCTGATCGGATACGGGCAGGAACCGTCTGCGCCTGCCGCCGCCGTCCAGTGGGCCACCACGGGCATTCAGCGTACGGTTACGGGTACTGTGAAAACACTGCCCGCCAGGGTGCAGAAGGCCGGTTTGGGCGCTCCCGCAGTAGTTGTCATCGGGGATGTGGTGAGAGAACGCGAGTCCCTGAACTGGTTTGAACACCTGCCTCTGTTCGGCAAGCGCATCGTAGTGACGCGCACCCGCGCCCAGGCGGGGGAACTGAGCGCGCGCCTGCGCCGTCTGGGGGCGGAAGTGCTGGAGATGCCTGTCATACGCATTGCCCCGCCCTCCAACAGGAGGGAATTTGCGGAAAGCGTAGTGCATGCCCACACGTATGACTGGCTGGTGTTTTCCAGCCCCAACGGGGTGGAACGCTTCTTCCAGGCGTTTTTTGCCGTGTACAGGGACATCCGGAGCATTGGAGGAGCCAGGATTGCGGCCATCGGGCCAGGGACGGAGGCAAAACTCCGGGAATACGGACTGGCCGTGGATATCATGCCTAAAAAGTTTGTGGCGGAGGGCCTCGTTAAAGCGTTCAGGGACGCGCGCGAAGAAATCGGAACCATTGAGCACAGCACTTTCCTGTGGGTGCGCGGAGAAGAAGCCCGCCGCGTGATTTACGACGGGTTGAATGCGCTGGGCGCCATTGTGGACGAATGCATCGCCTACAAAACGGAAGCGGAAACGGAAGATGCGGCGGGAGCCCAGGCGGCTTTCCGCGAACATGGGGCGGATATCGTGACGTTCACCAGTTCCTCCACGGCGGAGAACTTCTTCAAGCTGGGGCTTCCGTGGCCGGAGGGATGCCGGGCCGCCAGCATCGGCCCGGTAACCACGGCGGCCCTCAAGGAGCTGGGGTATGCCCCTTCAATTACGGCGAAAACACACGATATCAACGGTTTGGTGGAAGCCATCGTCAAGGCCGCCGGCAAATAGGGTAAACGGCGCGGCCGGCGTGAAACGCCGGGCCTGGCGGATGGGAAACACGAGGCGGGGGAAGGCCGTCTAAAAGCCATTGACGGCTTCCCAGCCGATGACCTTCCCGTCTTCAAACAGGACATTGCAGGAGACGGGCGGACGGCTGCCCAGGGGCATCGTGACGCCTATCCCGGTGCCTATGCCGGAATCCCTGCCCCGGAATCCCCCTCCTCCCAAACCTACGGACCAGCCCGTGCCGCTCCGCGTGTAAATCCACCGTTCCGTGTTCTTACCGTTCATCCTGCCCGCCATTTTCTGTTCGGGTTCCCCCCATGCCAGCAGAACCGCCATGGGGGACATCCCTTTTTCCAGCTCCCCGCGCGCCACTTTGGCCTGATGCTCTTTCGGGAGCTGCTCGTAAGCCGGCAGATTTTTCGCAATGCGGTCGGACGGCGTAGGGGAGCAGGCTGCCAGCAGCATGAGGCAGGAGGGGAGAAGAACGAAAGAAAGACCGGTTTTCATCATCCCGTAAATAGCACGGCGGCGGGTGCCTGGCAAGATGGCGGAGCGGCTTCCCAGAAAAATGGAGATGAAAGAATCCGTTATTTTGACATAAAAGCGCGCTTTTCCCGTAAATACATAATTGGTTATTGACAAGCATGGGGGGTAGGGGAGTAGGAATTCACCTCCAAATGCAACGCCCCCTTTCCCGTGCGGGCCGCGTCGCCTTTATTGTTCAGCACTTTTTTCCGAGCCGCCGATATGTCCAAAACGTTAATTATAGCAGAAAAGCCGAGCGTCGCCACTGATTTGGCGAGAGTGCTCGGCAAAGAGCTTGGAAAATTCACCCGGGACAAGTCCGGGGCATTTTACCAGAATGACCGGGCCATCATCACCTCTGCCGTGGGGCATCTGCTGGAACAGAAAAAACCCATGACGGAAGAAGGAAAGTCCCTGCCGTGGAAATTCGACTATCTGCCCGTCATCCCCCGGAAGTTTGAACTGGAACCCATCAAGCAGTCGGAAGACCGTTTGAAAAAGGTCCTTCAGCTTGCCAGAAGCAAGGACGTCACGGAAATTGTCAACGCATGCGATGCCGGGCGTGAGGGGGAACTGATTTTTCACAATCTGGTGCGTTACGGAAAATGGACCAAGCCTACGCGGCGCCTGTGGATGCAGTCCATGACGGATGAGGCCATTCTCAATGCCTGGCACGGCATGCGCAGCGAAGCTGATATGAAGCCCCTGACGAATGCCGCCGTGTGCCGTTCCGAATCAGACTGGCTGGTGGGGCTGAACAGCACCCGCGCCCTGACCATTCTGCAATCCCGCGGCGGCTTCAACGTCACCCCTGCCGGGCGCGTGCAGACGCCCACGCTGGCTATCCTGACGCAGAGGGAATTGGAAATCCAGGCGTTTGAACCGGAGCCCTATTCGGAAGTATGGGCTGAATTCGACGTCCAGTCCGGCTCTTACTCCGGCCGCTGGATTGACCGTGACTGGAAGAAAAACGATCATCCCCACTCCCGCGCGGAGCGCATCTGGGATTCGGAACAGGCGGCCGTCATCCGCGACCGCTGCCGCGGCAAATCCGGCACGGTGACGGAAGAAAAGAAACCGGTCACGACGGTTGCCCCGCTGTTGTATGACCTGACTTCCCTTCAGCGGGAAGCCGCCAACCGCTACGGCTTTTCCGCCAAGCGCACGCTGCAGCTGGCCCAGGAATGCTATGAAAAGCACAAGGTGCTCACGTATCCACGCACGGACTCCCGCTACCTGCCGGAAGATTATCTGGGCAAGGTTTACGGCATCGTAGGCACGGTGGCGGAGCAGAACCCGGAATTCGCCCCCTTTGCCAGGGACATTCTGGACAACAGGCGCATCAAGCCCAACCGGCGCGTGTTTGATACAAAAAAGGTGAGCGACCACTTTGCCATCATCCCGACCGGGAAGATGGAAAAGCTTACCGGGGACGCGCAGAAACTCTTTGAAATGGTTATGGCCCGCTTCCTGGCCGTCTTCTTCCCCGCTGCCGTGTTTGAAGACACGCGGAGAACCACGCTCATTACCCACCGGGACGGCGTGACGGACGCTTTCCTGACCACGGGCCGGGTGCTTGTGGAGCCGGGCTGGCAGGCCGTTTACGGACGGAAGGCCGGCACTTCCTCCAAGGAAGAACTGGTGCCCGTCCGCGACGGGGAGCCAGCCGCCTTGCGTGAGATTGAAATCCGCAACGCCATGACCAAGCCGCCCGCCCGGTACAACGAAGCCACGCTGCTGGCCGCCATGGAGGGAGCCGGGAAGCTGGTGCATGACGAAGAACTGGCCGCCGCCATGAGCGAACGCGGCCTGGGCACTCCCGCCACCCGCGCCTCCATCATTGAAGGGCTGATTTCCCAGGAATACATCGTCCGGGACGGCCGCGAACTTCTGGCGACGCGCCGCGGGATTGAACTGATTGCCCTGCTGGAACGCATCGGCCTGAAAACGCTTACTTCCCCCAGCCTGACCGGGGAATGGGAATACAAGCTCAAGCAGATGGAACAGGCCGCCCTGCCGAGGGATTCCTTCATGGAGGGCATTAAGACCCTGACCGGGGAAATCGTGAAGAGGGTGAAGGATTTCCGGGAAGCCCAGCAGCAGGTGGAACTGCCGGAAATGGAACTGGACTGCCCTTCCTGCCATGCCCACGGCCTGAAAAACACGCTGGACGCCGTCTCCTGCCGTTCCTGCAAGTTCAGCATCCGCAAGGTTATCTCCGGCCGCGACATGGCGGATGAAGAATTGAAGACCCTTATTGTGGACGGCAGGACGGGAATTCTCCACGGATTTACCTCCCGGTTCGGCAAGCCCTTTGAGGCGGGACTGGAACTCAACGACAAATTCCGGGCCACGCTTTACTTCCCGGCGCGGGAGGAAGATGAGGCCGCAGGGACGGAGGAAGCCGTGAAAGTGGCTTCCGTCACCATTCCGGACATGGGAGAGCATGATGTGATGGAAACGGCCAAGGCCTGGAAAATTCCTTCCCTGACCCTTGGAAAGGAACATGCCGCCGTTTCCGTCTCCCGGACTATTCTGGGACGTGAAATCCCGCTGGACCAGGTATTGAAGATTTTGGCGGAAGGAAAATCCGATCTGATGAAGGGGTTCATTTCACAGCGTACCAAGCGCCCGTTTGACGCTTATCTGGTCTTCAACGCGAAGACGGGAAAAATCGGTTTTGAATTCCCGCCGCGGGAAAGGAAATATCCCGCTAAAAACGCTGCCGGGAAAACGGAAGGCAAAGCGGAGAAGACGAGCCGGAGCGCCGCCAAAACAGCCGGGAAAGACTCCAAATCCGGGGTTGCACCCAAAAAGGGGCGCAAGCAATAACGCCAGCGGAAACATGCCGCCGCTAACGGAGATTGAGGGAAGAACCGGGAAAAAGCTTCTTTCCGGCTCTTTCCGTATGTTAGCTTAAAAGCGCACCTCTGGATTCCTGACGATGAAATTCCTTTTCTTTGCTGTGCTGGCATCGTGCGGCGCGGTTTGTGCGCCGGCGGAGGAATGGGCCTTTCCGGGGGAACGGGAATGGATTTCCAAATTGGGAGATGTGGTGAAAGGCAGTTTCCAGTCCTGCACGGGATCCGGAGCAGTTCTGAAAATGGGGCGCAGGCGCGTGGAAATTCCGTTAAACCGTCTGGATGAGGAAGACGCCGCGCTTGCTGTTTCGCTGACGGGTACAGAGGCGCGCCGGGACCTGAAACTGGCCGCGATGCTTTGGCCGTTCCTGATGAAGGAACTGCAGAAGGTAACGTGGACACCGGTGGAAAAGAATATTTCACCCCGGTATCATGAGATGGTCCGGAGAAAAAATACCGGAGCTTTAACGGGAACCAGAAAAGTGGATGGGCTGGTTTGTACTACATCGCTTTCCGTCATTCAGGGGCCTCCGGTTCGCATTCAGGAATACTGCCGTCCGCAGGCGCGCCCGGAAAGCGGCAGGGGACAGAAGAATTTCGATATGGTTCTGGATCAGGGGATGCGTTGCGCTTATTATGATATGGGTAGGGGTGTCCTTATCCCTTCCAAAAGCCTGTCTGAGGAGCGAACGGAAATGTGCGCTCCCG
The DNA here is from genome assembly GCA_905200945.1 of uncultured Akkermansia sp. Taxonomy (GTDB): domain Bacteria; phylum Verrucomicrobiota; class Verrucomicrobiia; order Verrucomicrobiales; family Akkermansiaceae; genus Akkermansia. Next base: position 56,516 of record CAJKMG010000015.1, on the reverse strand, counting down.
TTTCCTTTCTGCTTCCCCAGGGAGAACAGCTTGCCGCAAGGGAAGCAAAGAACTACAGGAATGCGGATTACTCCCTGCTTGTGGAAAACCGCCCCGTCAAGGGAGCCTATGAAACGTGCAAACCCAATTCCCTGGGAAGAAAAAAACTGGTCATGTACTGGAATACGGAGGGTGAAATGGTTTGCGGCGTCATGAAGCTGGACTACGACAATATGCGCGTGGCCGCGTTATTTGACGGCCGGCGGAAGCTGATGAATGCCCCCGGGCTGGGGTATGCCGTGATTCTTTCCCGGCTGGATAAAAAAGGCGGGAGTTTGAAGGAGAAAGGCCGTTACCATCATGTTGCGCTGGCCGCAGACGGTCTGCCCGTGTACCATCATGAAGGTCCGGAAGATGAGGCCGCCATGAACCCGTTGCTTTACGGGAAACTGCGCGATTCCGAGAAAAAGGCGGCTCTGGCGGAGGAAGAAAAACGTGAACAGGCTTGCCGGGCCAGGCAGGAAGCCCGGCGGCGCCTGGTGGAATCCGCCAGGAAGCGGAATACCTGAAAGTGTTTCCTGTCTTTTCGAGACGGGTTTCTTTCTTTTCAGGAAAGCGCCTGTGAATGTTATTCTTAAGAGCGCTGCCCCGGCATAATTTCCGGATTTTCCAGTCTTTCAGAAAGGCTGATTATTTATTCCTGCCGGGGAATTTTTCAGAACTGTCAGAAATAATTAAAAAACGCTGTTGTTATTCGTTATCTGACAGTTCCACGGTGCGGAACAAACCTATCACACGGATTCGGTTTGCTCTTTTTCCAGCGGCTTGTGATCTTCTATCAGTCTTTTGATATCTTGTCTTGTTTTTTTATCTCTTGATTTTCCTAGTTTTCTGTAAATATCGGTCATGTCAAAGTAGATTAATTTTTCCTGCCCCTGATCATTCCTGATAGAAATAATCTGAATATATCTGCCATCATGCATGGTGTATATATACCCTAGTATGCCGTACCCCTCATAGTTTTTCCTGATATATTCCTTCTGGGATTCTCTGATATCGTCTGTTTTCTTGATTCCTGTAAGAATAATAGGATTTACGATTGAATTTTCCCTGTCAATTTTCTGGCTGCCGGGAATTACATCCTCCGAACCGGCGGCATTATTAATGCAAAAACAGGGGAAGCAGGCTATCGACAAAAAAGCAATTTTCAGTAATGGTTTCATATCAGTTTATTTATTAATCAGTTTTATTTATTTATGTTGTCATTGCAGCCGACGCAGGTGCAGCCTGCTTCGTTACAGTTGCCGCATTGCAAACCGCATTCTTCTGTCAAACGCAGACGGGCCATTGCGATGACTGTGCTTTCTCCTTCTGCATATGCCTCGGCTTTGCCCTCTTTTTCATCATCTGTACCGGTTACTACCGGGGTAATTGTCTTTCGCAGCGGTATTGGCCCCCCTGTCTCACCCGTGTGATGAACGCTTGTATACTTACAGGATATATAGACTGTGTAAGTGCGTTTGGCGTTGGCTACCCTGACTGGCTCTATGTTTAAATTTTTTAATTCGTATTCACATTTTAATTCCTTTGCATTCCCATAATTGCAAATAACAAAGGTCAAAATTCCTAATAAATGCAATATCTTTTTCATCCTAAAATTATGGGACAATTTTGATATATGTAAACATATTTTTAATATGTTTTATATAATGATTGCCCGGTAGACAGTTACAAAAATATCTAACAAAATAATGATTGTCCGGGCGAGGAGCCGGAGGGGATGAGGCGCTGAATCGGAGCGTCCGGCGTTCTCATGGAGAAGCGGCGCCTTCACGCTTCAAGGGAAGTTGAATATGCCCGGATTGTCTCTGATTCCGCCCAAAGGCGCGGATTTTGCCGGGGGCATGCGTCATGCCGCGATGTTCGGCAGAGGCATATTTGAGGTGAGGTTTTTATTTTTACCCGCGATGCGGGATAAAATGGGGGAGCGCGGCATGTCAGGAGATCAGGATTTCGCCAAAATGCCATGTTTCTGGCAGAAGGAGGCTGTTTCTTCTGGAGCCTTTCAGTTTGAGTCCCTGTTGGTTTTCCATGAACATGGTACCGGATTGTTTCTTCAATGCTTCCATACGGCGGGGGAGAAACCGCTGGTGCCGGTGGTTCGTGCCTGTGGCCCCCCATGAAAGCGCTTCATGGTTTTTCAAATTTCCCGGTTGAGTTTCACGCAGCCTTTTTCATATTCATCCGGAAATGGTGAGGGCGGTAAATCGGATTCAGGTCAAATAGCCTGTTCCGGAGTGGGGCGGGAAGCATCAAAAGGTTTCAGCGCCATTTCATGTTCCTGGACCGTGTTCCGGCTTTTGCCGTTGATGAAGATTTTCCCGTGCCGTGGTTTTTTCCGGACAGTATTATTTGCCGTCTTTTACGAACATACACGTTAGCCATGCCAATAAGGCGGTTTCCTGCTTCCCGCAAACCGGGGATATATGATCCCCGGTGTCCAGCCAGTACGTATCTTTTTGGGAAGAAGTGATTTCCCTTCTTTCCTGAAACATTCCCTGTCCCCCTCTGTGCCGGAAACGGCGGAGGAGAGTGCGGCAATGCGGCAGGGGGGGAAATATTATTTGCCCGCCTGGAGGCAGCGGTAATAATAATCCACGCGGGAAATGAACCAGCTCCATTTATATCCGGGGCGCCCATTAGTCATCAGCGGAGCGGGACAATTCTTGCCGGACCAGTAGTTGTGGGGCACGACGTTACGCAGGGGGACGTTGTAGCGCATCATCAGCAACGCCGTCAGTTTGGCCGTCTTGTTGTAGATGACGACAGGGTTGTGCGTGGTGCATTCACACATTTCAATGGCTACGGAGTATTGGTCGCCCGGGCCGGAATGGTCCGCATGGTGGCCGGTTTCCGTAGTGGGGATGTGCTGGTAGGCGCCGAATTGGTCCACAGTAAAGTGCCAGTTCAGGCTGCGGGACTTGCCGCTGTTCAGGTAACGGGAGTGGGCATTGGCGTCTCCCTTGGGGTTGGCGGTGCTGTGGATGGTGATGAAGCGGGGTCGCATGGAGGACGCGCGCTTGCGGGCATACGTGTTTTTAGGCATGTAGGAAACTTTAATGCCTACTTCACGGCCCATCTGGCCGGGTGTGCGGGGAACTACCGGCGCCTTTTGGATTTTAAAGGAGACGGCCGGCGGCCTCATTTTGTCGTTCTGCGAACAGCTGCAGAACGTCAGGGCGGCGAATACGGCAAAAAAGCCCGTCCAGACAAATCTATATTCCATGCGTTTGTTCTAGGAACAGCCTGGAAGGATTGCAAGAAGAATTTGGAATTAGTTCGGATGAACTAATCAGGCCGTGCCGTGAAGTTGCAGGTATATCCGGTGCGGATGAAGCAGACGGGCCGCGCCTTCAGAAGGGGGGCCGTCCGCGAGGGGAAGCCGTGCCGGGAACGCCCGGCACATACCCCGTTATTTGAGGATTTGGGTAAGGACATATTGCAGGATGCCGCCCGCCAGATAGTATTCTTTTTCAATAGGCGTATCAATGCGGACGATGGCAGGCACGTCAAACGCTTCCGCGTCTGCGGGCTGTACGCGCAGGGTAACCTGCTGGCGCGGAGCGATGCCGTTGTTCAGGCCCAGAATGGAGAAGGTGGCGTCCTTCAACGGAGCGATGCGGTCATAGTCCGCCTTGTCGGCGAAGTTGAGGGGCAGGACGCCCATGCCGATAAGGTTGGAGCGGTGGATGCGCTCAAAGCTCTTGGTGATGACGGCCTTAACGCCCAGCAGGTTAGTTCCCTTGGCCGCCCAGTCGCGGGAAGAGCCCATGCCGTAATCTTCTCCGCCGATGACGATGAGCGGAACGCCGTCCTGAGCGTAGGCCATGGCCGCATCATAGATGAAGGCGGGCGTTCCCGCGGCTGGGGTTATTTCCTTGTCCGGGGCGGGAACGGCGCGGTTGCCGAAATACAGCGTGTAGCCTCCTTCCGTACCGTCCACCATCAGGTTTTTAATGCGGACATTGGCAAAGGTGCCGCGTGTCATCACGCGATCGTTTCCGCGGCGGGAGCCGAAGGAGTTGAAATTTTTCCTGTCCACTCCCATGCCCTGCAGGTACAGCCCTGCGGGGCCCGTTTCCCGGATGGCCCCGGCAGGGGAGATGTGGTCCGTGGTTACGGAATCGCCGAAAATGCCCAGGGGGCGGGCGTCCGTGATATCCGCCAGGATGCGGGGCTGGCCGTTGAAGCCGCTGAAGAAAGGAGGGTCCTGAATGTAGGTGGAGTGTTCATTCCACTGGAAGACAGAGCCTTCCGGCGCGTACACGGCTGCCCAGCGGGGATTCTTGTCCGGCGTGATGGTGTAAAGCTCCCGGTATGCTTCCGGATTGCGGGATCTGGCAACAGCTTCCGCGATTTCCCCGGAGCTGGGCCAGAGGTCTTTCAAAAAGACGGGGTTCCCGCTGCGGTCCGTGCCCAGCGGTTCCGTCTGGAAATCGATGTCCACGCGGCCGACCAGAGCGAAGGCGACGACCAGCGGGGGAGACATCAGGAAGTTGGTTTTGATGGAGGCATGGATGCGCGCTTCAAAGTTGCGGTTGCCGGACAGGACGGAGGCCGCGACGATGTCATTGTCCCGGACGGCCTGTTCCAGTTCCGGATTTAACGGCCCGGAGTTGCCGATGCAGGTGGTGCAGCCGTAGCCGACGGTTTCAAAGCCCAGGGCGTCCAGGGATTCCTGAAGGCGGTTGGCCGCAAAGTAGTCGGAGGCGATACGGGAACCCGGAGCAATAGACGTTTTTACATGAGGAGGCACTTTCAGCCCCCGTTCAACCGCCTTTTTGGCAAGCAGCCCGGCGGCAAGCATCAGGCCCGGGTTGGACGTGTTGGTGCAGGAGGTGATGGCGGCGATGAGGATGCTGCCGTCTTTCAGCTTCGCTTCCTGGCTGAAGCCGTCCACCGGGACGGGGACGCCCGCCGGGGAATGCATGGAGATTGTGACCTCCGGAGATTCCTTTTTGCCGTAGCCTCCTTCCGCCACGGGCATGCTGACAAGCCTGCGGAAGCTGTCCTTGATGGAGTTCAGGCGGATGTGGTCCTGCGGGCGCCTGGGGCCGGAAACGGCTGGTTCCACGGCGGACAGGTCCAGTTCCAGCTGGTCCGTGTAGTCCAGATCTCCGTTACGGGGCATTCCCCACAGGTTCTGTGCCTTGAAGTAGTTCTCGTACGTAGTGATGGCTTCTTCGCTCCTGCCTGTCTGGCGCAGATAGTCGGAGCAGCGTTCGTCCATGGGGAAGAAACCCATGGTGGCGCCGTATTCCGGGGCCATGTTTGCTACGGTAGCCCGGTCTGCCAGAGGCAGGGCCGCCGCCCCGTCTCCGAAGAATTCCACAAATTTGCCTACGACGCCGTGGCTGCGCAGCATCTGGGTGACATGCAGCGCCAGGTCCGTGGCGGTCACTCCTTCGCGGAGTTCTCCCGTCATATGGACGCCCACTACTTCCGGCACCAGGAAAGTAACGGGCTGGCCGAGCATCCCGGCTTCCGCCTCAATGCCGCCCACGCCCCAGCCGACAACGCCCATGCCGTTAATCATCGTGGTATGGGAGTCCGTCCCCACCAGGGTATCCGGGAAGTAAACGCCGTCTTTTTCCATCACGCCCTGCGCCAGGTATTCCAGATTGACCTGGTGGACAATGCCCACGGACGGAGGAACCACGGAAAAAGTCTGAAAAGCCTGCTGACCCCATTTGAGGAATTCGTAGCGTTCCGCATTGCGCTGGAATTCAATGTCCAGATTCTTTTCCAGAGCATCCGTGCATCCTGCCCAGTCCACCTGGACGGAGTGGTCCACCACCAGGTCCACAGGGACCAGAGGTTCAATGACGGAGGCGTCTTTTCCCAAGCCCGCTACGGCGGAGCGCATGGCCGCCAGATCCACCAGAAGAGGGACGCCTGTCAGGTCCTGCAGGACAATGCGGGCTACCGTAAACGGAATTTCATAGGAACCGGGATTGTTGGCATTCCAGGAGGCCAGGTTGTCCACATCCTTTTCAGTCACTTTCAGGCCGTCGCAATTGCGGAGCAGGGATTCCAGAACGATCCGGATGGAAACGGGAAGGCGGTTCAGGCGGGGATAGCCGTTTTCCGCCAAGGCTGGCAGTGAATAAAACTGTCCCGGGGTTCCGGCTCCCGTGGTGAACGTGCTCTTGGCAATCTTGGTCATGATGCGGAATAGAGGGTTAACTGTAAACAGGCGGCTGCCCTCCTGGCAGTCGCGGGTACTATACAGGCCAAATGTGATAAGGCAAGGAATCTGTGTGACGGAGAGCGGATTTTTCCCCCCCTTCCGAAGCCGGTGTAATTTTTCTTTGCGCCGGGGTTTCCATTTTTTCCGACATTTTTTCTCTATGCATGCCGCAGGAATCATAGAGTGCGTCATGGAACATTGAAAATAAGTTCTCAGTATTGTCCAACCCTGTGAAAGGGTTAAAGATGATGAACGCGAAAAATATCTTATTAATCACTGCCGGAGCGGGAGCGTTGGCGTTGGCTTCCTGCTCTGGCCCGCAGGAAGAGAATTTGCGCATGGTTCCTCTGACCGTGCCTGCAACCGTACCCATGACCTCCTACGGGCCGCATGCGAGGGTGGTCGTGGCAGGAGTTGATTATACGGAGGTGCACGACGAATGGATGAATCCGGACATTATGAAAAAGGCCACCCCGGGCAATACTCGCGTGGTGATCAGCCGCGGGCGCCAGAGGGGACAATTGATGGTGGGGGATGAGGTCGCCATGGATTTTCCTGTTTGCGTGGGTACGGCTTCCCACCGCACGCCTGTGGGCCATTTCCGCATTACGGAAAAGGCGGTGCATCACGTCTCCAATCTGTATGATGCCTCCATGCCTTATTTCATGCGTCTGACGGACAGCGGCATCGGGATGCACGTAGGCCCTGTTTTCCAGACGCCGCAGTCCCATGGGTGCATCCGCATGACCCGCTCTTCCTGCGTGCCGCTTTTCAAAACCGTTAAAGTAGGCACGCCCGTTACGATTGTACAATAATGCTAGGAAAGTTTCCGGCGCTTTTTCGGAAGAGAAGTTTGCCGCTTTTCTTTAAAGACTCATTTTTTTAAACAAAAAACTGTCTGCCGCCGCTGTTTTAATAAACGGTATTTGCCGCAAGTCGCATTGCCTCAGCAACCCGAACCTTCCATGCCGCTGCCGATGAATGAAGACAATGCAGCCGGCAGCGGCATGGGGGGAGTCCGCCTGCTTAGCCGCAGAATCTGCGGAATGAACGGACAGTCCGTATTTTTTGAAGGATGCATGGCGCTTGTTCTCCCGGGGCCGCGTTTGTTCCTCCGGATTATTTTTCCGTAGCGCTCCTGTCTGCTCCTGCCCGGTGAAGCAGGGGCAGGTATTTCCCATAACCCTGCGCTTCCATCTCCTGTTCGGGAATGAATTTCAGGGAGGCGCTGTTGATGCAGTAGCGCAGGCCGCCCAGCTCCTTCGGGCCGTCCGCGAAAACATGGCCCAGGTGGGCGTCTCCCGTTTTGCTGCGGACTTCCGTACGCCGCATGCCGTGGGAGAAATCCTGTTGTTCCTGAATCAGTTCTTCTTTAATGGGGCGGGAGAAACTGGGCCAGCCGCAGCCTGAATCAAACTTGTCCGTGGACAGAAATAAAGGTTCGCCTGTCGTGACGTCCACATAAATGCCAGGCTTGTCGTTATTGAAATATTCGTTGCGGAAGGGAGGTTCCGTCGCATTATTCCGCGTGACTGCAAATTGTTCGTGCGTCAGGATTCGGCGCAACTCTTCGTCCGATTTTTTCCGATAAACAGGTTCGTTTTCACGGGCCTGGGCCGCTTCCTGGAATTTGGCGGATGGAATATGGCAGTATCCGCCGGGGTTTTTATCCAGATAGCGCTGATGGTATTTTTCCGCCCGTGAAAATTGGCGGAGGGGCTGAACTTCAATTGCCAGAGGCTGCCTGAAGTGCTGCTGGAGCCTTTTTAGGGACGTTTCTATAACAGGTTTGTCCTTCTCATCCGCATAATAAATGCCTGTGCGGTATTGAATTCCCCTGTCGTTCCCCTGTTTGTTGACGGAAACAGGATCAATAATGGAGTAATACCGTTCCAGCAGAAAGGGGAGACTGAGTTCTTCCGGGTCAAATACTATTTTTACCGTTTCCGCATGGCCCGTTTTCCCGCTGCATACTTCTTCATACGTGGGGGAGGCCGTGGAGCCGTTGGCGTATCCCGCTTCCGTTTCCTTAACGCCGGGTATCAGGGAGAAGTATTTTTCCACTCCCCAGAAACAGCCACCCGCCAGGTAAATCGTTTTTAAATTCTTGTTGTCCATATGAGGTTTGTCATTGCTGCTCGCCTGGCCGTCTTCCCCGCAGGAAAAAAAAGAGAGCATGGCGACTGCGGCCAAAATGGCGCATGCCAGTCCGGCCAGTGTCCATGGTCCGTAGTAAATATGCTTCATCAACGCTGTATGGAGTCGTTTTCCGGTTCGGACGCAGTAGCCCCGTAGGCTGGGAATCTGTTGTTCCTCATTTTTGCCGGAAAGGTAAATGATTAGACAACAGCGGGTTCATTCCGTTCGATACCTGTGTCAATATTTCCTTATTTCTCCCGTTTTTCCGCCTTCATCCCGTTTTTCAGCCACTGGTAAATAGCCCGGTCGGAGGCGTCCGGTTTTCTGCTTGCCTGCATGCTGAATCCGTATTTGGTTCGGAAGTTGAAGACGGCCAGGGAAGGGCTCAGGCCGATGGAGAGACCTTCCATCCGTATTTCAATCTCTTGCGGGACATGGCTGGAGAAATCAAGGTGCCCGGCATTGGTGACAGTTCCCACATAGTTTTTGATCAGGGAAAAAATTGTCGGCTGCAGGGAGGAATCTCTGAATATGGTCTGCACGGCGGGCGAGCAGGGCTCTCTAAAAAGAACGGCAACGGGCGCATCCGCTGCGCGGGGAGCCGCGAGCTTGTCCACGGGAACGTTCCACAGGAAAGAAAACAGAGCCGTTCCCACCAGAAAGACGGGAATCGCCAGAATGGAGGCCCATTGGCGCAGCCTGTTTTTATTCCGTTTTTTGCCGTTGTCTTTCCCCCCAGCCATGGAAGAATCTGAAGCATGGCATGAGTTCCCGGCAGTGTCCATAAGTAAATGCACGGTGATGAAACGTTGCAGGGCTGGATGTCCTTGTAGGGGGCTTTTGCATGAAGATGAGAGAGAACGGGAGATATTCTTCCTGTTCCCGGGCGTTTTATGGCAACAAACCCCACCCGGAAAGCCATGTTCCGGGTGGGGCGGGTATTGGGGCGCCTGCTATTCGGGTGCCTTGAAATTATATACGGGCCTGATGCGTTCCACGATTTCCGCCGTTTCATGGATGTTGTCCAGCACGCTCTCGCCATCCTTGTAGGCCATTGGCGCTTCATCCAGCGTAGCGCGGGAAACGCAGGTGGAGAAAATACCCTGCATGGAAGCCTCGAATTCCTCCAGGGAAAGATTGGCTTTTGCCTTTTTGCGGGACATGCTGCGGCCTGCGCCGTGCGGGGATGAGGAATTGAATTCCTCATTTCCTTTGCCGATGCAGATGACGGAGCCGTCACGCATATTCAGGGGAACGATGATCTTTTCTCCACGTCCGGCCCGGACGGCGCCCTTGCGGATGATTTGGTCTTCCGCAATGTAGTTGTGCACGGTGTCGAAACTTTCCAGATCTGCCGCATCATCCAGCAGTTCATGCAGTATCACGCGGCGGTTCAGGGCCGCGAAGCGCTGGGCCACCTTCATGTCCCGCATGTAGTTCAGCGTATCTTCTCCCTGAAGGTAGCAGAGTCCTTTCTTGCGTTCTTTGAGATAGGCGTCCGGACAAGTGTCCACGGCGATTTTCTGGTAGCGTTCCGCAATCTTCAGGCCGAAATTGCGGGAACCGGAGTGGATGCACAGGAAAGCGTTCTCCTTCCCTTGCGCTATTTCAATAAAGTGGTTGCCTCCTCCCAGAGACCCCACGGAGCGGCGGTGCCTGTCTTTGTCCGTTCTCAGCACGTCCATGCAGATGCGGGAGATTTCTTCATCCAGTTCCGGGTCGTTCAGCAGAGCTTGATGAACGGAGGGACGGGCGTGCATCCCGGACGGGACGCGCTCGCGCAGGCGTGCGTCAAAGCTGGAAAAATCCGGCAGCCCGGACAGTTTGGCGGTAAGCACTCCGCAGCCAATGTCCACGCCGATCAGATTGGGAATGACTTTATCCGTGTTCAATTCCGCCGTGAACCCGATGACGCAGCCGGCTCCGGCGTGCACGTCCGGCATGATGCGCACCCGGCTTCCTTCAAAGGCGGGGTGGTTGCAGACGTCCCTGATCTGGGTGCGGGCCAGGTCTTCCAGTTCATCCGTGAACACGCAGGCTTCCGTGTATTTTCCGTCAATGGTGATCATGGTTTTATTCTTTTGGTTGAGGGGCGCGGAGATATGCGGAAAGCGCCTTCGCGCCCTGTGACCTTGTTACCATAATGCATTTGTTGACTCTTGCATTATATAAGTATTCATATTTTTTAACTATAAAGTTATGTTTGAGCATCTTTTCGCAGAACGGGGACTGTCCCTGGACCGATTGAAAACCTTGATAGAAGTGGCCAAGGCCGGGAGCATTGCCGCTGCCGCCCGGGGGGACAGTGCGCGGCAGAGCCTGTATTCCCGGCAGATCAAGGAATTGGAGGAATTCTTCGGTGTGGAACTGGCGAGCCGCCGCGGGAAAGTGCTGGCTCTTACCGGAGCCGGCTGGGAGCTGGTGAGGCTGGCCAGTGAAAGCCTGTGCCTGCTGGATGATTTTAAAAGCCGGAGTCGGAATCTGCCCTACCGGTTCACTATCGGAGCCGGGGACAGCTTGCATGCTTGGGTGGCGGCTCCCGTGCTGACGAGTATCCAGAAACGGGGGCTGCCGTGGCTTTTCGCGCTGGAGAACCTCCGCAACAGTGAGATTCCCTCTAAGCTCCAGAATATGGATATAGACTTCGGCATTGTGCGTACCAGCGCGCTGGAGGCGGAAGGGTTGGAAAGCCGGGTCATTTGCTCCATGGATTATGCGCTGTACGTGCCTGCGGCGCTGGCCGGGAAAAAGGCGCGGGAGAAGAAGGAGGATTTTCTCCGCCTGCTGGAAATGTTCCCCCTGGCGACGCTGGGGAGCGGATCCGGGTTTCATGCGTTGCTGAAAAGGAACTGCGCTGAATTCGGCATCAGGCTGCGGGTGCAGTGTGAAACGCAGTCTTTCCCCTTTGCGGCCCGTATGTTGAAAAGCGAGGCGTTCATGGCGATTCTGCCCTGTATGGCGGAGAAAGAGCTGGGGAAAGGATTTGTCAAGGTTACTCATCCGGCGCTGGACGGGCTGTCCCGCAGTATTTCCCTGGCCTGGAATCCGCGGTTGCTGCGCGTGAGGCCTTCAGCCAAAAGGGTAATTGATGTTTTTTCCATCCCGGAACAGGAGTGATGGAAGAAAAATCAATCCGAATCCACGCCCAATTTATTTTTCCGGTAGTGATCCAGGGAAACGCGGTAAAAGTACACGATTGCCAGCAGATTCAGCAGGGCTCCCGCTCCGAAGGCCCAGTTCAGATTCAGGTACGCGTAAATTTTGCCTCCCAGGAACATGCCTGTACCCACCCCGATGTCAAAAGCGGTGAAAAATGTGGAGTTGACGGCTCCCCGGTGGCCACGGTCCGCCATGTTCAGCTTCATAGTCTGGAAAGTGGGAATGAAAATGCCGAAGCCAAAGCCGATGAGGATAGCGGAGGCGTAATAAATCCATTCCAGCGGCGCCAGCGCCAGCGCGCCGAAGCTGACGGTCAGGATGCCCAGGGAGATGACGGAAAGCTCCGCTACGCGTCCGCGGTCGATTTGCCTGCCTACCATGAATCTGGAGACCAGCATGCCCAGCCCCATCAGCGCATAAAACAGTCCGGCGTATTTGAATCCGTACATTTCCCCGTACAGGGCGGAATATACGGCTACCACGCCATAAGAGAAGGTGGCGATCATCACGTTTACCGCCAGCGGAATGCCCACGCGCAGCACCAGACGGTCCAGTACCTTTTTAGGCGTTTCATACACGGGTTCCTGAACAGGGTTCCTGGGAACGCGGATGAGAGATGCAATGCCCGCTCCGGCCAGGCACAGGAGCAGGGAGCTCCAGGTAATTACGTAAAAGCCGTACTGCTGGTATACCTGAAGGCCGATGACGGGGCCCAGGCACATGCCCAGCGTCATTGTCATGCCGAAGAAGCCCAGGCCTTCCCCGCGGCGGGCAGGGGGGATGATATCCACCGCCATTGTCGGGCCGGAGGTGGTCATGCCTCCCCAGATCAGGCCCTGTATGAAGCGCGTCAGGAAAAACGCCAGGGCGGTGGCGGCCGCAGCATACCCTGAAAAGGACAGGGCCAGCAGAATGTAAACCGTGATGTAAATCTTCTTGCGGTCCCCGGTATCCACCCGGTGTGCGAACCAGGGACGGGAGATAATGGCGGCCAGAACATAAATGGACATAATCCAGCCCAGCCAGCCGGAGGAGACCTGCAATTGCCCCGTCAGATACAGCGGGAGAACGGGCACCAGTTCATAGAAGGCCAGCCCCGTCATTAAGTTGGCGCAGCAGGCCAGGATGTAGTCTCGCGTCCAGAGAGGCGCTTTGACGGATGGTGCGGTTTCCGCCGCCAATTCATCTCTGGTCCGGGTCATGCAGGGGTTGTACAGCCGTTGGGAAAAGTTTCAAACGGCCTGACGTGTCATGATGAGGAGGAGCGGGGGGAGGAAAGCCCTGATGAATCCTTGTTGGGAGACGTTATTCATTTTCACGGGAAAAGGTTACGCCCACCAGCGTGTCTCTCCCGTCAATGGCATTCAGATAGTCAAATACTTCTCCGCAGGGTGTTTCGTTCTCAATGAGGAAAATGAATGCTCTGCGCTGGTTGATATGTTCATTTGCCATATTGGAGAAAGCCTGAAGGTCGTTTTTCCGGGATGGACCGGATGGTTTTTTCTGGATACGCCAGTAAACAAGCTGGTAGTTCCCTCTTTCCGGGTAAGGGGACCGGATAAATTTCACGATGGGATAAACGGGTTTCCGGGAAGGTGTTTTGCTGAAAACAAGAAAATCATTTTCACGGAAAGGATGTTCCAGAATGGCATCGTCGGAAAGGTAGGGAGTGTCCGGGGTCATGTCTTTTTCAGATTCCGGATCAGATTCTGGGGCCATATCCGTGGAGACGGGAAGATCCCAGCAAATTCCATTTTCAAAGGCGGATGCGATGGCATTCCCTCTTTTCAAACGGAGATTATTCACGCCATGCGCATAAGCCTCCGATATTCCCTCAGCGACGCGGAACTAGGGAAGAGACGGATTGTCCAGATTGATGGTCAGGCATCTTTCACAGGCCGAATCCGTCTTCCATTCCTGTATGGGGCCGGGCAGTCCCGATGCGTTCACGATTATTTCTCCGGGCAGCAAGGCGTCTTCCTTCTTAGAGCATGCCTCAAAGAGGAAGCTGATGAAGAGAGGGAGGAAAACGGCAAGAAGACGAAGCATGGAAGCATTGATTCATTCTTCTTATATAGTTTTTATTGCATGTCAAAAGAATAGAGAGTGTGTGCGGCATATGCCGGGAAAAATGGTGCGGGCTCCTGCCCCGGAATATGCCTTCTTTTTTGCGTGCAGGACGGCGCGGGCATGGTAGGGTACATGGTATGAGCGTAATTACCAAGCGTGGAGACAGCGGAGAAACAGACCTGATGTTCGGCAGGCGGAGTCCCAAGACAGCGCCGCGCATTGAAGCTTACGGAACGGTGGATGAATTAAATTCCCTGATTGGCGTGGTGCGCCATTCCGGGGTAAGCTCCCGGACGGTGGAGATGCTGGACGGCGTCCAGGCGCGCCTAGTGGGAGCCATGGGGGAGCTGGCCACGATGGAGGAGGATTTGCCCAAATACGACGCCAGGGGGTACGCCCGCATTAAGGCGGAGGATGTGGCATGGCTGGAGGAACAGGCCCATTTGCTGGAAAAGGAATGCGACATCCGGTTCAAAGGCTGGGCCCGCCCGGGCAAGGAAGGATCTCTGGGTTCCGCGTATTTGGACCTGGCCCGTTCCGTCTGCCGCCGTGCGGAACGCCGTGTGGTGGCGCTGAGGCTGGATCATGCCCTGAGCAACGTGAACACGGCCCTGTTCCTGAACCGCCTTTCCGATTTGTGCTGGGTGCTGGCCCGTTTTGAGGCGCTGACCGCAGGGGAAAAGACCCAGGCCTGAGCAGGCCGTTTCCGCCCGTCCTCCTGTTCCGGCATGTTGCGTATCTGCGTGATTCCCGTGTCGGGAGAAGCCCGGAAAGAATGGTTTTGCCGCAGATCCATGTCCGGGTGGCAATTCCCCGGAATAGTTCTCCGTTGTCTCCTGGGGACGACTTTCCGGTCAATCCAGCGGCAGGATGGAAGTAACCAGCATTTTGAATCGTTCCCGGGCAATGACGGAATGAGGTACTCCGGCGGGAATCAGGAGGCTTTTTCCTTGGGGCAGACTAATTTCTTCATTGCCTACGGTGAAGTATGCCGTCCCGTCCAGAATCTGTATCAGCGCAGGACCGGGCGTCTGGTGGGTGGGGAGGAGCTGTTCGCTGTCAAAGGCCAGAATGGTCATGTTGACTCCTTTGGAGCGCACAAGGGCCAGACTGGTAATTTGTCCTTCGCGGTAATCGGTCAGGTCGGCGTAATTGAAGGGAGCTCGTTCGGGGATGTGCTGAATGGCTGTCATGCAAATTGGACACTCTTGTTGCCTCTTCCCGTTTCTTCATGACAGGTTTCCGGGAAAAAGGTCCGCTCCAGACCCGGGAGCGGACCTTGGCATTCAGCATTCATATGGTGCTTACTTACGGAGTCAGCGTCCTGAATTCATAGGCGTGAGGTCGGATTCACAAGTAAACAACAGTCCTTCTATATATGAAAAATACAATTTACTTCAAGAAAATTTCTGCAGGAAAATGCAGATTTGATTCTGCTACAGGGAGAATTGGATTTGGCGGCCGTATGAGGTTATTTTCACATACGGACATAGCCGTCAGCGGTCCCGCCGCCCGCGGCCGGATGTGCGCTTCTCCTGTTTGACGGGGACGGCCGTTTTTCCCGTTTGCCGCGGTTTCTCCCGTGAGACGATGGCGAAATCCGCCCACTGCTGTTCCCTGTCCACTTTCACGGGAATGACGGGAACGCGCAACCCCGCGCACAGCACGGAACCATGGTCGTTTTTCCAGCGGCTGGCAAACGCCTCATACACCCAGCGGCCGCCGGGAAGTTTGTCCGGCTTGACCAGCCCCTTAATCTGAAGGCGCGGGATTTCCAGCAGCACGCCGAAGTGACGCGTTTCCATAACCAGAGCTTCGTGCACTTCCGGATGATCCGTGTAGCACTGGCCTTCCAGCCATTCGAAGAGTTTCATCCGGTTCGCGTCCTTTTCCGCGCTGGCGGAAATGCGTTCCGTCTCTGAAATGTGTTCCGCATCTTCCTCCAGCCTGCCTGTACTGCCTGCTCCTCTGGCTCCTTTGGGAGGGTTGGCCAGCAGGGGATTCAGGGAGCGGTGAACCACCAGGTCCGCGTAACGGCGGATGGGGCTGGTGAAGTGGCAGTAATTGGGGGTGGCCAGACCGTAGTGGCCCAGAGGCTCCGTGTCGTACCTGGCCCTCATCAGGCTTTTCAGGAGCGCCAGCTTAAGCAATTGCTCGTCCGGGGAACCCTTGATGGACTTCATCAGTTCATTCAGGTACTGGCGTTGTCCGATATCGTGGACGGGATGCCCGTACAATTTGCACAACTGGCCGAATTCAAACAGTTTGGAGGAATCCGGCTCTTCGTGGACACGGTAGATGGTGGGACGGTTCCCGTTTTTCAGGGCCAGGGCCACGGCTTCGTTGGCGGCCAGCATGCACTCCTCAATAAGCTGGTGGCTTTCATCGTACTCTTCCGTGATGATGCCCGTCACGCGGCCGTCCTTGTCCATAACGGCTCTCACTTCCGGGAAGTCCAGATCCAGGGCTCCCTTGGCGTAGCGGTTGCGGCGCAGGATGGAGGCCAGATTCCAGGTTTCCCGCACCGTGGAGGGAACTTCCCCCTTGTCGTTTCCCTTCAGCATGGCGAAGGCCTCCTGATAGGTCAGGCGCGCCTTGCTGCGGATGAAAGCGTCCGCAAAGCGTGCACGGAGCATCTTCCCCTTTTGATCAAATTTCATTTCGCATACTTTTGTCAGGCGCACGACATCCGGCCGCAGGCTGCACAAATCGTCGGAAAGGCGGGGCGGGAGCATTGGAAGGACGCGGTCCGGCAGGTACGTGGAATTGCCGCGGCGCAGGGCTTCCCCATCCAACGCGCCGCCGGGCCTGACGAAATGGGAGACATCCGCAATGTGAACGGCCAGCGTCCAGCCGGACGGAGTGGCCGTGATGGAAATGGAGTCGTCAAAATCCCGGGCGCTTGCCGGGTCAATGGTGATGACGGTACGGTCCGTCCAGTCTTCCCGGCGGGCGAGTTCCCCGGGGGAAGGGTTTTGAGGCAGCGTTTCCAGTTCCCGGAGCACGGAGGCGGGAAATTCCGCGGAAAGGCCATATTTTCTGATAACGGCTTCCATGTCCACGTGGGGCTCGTCCGGGTAGCCGAGCACCTCCACGATTTTCCCGCGCGGGGCTTTCTTTTCCTCACCGCAGGTTACGGGTTCCACGGAAACCAGTTGGCCGGGAAGCACCTCCATGGCGGGTTTTTCCGCCAGTTCAATGGATGACGGAGAGCTTACGCCGTCCCCCAGCACGCGGCCCGGCTTGTTCTTTCCGGTGCGGAAGACGCCAAGCCAGCGGGAGCGCGCGCGTTCCGTCACTTCCTCCACGCGGGCTTTCATGCCGGCATCCAGGGAAGAAAAGCGGTCCCTGCGGATATTCCTCCGGCCCCTGGCCGCCTTGCGTTCCACGCGCACGGCCACCCGGTCCCCGTCCAGGGCAGTACCCAGACGGTTGGGTTTAAGTTCCAGCTCCGGAATGGCTTCCGTGTCCCATCCCAGGGCCGCAGCGGCGGGATCCCCTTTTCTGGGGAGGAAAAGAATCTTGCCGGAGCGCAGGATACGGATCATGCCATGCACCAGGTTCCGGCGTTCCCGCTTTAAAGCGTATCTGCCCTTTTGTAGCCGCACGAGTTTTCCTTCCTCCTCCATCTGGTCCACCAGGGCGCGGAAATCCAGCTTCTGCCGGGAATCCACGTTCAGGGCGCGGGCCAGTTCGGATTTGCTCTGGGGTTCGTAACGTCCGTCTTCCATGTGACGGATCAGGCGGTCTTTAAGGGAATGATTCATTTTGCGGAAGTTCCGGGAAAAGGTGTCTCCCATTCCCATGGAAACCATCATAGGGCGGTTTGCGCGCCGCTTCAAGGCGCAGGCGGTGCATGCCGCGTTCGTCAGCGGTTTTTGGCCTGCTGCCGGGCATGCCGTTGTGCGGGACCGCAGTCCGTCTAGGGATTTTTTTAATTATGTGGCATATGGATTGACAATGATCTGTTTTTTGGATTTAACGATGTTTGGTCGTTTTTTATGAAAACATTTATTTTCCCGTTTTTGGCCTGCTGTTTCCTGGCGTTCAACGCTCTGGCGTCCAAGGGCGTTGAAATACGGCATAAAACCCAGTTCTGCGCGGCGGAAGTATATTTCAGGTATCCCGATCGCAACCCTCCCCAGGAGGAGATAGACAAAAGCAACAGGGAAAGAACGACCGTCACCCTCCGGGAATACATCACCCTGACCGCCACGCTGGACGGCAAAGAGCTTCCCGAAGGCACCCGGTGTGCCTGGTCCGCCGTGGAAGGAGGGGAATATTTCAAACTTGCAATTGATAATGATAAACCGGATCAAGCTACCGTCGATATCAATACCCTGGCCAAAACGCGTCAGACGCTCAAGGTGAAGGCGGAGGTGGACGGGGTGGAGCAGGTGGTGGAATTCACCCTCATCCCGCCCCAGGGGCTGATGTACGCGGGGGCGGAGAGCCCTTTCCGGCAGGCGGAGGAAGAAGCGGCCAAGGTGGGATGCACCGCGGGGCTGAGCGCCCTCCGCATCCTGCGCGTGTATCCCTTGAACGTCAGCTTCACCAATCTTTACTCCCTGGAGCAGCATGCCGGTTATGAGCCCGACCCCCTTCCGGACCATCCCCTGGTCAGCGAGCATGCGCCTTTGCCGGAGCCCGCACGGGTTTCCGTCACCAATGAAGTCTATGACAGCACCAACTGCCTGTATCCGCCGGCGCTCATTGACGCGTTCTCGGGGTCCATCGGCTGGACGTGGAAGTGCCGCTGGCAGATATTCGGATGCGCGGATAAACCCCAAGGCGGCAGGTACACGAAAGAAAAAGTGCTCTGGGATTTCAACACGGATCAGGTTTTCTCCATCAGGCGCGATCCCGATACGGGAACGGTGCACTACCGGATCCAGAAGTTCAAGGGATTGAACAAAAATGACCCGGGTATCGTCACCGCAACAAGCAACTGATTTTCTTTATGAACTATTACCTTTCCCTCTGTCTTTCCGTGTTTCTCTTCTTTTCCGTCGGGAGCCGCGCGGATGAAGCCGCTGTGTACGACGATTTGCCCTCCTTCATGGACATCCGGATTGAACGGCTTAGCGGGGACGCGCGGCATCTGAAAGACCTGCTGGACCAGGGGAAGCTGGGCGACTTTTACCAGCAGGCGCTGCCCGTGCTCAACAGGGAGCTGTTTGACGAGGACGGCGGAATGACCCCGGAGGAGCTGGAAAACGCCCTGTTCATCAACAACATGGTCGTCAAGGCCCCCTATCAGGACTACCGGCTGGACAACTTTTCCATCTGGATCAACGGAAGTGAGCTGGAAACCAAATTTAAAGCATGTTGTAATCTTTCCAAAATTCAAACCTATGTCAGGGAGAACAAGAGGCTCAGGCAAGGGAAGGAACTCGCGAGGTTCTGCCTGGAGGCGGAGTTCGAATACCTCAGGCGGATGATGCTTCAGGGCGCCGCCGTTTGCCGCTACATCGCCGGGCTGGAGGCGGAGCACGGGAAGTTCCATCCCGTGAGGCCGGTCGACACGCTGCCCTACTGGCGCTACCGGGAGACGAAAAACCTCGCCGCCTGCGGTGCGGAAGAGGAACGGCGCAGGAAGAGCCTGTACGAGCGGAACGTGGACGAGCTGATCCGCCTCCGGCAGTCCTTCCGCTGGTATATTGAGAACAGCGAGGGTGTCCTGTTGAATATCGTTCTGGAGCTTCACCCCGGGAATAGGGGTCGCGCGCTGGAAAGGCTGAGGGAATGCGGTTACAAGACGGACCGGGAGCTGGTGGAGTTTCTGGAAAGGACCGGGGGTATGGACAAGGACACCCGTTTCCTGTACTCTCCCGGGATGCTCCGGGAACACAGAAAACTCGGGAAAGAGGATTAACCAGCCATGACCGCGAACGCCCTGCTGAGAACGCTGTTGTGCTGCGTCCTGTTCCTGGTATCTGGTGTTTCCCGGGCCCGGGATGCCGCCGCCGTGGAGAGTTTGCTGAGGGCGGATTATTCTTCAGTCATCATTGACGGCGTACGGAATCAACTCCGGAAACATCTTGATTCCGGTACTCTTTCACCGGAAAAAATCCGGCGGATAGTACATCATCCGGAATTGGAGCAACTGTGCCATATCGGACAATTTTTCCGTTATGCCAGCCAGGAAAAGGCGTTTTCAACAAGAGAGCTCCGGGACCGGACGTTTACCAGGTGGCTTGTCTCCCATCCGGAAGTTTTCCGGAAACTGGCCCATGCAGGGTATGCTCAGCAGAACAGTCTGGCTATTCTTTACCGTCTGTGGAATAGCGCAGACAGGGACTTGTGCGGAGTTGACCTTAACATCGCCCTGGGGGCCTGTCTCATCGCCGATGTTTTCACGGCAGAGGAATGTATAGCCAGGTATGGATTTTACCATGATTCCCATCATCATGGCAGGTGTTATCCGCAGGCCGACAGCCTTGAACCGTGGGAGTGGGCCGTGGTTCTGAGAGGAAAAGAGAGTCTGGAAGATCTGGCATGGGCCCAGCAATTTATTGAAGGGAAAAATATCAAACCCGAGCAGGCAGGGGGTAAATTTACCGGATTTATTCCCTACCGTAAAAAGAATCACAGAGGAATCAGCATCCATGCCGGGGCCGCGTTTTACGATAACAAGCCCATCACTCTTCAGCTTTATACGGAATATGGAGGCGTGTGCGGAGCCGTTTCCAAGGGGGCCGCGGGTTTTTTAAGAGCCAAAGGCGTCCCGGCGTACCCCATCGGGCAGCCGGGGCATTGCGCTTTTATTTGGAAGCACCCCAAAGGGCAATGGCTGATCGGCAACAACATTGGAGGATGGAACTGGGCCAATGGTGGAAATAAACTGCCGTGGAAAGGCCCCGTGCAGATTATCTCCGCCCTCTGCGCTTTCTGGCAGGGCCCCCAGGCCCGTGAATCTTCCTTGATGTACGATTTATCTTTTTATTCCCGGAATCCGCAGCATGTGGAACTGCTGCTTCAGGAGGCGTGCCGGGCCAATCCTTACAATTATCCGGCCTGGGCGCGTTATTTGGGCATCAAGGCGGGAGGTGCGGGCGATAAGAAGAAGCTGGAGTACCTCATCCAGTTCAGCAAGGCGATGCCCCGTGAACATAACCTGATTGATTACGTGGCGGGTCATGTTTTGAAGATTAACCCTGAAAAGGTGAATCCCTATGAATTGTACGCCTGCGGGGTCAGCCCGGATAGTACGCCCGAAGCAGAGGAACTTTTCATCCGGCAATTTTGGAAAAAGCTGATTGCCGACTGCCCTGAGGTTAAACTCCATGCTGTTTACAAGGAAGGGACTACCGGTAATTTCTTAAATTTGTGGCTGGAAGAATCAAAAAATGTCAAATGGAATTCCAAAATGAAGAGCAAAACCAGCAGGGCTTTTCAACAGGCGTTGCTGGCTTTGACCGGCAAGGAAAAAACTTTCGTTAAAATAATGAAAAGCTACCGCCGGTTTCTCATCATGTGGAATGATGAGAAATATATGATGCAGGCGCATGAATTTGTGCAGGACCATTTAAAAAACATTACCAGCGACCAGGTGAAAAAGGAGATGGCCGGCATGGGGAGAAAAATGGGTATCCTTTTAAAGAGTGATAAAATATTAAACATGTATGATTAAAACCGGGAATCCGAATAGGGATTGACCATTGTTCAAATGAGCATTACCTGGGCCGGAGCGTGCCCTCCGTGGTGCCGAGCTGTTCCGCGACATCCAGTTCCCGGATGAGCCGGGCCGCCGTGCAGGAGCCGTCCAGCAATTCCCGGTAGCGGGACACCAGAAGGCGTATTTTTTCCGGGGGATCATCCAGCAGTTCCAGACGGAAGCGGGAAAGACCCAGGCGGCGGAAGCCCCGGAGGAAGCCGGCTCCCGTCTGAGCGCGTCCGTTGAACAGCGTGTTCCGGCACCCGGCGTCCGCCAGCAGGGGATGAAGCTGGCCTACGCGGTCACGCAGCTGCACATGATGCCGTTCGCAGGGGCGTCCGCAATTCTTATAACTGGTGCCGTCCGACAGGAAGGTGCAGAACACGCAATGCTCCATGTGAAACATGGGCATATGCTGATGCAGAGTCAGTTCAAACCATTCCGGCGGCGCGGCGCGGAGCAGGTCCGCCACCTGTTCCGCGTTCAGGTCGTAAGAGAGGGTGAGATATTCCAGGCTTCCCCGTTCTTTCAGGATAGCCGCGCTATACGGATTGGCGACATTCAGGGAAAAATCCCCAATGCGGCGCAGGGGGGAATGGCGGAAGTATTGCGCCGCGCCCAGGTTGCGGATGAGGATGCCGTCCGGCTCCGCCCGTTCCATGAGCTTGAAATAACCGGTTTCAGACGGCTTCTGGATGCGGGGCGTCGCCAGAAAGACGGGGATGCTGCCCGCGTGTTGCCGAACCGCTTTCACTCCCGCCGCATAGTCCCGGAGGTCTTCAAAGTCCAGATAAATGGCATCCGCCCCGGCATCCAGAACGGAAGGTATCTGTTCCGGTCTGCGGCACAGCACAGACAGGTGCGGCGGCGCGTCCGGAGCTGCCGCCCCCGCCGGAAGCGCGGAAGGGGTGAAAGCCGCGGAAAGACGGGAGGGAACGGGGGCTTCCCTCTCCTGCCGGACCGTTTGAATTTGTTCCACGAGGGCGCGCCTTGCCTGGTTGAGGATGCTGAGCGGGAGCATCAACCCGTTCGGCAGCCGGCATTCGCAGGAAGCCAGGCGGAACCCCGTTCCTCCCAGTCTGCCGAGCTGCTGTTTCAGCGCTTCAGGAGTCAGCGGGCGTTTTTCCGCCGTTTGCAGGGGCTGTGCGGACTGCACGGAACACCCGTATTCCGGGCAGGAAACCGTCAGAGGCTCCCCGGCGGATCCGGTGCATGTCAAATGGAGGGGTACGGAGGCTTCCGGCAGGTGTTCCCGCATTTTTTTCAACTCCGCGTTCAGGGCAGGATCATCCGTTTTCCAGAGCTTCTGCCCCGGCCTGACCCTGCTCCAGTCAATGCGGGATGCTTTTCCATGAAAGAAAAGGCGGTTTCTCTGCACTTTCCAGATACGGCCGCCCTGTTCTTCATTGCGGTCTTCCCCTGCATCAATGACGAAGCCGTCACCGGGCGCGAGCGGAATGCCTCCTTCCGGTCTGATATCCAGCCAGCCCTGACCGCTGTTCATGATGACGCCTGCGTAAGCGCCCCTCTTTTTGCCGTAGCGGCCGTGGGTCAGACGCGGGTGGTCCGTTCCGTCCAGCCAGCCTGTGGAGAAGCCGCGTGAAAATACCATTTGCAGTGCGTAGCGGTCGCGTACGGTCACCATTTCATCCACAGGTATTCCAGCGCAGGCGGCGTCCAGGGCTTTTCTATAGGCCGCCGTCACCGCCGCAACGTATTCCGGGCTTTTCAGGCGACCCTCTATCTTATAGCTTTTTACGCCCATGCGGACCAGGTCCGGGATGCGGTCAATGGCGCACAGGTCCTGGGGGCTGAGCAGGTAGCGCCGTTCTCCCAGGGGAACGGCTTTGCCGTCTACAACCAGGGAATAGGGCAGGCGGCAGGCCTGCGCGCATTCCCCCCTGTTGGCGCTGCGCTGGCCCAGGCTTTCCGATGTAAGGCACTGGCCGGAGTAGGCCACGCAGAGCGCCCCGTGAACAAATACTTCCAGGGGTATGTCCGTATGCCGTACGCATTGCCCGATTTCCTTCAGGCTCAGTTCCCGGGCCAGGACGGCCTGCTTCAGGTCCAGGAATCCGGAGGCGAATTCCAGCCCGTCCGGGGAGGAAAGCGTCATCTGGGTGGAGGCGTGCAGTTCCAGCTTCATGCCGGGAACCTGCCTTCCCCATTCCGTCAGGCAGCGGGCAAGTCCAATGTCCTGCACGATTACCCCGTCCGCGCCGGCGGCATTCAGGTGGCCCAGGTAGGAGAGGGCGTCCGCCAGCTCGGAGGTGAAAATGAGCGTATTCATGGTCACGTACCCCCTCACGCCGTGCGCGTGAAGGAAACGCATCAGTTCCGGAAGGGAATCCAGCGTGAAGTTGTTTGCGCGCAGACGGGCGTTGAAACGGTCCAGACCGAAATAAATGGCGTCTGCGCCATTGGCTACGGCGGCGCGGGCGCAGTCCATGTCTCCGGCGGGAGCCAGCAGTTCGGGACGCAGGTCTCCGGGCCGGAGGGCGGAAAGGGTCATGTCGTCGGAAGTCACGGGGAAAAGCAAAGAGGCTGTAGGGGTTATTGGGCGGTACTGCGTTTTTCCGCATGGCGGAGCAATGCTTTCAAATCTCCCAGAAGGAACAGGGAACCTGCCGCCAGAGCGGGGAACGGGGAAGCCAGCGCCGCCTGCAGCCCGTCCGGAAGCGTGGAATGAATGAAAACGGGGCCGGTTTCCTGCCCGGCCAGCAGGGCAGCCATTTCTTGCGCCGGCATGATGCGGGGGGAAGTGCAGGGAACCAGGTGCCATTCTCCGGCAATTTCCCGCAAAACCGGAATCATTTCCCGGATATGTTTGTCTGCGGATGCGGCAAAAACCAGCGCCGCCTTCTGTCCCGGGAATTCCTCTTTCCACGTGGCCGCGAGTACGCGCGCCGCATGTTCGTTATGAGCGCCGTCCAGTACCAGAGGGGGCGTCTCAAGGCGTTCGAACCGTCCGGGCCACTGTACCCTGGCCAGGGCAGCAGCGGTTGCGGCAGGGGAGGGAAGGGCATGGAGCCGTCTCATGGTTTCCAGTGCCAGGGCTGCGTTTTCCCGCTGATGGGCTCCGGGCAGGGATGGGCGGGGCGTGTTCCGGTCCGCCCGGGCAATCGTGAGGGGAGAACGGCGGTTCCGCGCCGTCCGTTCAATGACGGCCATGGCGTCCGGGTGCTGCACGGCAGTTACGGATGGTTTGTCGGGGGCGATGATGGCCGCTTTTTCCGTGGCGATCTCTTCCAGAGTGTCTCCCAGATACTGCTGGTGGTCCAGACCGATGGGAGCCAGTACGGCGATATCCTTGGGCACGGCGTTAGTGGCGTCCAGCCTTCCGCCCAACCCTGTTTCCAGAATGATGAAGTTCACGTTGTTTTTACGGAAATGGCGCAGGGCGACGGCCAGAGCCAGCTCAAAAAAGGTGGGCGGCTGTTCCCAGCCTTCCGCCAGCTGTTTCAGGAAGGAAATTTCCTCCGCTAGGGCATCCGAAGTAATCATGTTCCCATTGACGCGGATGCGTTCGGAAAAATCTACCAGATGGGGGGAGGTGAACAGGCCCGTGACATAACCCTGTGCCCTGGCCAAGGCCTCAATCATGGCGCAGGTGGAGCCTTTGCCATTGGTGCCGGCCACATGGACCACGGTGGCGTTGATACGGTCCGCCCCGGCTGCCGCCAACAGTTTTTCTGTGTTGTCAAGCCCCAGCTTGATCCCGAAAAATTGGGTGGAAAAGAGCCAGTCAAGGGCGGCGGATACGTTCATGGGCGGTATTTTACCACGGGAAAACTCCCGTTCAACTCCGGTATGGCGGGGAGAGCCATAAAATACCGCCGGGAACAGACGCGGCAAACACGAACAAGCTACCGTTGCTACCTCTCGGTCCTGGCGGGGTTTGCCAGTCGTGCCTCCACGGGGTTCCCGGCGGCCCACCCAGTAAACTAGGTTTGCGGTGCAGTGTCAACCTTCAAAGACATCATCTCCTTCTGGCGAAAGAAAGCAGAATGGAGACCAGCAATATTACGCCAATGACGGCTGCCGCCGTGAAGAAAATCTCTTCTTCCTGCCTGATCCGGCTGCGCTCCCCTTCGATTTTCGCATCTCTGTTGCGTTGCAGCCCGTGCAGGGCTTTAGCCTGCTCCTCCACATCCGCCTCCGTTCGCATGACAATTGTTTCCTCATGGTTGACGGCCTGGTCGTAAGGAGCGATCATCGCACGGAATTCAGGATCTTCCGAAAGTATTTCCGTCTCATCATAATCTTCCGCCAGAGGGGAATTCATGGAGTCCCGAAGGCTGGCGATCTGCCTGTCCACGTTGTTTTGGAACAGGCCCAGTTCCCTTTTGGCCTTTTCGTAAGCTTCCGTCTGGTCGCGCAGAGCGGCTTCCCCCTGGTCGGTAATGCGCTCCAGTTCCTGCGGGAGGCTGGCCTGAAGTTTGAGCAGATCCGCCCGGTTTTCTGTCACTTTAAAATCCCTGCTTTTCGTGTTGGATGCCTCCGCGCGCTGGATGCGGTTGATGTCCAGACGGGTTTCCACCTGGCGCATTTGTTCCTGAAGCCGGTTTCGGGCGCTGTCCAATTGTTGTCTGGTGGCGTCCCGCCTGCTTTTGAGTTCTTCCACTTCCGCAGCGCGGCGGTCATATTGTTCCAGCAGATAAGCTATTCGGGCTTCCGCGTTTCGGGCATTGGGTCCTCCGTTCACGGGAGAGGCCGTCTTTTTTCCGTCTTTTTCCTGGCCGGTCTGCTTTATTCGGGCATCCCAGTACTTGCGGACGGCTTCTTCTTTCCGTTGAATGGCTTTTTGAAGGCGAGCCGCCTG
Source organism: uncultured Akkermansia sp. (assembly GCA_905200945.1). Classification (GTDB taxonomy): domain Bacteria; phylum Verrucomicrobiota; class Verrucomicrobiia; order Verrucomicrobiales; family Akkermansiaceae; genus Akkermansia. Next base: position 30,440 of record CAJKMG010000015.1, on the reverse strand, counting down.
CTGTTCGTGGAGTTCCGCAGCTTCATCGAAACGAGCTTGGGCCGCATCCAGCTCCGGGCAGGGTTCCTGTTCCATGGCTTTGAGGGTTTCATGCCTGGGTACGAGGCCGTTTTGATAATAATCCCAGCCGTAGTATCCCCCGGCGAGCAACAGGATGAGAAGGAGGTAACGCATAAATAAAAGGAGGGTAGAGTCAGAAGTAAATCTTATAGTGGAAGTTCCTCCGGGTTTTGCAAACCCTAAAATCAGCCATCCGGAGCTTTTTCCCTTAATAGAGAGAATGATGATAAATCCACTCCGGAGGGGGCGTAATTTTTCTTGAAACCATACTTTCAAGCCATGTCTATTTTCCCGTCACGCAGACAGTTTCTCAAATCCCTGGGGCTTGCGGCCGGAGCGGCTGCGGCCGGAAGCGTTTTCCCCGGGCAGGCTGTGGAAATTCCTGCCGGAGACCATCTCTGGAAATCATCCTCTCCGGAGGTCCCGAGGCCTTCTGGTTCCACATACATGGGAGGGTTCAAGGCCCCCCGGCTGGATCGCATCAGGCTGGCCTTCATCGGCGTGGGCGGGCGCGGGTTCTCCCATCTGGCGCAAATGTGCGTGATGGATGGAGTGGAAATCGTGGGCATATGCGATTTGAAGGAAGAGTTGACAAAACGCGGCGTGGACCGCGTGCTCTCCAGAATGGGGAAAAGCCCTCTGGGTTATTCCGGCGGCGACACGGAATATCTGACCATGCTGAAGGAGCTGAAGCCGGATGCCGTCATTATCAGTACGGATTGGAGCTCGCACGCCAGAATCGCCTGCGACAGCATGAAACACGGCGCTCACGCCTTTGTGGAAGTTCCGTTGGCCGTCTCTATGGAGGAACTCTGGAATCTGGTGGATACCAGCGAGGCCACCAGGAAGCATTGCATGATGATGGAAAACGTCAACTATGGACGGGATGAACTTATGTTCCTGAACATGGTCCGGCAGGGCGTCATCGGCGACCTGCTCCACGGGGAAGCTGCGTATATCCATTGCCTGGTGACGCAGCTGGGGGACACGCGCGGGGAAGGGGCCTGGCGGCCGGAATATCATACTAGGATCAATGGCAACCTGTACCCCACTCATGGGCTGGGGCCGGTGGCGCAGTACATGAGTTTGGAGCGCGGGGAGGATCGTTTCAGCCGTGTGGCGGCGTTCGCTTCCCCTGCCCTCGGGCGCAATGCCTACGCTAAAAAACATCTTCCCGCCGATCACCGCTGGAACAATACTCCATTCATCTGCGGTGACATGAATACGGCCGTCATCAAGACGCAGCTGGGTAGGACCGTTCTTGTCCAGCTGGATGAGACGTCCCCCCGGCCTTACTCCCGCGCCAACCTGATCCAGGGAACGGAAGGCACGCTGGCCGGTTTTCCAACCCGCGTGGCGGGCGAAAAGCTGGGCAGCGGCAATTATCATGAATGGATTGAAGGCAGGGAAAAACTGGCCGCTATTTATGAAAAATATGATCATCCCCTCTGGAAACGCATCGGGGAGCTGGCCACAAAAATGGGCGGTCACGGCGGCATGGACTTTGTGATGCTTTTCCGCATTGTGGAATGCCTCCGGAAGGGAGAACCGATGGATCAGAACGTTTACGAAGGAGCCGCCTGGTCTTCCCTGCTGCCGTTGACGGCCCGTTCCATCGCCCAGGGCGGCCTGCCCGTGGAATTTCCTGATTTCACCCGCGGAGACTGGAAAAACACCGCTCCTCTGCCCGTGGTTTCATAAATGGCGCCGGGGATGAAGGGACATGGCCCTCTTCCGGGAAGTTCAGGAAGGAATCCGTTCTTCCGCAGAGAGCTAAAAAGGATTGCCGGAAAACAAATTGTTTAATTCTTCCGTGCTCATATTCAGGAGCCATTGTTCGGGGCCGCCGGAGAACAGGTTGTCCGCCATGCGGCTCTTGTTCTTCAGCATGGCGTCAATGCGGTCCTCAATAGTGCCCCGGCAGATCAGGCGGTGCACGAGTACATTCCGGTGCTGCCCGATGCGGTAGGCCCGGTCCGTGGCCTGGTTTTCCACAGCGGGGTTCCACCAGCGGTCCACGTGGATGACGTGTGAAGCCTGGGTCAGCGTCAGGCCGGTGCCGGCGGCTTTCAGGGACAGGATGCAGAAGGGTGGCCCGGATTCCTTTTGAAAGGCGGTGACGATGTTCTGGCGTTCCGGAATAGGCGTTCCCCCGTGCAGGGTAAGTCCGGAACGGCCAAAGACTCCGGACAGGAGATCATGCAGGTGAGGAATGATGGAGCGGAACTGGGTAAAGAGAATGGTTTTTTCCTGCCGGGCGGCAATGGAGGCGCACAGTTCCTGAAGACGCCGGAACTTTCCGGAACGTTCCGGTGCGTAGTCGTCCGTACCCTGGAACTGGGCGGGGTGGTTGCAGATCTGCTTGAGGCGTGCCAGAATGGGTAAAATCAGCATCAGGCGGGCAGCCGGGTCCGGTTCGTCCAGTACGGCATGCAGCATGTCTATCTGTGTCTGGTACAGGGCGGCCTGTTCCGGCGTGAGGGAACAATAGGCCGGGATTTCCGTTTTGTCCGGCAGGTCGGGAACCAGCGCCGGATCCGTTTTCATTCTGCGCAGGATGAAGGGGCGCACCAGGCGTCGCAGCGGGGCATAGCCGTGTTCCAGGGAACGGGTGAAAGATTCAAAACCTTTTCTGCTGCCCAGCAGGCCCGGATTCAGAAATTCCATCAGGCTCCAGAGTTCATTCAGGTTATTTTCCACCGGTGTGCCGGACAGGGCGATGCGTCGTTCTCCATGCAGGGAACGGATGGCGCGGGAACGGGCGGAACCTGCGTTTTTAATAGCCTGGGCTTCATCCAGGATGATGGCTGGAAAATGCAGGCAGGACAGCGCGGATGTGCGCGCTGCCATGCCGTACGTGGTGATGACGGCGTGGCAGTCTTTCCGGCGCGGGGTATTTTCCGGCTGCCATGGATCCGGGGAGGAAGGGTGCATAATGCGCAGGATAAGCTCCGGGGCGAAGCGTTGCGCTTCTTCTTTCCAGTTGGACAGGAGGGAGGCCGGAGCCACAATCAGAGCCGGCAGGCCCTCCAGCCGGCCTTTTCTCCGCAATACGTCCAGCCACGCAATAGCCTGAAGGGTTTTTCCCAGCCCCATATCATCCGCCAGGCAGGCGCCGAAACCCCGTTCCGTAATCCGGTAAAGAAAAGAGAACCCTTCTTTCTGGTAAGGGCGCATCAGGGCGTCCAGCCGGGAAGGAAGCTCCGGTATGGAGACTGGGACTTTCCCCGCCAGGATGTCCAGGGTCTGCCGGAGGTTTTGTCCCGGTTCCATGACACAGTCTTCGTCCGGTTCCGGAATCTGTACAAGCTGGCCGGAAGGGCCATTAACCAGCATTCTCAGACCCTGGACCAGAGGAATGCCGAGGGAGCTCATCATACGTGCCGCTTGAGTCCACCGGTCCATTAAGTCCCGGACCTTCCGGGCGTCCACGCGCACCCATTCCCCCTTGAAGCGGATCAGGCCGTCTCCGTTGCTGAGCAGTTCCCCCAGCTCCTCCGGGGTCAGGTCTTTGCCTCCCAGAGTGGCGGATACGGAAAATTTCAGCAGACTGCGGACGGAAAGCCCGGAAGAATGGACCGTTTTTTCACTTCCGGATGCGTCTGCCGTAACTTTTACCTGTAGTTTGGGAGGGGTTTTTTTCCATAGATTCACCATGCGCACAATGATGCCTGCACGTTCGTAGAGCGGCGTGTCCTGCAGAAAATCCCGGGCTTCCGGAGCGCTCCAGGCCATCGGCGTATAAATTTTTCCGTTATCCAGCAGGCGCTTCAGCAGGGGACTTTCCCGTGCCGCTTCTTTCAAGGGCTGGAGTACGGCCAGCAAGGCGGTGTAATTACCTTCATGAAGTTTCAGGGCGGTGGCAAGGGGGAGGTGGCGCACCTGGTTGTCCGCAGCGCTTTGATGCGCAAAGGTAGCCATGAAAGCAAAGGGGCGGGATCCTGTGGCGTCATCCCGGTTTTCCGCAAGGTGGAAAAATACCTTGCCTATCTGGTTCCAGGGCGCGCCCAGGCTGTTCAACCATTCGGCGGGGGTAATGCCTCGGGCGCGGATTTCCTTTGCTATTGCCTTCCGCAAATCTTCAAACCATCCGGCAATGATGTCCGGAGTGGCATATTCCGCGCCCGGTACGGGGGGGAATTGCTCCGCTAGAAAGGCTTTTTCCGTAGCGGAGGCCAGCAAGTGGTCCAGAACGGCATCCACCTCGTCCGGCCTTTCAGCAGCAGCGTGCGCCATGCGGGTAAGCGCCTGGCGCGCCATGTTCTTGATAAAGAATGCGCCCGGATCCGGAACGGTTTCCCAGTTGGATATCGCCAGGGCATACAGCCCGTTTCCGGTTCCTTCTTCAAACAGGCGGTCGAAAGGCGGTATGTCCGTCACCGGGGTGCCGGAGGGAAGGATGCGGAAACCATTGATATTCCGTTTCTCTTCCGGTGCTGCATGATAGGAATCCGGCTGCATGGCTGGCGGGAATATAGCGTGAGCTTGCGGCCGTGGCTTAAAGGGCGAATGTTTTATCTCTGATAATAGGCAGCTTGGACGGCGGTGGATTAAGCAGCTTCTTGATTTGTTTCAGGTAATCAATCAGGGCTTTACGGACATCTATTCCCGTCGGTTTGCCGTTTCCGCGCTGGGGAAATATGAAATTGCTGCACAGGTAGTCTCCCATTGCGACCGTATAAATGACCCCGTTTTTCAAAGTGCTGGTAATGCTGGGCGTAACACCGTCCATGATCTGGTAGGAGAATCCGGAGCAGTAAACTTCCAGAATGCCTCCTTCGTCATCGGTTGGAGACATGAATTTGGACAGGATCAGCTGTTCAACGTCCGCCTTGCTCATGGAGCAGGTGACGATCTTTTCCCGGAAGGGTTCCAGCTCGTAAATGTTCCTGATGGTAATGGGCCCCTTGCCAAGATGGCCTTTGGATCGTACGCCGTCGCGGTTATAAATGGCGATGTCCGAATGGGAAGCCTGCTGAATGGCCTTGCAGAAAAGGGTGCCTATGGTGACGTGCGTAATATCTTCTTCGGCGACGCCAACCTGCTGGTTGAAAAACGGATTTACAGTAAATTTCCGGACGATACTCTCTACTTCCGGGTCGTTGGGAATGCTTGCGTCCAGAGAAACGGCCCTGGTTGATTTGGAAAGGACGGAAACAGTCTTTTCCGTGGAGAAAATGATTTCCGTAACTCCTACGTGGCTCAAGCTATGCCCCGTGTGGCTGAGCAGCGTGCCGGTTCTGAGATGACCGCTGGGAAGCATGACATGGGTATGGCCTCCGAGAATGACGTCGATATTCGGCGAATACTTCATCATCTTCAAATCTTTGCCGTATCCCAGGTGACTGAGGATAACGTTAATGGTGTTATGGTGAAGCCGGAACCTGTCCGTGATGCCCTTGTAGTCTTCTTCATCCGGCAGCTTCCATGAGATGCCGGTCATCCTCCTCACATCCGTGGTTTGAAGGTCCGCCAGGCCTATGACCCCTACGGAAACGGGCGTGTCTTTAATCGGGATGCTGACATACGGAGAGAAACAGTTTTCCAGAGTAGGGGAAAGGTTGGCGTTGGTAATGACAAACTTGGTGGAGGGCATTCCCTCGATATGATCGCGCAGGGTTTCCTGCCCGTAGTCCAGGTCATGGTTTCCGATGGTCACTACGTCATACCCCAGCTTGTTCATCAGGATGGTAAGGGGCTCGCCCCGTTTTTCGCAGTCGTCCACATAGGGATTGCCCATGAAATAATCTCCTGAATCCACCAGTAGCACGTGTGGATACTTGGCGCGGTATTGTTTTACCAGCGTGGCCAGTTTTGGGAAATTGTCCAGATTGCCGTGAATATCGCTGGTAGAAATGATAATCAGCGTTTTATTGGGATCCGATTTAGGCTCCTGAGCCAGAGAGAACGGGCACAGGCACGCCAGACAGGCAAGAACAATGCGGGGCGGAATCATGCAGGGGAAGGTAATGAAATACGGGAAAGGATGAAATGGGATTAACGGGCGAAAACCTCATGCGGGCTGTCGCCTACTGAGATGACTTCCAGACGAACCCTGGACACGCCGCGTTTATGCAGGCCTATGCGGCTTGCAGCAGAGGTGGTAAGGTCTATCAGGCGGTTGCTGTGAAAAGGACCCCGGTTGTTGATCCTGACGATGGTTGACTTGCCGGTTTCCAGGCAGGTGACTTTTACCTTGCACGGCATTGGCAGGGTTTTGTGGGCCGCCGTCATGGAACGCTGGGGATTGATGTACTCTCCGGAAGATGTCTTCAGGCGGCGGGCTTTGCCACCGTACCAGGAGGCATAGCCGGTCTCGTGATATTGCAGGGCGTCCGACACGCTCATGGGAGTATACCTTTTTCCCCGTACCCGGTAGGGCGCATTTTTGACATGCGCCTCTGTCTCCTGAACGGACGGCACCGTTTTCTGGGAGTGCTTCTCCATAGTGGAGCAGCCCGGCATCAGAAAAAGCAGCAGGACGGAGAGGTACCATTTCACGCTTTTTACATTTAACACATATTTATAATCTTGTATAACAAAAAAGGAACAAGAATTGAAATTTAAGGCATAGAATAAAATGGAACAATCTTTTCCCGGCCGCGGTTTACCAGTTGAGCGGTTCGGGAAAATGCAGTATGATCTCCGCATGAATCCTTCCAAGGTAATCGGCCTGGTCGCGCTGGCGGAAAAACCGGGACTGGGAGAAGCATTGCGCATCATGCGCCGGGAGCTTTCCCGCCACGGGCTGGGTTCCTGCGTTATTGAAACGCAGGATGCTCTGGAACGGGCCATCGGACGGTGCGGCATGCTGGTGACCTTCGGAGGGGACGGCACCATGCTGACCGTCTCTTCCCTGGCAGCCATGCACTGCGTTCCCCTGGCGGGAGTGAACCTGGGCCGGCTGGGATTTATGACCACTTGCTCCGTGCAGGAACTGCCGCTTCTGGCGTATGCCCTTCAGGAAGGTTCCTATCTGACGGATGAACGTTCCATGCTTGAAGTAGTCCGGGTAGGGGAAGACGGCGTTGCGGCTCCTCCGCGCAAGCTGGCCTTGAATGAAGTTTCCCTCATCCGCGCCCAGTCCGGCAAAATGGTGGACCTGGATGCGGAGATAGACGGAGAATTGCTGAACCGTTACCATGCGGACGGCGTTCTGGTTTCCACCCCCACCGGTTCCACGGCATACTCCCTTTCCGCCGGGGGGCCTCTGGTCTGGCCCATGTCCCGCGTCGTGTGCGTCACCCCCATCTGCCCGCACAGCCTGACCAATCGTTCCGTGGTGCTTCCTGACAACATGACCATACGCCTGCGGCCACGCGAGCGTCGCGGCCGCTTTGACTCCATGGTCTATTCCTTGGACGGCCGTTCCGCCTATCCCATTGAAGTGGGAGAAAGCCTGGTAATCCGGAAAGCGCCGGAAACGCTTTCCCTGGTTCATCTCCGGAAGCAGAATTTCGGTGCCCTGCTGAGGGCCAAGCTGCGCTGGCAGGGGGCGGAGATCCCCTCAGATGATGAATAGACCGTTGCGGGGGGCGGTCCTAGGCGGACTGTCCTCCTCTTACTGTGGAATTCCTGCATCCGGGAACGGTTTCCCATTAATCGTTCCGCATTGGCGCAGGGGCGGTAAAACGATTTTTTTAGGATGCGGGCTTGACGAAAAGGCCTATCCTATAATACTCTTCCTGCCCTGCCACCAAGGGGGTGGTAGATCTTAATCGCATAAACGCGTAAGAAATAGTCATATATGAAGACCCACGTGAAAAAAGGTGATGAAGTGGAAATCATCGCCGGACGTAACCACAAGGGCAAGCGCGGCACCGTTCTCGCCGTGAATGCTTCTAAAGGTACTGTCATCGTAGAAGGCGCCCGCACCCTGAAAAAGGCTGTGCGCCCGACCGAACAGAACCCGGAAGGCGGCATTCAGGAAATTAACGGCCCGATTCACATTTCCAACGTGAAAAAAGTAGGCTAGGCCATCCGGTCTGACCCTGCGCTTAAGCCATATCAATCATTAATAAAGAGCTGACCCGCTAAAAAATGAGTACACCAACACTGCTAACATACTACCGTGAAAAGGTCGTTCCCGGCCTTCAAGCGAAGCATGCATACAAGAACGTGCATCAGATTCCCCGCCTGGAGAAGATTGTTGTCACCTCCTGCATGGGCAAACACCCGGACCGCAAGCAGGCCGTGGAAGATGCCGTTAATGAAATCGCCAAAATCACCGGACAAAAACCCTCCGTTACCTATGCCCGCAAGAGCGTGGCCAACTTCAAGGTGCGCGAAGGCGAACCTTTGGGAGCCCGCGTAACGTTGCGCGGCGCCCGCATGTGGGAATTCCTGGACCGCTTCATCAATATTACGGCTCCGAACATTCGCGACTTCCGCGGTCTTCCCTACAAGTCCTTTGACGGCAACGGGAACTATGCAGTCGGCATCGCTGACCAGTCCATCTTCCCCGAAATCGAACTTGACCAGATCAAGCGTCAGATCGGCTTCGATATCATTTTCGTGACTTCCGCTCCTACGGACGACGAAGGCCGCGACCTGCTTCGCGCCCTGGGCGTCCCCATGCGCGAACCGAAGAAGGCCGAAGAAACTCAACCCGCCAACGCCTAACTATTTCTTACCATGGCCGTATTAAGTGATCCCATTTCCGACTTCCTCACCCGCCTGAAAAACGCCAGCCTGGCCGGCAATGAGGAATTTACCGCTCCCTGCTCCAACATCAAGGTGGAAATCGCCCGGATTCTGCAGGAAGAAGGCTACATCTGGAACTATGAAGTAACCGGAGAAGGCTCCAAGAAGCAAATCAAGGTAAAAATCAAGTTTACCCCGCAGGGCAAGCCGGTTGTTACCGATGTGAAGCGCAGCTCCAAGCCGGGCCGCCGCCAGTACGTTTCTTCCGAGGACATTCCCCGCGTTCTCAGCGGGCTTGGCATTGCCATCGTCTCCACCTCCCGCGGTGTGATGACCGGTGCGCAGGCGCGCAAGCAGAGCATCGGCGGCGAACTTCTCGCCCTTGTATGGTAACCATTAACATTTCCTAAACATATGTCCCGAGTTGGTAAAAAATCCATCACATTGCCGGACAAGGTAACGGTAAAGGTTAACGGCTCTTCCGTTCAGGTGGAAGGCCCCAAAGGCAAGCTCTCCTGGACGCTTCCGGAAGGCATCACCGCTACTGTTGAAGGCAATCAGCTCTCCGTTGACCGCGCCGGCGAAAGCCGCCAGCTTCGCGCCCTGCACGGTACGAACCGTTCCCTGTTGAACAACATGGTCATCGGTGTTTCTGAAGGCTTTGTCAAGAACCTTGAAATCGTCGGCGTCGGTTTCCGTGCCGCTGTCAAGGGCAACATCCTGGATCTGAATCTGGGCAAATCCCATCCGATCAACCAGGTAATCCCGGAAGGTCTCAAGGTAACCGTGACTGAAAACACGAAAGTGACGGTTGAAGGCATCGACAAGCAGGTCGTGGGCCAGTTTGCCGCTGAAGTCCGTGCGTACTATCCCCCGGAACCCTACAAGGGCAAGGGTGTGCGCTTCGTCGGTGAAGTTATCCGCCGCAAGGAAGGCAAGGCCGGCGTCGGTAAGTAATTCAGGTAATAACTATTACAACATATTTATACACGATGAGTACTATCAATCGCAAAGCCGTCCGCGCCAAGGTTCGCCGCCGTATTCGCAGAAAGGTTTCCGGAACGGCTTCCCGCCCCCGCCTGGCCGTCTATTTTTCCAACCGCCACGTCTATGCTCAGATCATCGACGATACGGTGGGCAAGACTATCTGCTCCGCTTCCACGGCCGATGCTTCTATCGCCGATCCTTCCAAACTCGCCAACTGCGCTACCGCTACCAAGGTGGGCAATCTGATCGGCGAACGCGCGAAGGCTGCCAATGTCACTGAAGTCGTTTTCGACCGCGGTGGATTCAAGTTCTGCGGTAAGGTGAAGGCCCTGGCCGATGCCGCCCGCGAAACCGGTTTGAAATTCTAATTGAAAGATTCCCTAAATGAATAACGAAACGGAAAACACTGCTCCTGCTACGGAAGCCGCTGCTCCCGCTCAAGCGCAGCAACCCGCAACGGGCGGCCGCGGACCCCGCGGACCCCGCCGTGACGGCCAGAATGGCCGCGGACCCCGCGGACCCCGTCGTGACGGACGCCGTGGCCCTCAGGCTGAAGCTCCCGTGGAAGAAGGCCCCCAGCTCGCTGAAAAGGTTGTGTTCATCAACCGTTGCGCCAAGGTCGTCAAGGGCGGCCGCCGCTTCTCCTTCTCCGCCCTCGTCGTGAGCGGGGACATGGAAGGCCGCGTAGGCTTCGGCTTCGGCAAGGCCAATGAAGTGGCAGACGCCATCCGCAAGGCTACGGAAGCCGCCAAGCGCCAGCTTCGCCCGGTCTCCATCGCCAATGGCACGATTCCGCATGAAGTCTACTCCGAATTCGGCGGCGGCAAGGTGCTCCTGAAGCCCGCTTCCCCCGGTACCGGCCTGATTGCCGGCAACACCATCCGTGCCGTGCTGGAAGCAGCGGGCGTGCGTGACATTGTTGCCAAATCCCTCGGTTCCTCCAACCACGCCAACGTGGTGAAAGCCACCCTGCAGGCTCTCGCCTCCCTGCGCACGAGCGACCAGGTTCTTGCCGACCGCGGCAAGAAGAAGGAAAAGGCCATCTAATCTGATCAGGAGGCGGCCGCCAGGCGTTGCCGCCTCCACGAAATCCAACCATTGTAAATAACATGTTACAGCTTCATACGATTAAGCCCAATCCCGGAGCCAAGCACCGCAAGAAGCGCCTCGGCAACGGGGAAAGCTCCGGTCTCGGCAAGACCTGCGGCAAAGGCAATAAAGGCCAGAAGGCCCGTTCCGGCGGCACTATCCGGCCGGGCTTTGAAGGCGGCCAGATGCCCCTTCACCGCCGTCTGCCCAAGAAGGGGTTCAATAATACCCGCTTCCAGGATAAGATTCTCATCGTCAACCTCTCCCAGCTTGAACGCGTGTTTGAAGCCGGTGCCACGGTTGATGAAAACACCCTGCGTGCAGCCAAGCTCGTCCAAGGTCCCTGCGATGCCGTGAAACTCCTCGGCAACGGTACCCTGACCAAGAACCTGAACGTAGTCGTGGACTTCGTGAGCGCCAGCGCCCGCGAGAAGGTGACTCAGGCCGGTGGCACCGTCACCGTGCTTAGCGAAGCCTAATCACATTTGGCGAACCGGGTCATGCAGCTTGACCCGGTTCGCATCATTGTGTTTACTGTTGCGGTTCCCATGGATGCCCCGGGTGCAAACCGCCGCGACATGCAAGCCAAGCTGCGCGCCAACTTTTATATTACAGGACCATGATATCCGCATTTGCAAACTCCATGAAAGTACCGGAGCTCAGGCGCCGGATTTTGTTCACATTGGCGATGATTGTCGTCGTCCGCCTGGGGGTACAGATTCCCCTGCCGGGCATTGACGTCATGGAGCTGCAGAAAGTGATTGAAGCCTCCACGAACGCCAGCGGTCCCGGAGCGGGGCTGGCTACCGTTCTGACCATTTTCTCCGGCGGCGGCCTTCAGCAGTGCGGCATTTTTGCTCTGGGCATCATGCCCTACATTTCCGCTTCCATCATGACCCAGCTTCTCTCCGCAGTGGTTCCCCAGTGGGCCAAGATGGTGCGGGAAGAAGGCGGTCGCCAGAAAATGACCAAGTGGACGCGCGCCATCGCCATTGTCATTGCTCTGGTGCAGGGCTGGTTCCTGGTCGGCACGCTGGAACACCCGGAACGCCTGCAGGCCGTGGGCCTCAACATTCCTGCGGACTGCCAGCTTGTCATTGACCCCGGCATCCAGTTTGCCCTCATGACGGTGCTCATTATGGTGGCGGGCACCATGTTCCTGATGTGGATAGGCGACCAGATTACGGAACGCGGCGTCGGCAACGGCGTTTCCCTCATTATTTCCGTCAACATTATTCACGCCCTTCCGGGAGCAGTCACCCTGGCCTGGAAAACCCTTGTGTACAAGGATGGTGCAGTTGTTCCCATGGGAGCCATGCTGCTCGTGGCCCTGATCGCCTTCCTGATTGTCGTCGTGGCGCTCGTCGTGACGGTGACGCAGGCCCAGCGGCGCATTCCCGTGCAATATGCCAAACGGGTTATGGGCAATAAAATGTTCAATGGTGCCACGCAGTATCTGCCTCTCAAGCTTAACTACTCCGGCGTGATGCCCGTCATTTTCGCTACGGCCATCCTTTCCCTTCCACAGGTTCTCTTCTCCCAGATTGCCCATTATAACACCACGCTGCAGTGGATCGCGACCAAGATGAATGACTGGTTGAACCCCGCTTCTTCCGGCTATTACATTATTTCCGGCCTCATGATCTTCTTCTTCTCCTACTTCTGGGTGGCGACCATGTTCCAGCCTTCCCAGATTGCGGAAGACCTGAAGCGCAACGGCGGCTATATTCCCGGCATCCGTCCCGGCCCCCCCACCGCTCTTTTCCTGGATCAGACCATGCAAAGGCTGACCTTTGCCGGTTCCGCATTCCTGACACTCATTTATTTCCTTCCTTCCCTGCTGAATATCGGGGGCAACATCCCTTACCTGGTTACCCAGTTCTTCGGGGGCACCAGCCTTCTCATTCTGGTGGGCGTACTGCTTGACATGATGCGCCAGGTGGAAACTACTCTTCTTTCCCGCAATTACGACGGTTTCCTGAAAAAAGGCAAGCTCAAGGGCAAATACGGACACATTCAGGGTACCGGCGCCGCCGCGGGCAGCCGCACCGTTACCGTCATGTGGATTGTTATCGCCCTGATTGTGCTGGCTGGAGCCATCGCCTACAACGCCATGCACTAAGCCCCCCCCTTTCCCTTTTTTACTGAAAGTAAAGATATGAAGGAACTCAAGCATTTCATTCTGGTTGGGGCTCCCGCATCCGGCAAAGGGACCCAGGGCCGGTTTCTGGCTGATACCTTCGGCCTCCATTCCCTGAGCACCGGCTCCCTGTTGCGGAGGGAAGTGAAATCCTGCACGGAACTGGGCCGGAAAGCCTTGAGCTATATGGACAGGGCCATGCTGGTTCCGGATGAGATTGTAAACGATATGGTGCGCGGCTGGTTGTCGGAGATGGATCATGACGCATGGTTACTGGACGGCTATCCCCGCACGGTTGCGCAGGCGGAAGCGCTGGACCATTTTCTGAACCAGCGGGGAACATCCGTGGACGTGGTTGTCTGGATGGATGTGTCCAGGGAACTCATAGAACAGCGCATCATGCGCCGCCGGGAATGTTCCACATGCGGTTACGTGGTGCAGACGCCGGAAGAGGAATGTTCCAAGTGCGGGGGGAAAATGGTTTCCCGCAAGGATGACAATATGGAAGCGTTCGCCCGCCGCTGGAAGGATTTTGAAGCCATGACGCTGCCCGTAGCCAGATACTACGAGGCCCGCGGCCTGGTCGTTAAAATGACGGTATCCGAAGAACGGGAACCTGCCGAGGTTTCCCGGGATCTGGCCCGCAAGCTGGAAGAGTACCGGCAATAGAAAGAATAATCCCATGGCAGAACGAATCCACATCAAGTCTCCCGGAGAGGTAGCCAAGATGCAGAAGGCAGGGGCTGTAACGGCGGAAATCTTGATGGAGATCGGAGCCGAAGTACAGGTAGGGCGCACCACGCGGGAGATAGATGACATTGCGCGTGAAATCTTTAAAAAACACAAGGTAGGCAATTCCTTTTACCAGTACCGCGGGTTTCCCGGCCAGCTCTGCATTTCCATCAATGAAGAAGTGGTGCACGGCAGCGGCGGGCCCCGCCGCATCCAGAACGGGGACATTGTGAGCCTGGATGTGGGCGCCATCGTGGACGGCTGGCATGGAGACAACGCCATGACCGTGCCGGTGGGCATGGTGGATCCGGAAAAACTGCGGCTGCTGGCCGTGACGGAGGAATCCCTGTTCCGCGCCATTGAACTGGTAAGGCCGGGCGCTTTGCTGGCGGATGTTTGCGCAGCGGTGGAAGGCTTCGTGCGTCCCCGCGGTTTTACTGTGGTTCGGGATTTTGTGGGGCACGGCATAGGCCGCCACTTGCATGAAGAACCCCAGATTCCCAACTACCGCCCCCATTACAAGCTTCCGCGCCTGAAAAAGGGAATGGCCCTGGCCATTGAGCCGATGGTGAACGCGGGAAGGCCTTCCGTTAAAATTCTGGATGACGGCTGGACGGTCGTCACGGCGGACGGCAAGCCTTCCGCCCATTTTGAGCACACGGTTATCGTAACGGACGGCGCGCCCCTGATTGTGACGGACCGTCCCCGCATCGCGTTGCCGGAGCAGCTCGGCATTGCTCCTTTGTAACTTCAGCACTTCCTGGGAATGACGCCGCCGGAAGCCTCCATTCCCGTGATTCTGGAGAAGACCGCCGCCCGCCGCATGGTGTGGGTGGATGTGGCCCGCGTGGTCGCCTGCATCCTGATTATTGCGAATCACATGGCCTTCTATTCGGCGGAGCTGTACCGGTGGATATGGGCGGAGTTCCTGGCGGCGCGAACGCCCTTTTTTCTGCTGGCGGCAGGCTATTTTGTAGGAAGGGGTTCGTTCGGTCCTCTGGATGGGGGAAGCCTTTTCCTCTGGAGGAGGAGCTGGTTTCTTCTCCGGCCGTATCTGGTGTGGGGCCTGGTTGCGGCCGTTCTGATCGGCTGGTCTCCCCTTCATGAATATTACGCATCCTATCGTCCTATGTATGAATGGATTGGAGGGAGTGAGGGAGCCGGATTCCTGCCCGCTCTCGCGGCGTTCGGACGCTGCCTGGGCATTGCCGGGCATCCCGTGGACGCGCCTATGTGGTTCCTGCGCGATATTATTATTTATACCGCTGCGGCTCCCCTTCTTTACCGCTTGGGGGACTATTTGCTTTGGGTGGGGATTGTCATGCTGTCCCTGAACTATTTTGCGCTGGATTTGGCGGATCATGATTATCCCATCGCCAACAGCCTGGGATTTTTCCTGCTGGGAATGTATATTTCCCGGTATTCCCTCCCGTTCCTGACGGAGTCCGTGCGCCGGTACGCGGTCCCCTTTCTGGCTGCTACGCTTGCGCTTACCTGGTGGCTGGTAGGCCACCGGGACCAGCACAACTCCATGCTCATCGCCCTGGGCATGCTGGGGCTGATGTCCCTGGCTATTCTGTTTACGGAATGGTTTCCGCGCGCGGCCAGATGGGTGGCGGGGTTGGCTCCGGCGTGTTTTTTCATTTTCGGGACGCATTACATCGTCATCATCCTGCTGCGTGAAAGCGGTTGGATTACATGGAAGGGGGAGGCGTGGGACATGCTCTGGCTCTGCCTGGTTCCGGTTATTTTCGCCGTGCTGGCGGGGCTTTTTTTCTGCATGAAAAGATTTGCCCCGCGGCTGGTTCCCCTGCTGGGGGCCTATGGAAAATAGCCGTCTTGAAGAAACGTTCTACCGGGACAGGAAGGGAGCCGCGCTTATCTCTTGCCGTCAAAAGGCAAATTCCTTATTCTTTCCTTTGCTGAAAGGGGTGGAAGCGGCTTTTTTGTCACGTTGCCGTTCTTGCCCCGCGGCCGGGAAACAATACATGGTATGGCAATGATTCAAGGCGAGCTGGTTCAGGATTCGGAATTATCAACTCAGGCGGTGATTTATCTGGGCCCGAGCTCCATGAGCCTGATGGTGGCTGAGACAGTCCGGGACAGGATTCGCCTGCTGGATTTCCTCCAGCAGCCCGTCCCGATGGCGCGTGACATTTTCCGGTTCCGCCGCATTTCCCGGCATACCATGGACCGCTGCGTGCAAATCATCGGCGACTATCTGGAAATTCTCAAGGAATACGGAGCCGGCAGCACGCTTGCCGTCCGGTTCATGATTTCCAACATTATTTCCGAGGCGGATAATGTGGACGTGTTCGTGAACCGCATGCACGTGGCCCACGGCTTGCGGGGGCGCCGCATTGACGACGGCAAGATGACGCGCCTCATTTACGTGAAAGTGCAGGAGGCTCTGGCCCAATATCCGGGATTCAGCAAGAAAAAGGTGCTTGTGGTCCATACGGGGCCGGGCAATACCCGCGTGCTTCTGTTCCAGAAGGGGCGCATCGTGCGTTATTCCTGCTACAGGCTGGGAACGCACCGCACGGGGGAGGCCGTCGGGGAAATCGAGTACGGAGACGATGTGGCGGAGCTTTCCATTCTGCGGGAGCACATGCGCGGGCAGGTGGACCAGATTTGCCTGGATTACGGGGGCGTGAAGGGCCTGGCGGGCCTGATCGTCATCGGCCAGGAAATGCAGCAGCTCCGGGACCGCCTTTCCCCTACGCCGGAAGGCAAGGTGGCGTGTTCCTCCCTGGCGGCGGAGGCGGAGCGGATGTCCCGCACCACTCTGGAACAGCGCATGAACGTTTACGGGGCGGACTTTGCCGGGGTTGATTCCCTGCTGCCCGCCGTCTTGATGACGGAAATGATTGCCCGCAGCCTGGACCTGAATGACGTTATCATTCCTGCAAGCGGTTATGATGAGGAGTTTTCAAGCAGCCTGATACGCGCGGAGCAGCATCCGGGGGATCTGGAGGCGGAAGTTCTCCATTTCGCCGGGATTTTGGCGGACAGGTACAAGGCGGACAAAGGGCACCGCGAGCATGTGGCGCGCCTGAGTATGGAAATGTTTGACCAGCTTCAGGATCTGCATCGTCTTTCCGAGCATGACCGGCTGTTGCTGGAAGTGGCCTCCATTCTGCATGAGGTTGGGTCTTTCATCAATCAGCAGAACCATCAGCTTCATTCCCAGTATATTATTCTCAACAGTGAAATTTTCGGCCTTTCCCGGGATGATGTGGAAACGATCGCCCTGCTGGCCCGCTACCACCGGCATGAGGTTCCCGCCAATTCCGATCCCATGTACGGGGAGCTGGAGCTGAGGGACCGCATGCGCGTAGCCAAGATGGCTGCTATCCTGCGCGTGGCGGACGCCCTGGAACGGGGCCATGCCCAGCGCGTGAACGGCGTCCGGGCGCACATCCGCGGGCGCATGCTGGAGCTGGAGCTTCAGGGCGTGCGAGAAACCGCCGTGGAAGACCTGGCCCTGCGGCTGAAGGGCGACCTGTTTGCGGATATTTTCGGTTATGACGTCGTGCTGGCGCCCCAGCGGTAAGCTGATTTAAAAAACTTCCATTTTCCATTTTTCCCATGTCTGACGAATATATCAACAGAGAACTTTCCTGGCTGGAATTCAACCAGCGCGTACTGGACCAGGCCGTAAGAACGGACCTTCCCCTTCTGGAACGCCTGAAGTTTCTGGCTATTACCGCCTCCAACCTGGATGAGTTTTTCATGGTGCGCGTGGGCGGCCTTCAGATGCTGCGGCATTCCGGTTCCCGCGTGAAGGACATTTCCGGGCTGACGCCCACCCGCCAGCTGAAAGCCATCCGCTCCCGCGTGGGCCGCATGATTGAGGACCAATACCGCCTGTTCCATGAGGAAATTCTGCCGTGGATGGAAATCAACGGGATCAACCCCCTGGCGATGGAGGATCTCAGCACCTCCCAGAAACTGACGCTGGAGCAGTATTTCAACAACCAGATATTCCCGCTTCTGACGCCGCTGGACATGGATGCTCCGGAGGCTCCCGCGCTGCCGTCCCTCAAGTTGCTGATGGGCGTGGAACTGCGCGACAATGAAACCGGGGAGATGCGCTCCGCCGTGGTGGCCCTTCCGGACGGCCTGCCGCGGCGCGTTCCCGTCCCTTCCGCGGAGGCGGAGCGCTATGTGATGCTGGAAGACCTGGTCCGGGAGTGCATCGGCACCGTTTTTCCCGGTGAAACCGTTCTTTCCTCAGCGGTGTTCCGCGTCACGCGCAATGGGGACATTGCCGTGCAGGAGGAAGACGCCCTGGACCTGGCGGATGAGATGGAGGAAGTGCTCGTAGCCCGGAAATTCTCCGAATGCGTGAGGCTGGAAGTAGAGTCCTCCGCACCCGCCCCCCTGCATGACAAAATCATGCGGATCGTAGGCGCCGGGAAGGAGGAGACTTATGACCTCAAGGGTCCCCTGATGCTTTCCGACTTCATGGAAATGGCTTTTGCCCCCGGCAATGACCAGTTGAAGGTGGAGCAGTGGTCCCCGCAGCCGTCCCCTTCCGTGGACCCGGCCGTCAGCATTTTTGAAAACATAGCCGGCGGAGACATTCTGCTCAACCATCCCTATGAAAGTTTTGAACCCGTCCTGCGCCTGGTGGAGGAAGCCGCGGAAGATCCGGATGTCATCGCCATCAAGCAGGTGCTGTACCGCACCGCCAGGAACTCCCGCATTGTGGCCGCCCTGAAAAAAGCGGCGGAGAGCGGCAAGCAGGTGACGGCGCTGGTGGAGCTGAAAGCCCGTTTTGACGAAGCCCGCAATCTGGAAAAGGCGGAGGAACTTCAGCGTTCCGGCGTGCAGGTTGTTTACGGCGTCAAGGGGTTGAAGACCCATGCCAAGATTTGCCTGGTGGTGCGCCGGGAACAGGGCATGCTGCGGCGTTACTGCCATTTCGGCACGGGGAACTACAATGAGACCACCGCCAAGATTTACACGGATATTTCCTACCTCACCTGCGACGACCAGCTGGGAGCGGACGCTTCCCAGTTCTTCAATTCCGTGACGGGGCGCACCAAGCTTATGCGCTTCCGCAAGCTGTATCCCTCCCCGGTGTTGATGAAGGCGCGCCTTATTGAACTTATTGAAGGGGAGGCGGAACGCGCACGGCAGGGGGAACCCGCCCGCATCTCCGCCAAGATGAACAGCCTTCAGGATGTGGAAATCATTGACGCCCTGTACAGGGCCGCGGACGCCGGGGTTGACATTGAACTGAACGTGCGCGGCATTTGCTGCCTGAAGACGGGCCCCCGGCCCAACGGCAAGGTAATCCGCGTAGTCAGCATTGTGGACAGGTATCTGGAGCACGCGCGCATTTTCTTCTTCCACCACGGCGGCAACCACCAGCTTTTCATCGCCAGCGCGGACTGGATGACCCGGAATCTGGATAAAAGGGTGGAGCTTATGGTGCCCGTCACCAACGGAAAGCTGGCCCGCCGCCTGAAATCCATTCTGGACGCCTGTTTCAGGGACAATGTCCAGGCGTGCAATATTCTGCCGGACGGCACTTCCGAACATGTCGTCCGGAAAAAAGGCCAGAAAGCCTTCCGTTTGCAGCAGTACCTGACCAAGGAAGCCCGCCGCCTGGCCAAGGACAAGGAACGGGAACGCCAGCAGATGCTGGAACCGCACACGCCGCATTAAAGGCAATTGTTGCGGACGTTTGGAGATTCGCCGGGAACAGTCTCCGGAGTACGCCGGTTTTCCGGCCGCCTGCGGAGTTGCCTGCATTTTCCGGAGAGGGGGGAAAGCTGTTTACGGTTTTCTGCCGTCAAGAATGGACAGCAATTTTTTCAGCAACCTGATCTTGTCCCGGCGTTTCCGGAAAATATGGCCCCGGGAGAAGAACAGTTTCCATTGGTGGCCGCGGATATGGCGCCGGAGTAGCGGGGCCAGCCCCTGGGAAATCGCATCCAGTTCCTTCCGGAACGCGGGAAGTTTCTTTGCTTCCGGCCACCAGAAAAAGGAGTACAGGATCCAGTGGAACTGCCCCATGGTTCCGGGGGCGTCAGGAAGCCGCCATGGTTTTTCCGGGCCGACCATATGCAGCAGTTTCCATGAACGCCCGCAGGATATGGACGGAACGTTTTCAAATTCGGTCCCGCGCAGGAGCCGTGTTTTTTCTTCATCCCAGGTCCAGGACAGGAATTGGAAGTTCCATTCCGGAGGCAACGGCGTTATGTCTCCGTGCAGGGCGATATTTAAGATGTCCTGGTCCGGATAGGGGAAGGGTTCCGGGCGGCTCCGGAGCCATTGGAGCAGGCGGTGTTCCAGGTTGCGGCGGCGCATCTGGTCCAGATTCAGCACCAGGACGCCGGAATTGCAGTAGGAAAGGGGGGAGGAAAGGTAGTTGCCCATATATTCCAGATGGGGGTGCATCGTTCCTTTTTCAATGCTCCAGAGGGCCAGGCCGTCTCCGGCCGCCGCTACGGAAGCTCCCCGCAAATCGGAAAAATACAGTTCGGCTACGTCTCCGGCCAGCAGGACATCCGCGTCCAGATAAACGATCCTGCCGTACTGCGGGAACAGGCTGCCGGCCATCAGGCGGGCATACGCAAGGGGGGAGTAGCGGTCCTTGTTGCCGTTTTGAAAGAGCTGGCGGAATTGCTCCGGAAGTTGCAGGAAAGAAAGGGAAACCTGCGTAAAGGGGGCGGCGACCCGGTTCAGCTCCTGTATTATTCGCGCGTCCATTCCGTCGTGAACGATGTGAATGTCATAAAAGCATCCGGAACCGGCATGAAGGCAAAGGGTGTGAATGGCTGCGCCCAGGGGCAGGCCCCAGCCGCCGGTGGCGGAAAACATGACGGGGATGCGTGATTTTTCCGGGGATGCAGGAACGGGCGGGATTGTCATGGTATCAATTTCATGGGAAGGGTTTTGAAGAAGGGGCTGCCGCAGGGAGGAATAGGCCGGAAAGGGGAAGAGCATGGATGCTCCGTTCAGTCCGGAACAGGGATGTTTATTCTTTGAAGAAGGGGGAACCTGAATTCTTTACTTGCCGGGGACGTGATTTTTACGGGCGGTAACCGTTTCTCCCCGTATGGAAAATGGTTTGGCAGTTTTCGTTCATTTTTTTATTTCATGGTTTGGGGTGGTTTTTGGGCGTTTCTTTTCCGTTGGCGGTTCCTGCCGGGCGGAGAGAAGGGGCAGGAGCAGTCCGGCTGTTTTCCCTGCCTGGTACGCGCGGTCCGGAGGGGAGAAATGGAAGGGATCTATATATCTGCGCCCCTGCATGAAGTCATGGTGGTCTGAAAGAACCGCGCCGGGCAGGGAAGATGCCGCCTCGCGGACAATGGCATTAAAGGCGGTGATGATTTTCTCTTTTTCTTCATTCAGCGTGCCGTCCGGCCCATCCATGATGGACGTACTGGTTGCCAGGATGAGGAAACGGCAGCGCTTGCTGAGCTGGGAGGCGAATGCCATGTAATTTTTGCGGAAGTCATCCACGGAAATGGCGGAGACTTTATTGGTGACGTGGGAACCGAAGGAAAAAATGACGGCCTCGTACCCGGCGGAGGGAAAATATCCTGCAAAAGCGGGGAGGTAGTCCGGATCACCGGGAATCAGCGTGGAGGAGAACAAATCGATGTCCTCCTGAAGTTCTGAGGAAAGGGGGCGCCATAAATGCCGCATGACGGAGCCTCCGATGAGCAGTATGCGCGCCTGCCCTTTTTCCGGATGAATGGCCGTAATCCAGTCGGTTTCCTCACGGTAATGGGGAGGGGCCGCCAATGCCTTCCAGCGGGCAAGCATGCGTTCCTTCCGGCGTTTTCTTCTTTTCTCCAGCAGACGGTGTATTTTCCCGGAACGCCTTCTCACCCATGTCCGGCCGAAAGGCAGCCGGCGGAGAACCTGTTTTCCCAGATTCCGGTAAGCTTCCGGGAAATCTTCTTCTTCCCCGGAACCGGTCAGGGGGCGGCATTGCAGCATATCGCCGCAAAAGTCAATGAATGGAAGGTTCAGTTTGCCTGCCAGCGTGCGAAGAAGAGCGTTCCAGGCTTCAAGGACGCCCGGTTCTTCCGCGTAGGGATGCCGGGCGCTGCCGTAGTAGGAGGGCGGGGATGACAGGAGGATCAGGCGGCGCGTTTGTTTCCGCAGAAAGGCGAAAAGCCTGCAAAGCATATCTTCGGCGCTTTCCATGAGCCCTCCTTCCCGGAGGGGCTTTCCCATGAGCCTGCCGTTGGAGAGGGAAAGGTGCAGGGGCGGCCACATGAAAAGAATAACGCTGTAGCGGGCGCCGGAAAGGCTGTGCTCCATTTGCCGCCACAGGCGGGAATGGTTGAGCGGAAAATTGAAAATGAGCGTGTCGGCGACCAGTCTGGACGATTTCAGATGGCCATGGTTTTTTGCCAGAGCGGAACTGCCGATCACCAGCATTCTGTCATTGCCGGGCAGGAGGTGGTCGTGTTGCTGATAGGAATAGATGAACACGGGGAAAACAGCGGTTACAGGGATGAACGGGAGTTTCTCTTTGCGGAGTAAAGAGTGCATCCGAGGATTTGGAGGGTGTCTATTCCGTTTTTGGAAAACCTCAGCCGGAACATTTTCCTTCTGGCGGTTTTGAACTTCCAGAAGCATTGAAGGAAGCGCAGGTAAATCCACCGTCCGGCCAGGGCGGCCTCAAGGTAAGCCCGCTGTTCCCTGGGAATCCCGCAAACGTGTTCGGAAGTGATGCCCGCCTCCCGCCAGAGTTCCGCCCAATGCCGGAGCCGCCCGGCCGGCATTTCATTGTCCGGAAAAAGCAGAGGGACAATATAGTTCATGTAGGCCGTGCGGTTGCTGCCCAGAACCCCTTCCCGGAGTTTTTCCCTGGTGAGCATCTCGAATACGGCGTAATAGCTTGCGGGCCGGGTTTCCGCTTTCCGGTTGCGCGAAGAAACGGATTGGGGGCCGCCCAGTCCGTAGTGGTAAAGTTTTTCAGAGGTAAGGGCGATGCGGCGGCAGCGGGCGATGGCCCGGGAAACGTACAGGGTGTCTTCCCCGCTGGTGAAGGAAGAAGGTAGGCGCACTTCCAGGGGGGCGGAACAACCGGGGAGGATTCTCCTGAACAATTTGCTCCAGACTACGCCGGTGATCCTGTCTTCCAGAAAGAGCTTGAATATTTCGTCTTTCTCCGCAAAGACGCCGTCACAGGCGGTATGTTCTATATGAAGGAGCTTTTCCTCAGCCATTCCGCATGATTCTCCGCTTTCAGCCGGAAGGAAGGGGGAATAGGAACATTGGACCATGTCCGCCCCGCTTTCTTCCGCCAGCCGGTAGAGCCGTTCATACATGTCCGGCTCAACGTAGTCATCCGGATCCGCAAAACCCAGATAGGGCGCCGCGGCTGCCCTGATTCCCGCGTTGCGGGCTTCCGCCCTGCCGGAATTTTCCTGTGTAATCAGGCGGAAACGGCTGTCTCCGGAAGCATATTTCCGGACGATGCCTCCGGACCCGTCAGTCGAACCGTCGTCCACGCAGATGATTTCCAGGTTGCGGAGGGTTTGTGCCGCCAGGCTGTCCAGACAGCGCGGAAGAAGGGACTCCATGTTGTAGATGGGGACGATGACGGAAATGAGGGGAGAGGACATGGTCTGCTGCGTAAGGAAACGGGGTTATATCCGGAGCCATGAGCCGGGGATGAGCGCGTCGTCCGTATGGTACCGGTCGTCTTCATTTCTGTTGAACCAGATGCGCGGCGCGATGACGATTTTCTCTGCGTGTTCGTTGAGCCAGGCCGCCCACCAGGAGAACGTGCTGTTGGCGATGATGTGGTGGCGGCAGTTTCGCATCAGCTCCAAGTCGAAGTAGCCGGCGCCGCCGTCATTGATATCCACATGGACATGGGGCAGGGCGGGCCTCAGGTTTTGCCGGGCCCATTCTATGTCGTCCGAGAAGATGAAGTAACGCAGGGATTCCTGAGGAACGCCTGCCGCCCGCAGCCTTCCTTCCATTTCAGCCATGCTCCGGAGATAGTATTCCAGCGGCGGCGGAGAAAGGTAGGGGTTGGAGAGGTAATCCGTTCTGCGGATGTGCAGGGAAATGGAGCAGCAGGAACGGATATCTTCAAGAATGCGGGCGTTTTCCGGAGTCAGGGGAGTTTTTAGACGGAATTCCCTGCAAAGCTGTTCCCGGCAGTGGAGGAAGTATTGTTCCGTTTGAAAATATCCCTTGAAATAGGTATGGCAGCGGGGAGGGACCGTGAGGCCGGGATTGAACCCGTGCCGTTTTTCCTCCCGGAAATGAGGATATTTGGGGGCGGCGAACAGGGAACGCAGGCAGGCGGGAATGCGGGACTTGCGGAAAGCCCAGGAGGGAGGGCCCCCTTCAATGGGAAGGGAAATGTGGAAGTGATGGAGTTCGCAGACCCTCTTGTCATCATGTTCATATGATGAGGCTTCCAGCCTTGCTTTTTCCCCTTGCCGGGAGAGCGCGAAGAGAAAGGCGTATTGGAACAGCTGGTTTCCCAGCCCTCCGAAAAGGCGCATGACCAATTCTTTTTTCTTTGCCATGTTCAAGCAGGGAAAAGGGGTTAAAACGGAATATTCCCGCGTATGCCCTCCAGTTGTCCGCGTATTTGCCGCAGCCGTACCCGGCCATTCCTTCTCCATGAAGGAACAGGGCAGAAAGGAAGAAGCTTCCAGAGGATTCCGGTGTTCCTGCCGGCCTTCCGGAGCCTTCTTCCGAAGTCTGAAAAGCTGGTGGATTTCAACAACAGGCGGAAAGGACGATGAAGAGACTCTCTCCGGCACTCGGCGTTCGTGCAATGGGCGTTCAGGAAGTCCCGGATGATGCCGTAAAGCATTTCCTGCTCCCCGGGAGAGAAAGGCATGTCAAGCAGTCTCAGTTCAAATGGTTCATGCTCTACAAAGCGGACAAGATGGCCGGCTTTTCTTGTCCAGAGCCGGCGTTGTTCATAAAACTCTTCAATCAGGGAAAGCCACCGGGGAATCATGTCCAAAATATCGGCGGTTCTTTTCCTTATCTGGTGGTGGTTTCCCTGTTCATGCTGGCGGTAATGGTAAACGGCTTCCGGACAGAAGGAGATTTTTTCTGCCAGCGCGAGCGCGAAATGCGAGAAGAGGCCGTCTTCACAGGGGTGAATGCCTTCCGGGAATTCCAGATTGTTTTTCAAGGGGAACTCCCGGCGCAGAAATATGCCGCAGGTGGGCAGGGCGGGGATTTTATCCGGCGGAAACCTGTCGCAGAACAGTTTACCCGCTACGGTCAAATCGCTTGCTCCGCGGTCCGAGGCGTCCAGAAGATGTTTAAGAAAGGCCGCGTCGATAAAATCATCACCGTCAACGAAACACAAATAGCGCCCGGAAGCGTGCCGCATGCCCAGATTGCGGGCGGAGGAAACGCCCCTGTTTTCCTGTTCGAAGCAGCGGATTCTTGAGTCCTCCTTTGAAAAGCGCCGGGCGATTTCTCCCGACGAGTCGGAGGAACCGTCGTTGACGATGAGGCATTCCCACTCCGTAAGGGTTTGCCGGCGTATGCTGCTGATGCACTCTTCAAGATATCGTTCCTGATTGTAAACGGGAACGATGACGGAAACCTGGGGCTGTGACGGGCAGGAGCGGGTCATTGGCGGGACTGTTGAGGTTCGGAGGGGGTGCATGAGGCAAGAGCCCGTTTCAGGTTGGAGCGGGATTCCCTGTCAATATCCCTGCTCAATTGGAGAAGCGCCTGCTGCATTTCCGCGTATTCCTCCTCCGTTTGCCTGATGGCGCGGAGCATGGCGCCGCCAAGCGTTTCTTCCCCGTAAAGAAGTGCGTTCCGGTCATTAAAGCCGTAGAAGGAAGCGAATTTTTCATGGATGACCGGAATCTTCGCAAATCCGTAAATAAGCAGGGCGGACCCGGTGATGCCGGTGGTAATGTAGCGGTTGTGCGCCGGATTGCCGGGATCAAGGAGAGGCAGGAAATAGTCCGCTCGCCTCATGGCCTCGTACATGGCAGGGAAGTCGAGTTTTCCGGCCACATGCAGGAAGGGGCGCAGGTGGCCGGGAATTTCTCCCAGTTCTCCTTCCCCTACGATGATGACGGAAAAGTCCCTGTGGCCTTCATGGTAGATGGTTTGCAGCGCCTCAATCAGGAGGTTGTGGTTTTTCCGCTGTGCGGAAAGGGAACCTACGGTAATGAATACGGGTTCACGGTTCCTGGGCGCAGGCGGGATTTCCCCGAAAAAGTGCGGATTGACCATCGTCCCTTTGGGAAAGGAGCCCAGCGTCAGCAGACGTCCCTGCCGTTCAAGCCCTTCTTCCCCGAACCGTGGGATGTCATTTAATTCATGTTCGACGGCCAGAAGATTGGTGAATCTGTCAAGCCCCGTCATGCGAAGGAAACCTGCCCATCCCGGAATGTCATAAAAGGCGGATGTTGATACTAAAATGGCTTCGTACCGGTTGAGGACGGGAGCTTTGGCCAGGCGCTTCCATGAAGTGCACATGGCTGTGAAGATATGGATCTCGTTTTCCTTGAAACAGCACAAAGGCGCTTGCCTGGCCAAGCTGTGATGCATCAGGACATCAACGCGGTATCCCATGTCAAGCAGATAGCGGCAAAAACCGGGGATGACCTCCCCGTGGCAATAATTGGGTTCCAGAATAAGGATAGTACGGCTGGCTACTGCATGCCTGCGCCATGCGCGCATACTTCGGCGGGCGTTCCGGTCGTAGTCGGCCAGGAAATCGCGCAGAAAAGCGCGTCCTTTTTTACGCAGATTCCGAAACGGAATACACATGGTCAGCAATCGGAGCATGACCGTCTGCGTATGTGTAATCGGTTTCATGGTGAAAAATTGCAGGTAATATCATGAATATCGCCTGATACGGATGGCGATTTTTTTCTTTTTACCGTTCCGGGCAGATTTTTCCCGCCGTAAAAAAGAATACGTTGTGCGACGAGGGTTGAATACTTAATAAATTCATACTGAAAAGCAATATCAAAAAGCTCCTTTACGGATGATGCCGGAGTATTCCCGACGGTTTGAATTTTCTGCCGGATTGCAGACGTACTGCCGCCCGCCATTTCCGTCATTTCCGGGGAACTCCCTTCGAGAGGACTGTCTTTGTATTTCTTCCCGGAAATAGTCTCGCACCTTTGCTTTTCCCGTTTTCCGATAGATGGCTTTGCTGTTTTTTCTTGATGTAAATTTTCAATCCGGATAGAAAAGGATGCTTCCGCCATGAGCGTATCCGTTTCCATCATTGTTCCCTGCTATAATGTTGCCGCCTATTTGGACCAGTGTATGGAAAGCCTGACCGGCCAGAGCATGGAAGATATAGAAATCATTTGCGTCAATGACGGTTCTTCCGACCATACGGCGGAGATATTGCGCGGATGGAGGAACAGGGACGGCCGCGTCCGGATAATTGACCAGAAAAACAGCGGTGTTTCCGTGGCGAGGAACAGCGGCATGGAAGCGGCTGTGGGAGAGTATATCGGCTTTGTGGATCCGGACGACATGGTGGAACGGAATATGTTCCAGCGCCTGTTTACTGCGGCCGCAGAGAAAGATGCGGACGTAGCGGTGTGCGGATACCATGAATTCTGTGACTGCGGGGATGTGGATATGCCTGAAAGCGGATGGTCTCCGTCAGCCGGATTTTTTCCGGAAGAAAAAGCGGAGCAGTTCCGGAGGGGGACGCCCTGGAGCCGGTGCGCGGGGACGGTGTGGAATAAGCTGATTCGCAGGAAGCTTTTGGAAGAAAACGGTTTACGTTTTGTTCCCGGATTGCGCCAGGGAGAGGATTTGTATTTTTGTTTGATGCTGTTGACTTTTGCTCCGCGGCTTTTGACTATTCCCGACCGGCTGTACCACTATCGGCGGGAACGCCCCGGCTCCTCCTCCTGCGGGAGAGATCCCCGCCTGGCGGATTTCCGCATGGATTTGATGGGCATGGAATCTCTGGCGCGTTTCTGGGGGCAGCGGGGGCTGCTTGATTCACCCGCCGTCTTCGGTCTGGTGGATTACTGCATGGAGTTGATGCGCAGGCATTTCATCCTGAAAGAAGGAGCCTTTTTCAGGGTGTCTCCGGAAGACCGGGAGGTCCTGCTTTCCGGCTGGAAAAAGTGGCTGGAGCTGGTGGGCGCGGAGAATGTCCTTCCCCGTCTGGACCGGTGGGACCGGGCTTTTTGCCGCCTTCTGCTGGATTGCCCCTTCCGGAGCAATTTTTTCTCTGCCCTGCATTCCCGCCTGATGTCGTCCCGCAAGGGGCGCCGGGGGGCTTACTATACCCTGAAAAGGCACCTGATGAAGTGAAAAGGGGAAATCCCCCCTCTTTTCTTGTTGTTCCGGCTCCGCATGGGATTTGCGGAAAAGCCGGAATATCCGTCAGCGTCCCTACAGGCCCGTGTAGCACATCTGCTCTTTGAGCTGGGCCACCTGGAGGTCTTCCCCCAGATATTCCCCGATGGAGTAGCCGAAGAGCATGGCGGCGCCGGGGCCGTTGGCGGTGAGCATATTGCCGTCCAGCACCACGTTTTCATCCTTTACGATGCGGGCGCCTGCTTCGTTGAGTTCCCGGTAGACATCCTGGGCCGGGTAGGCCGTGACGTTCCTGTCCCTGACCAGGCCTGCTTTGGCCAGAACGATGGGGGCGGCGCAGATAGCGGCCACCAGCTTGCCCGCTTCATGCATTTTTTTAACCAGGTGGATGACTTCCGGCGTGTCGCGGAGTACCCAGGAACCCGCTCCGCCGGGCAGGATGAGGGCGTCCAGTTTGTCAGCATGGAGTTTGTCCAGCATGGTGTCCGTGCTGACGGTTACTTCATGGGTGCTGACCACCTTGTCGGACTGGACGCCGGCAAGCACTACGTCCATATTCAGGCGCCGCAGGATGTCCAGCGGAGCCATGAGTTCTATTTCTTCAAATCCGGGGGCGGCAAGTATGGCGACTTTTTTCATGGTTGGTAAGACAGGGGGAAGAAGCGGAGCGTTCAAGGAAAAGAGCAGAACATTCCGGTAGCCCTACAGGAGGAGGAGAACCGGGTTTTCCAGCAGGGTTTTGAATTCGGCGGCGATTTTGGACGCCTTGCATTCCGGCAGGATGTTGGCGTTCACGTACAGGGTGACGGGCAGGACAAGCTTGGACACGGGACGCCCCGCTTCAATGCCCGTTTTCGGCGTAGTTCCTCCTATGCTGATGATGCTGTGGGGCATTTCCGGCAGCACGGCGCGCTGGTCTTCCACGTTCACGCCGCTGTCGCAAAGCAGGATGTTGGGAGCAGCGCTGCCTGCGGGAGGCGGTCCTGCCGCGGGGGCGGCCAGGCGTTCCATGGCGATGTTGTAAATCGTCTTTCCGGAGGCGTTTTCAATGAAGACGTATTTTTTCCCTTTGTCCAGCACCATGAGCAGTTCCGCGGAGGCGTCTCCGGCCAGCCATTCCGGCTCGCTGACGCATGCTTTCACCGCGGCTCGCACTACGTAGTCAAAGAGGCTGTAGCGGCCGCCGATGAGTTTTTCGCACTGGACGGCGATGGGCGTGCTGATGGCAGCCAGGTAAGCCATGTTCGCCTCCAGGGAGTACAGGTAAAAGTTGTCTACGCGTGTGGCGTGGCGCGTGTCCCGGGGAGCCAGCGGGGTCTGCACCCGGCGGGCGGGGCCGTCTGAGGGGCGCAAGGCGGCCCGTACATCCGCAGCCATGATTTTGCCACGGGGGCCGGTACCGTGCAGCGTGGCGGGATTTAATCCGGCTTCTGCCGCCAGCCTGGCGGCCAGCGGGCTGCATGTTACGGGCGGGCACGGAGGACAGCCGCAGGCGGCCGTTCCGAATTCCGACTGAAGCAACGCAATGGGCGTTCCCACCGCGGCGGAACCTCCTTCCGGCACCAGGATTCCCGTCAGGGTGCCGTCCTCGCAGGCCTGGAGTTCCACATGGGCCTTGTCCGTTTCAATGTCGGCCAGGTGGTCGCCGACTTCTACGAAGTCCCCTATTTTTTTCTTCCATCTCAGGACGATGCCTTCGTGCATGGAGTCGGACAGGCGGGGCATTTCAATGGTAGTAGCCATGGAGGTGAATGTTAAAATATATGGTAAGAGGGAGGAAGGCGCGCCGGAAGGGGCATCTCCTTCCGGCGCGCGGAAGCGCGGTTACGCGCTGTATTTTTCCACGCCGTCGATGAATACCTTGCAGGTATTGAAGTCATCGTCCAGCAGAACCATGTCCGCCGTGAAGCCGGGGGCGATTTTGCCCAGGCCTTCCAGGCCCAGGGACTGCGCCTGGTTCCAGGAGGTGGCTTTCACCAGGTCACTGAGGGGTTTCCCGGTCAGGCGGTGCACGTTTTTCAGGCCGTGGGCGTATTTGAGGGTGCTGCCGGCCAGTGCGCCGGATTCCTGCAGGCGGGCCACGCCGTCCTTCACGATGATGGGAAGGCCGCCCAGGTCACCGGGGCCGTCCGGCATCCAGGAACAGGCCAGGGAGTCCGTAATCATCAGCATCTGGTCCGAATCCTTGTTCTTGAACACGGTTTTGAGCATGTCCGCGCAGAGGTGGATGGTGTCGCAGATGATTTCAATCTTGATTTCCCTGTCCAGCAGGCCGGAACCCACCAGGCCGATTTCACGGTGGTGCAGGGGAGACATCTGGTTGCAGTAATGGGTCAGGTGCACCAGGCCCGCGGACTTGGCCCTGTTGAAGTCTTCATGGGTGGCGGCGCTGTGCCCGGCGGAGCAGCGGATACCGCTGGCCGTGGCTTTCTCAATGAATTCAACGGCTCCGGGCATTTCCGGCGCCAGAGAGACCAGCAGCACCCTGGCAATGGGGGTCAGG
>CAJKMG010000014.1 GCA_905200945.1 uncultured Akkermansia sp. | reverse complement strand
GCTCTGGAGCCTTTATCTGATCAGCGGAGCCCCCATGTATGAAGCTCCGGATTACACCAGTGATCAACCATGGCCTTATAAAAACGAGAAAAATAATGATATTTACAGCAAAGCAAGGATCAGCACAGCAATTTCCCTTATGGATATAAATCAAATATCAACAACATTAAAGATCAGTAAAAGAAAATTGATACATTTTAATATATCCCTTCTTTCAGGCATTATTAAAAAAATAAAAAAAATGCATATCAAGGATTTCCACAAGAATGAGGAATCACTATATCATGAAATCTTTTCTCCCATAAAACATCAATCTGAAATGGACGCTTCAGCCAAGGATATTGGAAATGACATCAAAGATTACGAATGGACTCACAAATGGAATAACCTGGTTACATTTTCATCAAGGAATCAGATGCTTGACACTTATGTTATCAGAATTATGGAGAAAAGATTCATCTCCATGCTGGTAAAGTACTTCCCCGACCAGGCCGGGGAAGTCGTCAAATACATCAGGAAGGCGGGATACGGAGACGGCGAGGTTCTCGACCTCATCGACCGAACGGCAGGATACAACTCCAAAACCGCCTACCTCTACCAGGGGAAAAGCGGGGAAGAACACAGGAAAAAATTTCATCAAAAAATACGGAACTCCTGTCCGAACGTGAGCCGGAATACCAATAAATAAAGGATAAAACGCCGGTCACACTCAACAACATGCCTCAACAGCGTTCACCGGAAAACTCCGGGTTCCTGTAAGCAGTCCACGGTTTTTCCTTGGCAGGTTTCCGCCTCCGGCTATCATGCGGGCATGGGCCTTTTTCAGGATCAAACCAGCTCTTTGTCGGAAATCAAGCGGCTTGCCGCCCTCGTCACGGATCCCTCCCGCAGGGGGGAAATCGGTTCGGATCAATGGCCTCTGGCCATGATCGCCTACGGGCTGGTCACCTGCAATGAAACGGGAAGAGAAGAAGAAGGCGTCACCATTTACAATATGTTCCAATCCCGCTGCGCTCCGGACGCCCGCCGCAAATGCGCTCTGCAACTGGCAGCTTTTATCCGGCAGCGCCAAGGGGACGGATGGAGGGCTCTGCTGCCTTTTGTCATGGCGGATGAAGCGCCGGATATTCGCAGGCAATCCGCTTTCCTTATTTATACGCTGGCCGCGCCCCAGCCGGAGGAGCGGTTTCCCGGAATTGCCGGATTGGCGAACGTCATCTGCGCCTCTCCCTGCCCCGGACAGGCATCCATGGCTCCGGCGCTGGACGCCCTGATGAGCCTGGGAGACATGCGGTTTGCCCCTTATCTGTCTTTCATTTCCAAAAATCTCCCTCCCGGGCGCCTCGCGGACCTGCTGACCGAAACGGAAGCCATTCCGACAGACCTGGGCTGCGGATGGCTGCTGGATATTCTGGATGAACATCCGGAGCTTTCCTCCACCATTGCGGCGGTACTGGCCGGGATGCCCTCCAGAGCCGGAGAAGTACTGGACGTGGTCGTGCCCGTCCCCTCCTGGCAATTCACCAACTCCGCCGTCCAGCCGCTCCATTCCTGGGGTATTACCGAATACAGGCTGCGCATGAGAGAACGGCTCTCCAGATATCTTGCCCCGGAAGAGAGGGATGCCGTGAACCGGGCATGGAGCTGAGTCTTCCAGTGTATCCCGACCCGCTGCATTTTTCAAAAAGCCGTCTCCCAAAAATGCGGAACGGCTCTTCTGATTCGGGAAATACAGGCTCAGGGGAGTTCCACAAACAGGCAAAACGCAATATGAGCCTGATGTCCTACAGGCTCATATCGGCAAAAGCCCCCCAAGGATAATTTGCTTCAAGAGGGGAAAATCCCCCATGGCGCGGATTTTCCCCGGCCATTCATTCACCTCGCCACTACGTGGCGATGGTGGAAATCCACAAAGCTCCGGTATGTCTCCTCATCCAGCAAATCTCCATGCGTCATCAGCAGGAGCGGGAAAGGTTCACCCTCATCCGTATAAGGAGGATGGATATAATCAAATTGAGGATTGGGAACAAAGTCGTGCCTCTGATAAAACCCCAGCCGCCGGCGTGAAATCCCGTCCTTCGGAGGATCAATTTCCAGAATAACCTTGTGCGGAAATGAGTCCCTCAATTCTTCCAGAATCCTTTGCCCGGCACCCTGGCCGCGCAGGGAGGCATCCACGGCAAAATACTCCAGATACACGAATTGTTCCCGACGCCACGTCACCAGCATCGCAACCACCCGGCCTTTCCCATTTAAAAATACTTCATAACAAAAACCGGGGTCTTGAAACGCCAACGGGAAATCCTGTATCCGCCGCTGTTCATGCACCGGAAAGCTTGTCCGGTAAATATCCAGAGAATCCAGAAACAGCGGATCATCCACCCCCGCCACACGGCGCTTGGTCAGCGACTCAGACTTCATGGACCATATCCAACCATACCCGTCTCCTTTCGGCAAGTCCCCCGGAAAGTCTTCCCCAGTCATACGGCCAGCTGTTCAGACTTAATTTGATGCAGTGTTTCCCAGTCAAGGAGAAAGAAGAAAAATACCTTCGCGCGGCGATACGGAGACAAGGAAATCCCCGTCTGCCTGCCGGGACTGACGGCAGCCCCGGCACCCGTACAAGGGATGCCGAAACAAAGGCATTCCATGTTCTCTTTTATCTCTATGAATTTACTTTTACCTGATGTATAGAAAAAGCCCGCTCACGTCATGAATTCCATTTGAAATTTTATTCCGGAAACATGGGAACCCGTCTAAAGCCATGATGCCGCCCGCCAAGATATTCCTGCTGCTGATTTTTTCCTGGGCAGTTTTCCCCCGCCCTCTCCAGGCCCGGGAAGAGCCGCCCGCATCCCCCTCCTGGCCGCGCTGTGTTCCTGCACGCCCCGGCAGCCGTATTCTCTTTCTGGGAAACAGCTATACGTTTTTCAACCGCATGCCCGCCATGGTTAAAACCATGGCAGACACCAAAGGATTGCGGCCGGACGTGCACATGCACGCGGCTCCGGCAGCATCCCTCCAGTCCCATTGGAATGACAGGCGTGCCCGCAGCAACATGGAGGGAACGGCATGGGACTTCGTTATTCTCCAGGACCAAAGCGCCACACCTATCCGGGCTCCGGAACGAACCATGGAGTTCGGAGAAAAATGGTGCTCTCTGATACGAGCCGCCAAAGGAACGCCCATCCTGATGCTGACGTGGGGGAAAAGAGGAGCTTCCGGAACTCCGGACCCGCAGGAGCAAAAGGCTCTTCTTGAAACGTATTTGAAACTTGCCCGGAGGGAAAAAGCAGCGCTCGCCCCCGTGGGCATTGCCTGGGAGAATTGCCTCAAACGCCATACTGACATCCAGCTGTACCAGACTGACGGCCGGCACCCGACGGAGGAAGGGAGCTACCTGACGGCATGCGTAATCTACTTCACGTTATTCGGAAAGTCTCCGCTGGGCCTGCCGGGCCGCTTGTCCTTGAAAGGGACGCGGCTGAGCAATCTTCCCGCAGACAGGGCCAGAATATTGCAGACCGTCGCCAGGGATACATGCAGGCAGCTCTTTTCCGCTACTTCCGGATTACAGTCTTTCGCACTGTCGCCGCATAGCGCAAAATCTACTCGCAAAAAGGGTACGCCCCTTTTACCATGGCAACGGACATATATACTATTATGAGCGAACAAGTCATTATCATCGGTGCCGGCTGCGCCGGCTACACGGCGGCCATTTACACCGCCCGTGCCAATTTATCTCCGCTTCTGATCACGGGTTCCCAAATCGGCGGACAGCTGACCACCACGACGGAAGTGGAAAACTTTCCCGGCTTTCCGGACGGCGTGATGGGGCCGGATCTGATGTTCCTGATGCAGCAGCAGGCGGAAAAATTCGGCACCCGGTTTGCATATGAGGACGTCAAAAGCGTCGTCAGGGATGAAGCCACCGGACTGTTCACCGTGAAGACCAGCGGCCAGAATTACGAAACCCGGAGTATCATTGTGGCTACGGGGGCATCCGCCCGCTATCTGGGAATCCCGGGAGAGGAAGGACTGGTAGGCCACGGCCTCACCGCCTGCGCCACCTGTGACGGAGCTTTTTACCGGGACGTGCCTGTGTGCGTGGTAGGCGGGGGAGACAGCGCCTGTGAAGAAGCCATGTTCCTGACGCGCTTCGCTTCCCGGGTGTATCTGATCCACCGCCGCGACACGCTCCGCGCTTCCAAAATCATGGCGGAACGGACGCTGTCCAATGAAAAGATTTTCCCCATGTGGAATTCCACTATCGTAAGCTATAAGACGGACGGCAAGGGAGAACTGGAAGCCGTCATGCTGAAAGACGTAGTAGAAGGGGATGAAACGGAACTTCCCGTCAAATGCGTCTTTATGGCGATCGGGCATACGCCGAACACTTCTTTCCTGGGGGATCTGGTGGACCGGGACGATGCCGGCTACATCATCCGGGAAACAGGGCTGATGGCGACCAGGACGCCGGGATTGTTCGCCGCCGGAGACGTGGCGGACCCTCACTACCGCCAGGCCATTTCTTCCGCCGGAATGGGCTGCAGCGCCGCCATTGAAGCGGAACGCTACCTGCTGGGGCTGTAAACCCTTCTTTCGGAACGGGCCGGAGTTTCCCAACGGGACTTCCGGCCTTTCTCCGCTACAGGAAAACGGACATGCACCATTACAGCATTTTTGAGCTTTTCAGCATCGGCATAGGTCCTTCATCCTCCCATACAGTAGGGCCCATGAGGGCGGCGCACCGCTTTCTGGAACAAATACGCCGCTCCCCGCGTTTGGCGGAAATCTCAAGCATCCGCTGTGAATGCTACGGCTCCCTGGCTGCTACCGGACATGGGCACGGTACGGATACGGCCATCATGCTGGGGCTGCTGGGAGAGGAACCCCATACGGTGGAGCCGCGCAGCATTCCCGGGAAAATCGCCCGCCTGCACCAGCAGGAAACATTGTCCGTCACGGAAGAAAAAACCGTCCGCTTCTCTCCTGCCCGCGACCTGGATCTTTCCCACTACCAGCCCCTGCGCCTGCATCCGAACGGAATGCAGTTCACTGCCGTCAACCAGGACGGAGACCCGGTGGAAGACGCGGTATTTTATTCCACGGGAGGCGGGTTCGTCTCTTCCGAACAGGAACTTCTGCATCCGGAAGAAAGGGACCGGGAAACCTTTCCTTTTCCTTATGAATCCGCGGAGGAACTGCTGCACATGGCTGATGAGCGCGGATGCCCTCTTTCCTCCATTGTCATGGCGAACGAATGCGCCATGCTCCCGGAACGGGAAGTCCGTGAAAAACTGGACCTGATCTGGACGACGATGAAGCAGTCCATCTCCAACGGCATGAGCGCGCGCGGCAACCTGCCGGGCGTCCTGCAGGTTCCGCGCCGGGCAAAAACACTGCGCAAGAATCTTCTGGTGCACGGAGAATCGGCCCTGAAAGACCCTCTCTCCATTATGGACTGGATCAACCTGTACGCCATCGCCGTAAGTGAGGAAAACGCGGCCGGAGGACGCATCGTCACCGCGCCGACCAACGGAGCGGCGGGAATCGTTCCGGCCGTTCTTAACTACGCCACCAAATTCTGTGTTTCACCGTATCCGGATGCCGTGCATCGCTTCCTGCTCACCGCCGGGGGAATCGCCATCCTGTACAAAAAAAATGCCTCCATTTCCGGCGCGGACGTAGGCTGCCAGGGAGAAGTGGGCGTAGCCTGCTCCATGGCTGCCGCCGCGCTTGCGGAGTACCTGGGAGGAACTCCCCACCAGGTGGAAAACGCCTCGGAAATAGGCATGGAGCACAATTTGGGCCTCACCTGTGATCCTATCGCGGGACTCGTCCAGATACCCTGCATTGAACGCAACGCCATTGCCGCCATCAAGGCCATCAACGCAGCCCGCATGGCCATGAGCGGGACGGGGGCTCATTTTGTCCCGCTGGACAAGGTCATCCGTACCATGCTGGATACTGGCAGGGACATGCAATCCAAATACAAGGAGACCGCCCAGGGCGGCTTGGCCGTCAACGTGGTGAATTGCTGAGGGAATCTGAAAATCCTGCCTTGGTTTTCCATGCGCGTCTGTTCCCGTAAAAAACGCTCCGCCGGATTGACAGATACGGGGAGCAAAGGTAGGGTGCGGGCATGCTTTCACGCCTCTTTCTCGCTCTGGCCCTGTTGCTGGGCGGCACGGGACTGTCCCGGGCCGTCCATGTCGTCATGTGCGGCGGCCCCGCACTCAGGCAATGGGAAGGGCTGAGAATACAGCCTGACAGGCATGACAACTGGTGGGCCAACTTTGTAAGGGCCTCCACCATCCGTATTGCCCATATCCAGCAGCAAGACCCTGCCGCCAGAATCACCTGGATTGTTTACCGCCCCGGTTACGCAACCCGGGGGAAGGAAGACGGCAAACCTTACACCCGCTGGATTGCGGACCTGGCTTCCAAGTACAAAATCAAGCTTGTCTGGGTGGACAGTTCCGACCAGGCTATCCGGGCGCTGAATTCTTCTCCGCGCTTCCGCGGCGATAAAGTGGAATCCTTTTACTACTTCGGCCATTCCAATTGCTATGCGTGGATGCTGGACTACGGCAACAACATCATGGCTGTTTCCACGGAATGGATTCATGAGACGGACCTGAACAGGATACGGCGGGATATTTTCACGCCGCAGTCCGACTGCTGGAGCTTCGGCTGCTATACAGGGGCCAGCATGTCCCGCTGGTGGAAACGCATCGTAGGCGTCCCCCTCTGGGGTAACACGGAATCCACCCGATACGGTCCTGTCTCTGACGGCAGACTGCCGGAAGGCGCGGGAAAATGGGTTAAATAGCAGGCTTACGCCCCCCCTTCCTTCAAAGACAGGATCCCCAAAATCGGGAGCCCGTTTTGTTACCTTTCATGAGACGTGAGGATATGCCGGATTTTCTAATCCGGAAGTCAAGCGTGAATACTGATAACCAGTAATTTGCGCCGAACTCTA
The DNA here is from genome assembly GCA_905200945.1 of uncultured Akkermansia sp. Classification (GTDB taxonomy): domain Bacteria; phylum Verrucomicrobiota; class Verrucomicrobiia; order Verrucomicrobiales; family Akkermansiaceae; genus Akkermansia. Next base: position 62,417 of record CAJKMG010000014.1, on the reverse strand, counting down.
TTATATCATTGCTCCCCTTTTCTTTTCAACCGGGAAACCTTCCGGAATATCCCCCATCCGGAAACCGCCGCCAGCTTTTGAGGCTACTCAAAATCAATCTGAAAACCGGAACACCTGTCGGGTACATCTGTTCCAACAAACGCAGGAGATTGGAAACCCGTTTCATTCATCATGAACGAGCCAAGGCCGCCCGGAAAATTACAGCAGTAAAAAAGAGAAACCGACCTGAATGAGAATGCTACTGAAGGGGAATCCCTGCCTACAAACCTTAAATTATCCGGGTTCGGAGACGTCAACAGCGGAGATGCCATGACTGCACAAAAAGTCGTAACATGATCGCGCAAATCTCCACCGGCTGGCAGGGAACTACCGCAAACGGCAACTCCGGCTCCGGATACGGCATCCCTGATGCCTTTTGGGCCTGTCCCTGCTGATGCTGCGCCGCAAGCGCTGAAATAAAAAACACGATCTTTCCCGTTTTTCAAAAACTGTCCGGAGTGTAAAACCACGGGCAGTTTTTTCATTTTTAAGTCTGAAGGCTTGCTATCGTATTGCCATATGACCGGGCGGACGTATAATGAGGGCGGACGGAAAGCATCCGTCATTTTCTGACAACAATCATGAACCAAGCACCCCATGTTGCCATCGTCGGCGCCACCGGAGCGGTGGGCGTTGAAATCCTGTCCTGCCTGGAAACACGCAATTTTCCTGTAGGTTCCCTGAAGCTTCTGGCCTCCGCCCGGTCCGCCGGAAAACAGGTCGCTTTCCGTGGAAAAATGCTGACTGTGGAAGAATTGACGGAAAAATCCTTTGAAGGGGTGGATATCGCCCTGTTCAGCGCAGGCGGAGGCATTTCCCTGAAATTCGCTCCTATCGCGGCGGCGGCTGGATGCGTGGTCATTGATAATTCCTCTGCTTTCCGGCAGGAGCCGGACGTGCCCCTGGTGGTGCCGGAAATCAACCCGGAAGCGGCTTTCCACCACCCCCGCAATATCATCGCCAACCCGAACTGCACCACCATCATTACGCTGATGGCCCTCTTCCCTCTGCATCAGCGTTTCGGGTTGAAAACCGTCATCGCCTCCAGCTACCAGGCGGTTTCCGGCAGCGGCCAGCACGGCATTGCGGAACTGGAAGCCCAGGTCCGCGCCGTAGTGGACGGCCACCCCATAGTGAAAAATGTTTATCCTCACCAGATAGCTTTCAACCTTCTTCCCCAGATCGACTCCTTTACGGAAAACGGCTATACCAAGGAAGAGCTTAAAATGCTCAATGAAGGCCGTAAAATTCTCTCCCTGCCAGAACTCAAGGTAACATGCACCTGCGTGCGCGTACCCGTTTACCGTTCCCATTCCATTTCCGTCACCGCCCAGTTTGAAAAACCCGTGGATGTGGAAACGGCCCGCAGCGCCTATGAAGGCAAACCCGGAGTCGCCCTGATGGACAATCCTGCGGAGGGCGTGTGGCCCACCCCGCTGGACAGCACCAACGGAGACACCTGCTACGTAGGGCGCATGCGCATGGACATGGCTATTGACAATGCGCTGACCCTCTGGGTCGTGGGCGACCAGGTCCGGAAAGGAGCCGCTCTCAATGCCGTACAAATCGCGGAATTGCTGGTCAACCGCTGAACTGCTTCTCCCCCCCCCGCACCTATCCCATAACGCCATGTGTGAACAATCCCTGAACGACTATATCACAGAACAATGCGCCCTGATTGACGCGGCGCTGGACAGGCTGTTGCCCGCAGAGGACGAAAGTCCCGAAACCATCCACAAAGCCATGCGCTACAGTATATTTGCGGGTGGAAAAAGAATGCGCCCCGTCCTTTGCCTGGCGGCGGCGGAGGCCTGCGGAGGCCTGGCGGTGGACGCCCTGGTTCCCGCCTGCGCCGTGGAAATGATGCATACGTACTCCCTCATCCATGACGACCTGCCAGCCATGGACAACGACGATCTGCGCCGTGGGAAGCCCACCAGCCACAAGGCGTTCGGAGAGGGTGTCGCCATCCTGGCGGGAGACGCTCTGCTGACGGAAGCTTTTGCCGTAATCGCCCAGGTGGACGACACGGAACGCTATACCGTCAGGGACTACATGAGGGAACTGGCAGCCACCGGCGGCAGCACCATGCTTATCGGAGGTCAGATTCTGGATTTGGAGGGAGAACACAAGCAGCTCTCCGAACCGGAAGTGCGCACCGTGTACGAAGGAAAGACGGCCGCCCTGCTAACCACGGCCCTTCGCTTCGGCGGCATGTCCGCAAATGCCACGGAAGCCCAGTTGGAAGCCCTGACGGACTTCGGTTACAACCTGGGGCTGGCTTTCCAGGTAATTGACGACATTCTGGATCTGACGGCGTCCACGGAAAAACTCGGCAAGACTGCCGGCAAGGACGTCAATTCCCAAAAATCCACCTGTCCGTCCCTGATCGGCCTGGACGGCGCCCGTTCCGAAGCCAAATGCCGCACTCAGGCGGCTCTGGATGCCCTGATGATCTTCCCGGAAGAACGCCGCGCCCGCCTGGTGGAACTGGCCAACTATCTTCTTAACCGCGAATATTAAGCCGCTTCTTCTTTCATGCTTGCAGAAACCGTATCCGACAACGTAGAAACCCTGATCAATCTGGCGCTGGCCGAAGACTTCGGCTCCGGCGACGTGACTTCCACATATTTCGTCCCGGAACATCTGACTGCCAGAGCTATTTTGACTCCCCGGAAAAAAGGCGTTCTTTCCGGCGTCAATGTCGCGGCGGAAGTTTTCCGCAAGGTGGATCCCTCCCTGAAGGTGGAAGTTTACCTGCATGACGGGGAAGCCGTGGCGCCCGGCGCCGTGGTGATGCTCATTGAAGGTTCCGCCCGCTCCATCCTGGGAGCGGAACGCACCGCCCTCAACTTTATTCAGCGTCTTTCCGGAGTAGCTACGCTCACCAGAAAATACGTAAAAGCCGTTTCCCACACCAGCGCCCGCATTCTGGATACCCGCAAAACCACCCCAGGCTACCGTCTGCTGGAAAAAGCTGCCGTAGTCCATGGCGGAGGCACCAACCACCGCATGGGCCTCTATGACCGCGCCATGGTGAAAGACAACCACCTGATGACGGATGGAAATACGGAACACCTTCAGGAATGCATCAACAGGCTGCGCGAGGAAAAGCCCGGTGTGGAAATACAGCTGGAAGCGGACACCCTGGAACAGGTGGAGACCTTCCTTCAACTGGAAGGCGTGGATCATATCCTTCTGGACAATATGACTCCGGAGATGCTGAAACAGGCTGTCGCCATGCGCGGAGGACGCACCACCCCCCTGATGGAGGCCAGCGGGGGCGTTCACCTGGACACGGTAGCCGCCATTGCGGAATCCGGCGTGGACTTCGTCTCCGTAGGCTACGTGACCCACTCTGCCCCCTCCCTGGATCTGGGTCTGGATTTCAGCGTAGAATAACCCCTCATCATTCAATACGCCATGGATCTGTCCAATTTCAGAGAAGAATACCTCAAAGGCCAGCTGCACAGAAAAGACCTGGCGGAAAATCCCTTTGAACAATTCCAAACCTGGTTTGAACAGGCCCTGAAAGCGGATATTCCGGAACCCAACGCTTTTTCCCTGGCCACGGCGGACGCCCAGGGCAGGCCCTCCCTGCGCACCGTGCTGCTCAAATATTTTGACCAGACGGGCTTTGTTTTCTTCACCAACTACGGCAGCCACAAAGCCCGTGACATTGAAGAAAATCCGCAGGTCTGCATGATGCTTCCCTGGGTAATGCTGGAACGCCAGATCATCATTTACGGAAAAGCCGTCAAAGTTTCCCGCGCGGAATCCCTGAAATATTTCCTCACCCGCCCCAAGGAATCCCAGCTTGGAGCGTGGGTTTCACACCAGAGTTCCGTTATTTCCGGGAGAAAACTGTTGGAAATGAAGTTGATGGAGCTGAAAAACAAATTCTCCAAGGGGGAAATTCCCCTTCCCTCCTTCTGGGGCGGCTACCGAATCATCCCGGACACCTTTGAATTCTGGCAGGGCGGCCCCGGCCGCGTGCATGACCGGTTCATGTACAAACTTCAGGAAAACGGATCCTGGACAATTGAACGCCTTCAGCCATGATCATCCGGCGCACAACAAACCAGGGCCTTTCTTTCCTGGACGTAAAAACACCGCTCTGCACGGCATCCCTGTGCCTTCAGGGAGCGCACCTCACCTCATGGAAGCCGGAAGGGCATGAGGAATGTCTCTTTCTTTCTCCCAATGCAGCCTTTGCCCCCGGCAAAGCCATCCGCGGAGGAATTCCCGTCTGCTGGCCCTGGTTCGGCTCCCGTAAAGACGCGCCGTCCCACGGCATAGCGCGCACTTCGGAATGGCGCCTCCACCACCAGGAAATGGACAAGCGCGGCAATGTCCTGCTTTCCCTGGCTTTTTATCCGGAAGATGAATCCTACCCTGCGGCCATCCTGCGCCTTACACTGGGCCGCACGCTGACCATGAAACTGGAAACCACGGCGCGCACGCGTCCCTGCAAACTCACGGAAGCCTTCCACAACTACTTTTCTGTCGGCAACCTGACCAAATGCCGCGTCCACGGACTGGAAGATATTCCGTTCCGGGAAGAAGCAGCCCAGCCCATGAAACACGGAGAACGCCCGCTGGCGCCGCTGGGGTGTCTGGACCGTGTTTACGACTTTCCCTCCTGTTCGGGAAAAACAATGCTGGAAGACCTCATGCTGAACCGTGCCATCACGGTGGAGAGGGACCATGCCTCTTCCGTCATCGTCTGGAATCCTGGGCAACAGGGCGCCAAAAACATGGCGGATCTGGGTGCTGAATCCTGGAATAAATTCCTGTGCATTGAAACGGGGAACGCGGCGCCCCGTTCCATTTCCCTTGCTCCCGGACAAACCCATACCCTTTATCAGAAAATTTCCGTAAGACATATGGAGGAAGCTTGTTCTCCCTGTTAAAACGGCAGGCAACATTACCTCCCAAGGAACGTCCCGGAGCACACTCTTGTTGGTCTTCCAGAATTTCCTTTGCATCCCCTGCCTTTCAGCCAGCCTCCAAAAGAAGAAAAAATTGATGCAGGCACGGGAAAAATCCGCATCTTGCCCCGGCAACAGAACAAGCCCCACGGAAGAACCTCAATGACGCCCTTCCGCGGGTAAGCAGAAGGCCCTTACAGTTTAATCTCTATATCTCCCTTCTTCACTGAATAATTACGGTCATTAATGATTAAAGAGTAAGGGGCATTCGACTTGACCGATACCGTGCCTTTCCCATCAAAAACAATATCGGTTACAATGCCGCCAAATCTCAAATTTTTGATTCCATGGCGGCCCTTGTTTTTTTTCAACCTCCACTGCACTTCTTTTCTGGCTGCGGACACCTCTTTGAATCCCAGGACATTTTCAATAAACAGGGAAATAGGCCCCAGAGCTGACCAGCCGCAAAATTCCGGCCTTGCGCGGCGGCCGTGTTCCGTGGAAGGGGTATTCCCGCTTGGGCTATAGCACTCCCAGATAGTATGCGGTTCTATGTTCTTGTAAGCGGCAAGCTGCTGGCTAATCACCTTCTCGGCAATAGCATCGGCTTCTTCATGATAGCCATACTTTTCAATAGCCTTGATGGTCATATACGTCGTAGGCAGCCAAATCCCTCCTCTCCAATAATCCCCGGTTTGATGATGATAATCCTTATCTGAACGGGCCAGGGAAGGAGTCGGATAACTACCTCCGAATTCTTCGGGATTCATTAAATGCCTGACCATGCTTTGCGCCTGTTCCCTGGAGGCGACCTGAGCCAGAAGGGGCCAATAGGACGCAATGGTTTTAACGCGGCAGGGCTGTTTGTCCAAAATGGTCACATCATAATAAAATCCATCCTTCTTATCCCAGTAAAGATGGTTGATCTTGTTCTTAAGCGCTTCATATTCGGCGTTCCATTTCCCGGCCTCGTCCGCATTGCCAAGAGCCTGTTCCATGTCAGCAATGCAGCGGGCGCTGAGCGCCTGCTGGGAAATGGCATCCACCCATAAAACTTTACGATAGCCGCCGGCGTCACGCCCGCGGGGAGTATTATCCATTCCGCTCGCTCCCCCCGTCCAGGTAAATCCATCATTTCCTATGGAATTCAGGTAGATGTGCTGGGGAGAACATGCAAACCGCTCTCCTGATTTAGCCTGGGCAAACCATTTGAAATGCTTTTGCAGATATTGCTTCTTATTCAAGATATCATCCAGGCGTTCCTTATCACCGGTGAAGTCAAAATATTCTTTCTCCACCCACGCAAATAACGGGGGATTGTCCACTAAATGAACCTTAAGCGGAGTAACGGCTTTTTCGTGAATAGGCTTGTAAAGATTATCCAAACTTTCAACTCCGGGAAACGACCTGGGAGCATACTTGGCGAAAAGAACCATGAAACAGGTATCCCATATCCATATTTGATCTTCATAGCAATTCTCATCCATGTAGGGAGACGCGGGAAGACCTTCCGGCCCCTTTCTGACGCGGCCTGCCGCAATTTCCCATGTCTTATGATAAAGATCCACCATTTCCCGGTTTGGATATACTGGCAGGGGAATCTCTTTTTTCCAATCCCTGTTAATACAGGAATCCGGATGGGTTGTTGCGGAAAATCCCTGCATCGGGGCCGACAGCAGAAGGAACGACCCTGTAATTACCGACAGTTTAGCGTTCATCTATTCCATATTGATAAAATTAAAAAACTACTTCTTCAAAAGTTCCTTGAACGCAATATCAGCCATAATCACCTGACCATCGGCATTGGGATGAACGCCATCGGGGAAAAGTTCCGATTTATTCTGAAAAAAGGTAAAAAAGTCTATGGTTTTACATTTATTATCCCTCGCAACTTGCTTTACAAGAGGAACAATCTTATTTTCCACCGTTTCCTTGTCAATTTGGTTGGAAGACTGCCACGAGGGAAGAGGGATTGCACAATAAATTTGAATACCGGGCATGTTTTCCCTAAGTTCGGCGATGATGCCGGAATAATTCTGCTTAAACTCGGACAGGAATTTCCTGTTCTGAGGTTTGGCGTCATTAGTGCCTAAAGCGATAATGGCAATCTGTGCATGGGAATTGAGCGCGTTCCGGTACTCGCCCGTTTTAATATACGGAAGATCCCCCCTGGTTAAAAGGGTACGCCCGTTTATGCCGCAATTCAGAACTTCCACTTCCTTCTGTTTGCATTCCTTCTTCAGCTTTTGTTCCAGAAGATGGCTCCAGCGTAAAACATCCTTATTGGGTCCGGCTACTCCTGCCCCGAAAGTATTACTGTCTCCCAGACACGCAATGCGCAAGGGGACAGGCTGTCCGGTAACGGAAAGAACAAAGTCTACGATATGGGCGGGGTTGTCAAAACCGTGCGGATGGTGGCCGCCGGGACGGCGGATAACTTTTACGGGGCCTCCCAGCCTGGCGTAACGCTTAGCGAAAATATCTGTGTTTTCTTCAATAGGAACCACATCATCTTCCGTCCGGGAAATGAATAACAAAGGAATTCCGGCTTTGGCCATGCTGCGCATATTGTCCACGGGATTACCTTGATAGGACAAAGCCTGCTGTTCATTAAATCCATAGGCGCGCAGGCATTTGTTCCAGTCATCCGGAGAACCTTTGCCCTTGCCTTTGCCCGCCGGCCAGCTTTTGAAATCACAAACGGGAGCATCCACATAAATGCCTGCCACGCATAAAGGATGCTTTTCCGCCCAGTTCAGCGCATAAAGGCCTCCACGGCTCAGTCCTATCAATACCGGTTTTCTGGAAAACTTCCGTTCATCCACCAGGTACTTGTAAAACTGATCCATGGCATCCATGGCTTTGGGAGAACCGTAAAGGTCTTCCATGCTGATAAATACCGCTGCGTAACCGCGTTTCACCAGTTCAAGATCCGCTACAGGCTTATAATCGAAAAATTGAGGGCGCCATATCCACAGCTGCTCTTTTCCGGGGGCAACAGGCTTATCGGGAAAGACGATGAATGCCCTGCGACCGCCTATAGTAAACTCCTCCCGCAAAAAGCCGTTCCAGGTAGAAACCGTTTTAGGGAATTGGAGCTTGGCCTTCTCCCGGTCATACCCCGGAATCTCCGGGCGTGCATGTTTTGTTTTTACCAGCCACGCATTGCGGGTTTCTTCATGTTTTTTCATCGTTTCCGGCGTCGGGCGGTACTCTTTTTTCGCGACTTCCGCGTCAAGACCGATCTCCGGAACCAGCCCGGCGATCACCTCCCGGGCAATCATGTGATGCCCTTCCGGGCCGGGGTGCACGCCGTCACCGGAATACCTGAACCCGGGATTCCCGGCCTTCTCCCTGGCAATGAGTTTCCGAAGTCCGGGACGGATATCGATGACTTTCCAGCCATCTTTTCTTTTAGAAACCAGCCATTCTGCGTACTTGTCCAATACCGCGTCGTACTCAGCCTGTTCAGCGGAATCCCCCCGGAACAATGGGGGAGTAATGAAGACAACCGCCGCTTTTGCCGCGTCGGCAGCCGCTTTAAGGCGGATATTCCCTTCCTGGTACGCTTGAAAACGCGCCTTGTCAAACGCCTGCATAAGGCCGTCATTCATCCCGTAGCATGCCAGAATCAGTTGGGGCCGGTACATCCTGAGAACCCGGTCAAGGCGCTCATGCAGGCACGGACGGGGAAACCTGCCGCCCGCATGACCATACTCGCTCAACCCGGCTACCGTTTCGCTGGGAACGGAAAAGTTGACAATCTCGCAGGCCGCAAACTTTTTATCGGCTTTCAAGGCGTTTTCCACTTCATTGGCCCAACGCCCCGCATAAGCAATACTATCACCCAGAACGGCAATCCGGCTCTTATTCACAGGCTGGGCATGAAGCAGCATGCCCACTCCCGAGAAGCACAGCAAAACCAACAATAAATATCTTAGCATTAACAATAAACGCATTTTTACAATAATATGGTTGTACTTACTACAACGTAGAACAGAATAAATTTCTTTCAGGGAGTGAAAAAATACCGAATGCCGGAACTCTGCTCCTCTCCACCTGGTTGCAAAGGACCGGAAGCCCCTCCATTCCTGCGTGCCCCTTGCCGATCAATCGGGCATCCCATCCCTCTTTTTCATCCATCCCCTGTCTTCCTGACGGGCGCCGAGGAAAGATGGCGACAGTCAAAAAAACCGTTTACTCTCCCTGGAAGCAAACAGGATGCGGCAGAAGTTTTTCTCCTGAAGAAATAGGGCAGGATTCGGCTTGCCAAAAAGTCTCTTTTAAGGTTTGGTATGTTCCGAGCCTTTTGGCGCGTTTCCTATCAAGATGCATACAAACCCACCTTCCGATATTGGCAACGCCGCAACCTTTATTGCGGAAATTTACGGTCAGGATGTCTTCAACATGGAGACCATGCGCGATTACCTGCCCCGCCCCGTTTACAAAAAACTGCTGGCTACCATCCGCAAGGACGAAAAACTGGACCCCGACATCGCCAATGAGGTGGCTCAGGCCATGATGACGTGGGCTCTGGAAAAGGGTGCCAGCCACTACACTCACTGGTTCCAGCCTCTCAATGGGAGCACGGCTGAAAAGCACGACTCCTTTGTGGACGTGGATCCGGAGGGCAATCTGGAACTCAAATTTTCCGGCAAGAGCCTGGTTCAGGGCGAGCCGGACGCCTCCAGCTTCCCTTCCGGCGGTCTTCGCGCCACCTTTGAAGCGCGCGGCTATACTGCATGGGACCCCACCAGCCCCGCTTTCATCAAACGAACGGAAAACGGCGCCACGCTCTGCATCCCTACCGCCTTCTGCTCCTACAAGGGGCAGGCGCTGGACAAAAAGACGCCTCTTCTAAGATCCATGACTGCCGTCACCCGGCAGGCCAAACGGCTGCTTTCCTGCTTTGGCGGTCCGGACAACATTCACGTCAGCGCCGACCTGGGGGCGGAACAGGAATACTTCCTGGTAGACAAACAGCTTTATGCCCTGCGCCCGGACCTGATGATGTGCGGACGCACCCTTTTCGGCAATGTGCCCCCCAAGCACCAGCAGATGGAAGACCACTACTTCGGCTCCATCAAGGACCGTGTGCTGGAATTCATGGTGGACGTGGACGAAGCCCTCTGGAAACTCGGCATCCCCGCCAAAACGCGCCACAATGAAGTCGCTCCCGGCCAGTTTGAAATCGCGCCCATTTTTGAAAGCCAGAACCTGGCTGTAGATCACAATATGCTGGTCATGGAGGTGCTGCGGAAAACCGCCAACAAGCATGACATGGTCTGCCTGCTGCATGAAAAGCCCTTTTCCGGCATGAACGGCTCCGGCAAGCACAACAACTGGTCCCTCTCCGCCCCCGGTTACGGCAGCCTGCTCAATCCCGGTTCCAGCCCGCAGGAAAACGCCATCTTCCTCACCCTGCTCTGCGCCACCATCAAAGCCGTGGACGAACATGCGGATCTGCTGCGCGCCTCCGTCGCCAAATCCGGCAATGAACACCGCCTGGGCGCCCATGAGGCCCCCCCGGCCATCATTTCCATCTTCCTGGGAGATCTGCTGGATGAAATCATTGAGCAAATCGAGAAAGGAAGCACTAAAAAAGCGCGCACCCAAAAGACCATCAACATCGGCGTGGACACCCTGCCCATGTTCCCCCTGGACGCCTCCGACCGGAACCGCACCAGCCCCTTCGCCTTCACGGGCAATAAATTCGAATTCCGCGCCGTAGGTTCCTCCCAAACCTGTGCATGGCCCATGACGGTGCTCAACACCATTGTGGCGGAAAGCCTGGATGAAATCTGCACCATCCTGGAACCCGTCAAGGACAAGCCCGAGGAATTCCACGCCACCCTCAACAAGCTTCTTCAAAACATCATCAAGAAACATAAGCGCATTCTATTCAGCGGAGACGGCTACGGAGAAGCCTGGGTAGAGGAAGCGGAACGCCGCAATCTCCCCAACATCCCCGGCACCATTGAAGCCCTGGCCGCCCTGGAAACGCCCAAGGCCAAGGCGCTTTTTGAAAAGTACAAAGTGGTCAGCCCCGTAGAACTCCACGCCCGCCATGAAATCCAGACGGAAATATTCCACAAGGAAATCAACATTGAAGCGGAAACGGCCCTCCTGATGGTAGAAACCCTTTACATCCCTGCCGTAACGGAACAGCTCACGCAGCTTACCACCGCCATCGCCCAGATGAAAGCATCCGGCATCAAGGCGGGAATGAAAGCTACTACGGACCGCGCCAACCAAATCGGCACGCTTCTGGATCTTCTCCCCGGCCAGGTGCGGGAACTGCGCCGCGCCGTGGATGAAGCCGATACCAAGGCCATCCAGGCGGGCATGGACAATTTGAGAAGCACCATTGATATGCTGGAAAGCCTGACGGACGCAAACCTGTGGCCCGTTCCCACATATGCGGAACTGCTCTTTCTGTAAAGCAGGAGGGCTTTTCTGAAATAGAAAAACACTGTTTATCAATCATAAAGATTACTTATCCCAGTACTTTCCCCAAGAAAAACGGCAAATTAATCGCCTGACGGATTGACAAAACAATCAAAATAGTTATCCTTTCCGTCCGGTTGTGCATAGGCCGCTTAGACGGACGGCACTGAATCTAGTAATTCACAAGAAGCATCTTTCAACATCATGAGCAAGAGGACTTATCAACCATCCAAGCGTTGCCGCAAGCGTCAGTTCGGGTTCCGTGCACGCATGGCCACCAAGAACGGAGCGGATATCATCCGCCGCCGCCGCGCCAAAGGCCGCAAGCGCCTGCTTCCCAAGGGAGCCGAAATCCAGTACAAGCGCCATACCATCCAGCACGGCCGTTAATCCAGCCGCCAGGTTCCGGTTAACGCCTCCTTGGAACTTTCTTTTCACGGGCCGACCCGCGGGAGATGCGTCTTACTCGTCAACAAAGCATGACCAGGGCATTTCAATTTGCCCGGGTACGCAACGAGGGGCCATCCGTAGCAGGTCGGCTTATTGTTTTAAGCGCGGCCCCGTTGGAACATCCGGAGGAACCCTCCAAATTCGGTATCATCTGTACGAAAAAAATCGGATGCGCCGTTGTCCGCAACAAACTGCGGAGACGCGTGAGGGAAATACTGAGGGCGCACGGGGATCCTTTTGAAAACGGCGTACACCTGGTGTGCGTCCTCCGTTGGAGGGCCGTGGAAGCCAGCTACGCCGACCTGGAACGGGACTGGCGGAAAGCTGCACGCAAGCTCAAACTGCAACTTCTTTCCCGGGAACAAGACAAGACATGATGAAATGGCTGCTCATCACCCTTGTGAAGGGGTACCAAACCTTCATCAGCGCCCCCCTGCATGCCCTGGGGGGACCCGGAAGCGGCTGCCGCTATACACCCACCTGTTCCCAGTACTTCATCCAGGCCGTCCGCATCCACGGCGCCTGGCGCGGCTTTCTTCTTGGCTCATGGCGTATTTTAAGATGCAACCCGTGGGGCGGATCAGGTTATGATCCCGTGCCCCCGGCGCGCCCCCCACGCTGATCAATTACCTTTCTTTCCTTTTCCTTTCACCAACTCCAATCAAGCTATATCACATTATGGATCGCACAGCATGGATCATCATAGGCATCTGCGCCGCCCTTCTGGGCCTGAATATTTACATGGGCAACAATAAAAAGACTGAAACCGCCCCCATTCCCGCACCGCAGGCTGCCGCCGCAGCCAATGCCCCGGTTACCGGCGTCCACCCCGGAGCCGGGACTTCCGCCCCGGAACAGGCCTCCGTCAACAAAGCCCTCGAAGAAGACAAAACCGCCCCGATCACTCTGGTAGCCACGCAGGAAATGAACGGCAGACAGGAACCTTTCATCACCTACACGTTTAACCGCATAGGGGGCTCCATCGGCACGGTTACCCTGCACAACGACATTGTGGACTCCCAAAAAGTCGCGAACCATAACATCACGATCAACGAAGCCCAGCAGCGGGGCATCGGAGAACTCGTCTTCAATATGGACGCCACCCAGGATCCTTCCTATGACAATACCGTGTATAAGGAAGTGAAACGCACGGCGGACTCCGTAACCCTGGAAGGCTATGACCCCGCACGGCAGCTTTTCATCTCCAAAACATACACCCTGCACCCTGTCAAAAATCTGGAAGGGGAAGTACTGCCCGGCAGCAAATACCTCATTCGCCTGACCGTTTCCCTGCTCAATAAATCTCCCAATGTCCAAGATCTGCGCTACATGGGCATCTTTGGCGGGAGCGCCTACCCCATCGCCAAAAGCGAACCCAAAGATACCTACACCCATTTCTTTTACCATGCGGACGGCTCCCTGGAACAGGAAGTGCCTTCCTATTTCACGGGCGGATTTTTCAGCAGCGCCAAAGCCCGCGTTCTGGAAGGCCCTCTTCAGGATCTGACTTATGCCGGCGTCATGAGCCAATATTACGCCACCATCCTTCTTCCCCAGGACCAGTCCAGGGGATCCACGGTGTACGCCACCCGCCAGGAATTCCCTCTGACGCATGAAGGCAACACCCTGGTGCCCGGCGTCACCGTGGCCATGGGAATCCCCAACCTGACCATGGCCCCCAATGAAATCAAGACACTCACCTACGATATTTACACCGGCCCCAAATTGAACGCTTATCTGCGTGACCTGAATCTCTCCTATCCTGCCATCAGCGACATCATGGCATATGGCTGGCTTGTGTTCCTGAGCGTTCCGATGAACTGGCTGCTCAACCTCTTCCACGGGTGGTTCGGTAACTGGGGCGTGGCCATCATCTGCATGACCATCGTTGTCCGCGCGCTCATCTGGCCGCTGCACAAAAAATCCTACATGGCCATGAAACGCATGTCTCTGGTTCAGCCGGAGATGGTCAAACTCAAGGAGAAATATCCGGACGATCCTCAGAAGGTGAACATGGAAATGATGAAGCTGTACCAGAAATACGGCATCAACCCGGCCAGCGGCTGCGTCCCCATGCTTATCCAGATTCCCATCTTCTTCGCCTTCTACCGAGTGCTCCAGTATTCCGCAGAACTGAGGGGACAGCCCTTCTGCCTGTGGATGACGGATCTCTCCCTGCCTGATACCGTGGGCCACCTGTTCGGCATTCCCATCAATATTCTGCCTCTTATCATGGCCGTAACCATGATTATCCAGATGAGGATGACGCCTCAGGCGGGGGAACGCTCCCAGCGCATTATTATGAACCTGATGCCTGTGATGTTCTTCCTGTTCTGTTACAATTTCGCTTCCGCCCTGGCCCTGTACTGGACCACGCAGAATTTGATCTCCATAGGGCAAACGGCCCTTATCCGCCGCTTGCCCATGCCCGTGCTCTCTCCCGCCAAAAAGAAAAAGGCCGGTTTTTTCCAAAAGATGATGGAGCAGCAGCGCGCGGCCCTGGAAGAACAGCAGCGCAAGGCTAAAGGCCGCAACATGCGCAATATAACGCCTAAAAAGTAGGAATCTTTGCTCTTCCTTCCATCTCCGTAAATGCGTCCGCCTCCGCGGCCACGCTTTTTCATGGAGAGGCGCAGGAAAAGATATTTTGTTGGACAAGCCTCAATAAGAAAAAGGAATTCCCTTACGGAAATCCTGCAAAAAACCGGCCCTCTCCTGATAGAGAGGGCCGGTTTTCCTCGTCATATATTCATTGTGTAGTTAATTGGAGCAGCTTGGCAGAAAAAACCAAACACCCGTTGGAGCAAACCTAACGGATTATGAATTCGCGGCAATTCCCTGGATAACTAAATAACAAGAATACCAATCAGTTACCTTTCAATTCACTTTTTTATCAATTGCCATCCAGACGAATTCCCAAAACCAAAACTCCACTAACACATTTCCATTCAAACTTTCCTGTTGACTTCGAATTCATAATCCGCTCAGAACCGGGCATTGCTGGAACATTTGACCTTCCTCCTGACATCAACTGCAACCACCATCCCCCTCGCAGCCGCATTTCTCTATCAACTGACAGTATGGTCATGAAAACCTCCTTATCCGGAACATGAGTCTTCAAATGCGGAATGGCTTAAGCAGGAAAAGCGGCGCCAACATGCCCGGCCATGAAACGGCATACAGGCCTATCAAAAAATGGGGGCCTCCGCACCCGCGGAGGCCCCGGCCTTACCCCAAACAACAGAAAACTGCTGCATGCTTCTTTCAGGAATGCATGGCCAGGGCATGCCGGTATTCCACCGGGAATACCTTGATGAATTTGCCGCGTTCTTCCGGCCAGTTGTTTAACAGGTCGTAAGCCCTGCGGCTCCTGGTAGCCATGTAATGCTCGTAAATGAGCTGAAGCAATTCCGCTTCATCGGCGGAATGCGGCATGACCGTTTCCAGGTCCACGCTGCCCAGGTTACATTTCTGATCGAAGTTGTTGTCCGCGTCATACACGTAGGCCAGGCCGCCGGTCATCCCCGCGGCGAAATTGACGCCCACTTTGCCGAGCACCGCCACACGGCCCCCGGTCATGTATTCACAGCCGTGGTCGCCGATGCCTTCCACTACCATTTTGGCGCCGCTGTTGCGGATGGCGAAACGTTCCCCGGCCTGCCCGTGAAGGAAGATGCCGCCGGAAGTGGCCCCATAGCCGATGACGTTTCCGGCGATGACGTTGTCTGACGGTACGTAGGAGATATGATCCGGGGGGCGCACGATGATTTTGCCGCCGGACAAGCCCTTCCCGACAAAGTCATTCGCCTCCCCGACAAGTTCAAAGGTGACGCCAGGCGCCAGAAAAGCCCCGAAGCTTTGCCCCGCGCATCCGGTAAAGTGCACCGTAAGCGTATCTTCCGCCAGGCCGCGCGGCCCGAATTTCATCACCAGCTCACCGGAAAGTTCCGTCCCCACCGTCCGGTCCACATTGCGGACGTCTCGGCAGAGTTCCGTCTTTTCCCCCTTTTCCAGCAGGGGCTTCAATGCCGGCAGCAGATGGCGGCGGTCGTAGTTGTCCAGCGGTTCCTTTTCAAAAGAGGGGTCAAACCTGCGTCCATCCCCCTCTGCCGCATGCAGGATGGAGGAAAAGTCCAAATGCCGGGCCTTGTAAAAATCTATGGCGCGGTTGACGGAAAGCAGATCTGCCCTGCCTACGGCTTCATCCAGGGAACGAAGCCCCAGGGATGCCAGGATTTCCCGCGTTTCCTGGGCCACGAAGCGGAGGTAGTTGATGACGTATTCCGGCTTGCCGCTGAATTTGGCCCTCAGGGCCGGATCCTGCGTGGCGACGCCTACCGGGCACGTATTTTCATGGCACCTGCGGAGCATGGCGCAGCCAATGGAAACCAGGATGGCGGTTCCGAAACCGAATTCCTCCGCCCCCAGCAGGGCGGCCATCACGACGTCCCTCCCGGTGCGCAGCTGGCCGTCCACCTGGAGCCGGACCCGGGAACGGAGCTTGTTGAGCACCAGCGTCTGCTGCGTTTCCGCCAGCCCCAGCTCCCACGGCAGTCCGGCGTGCTTTACGCTGGTGAGCGGAGAGGCGCCCGTGCCGCCGTCGTGGCCGCTGACCACAACCACATCCGCATGGGCCTTCACCACACCCGCGGCAACCGCGCCGATGCCCACCTCGGAAACAAGCTTGACGGAGACACGGGCATCCGGATTGGAGTTGCGCAGATCGTAAATTAACTGGGCCAGGTCTTCAATGGAGTAAATGTCATGATGCGGAGGAGGAGATATGAGGCTGACGTTCGGCATGGAATGGCGCAGCCGGGCGATGTATGGATCCACCTTGTGCGCCGGGAGCTGGCCCCCCTCCCCGGGCTTGGCCCCCTGGGCCATCTTAATCTGGAGCTCGGAAGCGTGGCGCAGATAATTAATGGTCACTCCAAAACGCCCGCTCGCCACCTGCTTGATGGCGCTGTAGCGGGCTTCTCCCCGGGCGTTGGGTTCATAGCGGGCTTCATCTTCCCCCCCTTCCCCGGAATTGCTTTTGGCTCCGATTTTATTCATCGCAATGGCGATGGTTTCATGGGCTTCCGGGCTGAGGGACCCCAAAGACATGGCTCCGGAAACGAAACGGCGCAAGATGGAATCCACGCTTTCCACTTCTTCCAGGGGGATAGCGTCTGCCGGAGCAAATTCAAACAGGCCGCGCAAAGTGCAGAGATGCTGCGCCTGACGGTTGCTGTAATCCGCGAATTCCCGGTATTTCCGTTCGTTATTGTCACGCACGGCAGCGCGGAAAGCCTGAAGTGTCTGCGGATTCCAGAGATGATTCTCCCCTCCTTTCTTATACTTGTACTGCCCTCCCGCATCCAGCTTGTCCCCGTGTTCCGCGTTTTGCACGGCGCGCTGGTTGCATTCCGCGGCTATTTCATCCAGCCCTATGCCTCCTACGCGGCTGACGGTGCCGGGAAAGAATTCGTCAATCAGTTCCCGGTTCAGACCCACCGCCTCGAACAGCTGGGAGGAGCGGTAGCTGCGCAACGTGGAAATGCCCATCTTGGACATGATTTTGAGCAGTCCCTTGTCTATGGCATTAATGTAGTTGCCGGAGGCTTTCACTACATCCAGAGGGCAGTCCTGCGGCGCGGCCAGGGAAGTAACCGTCGCCAGAGCCAGGTACGGATTGACTGCCGTGGCCCCGAAACCCAGAAGCAGAGCAAAGTGCATTGTTTCCCTCGCCTCCCCGGTTTCCAGAATCAGACCCACATCGGAACGCAGCCCGGCGGACGTCAGCGCGCGGTTCACCACGGAACAGGCCAAAAGGCTGGGAACGGGAAGGTAGCCGTGCCCTATGTTGCGGTCCGTCAGCACCAGAATGCGCACGCCGGACCTGACCAGGCCCACGGCGGATTCCGCCAGGCTTTCCAGCGTCTCCCGCAGGGCTTTTCCGTCCCCTCCTTCCGGGAACTGGATGGAAAGCCTGGCGGAAGGGAAGCCGGCCTCCCGAATATTGCAGAGGCGGTTGAGTTCTTCATCCGTAATGACGGGGCGCGCCATCTTGATAAGACGGGCGTGCTCCGGCGTCTCTTCCAGAATGTTGGGATGGTTGCCTATGTATGTGGTCAGGCTCATGACCAGTTCCTCCCGGATGGGGTCGATGGGAGGGTTGGTCACCTGGGCGAACAACTGCTTGAAATAATTGAACAGGAGAGGCGCCTTTCCGGAGAGGACGGCCAGCGGCGCGTCATTTCCCATGGAGCCGAGGGGCTCCGCGCCTTTCAGCATCATGGGACGGATAATCAGCTCCACATCCTCCTGGGTAAATCCGAACTGGCGCTGGCGGCCCACGAGGTCCGGCATTTCCGCAGAAGCGGAAATGGAATCAAACAGGGAACGGACGGAAATCTTGTTTTTCTCCACCCAGCGGCGGTAGGGCATACGCCTGGCCATTTCATTCTTGGTTTCAGCATCGGATACCAGCCGGTGGTGCACCAGGTCGCAGTAAATCATTTCCCCGGGACGGAGGCGGCCTTTGCGGGCTACTTTTTCCGCGGGAATGTCCGCCACGCCCGTTTCCGAAGCCAGAATGAAAATATCATCCGTGGTCAGCGTATAGCGCGCGGGGCGCAGGCCGTTGCGGTCCAGCATGGCGCCCGCATTGATACCATCGGAAAAAACGACGGCGGTCGGACCGTCCCAGGGCTCCATCATGGCGGAGTGGTATTCAAAGAAACCGCGCACATCCGGCCCTAAATGGTAGTTGACGCCCCAGGCCTGCGGCATAAGCATGAGCATGACATGGCGCAGGTCCCGCCCGGCGGCGGCCAGCAGCTCAACCATGTTGTCCAGGCAGGCGGAATCGCTCTGGCCGGGGGGAATAAGAGGCAGCAGCTTTTGCAGGTCATCCCCCAGCAGAGTGGAAGACAAATGCGGCTCACGCACGCTCAGGTGATTCAGGTTCCCGCGCAGGGTATTGATTTCCCCGTTGTGGGCCAGATACCTGAAGGGATGGGCCAGGCTCCAGGTTGGGAAAGTATTCGTGCTGTAGCGCTGGTGGACAAGAGCCAGGGGGGATTTGAAATGCTCGCTGGCCAGATCTCCGTAAAATCCTTCAATCTGCGTGCCGAGGAACAGCCCCTTGTACACAATGCTGCGGCTGGAGCAGCTGCACACATAACAGCCTTCCACGCGCCGTTCCATTTCCCGGCGCATCACGAACAGTTTGCGTTCAAATTCCGCCTGATCCGCAAAACCGCTGCCGTCAATGAACAACTGACGGATCAGGGGGCACGTGCGCTGGGCGTTTTTACCGATGCTGTCCCGATCCACGGGAACCTGCCTCCACGCAATCACGCTGCCGCCGTTTTCCGTGACGGCGGCTTCCAATTCCTCTTCATGGCCGCATCCGCCGAACATCATGGCCACCCCGTATTTGCCTCTGGCGGGAAGCTTGTTGGGAAGCGCCAGGCGGAAAAATTCATCCGGAAGGGCCAGCAGAATGCCCGCGCCGTCCCCGGTATCCGGATCGCTCCCCACGGCGCCGCGGTGCATGAGCCTCTTAAGAACAGTAATCCCCGTTTCAATGATTTTGTGGCTCGGTTCATTTTTCAGGTCAGCCACCAGGCCAACGCCGCAGGCGTCCCTCTCCTGTTCAAAGTCATACAATCCCTGCGGCGCAGGAATGCCTGTCTCGAATTGATCGCTATTCATCAGTTTGCTGCTTTGTTTGGGTTAAGCTGACTTATTTGCAGCAAAAATCGTGCCAACATTGTTCAGACTTCCTGTTTTTCCGCTTTCAATTTGCTCTACCCCTGTTTTACAAAGCCTGGAGCGGTTGCCGGCACAACAGGGCATTTTACGCCAGAATAAAAATATCGTTCCTCCCAAGAAGAATTTTTTACATTTTTGTAATCACCCTCTTGCTGTCATTTTACATTTTTGTAATTCATTTTTATTCGCAGTTTCGCTTTCTTTCTTTGCAATCCTCTCTTTAATATATCTATATCATATTAATAATAAATTGATTAAAACAATCAACACATTCATGCAAAAGTTTGCCTGAAAAGTTGGCACGTTTCTTGCTGGAGAAAAAGGTACAACAGTTAACCATGATGAGTGACTCGACACGAACACAAGCCATCAGCGCCATCGCTTCCCTGCCCGTGGGCGGAGTAAGTGAGAGCGCCCCCGTCAGCATTGATTATTACGGAGAGGATGTCTTCAGCACGGAAGTGATGAAGAAGTATCTGCCCAAAGACACGGCAAAAACCCTCCTGGCCACCATCCAGGACGGACTCCCGCTGAATGCGGACATTGCCGCGGATGTGGCCCACGCCATGAAGCAATGGGCTCTGGAACGGGGAGCCACTCACTATACGCACTGGTTCCAGCCCATGACGGGCTCCACGGCGGAGAAGCACGATTCCTTCCTGGATCCCAAAGGGATGGAACCCATCATGAGCTTTTCCGGAAAAAACCTGATTGTGAGCGAACCGGACGCGTCCAGTTTCCCCTCCGGCGGACTGCGCTGCACCTTTGAGGCCCGCGGATACACCGCATGGGACCCCACCAGCCCCGCCTTTATCAAGAGGCACGGGAACGGAGCCACACTCTGCATCCCAACCGCTTACTGTTCCTATACGGGCGACGCGCTGGACAAGAAGACCCCGCTGCTGCGCTCCCGCCAGGCATTGGGCAACGCCGTCAAGAAGCTGATGAAGTGCTTCGGGCTTCCGGACGAACACGTGACCATCACGCTGGGACCGGAACAGGAGTACTTCCTCATTGACAAGAATTTTTACCTGAACCGCCCGGACCTGGTCCAGACGGGGCGCACCCTTTTCGGCGCACCTCCCGCCAAGCACCAGCAGCTGGAAGACCATTATTTCGGCTCCATCAAGCCTCGTGTCCTTAATTTCATGAGTGACGTGGAACAGGAACTCTGGAGACTGGGAATCCCTGCCAAGACCCGCCACAACGAAGTGGCGCCCGCGCAATTTGAACTGGCCCCTCTGTTTGAGGACGTGAACCTGGCGATCGACCATAACATGCTGGTGATGGAGATTCTGCGCCAGCAGGCCAGCAAGCATGGCCTGGTATGCCTGCTTCATGAAAAGCCATTTGCAGGCGTCAACGGTTCCGGCAAGCATAACAACTGGTCCATTTCCTACGGAAACAAAAACCTGCTGGACCCCGGTTCGGACCCGCAGCAGAACGCCATTTTCCTGACCGTCCTGACCGCCATCATCGAGGCTGTTGACAAGCACAGCGACCTGTTGCGCAATTCCGTGGCCAGCGCCGGGAACGACCACCGCCTGGGAGCGAACGAAGCGCCCCCCGCCATTATCTCCATTTTCCTGGGAGCCCAGCTCAATGAAGTGATTGAGAATATGATCAATGGCTCTTCCGGCTGCGGCAAACGCAACGATACGCTCAAAATCGGCGTGGATACGCTTCCCGTCCTTCCCCGGGACGCGACGGACCGCAACCGCACCAGCCCGTTTGCCTTCACCGGCAACAAATTTGAATTCCGAGCACCGGGCTCCGCCCAATCCTGCGCGGGACCCATGATGACCCTGAACACCATTGTGGCGGAAGCCCTCGACTCCCTTGCGGAAGAACTTTCTTCCTTCGCTCCGGAAACATTCCTGCCGCAGCTTCAGGAAACGCTCAAGCGCAGGATTTCCGAACACAAGAGAATCATCTTCAACGGAGACAACTATTCGGAGGAATGGGTGAAGGAAGCGGAACGCAGAGGCCTCCCCAACCTGAAAAATACGATGACGGCCCTTTACACCCTGGTGAATGAAAAGAATGTGGCCCTGTTTGAAAAGTACGGCGTCTTTTCCAGGCGGGAGCTGGAATCCAGGTTTGAGATTTTCCTGGAAGAATACCACAGACGCATCCGCATTGAAGGGCGCCTGTCCTGGGAAATGGCGGCCACCATCATCCTCCCCGCCCTGCGCAACGAATACGGGCAAACCGTTGCCGCGCTCTCCAGGGCTCTGGAAGCCAAGCGGACCAACGGTACCGCCGCCCTGCAAAAGCTGGCGGACAAGCTGGGCGACGCCCTGGATTCCATCGTATCCGACCTGGATACCCTGGAAACGGCGCTTACGAGCTGCCATGAGGACATCCTTGCCGCGATGTCCCAATTGAGAACCAGCGTCGATGCCGCAGAAACCCTGGTGAACGACCGGTCCTGGCCTCTCCCCAAGTACCGGGAAATGCTGTTCATCTATTAGTGGGTGCACCGACGGGCTCCGGAGTTGTGCCGCCCCCCTCGCGGGTCAAGCCTCTGCCCGCAGGGAAGGCACGGCTCCGGAGCCTTGGCGCGCCTTGTTCCGGCCTCCTTCCTCCTCCATTTTCCACCGTTCCCCACCCTCTAAAAATCCGCGTCATTGACCGTAAAAAAACTTTCCTCCGGAGCCCGGCGGGCACTTAATTCCCCCGGCGGAAATCCGCGGTCCAGGACTACAGGATTCTTCCATCGCCATTATGCCTAAAGACACCTCCATCAAAAAGATTCTCGTGATCGGGTCCGGCCCGATCGTCATCGGCCAGGGCTGCGAATTCGACTACTCCGGTACCCAGGCCTGCAAAGCCCTCCGGGAAGAGGGTTATGAAGTAGTGCTGGTCAACTCCAATCCCGCCACCATCATGACGGACCCGGAGACAGCTCCGCGCACTTATATTGAACCGATTACTCCGGAGTTCGTGGAGAAAATCATCATCCGGGAAAAACCGGATGCCCTTCTCCCGACCCTGGGCGGGCAGACGGCCCTGAACTGCGCCATGGAACTGCACCGCAGCGGCGTGCTGGAAAGAGAAAAGGTGCGTATGATCGGCGCCAACGCGGATGCCATTGACCGCGGGGAGGACCGCAACCTGTTCAAAGAAGCCATGCTCCGCATTGGCCTGGACGTGCCGCGTTCCGGCATTGCGCATACCATGGAGGAAGCGCGCCGGGTGGCCGGGGACATCGGCACCTTTCCCCTGATTGTCCGCCCCGCCTTTACGCTGGGCGGCATGGGAGGCGGCGTAGCGTACAACAAAACGGAATTTGAAGAGATATGCGCCCGGGGGCTGGATCTTTCCCCCGTTTCCGAAATTCTGATTGAAGAGTCCCTGATCGGCTGGAAAGAGTTTGAAATGGAGGTAATGAGGGACCGCGCGGACAATTGCGTGGTCATTTGCTCCATTGAGAACATCGACCCCATGGGCGTGCATACCGGGGATTCCATCACCGTAGCCCCCATCCAGACCCTCACGGACCGTGAATACCAGGCCATGAGGGACGCTTCTTTTGCCGTCATCCGGGAGATCGGGGTGGAAACGGGCGGTTCCAACATCCAGTTCGCCATTAATCCGGCCAATGGCCGCATGATTGTCATTGAAATGAACCCCCGCGTTTCCCGCTCCTCCGCGCTGGCTTCCAAGGCAACAGGGTTTCCCATTGCCAAACTGGCCGCCAAACTGGCCGTGGGCTACACGCTGGATGAATTGCGGAATGACATCACACGGGAAACGCCCGCCTGCTTTGAGCCCACCATCGACTATGTGGTTACCAAGGTTCCCCGCTTCACGTTTGAGAAATTTAAACAGGCGGACGAACACCTGACCACGTCCATGAAGTCCGTAGGGGAGGCTATGGCCATCGGGCGCACCTTCAAGGAATCCCTGCAAAAGGCCTTGCGCTCCCTGGAAACGGGACGCTGGGGCTGGGGATTTGACGCAAAGGCTCCGCAGGCTCCTTCCGCAGAAGAAATCACGCGGAAACTGGCTGTTCCCACAGCGGAACGCATTTTCTGGATTCAAACGGCGTTCAGTAACGGATTTTCCCTGGATGAAGTGCAGCAGCTCACCCAGATTGATCCCTGGTTCCTGGCGCAAATGCAGGATCTGGCCAAGGCGGGCGACAGCCTGGACAAGCTGGATCTGCGGGAAGCCAAGAAGCTGGGCTTTTCCGACCGGCAGATCGCCCTGGCCCGGAGAACCACGGAAGAAAACATCCGGAAAGAACGGCAGGAACAGGGCATTGTGCCCGGATACCGGCTGGTGGATACCTGCGCCGCGGAGTTTGAAGCCTACACTCCCTACTTTTATTCCACCTATGGAGATGAAAATGAAGCCCGCGAAACAGGCAGGAAAAAAATCCTCATCCTGGGCGGCGGCCCGAACCGCATTGGCCAGGGGATTGAGTTCGACTACTGCTGCGTACACGCCTCCATGGCTCTGCGGGAAATGGGCTATGAAACCATCATCGTAAACTCCAATCCGGAAACCGTCTCCACGGACTACGATTCCTCAGACAAGCTTTTCTTCGAACCCCTGACGCTGGAAGACGTGCTCCATATCTGCGAGCAGGAGAAGCCGGACGGCGTCATCGTCCAGTTCGGAGGCCAGACGCCGCTGAACCTGGCCAATGCTCTGGAAGCCCACGGCGTGCCCATCATCGGCACCAGCCCCAGGGCCATTGACCTGGCGGAAGACCGCGAACATTTTTCCGCCCTGTTGAAGGAACTGGGGCTGAAACAGGCGGATGCAGGAACGGCCACCAATGTGGAGGACGCCGCCGCCATTGCCGCGCGCATCGGTTACCCGGTGCTGCTGCGCCCCTCCTTCGTGCTGGGCGGACGCGGCATGATCATCGTATATGAGGAAAAAGAACTGCGCCGGTACATGAATGAGGCCGTGGAAGCTTCCGAAGAACGCCCCGTGCTGATTGACCGCTTCCTGGAAAATGCCGTGGAGATTGACGTGGACGTCATCGCGGACAGGGAACGCGCCGTCATCGGAGCCATCATGCAGCATGTGGAACCGGCGGGCATCCATTCAGGTGACTCCGCCAGCATGATTCCCGCCATGGGAATTTCCATGAAAATGCACAAGGAAATCACGCGGGCTTCCAAGGAGCTGGCCCGCAAACTGAACGTCTGCGGGCTGATGAACATCCAGTTTGCCGTAAAAGACGAACAGCTCTACGTCATTGAGGTGAATCCGCGCGCCTCCCGCACTGTGCCGTTCGTCTCCAAATCCATCGGAAAGCCCCTCGCCAAGCTGGCCGCACAGGTCATGGCCGGCAAAACGCTGGCGGAACTGGGCTTTACCCGGGAAATCACTCCGGAATACTATTGCGTGAAGGAAGCCGTCTTCCCATGGGGCCGCTTCCCGGGCATCGACGTAGTGCTGGGGCCGGAGATGAAATCCACCGGAGAGGTGATGGGCATTGATCCGGACCCGGACATCGCTTTCGCAAAATCCCAGGTCAGCGCATTCAACCCCCTGCCGACGGAAGGCAAAGTTTTCATCTCCGTGAATGACCGGGACAAGGAACGGGTTCTTCACATGGCCCGGCAGCTGGCGGACATGGGATTCACGCTGTGCGCCACGCGCGGCACGATGATTCACCTGCTCCAGCACGACATTGAATGCGAACGCGCCTACAAAGTCAACGAGGCGCGCCGCCCCAACATCGTGGATCATATTAAAAACGGGGACATTGATTTCATCATCAACACGCCCGGCTCCCACGAAACTCGTGCGGACGACATCATCATCCGTTCCTCCGCCATCGCCGCCAAAACCTCCTATTGCACCAACCTGGCTTCCGCGCAGGCCTGCGTGAACGCCATTGAAGCATTGAAGAACAAAAATCTTCAGGTATGCACCATTCAGGAATACCACGCCCAAAACCTTTAATCCCGCACCACCTACAGCATACTTACATCACCATGAGAGCCATTCTCGCACTGGAAGACGGAAGCGTCTTCATCGGTTCGCACTTCGGAGCCACGGGCACGGAAGTGGGGGAAGCCTGCTTCAACACGTCCATGACCGGCTATCAGGAAGTATTGACGGATCCGTCCTACAGCGGCCAGATCGTCACCATGACCTATCCCCTGATCGGCAATTACGGCGTCAACCCGGAAGACGGGGAATCAGGCAAAGCGCAGGTCAGCGGTTTCGTGGTGGCGGAGCTGGCGAAAGTTCACTCCAACTGGCGGGCCACGGAATCCCTGGGTCCGTGGCTGGAAAAACAGGGCGTCATCGGCATCGAAGGGGTAGATACCCGCAAAATCGCCAAGCATCTGCGGTCCACCGGGGCCATGCGCGCCTGCCTCACCACGGAGCTGACGCCGGAGGAAGCCGTGGAAGCAGCCAGAAACGCCCCCTCCATGGAAGGCTGCAACATCGTGGACAAAATCGGTTCCCGTCCCATGACGCCGGAGGAAGTGGACGCGCTGGTTACGGGAAAAACTCTTCCCCCTGCGGAATACGACATCGTAGCCTTTGACTTCGGCATTAAATACAACATCCTGCGCCAGTTGAGGGAAAACGGCTTCCGCGTAACCGTAGTTCCCGCCCACACGACGGCGGAGGAAGTGCTTGCCATGAAACCGGACGGCGTCTTTCTTTCCAATGGTCCGGGAGATCCCGCCACGCTGACGGACATTCACCGGGAAGTGGCAGCATTGATTGGGAAAGTGCCCATGTTCGGCATCTGCCTGGGCCACCAGATTATTTCCCACGCTCTGGGAGCGAAAACCTTCAAGCTGAAATTCGGGCACCGGGGGGCGAACCATCCGGTCAAAGACTTGAAAACGGGTAAAATCAGTATCACATCCCAGAATCACGGTTTTGCCGTGGATCCGGCCACCGTGCCGGACGACGTGGAAATAACGCTGATCAATCTGAATGACAATACCGTGGAAGGCATCGCCCACAGGACGCTTCCCGTATTCAGCGTGCAATACCACCCGGAAGCGGCGCCCGGCCCCAGGGATCCCCAATACCTGTTCCGGGATTTCAAGCAGATGATTGCGGCCGGCAAGCGGCAGGACATCCGCTGACGGAGCTGCCCCTCCCTGCGAACCGGAGCATTTTTCTCGCCCCGCTGGGGAAAATATGTTATTTAGGCTCGGAGTCCATGAATTGCGGCTCCGGGAGAGGCTCCTTTATTCCTCAACCTCTCCCTCCATCAAACCATCTAACACACCATATGAGCAAAATCGCATTAATCTCCGGCATTACGGGTCAGGACGGCTCCTTTCTTGCAGAATTCCTGATTGATAAAGGGTATGAAGTACACGGCATCCTGCGCCGGTCCTCCTCCTTCAACACGGGCCGCATCGAACACCTTTACCTGGACGAATGGGTGCGCGACATGAAGAAAAACCGCCTGATTAACCTCCACTACGGGGACATGACGGATTCCAGTTCACTCATCCGCATCATCCAGACCGTGCAGCCGGATGAAATCTACAATCTGGCAGCCCAGAGCCATGTGAAAGTCAGTTTTGACGTACCGGAATACACGGCGGAAACGGATGCCGTGGGAACCCTCCGCATGCTGGAAGCCGTCCGCATTCTGGGCATGGAAAAGAAATGCCGCATCTACCAGGCTTCCACGTCCGAGCTTTTCGGGCTGGTGCAGGAAGTCCCCCAGAAGGAAACCACGCCGTTTTACCCCCGTTCACCCTACGGCGTAGCCAAGCAATACGGATTCTGGATTACCAAGAATTACCGGGAATCCTACAATATGTTTGCCGTTAACGGCATCCTGTTCAACCACGAAAGCGAACGCCGCGGAGAAAATTTCGTTACCCGCAAAATCACGCTGGCGGCGGCACGCATTGCCCAGGGCATGCAGGACAAGCTTTACCTGGGCAACCTGAACGCCCTGCGCGACTGGGGTTACGCGAAAGATTACGTAGAATGCATGTGGCTGATTCTCCAGCACGACACACCGGAAGACTTCGTCATCGCCACCGGGGAAATGCACACGGTCAGGGAATTCTGCACGCTGGCCTTCCATGAGGCAGGAATAGAGCTGGAATGGGAGGGTGAAGGCGTGGAAGAGCGCGGGCGCGACAGGAAAACGGGTAATATCCTGGTGGAAGTGGACCCCAAATATTTCCGCCCTGCCGAAGTTGAACAACTTCTGGGAGACCCCACCAAAGCCAAAACCCTTCTTGGCTGGAACCCCACCTCCACTCCGTTTGAGGAACTCGTACGCATCATGGTGCGCCACGACATGAAATACGTTCAAACTCCCATCCATTTCTGAGATGAAAAAAAACAGCAGAATCTTTGTGGCCGGACACCGCGGCCTCGTTGGTTCCGCCATCTGGAAAGCCTTGGAAAACAAAGGCTATTCCGACCTGATTGGCCGGACGCACAAAGAACTGGACCTGGAAGATCCTGTAGCCGTCCGGGAATTCTTTGACCGGGAAAAGCCGGAATACGTTTTTCTGGCGGCGGCGTTTGTGGGTGGCATCATCGCCAACTCCCGCTACCGGGCGGACTTCATCTTCCGCAACCTTCAGATTCAGCAAAACGTCATCGGGGAAAGCTTCCGGCATGACGTATCCAAGCTCCTCTTCCTGGGAAGCACCTGCATCTACCCGCGCGAAGCTCCCCAGCCCATGAAGGAAAACGCCCTGCTCACCTCCCCGCTGGAATACACCAACGAGCCCTATGCCATCGCCAAAATAGCGGGGTTGAAGATGTGCGAAAGCTTCAACCTGCAATACGGCACCAACTACATCGCCGTCATGCCTACAAACCTGTACGGTCCCAATGACAATTTCCACCTGGAAAACAGTCACGTGCTGCCCGCCATGGTTCGCAAGATACACCTGGCCAAATGCCTGATGGAAGGAGACTGGAACGCCGTGCGGAAAGATCTGGACGCGCGTCCTGTGGAACAGGCAGACGGAATGGCTGAAGAAAAGGAAATCCTGACCGTGCTGGACAAATACGGCATCACCCCCGGTTCCGTGGAACTGTGGGGTACGGGAACTCCCCTGCGCGAATTCCTGTGGAGCGAGGACATGGCGGACGCCTGCGTCCATGTGATGGAGCAAGTGGATTTCTGCCAGCTGCAAGAAGGAGAAAGGGAAGTGCGGAACTGCCATATCAACATCGGCACCGGGAAGGAAATCTCCATCGGTGAACTGGCCCGGCTGATTGCCGCTACGGAGGGCTACCGGGGCAAACTGGTATTCAACTCAGATAAGCCGGACGGTACTATGCGCAAGCTGACGGACGTTTCCAGGCTGCATTCCCTGGGCTGGAAACACCGGGTGGAGCTGGAAGAGGGAGTGGAACGCATTTACCGGTGGTATCTGAGCCGGATGGAAGCTGCCGGCAACTGACTTTTCCGCCAGCTTCACCCTCATCCCATGGCCAACCGCCCGGACAACCAGAATCCACCCCCCGCCAAAGCCAGCTTGTGGGCGTTAAGCCCCCTGCTGGTTTTCTTCCTGCTTTACCTGGTCATCTCCATAGCCGTACAGGACTTTTACGCCATCCCGGTAACAGTGGCCTTTACGGCGGCAGCCGTCTGGGCCGTCTTCATCACCCGCGGGAAAAGCATGACGGAACGGGTGGATTTGTTTTCCTCCGGAGTGGCCAACCGGAACATCCTGATGATGATCTGGATTTTCGTGCTGGCAGGAGCTTTCGCTCAATCTGCCAGGGACATGGGGGCCATTGACGCTACCGTGCAGCTCACGCTGCGGCTGCTGCCGGACAATCTGCTCCTTGCCAGCGTTTTCATTGCCTCCTGCTTCATTTCCCTCTCCGTAGGGACTTCCGTAGGCACCATTGTCGCCCTGTCTCCCGTAGCCACGGGGCTGGCGCAGGCCACTCAGGTCAGCGCCGGCATGATGACGGCCATTGTGGTGGGAGGAGCGTTTTTCGGAGACAATCTTTCCTTCATTTCTGATACTACGATCGCCGCCACCCGTACGCAGGGCTGTTCCATGCGGGACAAATTTCAGGCCAACGCAAAGGTAGTGCTTCCCGCCGCCCTGCTGGCCCTGGCCTGCTACATCCTGCTCGGATGGAACGTGCAGTCCCCCCCTGCGGAGGATATCTCCATTGAATGGATGAAAGTACTCCCCTATCTGCTCGTGCTGGTGACAGCCCTGGCCGGAATCCACGTCATGGCCGTTCTGACCATGGGACTTCTTGCAACGGGACTGATTGGCATCGGCATGGGGTATTTCTCCTTCATAGCCTGGTTCCAAGCCATGGGCAGCGGAATGACCGGCATGGGAGAACTGATCATCGTTACTCTGCTGGCCGGCGGCGTGCTGGCCATCATCCGTTTCAACGGGGGCATCGCGTACATCATTGAAAAAATCACGGCCCACACCCGCAGCAGGCGCGGCGCGGAATTCAGCATTGCCGGACTGGTCTCCCTGGCCAATCTCTGCACGGCCAACAATACAATCGCCATCATCACGGCTGGCCCCATCGCCAAGGAAATCAGCGACAAATTCCACATCCCTCCCAAGCGCAGCGCCAGCATTCTGGACACCTTTTCCTGCCTGGTTCAGGGAGTCATCCCTTACGGAGCTCAAATGCTCATGGCCGCAGGAATCTCCCAGGTCTCCCCCCTGCTGATCATGAAATACCTGTATTATCCCCTGATTCTGGGTATCTGCTCCACCCTTGCCATTGCGCTGCCCCGGAGAGGAGCGGAAAGACGGAGGAAACGCTGAGAAGCCCATAAGGAAAAGGACGGCAAGGCTACCTTTTCCGTTACCGACATGTTATCCTTGTTATCCTCATGTTACTCAACATATGGGATTCTTGTGCTATCATACATGCATGAGCCTTCATATAGAACCCACGGAAGACGCAGTAGAATCCCTGCGCAAGGAAAGGCGGAAAAATTATATTGCCGCATTAGCGACATCCATTCTCTCCGTCGTTTTGGCTGGAGCCATTCTCTACTCCCTGACTATCATCATCGCCCCCCCGGAAGAGCCCAAAGTC
The DNA here is from genome assembly GCA_905200945.1 of uncultured Akkermansia sp. Lineage (GTDB taxonomy): Bacteria > Verrucomicrobiota > Verrucomicrobiia > Verrucomicrobiales > Akkermansiaceae > Akkermansia. The sequence continues at coordinate 31,767 of CAJKMG010000014.1, read as the reverse complement.
GTCGGATACATTACACCGGACGATGCGCCGCCGTCGGATACGCCCCCGCCTCCGGAAGTACAGAGGGAAACTTCCTCTTCCTCCCACGCGGAGACGCCCGTTAAAGTCGTGGTAGCTGCGGCCGCCGCTCCGGTGAGCCTCCCCAAGATTGACATTGACCCGCCTGATGAACCTGTCATGCTGGAGGAGGGAACCGCCCTCGGAATGGGGGACGGTTTCGGCCCCGACCTGGGGGACGCCACTTCCGCCTTCGGAACGTCCCAGCCTTCCGGAAGCACGCTGGTAGGCACCTTTTACGACACCAAGCAAACCCCTGGCGGACGTCCTACCAACATGAACATGAACCAGTACCGGGACTTCCTTTCCCGCTTTGTGAACAAAGGCTGGAATGAATCGGAACTGAACCGTTTTTACAAGGCCCCGCAGCAACTGTACGCAGCTCAGTTCTACATACCCAGGACTCCCGCCAAAGACGCGCCCAAAGCCTATGGATGCGATGATAAAGTGAAGCCTAGCCAGTGGCTCGCCATTTACCGTGGCAAAGTGCGCGCCCCCAAGTCCGGCACGTTCCGATTCGTGGGGCTGGGAGACGACTACTTAGTGGTGAGGTTTAACAAACAGAATGTCTTCGACTACGGCTGGGAATCCGCTTCTCTAGGAAAAATGACGGCAAACAATGCCAAATGGCTTGATGCCATGGAAGGCAAACCCGGCAATGATGATTTGAAAAAGGAACTCCGGGAAGTGGGGATCAATGTCCCTCCCGTTACGTTCTACAGGTACAGTACTTCCGGGCACTGGAACAACACCATGCGCGGTGTGGCAGCCGGCAAACAGTTCACGGTGGAACAGGGCAAGGTTTACCCCATCGAAATCCTAGTTAGTGAAGGCCCAGGCGGCGAATTCGGCATGACCCTTCTGCTTGAAGAAGTTGGAATGGCCCCCATGAGCAAGGATCCTAAAACGGGAGCTCCCATCCTGCCCCTGTTCCGGACTAATTACGGCGTCCCGAAACCGGATAAGAACAAAGAACACGTGCCATTTGACGAAATCGGCATTGTCTGGGAATCCATCAAATAACCGGTAGTTCCCCGGCTCCCCCCTCTTCATGCCCGCAGGAAACCCTGTGGGCATTTTGCTTGCCCGTCCATAAAAGATAGCCTACGCTTCCGTTACAACCATGCAGCCTTTTCGATTCCATTCCATCTACCAGCCGCGCATCTGGGGCGGCCAAAGCATGAGAACCATGCTGGGACGGGAACTGCCCGACCGGGAAACAGCTTATGGGGAAGCGTGGGAAATCAGCGACCGTCCTGAAGCCATGAGTATCGTCAAGGACGGCGAATGGGAAGGAATGCCCCTGCACCGGCTGTGGAAAGAACACCGGCAGGAAATTTTCGGTCCCGGATACGAGCGTTTCCCCCGCTTTCCCCTGCTCTGCAAAATTCTGGACGCCCGCGAAAATCTTTCCGTTCAGGTGCATCCCCCGGAACGCACGGCGGCAGCCTGGCAGGGAGAAGTAAAAAATGAAATCTGGTATGTACTGCACGCATCCCCGGATGCCCAGATTTACGGGGGAATGAAGGGAAACGCAGCACTCCCGGACATCCGTCATGCGGCGGAAACGGGACAAATGGAGCAACTGATAAACTCCACCCATCTGGAGCCGGGGGAACATCTTTACATTCCGGCGGGGCTGGTTCACGCCATTGGCGCCGGGCACCTCATTGCGGAAATCCAGCAAAATAGCGATACCACCTACCGCCTTTATGACTGGAACCGCACGGATGACTCCGGACAGGGGCGGGAACTGCACCTGGAACAGGCATTGGATTCCATCGGGGAATTCCGGGAACTCAGCCAGCGCCCCGGATACCTGACGGAAATGCCGCATTTCACTGCAAAGGAATACCGTCTGGATAAGGGAGAACGGTTTACCCAGCCGGACTCCTCCCGCTTTGCCGTCTTCACGATCCTCTGCGGTTCCGTGCTCTGGGACGGGAAAACGGCCCGGAAGGGAGAATTCATTCTGTCCCCGGCAGGCGCGGATGCTGTCACTGCGGCAGAAGCAGAAACAGTTTTGCTCTCAACAACGGTTTAAACAGATCAATATGACAAAAAGAGCGAAGAATTCGGCACAATGCTGAAGCTTTCACACTTTTTCGTTGCAAAGAAGAAGAGCGAATCTTAGCGTGGGCTTAACTTTTCCCGCATCCGTGCTGAAAATCCCCCATCTCCCGGCCTCCGTATGAGTAATATTTCTACTATTGCCACTTATCTTGCCCGCATTTCCGGTCAGCTCCAGCCCATACTGGAGAAATCCCAGGGCATGGACCGCAGAACTTTTCTGCTGGAAACCGCCGCCCTGCTTGCTCTGACCAGTTGTTCGGAACCTTCAGGAAAAGTGGGAATGGCGCCCATGATCTCCTTTAAGCCCTCCGGAGTCCCCGTGGTCAAACGTTCTCCGCGCCAGTTGCTGGCGGAATGCAACGTCCGGCCGATATTCATGCCTAAATCTTCTCCGCTCCGCCGCCGCTCTTCCCGAATGAAGCCGCGTTTCATCACCATGCATAACACGGAGAACCCGTCCGCAGACGCCATGCAGCACGCGCGCGCCCTGAATAACGGAGCTTTGCGCTGCAACTGGCATTATACGGTAGACCCGTACGTGACCATGCAGCATATCCCCCTGAATGAAACGGGACGCCATGCGGACCGGGGCGGCCCCGGAGACATGTACTCCATCGGCATTGAAATGTGTGAGAAGCGAGGGCAAAGCATCGTTAAAACCTTTGACCGTGCCGCCAAACTGGCTGCCTACAACATGTATGCCCACGATATTCCCCTGCGGAATGTCGTACCCCATTACTACTGGACCGGCAAGCGTTGCCCCCACCTTCTGCTGGACAATGGCAAACCAGGCTTCAAATGGTCTTGGTTCATCTCCCGCGTGGATTATTATTACCGTTGCATCAGCTGATACCGGGCAATACTTCCCCCCCTGTGCAGGAAAATGGGGGATATTTACTATGCGGCCCAAAACGGCGTTGCCGCCTGAGGGCGATTAAAAAATTCCTGCCATTTCATTAAAACTGCTTTGGAAAGGGAAGCCTCCCAAAAACGCCTTTTCCGCCTGCCCGTTATTTCTGAAGCATATTCCCTTTTTAGACACCCGCCCCGGCTTCCTTTCTGAAAAGAGACTTCTGGAAAAGAAACCGGGGTATTCGCCTTATGGCATCGTCAGATCCTCCGGCATCAGAATAGACGCCACGGCAAAAGCGGCAATGCCTTCCCTGCGGCCCAGAGCGCCAAGCTGTTCATTGGTAGTGGCCTTGACGCCCACTCGAACCGGAGAAATTCCCAGAGCGGTTCCCAAAGCGCCTTTCATCTGCTCCAAATAAGGAGAAATGCGGGGAGATTCCGCAATAAGGGACGAATCCACATTCACGATGCGTCCGCCTCCCTCCCGGATCAGAGAAACAGCTTTCGCCACGATATCCAGGGAAGGAATACCCTTGCAGACAGGATCGCCCGGAGGGAACCAGTAGCCGATGTCCGGCAACCCGGCAGCGCCCAGCAGAGCATCCGCAATGGCGTGGCATAAAACATCCGCATCGGAATGACCGTCCAGGCCGCGGGAGGAAGGAATATGAACTCCGCCCAGCATCAAGGGGCGCGGAACTTCCGCAAAACGGTGGATGTCATAGCCGATACCGGTCAAAGCAATCATGTTTCTCATATAATACTGCGGCAATAATATTCAGGCTATTCCCCCAGTGCTTCCGTGATAGGGATGCGGCCGTTCCATGCGACAATGGCGAATTGTTCCGGATTGTCTTCCTTCGGTTCCAAAACAACCTTGCCTCCGGCTGCTTCCACCAGCAAAACCCCAGCGGCGACATCCCAGATGGAAATAACGCTTTCCACATAGGCGTCAAACCTGCCGCAGGCAATATAAGCCAGGGCCAGAGCCGCGGAACCGTTATTGCGCACCTTGCGTACCTGCCAGGCTATCTTGGCGAAGCGTTCAATTCCTTTTTCCTTGGAACCGTCCGTCTTGCCGTGCCCCACGAATACCACGGCTTCCGCCATGCGTTCCCGCCGGCTGCAATGCATGGGATGATCATTCATGTACGGAATTCCGCCCTTTTCCACATGCCAGCATTCATCCATCATGGGGTCGTAAATCACTCCCAGAACCACTTCCCCACGGCGGCGCAAGGCTATGGAAACGCAGAACCAGGGAATCGTGTAAAAATAATTCACTGTCCCGTCAATGGGGTCTACAATCCATTCATACTCGCTGTTCCTGTCCCCGGTATATCCTTCTTCGCCCAAGACGGCGTGATTGGGAAACACGGAGAGGATTTCCTCCGTAATCAATTTCTGGGAAAGTTTGTCCAGCTCCAGCTTGATATCATTCTGGCTGGCTTCATCCACCTTCTTTTGCTCATAAAAATGCTTTTTCAGGAAAGCTCCGGCGGATTTGGCGGCCTGGATGGCCGTGGTCATTTCAAGTGAGTGTCTCATGATGCTTCTACTAATGGAAAATTGAACTTCATTGGGGGCCCGGTTCCGCTGGATTCTCCCGCTCCCGGCGTTCCCGGACGGCTTTTCTGCGGCCTTCCTCCGCACGGTCATACACTTCCCCGGCCAGGGAGGAACAGGTTGTTGCCAACGCCGCGGAAACCCCTTTCTTTTCATAGACGGCGGCCTCCGGAGAATCAAAGCCCACCCAGGCAAAAACTGTGAAATAACGCCCCATGACGGCAGAAAAATGCCCCGTATTCCCAGGAAGCCTGACATTGACGAAGGTTCTCCTGGTTCGTTCGTCATAGCGGAAGGGAGGAAGGGAGGCCACCAGATGGGCAGATTCCCTAGGCAGGATTTCCCGGCGGCTCTCTTCTGGAGAAGGGGCATTCACCATCACCAGATTCTTTTTGGTGGTGCCCACCTGCCTGACGGAGGAAATACTCACATTGAGCCCGTCATTGCCGATGAGATACAGAGCATTGACGGCATGAGAGAGAGGTATGGGGAACCTGCCGGTATACAAGTCCGAAGAACGGGGAAGTTCCCCTTTGTAGCCGGCCTTTTGTGCCGTTTCTATTACTGTATTGAAACCTACCCCGCGACCAGTAACTTCCGGATTGCTGCGGATAACGGTTCTACGCTGGTCAACGGCGCACAAATTAACGATGGGAGTAAACAGATCGCCCGGCATTACCTTGGACTGCCACCGGTCCAGACCATCCTGGGCGGAGCGCCCCCCTGTTACGGCCAGCAGGTCCCCTTTACGGGAATCCACACATAATATGGCCGCTTGCACGCAATTCTTCAACTGGTTGTCCACCCTTTTGGGCAACCCTGCCCACACAGGAGAAGATTCCAGAGCAGCCAGCATAGGCTCACTGACATCTTCAACCATCCTCTGTAATTCCAAATCCAGCGTGGTCATTACAAAAATGCTGGAAGTTCCCTCCTGCTCGTCGCAGCAATCCAGATCACCCAATTCACGGGAGACAACCAGAACGGGATAAGAACCTGGACGCGCTTCCCGTTTACCAGCCACCGCCATCGGTTCGCGGAGCGCCTGCCATAATTGTTCCTGAGTGATGAATTCACACTCAAACATTCTTTCCAGCGTCGCATTGCGAACCTTGACGGCCGCCTCCGGGCTGTAAACAGGATTGTAGATGGAAGGCCCGCGCACCAGCCCGGCCAGGGTAGCGCACTCCGCCAGTGTCAGATCCGCTACTTTTTTGCCGAAATACAAATCCGCCGCCTGCGCAATTCCATAGCATTGCTGTCCAAAATAAATGCGGTTCAGGTAAGCCGTCAGAATTTCATCCTTGGAATACTTGCCCTCTATGCGGCGGGCCACGGCCATTTCCAGAACTTTGCGATCCAGGGTCTTCCCACCTAATTCATAGCAGTTCCGCGCCAGTTGCATCGTAATCGTGGAAGCTCCCTGGGCATAGGACAACGTAGTCAGGTTCCGACAAATGGAACGGATAATGGAAGAGTACACAATGCCGCCATGTTCGAAAAAGTCTTCATCCTCCCGCGCAATAAAAGCATTCACCAGATTATCAGGCAGTTCATTGCGCGCTACATACACCCGGTCATGATCTGTCAAGGTGCCTATCCACTGGCCGTTACGGTCATATGCAGCGCAATTTTCCAACGGCGCCAAAATTTCATCCAGCTCATACTGGTCTGCCCTCCATGCATAAACGATAAGAATAATGATGAAAGCGATAGGAATGAGGCTGAACCACAACAACAGACGCCCCAGATTGCGAGGCAGCAATCCGAACAGATCATACCATCTTTTACGCCTGTTCTCCATTCCGGTTCCAATCCTTAAAAACGCTTACCGTGCGTCCGGAGGCAGAGGATCTCCATCCTGTTTCCAATCCGGGAATTCCTTTTGCAGGCGTGCACGGTATTGGGAAGCCTCCGACTTGCGCCCAGCCTTGTCCAAAGCTTCTGCCGCCTTGAAAAGAGCCTTGGGTTTCAGTTCAGCGTCATTGACAAACAACTCAGCCGTAACACCGTAATGCTTGGCCGCTTCATCAAACTTTTTCTCCGCATAGGAAATATCACCCAGAACAATTTTCAAAGAAGCCATCAGAGGCCCTTCCACACCCAAAGCCAGTGCATCCTCCGCCGTCTTCCTGGCATCCGCATACCTGCCCAGCCCCAGCAAAATGGATGCCTTATCCAGCATGCCGTCCGCACGGCGGTAAGGCTGATCCTCATCCTTCAGGAAATTATTGGAAGCCACCAAGGCTCGGTCATATTTTTTGAGTGCCAGGCGCACCTTCGCCAAATTGCGCCAAATCACCTTCTTCACATTCTGAAGCTGGTCGTTCTGCGTAGCCCAGGTCATATACTTATCCGCCGTTTCCAGATCCTTCATTCCATAAGCCTGAAGGCCCAGCCATGCGGGAATAACGTCCGGCACACGGGCCACGGCGGAAGGATTTTCCTTTTGCAGGGTCTCCAGGGCTTCCTTCAGTTTATTCACATTCTGGAGCTTGTGATAGGACAGGACGGAAAGCACATTGACTTGTTCTCCGTATTTCTGGGGATCCAGCGTCTTGGCCTCCGTCATATGGTCGATGGAAGACTTGAAATCTCCCTGGTCAAACGCCGCTCTCCCCAGCAGAAAATGGGCTTCGGCCAGAGCGGCAGGAGATGCCTTCGGGAAATTCTGAATCAGGCCTCCATAATACTTCGCCATGTTCGCCATATCCTGACGCCCCGCATAAATCTGGGCGGCCCTCTGCCATGCGGCAGCAGTGGATTCAGCTTTCGGCCAGCGGGCTATCACACGGTCAAAATCCATCAGCGCCTCAGCTTCCTTCTTGGTCTTGGCATACATGTCTCCGCGCAACGTCAATGCCTCGCAAATGCGGGGATCCTTCGGAAAATCATTGATAAAATCCGTCAGCAGCTTGGCGGCCACTCCTCTGTTCCCAGCCTGAGCGATCGCCCACGCGCTCTTATATAAAATATCCGCGCGCATCTTCGGGGGCACCTTGTCAAAATCAATGCTGGCATAAAACCGGGCGGCATCCGCCGGATTGGAGCTGAACAGGCTCTCTGCAGCCATCAGGCGCACCATATCGTGCAATTCACTGGTAGGAAAAGCCTTGGCATAATGATTCAGGAAGCTCTGAGCCCGCTGGGGAAGATCCTTCTGCTTGAGTTCATTATAACACAACAAGCGGTAAAAGGAGGCTTGCATGGCCTCCTGCGTATAAGGGACGGCCTTTTCCGCGTCCAGAAAGAAATCCGCCGCTTTCCGGTACTCCTTCAATTTATAGGCGGACTGCCCCAACAGCATCAGCAGACGCACCTGGCCGTCTTTTGTCGGCATCCTTATTCCCTTCTGCTGTTCATACTGGGAAAGAATCTCCTTGTACTTGCCCATATTGTACAGCCCCAGAAGAAGCCCCATTCGGGCTTCCGGAGCCATCTCCTTCAGGGATTCATCCTTCAAAAGCCGTTCATAAAGCCCCTGCGCTTCCGCAGTCTTCTTCAGTTTGGTAGCCAGCATAGCGGCCTGGAGGGTGGCTATTCCCCGGTTCCTGTTATCCACGCCAGGTGTTTCCAGCACCTTGCGATATTCTGAATAAGCTTCTCCCAGGCGTCCCGTATCCGCACACAGGGCGGCATATCCCATCCGGGACACCAGAACAAACTTGGCATCCGCTTCCGGATTACCCATCACCGCACAAAACATGGTGGCGGCAGCCTCCGGATTGCCGCTGGAAAGAAACAGGCGCCCCAGACGGTACTGGGCGTCCACCTTCAAATCATTCTGTTCCGCATTGCGAATCACAAGCTGATAATACTGGATGGCCTTATCAGTTTCCCCGGCAGAGGAAGCGTCTGTCGCCAGGCGGTAGGCGGAAGCGGCAACCAGGGAGGGGCTGCCTGTCTGAATCAATCTGAGGAACAGAACGTGGGCTTCCTCTTTCCTGCCCAGTTCCTCCAAACACATGGCAGCACGGTACTCCGCCAGGGGAGCCTGGGCAGACTGGGGAAAGCGTTGATTAAATTCCAGATACTTACGCAAGCTTAAATCAAGAAGGCGCCCATATTCCTGCCGGTTCTCCTTCGTGGCCGGAGCCTGGGCCTGCTTGTACAGCATGTCCGCCATATCCAGCGTATCCTGCTCCGGATTGGCGACCAGCGGACCATCCGCGATGGGAGCGGCATCCGGAATATTTTCCTGGGCGGTGGAAAACATCGCCAAAGTTATTAAACCTGCATTAATGGAAAAGAGCGCTTTCATGAAGCCTGGGAATTGGAAACATTGATCGAAGAAGGAGCCGGGGGACGCGTGGAAAAAGAAATGTTATTCAGCCCGGCTTTCAGACATGCGTCCATCACATGTACCACTACTCCGGATTCCGCCTTCTCATCCACGCGGATACGGACGAGCATGGTTTTGTCCAGGCGGGCGACTGAAAAAAGCTTGTCTTCCAGCTGCGGCATCGTGTACGGCTGACGGTTGATTACCACGGTACCATCTTTACGGATATTCACGATAACCTCATTGGACACGTTTTCACCGGGTTTGGGAGTCTCCGCTGAAGGAAGATTGATGGAAAGATCCGGTTCATCATCCTCAAATGTCTGGGTTACGATGAAGAACACCAGCAGAAGAAACACGATGTCCAGCATGGGGGCCAATTGGAACCCGATGGGACTGGGCATTTTATAGTGAAATTTCATACATTCTTCCGGTGAGGTGGAGAAGTAGACGAGTTCCGGCTAAAGCCCGCGCACATCACGCAGGGAAGTGGGATCTACGGGAACCTTGGGGAGTTCCTCTTCATGAAAGACCCCAATTGCGCCGGCACGCGGCTTCTGAAGCTGGGTGGCAACTACGGAAACACTATGTGTAACGGCGGCTTCCAGGTCACCCACCCGTTTGTGCACACGGCTGCGGAAATATACATAAGCCAGAATGGCGGGAATGCCAAGCATCAGGCCGCCCGCCGTCGTAATCAAGGCTTCCGCCACGCCGCCCGCCATGTCAATACGCTGCTTGCCTCCGGAAAAATCACCGTTGGCAATCTCAAAAAAGGTCTTCATCATCCCGACCACAGTCCCCAACAGCCCCAACATGGGGGCTACGGCACCAATATCCGACAGCCAGGAAATCTGGCGGCTTAGGAACCCCGCCTGCCGCCCCCCTTCCGCAGAGGCTATCTCCCTCACCTCTTCAAACTGGGCGGAGGGATTGCGCAACATGAAATTGGCTACTGTCAGCATCACGCGGGCGTAGCAGGAATCTCCATTTTTGCAGAGGATGGAAAGCCCCGTGTAATCCCGTTTGCGGATGAAAGATTCCGCCTGTTCCACCAGTTTGGTAGGCAGAACAGCGGAAGCCCGGGTAGAAAAACAGCACATGACCAGCACCACCACTCCGGCGATGGATAACAGAAGCAGCGGCCACATAATAAAACCGCCTTTCATAAACAGTTCGGAAAGGGGATAATTTCTATCTCCCACCACAAAGTCCATGGCGGCAGCCAGCGTGGTAAACGGTACAGGATTCATACAAAAGACATAGAGGATTATACAGAAGAAGTTTTCCTAAGCAAGCCAAGTAGCCGTAATACAGTACGTTTCCGCAGTTCCATTTCTTGCCTTATGTGGCATAATGCCTGCGTGGCAGACCGCGAGAAACCAACCTTGAAAGAACTCTGGAGGAAAACTCCGCACAAACCGGGCGTTTATATCATGAAAGACGCCCAGGGAAATACTATCTACGTGGGCAAAGCCAAGGACCTTCACCGCCGCCTGGGCAACTATTTTTCTCCTACGGGAGCTACACTCTCCAACCATAAGACAAGAGCGCTCATTAATGCTATTGCGTCATTTGATTATTTTGAAACCAGAAATGACCAGGAAGCTTTTCTGCTGGAAAGTAAACTGATCAAACAATATCGCCCGCATTACAATATTCAGATGAAGGACGACAAGCGCTACCCCCTGCTGAAAATTCCGAAGGGGGAAAAACTGCCTCGTTTCCAGCTGGCGCGGGTGCGTAAAGATGACGGCGCGCGCTACTTCGGCCCTTTTGTCCACTCCCAGGCTCTGTACGCCACGCAGGAATGGCTCAGCCGACACTTCCGGCTGCGAACCTGCAAGACAAAAAATCCAGGAATCCATGACTTCAGGCACTGCCATGCGGATGTAATTCGCAACTGCTCCGCTCCGTGTATTGGCCGTATTTCCATCAATGATTACAACCGAAACTTTGACCAGGCGGTGCGCCTCCTGGAAGGAACGGGGAGAAAAAGCACTCTGGATGAACTTACGAAAGAAATGATGGATGCCGCCGATGAACTGGACTTTGAACGTGCGGCGCACCTGCGGGACATCCGGGACAATCTGGTCAAGGTACTGGAACCCGCCCGGCGGTTCCGAAAAGGAACTCCCGATCTTCCCGGTACCGTTCACCCGGAAGAAGACATGAAGGAATTGGGGATGGCCCTAGGATTAAAATCTCCCCCGATCATCATGGAATGTTTTGACATTTCCAATGTCTCTTCCAACCATATCGTGGCCTCCATGGTGCGCTTTACCAACGGCAGGCCGGACAACAAAGCTTACCGTCGCTACCGTATACGCACTGTAGACGGACAAAATGACTTCGCCTCCATGTCGGAAGTCATCCGGAGGCGTTATTCCCGCATTCTGGCGGAGAGTGACGCCGTAGCCTCCCGTCAGGCGGACATGCCCCTGTACCAGTGGCTCAAAAAACTCAGCGCGGAAGGAAAAGCCCCCATCAAAGTTCCGGATCTGGTAGTAGTGGACGGAGGCAAAGGACAGCTTTCCTCCGCTCTGGCTGATTTGGAAGCCATCGGCCTGGGAGACATGCCCATCGTCGGCCTGGCTAAACAGAGGGAAGAAATATTTTTCCCCCACCAATCCCAGCCCCTTTGCCTGCCTCACAGCACGGGAGCCCTCAAACTCATGCAGCGCATCCGCGACGAAGCCCACCGTTTTGCCAACGGCTATAATGAACTGCTCTACCGCAAACGCATGCGGGAAAGCGCCTTGGACGACGCCCCGGGCATGAGCGCCTCAAAAAAAAGACTGTTGCTGGAAAAATTTAAATCCGTAGCTGCCATTAAAAAGGCAGACCCGGTTTCTATCGCCGCCATCCGCGGCATTTCGGAAACGTGGGCCCGCAATCTGCTGAACTACCTTAACTCATCTTCCAATCCCTGACACCTCATGCAATTCCTGATTCTGGCCGCCGGAAAACCTTCCCTAGGCTACGCCAAGGAAGGCGTGGAACTCTATCTCAACCGCCTCAGGCCCTTCGGCAAAGTGGAACTCAAGCTTGTCAGGGACGGAAACTCCCAGGACGTTTCAAAACGTCTGCTGGCCGCCAGTGAGGGGTGCCTGCGCATCGCCATGGATGAACGCGGAGAACTCTGGACCACAAGAAAGCTGGTCGATCTAGCAAAGGATTGGCAAATGCGTTCCGTGCGCCGCATCGCGTTTCTCATCGGAGCCTCGGACGGTCATACGGAAGAATTGCGATCCCGGTGCAACCATATCCTGTCCCTAAGCAAATTCACCCTTCAACATGAACTGGCGCTCGTTGTCCTGCTGGAACAGCTTTATCGCTGCCATACTATTCTGGCAGGAACACCGTACCATCGCTAACCCTCGCCAACTGCCCACTCCAGCACAGGAAAACTTGTCTCCCTCCCTCACAGCAAATGCAGGAAAATCATTGAAAACCGCCGTAAGCAATCCACCCAGAACAGGCTTTTTAAAGACGCGGAAAGCAGTAAAAAACAAAGCTCTTTCTGCAACAAAAAAGGAGCACTCCACAGGGAGCGCTCCTTTTCCGAGAAAGAAATGGTAAAGCCAGTTCCTTCGCAACCAGCCAAGCTTAACGCTTGGAGAACTGATAACGCTTGCGGGCCCCAGGACGGCCGGGCTTTTTACGTTCCTTCATACGGGAATCACGGGTCAGAAGACCGAATTCACGAAGCTGGGAGCGGAAAGCTTCATCAACCTGAACGAGAGCACGGGCGATCGCCATGCGAATGGCTCCAACCTGTCCGTGAATACCGCCGCCCTTGGTAACGACGTTCACATCAAACTTGTTCATGGTATTGGTAACCTGAAAGGGTTGAAGAACAGCATTCTGCAACTGAACGGTAGGAAGATATTCCTCAAAACCGCGGCGGTTGATCGTAATGCGGCCGGAACCTTCAGTAAGCCAAGCGTGTGCAATGGCGGTCTTACGACGGCCGGTGGCGTTGTATGGGGTTGTCTGACTCATGTCTGAAAAAATCAATTAGAGAGTAATGGCGGTGGGCTGCTGAGCTTCATGCGGATGGCTGGCGCCAGCATAAACCTTCAGCTTGGTCATCTGCTGACGGCCCAAGCGGGTGTGAGGAACCATGCCTTTAACAGCCAGTTCCAGAAGAAGTTCAGGGCGGCGAGCGCGAATTTTACGGGGGGTGTCCACCTGCTTACCGCCGACGTAACCGGAGAAACGGGTATAAATTTTGGCATTTTCCTTATTACCGGTCAACACCACCTTGTCCGCGTTCACAATAATGACAAAATCGCCACAGTCAACGTGGGGGGTGAAAATTGTTTTGTTCTTGCCACGCAAAATGTTAGCCGCTTCAACGGCAACACGGCCGAGCACCTTGTCGGCAGCGTCTATAACATACCATTTGCGCTCTACTTCTTGCGGTTTGGCTGAGAAGGTCTTCATGGTTCAATTCTTCGTTCTCGTTTTTCGGCATCCTGCCGTTATCTTCCAATTCGGGGGCGCATTCCTAATGATTATTCACGTAAATGTCAAATACTTTTTCTCTTTTACAGACTTTTTCCCGTCTCCCTCCATAGAATTGCGTTTTAATTGCGCAACTTCCACATTCAGGACTTGCCCTTGCAAAAATATGGTCTATCATCCGCTTGCGCGGAATTTGTATACGCGCGTTCTTTTAACCTTACAAGGAGAGTCCTATCAGCCCGAATCCAAGATCCAGCAGCCGTCCCAGCGGCGGTCAGAATTCCCGTCCCGGTTCCAGACCAACCGGCACCAGCAACCGTCCCGGACAATCCCGGCCTTCCGGCAATGGCACAGGAGTGGCACGGTCGGCCGGACAACCCGCAGGACCGGGAAATTCCAGAACAGGGGGTGGAAGCCGCCCCGGAGGTAACACCAACAGGCAACGTCCTCAAGGAGGCGGAGGACGCCACACCAAGGGCAGGAAGAATTTCAACAAATCGGAACCCAAGGAAGAAAACTCCGAAAGTGAAATTGAAGTGGAAGGCACCATCTGCGCCGTACTGGCAGGAACCATGTTCAAAGTGCGCCTTCCCAACGGGCACGAAGTGCTGGCTCATATTTCCGGCAAAATGCGCAAACGCTTTATTAAAATCGTGGTAGGGGACAAGGTGCGTATGGAAATGTCACCTTATGACATGACCAAAGCGCGCATCACGTTCCGCATCGGGTAGCCGTTCCCTGATCCGCTCCTTTTATAAAAACCTTCTCCGGCTTGCAGGAGAAGGTTTTTTAGCTTAAAGTAAAAGCTGTCTCCATCAGCGTGCCATGAAAGTTTGCTCTACGGAAAATATGCAGATCGCGGAACGCGAACTCATCGTTAGCGGAACACCAGCCAGAACCCTGATGAAACTGGCCTCCGCCGGTATTGCTGAATCCCTCATGCAGTTCTTCCCCGTCCCGGGCCTGTGCGTAGCCTATGTGGGCAAAGGAAATAACGGGGGAGACGCCCTCACCGTCCTTAACATACTGAAACAACATGGCTGGGAAATAGGCATCCGAACCGCTTACCCGCGCAACGAATGGAGTGAGCTTTCCGTGCGGCAGTTGGCGGAAATATCTCCTCCACCTCAGGAATACCAGGCCCCTCCCCTGCCCCGTACGGGAAAACCTATGATCTTGCTGGACGGCCTGCTGGGAATAGGAGCAAAGGGAATGCTCCGCAGGGAACTCTCCGCTCTCTGCTCGGAAATAAACTATATAAGAAACCGTTGCGGGGCTGTACGTACCGTGGCTATTGATATCCCCACCGGAGTGGATCCAGATACGGGAATGCCTCAGCAAAATGCTGTGGAAGCAGATTTCACCATGTGCATAGGAGCCGTTAAGCAGGGGCTGCTGGACGATGATGCCACCCTGTTTGCCGGACGCTTAGTCTGCATCGACCTTCCCGGTCTTCACGTACAGGCGCTCCCCGCCACGGAACTTATTACCTCCTCACGGCTTACCAAATTCCTCTCTGCAAGACCCTATACGGATTATAAGAACAAACGCGGGCACATTGGCATCATAGCAGGTTCGGAAGGAATGCTGGGTGCGGCCCGGCTCTGCTGTGAAGCAGCTCTCCGTGCAGGAGCCGGGCTGGTTACACTTCACGTTCACAAAGATATCTATCCCTTAATCGCTCCATCCATGCCTCCGGAAATCATGGTCAGGCCCGTGGACAGTTACGCAGATATCTCCATTCGCACATTCAGTGCTTTCCTCATTGGTCCCGGTATCGGTTCCGTATCGGAAGAAGATGCGGAAGCCATCCGCCTTATTCTGGAAACGGGTACTCCCACCGTTCTGGATGCGGACGGGTTGAATCTGGCCGCGGCCATGCAGTGGAGCTTGGGAGAACACGTTCTGGCTACTCCCCACCATGGAGAAATTCGCAGACTTCTGCCAGATGCTGATAACTATGCCATCCGTGCAGACATTGCCGACTGCTTTCTGGCAGAACATGAAGCCGCCCTGGTTTACAAGGGAGCACGCACCATCGTCACCCAACGGGGAAAACCTCTTTTTTATAACATCACTGGGGATCCCGGCATGGCAACTGCTGGCCAGGGGGACGTGCTGGCAGGTATTTGCGGAGGCTTTATAAGCCAGGGGGAATCCCTGCTGGTTTCCGCCGTTCTGGGCGTCTACCTGTGTGGCCGAGCTTCCGAAATGGCAATCTCCGCCGGAGAAGCCACCCAGCAAACATTGACGGCAGGGGATACGCTGCGACATCTGCCTTCCGCCATTCTTTCTACCGCACGCCTCTGTTATTGAAATGACCTACCGCAAACTTCAGGAACTGCCTTCCCAGTCTTTGCCTAGGGAAAAACTGCTCCACCAGGGAAGGCACAGCCTCAGCAACGCGGAACTGCTTGCTATCTTTCTCCGAATGGGGATCAAGGGGAAAAATGTGTTGGACATGTCCTCGGATCTGATTCAGTCTGCCGGCTCTCTAGATGCCCTAGCCCATATGGAGGCTGCTGAAATAGCGAACATTTGCAAGGGAATAGGCATGGCGAAAGCCGCTACGCTGAGCGCTGCCTTTGAACTGGGAGCGAGGGCTCTCCGTGAAACTCTGTCACGTCAACCCATTCAAACACCGGAAGATGTCTATGATTATCTGACTACAGCCATGCGCTGGAAGGAAAAGGAGACGGTGCTCGTTCTGCTGCTGGATACCAAGTGTCGCCTCATCAAACCCGTGGAAATATCCAGCGGGACCTTGAACGAATCCATTGCTCATCCACGTGACATATTACGCCCCACTGTCATTCATAACGCCTATGGCTTCATCCTTGCCCACAATCATCCCAGTGGAAATCCAGCCCCCAGCCGTACGGACGACCTCCTGACCGAACGCGTGCGGGAATGCTCCAAATTATTAGGCGTTCGTTTTCTGGATCATGTAATCATTGGTAAACCGACCGAAACAACCAACAAAAATTATTATAGTTACAACCATCCTGGCGGAGACCGCCTTAAAGACCCCGGTCAAGAACGCACCCTCTATCACTGAACAGCCGCCTATCTGAATTCCCGCCTGTTCCTTCCCTATCGAAAATAAGAGCCTCGTCTTCCGACGGGGCTCTTACTAAAAAACTGGCGGAGAGAGTGGGATTCGAACCCACGGTGGGTTTTAAAGCCCACGTTCGATTTCGAGTCGAGTGCCTTAGACCAGCTCAGCCATCTCTCCACTTGGAAGACGGAGTTGGTTGTATCCGGTTTGCCGAATACTGTAAAGAACAGAATTACCGTCCACCGTCATTTGTGAGACTTTAACGCCTTGGCGACGCCAGTGGCCCAAGCGTTGCTTCCGCCTCAAATCTTTGAGTCTTATTATGGGGAAGCGCACTCTTTTCCGGGCCGGGAGGAGGCTGCGGCACACGCTCCCTCTCCTGAGGCTCCATCAACCAGGAACAGGAAGAGACCAAGAAAAAGGGGAAAGACACAAATAAAAAGGAGATTGTAAATCGTTTCATCATTTCCTTTTAAAAGTAGAACCCCACTATGCCGAAGGACATACTGGGGTTCAAGGAAAATACGTGGCAAGACCTTATTTGGCAGACTGACGGGGACGCAGGAGCTGCACCCTATCACCAGGTTGAATACTCATACCGGAAGGCACACTATCTTTAATAATGTCAGCTACCGTCTGATTTTTTTCCAAGGAAGTTACCTTCAATTTACCAATGCTACGGCCGTCACGGGTAACAAGCAGAACCGTATTTGGATCAATGCTACTACCCTGTCCAGCCCCAATCACGACAAACCCCCACTGTGGATCCACGGACAAAACGGAATATTCCTCCCCATTTTTGGCAAGAGCGGCTCGGTATTCAGCCTGTTCCTTCTGGCGACTAGCCAGCTCAGAGGCTTGTTCTGCCCGTTTCTTGGCAGCCACTTCCGTGGCACTCTTAATCTGGTCAATATCTTCCTGAAGCTTTTTATTGGAAGCTTCCAAAGATTCCATCTTCTCTTGGATTTCCTGTACGCTGGAAACGCCAAAGTCGTTCAGCTTGCTCTTCAATTCCTCAATCTGCTGATTGATTTTGGATAAATCCGCATTTAGCTGCACTTCTTCCTCCTTCAACTCTGTTTCCTTGGAAAGCTGTTCATCACGCTGCTGAGTCACGGAAGCCTTATTGGAAATCAAACTAAGGTTTTCTTCCGCAGCCAAGCCACGGTTCTTGATCATGTCGTTGCGCAGGCCTGTCCAAGTACGGATTTCCTTGTCCAAGGTTTTACGATACGAAATCATTTCTTTAAAATCCTGATACTGGCCATTAATGCCGAAAAGGCCACTAAGACCGGAGAACCAGGCCCCCGCCCCTGCTGCGAGAATCAATAAAACTACTAAGACAGTCTTCATTGTGTATATATGTGAGAGTGTATGGAATGTATTGAACCGGGAAAAACTAGGGACGGACAGATACAACGATGTCTCCGGCTTCAACACGTTCGCCGGCGGTTACCGTACTTGGTAAAATAGTAGCCGTGGAAACCCGGGATTCAACAGCGTTTACGTCAAGCTCGGCAATCTTGTTGCCGTCCCTCATCACGGCCAACTTGGAACCGGGCACTACGCCTAGATCGGCGGCTCCTCCGTCGATCACAACTACATTAAAATCATCAATCACCTGGGAAACCCTCGTTTTCAGGTTGGGCGGAGAAAGCCGGGCATCTTGATCAGCCTTGAGCTGACGAAGAGCGGCATTGTTCACAATAAGCTGCTCGGTTTCGGCAACGATGGCATCATGTTTTCCCTGTTCCGCCTGCTTAACCACTTCCAACTGCTTGGATTCTTCTTCCAACCCCTTGATTCTGTCAGCAATGGCCTGAATGCTTTCCATATCCTTGCTCTTGGACTGCAATTCTGCCAAAGCAGTTTGCTGCGTTTGAAGATCAGATTTTTTGGCCTCATTGGCTGCAGCCAACTCCTGATTCTTTACTTCCAGTTCATCCTTCTCCTTGGTTAGAGCATTGATATCATTCGTCAAAGCCTCATTCTTCACCAGAAAATCGACATATTTTGTCTTTTCTTCCGTGAACTCGCCGCGAAGACCGTTCAGATTCTTATAGCGGGAGGCGCATTCCTTACGCTCCTTGGTTAGAGCTTCCTCGTTATCAAGATAATACATGGCTCCGCCGAGAAGAGCAATGACCAAGGCTGCTATTGATACTTTGACCCACATAGGAAATTATAGAGATGAGAAGGTTCCTGTTACTTTTGTGAGATTGGCATGAACATTTTCAGATTTCAACATCAAAATAACATCCTCATTGTTTTCTTGATATTTTTTTCGGTCTGACTTCGTAAGAGGAACATCCAAGAAGCGTTCTATCAACATTTTAAAACAATTACTCTCTATTTTCTTTTCAAACGGGAACTCATCTTCTAGTCTTTCTGAACCGTGAGTTACCAGGTCTTTGCCAGAAAATACCGTCCTCTGACATTCGATGACGTCCTTGGACAGGATCATGTCGTCCAGACGTTGAAAAACGCCATTGAGCACAACCGTCTCGCTCATGCCTATCTCTTTGTAGGCCCCCGAGGAACGGGAAAGACGTCAACCGCAAGAATTTTTGCAAAAGCTCTAAATTGCAGCGGTGGCCCCAAAGTGGATTTTGACCCGCATGAAGATATATGTGAAGAAATCGCGGAAGGCCGAAGCCTGGATGTTCTTGAAATAGACGGAGCATCCAACCGCGGCATTGATCACATCCGGGACCTCAGGGACAACGTGCGCTTCGCTCCGAGCAGAGGCAATTTCCGCATCGTCTATATAGACGAAGTGCACATGCTCACTAAAGAATCTTTCAATGCCCTGCTTAAAACGCTGGAAGAACCGCCACCTCATGTCAAATTTATTTTCGCAACTACAGAACCCCACAAAATACTGCCTACTATTCTATCGCGATGCCAGCGCTTCGATCTGCGCCCCATTCCTTCTGAAATCATTGCAGGACACCTGCTCCATATCGCTTCTACTGAGGGAGTAAATCTGAGCAGGGAAGCAGCCTTTGCCGTCGCCAAGGTGGCAGATGGAGGGATGAGGGATGCACAATCCATGCTGGACCAGCTTGTTTCCTTCTGTGGAGATCATATTGAAGAACAGCAGGTACTCCACATTTTCGGCATTACTTCCCGGGAAACCGTGGCCCATGCTCTGGCACTTATTTTGAACAAAGAACTCCCCTCCCTTCTGCATCTTCTGCATGAACAGGCGGAAGCAGGAAGGGACATGAGCCAGTTCCTTTCTGAAATTATCTCCGCTGTGCGTGAGATTCTGGTCTCTAAAGTAGATCCGGAAGCCAGTTTTGATTCTCTCCCGGAATCCTCCAAGGAGGAACTTGCCGGATTGGTCAAACGCACCCACACGGACAAAATCCTGCGTCTGGTGGAAGTTCTGGCGGAAACGGAAGATAAGATGCGCTGGTCCACTAATAAAAGACTTCATCTGGAAATGGGCCTGATCAAGGCCGTTCATACTCTGGCCGAGGCCAGCATCAGCGATATTATCATGGCGTTGGAAGGTGCTCCGTTAGCCGCCGAGGCCCCGACATCTTCTTCAGATTCTGTTTCACGGCAGAAAACAAGCGCATCCACGCCTTCCGCTACGGCTCTCCGGTCAGACGACCAGCCTCCTGTTGCTGCAACAAAACCATTCCCTGCTCCGGAAGAACACTTGATGGATCCAGTTCCGGATTTTTCCGCGGCTTCCACTTACTTATCTCCTGCAGCACAGAAAAATCAGGGGATCGACACTCAAGCTTCTCCCTATCCCGTTCAGGAAGCTGAACCACAACAAAAAACTATCCCACCCGCTGCAGAAACCTCCCCCCTTGCCGTTGCAGAGGAAGAGATTTCCTATTCCGCCACTAAATTGCAGACAAAAACCGTACCTGCTCCCAGGGAAACCACCCGGCACTCAGGCTCCACAGTCTCCGATGTGCCGGAATTCTCTACGGATTCTCCAGAGCCTACTTTCATGGATCCTGAGGAAAATCTTCCTCCGGAAAGACGAACCAAAAGCTTCTTTGACAATCTATTCGATACTCCTGTCCCATCATCCCGCCCCCAGACTCCCATAGAAAAAGAGGAGCCGGCAGTTCCGTCCCAACAATCCGGAAAAACCATCACAGAGGAAAATTGGAAAACAGTGCTGGAACAAGTGGCCGTCAAGTTTCCCCTTCAAGCGGACTTTCTGACCAACAGCGTTTTTTCCGGCTATGACGGCGTAGTTGCCGCCATTTCTTTTCATCCTTCTGACCGCCAGGGGATAGACAGCCTTGCATCCGGCCCTCTTCGAACGGCTCTGGAAGCCGCCCTTTCGCAACATGTTGGGGCTCCTGTTACTATTTCTATCCGTCAGGATTTCTCCGTTCCCGAACCGGTTCAGGAGGAGCTGGCTCCTCTGCCTGCACCGCCTCCCCCTGCATCTCCCGTTCCCGCACCCAAACCCCATACCCAGCGGGAAAAAACTGCAGAGCCTGTTCAGGAAACCACCAAAGAGGAAAATGAAGATAACTCTTATTATACGGATCCGCTGATTGATGCCGCCATGGAAATCTTCCGGGCTCGTATCATTTCCCAATAAGTCAACTCATTCACCCAGAAACAACGACCATGAACATAATGAAAATGATGAAGCAGGTCCAGCAGATGCAGGCCGGACTTGCAGCCGCCCAAGAAAAGCTCGCTTCCCAAACCGTTACAACGGAAGGAGCTGGCGGGAAATTGAAAGTTACCGCCACCTGCGACGGCAACCTCACAGAACTGATCATTGATCCTTCCATCATTGACCCATCCGATTCAGAATTCCTCCAGGAACTGCTCCTTCAAACCATCAATGACGCTATTGCCAAGGGTAAGGAAACAGCAGCGGCGGAAATGAAAAAACTGACAGGAGGCCTGGATCTCCCTCCTGGCATGGGATTTTAATCTGTCACCATAGTGCATCGGCTCAGAAGACGCAAACATCTGGAGGAACCTCTTCCAACGCTATCCGGAGTCAACCACTTGGGAATAGCGCTGGGCGGCGTCTCTCTGTGCCTGTGGGTCATCGTCGTCACCATCTTCTGGACCGGTTCAGACACGATGGCTTTTGCAACGTCACTGCCCATATGGGCTTGCTGCCTTATTTTCTCCTTTCCGGCGCTCGTTGCATGGCTGGTCTTCGGTTCCCGGATCGGTCTGCTTGGCATTATCGTCTGGTTTGCGTACGGCATCGTCATTACCGACTTTCTCCCGCCCATTTCCAGAACCGGAATGGAGTACTACAAAATGCCTCCAGCTCCGGATGCCAAGCAAATCAGGGTTCTTACCTTATATGAAGGGAGTGAGGAACCTCCTCCCATTGAACAGATATCGAAACTCCGTGCAGACGTTATTTTCGTCCAAGGTTGCAGCAACTATAACCGAACACTCAAATTTGCCTACAGCATTTTCGGTAGAACCTCTTATATCAAGCAAATAGGAAGTTGCGCCATTATCGTGAGGCACGGTCAGATTGGTCCGGCTCAAAGCATCACGGACACAGCCGGTTTAATTGTAGACTGGATACCGGAAAATTCCTCCTTGGCGATTCGGCTCATCAACATCAGTCTGGAACCTTTTGAACATCGATTCGACCTGTACTCTCCTGCCTGCTGGAAATATTTCCATACACTCCGGTTCATCCACCGCAAACAACTTCAATACCTGTTTGACACCCTGAGGGAAGTAGGAACCCAGCATGGAGAACTTCCCATTATCATGGCCGGAAACTTCAGCGCCGCCCCTCAATCCCCCATTTTTGCCAAACTCAGTTCTGACTTTCAGGATTGCTTCAAACTGAAAGGCGCCGGTTATGGAGCTACGCAGCCTGTCAAATTCCCCCTATTGCGCCTGGACCGAGTTTTTTGCACTCCACCGCTCAAACCTGAAAGAGCCAGTACTGTGCTGATACCGGATACTATCCGCCGGTCCATCGTAGCAGACATTGCAATCCCCTGAGCTATCCTTTACCACACGGCAACGCCGGCGCCCCTCTGCAGGAAAAGATTTTACCTTTAAAAATCAAAGATCTCCAGCATTTACAACGTTTTTAATGCACGGGAAATAGCAGGGAAAAGCTGCTTCTTTCGGCTTACTACATCAGTGGCAGAAAATAAATTGGGACCAAGCCGTTCGTACTCAATATTCTCCAAAACGTCTTCATCCCCGACGGCCAACAACATAGAATCATGCGTGACGATATCCGTAACCAAAAGGCAGGCAAGCTTCAGCCCCTCCTGCTCCACCAGCTTCCGAAGTTCTCCCACTAAACCTTCCTGAACCTCTTTCAGGCCAAACATACCAATTTCCTCAATCTGGGAAATACTGATCTTGTACCCGTACTCAGTAAAAGTCTTCCTGTCCGCCTGAATAATAACGGAAGGTTCGGTTTTTGAACGCAACAAAGAACCGGTAGCAAAAAACTCTTCTGTAAACTGCTTGGCATCTATTTTGGCAATACCTGTCAGCCATTCCAACATTTCTCTATCCGCCCGCGCCGTCGTAGGAGACGTCAAATTCAGGGTATCTGAAAGAATTCCCGCGCACAGGCAGACTGCTACAGCCCGGGAAGGCTCCACATTACGATGGTAAAACCTGCGCGCCACCAAAGTAGATGTGGAGCCTACGGGTTCATTCAGAAAACGAATCGGATCCCGTGTAGAAAGCTGGGTGCCCAAACGATGGTGGTCCATCACCTCCACAATCTCCGCCTCCTCCACTCCCTTGACGGCCTGTGAAAATTCATTGTGATCCACCAAAGCCACGCGTGTACGGGGAGGATCCACCAAATCAGTCTTGCTCAGTACACCAATTATCTTGTTCGTTTTGATGCTCATCACAGGGAACAATGCCTGCTTGCGCTTCACGGCAGCCTGCCTCAACTCGGGCAGCGGCATATTCTCCGGGAAAACTGTATAGTCCTTCTGAACCTGCTCCCTAACTTTCCGAGAACAACGGATCAACTGACCGACACTGGCCGTATCCCAGGGCGTGCTTAAAATACATGTTCCCGTCGTCTGGGCCGTCTCAATAATGTCCAAGGAAGGGAAAGCTCCGGACGTAGTCACCAAAGCACGTACGCCATGTTCCACCGCATATAGTTGCACATTCGGACGGTCCCCACAAATAACGATCAGGTCCCGGACAATCCCTTTTCTCCTGTAATTTGCGAGCCTTGTCCGGACGCTGGGTTCACTGGAAGCACCTACCAGCAGGATATTCTGCGTTTCTTCCTCGCTCAAGGACTCCCCGGTCAGACACTTGCCGTCAATGGTGGTGGCGATATTGCTCAGGCTGGAAAAGACGGAGCGAACATTCATCTCCGTCATGTTCAATGGCATGAGCAGACTCAACAAATCGAAATAACGCAATAGGCCGTGAAGATTGTGATCAGCGTCAATCACTGGTATGGTTTGCAGGGAATTTTCCGTCATCCTTCGATAGGCCGTCAGGAATGTATCGTCCGGGCTTACGCTAATTACATCACGACGGCAGATTGTTCCGGCGGTAGGCGTCACGTCATGAATCAGTATCGGCTCCGGCACTCCTGCCTTTTCCAATACCCAGGATGTTCTCAACGTCATTTCCCCACATCTGGCGGCAACTGCATCAGGTTCACCATGAGTTCTTAAAAACTCCGCGTTCCCTATGGCTGAACAAATAGCATCCGTATCCGGATTCTGGTGGCCGATCACATAAACGGGCCTGTTTTCTGTCTTCTCCGGAAGCATCTTTCTTATTTCCTTGCGCAGGTTAATCTATATTCAACCTGACGGGCACCACCACCTTGGAAGCAATAGGTACACCGTCCTTTTCCGCCGGATAAAAAGTCCAATTCTCTCTCACCCAACGCATGAAAAGACGGTCCAATTCCGCATTCCCCGTTGACTGAAGAAGATTGACGGATGAAGGTTCCCCTCGGGAATTCACTCCCACCACTACTTTCACCACGGCATTCACCTTCCCGACTTTAGAAGAATTGACGGAATTGGGCAAGGACGGAGCATGTTTATAACGCACCTTTTTATCTGGGGAAATATTCTGATCCGGGTCCGGACGACCCGGCAAGGATACCTCCGGGCGCTTCACAGGCTGTCTGCGCTTTACCTCATTCATGGAAATCCGCATGACGGCGAGCTCCTCCGGCAAAAGTTCCGAAGAAGCCTCGTCCAAAAGAAAATCCTTCATTTCGGAACAATCTTCATTTTCCGGCAACTTTATCGCCAATAAGTCGTCATCTGATGCAATTTCCGGAACGGGGCTGACTGTGGAAGGAGCTGCAACAGGAACAACAGATGCAGGCTGGACCTCTTCCGGCTCCTGAGAAACCTCTTCAAACGGGGACACAAACGTCATTTCCACTTCCCCGCCCTGGACGGAGGGAAACCACATATCCTGCAAATGTATGGCTACAAGCACCGCACATAAAGCCACCTGCACGCCCACTGTCACTGCCACCGCAATCAACATTGCGGATCTGGATGTGGAATGGGGAGTGAATTTTACAATTCCGGGCTTTTCATCCATAAAAAACGGGCAGGGAATGGGGATGCACCTGTTCAATATATCAGCCCCCTCCCTTTGACAAGCGCATGCACAGCCATAAGCAGACCGTTATCATTTTGTTATTTGCAAAAAATACATGAATATCAATAATTCAATGCTTCCCGAATGCGCTGTGCAAATCCGGCGGCCTTCTCTGCAAAGCCCAATTCCGGATTCTGGTACATGATGCCTCGAGAGACATTAATCAGGGGAGGCGCCACATGACCGGAGCCGCTCAGACAGGAAAGATCACCGCCTTGAGCTCCCAGACCGGGAATAAGCAAAGGAGCATCCGGAATACGCTCCAGAATACTGGAATCAGCATTGGTCAACCCCACCACCATGCCTACGGAAGTTTTACAGCCTTCCCGGGCAGAGCGGAGCACCATGTCTCCCACCAGTTCAAAAACCTTGCGGCCCCCTGCCAATTCCTGCCGTTCCACATCCGCAGACCCGGGATTGGAGGTAACTGCCAGCAGATAAACACCTTTACCTTCATAATTCAGAAAAGGCTCCAGCGTATCATATCCCATAAAAGGACTCAACGTCACAGCGTCCACGCCCAAGCGTTCAAAATAAGCATGCGCGTAATACTTCTGAGTCTCTCCAATATCTCCACGCTTGGCATCCAGCACCACCGGAACATCCTTAGGCATATCCAGAAGCAAATCCTCAAGTATTTTCAGGCCCCGCAACCCCATAGCTTCAAAATAGGCAATATTCGGCTTAAACGCCGCCGCATACGGAGCAGTTTCCTCCACAACCTTCCGCAACAGCGCAGGAATCGCCTCCAAATCATCCATGCCGGGGCGCGGATCCAACCCGACACACAAGGCGGAACCGGTCTCTTTAATGCGGGCGGCAAGTTTATCCGTAAAAGATTGGCTCATGGCGTTCATTAAACCACGGCCGCCACAGGCACGCAAGTCTCAAGCGGAAGGAGCGCCGAAAGCAGAGAAAGACAGATACGACTTTTCCACCACGCCCGCAAATGCTATATCATGACCTGTATGGCATCTACTCCCCCCCAGTATTCCAGCTCTCTCCCCTCCTGCCTGGAAAAACCATTGCCTCTGGAGGGATTCCAAGGCACACCGGATGAAGTAGAACAGCAATGGTACGATCAAGTTTATCTGGGTTCTGGAGACAGAATGAAGCAGCTTACCTGGAGAGCCGTCATCGTAGGCATGCTCCTCGGCTCCATCCTTTCCCTCACTAATCTGTATGCCAACCTTAAAATGGGATGGTCCTTCGGGGTGGCTCTGACGGCGGGAGTTATCTCTTTCGCCCTCTGGAACGCCTTTGTGCGCCTGGGAATCTCCAAATCACCCATGACTATTCTGGAAAACACATGCATGCAGTCCGCCGCCAGTTCCGCAGGCTATTCTACAGGGGGAACCCTCACTTCCGCCGTAGCTGCCCTGCTTCTGTTGACAGGGCAACACATGCCTCTTGGCACTACCTTTGCCTGGATATTTTTCATTGCCGTGCTGGGCGTCACCATGGCCATTCCAATGAAACGCCAAATGATCAACATTGAACAAATCAGATTCCCGGACAGCATTGCCACGGCGGAAACTCTCAAAGTCCTCTATTCGGAAGGCAAAAAGGCGGCGGGACAGGCCAAAGCCCTGCTTTACTCCGCCCTTTTCGCCGCCGTCAATGCCATCGCCATGGCTGCAGGAGGAGAACGATGGCTTGGAACGGTCCAGCAACATATCCTCGGCAGCTGGTACCAGCGAACTATTTTTTTCAAATGGGACCTCATGTTCGTGGGTGCGGGAGCTCTGGTAGGAATGAAAACATCCCTCAGTCTCTTCATCGGAGGAACTGTTTGCTGGGCCCTTTACGTGCCGTGGCTGGAAAGCCGGGAACTGCTTCCTGTGGGAGCGGGTTATCGGGAGAGCGTAAGCTGGACCTTGTGGGGAGGAACCGCCTGCATGGTCGTCGCCAGCATTGTGGCTTTCCTGTTCCAATGGAAAAGTATTATTCGTTCCTTTTCTTCCCTGGGAGCCATGTTTTCCCTGAATAAAAGACGTGAACTGACGGATGTGGAAAAAATAGAAACGCCCATGAGCTGGTTTCTGGCAGGTCAGCTTATCTCACTGGGAGCTCTCGGCTATCTGGCTCATGCATCCTTTGACGTTCCGTACTGGATGAGCTGCATTGCAGTAGTCATATCCTTTTTCCTGGCACTGGTCGTCTGCCGAATCACCGGAGAAGCCAATATTACACCCACCGGAGCTATGGGAAAAGTTACACAGCTCATCTTCGGAGGGATTGCTCCTGGACACGTAACGGCCAACCTGATGGCGGCCAACATCACTTCCGGAGCGTCTAGCTCCTCGGCAGACCTGCTCGTGGATCTCAAGGTAGGCTACCTGCTGGGGGCCAACCCCCGTAAACAATTTATCGCTCAGTTTTCCGGAATTTTTCTGGGAACCCTCGTTTCCGTGTTGGCCTTCCGCTCCATGGTTCCGGATGCGAACGCTCTTCAAGCCTTCAATGCCCCGGGCGCCAGAACCTGGGCAGCCACGGCAGAAGCACTGGGTATGGGGTTCAGTCATTTGCATAGCATCAAGGTTCTTTCCATCATCGCAGGCGGTATTCTCGGACTCATTCTGGTACTTATCCCCCGCTATATTCCCCGGACAGGGAAATGGCTTCCCTCACCCATCGGTTTTGGCCTGGCCTGGGCCATCCAGTGGAACGATTCCTTCCTATTCTTTGCAGGAGCTGTGCTCGGCTGGGCGGCGGATTGTCTTTTCAAGGACAAATCACGGGAATATAAAGTCCCCTGTGCCTCCGGCATCATTGCAGGGGCGGCCCTCACAGGAATGGCTGTTCTGATGTTCAGCATTTACCAGGCATCCCGCTGAACGGAAACGTTCTTCCCCAGAAAAATCCATCTCGTTAAAAGAGCCCGTACAAGTCTCCCTCCTTTTGAAACCGGAGCGTAAATTGCGGTATTACAGTAAAACTATTGATAAACGGATTTCGAATCCGAGGTCAATCTTTAATTTTAAGAGAGAAGAGCTTGTATACCCTGGCCATTCCGATTCGGGAATCCAGGGAGGCTGAAAATAGAGTTTTCTGCTATGTTCCAGAGTTAAGAAAGCCCATAACCGATGTTTACCGTTGGAACATGGAATTCCTTTTGAAAAGTACTGATGGTGATATTATAAAGCTTGTTTCTGCTCGTTCGTGTATCTGAAATCTGCAAAGATTTTCAGACTTCTTTATAGCATCAATATATTTTATATTTTTCAAGGCGGATTCGAAATCCGATAGCTTTTTTCAGGTGCATATCAATGCATTAAATTGTATTCCCATTCCAGCAATGAAACCTGTTATTTCTGTTATCTCCATTCTTCTATCGTTGGGAGCCGCCCAAGCAGCCACAATATTCTCCACCACCAACATTAACGCTGCCAGCAGCGCAGGCAATAACTACTTCGGTTTTGCAACCCAATTGACTTCTCCCGTTATGTCCACCACCACGGGTGGGGAAGAGGCAACCCTTCTCGAAACTGTTTATTTAAACAGTCTTTCTCTGGACATGCGCAGCGGCAGTGGAAGCGGCACCACTTTTAAAGTGGCCATTTACACTTTTACTGCTGACGGCACAGTAGGGGATCTGGTCGGCCTTTCCTCTAACGCCAACGCTTGGGCAGACGGAGCTACGCTGACTTTCGATTTCAACAATGTGGAACTGAATTCCACTGCTACTTATCAATACCTTTTCGTCAGTGAAGATACCACTTGGGAAAACCTGAACCTGACGGCCGGCACGGAAAATATGACGGCTTACAGAAATCATGCCGTCTCCGCCTCCCTCTCCATGTCCAATAATAACGTCAACCTGCCCAGCGGAACCGGCACCTATAAAAACAATACCCTGAACTCCTGGGAAGGCAGATATTTGCCGGCA
This sequence comes from uncultured Akkermansia sp., assembly GCA_905200945.1. GTDB lineage: Bacteria > Verrucomicrobiota > Verrucomicrobiia > Verrucomicrobiales > Akkermansiaceae > Akkermansia. The sequence goes on along the minus strand of CAJKMG010000014.1, from coordinate 2,913 downwards.
GTAAACTTTTCCACCAGTAATGAAGTGATTCCGGAACCGGCAACCGCCACATTGGGGCTGCTCGGTATGGGCACTCTATTGTTACGCCGTCGCCGGTAAATTTCACCATCATGCCGTTTTTCAAGGGAGAAGAGGGAATTCCCTCTTCTCCCTTTTTCTGTAAGGAAAACAAACTGCTTCCGAGAAAAAATCGGAAGACAGAAAAACGACAGCTCCTCCCCCCCCCGCACGTATAACCGCTATTTTCTTTTCCACAACAATTTATCCTCTTCTCAATTCACCAGTCTCTTCAACATCATTTCTCCTTTAGAAGCACCCTGAGAAACACCGCTTACTTCCGCTTTCAGGATATAAGAATCAAGGTTGGTTCTGTACTTCTTCAATTCCAGTCTGTAAACATTATCCTTGTTTTCCACGCCAGTTCTTCCCTCATGAACATCGGCAGCCACCTCCCTGTTACCCTCGTATAACCTGACGGAATGGATTTTCAAGGCGCTGGGACCATTCTTCCACTGGAAAGTAACAGTATATGTTCCAGAAGCAGTTACCTGATCCGTTACATCAAACTGCAACGGAGAACCTTGCTGCAGTTCCCATGGACTTCCCGAGGAATGCCTTTCTTCCGCACTCAGGGCATCCAACATTTTCCGGTGGTTATTCATCACTCGATTGGCGACGCTCAAAGTATCCCCCGACGGTTTAGTAGAATAAATTTTTCCATTCCCGGCAAAAGCCAGTTCCTCCCGAACCGTTTTATCCATAAATGCGACATGGGCGGCATCTCGCGTCTTCTTCCCGGTCAGTACATCCATTTGAGATTCAAAAAAATTCCTCCATCGAGGTAAATAAAAATCGGAAACAAGCCCGGCCCACTGGCGATTGGAATAATCATTCAACGACCGGGGAGCCTGATCAATCCACGTAGTGACAAGCATTTTCGCGGATTTGTCCATCAAAGCTTTTTCCTGGCGGGAATTACCCCAATCCAGAGCCCTTTTCTGCCAAGTTCCCAAAAGAAACTGGCTATCCGTCGCCAAAAGGGCATCCATATCTGAAATCAGAGACAGGAACCGTTTTACCTGCTTTTTGTACGCAGCTGCATCTCCGGAATCAAATGCGTTCCTGACCTGTTGAAGCTGGTAAAAAGCAGCGTCCGCAAGAGACTGACGCACAACATCCACCAAATCATAACGGAACGTCTCCCTTTTCACCAGATCCGGCTGATCATTAGCAGCCTTCAGATAACCGCGCGCCGCTTTTACAATGTCACCCAGATGATAATACCGCTCCCCGCTGGACCATGTAGAAGCCTTTCGGACATTCCAGGATGGACGGGCACAAATAATAGACTCCGTACATCCCTCCTGAGAACGAACGGGATTGTAAATGGAGGAAGACAAGACTTCCAACGCCTTTACGACAGCCTTTGGAGCGGAACCGTAACGCTGGAGCGCGTACCTCCCAAGCCACTCACGGACGGAAATATCCTCCTTAGTCCATAAACGGTCACTAAACAGAGCGTAATGAAGAGGATTCGTCTCGAGTCCTTCGGACAAAGTCCCCATGCCCACCAGTCCCTTGTCTCCATAACCGGCCAAATCACTTCCGAGCCGGGAAAGAAGAGGAATCCCACCATACAGTCCCGTATTGCCTCCAAAGTTAGCCAGTTCGCACCAGACCCACGGAATGCCGTTAAAAGTTTTTAAATTCTTTCCTCCGTTAGCCATATCCTTGGTAAGCTGCAATATAAGCGCATACTCGGGATCCAACCCGTCCAATAACTCACGGGTAGGATTCCCTCCCCAAGACTGAATCACCCAGAAAGCCCCCGGAGAAGCCTTTTGCATGGCTTTCTGCACAGCCTGTGCCGCATGCGTTACATCAATGCCTCCTTTCCGCCCCCCTTCATGAAACAAATCCCCACCAAACATCTTTCCGGGAATGCCATACACCTTGCGGAGAGCCTTGTACCAGTCCGCAGCCAGTTTGGGAAAAGCCTCGCAAGTGGGATCCACCACCCACGGCCTCTTGAAATTAACCCATTCCCCCTGAGGAATAAGCTTCAATCCGTCTATCTGGACATTATCCTGAAAATCAGAAGGAACGAATCCCACATACCCCTGAAGTACAGGAGTCATTCCCAACTGTTCCATACGGGAAACAATACGCTTCCCCATCTGAGCCATTTTATTAATCTGCTGCTGGCTCAACGGTCCTCCATGGCCTTCCAGGTTCCCCATATTCCACCAGGCGGCAAATGCCGGATTAGGGATAAAACGAAGAATTTTTTCCCGGGGATACCCCAAGCCGGTCAGAAAATCCTCCCATGTTTTTTCCAAACCCGCCGTTACCAGTGCATGCGTAAACCCGTTCAACGCCAGAAAATCAATTTCCCGCTGCCATCTGCTCCAATCCCAGAAAGCAGCCGTATAGGAAAGGGTGCAGTAATTATAGGCAAAAACGATATTCCACGGACTTTCTATCGTTACTGGCCTGGTGGGAACCGGCAAAGGGGAAGGAAGCGCCATCCGATCCCCGTTCCACGAAAAATGGACCTTGGCAATATTTTTTAAATACCATCCATAACCAGCCACCAGGCGACGCACATCAGACGCCTCCACCCGGATGCCTCCGGCAACGCCGGAAATAGTAATCTTGTTGCCCAGATCCGGATTTAAGTGGAACAAAACAGATCCCTTTGCCGAGGGAGTTACACGCGCCACCACATCTTCAGCAGCCGCTACGGGAGACCTTTCCGCGGCAGATACGCAAACAAGGGGGGACATGACAGTTCCAAGAACCGCCCCAACGGCAGCAACATGAGAAAACATAACAGCTTTAATACATACAAGAATCACAAATTCTTACAAGGAATTTAAAGGGGAAAATAGGAAAATGCAAGAAGCGAGCAGG
>CAJKMG010000013.1 GCA_905200945.1 uncultured Akkermansia sp. | reverse complement strand
GCCCGTCAATGACCCTCTTGCTCGTCATGGCGGGAACTCCTGCCCCAACAAGGCGGCAGGAGCCTTTCACGGCTTTTGCCATGGGGAAAATAAGCGTGCTCCGGACTCCCATTCCGGCGGCGTTCACGAAAAGTTTCCCGCGGCGGGCATCCGGCCCTATATCTTTTCCGGATAAGCCGGGTTCCTCTTTCCGGCCGTCAGGCGGAAGAAGAGGGGCACCAGGAAGATTGCCAGCAGCGTAGCCGTAATGATGCCGCCCAGTACCCCGGTGCCCACGGCGCGCTGCGCTCCGGCCGCCGCCCCATGGGCGAACGCCAGCGGAACAACGCCCGCCCCGAACGCCAGGGAGGTCATCAGGATGGGCCGCAGGCGCAGTTTGGCGGCGGCGGCGGCAGCTTCCGCCGCATCCATGCCTTCCCGGTAAAATTCCCTGGCTACTTCCACAATCAGAATGGCATTCTTGGCGGAAAGGCCGATGGTCGTGATCAGGCCTACTTTGAAGTAGATGTCATTGGGCATGTCGCGCAGGAAGACGGCCAGCAGGGCCCCAAGGAGCCCCAGAGGCACGACCAGAATAACCGCCAACGGAATGGACCAGCTCTCATACAGGGCGGCCAGCACCAGGAAAACAATCAGGATGGACAGGCCGAAAAGCAGCGTGGCCTGGGAACCGGCCAGCTTTTCTTCATAGGATTGCCCCGTCCATTCAAACCCCACGCCCTGCGGCAGGGAGGCGGTAATCCGTTCCAAAGCGTTCATGGCGTCTCCGCTGCTCTTGCCGGGCGCGGAAGAGCCGTTGATGGTGAAGGAGGGATAGTTATTATAGCGCGTGAGCTGCGGAGGCCCCGCCGTCCACCCCAGCCGGACAAAGGAGGAAAGGGGCAGAAGTTTCCCCTGGTCATTGCGGACATGCAGGTCCTCAATGTCGTTTCCGTCCAGGCGGCTTTTTCCGTCCGCCTGCACCATGATGCGGCGCACCTGGCCGTCATGCATGAAATCCCCCACATAGCTGGACCCGAACATGACAGCCAGCGAATTGCTGATCTCCGCCATGGGAACTCCCATGGAAAAGGCTTTTTCCCGGTCAATGGAGACGTGCAGCCGCGGCGTATCCGCCTGGCCGGAGAAATAAACGCCCGCCAGATTGGGGTCCGCATTGGCGCGGGCCAGGAGCTCGTCCCGGGCTTCCGCCATTCGGGCATGTCCCAGCCCGCCCTTGTCCTGGAGGCGGAAGTCAAATCCGGACGAATTGCCCAGCTCCGGCAGGGCCGGCATGTTCAGGGCCATGACCATCATCTGGCGGTCTCCGGCAAAACGGGCATGGACACGGTCAATAATCGCCTGGACAGAACTGTCTTCACCGGGCCGCTCATCCCAGTTTTTCAGGCTGACAAACAGCATGGCCATGTTGGTTCCGGAGCCCATGAAGCTGAAGCCGCCCACGGAGTAAACGTACTCCACCGGCTCATGCCGCATCAGGTAGTCCTCCACTTCCCGCAGCCGCATGCTGGTTTCCTTCTGAAGGGTGCCGGCAGGAAGGGATACCATCGCCATGAAGTTGCCCTGGTCTTCTTCCGGAAGGAAAGAAGTGGGCAGCGTCAGGTACAAATAGCCGGCCCCTGCAATAATAAGGGCATACAGGAACAGGGAGCGCACTGGACGGCGGATCATTCCGGATACGGCACGGCCGTACCGGTCCGTGGACCGGTGTATCGTCCGGTTGAACCATCCGAAAAAACCTCTTTTCTCCTGATGCTCCACGGAAGAGGGTTTCAGCATGGCGGCGCACAGAGCCGGAGTCAGGGAAAGAGCCAGAAACGCGGAGAAGGAGATGGATACAATGAGCGTCACGGCAAACTGCCGGTAAATGTTTCCCACCGCTCCGCTGAAAAAGGCCATGGGCACGAAGACCGCTACGAGCACGGCGGTGATGCCTACGATGGCCCCGCCGATCTGCTTCATGGCTTTCACCGTGGCGCGCCGGGCATCCAGGCCTTCCTCCATCATGATGCGTTCCACATTTTCCACCACCACAATGGCGTCGTCCACCAGAATGCCGATGCTGAGCACCATGCCGAACATGGTAAGCATGTTGATGGAGAACCCGGAGAGCCACATCACGGCAAAGGTTCCCAGCAGGGCTACGGGAACGACGAGCGTGGGAATCAGGGTGGCCCGGAAGTTCTGGAGGAACAGGAACATGACCAGGAACACCAGCAAAACGGCTTCCAGCAGGGTTGAGATGACTTTCTGAATGGAAATTTCCACGAAGTGGGTAGTCTCATAGGGAATCTGGTAGGAAACTCCGGGAGGGAAATCCCTGGACAGTTCATCCATCTTGGCCTTGAGCAGGCCCATGGTTTCCACGGCATTGGAGCCGGGTGCCATCTTAATGGCCATTCCGGTGGCCGTCCGGCCATTGCACCGGGAAAAGAATGCGTAGCTGTTGGCGCCCAGCTCCACCCGCGCCACGTCGCCCAGTTTGACGGAGGAACCGTCTGAAAGCGTTCTCAACGCAATGGAGGCGAATTCTTCCGGCGTACGGAAAGCTTCCTCCGCAACCACGCCGGCGTTGATGGGCGCGGATTCGGGAACGGCTGCCCCCCCGATGTCCCCGATGATGATGCGCTCGCTCTGGGCAGCCACGGCATTGACAATATCCGTGGGAGTCAGGCCCAGCGCCTCCAGCTTTTCCGGGTCTGGCCAGATGCGCATGGATGCCTCCGCACCGAAAAGCTCCACGCGCCCGACGCCTTTCACACGCTTCAGTTCAGGAATAATGCGGGCGGAAGCCCATTCCCCCAGCTCCGTATCATTCAGGTTGCCTGTAGAAGAGAGGGAGACCATCGCCTGAATGTTGTTGGAGGATTTTTCCACGAACACGCCTTCTCTCCGGACGGATTCCGGCAGGCGGGATTCCACGATTTTCAGCCTGTTCTGCACTTCTACGGCGGCAATGTCCGGATCCGTGCCCTGCTTGAACGTAGCGGCTATTTCCACGGCGCCGTCGGAGCTGCTGGTGGCGGACATGTACATCAGGCCGGGCGCGCCGTTGATTTCCTTTTCAATGACGGCGGTGACGGCTTCTTCCGTATCCTGGGCGGAAGCCCCCGGATAGGTGGTGCGCAGGGTGATAACCGGAGGGGCAATATCCGGATACTGGGCAATGGGCAGGCTGGGAATAGCCAGAAGACCAATCAGGGAAATCAGGAGTGCGACTACCCAGGCAAAAATGGGGCGGCGTATGAAGAAATCAGGCATGGCGGTTTATTGCTGGGCATTGGATTGCGTCCGGGCGGCGGCGCTGCGGACTTTCATGCCGGGGCGGAGGGACATCATATGGCTGACGACAACCCTGTCCCCGTCCCGGAGACCTTCTGAAACCAGCCATTCCCGGCCGTTCAGCGCATCCGCCCTGACGGAGCGCGTTTCCAGCACGCCTTCCGGCCCTACAACGAAGACGGACGCTCCCTGCGCGGTTCGGATGACGGCATCCCGGGGAATGGCGAAAACGTTGTCCCGCACCGCCCTGTCAAATACCACGCGCACATAGGCGCCGGGCAGCAGTTCACTGTCCGGATTGGGAAACAGGGCCCGCATTTCAATAGTGTCCGTATTCGGGTCCACCGCCATGTCGGAAAAAATGATCCTGCCGGCATGAGGGTATTCCTCTCCATTGGAGAGCAGCAGGCGCACCTTGATTTCTCCCAGCGGCACTCCCTTCCACAATCCGGACACGACGGCGCGGCGCAGGCTGCTGTATTGGGAGGCCGGCTGGCTGAAGCGGACATAAATGGGGTCAATCTGTTCAATCGTGGTCAGGTGGGTGAATTCATTCTGGTTGGCAAACGCCCCTTCCGTCACCAGGGCGCGGCGCACGCGGCCGGAGATGGGAGCCTCCACCCGGGTATATTCCAGATTCAGGCGCGCCTGCTCCAGAGACGCGGCGGCGGCGGCATATTCCGCCCTGGCCCGTTCTTCCTCCGCCCTGGCCTGCTTATGCTCACGTATGCTGACGGCGCCCTTGGCGACCAGGGAGGAATACCGGGCAGCCTTGTCCTCCGCATCCGACAGAACGGCCCCGGCACGAGCCACCGCAGCCTTGCATTCATCCAGAACGGCCTGAAGAGGAGCCGGGTCTATTTTAAAGAGAAGGTCGCCCGGCCGGACCGTCTGCCCTTCCTGATAGCAGCGTTCCTGGATAATTCCCGTCACGCGGGCGCGCACTTCCGCCTGAAGATACGCTTCCATACGGCCGGGAAGGTTGGCGGTTACAGGGACCTGAGTACTGCGTGCCGTCATGACGGAAACTTCCGGCACGGCTTCACCGGGAAATCCGGCGGCCTGCTTTTCATCTCCCCGCCGGCAGGAGGAAAAAACCGTCAACAGGGTTATGCAGAAAAAAAGATTAATTATGTTCATCAGGAATCACGCTGTTTGGGACCTCAGGAAACCCCGGGCCCGCGCTTCCGACAAGACCGGGGATTTTTCAATTGCCATATGATGTAAAGTATCCCATAATGGGAGAGTCAAGAGGCAATGAAAAATTAAGCGGGGATGGTTTTTGTTATTTATTGTAAATTGTTGACAATAAAAATCCAATGAATGACGGAAATAATTTCGTCTTCAGAAAGGCTTCTTCTGCATGCAGCGTCCGTTACCGTCGGGCGGGCCTCCGGCGGCAACAATCAATTCCCTCACCACCAAACCGCAATACAGGATGGACAAACAGAATCTACTAACCATCGGCAATCTGTCCAAACAGACCGGCGTACATGTCAAATCCCTCCGGTATTATGAACAACTGGGTATTTTGCTCCCGGCCTATACGGACCCGGATACCGGCTACCGTTATTACACTCTTTCCCAGATTCCCGTAGTGGACGCCATCCGTGCCTGCATTTTCCTGGATATTCCCCTGAAGGAATTCACCGGCTTCCTGACCAAGGATCAGCAACGGATTCATTATAAGAAACTTTTCTCCCACGGCACCATGCTGGCGCACCGGAAAATCAGGGAGATTCAGGAAAAACTGCGCCTGCTGGAAAAATTCCGGAAACAGATGGACCGGGAAGAAGGCCTTCTGCTTCATGGGGAACAGGCCATCCATGCATTGCCGGAAAAATACTGCTGGGTGGCGCCCTATGCGGGAAAACAGCATACTCCGGATTTTAACATCCTCATCACCCGTATCTTTGACGATATTGACCGCCGCCGGCTGCGGCTGGGTGCGGAAGCCGGCCTGCTCTCCTTCCACCGGAAAGCAGGGACGGAGCAGTTCCTGTACGTGGAGGTGGAAGCGACCGGCAGAGATGCCCGGCAGATGAAAGAAATCATGCGCCTGCCTGCCGCCTCCTTTCTTTGCGCCGTCAGGCAGGAAAGCGGCATCGCGGAAGCGCCCGGCGTTTTTCCGGGCCTTTTTGCGCAGGAATATAATAAAATCATTATGGAGACGGAATTGTTTTCCGGAGATTACGATGTGGCAAATCCCAAATTCGAACTGAGATGCAGCCTGCCGCCGGGGGGAAAATGAATCCGGAAATTTTCGTGCATCCGCGTGTGGGAGCAGAAGATGTAAAAATGCTCCCGGTGGTCCGGAACCACCCCGCGCGGACCTCCGCCGCCCTGCGGAGCGGTCCCGCATCTGCGGACATAAAGTCTCAGGCAGTTTCATGAAATGGCATTGCATTTCCTTATGCAGCATATAAAATAATGGGGTGGCACATTGCGACACTACACAACCGGACTTAAAGGAAAATGCCGTCAGGGCTTTCAAGGCCATGTTGCTGGCGCGGGCCTTTGACACCAAAATTTCCAGCCTTTACAAAGCGGGCAAAATTACGGGGGGCGTTTATCTGGGCCGCGGGCATGAAGCGATTGCCGCATGCGGAGGCGTTTTTCTGACTGCCGGCTACGATGTAATCGCCCCGTTCATCCGGGAACAGGCGGCGCGCGTCACCTGGGGGGAACCGATTATTGAAGCGGCACGCGCCTATCTGGGTTCCGCCCTGGGATATATGAAAGGGCGGGACGGCAATGTCCACCGGGGCCTGCCTGCGGAAGGCTATATGGCCCCCATCAGCCATCTGGGCAGCACGGTGGCTTTCGTCATCGGCTGCCTTTTCGCCAAGCGCCTGGACGGCAAACTGCCCGGCCCCGTGGGAGTGGCTTTCTGCGGCGACGGCACTACGTCCACAGGAGCTTTTCATGAAGCCGCCAATATGGCGAACGTGGAGCGGCTGCCCCTGGTGCTCGTGGTAACCAATAATCAATTTGCCTACTCTACTCCCAATATCAGGGAATTCGGAGAAGCCTCCCTGGCGGACCGGGGCCGCGGTTACGGATTCACCGTGCATGAAACGGACGGCACGGACTTCATGGCTACGCTGGAAACCTTCCGGGCCGCCGTTAATAACGCGAGGGAAGGCAGGGGCCCCCAGTGGGTGCTTGCCAAGACCCTCCGCATGTGCGGGCACGGGGAGCATGACGACGCCTCCTACATCCCCAGGGAGCTGAAAGAGGAATATGAAAAAAAAGACCCCGTAGCGGTCGCGGAACGGCAGCTGCTGGCAGCCGGCTGGCTCACTCCGGAAGAAACGGCGGCTCTGAAAAAACAGTATGCCGATGAAGTCCAGCTGGCCGTAGCCACCGCGCAGCGGGAACCGGAACCGGATCCCTTCCGGGAAGACTGGAACGCCACGGTATGGAGACCTTATTAAGCCAGCAAACGGAATATTCCCATGAGCGTAACATACATTGATGCCATCCACGACGCCCAGAAAGACCTGCTTACGGAAGACAGGGACGTCTTTCTGTACGGGCAGGACATAGGCGTTTTCGGCGGCGCTTTCAAAGCGACCAAGGGCCTCAAGGATCTGTTCCCGGACCGGGTTATTGACGCCCCCATTAGTGAGGACGCCATGGCCGGCATGGTGACCGGAGCCGCCGTCATGGGCAAGAAGCCCATTATGGAAGTACAGTTTGCCGACTTCAGCACGATCGCTTTCAACCAGATTGTCAACATGGCGGCCACCCATTACTACCGCACGGGCATCCCCGCCAACATTACGGTGCGCCTGCCCTGCGGAGGAACCCCCGGCACCGGCCCTTTCCACAGCCAGAGTCTGGAGGCTTTGTTCGCCCATTATCCGGGCCTGCACGTCATGACCCCGGCCACGGTGGCGGACGCCTACTGGATGCTGCGCCAGGCCGTGGAAATTCCGGATCCCGTCATTTTTCTGGAACACAAGTTCCTGTACCGCTGGCTGAAGGCGGAAGACAACTACCGGGAAGCCCCGGTCATCCCGTTCGGCACGGCCCGGATCGCCCGCACGGGGAAGCATGCCACCGTGGTGGCGTACAGCGCCATGGTGCCGGAAGCCGTGCGCGCGGCGGACCTGCTTGAGAAGGAAAGCGGCTATGAGGTGGAGGTCGTGGACCTTCGCACAGTCCGCCCGCTGGACATGGATACCGTTATCGCCTCCGTAGCGCGCACCGGCCGCGTCCTAGTCGTCGGGGAAGACTTTCCGTGGGGAGGCGTCACGGCGGAAGTTGTTTCACGCATTGTCGCGGAAGGCTTCCACCTGCTGGATGCTCCGCCCCAGAGGCTCAACGCACGGGATACCCCCATCCCCCAGCATCCCAACCTCTGGAAGGCGCACCGTCCCACGCTGGAATCCATAGCCGCCTCCATCCGCCATCTTTTATCCATTTGATTCAACCCAGTTTCCACCATGCCTAAAGTACCCATTCTGATGCCCCAGCTCGGGGATTCCATTGCAGAAGCCACCGTGCTGCGCCTGCTGGCGGCCCAGGGCGATACCGTAGAAGCCGACCAGGAAATCTTTGAGGTAGAAACCAACAAGGCCACCATGGGAGTCACCACCATGTGCGGCGGCATCCTGAGCGATGTATTCATCAAGGAGGGGGAATCCGTCGTGGTCGGCTCCTGCATGGCCATGATTGAGGCCACGGAAGAGGAAATTGAGCGTTCCGGGGCGACTCCGGCCGGAGACTCCACCCAGCCGTCCCTTCCTGCCAGCCCGGAATCCGTTCCCCAGGCCGCGCCCGCTGCCCCTCCCCGGGAGGAAAAACCCGCGGGCGTCCATTTCGGAGTGACGGGGGAATCCTACCAGGAAAACGGAACGGACCTGAAAGTCCAGCCCAGCGTGCGCGGCCTCCCCGTACCCGCCGGCATGAAGGGAGCGCACTACATGTCCCCCCGGATGAAAGCGCGCATGGATGAATTGGGCATGAGCGCCTCCGACATCGCTTTCATCTCCGGTTCCGGGGCGGGAGGGCGCGTCACCATTGACGACTTGGAGGAATTCCTGGAATATGTCAGCCAATGGCCGCACCGCAAGGCCTCATCCATGCGGCTGGCTGTGGCGGACGCCATGCGCCGCAGCTGGACGCGCCCTCTGGCCTCCGCCGGGCGCCCCGTATTCATGGACCCTCTCATCAAGCACAGGCAAAATTCCCCCCTGCGGCCCGGCATCACCCTGTATTTTGCCCGCGCCCTGGCCCTGGCCCTGGCGGAAAGTCCGGAATGCGCCGGCTACCTGGTCGGGGAAAACATTCTTTCTCCCAAAACCATTGACATAGGCATCGCCGCCCAGGTGGCGGACGGCGTCATGGTTCCCGTGCTGCGCCGCGTGAACGAACGGACGATGGAAGAACTGCTGGAAGATTATAACAGGCTGATTGCCCAGGCGCGCCGCCGCAGACTGGCTCCGGAAGACAGCACGGGGGGCATCGCTACGGTCACCAACTTCGGCGGCTTCGGCCTCACCTTTGCCGCGCCCATGCCCATGCCCAGCGAATCCATTATCCTGGGGGTGGGGGCCGTCACCAAAACCCCGGTCTGGAGTGACGAAGTGGAGGCGTTTATTCCCATCTCCAAAGCCAACATCGTGGCTACGGGAGACCACCGCGTGGTGGACGGAGCGGACATCGGGCGCCTGCTCAAGCGCGTGGCGGAATTGCTCCAGCGCCCGGAATATCTGTAACCAGCCCCGTTTCTTCAGTTTCACGCCGCATGACAACAGACCCGCCCGTATTAGGCCTGGTAGCCGGAGACGGCGTTTATCCGGAATATATTGTCCGGGGCGCACGCCGCCGGACGCCGGAATTGCGTATCGTGGCCGTAGGGTTCAAGGGGGAGACCAACCCCGCCGTCATCCCCCTGTGCGACGCTTACCGGGAATTCAGCGTGGGCCAGATAAGCAAGCCGTTCACCTTCCTGAAAGAGCACGGCGTAAGGAACGTTATCATGGCCGGCGGCATCAATCCGAAGAACATTCTCTCCCTCCGCCCGGACCTCCGCGCCCTTTCCGTATTGATGCGCATGCCGGAAAAAAATGCGGACTCCCTGCTTGGGGCCGTTATCACGGAGGCGGAAAAGGAAGGGTTCACCATCCTCCCGGCCTCCACCTATATGGAGGAGCACATGCCGCAGCCGGGGCATATCGCCGGACCGCTTCCCACGCCCGAACAATGGGAGGATGCCCGCTTCGGCATGCAGATGGCCAAGGAAATCAGCCGTCTCCACATCGGGCAGTCCGTTGTCGTGCACGGCGGCACCGTCATCGCCGTGGAGGCGATTGAAGGCACCAACAACTGCATACGCCGCAGCGGGGAACTGGGCAACGGCAAACCGGCCACGCTGGCCAAAGTGGCCCGTCTCGGGCACGACATGCGTTTCGACATCCCGACAGTCGGCCCCGTTACCATTGAAACGTGCGCGGAATGCGGTGTCAGGCAAATCGCGCTGGAAGCGGGCAAGACCATTTTGCTGGAGCGCGACCGGGTGGCGGAATTATGCAAAAGGCATAAAATCAGCCTGCATGCCGTCCAAACCCTGGAACAGGACAACCCTGCCCCGGTAGACCGGCCTGCATAAAAATCCCCTCGTCCGGAAATCCGGACAAGGGGAGACCATTCCCGCATACGGGATGAAGAATGGGGAACGGCTTGCTTCAACCGCCGCCGGGACTAAGAATTCTTATCCTTGCCCATCATGGATTTGGCCTTGTCGCTCACGCTCTCAGCCATGTCCTTGACGGCTTCCCTGCCTCTTTCGCAGGCGTCCTTCATCTTGCGCTTGCCCTCCTCCATTTTGCCGGAAGCGGCATCATTCGCACATCCGCAGCCTTTATTCATATGATCCTTGGATTCGCACATAATAAGCAAATAATTATATTGTTGATCGTTTGAATTAACCGTTTTTCACAGCATCTCCGACTGCTTCGGCCTTATCGGCAGCCCTGTCCGCCGCATGGTCAACGGCGTCCCTGCCGTCCTGATAAGCATCCCTGGCGTTTTCTTTGCCCTTTTCGTAAGCGTCCCTGGCCGCTTGCCCGCCTTCCTTCATTTTCTCGGAGGCGGCGTCCTTGGCAGCCTTGGCGCCTTCTTTCATGTGCTCTTTGGCTTCAGCCATGTCCTTGTCGCCCTTGGAGCAGGAGCCGCTGCCGCAGGCTCCCTGGGCCAGGGCCACCACCGGAATCGCAACGGCCGCAGCCGCTATCATATAGATCAATTTTTTCATGATGTTATTCTATTTGGTTTCATTCCAATAGACTCGTTTTTCATGAAAAACTATGAATCCGGCAGTGTCATTCTGCGTTCACTCCCTCAGGTTAAAAGCCAGAACCGCCGCAGAAGCAACGCAATCCCGGCATGGCACGGAACCCTCTTTTTTCAATTCCCTGCAATGGGAATAACCCAGCTTTTCCACAAACCGCCGCCTCAGCTCCTCCCTGGATTGCATGGGCGTACAGAGCAGCGCCCCGTAAAGGGCGCCGCACAGGCCGCCTGGAGCTTTTCCGGTACCGCAGGAGGAAACGGTTTCCAGTAAATCCTCCCTGCCCAGGGCCGCGCAGACGGCCTGGGCGCAGTTATGGCGCCAGGGCGCCGTGCGGAAGGTGGACAGAGCCTTTTCTTCTATGTTCATGTCCCTTACTGTAGGCTCCGCCCCTTGTCGGGTCAAGACCCCCTTCCCGTCCATCCATCCGGAAGCGGGAAGGCGGTTTCTCCCGGGATCCCGCGCCGGAGACGCTCACTTTCCGGCAAGCCTCCGGCTGGTTTCCAGGCGCGCAGCCAGTTCCTCAAAAGGAACAGTTCCATCCAGGCAAAAGCTCACCCAGTTCTTCTTATTCATATGATAGGCGGGAAAACGGCTGCGGTTATCCACAAGGACACCGGGTTCGCCGGGACAAACCCGCAGATTCAACACCTCAACCCGTTCCCGGGAACCGCCCCCCAGTTTCAACCGCGGCACAGCCAGAAAAGCGGCATACCATTTTTCCGTATCATTCCGCCGCACTATTGCGTTCCCCGGAAACTTCCTCCACAGAAATTCCAGTTCCTCCCCGTAAGCTTTCCGGATGTGCGCGATGAGGCTCCGGGCAGGAGCCGCCTTGAAAAAATCAGGTTCAAAACAGCATTCCGCCACATGCCACAGTTCTTCCTCATATTCCCTGCGGAGCATTTTCGTCCGTAATCTGTCCTCCGTTTCCGGGGCAGCATGCCGGATATTCTTCCCGTCCGCATCATGCACTGTTACATGAACAGAACCGTCCGCGTGTATTTCCAATTCCATGCAATACCGTCCATTCAGCAATGCCGCCCTGCGCAGAAAACCGCTTCCCACGCGAACGCAACCGAAGGGAAGCAGCTTTTCCATGCACGGCTTCCTGTCCCTGAAAACGCGTTCCACAGCTTTTTCATACCAGCTTTTCCGGGGAATACGGCGAAAGAACATAAGAAAAACAAGGTTAAAGACGAAGAAGGGGAGAGCGTCCTCCACGTCCGTTCAGATTCAAGCGGAATCATGATAGAGCCGCACGAAAACGGCACAAGGATAAAATAACCTGCGGCTCAACTCCGGGGCACGCACCGGAAAAACGGCCTCATCTGCCCGTCAGCACGTACCACACGAACAGGCTGTTGTGCTTCACGTACCGCTTGAGCAGTCTCCCAGGCTCCCGGTAAATGCGGTACAACCATTCCAGGCCGTTCTTCTGCATCCACCGCGGAGCCCGTTTCACCGTACCGGCATGGAAAGCGAACGCCGCCCCTACGCCCACATAAACCGCGGGAGGCAGCAATTCCCTCTGCTCCGCCATCCACCGTTCCTGTTTCGGGCAGCCCAGTCCCACCCATACCACATTGGCCCCGCTTGAAGCAACCGCCTCCCGCATGTTTTTCAGATCTTCCTCCGTCCAAAGCCGGAACGGAGGGGAATACGCGCCGGCCAGTTGAAAACCGGGGTATTTTTCCTTTAATGCCGCAGACAGGGTTTTCAACAGCCTTTCATCCCCGCCCAGTAAAAAATGACGCAATCGCGGATATTGCACATTCAGACGCACCAGCGCTTCCATCAAATCCGGCCCGCTGACGCGGCAGGCTTCCCTTTCCCCGCAGGAAAGGCCCTTGTTCATCTTCCACACCACCGGCATACCGTCCGGGCAAATCACATCCATCTGTTCCAGCACGTTCCCGTAATCCCGGTCATGCACGCCGAGGGTCACCACATGGGCATCCGCCGCGGCCACCAGAAACGGAGCTTCCGCCTCCAGCGCGCGTTCCGCCAGCGCAACGGACATCTCTTCCACGGAACTGACGGCTACGGGAAAACCGAATACGTTCCTGGTTTCGCACGGTATCCGCGCACCGGGGCGGTCAGAATTGTCTGGAATAGTCATGGCCTGAGAAAACGCAGTGTGGGCATTACAGCAGGGATAGCCTCAGCCCGTCGTACGCGGGCATGACGTTCTCCGGCAGTTTGCCGGAAAGAATCCCGTAATCCATATCGTGGGACAGGTGGGTCAGCACGGCGCGGCGGGGCCGGACGGCGGCAATGGCTGCCAACGTTTCCTCCAGGCACATGTGCGTGGGGTGCAGATGATAACGCAGCCCGTCAATAATCAGCAGATCCACTCCTTTCATCCTCTCCAGGGACGGGCCCGGAATGCTTTTCACATCCGGCATGTAAACCAGGCTCCGGCCTTCCGCCTCCAGGACATAGGCATATGTCTCCACCCCGGCATGAAGCACCGGAAGAGGCGTCGCCAGCACGTTCCCCACACGGAACGGAGCCGTCACTTCGTGAGGCTCCGGCCTGACGTAGCCGCTCCGCCCCGGTTTAGGAACGAACGCCCAGCCGTACATGGTCCGCAGGGCTTCCACCGTCATGGGAGAAGCATACATGGGCAGGCCGCCGGACCGGCGCCAGCAGAAGGCGCGCAAATCATCAAACCCCCCCACGTGGTCCACATGGGCATGCGTATAAAGGACGGCGTCCACATCCGTGATATGTTCCCTCAGGGCCTGCTGCCGCAAATCCGGGGAGGAATCCAGCAGGAGGCGGGTGCCCGCGGCCTCCACATAAATAGAAGAACGCAACCGCCTGTTTCTGGGGTCCGGGGACGTGCACACCGCGCAGGAGCAGCCTATCTGCGGCACTCCGGTAGACGTTCCTGTACCCAAAAAGAGAATGTTCATCACAGAGGTCATGATTGCGTTTAGGGCAAATGATGCCATAATGCATTCAAAATCCAAAGCCCGAATGCTTACATTGCTGAAAATTAAAAACCTGGCCCTCGTGGACCAGCTTCTCTGGGAACCCAGTTCCGGATTCATCTGCATCACGGGGGAAACCGGGGCGGGGAAATCCGTCATCATTGGAGCCATACGCCTGGCGCTGGGAGAGCGGGCGGACAAAACGCTCATCCGCTCCGGGGAACAGCAATGCAGTGTGGAAGCCGTGTTCCATCTGCCGGAATCCTCCCCCGTGCACGCCATGCTGAACGAGCATGGCGTCCCGCCCTGCGAAGACGGCAACCTGATCATCAAGCGCCTTATCTCCTCCACGGCTAACCGCCAGTTTCTGAATGACAGCCCGTGCACCCTGAATCTGCTGAGGGAAGCCGGGGCCTGCCTGGTGGACATGCACGGCCCCAGCGACCACCGCTCCCTGGTTTCCCAGGAAAGGCAGCTTTCCCTGCTGGATGCCTTCGGGGAGCACGCTCCCCTGGTGCACGCCTATTCGGACGCCTGGAGGCAATGGCAGGATGCCCGCCGGGCCTATGATGACCTGGAGCATGCGGAAGCGGCCACCGCACGGGAAATAGAACTGCTGCGCCACCAGGTGGATGAAATAGATTCCGCCGCCTTCACTCCGGAAGAAGTGCTCACGCTGGAAGAACGCTGGCAGCGCGCCCGCAACGGCACCCGGCTCCGGGAACAGGTCTCCAAAATGCTTTCCATGCTGGAGGAAACGGATGTGCCGGGCCTGGGAACCCAATTGAGGGAACTGACACGGGCGGCCCATGAGCTGGAACGTATGGACGCCTCCACCGCCGCTTGGCTGGCTCCGCTGGCGGAAGTGAATTTGGAACTCAAGGAAATTGAGGGGCGCCTGGCGGATTATTCCGCCGAACTGGACTGCGACCCCCGGGAACTTTTCCAGCTGGAGGAACGCATCAACCTGCTGGAATCTCTGAAAATGAAATACGGCCCCTCCTTTGAGGACGTCTGTTCCCGGAGGGAAGAGGCGGCCAGCCGCCTGGACCGCATTGAACACCGCACGGAACGCCTGGAAGAGCTGAGGGCCTCCATCGCCGCCCTGCGCAAGCAGATGGACGCCGCCGGGCAGGCCCTGACCAGAGCGCGCCAGGATTCCGCTCCCAGGCTGGCGGCTTCCATCGTCAGGCACTCCCGGGATCTGGGATTCCGCCAGGCCGTCTTTGAAGTGAGCCTCTCCCCCCTTCAGGAACCGGGCTCACAGGGAATGGAAACGGTGGAATTCCTGTTTGGCCCCAATCCAGGAGAACCCTCCAAGCCTCTCCGTCTGATTGCCTCCAGCGGGGAACTGGCGCGCATCATGCTGGCGATTAAAAGCGCCCTGGCCCACAAGGATTCCACCCCCCTGCTGGTATTTGACGAAATAGACGCCAACGTGGGCGGAGAAGTGGCGCGGGCTGTGGGATTCAAGATGCAGCAGCTTGGGAACAGGCACCAGGTTATCTCCATCACGCACTTTCCGCAGGTGGCGGCCCTGGCCTCCCACCATTACCTGGTTCAGAAAGCTTCCGCGGGCAACCGCACCATCTCCTGCCTGCGGGAGGTGAGCCATGAAGAACGGGTGGATGAACTGGTCCGCATGCTGGGCGGCGGCGGAGACCATGCGCGCACGCTGGCCCAGGCCCTGCTGCAGCCCTCCTGAACGGGAAACGCCGGTGGGGAAAAACCGCCCTATTTCCCCAGGCGCGGGGTAAAACTGCGCAGCCTCAGGGAATTGAATACGACGCACAGGGAACTCAAGCTCATAGCCCCGGCGGCAAGCATGGGATTCAGCGTAAGGCCGAAGGCGGGATATAAACACCCGGCAGCCAGCGGAATGCCGATAATGTTGTAAAAGAAAGCCCAGAAGAGGTTCTGCCTGATGATGAGCAGAGTAGCGCGGCCCAGCTGGAGAGCTTCCGCCACGCCTGCGGGGTTGCTTTTCATCAGCACGATGTCGGAGGATTCCATCGCCAGCTCCGTTCCGGACTTCATGGAAATGCCCACCCGGGCACAGGCCAGCGCCGGGGCGTCGTTTACGCCGTCCCCCACCATCGCCACCTTGTCCCCGCGTTCCTCCATCTTCATCACATGGGAGGCCTTTTCATCCGGAAGCACGTCGGAGACCACCTCGTCAATGTGGAGTTCCCCGGCCATGTGCCGCGCCGTGGCGGCGTTGTCCCCCGTCAGCATGACGACGCGCAGGTTCATCCGCTTCAGACTGTCTACCGCCGCGCGGCTGTCCGGTTTCAGGGAATCCGCCACCATGATGACGCCGGCAGGGCATCCCCCCCTGCCCACATACAGCGGGGACGCTCCCTGCCGCATGAATTCCCGCAGGCGGCTTTCATCCTCCTTCCAGGAAATTCCCTTATCCTGCATGAACCCGGAATTGCCCACCGCATAAGACATTCCATCCACCGTTCCGGCAATGCCGCGGCCAGGAACCACGGATAAATCCGCCACAGCGCGGACGGGCAAATTCAGAAGCCTGGCGTGTTCATAAACAGCCTTTCCCACAGGATGTTCCGAACCCTGTTCCAAAGCCGCCGCCATCTCCACCAGCGCGTCCGCATCCATTCCTTCCTCCGGCAGCACGGCCACTACCCGGGGCTCCCCTTCCGTCAGGGTGCCCGTCTTGTCAAAAACGACGGTATCCACGCGGCTCAGGGCTTCCAGAGCTCCGGCGGACTTGCACAGGATGCCCAGCCGCGCGCCCCTGCCCGTCCCCACCATAATGGCGATAGGCGTAGCGAGCCCCAGGACACAGGGGCAGGAAATCACCAGCACCGCAATTGCCCTGGCGAGGGCGAAGGAAAACCCCTCCCCGGCAGCCATCCACCCAACCAGCGATACCAGGGCAACGGCAATGACCGCAGGGACAAAGAAATAGCATACCCGGTCCGCCAGCCGCGCAATGGGCGCCTTGGACTGGCTGGCCTGCTCCACCAGGCGGATCATGCGGGCCAGCGTGGAATCCCCTCCCACGCGTTCCGCGCGGATTTTGAGATACCCGGCCCGGTTGAACGTTCCGCTGATCACCCGGTCCCCCGCCGTCCTGTCCACCGGCATGCTTTCCCCCGTCAGATCCGATTCATCCAGAGCGGCCTGCCCCTCTTCAATCATGCCGTCCACCGGAATCCGCTGCCCGGTTTTCACCACCACCAGGTCCCCGGAACGGATTTCATCCAGCGGAACGGCGCGCTCCGCGCCGTCATGCCACACCAGCGCCTCCTGGGGAACCAGCTTTACCAGCCCTTTTACGGCGGCATTCGTTTTCCGATAAGAGCGGCGTTCAAGATATTTCCCCAGGGAAATCAGGGTGACGATCATGGCGGCAGATTCAAAATACAGCTCCATTCCATCCACACTGAACCCCTGCCACATCCCCGCTACCAGCAAATACAGCCCGTACAAAAAAGCGGAGCCGGAACCGATGGCGATCAGGGAATCCATATTGGGAGACAGCGCAACAAGCTGCCGCACGCCGTTTATCAAATAATGCCGGTTCAGCCACAGGACGGCGCCCGCCAGAATGCCTTGTGTCCACCAATTCATCCAGAGGCCCCAACTCCCTCCCGGAACGGGCCAGTGCCACATGGGTCCCATGGATAAATACATTAAAGGAACGAGCAGCAGAATGGACCAGACGAGGCGGGAGCCGCCCGTTTCCTCCTGTTCCTGCCTTTCCTCTTTCTCCGCTCCGGCAAGCGGCTGTTCCTTCCAATCCGCCAGGTGGAAACCGGCTTTCTCCACCACCGGAGCTATCCGCTCCATAGCGGGGGAATCAGGCTTTTCAAACAAAACGGTCATCCGCCCCGTCAGCAAATTCAACTCTACGCGCTCCACCCCCTCCAGTTCCTCCACGGCGCGCTCCACCTTGGCGGCACACCCGGCGCAATGCATGCCGGAAACAAGATAGTTCTTTTCTTCCATTGTCATTAAAACGGAGTGTTTGATGTTCCAGGGCCGGATCAGACCCCACACTGTTAGCTGAACCTAACACATTTATTCCCTCTCTCAAGCCGCTTTCGCGGCTTCAGCCCTTTCTGATAAAAAATGACAAAAAACCGCCCGCAGCCCCGTATTAGTAATAAACACTTTTATTTTCGTCATGAATATTCTTTCTCCATTAAAAATCCTGGCCAGCGCGGCCTTATTGTCCACCCCCCTCCACGCCCAGCTTTACACCCTTCATGGAGACGGCGTCAAAAAAACGGAGAGAGTCGTGGAAAAAGCGGATTATTCCGATTACGAACTCGTCTGGCACGACGAATTCGACAAGGACGGCCGCCCGGACCCCGCCAAATGGAATTACGAACACGGTTTCGTCCGCAACAAGGAAGCGCAATGGTACCAGCCGGAAAACGCCTATTGCAAAGGCGGCATGCTGATTATTGAAGGAAGAAAGGAAAAACATGCCAATCCCCATTACGATCCGGCGGGGAAAAACTGGCAGACGACGCGTAAGGAGGCGGAATACACCTCTGCTTCCCTGACGACGCGCGGCAAATTTTCCTGGTTGTACGGGCGGTTTGAAGTCCGGGCCAGATTCAGCCCCAGGGAAGGCATGTGGCCTGCTTTCTGGACCCTGGGCGTCAAGGAAAAGTGGCCCATGTGCGGGGAAATAGACATCATGGAGTACTACCAGTCCACTTATCTGGCCAATCTCTGCTGGGGCTCGCCCAAAAAACACGTGGGCAAATGGAGCACCACTTACACGCCGCTCAAATGGCTCCAGGAAAAACACGCGGACTGGGCGGACAGCTTCCATGTCTTCCGTATGGACTGGGATGAAAAGGAAGTGCGCCTGTATGCGGATGATATTCTACTGAACCGGACTCCTCTGGATAATACCGTCAACGCCTCTTACAAGGAAGTCGCCAACCCCTTCCGCCAGCCGCACTACATCATCCTGAACCTGGCCCTGGGCGCTACCGGAGGAGATCTGGGCAAACTGCCGCTTCCGCAGAAATATGAAATAGACTACGTTCGCATTTACCAGAAAAAGGACTCCCCCCATAAGGGAACCATTCCATACCGGACAGAAAAGTAACCGTCCTTTTCCGGAAACAGCCAAAAGAACAGAAACCGCGGCTCATGGGATAGCCGGAGCAAAAATACTCCCACAGGCATGATGCCTCTATCCCCTGATTTTTATCCTCCGGAAACGGGAGGTCAGCCGTTATTCCTTAGCTTTCCCTTTGAGAACCAGAAGAATATGTTCCGCCATGAGGGCATGACCCTCTGCGTTGGGATGCACGCCGTCCGCCAGCAGGCTTTCCCGGCCCTTCATCACCTTGTTGAGATCAATCACCTTGGAGCCGGTGCTTTTCGCCGCCTGCCTGATAAGAGGAATAACTTCCTTCTCAATGCATTCCCTGCTGATTCCCCCGTCCCTGGCTTCCTGTGACGGGACAGGAAGCAGGCAGTACACTTTCAGCCTGGGATTCCGCTTCCGGAATTCTGCAATGATGTCTTTGTAATTGCTCACAAAATCTTCCTTGTGGCTCCAATTCACTTTTTTGCTGTCATTGGTGCCCAACCCCACCAACAAAATATCAGGTTGGAACGCCAAGGCATCCCGATAGGCCTTTTCCCTCGTAATGGGGCGATCCCCCTTGAACAGAAGACAACGGGCAGACACGCCGAAGTTGCCCACCTGCGCCCTCTTGCCCAGAGCCTCCGCCGCACGGGACACCCAGCACTCTTCTTTCCTGACTCCCAGCCCGGCAGTAATGCTGTCTCCCAGGCAGGCCATCTTTACTGCGGAGGAACCGTATGCCGGAATAAAAACGGCCAGCAGCCCCATCCACAACAAAACAATAAAACTTTTCATGGCGCAAAATAATCTGATGAAAATGGCTTACTGAAAGCGTTTCTGAAAGTAAAGCCTTCACTCCGGCCCGTCCGCTGGTCTTTTCCTGCGGGATTCCGGCATGAAAAAGCCCCATCCGGACACACCGGACGGGGTTTTTCAAATAACGGAAAGAGGGGACGGATCAGTTCACGCGGCCCAGATAGGAGCCGTCTTCCGTCTTTACGGAAATCTTCTCACCGGGCTTGATGAAAAGGGGAACCTGCACCACCAGTCCGGTAGTCATCGTGGCGGATTTGTAAACATTGTTCGCGCTGTCACCCTTGACGCCTTCCGGAGCTTCCGCCACTTCCATGGTGATGGCGGCGGGGAGTTCTACGGAAACGACCGTTTCATCCGTGAAAAGCAGGATATAGATATTGCCTTCCATCAGATAATCCTTGACGGGTTCCACGATTTCCGGAGACACGGTGATGTCTTCGTATGTATCCGGATTCATGAAATGATAACCCATGCCGTCAATGTAGCTGAACTCATATTCCTCACGGGCGAGGTTGACGCCTTCCAGGGATTCATTGGAAGTCAGGCGAAGGTTATATACCTTTTTAGTGGAAATGCTGCGGATGCTCATTTGCACATAGGAAGCCATGCGGGGAGGGCACTTATGCTCCATGCTGACTACAACGCAAACGTCATTGTTGTAATTGACCGCGTGTCCCTTGCGAAGATTGATTACAGGTACTTTTGCCATGCGGCCCGTACCATACCATGTTTTCCCCTCCCGTCAAGGCGAAAAAAACCGGACAACCCCTTGAGGCGCTTGGAGAAAACGCTCCTGAACAGGGAAGCAGGGAAGAAAGGGAAAACAGCCATTCCTACCGGCTGAGGTCCTGCTGGAACAGGACTTTGATGCCGCTGGAATTCAGCACGGTTCGCCCAAAATTGAGATCCTCCACGTGAAGAGCCACCAGAGCCCCACGCCCTGCGCAAGGCAGCAGGGGGTAGAGAAAGTTGACGTTCATTTCCGCGGCATACAGCGCATCCAGGCATTTTTTGAGGTCTGCAGGACCATGGCGGAGCACCGCCACCAGCACCCCGGACTCCGTATAGCAAATACCTTTTTCCAGAAAAATTTCCGACGTCCGTTCCGGATCGCTGACAATCAGGCGCGCAATGGTCGCCTCATGGCAGTCCTGCATGCTGAATCCCAGGCAGAAGATGCCGTGCATGTCCAGCAGACCGAGGAGGGCAGTCAGGGCCCCCACCCGGTTCTGGAGCATGATGGAATATTGCTTTATCGTACTGCCGGGGGCTTTAATGGCTTCTTCCTTCATAACAATAAAGCAAATAAGGGCGGCATTCTATTTGGCGTACGTTTTAAGCACGCGCCTGATGATGGCCAGAGCCTGCTGGATTTCCTCTTCACTTACGTTCAGCGGCGGCAGCAGACGGACGGTTTCCGGCCCGGCGGGAACGGAAAGCAGCCCTTCCTGCCGCAGGGCCTCCACCACTACGGAGGAGATCGTCCTGCCTTCCGGCGCGGCCACCATTTCCGGGTTCAGGCCAATGCCCAGCAGCAGGCCCAGGCCACGCACGCCCTGGACAACAGGCAGGTTCCAGGATTCTATTTCCTTGCGAATTGCCGCGCCCAGGCGCCGCGCCCTCTCCGGAAGCCCCTGGGAAACAACTTCCCGCAGCACGGCCAGGCCTACCGCCGTGCCGAGCGGATTGCCTCCATACGTGGAGCCATGGGAACCGGGGTCCATGATGGAGGCAAGCTCCGTACCCTGGTCGTCAATGGCGCGGTCGGAAATCCAGAAGCCGCCGATGGGGAAACCGCCGCCGAGAGCCTTGGCCCAGGAAACGCCGTCCGGCTCCACGTCCGGAGCCACGGCGCGCCATCCCATGATGTCGCCGCAGCGGCCAAAGCCGCACTGCACTTCATCCATCAACAGCAGAAGATCATGCTCCCTGCACAACTGCGCCAGGCCGCGCAGAAATTCCGGGGTCGCGCAGTTGACCCCTCCTTCTCCCTGGACGGTTTCCAGCATGAAGGCTACCGTTTCCGGCCTGATAGCTTCGCGGGCCGTTTCCAGATCGTTGAAAGGCAAATGGCGGAATCCCGGCAGCATGGGGTCAAAGCCGATTTTGATTTTATCCTGCCCCGTGGCGGACATGCTGCCCAGCGTCCTCCCGTGGAAGGATTTGTTGAACGTGAGCACCTCATAACGGGGCTTGCCGTCCGGCTGGGGCTTACGGTGCCCGTAACGGCGCGCCACTTTGATTAAACCGTCATTGGATTCCGCGCCGCTGTTGGAGAAAAAGATTTTTCCCGGCCGCTCCACGCATTTGGTCACAATGAATTCCGCCAGATCCGCCTGCTGGGGGATCTGGTACAGGTTGGAGCAGTGTACCAGAGTGGCAGCCTGCTTCTGCAGGGCCTGCGTCACCGCAGGATGGCAGTGCCCGAGCACGCAGGTCGCAATGCCGGCACAGAAGTCCAGATAGCACTTTCCCGTGCTGTCCCACAGTCGGGAGCCTTCCCCGCGGACGGCAGCCATGGGATAACGGCCATAGGAATGAAGTACGTACTGGTTGAGCTTTTCTTCTGTGTTCATAAGTTAAGGTAATATGGGCGTAGTTTGCGCTTCTGGCCCCGTCTGTAAATGATTTTTTTGGGAGCCACGTCATGATTCCTGCATTTTACCCCGGGAAACAGTCATATCTTTGTCCGGAGGCCATTCATTTTTCTTTTCTTTTATCATTTTAAAGTCAGAATAACCACCGCAACCAGCAATAATCCTCTATGGCTCATTTTTTCAACCTCAAAGGCTTTCTGGAAGAATTCAAGGCATTCGCCCTTAAAGGGAACGTTATTGACCTGGCGGTGGCGGTCGTCATCGGCGGCGCATTCAATAAAATCGTCTCCGTCTTCGTCTCCAGCATCATCACGCCCATCATCGGTTACCTTACTTCCGGGGTCAACCTGGCGTACCTGGTATTGAAACTGGGCGATGTGGAATTAAAATACGGCGAATTGCTTCAGGCGACCATTGACTTCCTCATCATCGCTTTCTCCGTCTTTGTAGCCATCAAGCTGATCAGCGCCCTGAGGCGCAAGAGCGAAGAAACGCCGTCCGCCCCCGCTCCCAAGCCGGATGACGTCGTCCTTCTGGAACAAATCCGCGACATCCTGCAAAAACAGGCGGATGCCAAATAAGCCCGTTTGAACGGTTCATGCCGGTTCCATGCGGGACCGGCATGTTTTTTCCTCTTTACTTGTTCCGCCGCAAACGGGAAAGTGATTGCATGACTTCTCCGCTGCGCCTTTTAGCCTTTGCCCTCTTTCTTGCCCCGTCCCTGCTTCCGGCGGCGGAAAACCAGCGCTTCATTCTGGAACGCCCCTATCCGGTGACGGAAATCCCGGAACCTGACCGCAGCCTTCCCGTCACCAACGTGATTCTGATGATTGGGGACGGAATGGGCATTCATCACCTTTCTGCGGCATGGGCGGCCAACAGAGGCCGCCTGTTTATTGAAAACTGTCCTGTTACGGGCATTTCCAAAACATGGTGCGCGGACAAGCTGGTCACGGACTCCGCCGCTGCGGGCACCGCCATGGCGACAGGAACCAAGACGCTTTACCATCGGGTCGCCGTATGCCCCAGGGGCAACAAGCTGGATTCCCTGGTGGACAAGGCTGCGGACATGGGCAAATCCACCGGCGTCATCGCTACCTGCGAGCTGAATGACGCCACCCCGGCATCTTTCTGCGCCAATAATGAAAAAAGGTCGGATGCTTACGGCATCATCGGGGATTACCCCCGTTCCCGCGCCGATTTCATCTTTGGCGGCGGCGGCAAATACTTCACGCAGAGGCCGGACGGCAGGGATATTTTCCAGGAAATGCAGGCGCAGGGCTACCGTGTCGCCCGCTCCTGGGAAAAAGCCGGAGCCTTGCCTTCCGGAAAAACGCTGGTTGTCGCCGCTCCGGGTAATCTTCCCCCTCCCTCCAAACGGGGCGACGTTTTCCGCCAGGCCGCAGTGAAAGCCCTGGATACCCTTTCCCGGAATCCCAACGGATTTTTCCTGATGATTGAAGGGTCCAACATTGACAAGGCCGCCCACCGCAATAATTTGGGAGAAATGATGGAAGAGCTCCTTGATTTTGATCGGACTGCGGGAGCCGTGCTTGACTGGGCCTCCAAACACCCCGGCACCCTGGTCGTCATCACGGCGGACCATAATACGGGCGCGTTCGCTCTCACGGGCGGCAGCCGGGAACAGGGGGAAATAACGGGCCGGTTCGGTTCCGGCAGTCATGACGGCGTGGCTGTTCCGGTGTATGCCTTCGGCGCGGGAAGCGGCGACTTCACCGGCATTTATGAAAATACGGATATCTTCAACAAGATTATGAACGCCCTTAAAAAAGGTGCGGACAAACCCGTGCGTTAGGCGCCCGGTCAAGGCTGCGGCCTGTCCATGCGCCGCGCCACCAGCCCGGCCCCGACGGTAGCCGCACCGCCTATCAGGAACACCGCTTGCGGGCCGCCCGTATTCATCCAGATCACGCCGCCCAGCACGCCGTAAGCGATAGAAGCCACATGATTGATGGCCAGCCCGGTGTAAATGCTTGGCGTAATGTCCTCCGGCTTCTCGCAGATGCGGGCCACGTAGGTGCTCCGGGCCATGCCTAGGGCAAACAGCAGGTTGTCCAGGACAAAGCAGGCGGTCACTACCCCCACGGCCCAATGCAGGGGCAGCAGTTCCGGAGCGAAGGCGTATGCCAGGCACAGGAGGGACAGCGCCACGCTGTCGAAAATCGTCACCTTCCGTTCCCCGTAGCGCTTGATGCTCCAGCCGATCAGGGGTTGAGTGACCAGCCCGATGACGCCGGCCATGAGCAGGGTTTTTCCGATATATCCGGGAGACTGGCCCAGCGTGCTGACCATCAGCCAGAAACCGAAGGTCAGATAAAGCTGCTTGCGGATGCCGTGCAGAATTTCCAATCCATAATAAACGGCATATCTGCGCTTGAAGACGAAACATTGCCTCCATCCGCGCCGCTGCGGGAAGACGGGCGTCTTCACCCGGCTCAGGAACAGGGATGCCAGCAGGCACACGCCCCCCGTGACGAAAAAGTCCACGGCAAAAGATTGATTGAATTTCCACTTGATCCACACGCACAGCGCGCCCAGCAGCGCGGCCGCCGTTCCCAGAGCCTTCATCTGGCCGAGCCGCAGGCTGCGGTTTTCCGGCCTCGCCGTATGGATGACAATGGTGTCAATCATGCCCATCAGGATATGCTGACCCAGGCTCACCGTCAAAATCCACGCAGACAAAGTCCACAGGCTGGTTCCGGCGTCGCAGAAAGCCAGCGCGTACATGCCGCCGAACATCAGCAGGCACGCCACCCCGGCCATGCGGACCTCATTAAACATGAAAAGCAGGCTGACCATAAAAAGAGACAGGATGCCGGGCAATTCCCGGGGGAATTCAATCAGTCCGCGCATCTCCACGTCAAGATGCTGGGCATCACGCAGGAAATTGCTGAAAATGAGATCATACACACCGCTTCCGAACTGGCCCAGAAAAAGCGCCAGCAGCACAAATACCATCGTCTTCCTGATGCGGGGGGAAGCGGCTTCATTCATAGCGCGGGAATACTCTCACAGGCGCCCGGACGGAACAACCGCTATTTTCATATGCCGGTTTTCTCTGCATTTGCAAAAATAACCCCGAAACGGAATTTTTCCGGAAAATGCCGCGTATTTACGTACGCTATGATTTCCAAGTGTATTTTTCCTGCCACGGTTGTCAGCCTGTTTTCTGTTTGCTGGGGCGCCCCGTCCGCTCCGGTTCTCGAAACGCCCCATATGATTCCCCGGCCCGCCGCCCTGCGCGCCCAAACCGGAGAAAGCGGCTTTTCCCTGAAAAACGGCGTCAGGCTCCCGGAAGAAAATCCGCTTTCCAGGCAGGCGGAACGGATTTTCCGCGATAATGGAATCAATACGGTGCTGGTTAAAAACAAAGCGGACATCATCTTTACGGAAGACGCGTCCCTGGGCAGGGAAGGCTACCGCCTTGCCGTAACGCCGGATTCCATCTCCATTGCTTCCGGTTCCGTGAATGGCTCTTTGTATGCCCTTCAATCCCTTGTGCAAAGCGTCGCTGCCGACAGGAATGGAGATCCGGCCCTGCCCAGGCTGGACGTGGAGGACCGGCCCCGCTTCTCATGGCGCGGCCTGATGATGGACAGCTGCCGCCACATGATGCCCGTGCGGGACATCAAAAAGATTCTGGATTTGATGGAAAGGTACAAATTCAACACCCTGCACTGGCACCTGACGGACGACCAGGGATGGAGGCTCCCGGTCTCCAAGTACCCCAGGCTGACAACCGTGGGAGGCGCCCGGGCGCAATCCCCCGTCATCGGCAGCCGCAACAAGGCGGACGGCGCGCCCTACTCCGGCCATTACACTCCGGAAGAAATCCGGGAAGTGGTGCGGTACGCCAAAAACCGCGGCATTACCGTCATTCCGGAGGTGGAAATGCCGGGCCACGCCTCCGCCGCCATTGCCGCGTATCCGGAACTGGGCAACACGGACATTCCGGGCTATGCGCCCAAGGTGCAGGAGACCTGGGGCGTGCATCCCTACACCTTCGCTCCCACGGAAAAAACCTTCCGTTTTCTGGAAGACGTCATTGACGAAGTGTGCGCCCTGTTCCCGGACAGTCCCTATATCCACATCGGCGGGGATGAAGCCCCCAAGGACCAGTGGAAGCAGTCCCCCACGGCGCAGCAGGTCATGAGGGACAACGGCCTGGCCAACGAGCACGAACTCCAGAGCTACTTCATCCGCCGCGTGGAAAAAATGATCAACAGCCGCGGAAAAAGGCTCATCGGCTGGGATGAAATCCAGGAAGGAGGCCTCTCCCCCACCGCCACCATGATGGTCTGGCGCAGCTGGATGCCGAACAGCGCGCGGCACGCTCTGGAACAGGGCAACGACGTGGTGATGACGCCCAACAGCCACTTGTACTTTGACTATGACCAGGGGCCCGGCAAACCCTCAGCGCCGGAGTATGAAACCATCAATAACGACAACCTGACCTGGCAGCGCGTTTACGGGCTGGACCCCGTCCCGCAGGGAACGCCCCGGGAACGGGAAAAACAGGTGCTGGGCTGCCAGGCGAACATCTGGGCGGAATACATCCCTAACCTGCCGAAGTGGGAATACCACGTCTTCCCCCGCGCCCTGGCGCTTGCGGAAGTAGCCTGGACCCCCAAGGATCAGAAAAACGAGAAGGACTTCCGCAAGCGTCTCGACCGCCAGCTTCCTTTTCTGGACGCCCATAACGTCAACTACAAAAGGCCGGACAACGGAGCCCCCGCACAACCGGAGGCCGTCATTACCCGGGAACGCCGTTAAGCACGGCAAACGGGTTCCTGCGGGCTCCCCTTCCGGAGGCCGCATTATGGGCTAGCCAACCTTCATGAAAACCATTACATTGACGGCATTATGAATTTGGAACTGCTTCGTCAGGTTTGCGTGACTCCGGGCGCTCCGGGGTTTGAAGACAAAATCCGCGATTTCATCATTCAGGAAGTGGCCCCGCTGGTGGACGCCGTGCGTGTGGACAACATGGGCAGCGTGATTGCCATCGTGGAAGGCAAGAACACGGAAAAGACCATGATGGCCGCCGCCCACATGGATGAAATCGGGTTCATGGTCCGCCACATCGACGACAAGGGGTTTATCAAATTCCTGCCTCTGGGCGGCTTTGACGCCAAGACGCTGACGGCCCAGCGCGTCATCGTCCACGGCAAAAAAGACCTCATCGGCGTCATGGGCGTGAAACCCATCCACGTCATGTCCCCGGCGGAACGCACCAAGCTGCCGGAAGTGACCGATTTCTTCATTGACCTGGGCATGAGCAAGGAGGAAGTGGAAAAATACGTTTCCGTGGGCGACTCCGTTACCCGCGAACGGGATTTGGTGGAAATGGGGGATTGCGTGAACGTCAAATCCCTGGACAACCGCGCCGGGTGCTACGTGCTGATTGAAGCCCTCCGCGCCATCAAAGCTTCCAAGAAAAAGCCTTCCTGCAACTTCGTGGCCGCCTTTACCGTTCAGGAAGAAGTGGGCCTGAGGGGCGCGCAGGCCGGCACGCTGGACATCCAGCCGGATTTCTCCATTGCCCTGGACGTCACCATCGCCTGCGACATTCCCGGAACTCCGGCGCACGCCCAGGTTTCCCACCTGGGCGCAGGCGCCGCCATCAAGCTGTATGACGGTTCCGTCATTGCGGACCGCCGCATGGTCAAGTTCATGAAGGCCATGGCAGACGCCCACAAAATTAAATGGCAGACGGAAATGCTGCCGGCGGGAGGCACGGACGCCGGCGCCATGCAGAAATTCGTTCCGGGCGGCTCCATTGCCGGGGCTATTTCCGTACCCACCCGCAATGTGCACCAGGTTATTGAAATGGCTCACAAGGACGATCTGGACGCTTCCGTAGCGCTCCTGACCGCCTGTGCCATGAACGTGGACAAATGGGACTGGTCCTGGAACTCCGTCAACGAATGCCCGGCGGAAAAACCTGCCAAAGCCACCAAAGCCGCCGCCAAGAAGAAAAAGGCCAAATAACAAATCTGGCCATTAATCCATCATCTCCCGGCAGGCCGCCCCGGAAACGGAGGCGGCCTGCCTGTTTCCAACCGCCTTCAGGTGTTCCGGGCACAATCCTCCACTCAGCCAATCATACCGCAGGCGCCTGAGTCATACCTCCGGTGGCCTTTTCAGCCGGCCCTGCCATAAAAAAATCCTCCGGCATCCTGCAATGCCGGAGGAGAAACAATCCTGAAAAAGAAAGTTACTTGGCCGCGGGGGCAGACGCTTCCTTCTGAGCGGGAGCGGGGGCCGGAACTGCTTCCACTTCCACCTCTTCCTCCACTTCCACATCTTCTTCCGGACCGGCAGCGCCGGTCTGCTTCATGGCGTCCTTCAGAGCCTGGCTTCCGTAAAAGTCGGCCTGCTGCAAACGCTGCATGTCGGTCATCATGCCCATGAAAATGGGCAGAAGCTCGGCCTGGCGCGCCTGCATGGCGGCATCCATTTCAGCCTGGACCTTCTGGGCGCTCTTGGAAAGGGCTTCTCCCTTTTCATTAATCTTCGCCATCTTTTCCGCAGCCGCGTCTGCAGTAGCCTTGTCCTTCACCGTGCTGAGCGTGGCGGACATTTCCTTCATCAACGCCAGCATCTGATCGGCGGCTTCCTTCGCTTCCTTGGAAACTTCAGCAGCCGGCGCAGCGGGCGCGGCAGGGGTTTCAGCGGCCGGCGCGGGCGCCGGAGCCGGGGCATCCTGGGCGGAAGCCATACCTGCAAATGCCAGGGCACATGCCGAACTAATTGTTACAATGCTCTTCATAACGTTTCTGTTGTACAGGCTCGCCATGCATGCGTCAATGAATCATTGTGTAACGGCTTCCCGTGATGCCGCAGAAAGATTTGCATTTTTTCCTCCCGCGAAGGATTTTTTCAGTTGCATCTTTTTAGAATTATTATAAATTTACTTCCGATGACTAAAACCATAGAAAACCTGAAAGCTGCCATTACGGGCGAAAGCACCGCCTCCGCCACTTACGCGGCCTATGCCGCCAAAGCCGCCCAGGAAGGGCAGCCCCTTATTCAGAAATTGTTTGAAGCCGCCTCCAAGGCGGAATCCGTCCACGCCGCCAACCACCACAAGGTTCTGGAAAAGCTGGGGGCAACCATGGAACCCATCGATATCCAGATCCATGTAGGGACCACCGCGGAAAACCTGAAAGCCGCCATTGCCGGGGAAACCCATGAATTCGAGAGCATGTATCCGGAATTCATCGCTGTGGCGGAAGAGGAAGGGCAGAAAGCCGCCGTCCGCTCCTTCACGTGGGCCACGGAAGCGGAAAAAGAACATGCCGATTTTTATTCCGTCGCCCTGAAAGCCCTGGAAAGCGGAGACACCAGTTCCCTGCCCAGGCAATACTGGATATGCCTGGTTTGCGGAGATACCTTCAGATCTCTGGAAGGCGTGGACGCATGCCCCCTCTGCGGCGCCAAGGCTGAAAAATTCCTCGTCATCGGATAAACTCCGTTTGAGCACCGGAGGCCATCCACGGCACCTAAAAACCGCCCGGAACATCCCGGGCGGTTTTCTTTTCCCAGAGCAGTCCATGGAAGAAAACCCTTCCCTTTTTACGGAGGCGTCCACTCCGCGAAAAGCTTCTCCTACATTCTGCTTGCTATTCATTTTGAAACCCTTATAATATCTCCCCGCTTTAAGCAGGAAGAATTTTATCCCTTCTTTGCGATGATCCCTCCCCATGCATCCGCCGGTTCCGCAGAACGGTATCCGTCCACATACGGCCTGTTGACCGTTATCTGCCAGGCTCTGCGCTCCGCGTTCATTCCCCGCCGCATGCGATGCCTCTGGGCGGCCGGACTTGCGGCGGCTCTGGCGGCTAATCCCTATGTGCTCAACGACGGCCAAAGCCTGTTGATGAGCTGCCTGGGCATCGCCTGCTCCGCGTCCCTGCTCTGCGGCACCATTCTTTTCTGCCTGAAATACCGCTTCACCGCCTATGTCCTTCTTCCGGTCATTATCCTGTTTAATGCGGGCCTGTACATGATGCAGATGCGGTACGGATTGACCCTGAACCTTTCCGTGCTTTCCAGCATGGCGGAGACCAATTTCCGGGAAGCCTGCGCTTTCTGTACCCCCGCATCCATTGCAGGAACACTGCTTCTGACCGGGTTTATCTACCTGGCCATCTACTGGAGCCGCCGTTCCCTGCGCCAAAAAGCCACATGGGGCGCACTGACATGCATTTGGAGCCTGTACGGGGTCCTTCTGCTGCTGAGCATTCCGGCAGCCTCCTACAGCTCGGAACCCCTTTATCTTTATTATACGTCCGACAAGGCAAAAGGCTGGCCTCTCGTGGATTTCACAATGACGTGCAAACTGGCGGACGAATACATCACCCAGGATGCGGGACGCTTCAACACATTGCGGAATCTGCCGTCCAGCGCGGAACCTCTTTCCCGCTGCGAAGCCCCGGATGACCTGGCC
This sequence comes from uncultured Akkermansia sp., assembly GCA_905200945.1. Classification (GTDB taxonomy): domain Bacteria; phylum Verrucomicrobiota; class Verrucomicrobiia; order Verrucomicrobiales; family Akkermansiaceae; genus Akkermansia. The sequence goes on along the minus strand of CAJKMG010000013.1, from coordinate 49,568 downwards.
GTGGTTTTCCACATGGGGGAAAGCGTCCGGGCGGACCATCTTCCCCTGAACGGGTACCACCGGAATACGATGCCCCGGCTTTCCAGAGAGTCCAACGTCGTCTCCTTCCCCCACGCCACCTCCTTCGGCATTGTGACCAGAATTTCAGCCATCGGTATGTTTACGGACGCGGAACTGCGCCGCCGCGCCCCCGGTCGCTCATCCTTCATTGACCTGTTCAACAAACACGGGTTCCATACTGTCCGCATCATGGATTTGAGCGGAGATTCCATTCATGACTATTCCCTGGGCATCCTGACACGGAGCTGCCGCGAACGGGAACAGACACCGCCCCAGCACCAGACGCCCGGAATGATGCAGGAACGCACCTCCCTGGTCATGGAGAAATCCCTGAAACGCCACGGCCGCGACAGGCAGCTCTACATCATTTACAATAACGGGAGCCATATGGCGTTCAGCTACCCCGCGCAGGCGGAACGTTTTACCCCGGCATCCTGCAATATGGACGACCCCAAAGCCCATCTGGAAGAAACCGTCAATGCTTATGATAATTCCATCGTGGACCTGGATGCCTCCATTCACCGCATGATTGCACTGTTGAAGAACAGGCCCGCCATTTATTTTTACTGTTCCGACCACGGCGTAGCGCTGGGCGAGGAAGGAAAAATGTTCCAGGGCCATATTCTGCCGCCCGTTTACCGGCCTGCCATGTTCATCTGGTATTCGGACGCTTTCGCCTCACGCTATCCGGACATGGTGCGCGCCCTGAAAGCCAACCGGCTGAAAGCCGTCTCCCACGACCACATCTTCCATACCCTTCTTTCCCTGGCTTCCATCCGGTCGGAAATCGTCAGAAACGAGCTGAACCTGGCTTCTCCGGACGCGCGGGAAACTCCGGCCCCCCTCCAGCCGGAAACGCTGGCGGAATGGCTGCCCGTTCCCGCGCCGCCGCAACCGCATCCGTAAAAAAGAGGCCGCCACGCGAGAAACAACAGGAGGCGGAGGCTTCCACCGTACCCGGACTTGCAATGAAGGGCCGAGGCACTCCCGCACACGGCGCGCCTCCGCTTCCCAGCCGGCAGCGGACCGAATGGGAGAAGCCTCGTCCCAAACCGCCCCGCATACCACTCAAAAGATTCTCCGTTCACGGCTTTCCCGCTCTCCCCGGACCAGAAAAGGAACGCCGGGGCATTTATGGCGCCATGACGGAAAAGAAAGCTGTGTTATCAATCATTTTTCTGCCTTCATATGCTATATATAGTATGTAAATAATTATTTAACACATTATTTATACATTTTTCTTGCGGGAGGTCTCTTTCTGTGGTTCATTGCGTTCCAGCGCAGGTAACGGAAGACGGTGAAAATCCGTCGCGGACGCGCCGCTGTAACCGGTAGACGATGGACCGGACACTGGCTGCCCAGGCAGCCGGGAAGTCCCCATCACATGTCGCACCGGAAGCCAGAAGACGACCTGATGCTGCCGTATCCCCATCCCGCGGACAGGATGAACATACGCACAGGTCTCCAGCATGCCCCCTTTCCGGGGATGCGCGCATGCAGCCGGCCCCTGCCTATGGTTTTTCCAGGCTTTTGCCCAGGCTCGCGGATGAGCGGTCACCACTCTTTCCAAGCGAGACATCCACCATGGCAACAAGCATCATCAAACGTTCCGGGAAAAAGGAACAATACCAGGGCTATAAGATTGAAGAGGCCATTAGAAAAGCCTTCCACAGCTCCGGGACCGCCTACAACCGTTCCATCTATGAAGAGGTGGAAGCCAAGCTGAGCCATCAGGACAGCGCGCATGTGGAAGAGATTCAGGACATGATTGAACGCGCCCTGTTCCGCTCCGGATATTTTGACACGGCCAAGGCCTTCATCACCTACCGTTTCCTGCACAAAATGCAGCGCGAACAGCTTGGCGGCCTTTATTCCGGCAATACCTACGTGGACTGCAAGCAGACGGTAGAGGAATATATCGGGCAAAGCGACTGGCGCATTGCCGCCAACTCCAATACCACGTATTCCAATGCGGGGCTCATCAACAACACGGCGGGCAAGGTAATCGCCAACTATTGGCTGGACCAGGTTTACTCCGCACGGGAAGGAGCCGCGCACCGGGAAGGGGATTACCACATCCATGACCTGGATTGCCTGACCGGATACTGCGCCGGATGGAGCCTCCGCAACCTGCTCAATGAAGGATTCAACGGCGTGCGCAGCCGCGTGAACAGCAGGCCGCCCCGCCACTTCCGGGAAGCCCTGGGCCAGATGGCGAACTTTCTGGGCATTCTGCAAAGCGAATGGGCCGGCGCCCAGGCCTTCAGCTCCTTTGACACCTTCCTGGCGCCCTACGTTTTCAAGGATCAGACGGACTTCCCCCGCATCAAGAAAGACATCCGCAGTTTCGTTTACAACCTGAACGTACCCTCGCGCTGGGGACAGTCTCCCTTTACCAATGTCACGATCGACTGGACTGTGCCGCGCGACCTGCGGGACCAGGCCCCCTTCAGCGGAGGGGAACACCTATTTGAAGGAATAGAAGACGCGAACCTGCTCGCCCTGGCGAGGGAACGCGGGGCAAACAAGCTGACGGAACTGACCTACAAGCATTTCCAGAAGGAAATGAACCTGATCAACAAGGCCTTTTACGAAGTTCTCACGGAAGGGGACAGCACCGGACAGCCCTTTACCTTCCCCATCCCCACCGTCAACATCACGGAAGATTTTGACTGGGAAGGGGAAAACGTGCCTCTCCTGTTTGAAAACGCCGCTAAAATCGGTTCCTCTTACTTCCAGAACTTCATCGGCAGCCAGTACACCGTCAATGAACACGGGGAACGCGTGCCTGACGAACGGGCCTACAAGCCGGATGCCGTGCGTTCCATGTGCTGCCGCCTCCAGCTGGACCTGCGGGAACTGCTCAAACGCGGCGGCGGTCTCTTCGGCTCCGCGGAAATGACCGGCTCCATCGGCGTGGTGACCATCAACCTGGCCCGGCTGGGCTACCTGTTCAAGCAAAACCGGGAGGCCCTGTTCGCCAGGCTGGGAGAACTGCTGGACCTGGCCAAATCCTGCCTGGAAAAGAAAAGGGCCTTCGTTCAGGAAATGTATGACCGCGGCCTGTACCCCTACACCAAACGCTACCTGCCCACCTTCCGCAACCATTTCTCCACCATCGGCGTCAACGGCATGAACGAGCTGTTGCGCAATTTCTCCAACGATACGATGGACATTACCTCTGAAGAAGGCAGGGCTTTTGCTGAAGAGATCCTGGAATTCATCCGCTTGCGCATGCAGGAGTACCAGGAGGAAACCGGCAACCTGTACAACCTGGAAGCCACGCCCGCGGAAGGCACCACGCACCGCTTCGCCCGCGAAGACCAGAAACGCTATCCTGACATCATCCAGGCCGGCCCCGTGGGGCAGCGTTATTACACGAACAGCTCCCAGCTTCCCGTGGACCACACAAGCGATCTGTTCCGGGCGCTCCAGCTTCAGGATGAACTTCAATGCTGCTACACGGGAGGAACCGTCTTCCACATGTACATGAACGAAGCCATCAGCTCCCCGGAAGCCTGCCGGGACATTGTCCGCAAAGTGCTGACCCGCTTCCGCATGCCGTACCTCACCGTCACCCCGCTCTTTTCCGTTTGCGAGAAGCACGGCTATCTGCGCGGGGAGCACGAATACTGCCCCTTCTGCGATGAGGAGCTGCTCCACATCCACAGGCATGAATAAAATCCCTTTTCCAATAGGCTCCCGACTTCAAACCCAACCATTAATACGACAATGACCAAACAGGAAATATTAAGCAAATACGCACAGGACCGGACCCGCTGCACCGTTTACACGCGCGTCATGGGCTATCACCGCCCTGTAGAAACTTTCAACGCCGGCAAACAGGGCGAGTTCCATGACCGCGTCCACTTCGTGGAACCGGGCCGCCCCTGCTCCTGCTCCGCCCAAACGGAACAGCCGCGATAATTCTCCCAACAACATATGCGAAGTCGATGGGAACGGGTCGGGGCATAGCAGACATCACGCCGCTCACCTTGCTGGATTTTCCAAACAAGGTGGCCTGCATCTTCTGGCTGAGAGGCTGTAATTTGTTTTGTCAGTACTGTTACAACGTCTCCCTGGTGAGGGGAACGGATTCTCCTGCCGGAGACCGGACGGACTATCTTGATTTTCTCAGAGATCGGGTGGGATTTCTGGATGGGGTGGTTCTGTCCGGAGGCGAGTGCACGCTGTGTCCCGACCTTATCCCTATCTGCCGCAATATACGGCAGCTTGGCTTCGCAATAAAAATAGACACCAACGGCACCCGGCCCGGCGTGGTGAAAACGCTGGTGGAGGAAGGGCTTTGCGACTATATTGCCCTGGATTACAAAGCGCCGGAAAAACTGTTCGGCTCCATTACCGGGCGTCCGGATTTATTCCCCTGCTTCACTCAAACGCTGGATTATCTGATCAACAGAAATTTCCCGTTTGAGGTTCGAACGACAATCCACTCTGGCCTTCTCGGGGAAAAGGAAATCAACCAGATCAGCGGGGATTTGACGTCGCGCGGCTATAGAGGAACCTACTACCTTCAGAATTTTTTTAATACAGGGGAAACACTCGGCCAAATCGGCGCTCCCGAACGGATGATTGACTTATCTCTGCTAAACACGCATATCCCCATAGGGTTGCGCAATTTTCCCATCACGGAGAAAGCTCCCGGCTCCAGCTCCGGGAAACGGCAGCCGTCCCCTCTGACATGATTTTTTTAAATAAAAGTTTCTATTTGTAAAATCGGGAAGTACCCTTCCGCCCGCCAACCATATTACCAGCTATTATTCATGAGTGAAACCCAAAACAAGCTGCTCAAGGCAGCTATCAGCCTGGCCGCCGCAGGAGTCGTCTTCTTCCTGCCTTTCGCTTCATGGGGAATCCAATTAAGCCCTATTGAAATCCGCGTCATCGCCATGTTCGTCATGGCGGCGCTCTTCTGGATTTTGGAACCCATCCCTATCTGGACCACCTCCGTGATGGTCATTACCCTGTCCCTGCTGTGCGTCTCCAACGGCTCTCTCTCATTCTTGATGCCGGAGCGCTATGACAAGGCGGCGGTATCCTCCATTCTGGATGACGCCATAGGCAAAGGGATCAATCCGGAGGTAGTCGACAAATTGAAGGAAAATGTCGAAAACCGGTTAAATAAGAAAACCAAGCTGGACGCGGAAGAAGTGAGGATGACCCTGGGGTTCCAGCTCATGGACGCTTATGAAAAAATAGATCTGAACGCACAGGAACTGTCCCGTGAAGGAAAAACGGAAGAAGCCGCCGGGCAGGAATCCATAGCCGCCCAGCTCAAGACCGCGGCCGGGCGCCTGTACAGCAAGGAAATAACCGCGCGCATCCAGGGGCTGCAATTTGTCAACACCATGCAGCAAAAATCCACGATGGCCACCTTCGCGGATCCCATCATCATGCTTTTCCTGGGCGGCTTTTTCCTGGCTGCGGCCGCAACCAAATACAGGCTGGACATGAACCTGGCCAAAGTACTTTTAAAACCCTTCGGCACCAATCCCAAATTCGTACTTCTGGGGCTGATGTCCGTAACGGCTCTTTTCTCCATGTTTATGAGCAACACGGCTACGGCCGCCATGATGCTCGCCATCCTGACGCCGGTGCTGGCCCTGTTCACTCCGGAAGACAAAGGCCGCGCCGCCTTTGCCCTGGCCATCCCCATCGCCGCCAACCTCGGCGGCATTGGAACGCCTATCGGCACGCCCCCCAACGCAATCGCGCTGAAGGCGCTGCAGGGTATGGGGCTGGACGTCTCCTTCGGCAAATGGCTCATGTTCGGCATTCCTTTCGTCATCGTCATGATTCTGATTGCATGGCTTCTCCTGCTGTGGCTGTTCCCCATCTCCCAAAAGAAACTGGAACTGCAGGTGGGAGGGAAATTCCTGAGAACCCCCAAGGCCATTATCGTTTACGTCACCTTTGCCGTTACCGTCCTGCTGTGGGTAACGGGCAAGGGAGTACACGGGCTGGACTCCAATACCATCGCCATGATTCCCATCGCCGTCTTTGCCATTACGGAAACCATCACCAAGGAAGACTTGAAGAAAATGGGCTGGGACGTGCTCTGGCTGGTAGCCGGCGGCTTTGCCCTGGGGCTGGCCCTGCAAGACACCGGACTGGCAAAAAACCTGATCGGCGCCATTCCCTTTGCCGAATGGTCCCCCTTCCCGCTCATGGTGGGTACGGGAATCATCTGCCTGTTCATGGCCACCTTCATGAGCCATACGGCTACGGCCTCCCTGCTCATTCCGATTATCGCCGTTGTCGGCGTCAACATGGGTGACAACCTGGCCCCCCTGGGCGGCGTTACCGCCCTGCTGGTATCCGTGGCCTTCGCCTCCTCCCTGGGCATGAGCCTTCCCATCAGCACCCCCCCCAACGCCCTGGCCTATGCCACCGGCCTGGTCAGCTCCAAGGGAATGGCCGTTTCCGGCGTCATCCTGGGCATCCTGGGCATGATTTTAACCTACGTCATGATGATGATTCTTGCCCAATGCCATGCTTTTTAAGTAAGGTAATGTTCCATGCCGGGACATGTTGCCCCGGCATGGCCAACATCAACGGGAAAAGCGCCCTATGATCATTGAACAGGAAGAATTCCAGAAAAAACTAAAACGCATCAATCTGGCGTACTTCTCCGATCCGGACCGAATTATTGCCATCAGCAGGGGAAACAGCGTCGTCCGCCAGGGGGAACAGAACAAAAGGCTTTACCTGATTTTATCCGGCAGCGTGGTTTCCTACCGCCACGTCGTTAAAGAAGACCCGGAAACAGCTTCCACTTCCCACAAAATCTACAAGGCGTTCCGGGCCGGTCCCGGAGACTATTTGGGAGTGCAGAGTTTCTTTTCCGGATGGTTCCGCAGCTCCTCCGATCTCATTGCGGAAACTGATTTGGAACTGGCCTATATCGACACCGCCACCCCTGCCGTGGACGTGGAACACTACGGCACGCTCCTGGAACAGTTTGTTCCCGCCATTGTCCATGAACTGGCGGCGCGCAATACCCGCGTCTTTGACCGCACTGCGGAAAAGGAAGAAGCGCTGCGGATGCTCCACCGTTCTGAAATGGCCGCCACCCTGGGACAGTTATCCGCCGGAATAGCCCATGAACTCAACAACTCCCTGGGAGTCCTGTCCCGTAAAACAGACTTTGTTCTGGAAACCCTGGACAACATGTTCCGCCAGGAAAACGCCTTCCGCTACACCCTGTACAACAAAGGGTTGGAAGGGGCTTCCTCCGCATCCACTTCCGAACAGCGCAGGCTGGCGCGCCAGTTTGAAAAAAATTACGGGCTTTCCCAGGACGTGGCCAAGGCCCTGGCCCTGATTCCGGATATACAGAATCAGCCGGAGCTGCTGAACAAGCCATTCCTCAGCCAGCTGGAACAAAACCTCCCTTATTGGGAATTGGGACACGACCTGCACGATATGAAACTGGCTGTCAGGCATGCTACAGCCATTGTCCGTTCCGTTCGCCTGCTGGGAGGAGGCAACACCAGACGGGAAGAAGGCGTAAACGTGACGGACTCCCTTACGGAAGCTGTTGCTCTGGTCAAGTCCAGTCTGCGCGGCGTTGATTTTGAAATGGTCCTGCCCCCCAGAGACTCCGTGCCCGGCATCTTCGCAGATATGACGGAGCTCGTTCAAATTTGGATCAACCTGCTTCAGAACGCCTGCGACGCGCTGAAAATAGAAAATACCCCCAACCCTTCCATCCACGTAGAATGCCGGGTGGAAAAAATCAGCAGCAAGGACCAGACATCCCATACCACCCGTGAAATTCTGGTCTCCGTCACAGACAACGGCCCCGGTGTCCCAAAGGACCTGCATGAAAAAATTTTCCGTCCCAACTTCACTACCAAAAAGAAAGGTCTTTCCTTCGGCCTGGGGCTGGGGCTCACCATCGTCCGGCGCATTGTGGACAGCTACGGCGGCCGCATCCGCCTGGAGAGCGTTCCAGGCCATACTGTTTTTACGATAGTCATACCAACCATCAACAATCATGGAAAAAATTAACATCATTTGCGTGGACGACCAGCCGGAAGTCCTGGACAGCGTTTTGCGCGACCTTCGTCCGCTGAATTCCTGCTTCCGCCTGGAAGGGGTGGAATCCGCATCCGAATGCCGCGAGCTATTGGAAGAATTCGACCAGGACGGAGAACTGACGGGACTGATTATTTCCGACCACGTCATGCCGGGAGGTTCAGGAGTAGAGTTGCTTGGAGGCATCGCCAAAGACGACCGTTTTGCCGGGACACGCAAAATCCTGCTGACCGGTCAGGCCACCCACGCGGACACCATCCAGGCCGTCAATGACGCGCACATTGACAACTATCTGGAAAAGCCCTGGGATCCCGCCGTTCTCCTTGCGACCGCCCGCAAACTGCTGACCAGGTTCATCATGGAAAAGGGCATCGACCATACGCCTTATATGTCCTGCCTGGATCAGGCCACTCTGCTGGATTACCTGCGGAGAAACTGACAGGGCTGGAAGATACCTGCCACGCCTCTCCCTCCGCTTTCTCAACGCACGCATTCTCATCCGTGACGGGCATTCCCCTGCTCTGCGCCAAGGAAGGGAACAAAACCGCTAACCGTCTTTATGTTTGATATCCTGCTCCAACACAACACCCTGGTTCTCTTTGGAATCATCTTTTTCGGCATCGCTCTCGGCAGCATTAAAATATACGGACTGAACCTGGGCCTTTCCGGCGTTCTTTTCGTGGCGCTGGCCGCCGGCCACTACCGCCTGGCCACTCCCGACGGCGTAGGGCAGCTGGGTCTGGCGCTCTTTGTATACTGCGTGGGCCTCAGCGCGGGCAACCGCTTCTTCTCCGCCATCGCCAAACAGGGCAGCAAACTGGCCATCATGTCTGCGGTGATTGTAGGAGTGTCAGCGTTATTCACCTGCCTCTTCGGCATCTGGTTCAAAGTTCCCGCGGGAATCTCTTCCGGCATCTTTGCCGGCGCATGCACCAGCACCCCGGCGCTGGCGGCCGCCACGGAAAGCCTGCCGGGAGCCTCCGGAAGCGGCGTCAGCATCGGTTACGGCATCGCTTATCCGTTCGGCGTGGTGGGCGTGGTCCTTTTCGTCCAGCTCCTGCCGCGCCTGCTGCGCTTTGACCTCAACAAGGAGGCCAAAGCCATGCATTCCAGGCAGGAAGTCAGCATCATTTCCCGCCTTGTCCGCGTCACACAGCCCAACCTGATAGGCCAGAACATTGCGGACTGCAAGCTGCTGGACGGCCTGCACTGCATGGTCACCCGCGTGGTTCGCAACGACAGGCTGATGCCCCTGACTCCGGAAGACACGTTCCGGGAAGGAACGGAAGTCCTCATCGTGGGCAACAGCGACACCATGCCCCACGACATCGCCTTTCTGGGGGAAGTATGCGACAATCCCTACCCCATGGACTCCCAGAAGGAGCGCCGCAAACTGATTCTGACAAACAAGAACTATGCCGGGCACAAGCTCCGCGACCTGAAAACCCTGCGTACGGACGGTATCATTATCTCCCGCATTTCCCGCCTGGGCTTCACTTTCGTCCCCACGGGGGAAACCACACTGGAACGCAACGACGTGCTGACCGTGGTGGGGACCCCGGAAAACCTTACCAAATACGGGGACAAAATCGGCCACCGCAGCCAGGACATGAACCAGACGGACCTGCTTTCCCTGGGCTTCGGCCTCTCCCTGGGCATCATTCTGGGTCTGGTCAACTTCAGCCTCGGCAACGGCGCGGGCATCTCCCTGGGTATTGCGGGAGGCCCCCTCATCGTCGCCCTGCTGCTCGGCCACTTCGGACGGCTGGGCCCCATCGTCGGCTATATCCCACGCCCCACCCGCCTTCTTTTGCAGGATCTGGGGCTGGTTTTCTTCCTGGCTGACGCCGGCATCAAGGGCGGAGCGGACCTGGTGGATACGGTAGCCACCCACGGCGCGGCCGTCTTCATCATGGGCGTCATCGTCACCTGCTCCGGCATGTTCGCCGGTTACTTCGTGGGCATGAAAGTCTTCAAGATGAACATTCTGGAATGCCTGGGCGGCATCTGCGGCGGCATGACCTCCACCCCGGCCCTGGGAGCCATCGCCAGCAAGACGGACTCCCAGGCCCCCGTGGTCAGCTACGCCACCGCCTATCCCGTAGCCCTTATCCTGATGACCATCGTCGCCAAGGTCATCATCCAGACCATCGGCGGCGTGGTGGGAATTTGACAATGGCAGAGATCATCTGACCTGAAAACTATTATCTCTGTTTTACCGCTTCAGCACGGGGTTCCATTCTTTTTCCGAATGGAACCCCGTTTTCATCATCTTGCGGGAGGGATAGACACAAAAATCATCCCGGATTCGGCTCCGAAAATCCAATGTCTCTCAGAGCCAATGACCCCAATTTTCCATTTGAAAAAATCCTTTTGCCGTCAATATCATTTTGATATAAAAGCGAAATATGAAATGTATTTTTCATATTCAAAAAAATCATATTTTATTGACATTTTTTCAATTTATGTTGCCATGCATTTAAGACTGTCTTTCATACCTTATGAAAAACATCCTCTGGCTTTTCCTCTTCAGCATGCTCATGTCTATAGAGAGCTTTGGCACGCTGGCTTCATCTGAAGCAGACATACAAACACTGCTTTCTTCAGGGCGGTCCTCCTTCATTGCCGGTAAAATCCGGGAAGTCCTGCGCAGCCGGCTTGATTCCGGCCCGCTTACCTCCGACAAAATACGAAAACTGATTCAATCCCCTCAAGTGGCGGCATTGTGCTGCCTGCACCAGTTTTTCAATACTGCCGAAGGAGGGAAACCTTTCACTCAGGAGGAACTCAAGGATCAGGTCTTCAGGAAATGGCTTTCCAGCCACCCGGAAGTATTCAACATGCTCGCCCAATCTGGTCCAGCCGGCAAAAGTACTCTTTCCGTTTTTTACCAAATCTGGACTACCAGCGCTCAGAAGCTCAATCCTGTTGAACTCAGCATGGCATTGGGAGCCGGCTTTGTCGCAAACATCTTTCCTCCTGAAGAATGCATCGCCAAATTTAACTTCTACCGGGATTCTCATCACCACGCCAAATGCTATCCACAGGCAGAAACCTTGCAACCCTGGGAATGGGCCATCGTATTCCGGGGAAAAGAAGGTCTTGAAGATCTGGCATGGGCACAGCAATTTATCGCAGGGAAAAAAATCAGGCCGGAGAAAGCCGGAAGCAGATTTCCCGGATTCATTCCCTACCGTAAAAAGAATGACAAAGGCGTCAGCGTCCATGCCGGAAGCGCTTTTTATGACCACAAACCCATCACGCTGAAACTTTACACGGAATACGGAGGAGTATGCGGCGCCGTCTCCAAAGGCGCGGCTGGATTCCTGCGTTCCAAAGGAGTTCCCGCTTACCCGATTGGACAGCCGGGACACTGCGCCTTCGTATGGAAACACCCCAATGGCCACTGGCAAATCGGCAACAATCTCGGCGGCTGGAATTGGGCCAGCGGCGGCGCTCAGATTCCCTGGCAAGGCCCTGTTCAACTGGTGACAGCTTACGATTCATTCATTCATCATCCTCATGCGGAAGAATCGGCTTTAACGTATTATCTGTCCTTCTGTACACAAAAACAGGAACATGTGGAGTTGCTCTTGCGGGAAGCGCGTCAATTCAATCCCTTCAATTATCCTGCGTGGCAGCGTTATCTGGATATCAAGGCCAAAAACGCCAGCGACCGGAGAAAACTCGCCTTGCTCAGGGAACTGGCTCAAGCGATGCCCAATGAGCACAATCTCATTTGGCACGCGGCGAAAAGCGTGCTGAATATCCGGGAAAACAGGGTGAATCCCTATGAACTCTATGTCTGCGCGCTCGGCCCCGACTGCACGCCCCATGCGGAAGAACTTTTTACCCGCCTGGTCTGGAACAGATTAGTGGGGGATTGTCCTGAAATCAAAGGCGTCGCCGAATACAAGCCGGGCTTTACCGGAAAACATCTGTCCCTATGGACCCAAAAGGGAAAACACGCCGTATGGACACCTAAGATGAAAAAATATTCGGTCAAAGTGATGCAAAGAGCCATTGAAGCGCTGACGGAAAGGGATAAGACGCAAAAATACTATGTGGAAACCTATCAAACCCTGTTAAGCATCTGGGGGGATGGGAAGTTAAACAGAGAGGGAAAAGAGTTTATTGAAAAAATTTCCGCCTCAACGGAAAAGAACGTGGGAATGAAACCCGGCTCCACGGAAATAAATTGATATGAAGAAGAAACCATCCATACGAATATGGCCATATATCGCGGCAATGATCCTTTGCTCTTTCAGCTTCCTGCCCGTTTCGGCGGATTGCAAAGTTGAGGTAGACAAGTATATTCCCTATACTACTGCCAGCGGGTCCAAACCGGCTGTATTGGGCGCGGCAGAAAAAGGATTGGGAAAAATCTCCAAAAAAGTATTGAGCGAAATAGCCGTCCAGGCCATCAAAAAAGCGAGCGGCATCCTTACCCTGGCTGAAAATCTGAAAACGGATAAAGCTTTCCGCCACGTGCATATCGTTTATATTTATCGGTTTGTCCATCACGGAAAGGTAGAATCAGAATGGAAAATAGGCCACATGACCAATATATCCCGGTCCGGAGTGGACTACCATCCTCCAAAAGATGTTCCTTATGTAGTAAAGGAAGGAAAAATAAAAATTAAAAATCTCTTGGAAAAACAATTAAAAGAAGATTGCAAAAACCATCAATAACCTAAACAGAAACATGAAATCCATATCAAACATATTTGCCATATTCTTCTCCTGCATGTTGGGGCTCATCAGCCAGATTGAGGCACAGGAAGAACATCCCCGGCAGCCGGACGCACAGCAGCAGGAAGAAGAAAAAGATACCCCTGTCATCACCAACCCTGCTGTGTTTAATGAGAAGGATTTGGACAAGCTCCTGGAAAAACAGCGGGAATATATAAAAAAACATTATCCGGATTACAAAATCGTCATAGAGGGGCAAGAGCAGGATTATTTTGACAGCCGTCACTATTCGGAGTTTGATTTACAAAACGAAGATGAGGAATGGGTCCTGACCATCCGTTTCGATATTGAGGAAGCGTACCAGGCCTACATGAAAAAACATCAAAAGGAAATAGAACGGGAAGCGGCCCGGCTCATCAGGGAGGGCCTCATCAAGATTGAATGATCGGCCTTTTCCTGTAGAAAAAGAGAGGAATATCGGCAAACCGGCATTGGAATGCGCCTGTCTTCTGCCGCATTGGCTGTATACCCTCACCTCTAAGAGAACTCCTAACTCATCACATCAGTAAGGCGGCTATGGCTCCCACGCCAAACGCCGATTTCATGATGAAGCCGGAGCATCAGGGTTTGTTTCCGCCACCTCCAGGCAGACGGACTGGAAGGCCTTTTTCCAGCGGATGCGGATGCCGGTGTCCATCAGAAAGTCGCCTCCCAGCCTTCGTTCGTGAACATCCGTGAGAGAGCCGTCTTCATTCATGTTGATTTCCCGCACCAGGTACCTGGCGGCAGGATTCAGGCCTTTCAGGCGCAGGGGCGGAGGGGAATCCGCCAGCCATTTATCCATCAGCCAGGCGAAAACGACAGCCCGTTTTCCGCATACATACATCAGGGAGGCCACCCGGCTTTCATACGGGGAGGAAAGCCGGTACAAGTCACCGAACTGGACTACGGGGCGGATGCGCTTGTATTCCGTCAAAGCACGTTTGGAAAAGGCCATATCCTCCTCCGTCATGTCGCATGGCTGAAGTTCAAAGCCAAGCCGTCCGGACATAGCCACGTCAAACCGGAATTTGAGCGGCGTGGGGCGGCCCGTCTGGTGGTTGGGGGAGGCTGTCACATGGGCGGCCATGGAAATAGCAGGGAACAGGTGGCCTATGCCCCACTGCATGAACACGCGTTCATAAGCGTCCGTGTTGTCGGACGTCCAGAATTCATGATGCCTCCGCATGGTTCCATAGTCGGCGCGGCCTCCGCCGGAAGAACAGGCCTGGAATGTCACATCCGGGAATTCCGATGCCAGCGTATCAAGAACGTGTTCATAGCCCCGCACATAGTCAATGGGCAGATTCCCCTGGCGGCAGGCATCCAGCCAGGGAGAGCCGGGGTCGGAAATTTTGCGGTTGCAATCCCATTTGACGTAGGAAATGCCCGGATGCCCCCCAAGCAACTTCCGCATGGCGTCAAGAATGTACCTGCATACATGAGGATTGCTCAGATCCAGCAAATACTGGCTGCGTTCCTGCCTGTTTTCCCGATGCGGGAGACCGATGACCCACTCCGGATGGTTCTGATAAAGCTCCGAATGAGGGTTCACCATTTCCGGCTCCACCCAGATGCCGAAGCGTATCCCCAGTTCTTCCGCATGGCGGATAAGGCCTTCCAGCCCATGGGGCAATTTAGCGCGGTTCACCTGCCAGTCCCCCAATCCCGCGCGGGCGTCATTGCGGGGGAACCGGTTGCCGAACCAGCCGTCATCCAGCACGAAAAGCTCTATCCCCAAGTCCGCCGCACGTTTCATCATGCCGTGCAGCACTTTTTCCGTAAAGGTAAAATACACCCCCTCCCAGGAATTCAGCAAGGTTGGCCTCTCTGTTCCTCCGCCGCGCAGGCCGTAGCGGCGCGCCCAGCGGTGGATGCGCCGGGAGGCCTCTCCCTTGCCGTTTTTACTGTGCGTCAGAATGAGGGGCGGCGTTTCAAACACGCCGCCGCCGTCCAGCAGATAGGGCGCGGGAGCCGTATCCAGTCCCGCTCCGGCAAAAAGGTAATGATACGGGCTGTGCCGGAACCATATCCGGTAATTGCCGGACCATGCCAGCGCCCCCAGAACCACCTCCCCGGAATCCTCCCGCGCCGGACCGTCCAGAGAGATGATGAATCCGGGGCTTCCCTCCTGGGCGGTGCGGGTGCCGGTTCCGGATACCAGGGCAAGTTCATGCCCCCGGGCCACTTCTTCCTCACTCATCAGGGACTCGCCGCCCCAGGTGCCGCGGAAGCTGGTGACGAAGTACCGTTCTGCGCGCAAACCCAGTTGTGCGGACGCAGAGCGGTGCAGGCGAATGCCTTCTTTCCCTTCGTTCCGAACAACCGCCCACTGCAAAAAGGTGTCCGATTCCCTGTGAGAGCGCACGTGGATTTCCACCCGCACAGGGTAGGAAGGGTCCTTCCCATAGAAGACGGCTTCTTCCCGGTCGTCATCCAGTTCCAGCACTTCCCAACCCTGGCATTCCAGACTCAGGGAAAGGGCCCCGTCCGCCTGGGTCACGCAAATGCAGTACTCGCCGGACGCATTGGGAAGCCCTGTTACGGAATCCGCCAGGGAGGAATACAGGAGAGGAGCATCCGCGGCGTTTTCCAGGGCATCCTCCGGCTGATGCAGCCTCGGGCCGTAATAGGCGCGGCGCACACGGCCCTGTTCATCTTTGTACAGGGTCATCTGGGAGGAACGGGTCAGCAGATGAACGGAATCCGGGGTCATGGTTGGCAAACAAAGGCTCTGTTGTTTATTCAGGCAGACAGGCAAAACCGCTCCTGCTTTATCCACATTAAGGGCTTCCGCAGACGGAGAAGTCAATGGCAAAATGACAGGAGCTGCCGAACGGCTTCCCTACTCCTTCCACAGAAGGGAAGAGGGGCGGAATTTCATGGTTTTCGATTCATGCACCAGCAGCCTGCCGCCGTTTTCCGGATGGCGTACGATGCGGGCGCGGCGGCGCTTGACGCGGAAAGTGCCAAAACCCCGGAATTTCACCAGCGACCGCCTCCGGACCGACCGCGCAATCGTATCCAGCACCGCGGTCAACGCGTGTTCCGCCTGCCGGGAAGTAACGTCCTTCCCCAGCTCACGCTGGAGCTCCCTGATAAATTGTGTTTTATTCATAGGCCTCCCAGCATGACCTGCCCCGTTTCTCCGGTAAAGAGGCAACGGCGCGCGCTCATTCCTGCCACCATACCCATACAAATGCCCCCTTCCGTTCCGGTCTGCGAGTTTCCTCCTTGCCCCCGCGAACCAGCCCCATTAAGGTTCCGGGGAAATGCCTCCCCCAGCCGCTGATGCCCCGTGCCCGGAACAAGCGTTCAACGCAACCGCGCTGAAGTGGCACACCTGCGCCTGGTTTCTGCTGCCTGTCCTGGTGTTTCTGGCCGGGTGGATGCACTGGTACGCCGCTCTCCCTCTCACGCTCCTGACGGCTGCGGGACTGGCGCCCCGAAGACGCAAGGAACCGCAAACAAGGGATTCTCTCCCCTCCTTCCCCCTGTTCACCCGCTCTTCATTGCTCGCCCTGGCGGCGTTTGCCGCCCTGATGATGCTTTCCGGCTGGGGGGAGTGGGTCAACCAGCACCCTGACCATATCGTCAGAAATGCCTGTCTGTGTGAATTGGTCGCCAGCCCGTGGCCCGTCATCTTTCCGGACGGGAACGTGCTGATTTACAACACGGGGTTCTGGCTGGTCCCAGCCCTGGCGGGAAAACTGGCGGGGCTGGACGCCGCGCGCGTGCTTGTCGTTCTATGGGGAACCTGGGGCCTGTTCCTTTCCTGGCTGTGGCTCTGCGTTTTCTCCGGACGCCGCTCCCTGCTGCTCGCCCTGCTGATGGCGGCATTCGGCTCTCTGCTGAATCTCCAGTGCTGGCTGGGGCTGGACCTGTTCCGCCTGCATTACTTTGGCACGGCGGAACAGCTCATGTGCAGCGCAAACGCTTCCATTCCTGTTCTACTTTTTTTCATCTTCCTGGCTTCAGGACGCATGCCCCTATACTGGATGCCTATTCTGTTCGCAGCCACGGCCTTTTATTCCCCCCTCGCGGCCCTTGGAGGGCTGCCCCTGGCGGCCTGCCAGTGGCGCCGCCAATGGAAAGGCGTCCTCCCTCTCCGGGATGTCCTGCTCCATCCCTCCTTTTCGGCCGCCGTTCTGCTGGGAACGTGTTTTCTTCTTTATTATGGGGCGGTAAACGCGCCATCCTCCCACATGGGCATGCGGCCTTTTTATACGCATCCGGGGGATTTCCTGCTTATGGCGACCTCATTCCTGCTGTACGCCCTGTTCTGCTGGCGGGATTTCCGCAAGAATCCCCTCTTCATCTGTACGCTGGCAACCGGCCTGATTCTGCCTTTCTTTTACGTGAACGGAGACGTCAATGACCTGCTTTGCAAAGGAAGCGTTCCGGTCATGGCCTGCCTGCTTGCCTTTCTGGCTTCCTCCTGGACGCGGCATCCCGGTCTCCGCGTCTGGATATGGCTTCTCCTGGCGTTCGGACTGGCGCCCCGGTTTAACATTCCCTATTATTGCTGTTCTTCCAGCGCCCTCCAGGAGTTTCTGGCGCCTCCGGCTTCGGAAACAGAATCTCCTTCCTTCGCCAGCCGGGAATGGAAACAGCTTTTCTATGCTCCCCAGGCTCGCCGTCAGGATGAATGGGGCCGTACCATGCACCACCCCGGACACCGGTGGTATCCCTACTATTCCGGCACGCCGCGCCCATGGCTGCGCTTCATTTACCGTTTTTAGAAGAGTAATACCTCATGATGCCGGATGAGGGCGGCAAAATCGAGCAGCTTGCCCGTGTGCAGGTATTAAATTTGACCTCCGATGTCCCTAAACTTTTCAATGAAAGCGACGATTTTTTGAAAGACGCTCTGTTTCTTCGTCAGATATTGAGGGTTTAACGGACTCATCTTCGGCAGAATAGCATTGAGGTCAGCGCCGTTCTCGCTGGCGTACTTCCGTTTCAAAGATGTTTGAATATATCGCTTTGCGGCTTCCTCGTTCAGTTTCTCTCCCGTAATCAGAGCAGCAGCTTCCTTTTTCTGTTTCTCTTGGGCATAAGTAAAGAAAGCGGCAATAATATCAGCCTTATCTCGAATCGGTTCCAAATCCGTTTCATTGATAAAATCAACAATGAGGCTCTCTTTTGCCCTGTTCCCGATGCTCGCTCTGATAACACGGCGCACCTCATCTACCAATGCAGGCTTGTCCTTCGTTTTCCTGTTGTGTTCGAAAATCAGTCCGAGGATATAGTCGAGATCTATTTCCTGAGATTTAAGCAGATCAATTTCAAAGACCACATCATCCCAGTCTATTTTTGAATCTTCCGGAGCTTTACCGTTCCTCTCACGTCTGAACCAGTCCCGGATATCATTGTACGCCGAACGATAATCCTGTACGGTTCGCTCTTTCAGTACATCAATGCCCTGCATGGCTGCAATATCTTCATCAGTCAAGAAGTTGGCATTCTTAAACGCTTCAAGAGCCGCACTATCCGCTTTGTCTATTTTTTGCAGGGCTTTGAGCTGCGTAAACTCATCGTAGTTTTGTAAAATATTTTCTATCCGCAAATATTCTCCGAACAGCTTAACAAAGGATTTTTTATCTGCTTCCGTCACTATCCCATCGGGGGCAGGGAATTTTTCTTTCAGTTCCCTGACAACTTCCACATACCCTTTTCTCGCCTCGCCGGTGGCAATATCTTTAAATCCTTCAAGATATTCCTTGTAGCTCTTTTCAAGCACTACGTTCCTTGTGTTCTTATCTCCGAACAAAGTGATCGCATCTATTGTAGATTGTTCCAAATCCCTGAATGTGACGATATTGCCGAAAGTCTTGGTTGCGTCATAGATGCGATTGGTACGTGAAAACGCCTGCATCAGACCGTGATAACGCAGATTCTTGTCTACAAACAGCGTGTTCAAAGCAGGAGCATCAAAACCGGTAAGGAACATACCGACCACAATGAGCAAGTCAACCTCCTGGTTTTTTACTCTTTTGGCCAAATCGCGATAATAGTTTTGGAACTCTTTACTATCCACTCCGAAGTTTGTTTTAAACATCACGTTGTAATCGCCAATCGCTTTTGCCAAAAACTCTTTGGCGCTGCTGTCCATTGCCGAAGGGTCAAAATTTTCATCTTTGATATCGCCCTTAGCGCTTTGCTCTTCATTTGGGGCGAAAGAAAATATGGTGGCAATTTTCAGGGGCCTGTCACTTTCTTTCTGCAGATTGTTCAATTCCTGATAATACAGTTTGGCAGCCTCAACGCTGTTTACTGCGAACATGGCATTAAAGCCCTTGTTATTCCCTTGCGTTCTATGGGTTTTTATCCTGAAATTCTGCAGGATGTATTGAGAAATCTCTTTGATTCGGTCCGGATGAAGCAAAAGCTTTTGATTTTCTGCCGCATTCAACTTGATTTCATCTTTTTCAGTTTCCAAATTCTTAAACCGTGGACGAACATCGTTGTAGTCCACTTTGAACTTCAAAACCTTTTCATCACGTATGGCGTCTGTGATGACATACGAATGCAGCTCACGGCCGAACACACTGGCCGTAGTCTCCGCCCCCAAAGCATTCTCAGGAAAGATAGGGGTCCCCGTAAAGCCAAATTGGTAATATCTCTTGAATCTCTTTTTCAGATTCTTCTGCGCTTCTCCGAATTGGGAACGGTGGCACTCATCGAAGATAAATACAACCTGCTTTTGATAGACAGGCAAGTCGCTTTCGCTCTTCATGAGGTTGTTCAGCTTTTGAATGGTCGTGACAATGATTTTGTCGTTATTTTTCTCTGTGTTCCGCTTCAGTCCCGCCGTGCTCTCTGACCCATTGACGCTATCAGGCGAAAAACGTTGGTACTCTTTCATCGTCTGATAATCCAAATCCTTGCGGTCAACAACAAAGAACACCTTGTCGATAAAATCAAGTTGTGTGGCAAGCTGCGCGGCCTTAAAACTCGTCAGAGTTTTGCCAGACCCCGTGGTGTGCCAGATGTATCCGCCTCCCTCCGGATTGCTCCATTTTTTAGCCTGGTAAGAGCTTTTTATCTTCCACAAGATGCGTTCCGTTGCCGCAATCTGGTAGGGGCGCATAATGAGCAGCGTGTTACTGGCATCAAACACCGAATATGTGAAAAGAACCTGCAGCAGCGTATTTTTCTGGAAAAATGTCGCCGTAAAATCCTTTAAGTCTTTAATCAGCGTATTATCCGACTTCGCCCAGTTCATCGTAAAGTCAAAACTGTTTTTATCGCGCTTTACGGTATTGGCAAAATAACGGGTGTCCGTACCGTTGGAGATGACGAAAACCTGTAAGTATTTATAAAGTGAACTTTCGCTGTTGAAGCTCTCTTTGCTATAGCGATGCACCTGATTAAAAGCCTCGCGGATAGCCACACCCCGCTTTTTCAGCTCTATCTGCACCATAGGCAACCCATTTACCAGTATCGTGACATCGTAACGGTTTTTCTGTGCCCCGAACTGATTAATTACCTGCACTTTGTTGCGGGCAATATTTGTTTTATCTACCAAATAGATATTTTGGATATGCCCATCGTCAAACACAAAGTCATAGATGTAATTATCATGTATTTTTTTTGTTTTTTCAGCAAGACTATCACTCTTCTTGTCTAAATATTCCTCCAGGAAGCGTCCCCATTCAGAATCGGTGAAAACGATATTATTGAGTGCCTGCAACTGGTTTCTCGCATTGCAGAGCAGGGCGTCAGGCGTAACAAGGCTGGGAACATATTCGTAACCTTGTGATATCAAATCTTCTATAAATTCGCGTTCCAAAGCAGCCTCTGTCTGATAACCTGCGGGCGGCTCGTTTACTATTGAACTCTTGGTGTAGCTGTCGAGAACGATAAAGTTCTGTAATTCTGCTATGGTGCTGTATTGTGTCATTGCAGATCCTCTTTCCAGTACTTGTTATCAATTAAATGCTTTAATAAAAATCCCACAGTTTGCTTTTCTGCTTCTGTCGGTTCCGCCACAGCTTCATTGGATAATGTAGAGTGACTTGTAAACTGAATAATCCTGTTATAGTAGGTTCGCCTGTCATCAGGCAACAAATCAGACCATTGAGGATACCCTAAGAAGTTTGCCGTTTTTTCGTAAAGGTTGCGCAGTAGCGTGAAATGGTATTTCTGAACAGTGCCTGAATCAAGCGCCTCTTCGATAGTCTGCTTTAGGAAAAGATGATAGGAAAAACTTTTGTTTGAATCTCCCAGCTTTTTTTCAAGTTTAAAAGTCCCATCTTCATATTTACTTAACATATAGCCTGCCTCAGCCTTTAATGCATTATAAATTACATTATAGAACAAAGGATTGTGCGTCGTAATGATAAATTTTAATTTATTTAAATTATAATCACTACTTTTTATAACTTCTGCTATATTGACAGCCAATTCTATTAAATGATTTTCATCCAGCGAACTTACTGGATCATCAATGAATATATATTCCAAATCATCGAACGTGGTTGTCGAACGGTTTTCCGGCTCTGGAACATTCAGTACTTCGACTACCTCTTTCAGCAGACTGTAAAACACGCACCAAATAAAACAACTCTCTTCGCCTCTCGATATTTTGATATTATCAATTTGCTCTTCGTTGCCGCCTTCTATAGAAAAGGAGACCTCATTATAATTTTCATTAAAACGTGGAGTTAGTTTATCATTGGTATAATGCTGGAAATCTGTTATGATATTATTGGTTTGTCCTTCAACTTTAAGCACCCAGTCAGTAAAGGCATTAGGACGTATCACCAGCTTCCTGTCTGTATCTTTCTCCAAATCATTATCCCAATAGAACAAATCTTCAGTAAAAGCATTATAATACAATACTTTTACGCCAGTATCCCCGTCTTGCGCTTCTTCTTCCTCATGCTTGGGCGACACCAACTCTTTGAATGCGCGAGACAGCCGCGTCTTTCCCACACCGTTAAAGGCATAGATAAGCTGAACCTTCTTTGGACTGTTTTTTAACTCCCGAGCTATTTCTGTTAATGTTTCTCCCATATTCAGGCCGTTGCTTTATTATCGGAAAATGATAATAATTGGTTACGGTAATATTCATACTGTCTTGTACGCAGTTCTATTTCCTTTGGCAAGCCTTCACTGATGGAGGTTGTCAGCATATCGAACTTGTCGAGAATGGAGACAATGCGGCGTTGCTCTTCAATAGGAGGAACAGGTATTTTGATTTTAGCCAAATCACTGGTATTGACACGTCTAACTTTTGTTCCTGTGATAAAACCTCTTTTCTGCTTTTGAAATTGCTCTGTCTGAAAATAATAAGCAACATATTTCGGTTCTAAACTATGAGTGTAAAAGCAGGCATCACTGCTAATGGCAATATCTTCATCACCTAACCATGCAACAGCCTTACATACATCTTCATCATTTTCGCTTGTGGTTGCAATAATCAAGTCCCCATGTTTCGCTTTGCGTGCTTTCTTCGCAAATTCTTGTGAAACAAAGGTTTTTGTTCTATTTGCGTATGTACCATAGTGAGTGTAGATCTGACCATAATGGATACAACCAACCCCTGTTTGAGTGAAATCTTTCTTCTGCAATCCGCTTCCCCTCGTAAATATACCTACTTCTCCTAATGGCATAACTACTATATTATTTAACGAATTCCCCACTACCGCACAATTTAACGCATTAAAAGAAAAGAGCTTATTGCGATAATGCTCATACTGCTTCTTTCTCGCTGTAAGTTCCGCTGTAAGTTCCGCTGTAAGCTCGGTGAAATTGTCCAGAATACGGACAATTTCACTCTGCACCTCAAGAGGTGGCACAGGGATAGTAAGTTTTTTTACAATTTGAGCATTTATATTTGTTTGGCTACCTTGTCCTAATGACTTAATATATTGATATTGGTTGCATAGACAATGGAAAACATATCTATATAATGCTTTTTCTTTATCAAGCTCAATATTACAACAAGCTTGGTTGGTTGTCATAGGAATTTTATTTATCGCTACTTTTCCAACAGTTGCTCCATACATTGCAACAATAACACAATTTTCTGGAATCCATTTAGCTGATGAGTTATCAACTCCTAATTGTGTAATCTTTACACCAGTGTCTGTTATATCATCAAAATTAACTTCTTGAGTTCTTAACCACGGTATATCGCCATTATAATATTCTGCAACTCCTGTTTTGGGTGTACCGCCAGATGTTATATTCTTACTTATAGAAGATACCGTTTTATACTCCACTCCATTAGGGCATAGTTCTTGAATAAGCTCGTCTAGTCTACTCATTTTATGTCAACTCCCTTTAACATCTGCTTGACTACATCGGTCAGAAAAGCCGTTCCTGTTATCGCTGGTGCATTATTCATCCTCCAACTCCTTAATAATCGCATCAATATCCGCACGCAGCGCATCTATCCTCTCCACGGTTTGCTTCACCTCGGCATTCAGCCTGGCAATATCAATCACCTCGCGCGTATCTTTCGCCTCTACATATGAACTCACAGAGAGATTATAGCCATTCTCCGCAATCTTGCTGTTATCTACTAATGCCGCAACATATTCCACCGGTTCCTTCCTGTCGAATATATCGACTATTCTTTCTATGTGCTCATCTGTCAGGACATTGTTATTGGTCTGCTTTTTAAAGAAATCTTCTCCGCTGGCATCAATAAACTGCGTCTTCGTATCAGCCTTGTGCCTGGACAGCACGAGGATATTCACGGAGATGCCCGTTCCATAGAAGAGATTGGGAGGCAATGCAATGACCGTTTCCACAAAGTTGCCGTCCACAAGATATTTCCTTATCTTCTGTTCCGCGCCGCCACGGTAGAAGATGCCGGGGAAGCAGACAATGGCGGCCCTGCCTCTGGCGGAAAGATAGCTGAGGGCGTGAAGCACAAAAGCAAAATCGGCTTTTGACTTTGGCGCTAACACTCCTGCCGGGGCAAAGCGGTCGTCATTGATAAGCGTTGGGTCGTCGCTTCCCACCCAATTGACGGAGTATGGCGGATTTGAGACGATGGCGTCAAATGGTTTTTCATCGCCATATTGAGGATTGAGCAGCGTATTGCCCAGCGCTATGTCGAACTTGTCATAATTGATATTATGCAAGAACATATTCATCCGCGCCAGGTTGTAAGTGGTGTGGTTGATTTCCTGCCCGAAAAAGCCATCTTCAATAAGATGCGCATCAAACTGTTTCTTCGCCTGAAGCAGCAACGAACCCGAACCACAAGCCGGATCATAAATCTTGTTGACGGAAGCCAATCCCGACATAGCTAATCGCGCTATCAGCTTCGATACATTCTGAGGCGTAAAGAACTCTCCGCCGGATTTGCCGGCATTGGCGGCGTAATTGGAAATCAGGAACTCGTAAGCATCTCCGAAAAGATCTATCTCATTATCTTCAAAATTACCGAAATCCAGACTTTCCACACCTTTGATGACTGCCGCCAAACGCCTGTTTTTCTCCTCCACGGTGTTGCCCAAACGGTTGCTTGTGGTGTCAAAGTCGGCAAACAGCCCTTTTATGTCGTGTTCGGACGGATACCCATTGGCAGAACTCTCTATCGCATCAAAAATAGCTGCCAAGTCCGTGTTCAGATTAGGATTGTTGTCGGCATTCTTTGCTATATTCACAAAAAGCTGAGCAGGATAGATGAAATACCCTTTCGTCCTGGTGGCGTCATCTTTTATCTCAGGGGTGATAACGTCATCCGACATATTCGCATAGTTGACGCTCTCGTCACCGCCTTCAATGAAGTTGGTGAAGTTCTCACTGATAAACCGATAAAAAAGAGTTCCTAAGACAAATTGCTTAAAATCCCAGCCGTCAACGGCGCCACGCACTTCGTTGGCGATTTTCCAAATAGTAGATTGCAATTCGTCTCTTTGCTTTATACTGGTCATATTAATTAAAATTATTCTTAATTCATATTGCAAAGCTAAAATATCAACACGTCAGGACTTGATAAACCAACAGAAACCACAAGCTGCCATTCCCGGCGCTACGCGTCAAAAATCACTTTCCAACGGATAACCGTTTAAAACCGTTCCGTTTCATCATTCCGCTTTTGCCGCCGTCATTATTTGGCTTCGCGGATACCTTGCCATTAAGCATTTCAATTCAGCTTCTTCCGGTTTACATGATTATTCCAGGCTTCTTCAATAATTCCGGCAAGAGGCTTTCCATACTTGTCCACTTCACTTTTGGTGAACAGGCTCTTGATCAATTCTCCGGAAACAGGGTCAATGATAAACACGGCGGGAGGGCCAAGAACCACATACGGCGCACGGGGGGAATCCGCACACCCCACGATTTTTGCGGCTTCTTCCGGAACCATCTTGAATTTAAACGTTCCCGGGGAATTGCCCGGCACCTGTTTGGTGTCCACCAGCCAGAATATAAATTTTTTCCCGGCGGCATTTTTGAAATTTGTTTTTTTAATATATTCCCTGGTAAAAATATTACACCGGGAACACCATGAAGAACCGGTCAGGTAAATCACCAGCGGCAGCTTTTTCTTCATAGCTTCATTACGGAGTTTGTCAAAAACGGGGCTGCCCGATTTATTGACTTCAGGTATCCTGTTTTTATTGGCAAACCCGAAAATGGGAGGACGCTGTTGAGCTATGCCGGCCTGAGGGGCAAACAGCCCTGAAACCACAGCGGAACAACATAAAAAAAGGAAAGGCCTCATACGTGTTCCTACTATAGATACTATCCCGGGATAGTCAAACAGCAAGCGTTTCCCGGTTTCCGGGAAAAAAGAAATGCCCTTTACATGAACCATAGCAGGGCTATTCACTTGCCAAGTCCGAATGAAGCTGTAAGAATCCGCGCCATGAGAAAGCTCCTGATCCGCTCCTGTCTGATTGCCGGGCTGACCTGGACCTATTCCTGCGCCTCCAACAAGGAAACGGCGCCTCAGGCCCCCGCCCCGGTTCCAGCCGTTCAGCCGGAACAAACCGCCCCGGCGGACCATCCCGCACCCTGGGCTCCCGCTCCGGCGCAACAGGAAATTCTTCCAGAGGATGAGAATGAAGAGTCCGCTCCGGGACCGGCTGTCTTGCCGGGCGATTTCCGCCCCGGACTGCGCACCCCCCGGCTGCCGGAAACCCTGCTGTACGATCTGGACGGCAAGCTGATTACCCCTTCCGCCCCATAATCTTTTCCCACCACCATGACTGCGACCATTCCCAAAGGCTTCCACCCCGAACCTTTTTCCTACCACCAGGAGCTTGAACTGGATATTGACGCCCTTTCCAATGCGGGCGACGGCATCGGCCGCGTGGACGGATGGGTGGTTTTCGTCCCTTTCGCCCTGCCGGGAGACCGTGTCAAAGCCCGCGTCTGGCGTAATGACAAAAACTACTCCGCCGCCGATCTGGTGGAAATAATTAACCCCAGCCAGGACCGCGTGGAACCGGGCTGCCGCCTGTTCGGCACCTGCGGAGGATGCCAGTACCAGCACCTTTCCTATGACCGCCAGCTTCTCTGGAAAACCCGGCAGGTAGCGGATCTGCTCCGCCTGCAGGCAGGGCTGGAACTGCCTGTTAATCCGGCCATAGCCTCTCCCCGCCAATATCATTACCGCTCCAAGATTACGCCCCACTTTGACAAACCGAAGGAAGGAGGCAAGCCGGCCATCGGTTTTCTGAAAGCAGGCTCCAGAAGGGATGTGGTGGACGTGCCGCAATGCCCGATTGCCATGGAGTGCATCAATGAAGCCCTGCCCCTGGCCCGCAAAAGCGTTTACCAGGCCGCGGCCCGGTTCAAGCGGGGAGCCACCATTCTGCTCCGGGCTTCGGAAGGAACCGTCATCACCAATAACAACGCCGTGGCGTGCGAACGGGTGGGCGATTTGGAGTTCCATTTTCTGGCGGGGGACTTTTTTCAGAATAATCCTTTCATTCTTCCGCTTTTTACGGATTACGTGGCCCAACAGGCGAGTATGGACGGGGAGGAATTCCTGGTGGACGCTTACTGCGGTTCCGGCCTGTTCGCCCTGAGCCTGGCGAAGAAATTTAAAAAAGTGCTGGGCGTGGAAGTCAGTGAGACTTCCGCGGACTGGGCGCGCAGCAACGCGCGCAGCAACGGAATTGAACACGCGGAATTCCTGGCGGCGGACGCCGGGGCCATTTTCGCCCGGGTGGATTTCCCCGCGGAAAAAACCGCCGTGGTGATCGACCCGCCCCGGAAAGGGTGCAGCATGGAATTCCTGACCCAGTTGTTCGCCTTCGGCCCCGGAAAGGTCGTTTATGTTTCCTGCAACCCAGCCACCCAGATACGGGATTTGGCGGAATTCGACAAGGCCGGGTATTCCGCCACCGCCGTCCAGCCCTTTGACCTGTTCCCCCAGACCAAGCATCTGGAATGCGTGGTCACCCTGAAAAAAAATACCTGATTTTTTCCATGCCCAAGCTTTACATCAAAACTTACGGCTGCCAAATGAACGAACGGGACTCCGAACAGGTGGCCCGCATGTTCGTGCAGAAGGGCTACACCATGACGGACCGCGAGGATGAGGCGGACGTCATCCTGTTCAATTCCTGCTCCATCCGGGAGCAGGCGGAACAAAAGGCGCTGGGGAAAATGGGGCTTCTGGCTAAGCAGCAGCGGCACCGTCCGCATGTAGTGTACGGCATGATGGGCTGCATGGCTCAAAGTAAAAAAGAGGAGCTGTTCAAGGAACTGCCGCGCCTGGACCTCGTGGTCGGCACCCAGAAATACCACCGCGTGTTTGAACATGTGGACGGCATTCTGCGCGCGCGCCAGGAACGCCGCATGGACGAGTTGCAAACCGCCTTTTCCGGCACGCATGTGTGCGATGTGGCGGAAGAGGCGGACTCCCAGAACCGCATCCGGGACCACCTGAATCCCGGAGCGCGCTCCACGGCGTATGTCTCCATCATGCAGGGGTGCGAAATGAAGTGCGCCTACTGCATCGTCCCCTACACCCGCGGCGCAGAACGCAGCCGCCCCATCCGGGACGTGGTGGATGAAGTAAAGATGCTGGCGGACGCCGGCGTGAAGGAAGTCACGCTGCTGGGCCAGATCGTCAACCGGTACGGCAGGCAGATGGAAACGGCAGACGGCAAGGGCGGCTTCGTCCAGCTGCTGGAAGCCGTGCATGAAGTGGAAGGCATCCGGCGCATCCGCTTCGTCTCCCCGCATCCCATCGGTTTCCGCCAGGATCTGGTGCAGGCGTTCACCTATCTTCCCAAGTTGTGCAGCCACATTCATTTCCCGATGCAGAGCGGCAGCGACCGCATCCTGAAAATGATGCGCAGGCCGTACAGGAATGAAACCTATCTGGACCTTTGCTCCCGGATGAAGCAGGCACGCCCGGATTTATCCATCACCACGGATATCATCGTGGGCTTCCCGGGAGAAACGGAGGAGGATTACCTGCTGACCAGGCAGGCCGTGGAACAGGTCCAGTTTGACAACGCGTTCATTTTCCGCTATTCCCCGCGCCGCGGCACGCCCGCCGCCGTTATGGAGAATCAGATTCCGGAGGAAGTGAAGGAAGCGCGCAACCAGGATCTTCTGGCCGTAGTCAATGAAATAGCCATCCGGAAAAACCGGGATCTGGTAGGCACCGTGCAGGAAGTTCTTCTGGAAGGGCCGTCCAAAACGAATGCGGCGCGCCTCTCCGGCCGAACCTCCCAGAACAAGCCCGTCATGGTGAATGCCGCCCCTGACCTGGCGGGAGAGATCCTTCCCATCCGCATTGAGGAAAGCACGGGATTCACCCTGTACGGCGTTCCATGCCCCTCCAGGGGATGATTCGCACGCCCCTTTCCTCCATCCGCAGATAGAGGGTTCCGGTTTCCCGGAGACGGTACACGGCTGTTCCCTCCGGCACGGGGCATTCATGCTCCGTCGCGAAAATGACTGCGCGGGCGCCTGTGGCCCTGATCCACGCAGCGCTGTCCACCGGGTCGCGCGGATGATGCCCGATGAGCAATACATCCGCCCGCGGCGTTTTTTCCGCGCGCGCCAGGGAGGAAAACCCGGCATTCCCTATCATCAGGAACCGCCGCCCGCGGCATTCCCATGACAACACCCGGCTCCGGTCCTGACGAATTCCCGTGCGCAACGGTACAGGAAAATCTTCCAGCACAAGTTCATTGCCCGGCCGTAACCTCCATTGCCGGACGGGACATTCACCGGACTCCGCGCCCCAGTTCCGGATTCCGGGATATTCCTTCTCCAGTTCTTTCTCCCCGGCCCGTTCCGCCTTGCCGTTTCCGCAGCACAGCATGCCGCAGGGCCGGATACTGCGCGCCTTCAGCACGGGAAGGAGGGTGTACCGCACCGCATCTTCCGCTCCGCTTCCCACAACCAGTGCGGGATTGGAAATGACTGCGGACCAGGCGTCCTTCTGCAAGGGAACGATCACAGCTTCATTTTCCCCGGAAGGCGGTGCGGAAGAAAGATAACTGTA
Organism: uncultured Akkermansia sp.; assembly: GCA_905200945.1. Classification (GTDB taxonomy): domain Bacteria; phylum Verrucomicrobiota; class Verrucomicrobiia; order Verrucomicrobiales; family Akkermansiaceae; genus Akkermansia. The sequence continues at coordinate 20,272 of CAJKMG010000013.1, read as the reverse complement.
CGGCAGGGAAGCCACTCCCCCGGCTACGGCCAGCATGGCGGACGCCAGCCAGGAAGCGGCCATATTGCAAACATGCAGCATCCACGGGCACCACGCGAACACCAGCCCGGACAGGGAAACGCCCATCAGGGGAAAGACAAGTACGCTCAGGCACAAATTGGTCAAGGGAGCATACAGGTTCCAGGTTCCGAAGTGCCATGCCGTCAGGGGAATGGAGGCCAGCCACGCCCCCACGGAGACAATCAGCGCGCCGCGGCCTGCTTTTTCCAGCCGCACCAGGAATCTTTCCCGCGCATGGTAAATCCGGGGAGGAATGAACGGGTCCGGCGACCACAGGGGCTTTTCCCGGCTGAGCCATCCCGCCAGGCAGGCAATGGCGGCAAAAACGCAGAAAGAAAGCTGGAACCCCGGCTGGAAAACCTGGAGCGGGTTCATCAAGCAGAGGAGGATGAAAGCGAGCGCCAGAATATTGGCCGGATGCCCCTTTCTGCGCAGCACGAACGCCAGAAGCCAGACTGACGCCATGATGAACGCCCGCAGGGCGGAAGCGGACATCCCGGTCACGAACACGTACGCCGCCAGCAAGAGGATACAGGCCAGCCGGGCCGCACGGGGACGCACATGCAGGAGCCTCAGCATACCCAGAACCAGCATGGCGGCCACGCCCACATGCATGCCGCTGACGGCGAATACATGCATGCAGCCGCTTTCCAGAAACTTCGCCATCGTTTCCGGCCTCGCGTCCGTCTTGTCCCCAAGCACGGCGGAAACCATCACCTGCCGGGCCTCATCATCCGGAGGGGCGCCCTCCCTGAGCAGGGAGGCGGCCCTTTCCCGGAGCCGCAGGGAAAAAGCCCGGAAACGGCTGCGCCAGTCTCCCGGCCCGTTCCGGCAGTACTCATCCAGCCGGATTCCGGCGATGATGCCGTGCAGGTAACCCCACCGCTCCCGGTCAAAGATGGCGGGACCACACGGCGCCTGAAGCGGATACGCCTCTCCTTTAATCCGGTAGCGTTCCCCCGCCTCCAGAGGGCAGGCCCCGTCACGGGAGGAAACCGCGTACAGCCACCGGGAACCATTCGGACGAAACAATACGGATTTTCCGGAAACAGCCTCAACGGAGCCTTCCATCACCATGGCTCTCCCCGCTTCCACGGGAACGCCTGCGTATTCCCGTTCATATGCGAAAAGATAAATAGCAGCCCACATCGCCAGGGCAGCGGCAAGCAACCCCATGGAGGGCGCATGTAAAAAACACGGCAACGCCGCCAGGCAGAAACATGGAAGCCAGAACCAAAGGGAAACATCCATGGCCGCGCAAGCGCACAGCAGGGACAAAGCCGGAATCAGCAAGGGAGCAGATGCCGTCATCCGTTCCGGCCACGGACGAAGAACACGCCGAACCTCTTCCATGCAGGGGGAACCTTACGGCAGAGCGTCTTCGCCGTCCGGCTCCAGCGGGAGGACGGAAGGCAGCGGAAGAACAACGTTGGCAGGCAGAGGGGCCTTGCGCTGGAGCACTCTGGGAGCCAGGGCCTCGCTCGTCTCATAAGCTCCGCGGAACATTTCCAGCTTGGCGTCCAGATTGTCGATGTAATGCAGGGCCACCGCCTCCGGCGTCTTGGGAAACACGGGGGAGCCGAAGGCAGGTTCCCCGTGATGGGACGCAATCAGGTGCAGCAGGTGCATGCGCACGTCCGGTGAAGGAGGGTCCAGCGTTTTCCAGGAATCCGCCTCCGGAAGGGACATGATGCGCTTCCACAAATTGTTGACCAGTTCAATGCCCAGCGGAATATGGCCCAGCAGTTCTCCGGCCTCCGAATAGGGCATCGTAAAATCCTCCTTCGGGTAGCAGTTTTCCCACAACTTCCCGCAGTCGTGGAACAGGCACCCGGCCAACAGAAGGTCACGGTTCAGCCCCGGATTCGCCTGGCAGACGGCAGAGGCCGTGCGCATCATCCCCGCCACGTGTTCCACCAGTCCGCCGCGGCGGGCGTGATGGTAGGTGCGGGCGGCGGCGGCGCGCTGGAGGCGTTCCCCGAACTGCTCAATGAATTCAATGCACAGGGCGCGTATGCGCGGGTCATTCATGCCCTTGATGAGCACGCAAATTTCCTTCAGATCAGCTTCCTGCTTTTTCTTCAAGGTTCCGGAACCGGCCAGAAAACTTTCCTTTTCCTGTTCGTCCAGCAACCGCACGTCCAGGTCGGAAACCTCCATGCCGAACCCTCCCTTGGCCCATTGGCCGCGCAGGCTCACGAAACTGCGAAGGGGCAGGGAAGCAAGCGTCCGGAACCAGGGTTTATCCTCCCACACCTTCAATCCCATGGTCCCTTCCGCATCGGCAAAAGACACATCCAGATACGGCTTGTTGCCCTTGGTCATCTTCTGCGCGCACTGGGCGATCTGGGCAAAAACTTCCGCTTCAACCTGGCCTTCCGCGGCCAGCTTGCCCAACTCCATGAGGCTGACTTGTTCCATGCGTGCCATCTTGCCCCTCTTCCCTCCATCCGTCAAGAAAACGCCGGAGGATTACGATAATAAAAAAAGGAAACCGTTTATTTTTCCAATACTCCCAGCTCGGCAACGGCAACATGGCTGCCTTCCACCACCCGCTTGCCTACAAAACGCAGATAACGCGCTTTGACAGGCGCTTTCAGGTCAATCCGCTGCGGAACGGGATTGGCGCGGATATTAGAGAACTCCCCCTCCGCAGCGGGAGCGCCCCATGTGTTTCCATCCGCGCTCAAATAGACGGCATAACGGTCAATCGTTCCCGTTGCCGAATCCCTGCGCGGCGTGTAAATAACGGAGGCAACGTTAACCGGACGCCCCATGTCAATCTCCAGCGCCTGCGGGGGAGCCAGCTCTCCCTGGGCGGCATGCGTATGCCAGAGGGTGGAAGAATCTCCGTCAATGGCCAGTTCCGGAGCGGCGGCGCTTCTTTCCCCGGACACCACTTTCCAGTCCCGCGTGGGAACAGGAATGAGCTGAGTGGTCACGGAAGATTTTCTGCCGCGATATTCGGCCGCCGCTTTTACCGTCCCCCCGGCAGGGAGAAGGAAAGGATTCCTGTACACGGCGGACTGCGGACCAGGCTCCGTTCCATCCGTGGTGTACCTGATCACCACGTTCTCCGCGGAAGCCAGGGTCACCCGTCCATTGCGGTCATAACTCACCGCCGGAGCATTCAGGATGACGGGATACTTCCACAAAGAAACCTCGCACAGGGCCGGAACGGCCCTGGATTGTTCCAGCACCACGCGCACTCCATCCGCCGTCACGGGCCTTCCTTTCAGAAGAACTCTGGCCCCTATGCTGACTCCCTCCGCCCACCTGCTCCACTGGCCGTTCTCACGCACCTCCACACGGAATTTGCGCACTCTCTGCCCCAGTTGGATGGGCTCTGCCAGCCGGATGACGTCAAACGCCGCGGGCTTCGGCAATTTCAATACCACGCAGGGATGCTTATCTTCCGGAGCGGCCACCCAGTACGTCGTCCGTTTCCGGTCCAGAACCTGTTCCGCACCGTGCCCTTTCCAGGAAGAGGAGGACTCAACCTGTGCCCCGGAGGCGAAGTTGCGGGAATACAACTCATCCAGCAACACACGGAAGCCCGCCAGAGACTTTTTATCCTCTTCATGAATGCGGCCGCGGCGGTCCGGCGGCACGTTCAAATTCAGGTTGGCCCCTCTGCCTACGCTGTCAAAATACAACTTCAACAGATTTTCCGGCGTCCGGACGCGGGAATTTTCATGCTCATGCCAGAACCAGCCCGGGCGGATGGAAACATCCACCTCCGCGGGAATCCAGTACTTTCCGTCCATGGTGCCTTCCGTGCCCAGCCGGTAGCGCACGGCGCCGGGCGCGGGTTCCGTCCCGGCTTGCAGCGGAACAGGGGTGTATGTGGCCCAGCAGGGATCACCCGCATAGCCGCTTTCATTGCCTACCCAGCGGGCATCCGGCCCTACGTCGGAAAAGATGACGGCTCCGGGCTGCCGTTTCTTCAACTCTCCCCAAGTTGTCTTCCAGTCGTAATACGTGCTACGGTCGATAGAACGTTTTTCCCGCGCTCCTCCGTAATACCCGTCCCCTCCGTTCGCTCCGTCAAACCAAGCCAGGAAAATGGGACCGTATCCCGTCGCCAGCTCTTTCAACTGCCGACGGTACATCCGGATATAATCCGGCGTGCCGTAAGAGGCGGCATTGCGGTCCCACGGAGACAGATAAACACCGAACCTGACGCCATACTTTCCGCACGCGCGGGACACCTCCTTCACCACATCCCCCTTCCCCTGCTTCCACGGGGAGGCCGCCACGCTATGCCGGGTGGTTTTTGTAGGCCACAGGCAGAAACCGTCATGGTGCTTGCAGGTCAGCACCACCCCTTTGAACCCGGCGTCCGCCAGCGTCCTGACAAGGTCGTCCGCATTGAAATCGGAAGGATGAAACAGCTCCGGCTTTTCGTCTCCATAGCCCCACTCTTTTCCAGTAAAAGTATTAATTGTAAAATGGATAAAGGCGTACATCTCCATGTCATGCCATTCAAGCTGCGCCGCGGAAGGAACAGGCGTCAACGGCGTTAAAACATCCTCTGGCCCGGCCTCTGCAAAACAGGTCGCGCACAGAGCTCCCCCCAATACGGCCGCCGTAATCAACTGGTTTAAATTCATTACCAACAATCACTATCGTTTTAACTCCTCGTACGTTCCTGACGGTCTTATTCTTTCCGATCAAGTCATGCAGGCCTTTTAGTCTCTCTTCCTCTCCGCGGCATTGATAAACTTCCTTTCCATTCCGAACTTACCGCCATGCCATACATCGGATGCCACCTCTCCTCCGCAAAAGGCTATGAAGCCATGGGCCGGGTTGCCCTCTCCATTGGCGCCAATACTTTTCAGTTCTTCACCCGCAATCCGCGTGGGAGCAAAGCCAAAACTATTGACGAACAGGATATTGCCCGTTTTCTGGAATTAGCGCGGAACAACGGGTTCGGCACGCTGCTGGCACACGCCCCCTACACGCTGAACCCCTGTTCCGCAGACCCCGGCGTCGCCCGTTTTGCGGCCCAGGTGCTGAAAGAGGATCTGGAACTCATGGAACATCTGCCGGGAAATCTTTATAACTTCCATCCCGGCTGCCACGTAGGGCAGGGAGCGGAAAAAGGCATTGAACTGGTGGCGAACCAGTTAAACGGCGTGCTTTCACCGGAACAAAAAACCATTGTTTTGCTGGAAACCATGTCCGGCAAGGGAAGCGAAGTCGGCCGGACCTTTGAAGAACTGGCCGCCATCATGGAGCGGGTGGCCCTGAAGGACAAACTTGGCGTATGCCTGGATACCTGCCATGTTTATTCCGCCGGATATGATATCGTCAACAGGCTGGATTCCGTACTGGAACATTTTGATGCCGTGCTGGGCCTGGAATGCCTGCGCGCCATCCACCTGAATGACAGCATGACGCCCTTCTCCTCCTTCAAGGACCGCCATGAAACCATCGGCAAGGGTTCCCTGGGAGAACAGGCCTTCATCAACATCATCAACCATCCCGTTCTGCGGGAATTGCCCTTCTTCCTGGAAACGCCCAGGGACGACGCCGGACACGGCGAAGAAATAACGTGGCTGAAGGAACATTACCGCAACTGAACCGCCGCCAAAGGGCTCCCATACTGATTGAACTCCGGTCTTTCTCCCGGAGAAAAAGCTTGCATCCGCTTCGGATACGGGATACACAAGCCTCATAAGTTAGTTTGATCTAATTTCAATATCTGGTTTCCAAGGAAGAACCCATCCGATTTTTATGAAAGAAATGCGCATCGCGAAAATAACAGGGCGTGAAATTCTGGATTCACGCGGCAACCCCACCATTGAGGCGGACGTTTATCTGGAAGGAGGCGCCGTAGGCACGGCGGGCGTCCCCAGCGGAGCTTCCACCGGGGAACACGAAGCCTGGGAACTCAGGGACGGCGACGCAACCCGCTACCAGGGCAAGGGAGTCACCAAGGCCGTAGACAACATCCGCAACATCATTGCTCCGGCCCTGATCGGTCTGGAAGCCACGGAGCAAACCACGGCGGATGCCCTCATGAACTCCCTGGACGGCACGTTCAACAAAGCCAAACTGGGGGCCAACGCCATTCTGGGCGTTTCCCTGGCGCTTGCCAAGGCTGCGGCGGCCCAGCTGCACCAGCCCCTGTACCGCTACCTGGGCGGCCCGAACGCCAAGGTTCTGCCCGTCCCCATGATGAACATCATCAACGGCGGCGCCCACTCCGACGCGCCCATTGACTTCCAGGAATTCATGATCGTCCCGTCCGGCGCTCCCACCTTCCGGGAAGCCCTGCGTTATGGCGCGGAAGTTTTTCATGCGCTGAAATCCGTTCTTCATGACCGCGGCCTTTCCACCGCCGTGGGCGACGAAGGCGGCTTCGCCCCCAGGCTGAACTCTGCGGAAGACGCCCTGGATTGCATCGCCCAGGCGGTAGACAAGGCCGGTTACCGGTTCGGGGAGGACATTTCCATTGCCCTGGACGTGGCTTCCTCCGAATTTTATGAACCGGAATCCGGGCTGTATGTTTTCAAGAAATCCGACGGCAGCCGCAGAACCGCCGCAGAGCTGACGGACTACTATGTGGAACTGAAGAAAAAATATCCCATCGTCTCCATTGAAGACGGCTGTGCGGAAAACGACTGGGACGGATGGAAAACCCTGACGGAAAAACTTGGCAAAAGCACTCAGCTTGTCGGAGATGATCTCTTTGTCACCAACGTGGAATTCCTCAGAAAAGGCATTCATCTGGGCGTGGGCAACTCCATCCTGGTGAAGGTCAATCAAATCGGCTCGCTGACGGAAACGCTGGACGCCGTGGAACTGGCTATGGGCAACCGCTATACCGCCGTTATTTCCCACCGTTCCGGAGAAACGGAGGACGCCACCATCGCGGACATTGCCGTAGGAACCAACGCCGGACAAATCAAAACCGGCTCTTTGAGCCGTTCCGACCGTATGGCCAAATACAACCGCCTTCTCCGGATTGAAGAAGAACTGGGAGAATCCGCCCGCTACGGCAACGGATTTGGCCTGTTCTGACCTTTTTGCTGGAACTGGTATCAAGCAACGCCAACCCCCGGCCGCCGCGAGGCGGTGCGGGGCTTTTTCATTCTCCGGAGGTAACTGCATCCTTTTCTTTGGAACAAAATATGCCATGCTGACCCTTCGGAGTCCTCCCCTGCCGATAAGTTTCCCGTTCCGCGCCATGTCTGCCCGCTTCTTCCTGTCCGCACGCCTTCCGCTATGCGCGGGACTGTTGTATCTGGCGTTGCCCCTCCTCCTTTTTCTGCAGGGATGGGTGCATCCGGCCTTTTCCGCGCCGCTTTGCGCCGCACTGGCATGCGGGCTGTACGCCTGCGCCCGGCATCTTCCGGCACAAAGGCTTCCGTTAAGCGGGCGCGGATTGGCCGCGCTGGGTCTCCTCTCCTTCTTCTGCCTGATGCTGGTGCTGTTGTGCGGATTCACGGGTCACTGCCAGCAACATGCGGATTTTATCATCCGCAATGCCGTTTATGAACGCCTTGCAGCAAATTCCTGGCCCCTCGTCACGGAGGACGGGCAACCTTTCATTTACTACCTGGGCCATTGGCTGCCTCCGGCGCTGGCGGCTTCTCTCTGCCCGGCCTCCTGGACCCCCTGGCTACTGGCCCTGTGGACCTTCCTTGGACTGGAACTGGCGCTGCTGGCGGCGGCCTCCCGCTGGGGAATCCGGAAGACGGCCCGCTGGGCGCTGATCCTCCTCTGCCTAGGCTCTCCGGCAGCGGTGCCGGACTGCCTGGGAATTCCCATCTCCTCCCTGATTGCGGAATACAACGCCCAAATGGTCCTGTTTATCGGTATGCCCGTCCAGCTCTTCAACACATTCAATCACGCTGTTCCGACACTATTGTGCGCCGTACTCGTCCTGACGCGATCCCTGCCTCCCTCCGTATATTATCTCGCAGGGACGCTTTTGCTGCCGTCCTCCCCGCTGGGCGCTCTTCTGCTCCTTCCGTATATGGCGTATGAAACCCTGTTCCGCCGCCCGGCGGCACGGAAACCGCTTTCCCGGTTCCGCTCCCTTCTGAGCCAGCCGGTTTTCTGGCTCGCGGCCCTGTGCACGGTCGTCATGGCCGTCTTTTACTCCCATTTGGACGGGGGAGGACAATTCTTCTGCCTGTTCGACGCGAAATATGCGGAAATTTACCACTACGGGCAGCAGCGGCTGCTGCTCCATCCCGGTTCCGTCAAATACGCCAGCTTCCTGCTGGCCCTGGCCCTGGGAATTCTGCTGCCGGGGGCGCTCCTCTTCCCCAAATGCCGGAAAAACCCGTTGTACTACATCACTCTGGGCATGATGGCAGGCAGCCTCTTTTTCCGCACGGGCATTATGAATAATGAGCTTCTCTTTAAAGCCCCGGCCATTCTTTACCCCTTCCTTTCCCTGCTCTTTCTCCAGGCTCTCCGCCGGGGAGGCATGAAATACCGGGCCCTCCTGATTCTTTATCTCGTTTTTTCCGCCCTCCCGAACCTGCAATGCACCATGGAAAAAGCGGGAACATTCTCCACCCGGGCAGACATCAGGCAGAAACATTGGCAAACAGCCGGCGGCATGCCTGACTGCCCGGAAACTCCCATCCGCCGCCAATTCATGAAAAAGGACGGCCACCCCCTTCCCTCCTGGCTATTCAAAACCGGGATAAAGCCGTAAATCACGGCGGCAGCAATCAATCCAGGCTGATGCCGAATATATCCGAGAGGGAACCGGCATCCATATCCAGTATGTCCTCTCCCCCGGAAACGGGTTCCGGAGCCTTCGGAATCAAAACGGAGGAATCCATTCCACGCAGGGTAAACAGCAATTCCGGCTGCTTATCCAGCATCACGCCGAAAGCGTACAGGACTGCGGCCGCATGCTTGCACAAATCCGCCCAGTCCGGGCAGGAACAGGAAAAACGCCACTCTTCCGGCTCGGGGAACAGGCCGCCTTCCGGCGCGCACAGGATTTCCAGAAGCTCGGGAGACAAATTCCCTTTCAGCAGATCAATCCAGGAACCAATCTGTCCGGCGCACCGTGCGCGCAGCCGGGAAAGCACCTCTTCATCCGGAGGCGCGGCCTGGATGCAAACCTCATACAAACGTTCACCCATCACCAGCGCGTCAATGCGGCCGGGAAGCGTTTTAAGATCCAAAACGCAGTCATAGCGCAGGTAGGTTCGGCCGGGGGCCAGACGCATCCCGTACACTTCGCACGCGGACAGGCTCTTCATCCATTCCTTCCCCCAGAACCTTTTCGCCAGGGTACGCCCGGAAACCGTCACGGGGCGCAGTTCCATCCCCTCCGCAGCCAGTTCCGCAGCCTTTTCCTCCGCGCGTTTCCGCAAATCCGCCCGTTTCAGGGGCATGCCATCATTTTCACACATATGATATTTTACCTTTTATTCCATCAAGAACAGCTTATAAATCATTCACTAATGTTCTTTCGGAACTGTTCTCAGCATGAAATCTCCAAATAAAGGTACCGTGAATGCCAATTCTCCATAAGAAGGACTATATATCATTCCTTTTTTCATTAAATGGGCTCGGGTTGGACCTATCTTGTTCACAGTAACTCCCAGAGTATGTGCAATTTCTCCAGCTCGCATCCTTTCAGATCTTAATTCTGCCATGGTTCTCAGGAATCTTTTTTCTCCAGGAGTAAGCCGATCAAATCTTACACGGAAAAAATTTTGATCCAATCTCTCTATAACCTTCTCCGTTGCTCGATTAATTACATCCAATGTAATATTTTCAGTTTGCGCCTGTTTCCAAGCCTGATATCCCCATTCTTGTAAAAAATATGGATAACCATGAGTAAGTTCATATATTTTATCAAGAGCATCATTTGCAAATACAACTCCCTCCCTTCTGGCCGGTTCCTGCAACGCACGAGCAACATCTTCCTGGGATAAAGCTCCAACATCAGGAAAACTGAATAAGCGTTCAGCATAGGATTTAGAATCTCCGGCCAAACCCGGCAAAATAGGAAGCCCGGCACCTAATAAGACAATAGGACTCTGTTTCTGTTGAATTCTATGCATTGCCATAATCAATGCACTTAATTCCTTCTCTTTAAAATATTGGATTTCATCAATAAGAATAGCAACAGCGGATTGTTTTTCCATGGCTGCCTCCGACAATGCCTGAAAAAGCTCAGGCAAATCATTTTCAAGGTCTCCGCTGTCCGCTACACCCGGTAACGGATCCAAGTCCAATCCCAAATCTCCATAGTTAATTCTGATAGTTCCAATAAAATTTCTAAGCGCAATCAGCCCCCTTTTAACTTTATCACCTGTTCCGGCCAATCTGTTCAACTCAAAAAACAACCTCCTCAAATATGGAGCAAGACTGGCACCTAAAGATTTATTTTCATGTGCTTCAATCGAGATCGTATGATATCCATGTTGTTGCGCCAATCGTTCCATTTCATTGAGTAGAACCGTTTTCCCTACTCCTCTCAAACCAGTTAGAAGCATGCTTTTTTCTGGTCTCCTATTCAAAGTACGCCCTAATAAAATCTCTGTTTGTCTAAGAATGCTGGACCTCCCTACCAACTCGGGAGGAGGAGAACCAGCACCTGGTGAAAAGGGATTTTTTATTTCATCCATAATATAGTCCGTTATAGTAAGTATACTTCTAAGGCTTTTCAAGTAGAACTTACTAGACCTTCTTACCTCTTCTTACCTAGTTCTACACAGTTCTACCTAGTTCTATCTAAAATTTGAAAGAACTAGGTAGAATAAAAACTCCATTCCAAATCCGTCCACATTACCTATTTCAAGCTTTCCAAACAACATGGCTTCAGGCACAACATGTGGGTCATGTGGAAAGGCAGATTTTCTAAACCCACCGCTGATCTGGTTCAACGCTACGGCGAATCCGTCTCCTACGACTGGAGGCTTTTCCGCCAAGACATTGCCGGATCCATCGCCCATGCGCGGGCCCAGCTCAAGGCAGGCCTGCTTTCGCAGGAAGAATTCAACGCCATTGAATCCGGCCTGAAAGACATCCTGAAAGACATTGAAGCAGGCAATTTTTCGTGGAGCCGGGAACTGGAGGACGTGCACATGAACATTGAAAGCGAACTCACCCGGCGCATCGGAGCTCCGGGCGCCAAGCTGCATACCGCACGCTCCCGCAATGACCAGGTGGCTACGGACACGCGGCTTTACTGCCGGGCGGAAATTGATGAAATCCTTGGAAAAGTGCGCCATCTGCAGCGCGCGCTGGTCATGAAGGCGAAGGAATACGCGGATGCCATGATGCCGGGCTATACTCATCTGCAGCGCGCCCAGCCCGTCACCATGGGCCACCACCTGCTGGCTTACGTGGAAATGCTGGACCGGGATGCGGACCGCCTCAAGGACTGCCGCAGGCGCCTGAACGTCTCCCCGCTCGGTTCCGGAGCCATCGCCGGCTCCACCATCTGCCTGGACCGCCACGGAATTGCCGTGGAACTGGGTTTCGACGCAGTTACAGAAAACTCCATGGACGCGATTGCCGACCGGGATTACATCATGGAAATCCTTTTTGACCTGGCCGTGGTCGGAGCCCATCTCTCCCGCATGAGCGAGGACATCATCCTGTGGTGCACGGCGGAATTCGGTTTCGCTTCCCTGTCCGACGCCCATACGACGGGTTCATCCCTGATGCCTCAGAAAAAAAATCCGGACGTCGCGGAACTCACCCGCGGAAAAACGGGGCGGCTGTACGGCAACCTCACCGCCGTCATGGTGGCCGTCAAAGGACTTCCCCTGACTTACAACCGCGACCTCCAGGAAGACAAGGAACCCCTGTTCGATTCCATTGATACGGTCAAGCTGGCCCTGGACGTCAATGCGGAAATGATAGCCGCCATGACGGTAAACACGGCCAGGGCCAGGGAAGCGGCGTCCGATCCCATGCTGCTGGCTACGGATCTGGCGGATTATCTGGTACGCCGCGGCGTCCCCTTCCGGAAAGCCCATGAACTGGTCGGAAAGGCAGTCGCCGTGAGCATCTCCACGGGCACGCCGCTCAATAAGTTGAGCGATGAACAGTTCGCTTCCATTTCAGATGCATACGGAACAGACGCGCGCGACGTATTTGAATTGACAAAAGCCTTCTCCCAGCGTACCAACCCGGGGGCTCCCAATTCCGACAACACCCGCCGCCGCATCGCCTACTGGGAAGGCATCCTTTCCAAATAACTCCGCCTGCGGAGGCGGACGGGAACGAAGAGAGAGCCTGCCGTCCGTCTCCGCGGGGCGCCTCCGGGTGCAGGAAGGGGACACTTCAACCCCGCTGGCGGCGGCATCCACCGCAGCCGGCCAACCATCCCGGCAGCCATGTTCAAACCTGCTCTTCTTTCCTCTCTCAAAACTTATACCAAACAAACCTTTCTGGCGGACCTTTTTGCGGGACTGACCGTCGGTGTAGTAGCCATTCCGCTGGCAATGGCTTTTGCAATTGCATGCGGACTCTCCCCAACCCAGGGCCTTATCACCGCTATTGTGGCCGGGTTCCTCATTTCCCTGTTCAGCGGAAGCAAATATCAAATAGGCGGCCCCACCGGCGCCTTCGTGATCATTATCATGGGCGTCCTGGAGCAATACCACGCATCCGGCCTGCTGGTCTGCACATTGATGGCGGGCCTTTTCCTCATCATCCTAGGGTTCTGCCGCATGGGAGCGCTCATCCGCTTCATTCCCTTCCCCGTCACCACGGGGTTTACGTCCGGCATCGCCGTGGTAATCTTTTCCACGCAAATTAAAGACATCTTCGGTCTCACCATTACGGAAAAAATCCCCGGAGAGTTTATTGAAAAATGGGCGTGTTACTTCCATTATTTCCACACCATCAACTGGGCGGCGCTGGGGCTGGCCGCCGGAACCGTAATCATTACCATGCTGAGCCGCCGCTTCTGGCCCAGAATACCGGCCATGCTGGTGGGCATGCTGGGCATGACGGCCGTTTCCGTAACGTTTTCATTGCCCGTGACAACTATCGGGCAAGCTTTCGGCAGCCTCCCGAACACGCTTCCCCTGCCCTCCCTGCCCAGTATTGACTGGAGCACTCTGGGAGCGCTGACGGCCCCGGCTTTCACCATCGCGCTGCTGGCGGCAATCGAATCCCTGCTGAGCGCCTCCGTGGCGGACGGCATGACCGGAGGGCGCCACAAGCCCAACATGGAACTGATCGCACAGGGCATTGGCAACATCGGCTCCGCCCTGTTCGGCGGCATTCCGGCCACCGGAGCCATTGCCCGCACAGCCACCAACATCAAGGCAGGGGCTAAAAGCCCGGTTTCCGGCATGATTCACGCGCTGACCCTGCTGGCCATTCTGATGGCTTTCGCCCATTATGCCCAGCAAATTCCCCTGGCTGTCCTGGCGGGCATCCTGACGGTAGTGTGCTACAACATGAGTGAAATGCACACATTCAGCCGTCTGCTGAAAGGGCCAAGACAGGATGCGGCGGTGCTGGTAATAACCTTCCTGCTGACCGTCTTTGTGGATCTTGTCGTAGCCGTGGAAGTGGGCGTGGTGCTGGCCGCCCTGCTCTTCATGGGCCGCATGGCCCAGATCAGCGATGTCTCCGCCATCAAAAACGAACTGCTGGAGAATGATGAAGAAGATGATGGAGGCCGTTCCGCCTCTAAGCTGGACATCCCGGAAGGCGTGGAAGTTTTCGACGTAAAAGGCCCCTTCTTCTTCGGTGCCGTGGAGCAATTCAAAGACCAGGTACTGGAAACGCTGGAGCACGACACCAAGGTGGTTATCCTGCGTATGCGCCTGGTCCCTGCTCTGGACGCCACTGGCCTGAACGTCCTTTCCGACTTCTGCCACCAGTGCCGGGAGCACGGCTCCACCCTGCTGGTCTGCGGCGTGCAGCCCCAGCCGCTGGACGTCATCCGCCACGCGCCCTTTTACCGGGAGTTGAAACGCTACAATATCTGCGAGAATATTGACGCAGCCCTGAACCGGGCCCGCAAAATCATCAATGGCCCCGCTCCCAAACATCTGTAGCAGAGACCGTCCCTCCTACATCGGGATAAAATCCCGTTCCGCTCATTTACGGCTTTCTTTCAACATGGGCAGTATGCCTTTGCCGAAAGCCGTCGGCAATATTCCACCAGTCCCGGAAGCTGAATGCTTCCGGGATTTCCGATTGAGAAATTCACAGATATCATTTCAACCTTTGCATTATCAAATAATGTTGCAATTGATGTTTTGAGAGACTTTCCCATTGATAAAGCAAAGATGTAAAAAACCTCAAAACTATCTTGAGTATCCCATAACGGGATTTGTGGATTTTTTACTCATTTCATATTTAAAGCCAGCATATAGCCAACAAACTGTTCAGGGCAAAACCCGGCCTTCCCCCTCAAGGGTGGGCTGCTTACTCCTCAATGCAGGCTCACCGGCCCCGTATCGCCTGTCTGGTCATAGGGCGTTTTCCTTTTACTGGAATTGAAACAATATCCACGAATTCCACGTATGTGTAAAAGGCTTCATAAAGGGTACTTCCACTTTGTGACCAAATCTTTGTCTGAGTATGATTCCTTATGAAAAAATTTTTTTCATCATTCCTATTTACTGCGACATTACTTTCTCCTCCAAACTGTTTGGCTTCCTCAAAATCTGGAACAGATCCGGCTCCAACGCCTCCATTGGGCTGGAATAGCTTTCAATCTTATGGCGTCTATTTTCACGACCAGGCAGCACACAAAAATATTGATGCCATGGCACGGTTATTAAAACCGTACGGATACGAATATTTCGTTATAGATAATGGATGGTTTGGAGAATACAAACTGGAAGACGGTACAAATTTTCCGGCAGAAAAACACGCATCAGATGTAAATATTAATGAATACGGATTTTTTATGCCATCACGGACGTATTTCCCTAATGGATTCCGTGCATTAATTAAAAAATGCCATGACAAGGGGCTTAAATTCGGCGTGCATTTGATGCGCGGAATTCCCCGCAAGGCATATGAGTTAAATCTTCCCATCAAGGGGACAGCATACAGGGCGCGGGATATTGCTTCAACCAGGAATATCTGTACCTGGTGTCCCTACAATTATGGCGTGGATATGTCAAAACCCGGTGCGCAGGAATGGTATGACGGGTTAATTCAGCACCTTGCGGATATGGGAATTGATTTTATCAAATACGACGACATTGTTCCCTTCCCCAGGGAAGTTGAGGCCGTCACAAAAGCAATCGCCAAATGTAAGCGCCCCATCGTGTTAAGTCTGTCACCCGGAGATACGGTCCCGGCAAATGAAAAAGCGTTAAAAGTATTTCAGAACGCCCAGATGTTGCGTGTAACCCCCGATATATGGGACGACCTGCACGGAATTAACCTTTGCTTTGAAGCGTGGAAAAAATGGGGAACCCAATCAAAAAAGAACTTTTGGATTGATATGGATATGATCCCTTTCGGCAAACTACAATTAATGTCGAACGCAGCTAAGAAAACTGCTGACGGAAGAAATACTGTTCGCCTTACGGGAAAAGGAACACGGCGCACTTGCCAATTGACGCCGGCACAGATGAGAACATTCATCACATTGCGGGCGTTAAGCGCATCTCCTTTGATGGTTGGAGGAGATTTATCGACGATGGATGATTTTTCCTTATCTCTTTTGCAAAACAAGGAAATGCTTCGTTGCAATCAAAACGGTGTCTGCGCAACTTTAGTCTTGTCGGAAAATGGTATTGAAATTTGGCGGGCGGCCATGCGTGACAACCCGAAAGACGGTTATATCGGGATTTTCAATCGCACTAAAACCGTAACAACATACGTCTTTGATACGAAAAAATTGCTGAATTTTACCGAAGTCGCCTTGATAGATATCTGGAATAACAGGAAATCTCAAGGAGTCCGCTTGAAGAAGCTGGAAATTGCACCTCATGATGTTATCTTTTTCCGCTTCACCAGATAACATCTGCATCTTTTCCGGGAAAGCATACACATGGTTCTTATCTTTGGAACGCACACCGTAATGGAAACGCTGTGAAACTAAATTCCGGCAGGCTTTCCCATCAACGATCCATATCCTGCCCCTCATAACGGGAAAGGAGGAAATCCAAATCTTCCAGCAAAGACTGGCAGGAACGATCCCAGCGCTTCCTGCCCCGGAGAGCCATCACGCATTCCTTCCTGCCTGTAAAACAGTATTTGGTAATACCGTGCCCCCGCAATTCCTCAACCTGCTTTTTCAGCTCACAGGCGAAAAACAGCCAGAATGGCACGCTGCGGGCAATCTCCGCAACACAGACTGTCATGGGAGGCATCTCTTCCCTAAGCTCCCTTGCAAGGTGTTCCAGGCCCACTTCCGTGAGCATGCGGCGCAGACGCGCATACAGCTCGGACACCCTCATAACGGATAAATCGCACTCATGCTCCAAATAATAACGTACGGAGGCCAGAAGATCTTCCTTAAACGGCAGGGTTGTTCCGGCACGCCGGGCGGCGTGCTCCAGGGCATCCGCCAGCCACTGTTCCCCATACTCGGCAATCAGGAAATCACCAAGCTTGAGCAGCGGTCTGTTATTTCGAAAGCCAATCATGGAACAGGGAACTTCAAAGAATGGGAAGCTTGCGCTGCAGGGGATCAATTAGCGTCTGGTGGCGCATCTGGGTGATCTCCTGAATAAATTCCTCCACATTGGAAAATTGGCGGTACACGGACACATAGCGGATGTACGCCACGGGATCAATGGCGTACAATTTTTCAATCACCTTCTTGCCTATCTCGCTGGAAGGAACTTCGCGCAAATGGTCACGGTGCAATTCGGAAATGATCTCTTCCACGGCGCGGTCCAGACGGTCCATGCTGACGGGCCTCTTTTCACAAGCTTTTACCAGGCCGCGTAAAATCTTTTCACGATTCAGGGCTTCTCTCAGATTATCCCTTTTGACTACGCGCAGCTCCGTGCGTTCAATCTGCTCATAGGTCGTATAACGGTAATCGCACCTCAGGCACACGCGGCGGCGGCGGATGGTCGTCCCGTCTTTAGACATACGGGAATCAATGACTTTATCTTCCAAATGGCCGCACTGAACGCATCTCATGGCGCGACCATACTACTACATAACGCATCTATAAAGGAAAAAGTACGCCAAATATAGTACAGTGGACTTGATGATCAATGCTTCCCAAGCAGAACTTCCTGTGAATAAACCGGAGTAAAAATGCCGCAGGTCACGCCCCTGTTCGGCTTCCAGGCCGCACCGCACCTGTGAATAAGAAAAAAGCCCATGGCCCCTCCGGGAGGGAAACACGCATTTTTTATGCCTCCTCCCTTCACTAAAAAAATCCGGCAAGCATTCCGGACCGTACCAGGTCTATTGATTACGGATTCACCGTGCCGCCCTGATTAACGACACTGCCCGCAACAGGTCTGGAGCCATTCAGATTCAGTACAGCGCCCTGCCTGACGAGGATTTTGCCCAAATTCACGGCCTTCCCTTCCATGCCCTTCAGAGTCATTTCCACCTTTCCGGACAGCGTCCAGGAACATTTCAGGGCAGAGGGCAACACCTGTTCCAATACGACGCGGGCCGCTTCTCCGCCGTCTTCCGCTCGGGCTACATGCACCTCCGCCTGGCCGGACAAACGGACAGGCATGGCTTTTTCCTGAACCAGCAAGGGCTTAATCTCCACGGCAGAACCGCCCGGAATACTCCAGGATTGCCGACCCGCCAGCTGTACATTTGTCCTCAACTGCAAATTTTTCCCTTCCGCCAGACGAATGCCTCCCGGCCCGATTACCAAACGGTCTCCGGAACCTCCCTTACTCCGGACAATAACGGTATTGACGGCCGGATCTTCCACACGAATTCCAAACAATTTCACCACTCCCGACACCAGGCTGGGTTTTACGGAAGAAGCCACGTTCCACACGCACACGTTCTTCCCCGGCATTTTCCGGTTCATCCAGGCGTCCGGAGAACTCAGAGGAAGATCATAACGACCGCTGCGTACGGAGCCGGCATCCTTCCCGGCCAACCGGGCGGCTTCATAAGCAAAACGGGCTCCTATGCAAATCTGAGACTGGCCGTTATAATGCACTCCCATCTGATCCCCTGAAGTCAGCTTGGGAAGATCGCGGGTGGGAGCATAGCCCAGGGAAGGCCGGGATTCTGCCAGATCCTTCATCACCTGCCGGGTTGTCTTTCCCTGAACTTCCGTATCGCGCCCATCCAGACCGCCGGTAAGGTTGCCCGTTTCCGGATCAGACTCATTCTTTCCGGCCCAATTGGCGTTCTCTCCAACAACGGCTTTTTGCGCAGCCAGTGCGGACGTATCCCCGTACGGTTTCAAATCTGCCGCCAGATTGCCCAGAAGCTCCAGAAAGCGGGAAGCGCTCTCCGGAATGGAAGTTCCGGCATTGCTTTCCCCCTGCAAATACAAAAGCCCGGCAAACTCCACTTTGGAATACTTGGACCTGTCCACACCCGCACAGGCATTCTTGACGGCTTGCACCAGCGTCCTGTAAGCCTGGCCGTTTTTCCGCCAATGGGAATTGTCGCCGCCGTCCCGGGAAGCTTTCACGACCGCAATGTCCGCATCCTTGAACCATCCATTCTTCTCCAGAGTAAAGGCAAACCCGTATTCCGGCCCCATGCATAAATTGCCGTTATAACGCGGCATAGCAGGCCTTACCTGTTCCCAGGATGTGGAAGCGCCGGGAAACACGCCTTCCTTTTGCCCAAAATTTTCGTGCCAGTACAGAGTTTCCTTCGGCTCATACTTTTTTAACAATTCCGGAGCGGCAGGGCTGCCCTTCACCGCTCCCAGGGAATTGGATTGGCCCGTCAGCAAAAAAATCTTCAATTCTTTTGCAGAACACACGGAAAAAAAGCACAGGAAAAATAAAAAGGATAGAAAACGAATCATTTGAATTGCATTTGCCTAGGGACGACTATAGCTGTCGGAATTTTCTTTTTCAACCGTCAACTATTACCCGTAGGAGCATGAACAGGGAAGATGTAGGAAAAGACCAGTAGTCTTAAAACCACATTCAGAGTTTTCCGAGGAATAATTAGGAAAAAGAAAACCCGGAAGAATCATTTTCTTCCGGGTTTCTTCAAACAATTTTCTGAACAATAATGACTCAGAGGCGCATGGGCAGCTTTTTTGCTCCCCTTCCCGCCTCTATCGGATCAGGCTTTCTGCCTTCTACGCCTCCGCATGGCCAGTCCCGCCAAGCCCAGCAAACTCAGGGAAGCCGTCGCCGGTTCCGGGACCAGATACGCAGACATGGACAGATTGGAAATAACAGGCACGGTAGAAGAGTTGTTGGGACCGTCCAGTTGGAGAAGCACTTTATCAATGGAGACGCTGTCACCCAACTCTATACTTCCCGTTCCACCATTTGCTGACAAATCCAGCACAAACTGGCCATCTTTCCAGGAGATGCCTCCGGAAACGGTAACGGTCTCATTAGAACTTATCGTGGTTAAAGAGCTCGAAGGTGATACAAAACTGCCGTTTGAATCCCATGCGCTTTGGAAAGAATAGGCCCTGGCGGAAACATTGTCTGACGTGCCATAAGCGATTGTTCCGTTATAGGCGCTCGTTCCCAGGCAGACAGCCGTTTCCGAACCTACAAACGACACCATGGCGGCAGCATTTGTAGTTCCATTAGTGGTAATATCAAAAGAAAATGTAAATGTATCCTGTTCATTTGCCAGCAGGATACCTTCACTCAGCGTGGTGACAGCAGCGGCCTGTCCCCAGTTAGAGGAAGGGCAGGAAGCTGTTCCATTAGCTATTTGAATCGTATTGCGGCCGCTTCTCCCTACAGACAACTCCCATCCCTCCGAAGATTGCAACAATGAATCATAAGTAAGAGTGGTGCCGCCTAACGCAACGCCGGCAGCAGCCATAGTTCCAAGAATAGAAAAAAATACTTTAGCCATAATGCATGACAGATAGCGGTTTTTGAATCCGGTTGTTTCTGTTCACAGGATGCAATAGGTAGCATATAAGAGTTTTCTATTATTCTTTAAGTGCGTTTCACTTCGTGGAAGAACTCCTATTTTCTCTGTCTGAAACTGTGAACATTTCTCTTTTTCAAAAAATTAGCTCGACAGCGGATTCAAAAACCGACCTCATGAGCTTCCTCCAGCTAAAAGAGGCAGAGGGAGAAATTCTTACAAGGAATTTAAAGGGGAAAATAGGAAAATGCAAGAAGCGAGCAGG
>CAJKMG010000012.1 GCA_905200945.1 uncultured Akkermansia sp. | reverse complement strand
CGCCGGGATAGGCCTGGTAGACGATGGGACTGCCCTCGGCGCCGGAATCCTGCGCTTCCAGGGGGAAGGAAAATTGTCCGGCCGTCTGCTGACGCAGCCCCACGGAGGGTTTCTCCTGGAACGAGTCGCTCCGCAGGAGTGGTGGAGCACCAGCGACCTGGTGCGCCTGGAAGGGCGTTTGCTGACCTTTCTGCACCGGGCGGACAGACTTGTCAAAGTTCTGGGGGAACTGGTGGATCCGGATGCCGTCCAGGACGTTTTGCGCCGCAGCGTCCCGGAGGCCGTCGTAGAGGCAGTTCCACATCCGCGCGCCGGAATGGAACTGGTCGCCTGCGGCCCTTCCGCCGCCCCTCTGGAGCAGGCCTGCCGCGAATGGAATGCAGCGGCTCCTGGCCCCCAGCGCATACGAGCCGTCATGGGAACGTCCATACCCCTCACGGTCATGGGGAAGCTGGACAGAAACCGGCTGCGCTCCCAGTTGAGAGATCATCCGGAAAAACTGAGGAAAATTTAATAAAGGGCCATTTTCCGGAAATATTTATCAAAAGATCCGGAATGAATGGAAGGAAGAAATACGGCGGGCCTGGAACCCCTTATCCACTTTATTCCATCTCCCGGAAAACCATTTTCCTCCGCCTTGCAGGCTTCTTCGCGCGTCTCCGGAACCTTCCGGTTCAACTCTATTTATTTTCTTTAAGAAAGAACGTGACATGACCAATAATTAAACATTCAGACACGTGAAAAACGCTTGTAGGGCAGAGGTTTTTCCTGCTAGAAAAGAGTTGATCCATGCGAGCCCGTCTTTTGCTTATTCCCTTTATTTTTTCCGTTCCGGCTTATGGCCAGGACATTCCGTCCTCCGCTGCGGCAGCTCCTCCCGGGCAGGAGGAATACGCTCCGTTCCGGGACCTTTCCCAACTGCCTATGGACGGCGGCTGGACGTACGGGGAAGTGCTGGACAAAGCCGCGGCTGGAGACTTCCGGGCCAATATGCTGGCCGGGGAATACTGGATGGGGCTTTATTACCTGAACCGTGGAGACCTGCCGCTGGCCTGCCTGGAACATATGCAGCATTTTTTCCGTGACGCGGCCACGGCATCCGGCCATCCGGCACCCAAGCTCATGATGACGGATCCTTACGGGATTTTCGGGATTTTCAAGGCGCAACCCATGCAGCCGGAACATGCGGAATGGCTGGCTGCCTGCCGCAAGCTTGCGGAAAAGGGAGACATGGATGCCATCACGGCCCTGTACACCGTCACGGATCTTCCGGAAGACGAGTTGAGGCGCTACCTGTCCCCTCTGGAAAAGAAGGCAGCATCCGGCGACCAGGACGCACTGGCTCAGCTCGCTTTCATCAAAGTGGACTGGCTGAAGGAAGACCCCGCCAAAGCTATCGAAACCCTGAAGAAAAACCGGATAAACGCCAAACCGGTTCTTCTGGCGCGGATAGGGGAACTGGCCCTTGCCCTGGCCGGCGGCCCTTCCGGAACCGGTACGGACGGCAGCGAATGGAGGGACACGGCCATTCAAGCCCTTTCCCGGGCTGCGGAAAAGGGGCATGCGGGAGCCATGCGGCTACTGGCGGAAATAACGAAGGGAACCGCGCCGACACAGGCCGGAAAGCTTTTGGCGGAACTGCGCTCCAGAAGAGACCTGGAAACCCTGCTGGAGGACCTCTCCACCGGCATGAAGGGAAAAACGGGGGGAGGGAAAGGCGGCCTCCTCCGGCCTCTGTTCGAGCAGGCCCGGAAACTGGGCAGCAATAACGCGTGTGCCTGGTACGCCCAGTTGATTTCCGAAGCGCAGCCCCCGCAGGAACGGGAGCTGCGCAAAGCGGCCCTTGATCTGCTGTCCCTTCATGACGAACGGGGCATGCCATACCTGAAGGAACCGCTTTCCTTCCCCCAGAAAAAACTTAACCTGCTTCCCCCCTACGCCAAAACGCATAAGGAGCTTGAGCTGGCCTCTCAACTTGGGGACGTGGATTCCAGCGTACAGTTGGGCGAACTGTGGAAGGAGGAACTGGACAATACCCTGGATTCCGTAGGAAAAGCCCATGAAGCGCGGAAAAATATGCGCGTATGGTACAGGCAGGCTGCGGATGAAGGCCATCCCCTGGCCAGGCTGCGCCTGGCCCAGATGGAAAACCCGGACTTAATGGACAAACCGTCCGCAGAACCCGCCAGAACGCTGTTGAACGATTGCCTGTCAAAAGCCGCCGCAGGAGATTTTATCACGCTGAAGGGAATTTCCGAATACGTCACGCCGGAACAGTGGGAGCAGCTGACCGCCACCCTCCGTAAAAAAGCTCAGGGGGGGAACGCCCGCAGCCAGGCGGATCTGGCGTATCTGATGTTATTCAGTTACAGGAGCGAAGAATCCGGCTACCCGGAAGCCCTGGCCTGGGCCCGGCTTTCCGCTGGACAGGGAGATCCCTGCGGCATGTACGTGCTCGGCCGCGCCCTCATCTATGAATTCGGCCTGGAAAAACGCATGGCCGAGGGGGATTCCTGGATGTTCCGGGGAGCCTTGAAAGGCCATGTGGACGCGGCGGACATGTGGAGTTCCAACAATGAGAACCTACAGCCTTACAGCGCCATGATACACGGCCTGGCGGCTCGGGGGCATATCCCCTCCCTGCTTTTCCTGGCCAACCAGGCGGCCTATCCCCAGAATACGGAAGAAACGGCGGTTCTGGATAACGGGGCCCCTTCCGCCTACCAGCAGGTCAAACTGCCCCTGAACGGAGGGAACGCCAACACTCCGCCGTGGCTCCGGAAGCCGGAACAGAAGGTTAAAGAGGAAGATATTACAGCGGATGCCGGAACCGTTCCTCCCTGGATGACCCCGTCCGGCAGGGAACGTCAGGCCCCGGCCCCGAAAACCATCAATCCGGAAGCTGTGAAATTCTGGGAACAAGCCGTGGAGCTCGGCAGCCTGACAGCGCTGGACGAGCTGGCCAATTATTATGAAACCGTGGCCGGGAATGTGCAGGAGCCTGCGGAACGGCAGCAGCTCCTGGCTTCTGCCATGACGGCGGCCACCGCCCTGGTGAAAAAGGAGGATGTCCGCGGTTTCAAGAGGCTGGCCCGCTATTACGACCAGGGCATCGGCGTGCAGCCGAACAGGGAGCTGCACAAGGATTATGTGCTGAAAGCCGCGGAAACCAGAGATCCGGAGGCTCTGGTGGAGAAGGCTCGCCTGCTCATCAAGGGAGAAGAGATGGAGCCGGACCCGAAAATGGCGCTGGACATTCTGACCGATCTGGAACAGAACCAGACGCATGCGGTGCCCGGCATGCATTTCCTGCTCGGCTACTTGCATGAAGAAGGCCTCGGCACCCCGCAGGATATGGCCCTGGCCTATCAGTTTTACATCAAGGGGGCGGAACAGGACGACGCCAAGTGCATGAACAACCTGGGTTCCATGTATGAACGCGGCACCGGCGTAGCCAAAGACCTGACCGAAGCCCAAAAGTGGTATGAACGGGCGGCGGAGCTGGGGAATGAAGACGCTCTGGCCAATGTGGAGCGGGTGAGGGAAAAACTCAAAATGAAGAAAAAATAGACTCCTTTCCCGCTCCGGGAATACCACGGAATGATGGTGGAGCGCAAAGCTTTGGCCGAAGATTTCTGCAAAGGGCAGAAAATAATGCGGGCGGAACGGCTGCGATTCTTTAAAGAGGCCTTTCCTGTTTCGATGTCAGCAAATGCTTTTGATATTCGCACCTCTTTTACAAACAGCCTCCCGTCCGGTTGAGGCACGGATACCCGGAGTTCCTCATCCGGGCCATGCCGCTCCGGGCCGGGAGGCTCTCTCAAAAAAACGTCATCAGCAAATGGGCAACTTTCTTGAAAAACGCCTCAACCATCAATACCGTTTCCCATTTTATCCGGCCCTGTTCATCAAACCAGAAAAAACTGCATGAAAAACGGACCCAAAAAAGGAGAGGAGAACCATTCCCTCCTCTCATAAAACCAGGCTTTAATACAGCTTGCCCGGTTGAATCACTTGCCCGCCGCCATCAATCCCTGCGACGGCGAAGAAGAAGAGTCCCCGGGCCAAAAAGGCCAAGGGTTGCCGTAGCCGGTTCCGGAATAACTTCCCCGGAAAGGCATATATTGGTAATATCAGCGGCTATTCCAGCACCAGAGCTTAATGTTGAAGTTTCCATAGAATTGAATATCAATCCATAAGAAGAGTATTCCCCTGATCCGCTCAAATCCAATTCAATGGAAACGGAAAAGGGAGAGTCCGTCAGGGCCGTCTTGGCGTTTTCCAACGTCCATGTTCCTATGACCGTGGACGTTCCATCATTCAAGAAACCATAGACATTACAAATATATTTGCATTCAAAAGACGCGAGGGAACCTCCCCAGGAACTGCTTTTGGCAATGTCAAAAGACAGAGTGGCCGAATCCGCCCCAGACGGCATGTCAAATTTGAGCCCGGCAAAATTTCCCCCGGCATTATTGGAGGCTACGGCTCCGATTTGCAACTTGAGGATTCCTTCGTCAAACCCCACCTGGCCATTTAAACTACTGTTTTCCCAAGTCCCGTACCATTCCCCGGCACTGTAACCGAAGACGTTTTGAGGAGTGATTCCGGAAGAAGAAACACCCGTGGTTCCCGAACTCGTTGGGGACAGGTCAATGGAAAACGAAGAAGCATTAGCCATAGGGGCCAAAGCCAGAACCATCAAAAAACACAGCGTTTTTCTCATAACAATACGCTTTGTATCGGATTTAGAATCCGCATTGCGAATGCAAAAGATGAAATATTTCTGGTACAGAGAATAATTCAATTATTGGCATCTCCATTAATCATATATGCAATGCGTTAATAATTAAATTAAAAACTATATTCATGGAAGGGCGTGTCGTTTTGCCTCCCCTCTGTGTTTCCATAATGGACGGAGCGGGCAATTCGTTTTATTTCTCATTCGGGACTGGAAGGAAAAACACGGTAACAGATTTATTTTTCTTCCATTTTGTAATTTCATATTGACGCCGGATTCTAAATCCGTGTAAGAAAAAGGGCGGAATTTTATATATGAAAAGGCGCGGGCATTCAAAATGCCCGCGCCTTTTTCTTTTCTACAAAGGGGAAAACCGCATCAATAGTTCAGGATGCCTTCCGCCACCTTGCGTTCGAAGTCAGCAACATCTACCACCTGCCCGCTCAGCCGGGCGTGTTCCGTGGCAAAGGCCATCACATGGGAATGGGCGGATTCCTCAATGGAAGTGGTCATATCTTCCGGAGAGGGCACCGTCAGCATGTCATCATACAGAGCCTCAATCAATCCCCAGTCGCCGCCGCCGTGCCCCTGGTAGCCTCCGGCCAGTTCCTCCAGCTCCACCACGCGGGTTTTGCCGCCAAAGTGGGGAGTCACGGTAATTTCACCGGGGCCGTTTTCCTTGTAGAAGGCCCCGGCGCGGATTTTGCCTTTGGTGCCGTACACTTCAATGTGGCGCCCCTGTTCGAAAGCCGTCATCGTGAACGTACCCGTCAGGCCTCCCTCAAAGCGCATGATGGAAACCTGATGATCCGGCTGGTCGTTGTCGCACTGGAGGTAGTCCCTGCCCCACGGGGAGGTTTTCAGCCATTCGCAGATTTCTTCCGCGGTAGCTTCCTGCGCACGGTCATACACCATCCCCAGCCAGCGTTTGCATTCGTCGTCCGTAGCGTATTTGCGGGCGTCCCAAGGGTCTTCCCCCACCGGGGCGGTCCAGTCCGTGCAGCGTTCCGGCCGGGGGGATGAGAGCGTCTTTTTCGTAAAGAAGGTAAGCTCTCCGAAGCTGGCGACGGAGAGGCATTTACGCCGGCCCATGAGCCAGTAGAGGATGTCCATGTCATGGCAGCATTTGGCAACGATCATGGGAGTGGAGGTCTTGCTGTTGCCCCAGTGTCCGCGCACGAAGGAGTGGGCGAAGTGCCACGCCCCCACGCCTTCATTGGCGTTGAAGGTGATGACGTCCCCGATTTCCCCGCTGTCGATGATTTTTTTCAGGGTCCGGTAAAACTGGGTGTAGCGCAGCACGTGGCACACGGCCACGCGGCGCTTCAGCACACGGGCCATATCCCTAAGTTCCAGCGCTTCTTTCAGCGTCTTGGCAATAGGTTTTTCCAGCAGGACATGGTAGCCCAGCTCCATGGCCTTCCTGCAGGGAGCGTAATGGTAGTCGTCCTGTGTGCCGATGATGGCCACGTCCGCCAGGCGCGGCTCCGCCAGCAGGGAGGCGGCGTCCTTGAACAGGCGGACGGAGTCCCGTTCCTCCTCCGGGGCAAAATCGCGGACGGCTTCCGTGCGCTGTTTGACGGGATCCGCCGCCGCCGCAATGCGGTAGCGTTTTTTTTGTTCCATGGCCAGCTTCATGTAGGTGCGCGTACGGGAACCGCACCCGATGCCGGCGAGGGAGAGTCTCTTTTGTTCAGACATAAGGATTGTTCAGATAATGTGGGTAAAGAGGTTAAAGAACGCCGGATTTGACCAGCAGCGCTTCCGCGTCCGGATCACGGCCCATGAAGTCGCGGTAGAGTTCCGCGGCGGGCTTGCTGTTGCCCTTGCTGAGGATGCAGCGGCGGAAATCGCGCCCGGTTTGCGGGTTCAGCACTCCTTCCTTCAGAAAGCGGCTGAAAGCGTCCGCTTCCAGCACCTCCGCCCATTTGTAGGAGTAGTAGCCGGAGGCATAGCCCGTGGGATCCGCGAAGATATGCGTCAGGCGGCGCGCCACGGAGGGGCCGCGGTCCGTCATCGGCACCCGGTAGTCCGCCAGGATGCGTTCATCCGTTTCTTCCAACGGAACCCCCTTGTACTGCGGCCAGTTAACGTGAAGCTCCAGATCCAGCTTGCCGAAGCAGAGCTGGCGCATAAAATCCGTGCCGCTCATATAATTGCGGGCGGAGCGCATTTTGGAGAACAGTTCGTCCGGTATTTTTTCACCCGTTTCATAGTGGGCGGCGAAGAGGTCCACGGATTCACGCTCCCAACACCAGTTCTCATTAATCTGGGAGGGCAGTTCCACGAAGTCCCAGGCCACATTGGTGCCCGCCAGGGACTTCACTTCCACGTCGGAAAGGAGCTGGTGCAGCAGATGGCCGAATTCATGGAAAATGGTTTCCACCTCCCGGTGGGACAGCAGCGCGGGCTTGTCCCCCACGGGCTTGGTCATGTTGCCGACCATGAGCCCCAGATGGGGAACGCGGGGTTTTCCGCCGTGCGGAGGTTCCCCTACGCTCAGGCAGTTCATCCATGCCCCGGCGCGCTTGGAGTCCCGCGGATGCCAGTCCGCATAAAAGGAACCCAGGTGCTCCCCGCTTTCCGCATCATGCAATTCATAGAACAGGACGTCCGGATGCCACACCTCCACCGCGCCTTCCGGCGTTTCCCCGGATTCACCGGGTTTGAACGCCACCGTGGGGCGCGGCGTGACCGTGATGCCGTACAGGCCGGAGTAGATGGAAAAGAGCCCTTCCATGACTTTTTCCACGGAGTAATACGGGCGCAGGTCTTCCTCGTCAAAAGCGTATAGTTCGCGGCGGCGTTTTTCAGACCAGTAGCCGGTTTCCCACGGGGAGAGTTTTTCCACGGGTTTTCCGGTTTTTTCCTCCTTGTATCTGCGGACGGCTTCCATGTCCTTCAGGAAAGAGGGCTTTACCTTGTCATGCAGGTCATTGATAAATTTCAGGGCGTTGGCCCCGCTCCCGGCCATGCGGCGGGAGGTGGCGTAATCCGCAAAGCAGCCGTACCCCAGCAAATGGGCTTTCCTGTCCCTCAATTCCAGGATTTCAGCAATGAGGGCTTCATTATCGTATTCCCCTCCCTTCCCGATGGAACAGGAGCCCTCCCACATGCGGCGGCGCAGACTGTCCGAGTCCGCAAACTGCATGACAGGCTGGAGGGAGGTGAATTTCTGGGTGAAGCGCCAGCGGGGATCTTCTTCCGTACCGTGGCCGTTGGCCAGGGCGTCCAGGCGGGCGGCCTCCTTCACGGAATCCGGCAGCCCGGAGAGTTCCGCCTCATCTTCCACAATGAGTTCCCAGGCGTTGGTGGAGTCCAGCACGTTTTCCGCGAACTTCTTGGTCTTCAGGGAGAGCTGGGCTTCTATTTCCGCGTATTCCGGCTTCACGTCGTCCGGCAGGTCCGCCCCGCTCTCGCGGAAATCCGCCAGTGTTTCCTGGATGAAACGCTGCCTGACGGGGGTAAGGTCTTTCACCCAATCACAGGAGGCCGCGGCTTTCAGCACCGTCCACAGGCGCGGGTTCAACGGCACGGAGGAGGAGAAAGCCACCACTTCCGGCAGCATTTCACCAATAGCCTCCCTCTGGGCGGGTTCGTCATTGACGGAGTCCAGGTGCATGATGCGGCCCCAGCCCAGGTGCAGGTCCTCGGAAGCCTTTTCCAGAGCGCCGAAGGTGCTTTCATAAGTCAGGGAATCCAGCGGCTGGTCACAGATGGCCCGGATATTCTCTTTGGCGCGGGAGATGGCTTCCGTGATGTCCGGCCTGATGGCCTCCGGCGTAAGCCGCGACCAGGAAACCAGAAAGGCGGGGTCCAGATAGGGATGATTCATATTGCTTGATGTATGATGTTATTGAAAATGAAAACGGACGCGTTCCGGCATTTGCCGCAACAGCCATGAAAAAATAAAACTTACCATGTTTCAGAGACATCCGGCGGAACGGCCGCGGCCTGTTGGGCATCTTGATGAATGCGGCGGGGACGGAATCCGCCCCTTTTTTATCACCGCAGGCTTATTTTTCAAGATGAACAAGCTTTCCTGCCACGGGATTGGGCGTCATGTTCCAGCGTGATGCGGGGAAATGCCGTTTCCAATCCAAAACCGGGCGCCAGAACCGTTTCCACCGCTTATTCCGGATTATTTTCCGGAAGAACGGGCCTTATCCAGGGTCTCCAGCACTCCGGCATGGTTCGGGAAGCGTTTCAACGCCTGTTCGCACAAATCCGCGCATTCCCGGAATTTCCCGGCTTTCAGGTAGGCGCGGGCCAGGATCCATTCCGCGGGGTATGGCACCACGGGAGGAAGGAGCAGGGAGGAAAAACGCTGGCTCTGTATAGCCCCGGACATCCATACATTGGCGGAATCCGGAAACATGAGGGAGCGGATTTCAGAAGAATACAGGCTGCCCATCTGGAGGCAGCGCGCCCAGTAGGAGACGCTCATCTGCCTTCGTGCGGCGTCCGCGCCGTCCATCAGCAGCCGCAGAATACCGGACATCTTGTCAAAGGCGGACGCCACGGCATCCGTTCTGCCCTGCCTTGCGGCGTAACATGCGCCCATGTATTGGGAGGCCACTGCGGTCATGCCGTTGCTCAAATCCGGAAACCCTTTGGGAAGAGGGCCAGGAAAAGCCTTGAGCACAAGGGCCTGCCGGGGAAGGCCGGGCCGGGCCAGCATCAGGCGCGCAGGCAGCGTCCTGGCCTCCCATAGCTGAAGGAGGGTTCCGGGAGCCAGCGGATGCTTTTTGTCCAGGGGGACGGAAGCGGCTCTGGAGGCGATGGCTTCCGCCCTTTTGTAACGGCCGGCGCAGAATTCGGAAACGGCACGGTAAAGGATGGAGCGGAAGTAGGCGTCATCCAGCGCTGGAGGCACGTTTTCCGCCTTTTCCCAGGCCAGGCACAGATTTTCAGACTCCTTGAACGCGGCGGAAGCCCCTTCATAATCACCCGTGCGGAACAGGCAATGGCCCAGCAAATGATGGGCGGACGCGGAAAAGGGGTTGGCGGCCACGGCCCTGCGGGCGGTTTCCACTATTTCCGGAGAAATGGATGGCGCCACTTCCTCCAGCAGGGCGCGCATGAACAGGGCGGCCTGGGAGCCGGGGCGTTCCTTCAGGACGGCTTCCACCACGCGGACGGCCTCCTTCTGCCCTTCTCCGGGATTGCCCTGCCCGTCAAAGCCGTCCCGCAGGAGCATGGCGTAAAAGAGGGGGGCGTATGGGTCGCGCTTCCAGGTGGAACAGATGGTTTTCCACGCTTCCTGCGCCTTCACGGGGCCATCCATCAGCAGCACGGCCAGGGCATCCGCATAAGCGCGTTCCTGTTCCGGGCAGTCCGGACGCAGCGCCAGCTCTTTCATGCGCTTCATGGAATGGACGCGCTGGTCCTGGAAAGCGGGCCCCGCGCCCATCAGGCTCATGCACCTGCCCCAATGGGCCATGAGGCAGTCCGGGTCCAGACGGAGAGCGGCGTCAAATTTAAGGAAAGCCCGCATGTCCCCGAACGTGAGCAGATGCGTCATTCCCTCCAGCACCAGCATTTGCGCGGCGGGAGATGAGGAACCCACCATCATCGGCTCCACGCCGGGCGGCAGCACGGCAGGCTGCGCCGGAACGCCGGCGCGGAAAACGGCTTCCCTCCAGCCGTTCAGGGACGGGCTGTTCATCCAGTACCCGTGTGCCCCGTCCGCAGCGGCGGAAGAACATCCCGCCACGGCGGCGGCCAGCAGGACATGGAGGAAAGAGGCGGCCATACGGAAGAAACGGTTACATCCTGTCCGGGAGCTGGATGCCCAGCAGGCCCAGCCCGTGCTTCAGCGTGCGGGCGGTCAGCTCGCACAGGGCCAGGCGGGAGTGCCGCACCATCCCTTCCGACTTCAGGACCGGGCACGCCTCATAGAAGGAATGGAAAGCCCTGGCCAGGTCAAACAGGTAGGCGGCCAGCACGTTCGGACGGCAGTCGTCCAGCACCTGCGGCACCACTTCCCCGTAGCGGGCCAGAAGCCGGGCCAGATGGATTTCCGCGTCTTCCGAAAGCTGAATGGGGGCGGACCAGTCCAAAGGCCCGTCGTCCAGCTTGCGGAAGATGGAGCGGACGCGCACGTAGGAATTCTGGAGGTACGGGGCCGTATCCCCCTGAAGGGCCAGCATCTTGTCCCAGTTAAAAACGTAATCCGTCATGCGGTTCTGGGAAAGCTCCGCGAATTTTACGGCGCCTATGCCCACAACTTCCGCCACACGCCTCTTTTCCTCCTCCGGCATGTCCGGGCTCTTCTCCTCCACTACGCGGGCCGCGCGTTCAATGGCTTCATCCAGCACATCCTGCAGGGAAACCGTATCTCCGGAGCGCGTCTTAAACGGCTTGCGGTCATCCCCCAGAATGGAGCCGAACGCGATGTGCCGGTAGTCCCCGTCCATGCCGCGGCGGCGCTGCGTGGAGAAAATCTGCCTGAAATGCAGGGCCTGCGGGGCGCCCACTACGTACCAGATGGAATCCGCGCCCCACGTCTTAATGCGGTGGTCCAGCGTCGCAAGATCCGTGGTGGCGTACAGGAAGCCTCCGTCCGCTTTCCGGATGATGCAGGGGTTGGCACGCCATTCCCCCTTGTCCTGCACGAGGAAGGGGTCTTCATTGGGAGGCACGGAACCGTCGGAAAACACGCAGATGGCGCCGTCGCTCTCCCGGGCCATTCCGGCGGCGATCATGCCATCCACCAGCGGGGCCAGGGCATCATTGTAAAAGCTTTCCCCCAGCCAGTAATCAAAATGGATGTCAAGCTGGTCGTAAATCTTGGAAAGGCCGGATTTGGAAACTTCCACGCAGCGTTTCCAGATGGCCAGGTTTTCCCCGTCCCCGGCCTGGAGCTTCACCAGTTCCGCCTTGCAGGTATCCAGCAGTTCCGGCTTTTCCTTGCACATCAGGTTCACATCCTTGTACACCCGCAGCAGCTCGTCAATGGGGTTGGCGGCCAGCGCCTGTTCATCCAGAATATTCTTCCAGCCCCACAGAATCATGCCGAACTGGGTTCCCCAGTCACCAATGTGGTTGTCCGTAATCACACGGTGCCCCACGAAGCGGGCCACGCGGGAAAGGGCGTCACCAATGATGGTGGAGCGGATGTGGCCCACATGCATCGGCTTGGCGACGTTGGGAGCGGAAAAGTCAATGACAATGGTTTTGGGGTCCTGCACTTTTTCCACCCCCAGCCGGTCATCCGCCAGCATGGCCAGCAGGCGCGCTGCGTAAAATTCCGGCCTGATGCGGAAATTGATGAATCCGGGCCCGGCAATCTCCAGGGAACACACGGCATCCTGCCCTATCCGGTCCGCCACCTGCTGGGCGAGCGCGCGGGGATTCGTGCGGCACCGCTTGGCAAGCACCATGGCGGCGTTGCTCTGGTAATCCCCGAACCGCAAATCGGCGGAGGGCGTCACCGAGGCGTGAAAATCAGCGGGAAGCTCCTCCCCCAACACCGCTTTTAACGCGGAGGACAACTTTTCTTCAAGAATTCCGGGTATGGTCATGTCTGCCCAGATGAACGGACATTCCACCGCCGTAGTCAAGGCGCAACTGTCATCAAGACATACCTTTTCCGGTAAAAACAACAGGACGGAGATGACATCCCCGTCCCAGCCGGCGAACCGGACGCCCGGCGCCCGAATCCGCCCTTCACTTCAGCGGGCGCGTTCCCTAAAAGGAGCGCATTCTGGAAGTCTTCAGCCACGCTTCCAGTTTCCTGGAGGCCCTGGCCTCCCTTTCCCGTTTCTTTTCCGGCACGGACTTTCCGGAGAAAGCCTTCGCCAGAACCGATGCCAGTTTTCTTTTCATTTTCATCTTATTGATATTACAGGTTTTGTTCCTCCGTATGCGGGGCTTTGGGGAATCTTCCCGTGCCCCCTCCGGGGAACACCTCCTACATACTGTACCACGTAAGTTTAGTCCATAAGAAAACCAGGCATTCCTTGTCATACTTGATACAATAAGATATAAGACGTTAATCAGGAGAATCTCACCAAACGATACGCTGCCCGGGTTCCAAACAGATCCGCGCCCCATAATTTTCCGCTCAGGCGCCGGAAAGGCATTACAGGAAAAGAGCTTCCCGCTTCATTCCCCCCTGAAATCATGTTTCTCCGCCTTCCACAGGAACATGCGCCGGTACAGGTGGTATTCCGTCACGCAGAGGACGGGCATGCCGATGACGCCGATGAACGGCAGCAGACGAAACAAATGGCGGCACAGGAAAAGCACCACCATCAGGAAGCTTTCCCGGTATACGGTCATGTACAGGGAATACGGATTAATGAGCGTCCTCTTGTACAGGGAGGAAGCCAGCAGCGGCCCCAAAATGGGAATCACCCCCAGCACGACCACGGCAGCGAAGGTCCACCCCCTGCGGCGGCCAATATACGCATCATACCGGTCCACGGACTGCTCACCCTGGAGCACCGCCCTGCCGCAGGCGGGGCAGCTCTGGTCAAGAGAGGGCTCACGAAGCGGCTGCCCGCAGTAAAAACACCGCCGGTAGCTGCGGAGAACTTCCTCATGCCTTTTCCATCCGGAGGGAGGAACCACGGTGCGCAGCCTGGAATATCCTATCCAGTTCAGAGCGCGGGGGGACGGATTGGACATGCCGCACTCCGGACAGTGCAGGCCGCACGGGTACATCATGGAGCCGCACTTGGAACAGAAAATGCGGTGGGCATATTCCCGGCGGCGGCAAAAAATGAAGAAGGCCCAAAGCCCCAGCCCCCCCAGCAGGGCCAGGATGATGACTATTCCGGGGTACAGAAGGGAATAGGCCACCAAGTATTCCGACCAGGAATGGTCCGACTGATGCATGAGGGATTCCGGACCGATGGGATTTTGCGCCACGTCCGGAAGCTGGCTTACATATTTTTCACCCATGTCTCTCAGAGGCCCCGCTGGAAGCCATTGTTGTATGGGAATGGGCTCTTTCATAATTCGACATGCAGGGTTCGCAATAAAAACAGCATTTCCCGGGGCTGTCAGAAAAACGGCGGCATCCAGCATAGGTTGTCTCCGCCGGAATAGGTAGGGGAAAATAGGCCATGCCGGAAAATTCCGCAGGAAATGGGGAAGAGGCCCTTTTCATCCGGAGCTTTTCCCTGTAATATCCCACCCATGCCGACTCTCCGCCAAGCCGCCAAGGACGATATCACGCTGATTCATGAACTGGCCTGCCAGGCTTTTCCGGCCACTTACCGGGACCTCCTTTCCAGAGAGCAGATAGATTTCATGATGGACTGGATGTATTCCCCCGCCAGCCT
Organism: uncultured Akkermansia sp.; assembly: GCA_905200945.1. Classification (GTDB taxonomy): domain Bacteria; phylum Verrucomicrobiota; class Verrucomicrobiia; order Verrucomicrobiales; family Akkermansiaceae; genus Akkermansia. The sequence goes on along the minus strand of CAJKMG010000012.1, from coordinate 69,198 downwards.
GGAAAAACAGATGGAGGAGGGGCACGTGTACTTCATCGCCTCCCATGAGGGCAGGGACTGCGGCTACCTGTCCGTCCAGCCGGAAGGCCATGGCGTTTTCCATTTGCAGAAAATCTACGTTCTGCCCGGCTTCCAGGGTCTGCACATCGGAAGCTTTCTGTTCCGCCACGCTATCAGCTACATCAGGAGCATCCACCCGGAACCGTGCCTGATGCGCCTGAATGTGAACCGTTATAACACCCGGGCGGTGGAATTCTATCAGCGCATGGGCATGCGGGAACTGGAACGCGGGGATTTCCACATTGGACACGGGTATTATATGACAGACTACATCATGGGACTGGATATTGCCTGAAACGCCTTTCCCTCAGAAAAAACAGTCAAGCCTTTCCCGGCCAGGAACACCTCGGGCAGCCCTGCTCCGCAGAGCGGGCAGTCCGCCCGTTGAAACCTCCGGGAACCTCTATTGAAAATCTCCCTTCCTTCTTGACACTCAATGTAGTATTCTTCATCATCCATTCCATGAACGTCTTTCCTGCCTTTATTGTTTCCGGTGTCATCGCCGCCATGACGGTTCCCGCCTTATCCCTGGCGGCGGAACAGGCCAATGGCTCCAAAGTCACCTATCCAGCCTTCAACGATTCCAGCCATATCCACGGGCCGAAACTCAAAACTTCCGACCTGAAAGGGAAAGTGGTGTTTTTTGAATACTGGGGCATCAACTGCCCGCCCTGCATCGCCAGCATGCCGCATCTGCAGGAATTGCAGGAAAAATTCCAGTCCAAGGGCTTTACTGTCATAGGCAGCCACAGCCAGCTCCCGTCCCCCAGGGTCACACAGTTCCTGGAAGAAAAGAAAATCACTTTTCCCATTTATCAGAGTCTGAGCATTCCGGAAGCTCCCTGCCCGGGCGGATTGCCGCATGCCGTTCTGATTGGAGCTAACGGGAAAGTCGTGGCCAAGGGTTATCCTCCCCAGCTCTACGACCTGGTGAAAAAGGAAGTGATGAAGGTGGAACGCGGCCTTCCTATTCTGGAAGGCGTGGAACTGAACAAATACAAATCACTGGCCAAAACGGTCGTTTCCACCGGCAGCAACATCGAATCCAAAATCACCCCCCTGAGGAAAAAAACGAATGACGAGGAAGCGCAGGCCATATGTGAAGCTTTTGACGCATGGCTGGAAAATACCAGGGAAATCGTGCAGGCCCGGATCCAGTCCGACCCTCTGGAAGCGGTAACGGCCATCATGCGCCTTAAAACGGCGGTTCCTTCCGTCAGGGAATTTGACGAACCTCTGGCGGCCCTGAAAGCGAACAGGGATTTATCAAAACTGGCCGACCTCAATAAAAAAATCTCCGCTCTGGAGCAGCGCAAGGCAAAAGGGCGCAAAATATCGGAATCCGACCTTAAATCCCTGACGCAGGCCGTGGACAAATTCACGGAGTCCGACAACGAAGCCACGCAAACCGCCGCCGCCAGCCTGAAGAAAAACCTCTCCTCCCTGGCTGCTCCGGAAACTCCGGGGAAATAACTTTCCCCTCCAGCAGTCATTTCCTGCCGGCAGGCGTCTAAGAACGCCTGCTTCTTTTTTCACCGGACGCCTTTTTCTTCTTCCCCTCCAGAACCGCCGGAGCAGCCAGAACGGAGCATGTCTCCCTGACAAGAGAGGAAAGGGACCGGTCATCGTCCAGCTCCGTCACCAGGAAATGCGGCCTGGCGCCGGGATAGGGGCAGCCCTGCTCCTGTTGCGGAAACATCTTCAAACCCGGCTCCGTTATCTTGACATACAACTGGTTGTCACACACCAAACCGAAGAATGTCCGGCCGCAGTACAATCCGTAGTCCCCAAACATTTTTCTGAAGGAAATATCCCCGGCATGCCGGAGCTGGAAACAAATATACTCTACTACATCCGGGGAAGAGGCCATGACGGACTCTCTCATGCCTCCCCCGTCCGCTGCAAGAAGCAAATGACGGCCGGGAAGGCTTCCGGCAGGAATGAGGCATCCCCGTTATTGACGGAAAAAGGCGCAGCATGCCCCACGGAGTCATGACGGACGGCATCCATGCCGCCGCAGCCTCTCCGCAAGAAAATCCTTCCCGGCGTCCGCCCGGCAAAATATGAACGGCAACAGCGATTCCGTCCGTACGGAGCCATTCTTATGATTGCCCTGACGGAGCTTTTTATTCATGATGCCCATGAACCTTCCATGGCCACTGCGTCCGACATCCTCAGGAAACCAGCCTGCCTCTCCCGTCAGGAAGCCCCCACCCTTACGGAAAGGACCGGAACCTGCCGGACGGGAGACGGCGATCAAAACACCTCCGCGAGCCGTCCGGAAAGCCATGAAACTATGGGGAAAATCCCGGCGACTGGGAAAAAGAAAGGAGGCAGACTCCGCCTGTACCGGAAAGAAGCGCCTGCGGAGAAACGGAAAGCGCCCCTGCCTCGGAGCGGGCGCGTCATCCTGCTCAACGGAGCCTCCAGCGCGGGAAAAAGCACGCTGGCCCGGAACTTGCGGCTTCTGCTGAAAGAGGAAGCCATGATTTTCTCCATGGACGATTACCTGGCCATGAGCAGGGGAAAGCATGAAACCGCCCTGGATGCCGTCAGGGAATCCGGACTGCCCTTCATTGAATCTTTCCACGCCGCCATTGCCGAGGCGGCCCGGAAAGGCGCCCTGGTCACCGTGGACCACGTCATCGGCGAATCGGGCCGCTGGATTCAGGACCTCCTGAACCGCCTGGACGGCATTCCCCGCATCCTGGTCAAGGTGGAATGCCGTCAGGAGGTTCTGCTGGAGCGCGAGCGGCTCCGCACTGACCGGACCCCAGCCCCGGCCCATGCCCTGCGCCAGCACGCAGGCATCCACCGCCATTTCCCGCATGATTTCTCCATAGACACTTCCGCAGACTCTCCCCGAAAATGCGCCATGCGGCTCATCAGTCTCCTGCCGGGAGAATTCCTGCCCTGATGCCGCGGGAACAGGCGGAAGCCTCCCGTCTGGAAAAAACAGGCTGTTCCCGCAAACATGCAGGAAAGACATGAATAGGACTTTACAGAGCCGTCTCCTTCACGGTAGCCTGTGCCCGCGCTTGTTGCACGGAGAGATGGCAGAGCGGTTTAATGCAGCGGTCTTGAAAACCGCCGTGGGGCAACCCACCGTGGGTTCGAATCCCACTCTCTCCGCCAAACTTCTTTGATGCCGGACGCAAGCCATGCCTGTTTTCGCTGAACAGAAAAAGGCAGGCGAATACGACGGACGCCCCGGCATTCCCGGAACGGCCCTGAGTGCCTTATTGATCCTTCCTCCTGCCTAAGACACCCCATTCAGTTCCCGGCGGATGTATTCCGCCGTGGGGGATTCTTTCCCGGCTATCTGCTCCGGCGTGCCTTCCGCCACGATGGTTCCTCCGGCATCGCCGGGGCCGGGGCCCATGTCGATGACGTAGTCCGCCTCCGCCATGATTTCCGTGTTATGTTCAATGACGATGACGGTGTTTCCCTGGTCCGCCAGACGGTGCAGCACGTCAATGAGTAGCCGCACATCCCGCGGATGCAGGCCGATGGAGGGTTCTTCAATCAGGTACAGGTCTCCGGGCAGTTCCCTGCCTTTCATCAGGGCGTTCCGGCTGACGCGCCGGCCCTTGATGAGTTCCGTCACCAGCTTGAGCCGCTGGGCTTCCCCGCCGGAAAGCGTGTTGGAGGCCTGCCCCAGCGTCAGATAACCCAGGCCGGTTTCCGCCAGCAGCTTGAGCGGGTCCGAGATGCGGGGCTGGCTTTCAAAAAATTCCGCCGCTTCCGCAAAGTCCATCTGGAGCACGTCCGCAATGGTCTTCCCCTTGTACCTCACGGTCAGGGTGGCGGCGTTGTAGCGCTTGCCCCGGCAGGTCTCGCACGGCACATAGCAGGGGGGCAGGAAGTCCATTTCCAGCTTTTGCATGCCCGTGCCCTTGCAGGATTCACAGTTGCCCTGCCCCGTGTTGAAGGAGAAACGGCCGCGGTCAAAGCCCAGCCTGCGGGCGTCAGCCGTCTGCGCGAACAGGGTCCGGATGTCGTCCAGAAAACCCACGTAGGTGGCCGGGGTGGAACGGGGCGTTTTGCCGATGGGGCTCTGGTCCACGCCGTACACCATGCGGATGGAGTCAAAGCCGGAAGAGGTTCTCCATAATTTTCTCTGGTCCCTCGTGAGCTTGTCGCCGATGGCGTGGCGCGCAGCCAGACGGATGGTTCCCGTCATCAGGGAGGTTTTCCCCGCGCCGGATACGCCGGTGAGCACCGTCAGCCTCCCCTTGGGAATGGCAACGTTCACCCCCTTCAGGTTGTGCAGGCAACAGCCCTCCACGCGCAGCCACGCGGATTCATCCTTTTTGGACGGAATCCTGCGCCTTTTCCCGCGGTAGGGATGCCTGGGCTTATGGTGCAGGGCCGCGCCCGTGACGGAGTCCGGCATGGCGGCCAGTTCCTCAAAGGTGCCCTGGGCCATGATTCTGCCGCCATGAATGCCTGCTCCCGGCCCCATGTCCACAATATGGTCCGCGCGCCTCATGGTATCTTCATCATGTTCCACCACCAGCAGGGTATTGCCCCGGCGTTTGAGTTCATCCAGCGTGCCCAGCAGCAATTCGTTGTCCCGCGGATGCAGGCCGATGGTCGGTTCATCCAGCACGTACAGCACGCCGCGGAGGTGGGAGCCCAGCTGGGAAGCCAGGCGGATGCGCTGGGGTTCCCCGCCGGAGAGCGTGGTGGCGCTCCGGTCCAGGGAAAGGTAGCCCAGCCCCACCCGCTGGAGAAAGTTGAGGCGCTGCGTGATTTCCGCCACGACGTCACGGGCAATGAGCGCTTCCTCCCGTTCAAATCGCCATCCTTTGACCAGTTCCGCGGCGGCCACGGCAGGCAGGGAGGCAATGTCACCGGGAGTCACGCCCTGAAGCCGCACGGCGCGGGCAAATTCATTCAACCGCACGCCCCGGCAGGCAGGGCAGGTTGTTATTCCCTTGTCATCGTCCGCCTGCCGCGCCAGTTCCCTGTCATATTTCAGTTCAGCCTCCAGCAGGGATTGCGCCTGGTCTTCCTTTACTTTCCCCCTGCCGACGATTCCATGCCCGCGGCATACGGGGCACCACCCGCGCGGAGAGTTGAAGGAGAACGTGTACGGTTCCAGTTCCGGGAAGGATTGCCCGCAGGAGGCGCATGCCAGCCTGGTGCCCATCAGTTCCGGACGGCCGGAGCCGGGCGGGAGCACCTGCAGGAACCCTTCCCCCATCTCCAGCGCGGCATGAACTGCCCCGGCAAGCTTTTCCGGCGGCCAGGAGGCCTCCGGCCGTGCAACGACCAGGTCCAGGTCATGGCTGGAATAGCGGTCCAGCGGCAGGAATCCGCTCAGGGGAACCAGTTTGCCGTCCACCCACATTTCCTCATATCCCTTTCCTTCCGCCCAGCGGGCCAGGTCGGCGTAATGCCCCTTGCGCCCCCTGACGAGGGGGGCCAGCAACGCGAGCCCGCCATGTTTTTTCAGCTCCCTCGCCACCAGCTCCACCACTTCCGATTCCGACCTTTTGCCCACCGGAACACCGCACTGCGGGCAGTAGGCCTGCCCCAGCTTGGCATACAGCAGACGCAAGAATTGCCAGATTTCCGTGACGGTTCCCACGGTGGATTTGGTGCCCCCGCGGGACATGTTCTGTTCAATAGCCACCGTGGGGGGCAATCCGGTCAGGCGGTCGATGTCCGGACTTTCCAGCTGTTCCGTGAATTGCCGGGCGTACGGGGACATGACGTCCATGAAACGCCGCTGCCCTTCCGCGAAAAAGATATCAAAAGCCAGGGAGCTCTTCCCGGAGCCGGAAAGCCCGGTCAGCACGGTCATTTCTCCCCGCGGCACGTCCAGGTCCACGTTTTTCAGGTTGTGGTGGCGCGCTCCCCGCAGGGCCATGACGCCTTCCGGTATATCCATGTCCGCGGATTCCGGGACGGCGGCGTCCGCAGGGTCGTAAACGGAAGGGTTGCCTTCCAGCACCTCCCTGAGGTATTTGCCCGTATATCCCTTCCCGGCGGCTACGATTTCCTCCGGCGTGCCCGTAGCCACCACATGGCCGCCTCCGGCGCCGCCCTCCGGCCCCAGGTCAATCACGTAGTCCGCGGATTTGATGAACTCCGGGTTGTGTTCAATGACCAGCAGGGTATGCCCCTGCTCCACCAGTTCCCGGAACACGGCCAGCAGAACTTCAATGTCCGCAAAGTGAAGACCCGTTCCCGGCTCGTCCAGAATCAGCATCTTGGGGCTGTTCGCGCCGGAACCTATCTGGTCCAGCAGGATTTTAGCCAGCTTCAGGCGCTGGTTTTCCCCGCCGGAAAGGGTATTCAGAGGCTGCCCCAGGGTCAGGTGCCCCAGCCCTACACGCTGAAGCACGCCCAGCTTGGAAGCGATGCGGGAGGCTTTGGCCCCTTTTTCCGCGCTGAAGCATTCCAGAGCAGCCGCTACCGTCATGCCGAGCACGTCCGCAATATTCCTGCCGTCACGGTATACGCTCAGCACTTCGCTCCCGTACCGGGAGCCGTGGCACAGCGGACACTGAACGAAAATGTCGGAAAGAAACTGCATTTCCACTTTCTCACTCCCCATGCCCATGCAGCGCGGACACCGGCCGTCCCCGCTGTTGAAAGAGAAGAAACCGGGCTTCATGCCGCGCGCGCGGGCCGTCTCCGTTTCCGCGAAGAGGGAGCGTATTTCTTCAAAAACTCCGGCATAAACGGCAGGGGTGGAGCGCGGGGTGCGGACGATGGGGCTCTGGTCCACCATCACCACCTCATCCAGATGTTCCCAGCCTTTGATGGACCTGACGCGGGCGGGTTCCTCCTCGCATACGGCTCCTTTCTCCACCAGCGCGTTCAGGTAAAGGACATCGTGGGCCAGGGTGCTTTTCCCGGACCCGCTGACGCCTGTCAGGCAAGTGAAGACGCCCAGGGGCACTTTCACGTCCAGTTTGTGCAGGTTATGGCGCGTGGCGCCGGATACGGTCAGAAACTGGCGCGGCTTGCGCCTCTTTTTTGGCACCGCGATGCGTCGCCTGCCGGAAAGAAAAGCCCCCGTCAGGGATTCTTCAATTTCTCCAATCCTGGCAGGCATCCCGGAATAAACCAGCCTTCCCCCTTCCCGTCCGGAACCGGGTCCCATATCCACCAGGCAGTCCGCAGCACGCATGACCGCTTCCTCATGCTCCACCACCACCAGGGTGTTCCCACGCTTTTTAAGCCGGTTCATGGCGGAAATCAAACGGGACGTATCGCGGGGATGGAGCCCAACGGTAGGTTCATCCAGCACAAACAGCGTATCCGTCAGGGAAGCGCCCAGGCAGGTCGTCAGGCTCACGCGTTCAATTTCCCCTCCGGACAGGGACCGCGTGGAGCGGTCAGACGTCAGGTAGCCCAATCCCACTTCATTCAGATATTCCAGGCGGCTCCTGAGTTCCGCCACGGCATGTTTCAAGCCGGGGTCTTCATCCGCCCGCGGCGTCACGTACCTATCCACCCAGGCCAGCAGTTCATCCATGGGCATACTGGAAAGTTCCGGCATGCTTTTGCCGCCCACCTTGAATTGAAGGGCTTCCGGCCTCAGGCGCAGACCATGGCAGGAGGGGCATTCCTGATACGTGCGGAAACGGCTCAGGTACACCCGCACGTGCATCTTATGCGTGCGGCTTTCCAGATATTTGAAAAAGCCCGCAATGCCGTACCACAGCCCCTGTTCATACATTTCATCCGGGTCATCGCCGTCGCCGTACAGCAGCCAGTCCCGCTCCCATTGCTTCAAATCCTTCCACGGCACATCCAGACGGACTTTGCGGGCGTTTTTGCGCCAGCCGCGCATCAGGTCCCGCTTGCATTCGGAAAAGACTTTTCCGTCCCCCTCAAAAATATGGATGGCCCCGTCATGAACGCTGAGCTCCGGCTTGATGCACCGGTTGTAGTCAATCGTGATGACGCGCCCGTAGCCGCGGCATTCCGGGCACGCCCCCAGAGGGGAATTGAAAGAAAACAGGCCCGGCCGCGGCTCCATCAGCGGATGCCAGTCCCCGCGGAATTTCAAAGCGGACAGCCAGACGCCGTCCACACGGGGAATCACATGGGCCACGCCGCCGCCCAGGCGCATGGCCGTTTCCAGCGCCTCCAGCCTGCGTTCCCTCTGGTCTTCCGTCAGCCTCACGCGGTCCTGAACCACCAGCAGCGGTTCTCCTTCCTCCAGCGTCCAATCCTCATCCTCCAGCCGGAGGAGCTCTCCATGCGCAAAAGCGCGCAAATACCCCTGTGCCACCAGATTCCTTTTCAACGTGGGAAGATCCACGGATTCGGTCCGCGCCACCTCCAGGCAAACCATCACTTCCGTTCCGGCAGGGAATTCCGCATGCAGTTTTTCATCAATGGTACCCGGCGTTTCCGGCTTGATTTCCCGCCCTGTTTCCGGGTCAATGCCCACGGCCAGACGGGCGAAAACAAACTTCCAGTAATCATTCAGCCCCGTCATGGTCCCCACCGTGGAGCGGGATGTCCTGACGGAGTTGCGCTGATGCAGGGCGATGGCCGGAAGAATATTCTCTACGGCATCCACGTCCGGCTTGTCCATGCGGTCCATGAACTGGCGCACGTACGGGGAAAAGGTTTCCATATAACGCCGCTGGCCTTCCGCATACAGCGTGTGCATGGCCAGACTTGTTTTTCCCGATCCGGAAGGTCCCGTCACCACCGTCAGCCGCCCCAGGGGAATGTCCACATCCACATTCTGCAAATTATGCTCACGGGCGCCGCGGATGCGGATGCACCCATCCTCACAATGACTCATGGAAAAAGAATATCATCAATTTGGAATCATTCCAAGAGAAGCGCCTGTCATGAATCCGGGTTTCCAGCGGCGTCCGGCCAGGTCCAACCTGCCTATTACGTCATCACCAGCGCAAATGGAGGGCCGCGCTTGCATTTCTCCCGGCAGCCGCTAGTATTTTTCGATTCTTAGACCGCTGAAAGCGACTCTACCTCGTCAATTTTCAACAAGACAAAGATGATTAAGTGGATTCTAACCAAGATTGTCGGCACCAAAAACCAGCGTGAAGTGCGCCGTCTGCGCCCCATTGTGGAACAAATCGTTTCCATTGAAGAATCATGGAATGGCAAGGGACAGGAATTCCTGCTTGAGAAAACGAGGGAATGGCAGGGGTACCTCCATCGCTTCCTCCCCATGGATCTGCCCCCCGTGCGCATTGTGGAAGCAGCGCCCAGGGAAGAGCTGGAGGAAATAGCCGCCAAACTGAACGCCCGTTTTGAATCCCTGAAAAGCGAATTCGCTTCCCTCCCCGCGGTGGAAGCCACTCCCGCCTCCATTGAAGAAGGGAAAGCCGCCTGGAACAACATTACGCCCCAGTTTGACAAGCTGCGCGAACGCTACCTGAACCAGATACTGCCGGAGGCCTTTGCCGCCGTCAAACACGGCGCCCGCCTGCTTTGCGGGGAAGAACGCGATATCTGCGGTCAAAAACAGGTTTGGGACATGGTCCACTTTGACGTGCAGCTGCTGGGCGGCATTGCCCTGCACCGCGGCTACATTGCGGAAATGGCCACGGGGGAAGGGAAAACGCTTGTCGCCACCCTCCCCGTTTACCTGAATGCCCTGACCGGCATGGGCGTGCATGTGGTGACCGTGAACGATTACCTGGCGCGCCGCGACTCCGAATGGATGGGCATGCTCTTCCAGTTCCTGGGGCTGACTGTCGGCTGCATCCAGAGCATGATGCCCTCCCAGCTCCGCCGGGAGCAATACGCCTGCGACATCACTTACGGCACCAACGCCGAATTCGGCTTCGACTACCTGCGCGACAACGGCATGGCAACCTCCAAGTCCGAACAGGTGCAGCGCGGGCACTACTTCTCCATTGTGGACGAAGTGGACTCCATCCTTATTGACGAGGCCCGCACCCCCCTCATCATTTCCGGCCCCGCGGTCGTCACCCGGGAACAGCAGTACGATACCCTGCGCCCCGCCATTGAGCGCGTGGTGAAGGCCCAGACGGACCTTTGCAACGAACTGATGGCCCAGGCCCTGAAAGCCCAGGAGGAAGGCCGCACGGAAGAAGTGGGCCGCTGCCTGTTCAAAGTAAAAATGGGCCAGCCTCGCCACCGCGCCTTCCTGCGCGCCATGCAGGATCCCGAGCTGCGCCGCATCGTGGAAAAATATGAACTGACCCTTTACCAGGATACCCGCAAGAAGGAACTCTACAAGCTGAAGGAGGAAATGTTCTTCACCGTGGATGAAAAAACCCACGACGCCGACCTGATGGAAAAAGGCCGGGAAGTCATCTCCCCCGGCCATCCGGAAGATTTCGTGCTGCCGGATCTGGGAACCGCCTTCGCGGAAATGGACGAAGATCCTCGCCTGACGGAAAAAGACAAACTGCGCCGCAAAAATGAACTGACCAAACAGCTTGACGAAACGGGAGCGCGCCTGCACACCACCTCCCAGCTGCTGAAGGCCTACTGCATTTACGAAAAAGACGTGGAATACGTCGTCAAGGAAGGCAAGGTCATCATCATCGACCAGAATACGGGCCGCGAAATGCCGGGACGCCGCTGGAGCGACGGTCTGCACCAGGCGGTGGAAGCCAAGGAAGGCGTGGAAGTGGAGCGTGAAAACCAGACGTACGCGACCATCACCATCCAGAACTACTTCCGTCTGTACAAAAAACTGGCGGGCATGACCGGCACGGCGGAAACGGAAGCCGCGGAATTCCATGATATTTACAAGCTGGACGTCCTGCCCATCCCGACCAACCGCCCCTGCATCCGCAAGGATCAAAATGACCTCATTTTCAAATCCCGCCGTGAAAAATTCAATGCGGTGGTCAATAAAATCCAGGAACTTCACGACAAAGGACAGCCCATCCTGATTGGCACGGCCAGCGTAGACGCCTCTGAAACGCTCTCCCGCATGCTCAAGAGGGCCAAAATTCCCCATGAAGTGCTGAACGCCAAAAACCACCAGCGAGAAGCGGAAATCGTGGCGCAGGCCGGCAAGCGCGGAGCCGTCACCGTCTCCACCAACATGGCGGGGCGCGGCACGGACATCAAGCTGGGCGAAGGTGTAGCCGACCTCGGCGGCCTCTTCGTCCTGGGTACGGAACGCCATGAATCCCGCCGCATTGACCGCCAGCTGCGCGGCCGCTGCTCCCGCCAGGGGGACCCCGGCGCCTCACAGTTCTTCATCTCCTTTGAAGACGACCTGATGCGCAACTTCGGCGCGGCGGAACGCATGACCAAGATGATGGAACGCCTGGGCGTAGCTGACGGTGAAGCGCTGGAACACAGTTTCCTGAACAAATCCGTGGAATCCGCCCAGAAACGGGTGGAACAGCGCAACTACATGTGGCGCAAGCACGTGCTGGACTATGACGACGTAATGAACAAGCAGCGCGAAATCGTTTACGGATACCGGAATGAAGTGCTTTCCACGGAAAACCCGCGCGAAATGATTTACGATATTCTGGAAGAAGTAATCGCCACGCGCGCCCATGAATTCCTGGACCCGGATGCGGAAGGCGTCACCCACCCGGACGAATTGCTCGCCTGGATGAACGCCTCCTTCCCGCTGGGGCTCACGGCGGAGGCCGCCAAGCTGGAAGAACGGCCCATAGACGACACCATTGCCTTCCTCATTGACAAGGTCAAGGCCACTTATGAAGACAAGGCTTCCCGCGAACGCCCGGAATACCTGGACCACATGGAACGCCAGATCATCCTGGGGGCCATTGACAAAATGTGGCAGGAACACCTGTACAACATGGACTCCCTGCGGGAAGGCGTGCGCCTCCGCGCCCAGGGGCAGAAAGACCCCCTGGTGGAATACAAATCGGAAGCTTACGATCTTTTCATCACCCTGATGGAAAGCATCAAGAGCGAAGCCATCAGCAACCTATTCAAGAGCACCACCAACCTGGACGCCTTTGAGGACTTCCTGGCCAGCCTGCCCCAGTTCGAATCTTCCGACGAAAACCAGGAAGATGGAACCAGCCTGCCGGAAATCGGCTTTGACGGCATGCCTTCGGACCTGCTCTCCGCCCTGAGGGAACAAGTCTCCCGGGCACGTGAACAACAATCCGCCCGGCAGGCGGAACCGGAACAGGCCCCGGCCGTCATTTCCGACGCCACCACCATTGGGGAAGGTTACAAACCAGCCGTGGCGGAACCCAAACTGGTCATGCCCAAGCGCAAGGTCAGCGTCGTGCTCCGCAAGGAAGAAGCCCCCCAGGCACCGGCGGAAACGCCGGTCCCCGGAGAAGGGGAAGAAATTGCCGTCACTCTGGACTCCCAGGACTTCGCGGAAACCATGGACAACCGGGATTCCGCGGATACCCGTACATTCTAAAAAAGCCGCGCATCACTTACAGGCCGGGGGAAACGGGAATGTCCGTTTTCCCCGGCCCCAAACTTCCGGTCCGCCTTGGCTACGCTCCCTCCCAACAAATCCGCCAATGTCCGTTCCGTGCTGGAGTATGTTCCGTACTTCAGGGATAAAATCTTTGCCGTGCACGTGGAACGCCCCCTGGTGGATTCCGGGGAATTGGTGGATGCCCTGCTGGACCTGGACGTACTGCAGGAAATAGGCGTCAGGCCCGTTCTGATTGTGGAAGGGGCGGACGCCTCCGCGCTGTACGAACACACGCGCGTCTGTGAAATGCGCTCCGCCCTGGTGGAAGCCCCGTTAAAAGGCGGCCAGCTTGTCCGGGAAAGAGTCCGGGAAATCCTGGGGCGTCACCAAATTCCCGTGGTGGCTTCCGGCCGTTCCGGCTCCTTTGACCCGGAATCCGTCCATATGGCTTTCAGCCTGGGAGCCTCCAAATACATCGCCCTGCTCAATGACCACAAGGTTCCGTCCCTGGACGGACGCCCCATTGCCGCCATTCTGGAATCGGAAGTAGCGGAGCTGGCAGGAAACGTAACCCACCGCGAACTGCTTGACCAGGCGGCGGAAGCCTGCCGGGCGGGAATCCCCCGCGTACACCTGCTGGACGGGAAAATGCGCGGCGTGCTGGTGGAGGAACTTTTCTCCGAAGAAGGCGTAGGTACCATGGTTCACACGGACTCCTACCGGGAAATACGCCCGCTGAAAGAAGAAGATATTCCGGAGCTTCTCTCCATGATCGCCCGTTCCGTGGTGGACTCCAAACTGGTCAACCGGAATTACGAAGACATTGCCGCCAGAATGGACAGTTACTACGTGCTGACCCTGGACGACAGCATCGTGGGCTGCGTTGCCGTTTATCCCTACCCGGAGCACCACAGCGCGGAACTGGGCTGCCTGTACATCAAGCACCGCCATGAAGGACGCGGCTATGGCCGCGCACTATGTGAATTTGCCAAAAGAAAAGCGGAGGAAATGGGGATGGAATTCATCTTTGCCCTCTCCCAAAGCGCCGTCCATTACTTCCGGGACCGCATGCATTACGCGGAATTTTCCCGCGACAGCCTTCCTCCGGAACGCCTGCGCACTCTGGAACTCAGCGGGCGCAAATCCGGGGTTTTCGGGTTAAGGCTGAAATAGTTTTCTATTTACCTATCTGCCCCATTCCTGCTTATGGGCGGAATTCCCTGCACCAAATGGACGGGTAGCTATTCCCGTCTCTCGTTAAAGGGTATATAGTAAATTCGGGAAAGGTCTTCCATTTTTCTTTTCCTCCTGAAATTTTCTGCCCGCCGAAAAAAATATCATCAACAATAATTTGATAATAAAAATCTTATAAAATAACCACATAACTTAAAAAGAATTATGCGGATTTTTAATCCGTCCCCGGCTACGGCTTCTCCGAGCCTTTCGGGTTTAGCTGCTCTGATGATGCGCCGCAGCATCTAAAACCCATTTCCCCCCCTCCGCCGGATTTTCAAAAACAATGCGGTTTTTTATTTTCCAGTACCTGTCCGGTATCGGATCCTTCACTTCATGCGGCATCCTGAACGGCAAAATCCTGAGAAAAGAAAACGCAGCTTCTCACAAGCGGGATTCCAATCCAACATTCATATCCCCGTGTGGATATGTGCACCGGAATAACAGTACTCCACGGTTTTCCAGGGCGGAAAGTGCCGGGGGGAGGCTTCCAATTGTCAATCAAGCTGTGCATCATTGTGCATGCTTTTTTGACCATATGATACCCTTTTTCACTGTTTTCCAGCATGATGTGCAATATATGCACTAAAAGTAACAAGCCCCTTAAACCGTTGGATTTAAGGGGCTTTGAAGATGGTAGCAGGGAGGTGATTTGAACACCCGACCAAAGGCTTATGAGTCCTCTGCTCTACCACTGAGCTACCCTGCCGTTAAGTGGTTGATGCCGTAAGGCGGGGAAATATTTAACCCGGATCGGAAAGAATGTCCAGATTTTTTTATGGATCAGGAGCATTTTATCACGGCAACCCGCCTTTCCCTCCAGGGAAATCATTACGGATGAATCATTTTTCACTCAACCGTTTCATACAGCCTGTGTCCCATGCCGTTTCCTGCATGCGGGCATTTACGGCACAGGACATTATGATGCCTTCTGTCCCATGCCATTGCCGCAGCAGGACAGGAAATAGAGGCCCATAAAGATTTTCGGGTCCACCACTTTTCCCTGTCCCATCTGCTCCATCAGCCAGTCATGCACCTGAGGAAGAGGAATGCGGTGCACAGTAATATTTTCATGGGCCACACCGCCTCCTGCCGATATTCGATGCAGGTCTTCCGCCAGATAGAAGGATACCATTTCCGTAGTCAATCCTGGGGAAGAAGGCCCCGCAAAAAGATACGTCCAGGAGTCCGCCCGGTATCCGGTTTCCTCTTCAAGTTCACGCCGGGCGGATTGCAGCGTGCTTTCCTCCCCTTCATCCCCGGAAATGCCCGCAGGCAGCCCTACGGTCCGGGCATGCAGGGGAACGCGGTATTCTTCCACCAGCAGCAGTTCTCCTTCTTTCGTCACGGCCACGATCATGACGGCTCCGCTGGCATTAACCCGGCGCACGTATTCCCACCTCCCCTCTTTCAGAAGTTCCAGAAATTTCCCCCGGTAGAGAGACAGGCATGCTTCCCCTGGCTGTTCCATTTGTTCCATGATGCAGCCCACGTTAGGTTTCCGGACGGCCGTTGTCAACCATGCGGACCGCCTCCCTCCTGCATCTTCCCGGGCAGTTCCGTTCCGGTCCCTGTAAGTGGTTGATTTCCGGCGGCGTAATCATGCACTTTTCGTCACCCAGGCCAGTAACAAAACAACAACACATTGATGATGAGTAATTAACAATGTCATACAGAAAATATACTCAGGAGGACTAAATTATCGGAGGAAGCAAGAACAAAATATTTTTTCATGTGGAACCCCCGTGGAACGTAGAGCCGCAGAACGATGACTCGCGCTGTTTCAAAAAGATATTTTTTCCTCAGACGCAAATCAGTAATTTGGCGCTCCCGTCAACCGGGGTGTTGAGCTGAAAGCGGATGAGTTTGCCTTCTCCACCCCGATGGACGCCACGAGCTGTCACGGCTGCGGATGAACCTGATCCGGTTCCATCCGCGGGCGGCCTCGTAGCGGGACGGAACGCCTTACGGCTATTTCTAACCAGCAACATCTTTTATTTCCAATAACAATGACGCCGCCATCAGAACTGTCAGCCACCTGGTCCAAAATCACGGGAGCCTTGCAAACAATCATGTCCCCGGAGGTTTATGGATTGTGGTTTCCCAAGTTTTCCCTGCTGGAGGATTCAGGGAAGGCGCTGACGCTGGTGTGCGACGATCCTATGGCCGCCCTCTGGGTGGAAAACAGCTATACGCCGGAGCTGAAGCAGGCCGCCATGCTGGCTCTGGGCACGGAACGCCAGATCAAATTCGTCTGCACGGATGAAGTGGCTTCCATGCCCGCTGCAGAAGGCCAGCCGCAAAAAGCTTCTTCCCGGGCCAAAACGCCGCAGGCGGCGGATTCCCCGGCCGCACCGGTCAAAAAACAGCGTACATCGGCCGCCAGGGCATGCCTGAATGACTTATATACGTTCGATTCGTTCGTGGTGTATGAGGACAGCCGTTTTGCGTACCAGGCCGGACTGTCCGTCGCCCAGTCGGAACGGGCCCTGTTCAATCCACTTTTCCTGTACGGTAAATCCGGCGTTGGCAAAACCCATCTGCTCCAGGCCATTGGCCATGAGGTGCTCCATCAGGATTCATCCACAAATGTGGTGTACGTCACGGGCGAACAGTTCGCCAATGAATTTATTGACGCTTCCCGGACCCAGAACGGACAAAGCTTCACCAAACTGCGCCGCAAGTACCGCAAGGCAGACGTCCTGCTGGTGGACGACGTGCAATTTATCTCCGGCAAGGAAAAAACGGTGGAAGAATTCCTGCATACGTTTGACGAACTGTTCCATGCCCACAAAACCATCGTGATTTGCGCGGATGCCGCCGCATGCGATATTTCCAATCTGGACCCCCGGCTGGCGGCGCGTCTGGAATCAGGCCTTACGGTAGAATTGAACCTTCCGGACGACAATGCACGGCTGGAGATCCTGCGCAGCAAGCGCGACCGGGCCGGCATGAACGTATCCGACGAAATTCTGGAGTTTCTGGCCAGCCGCATCCAGAAGAGCGTGCGCCGGCTGGAAGGAGCACTGCTCCGTGTAGCCACCTTTACTTCCCTGTCCGGAGACATGCCTGACATCGCCAAAATTGAGCAGCTTTTACGCGACATCCTGCGGGAAGAAACAAGCCGCATCCTGACCGTGGATTCCATCCAGAAGCGCGTGGCGGATTTTTACGAACTCAAGGTCAGCGACCTGACCGGCAAGCGCCGCCCCAACAGCATCGCCTTTCCGCGCCAGATCGCCATGTACTTGAGCCGCCGTCTGACGGAACGCTCCCTGAAAGATATCGGCCAGGCGTTCGGCGGCCGGGATCACGGCACCGTCATCCATGCGAACAAGCTGGTCGCCTCCCGTATGGAAGAGGATGTGCGCGTGAGGGATATCGTCCAGAGGCTGGAAGAGGAGTTGAGGGATTGATTTTCCTTCCCTCCAGCCCTGCTGGAAAAGCATGGTCCCGTTGAATGCCCCTGGCTTTTCAAGCGGAAGAAGCGCTTCCGCGGCGCAGGGGAGAATAAGCTTGAGGCGAAAGCGGTTTGGATTAGAATCACCCTGTTCCCATTGATTCCATGATCCACGCCGACCAGCTTTCCAAAGAGTTTGGCCGCTTTCAAGCGGTAAAGAATGCCTCCTTCCAGATTGAAAAGGGGGAAATCGTAGGGTTCCTGGGGCCGAACGGCGCAGGCAAGACCACGACTTTGCGCATGCTGACCGGCTATCTGCCCCCCACTTCCGGCACAGCCACGATTGCCGGGTTCGACATTGTGAAAAATCCCCTGGAGGCTCGCAAACATCTGGGCTACCTGCCGGAACACGTGCCCCTTTACGACGACCAGCGCGTCACGGAATACCTGAAATTCCGCGCCAGGCTTAAAGGCATCTCTTCCAGGCAGATCTGGCCTGCCGTCTCCAAGGTTGTAGAACAATGCGGCCTGGATCCCGTGCGCCGCAAGATGATCCGCACCCTTTCCAAAGGCTACCGCCAGCGCGTAGGCCTGGCGGACGCCCTGCTGGGGGAACCGGACCTGCTGATCCTTGACGAACCTACCAACGGTCTCGACCCCAACCAGATACGCCAGATACGCGAACTGATCAAAGGTCTGGCGGCCAACCATACCATTATTCTTTCCACCCACATTCTCAGTGAGGTGGAAATGATTTGCAACAAGGTCATCATCATTGACCAGGGAACTATCAAAGCAGCGGATACCCCCTCCAACCTGACGGCCAATCTACGGGCAGCCGGCAAGATTACTCTGGAATTCCGGGGAGACCTGGCCCTGATTACGCGGAAACTGGAAAACCTGGAACATGTGAAGAAGGTCATCCATGAAGGAACGGACGCCGACGGCTGGCATACGCTGACCGTACGCGCGGAGGCCGGGACGGATACCCGTGAAAAGGCTGCGCGCCTCCTTGCGGAACAGGGCTGCCCCCTGCGCCATATTTACCGCCACACCCCCACGCTGGAAGAAGTGTTCGTGGAAATGACCCGTAAAGATTAACCCCCCCTTTTTTCCATCCCCGCCTATCCACCACCGCCCATTTCCCTTTTCTCCCCATGTCTCCAGTACTTACCATTTTCAGAAAAGAACTCAGAAGCTACGTAATGACTCCGTACGGATGGGTTATCCTGGCTTTCGTCATGGCCCTTCAGAGCGTCTCCCTGTCCGGCACGCTGAAGGCTTTTCAACTGGCCCCGCAGAAGGAAGGCATCCTGTTCTTCATCCTGCATTCTCCCATGTTCTGGTTTTACTTCCTGTTCATCTTCCCTCTGCTCACCATGCGTTCCCTGGCGGAGGAGGAAAAGACGGGAACGCTGGAATCCCTGCTCACCACGCCCATCAAGACATGGCAGGTGGTTCTGGGAAAATACTTCTCCGCATACGCCTTTTACATCATCCTGTGGCTGCCCATGCTTCTCTATCCCATCCTGGCGGACTGGTCCAACCTGATTGTGCAGTGGATTTACGGATATGACGCGGGCATGGTTCTGCCTTACCGCCTGGCGGACTGGGCCGGGGCATACGCCATTCTGCTGCTGGTCGGCGCCTGGTTCACAGCCATCGGCATTTTCGCCTCCTCCATGACGGGCAGCCAGATTATTTCCGGCATCATCACCATCGGCCTGCTGGTCCTGATTTTCTTCATGGGTCTGATTCCCGTGGTGTGGGGGGAATTCCCCGCAGCGGGGATTTTCCACTACATGTCCTGCTCGGAACATCTGGACCGCTTTTCCGCCGGGCTGGTTGACACGCGCCCCGTCGTGTTTTACCTGACCATGACAGTCCTGACGCTGGCCGTCACCATCCGCATCATTGACCACCGCCGCTGGAAACACTGACTCATCCCTCCTTCACCACTTTTCATTTTTATCTATGAGCGAAACACCAGACACCCCCGCCGCGGCTACGGAAGCCTCCCATCCCGCCGCCCGCAAGGTCAAACGCCCCTGGATGACCTGGATCAAGCTTTTCCTGCTGTTCCTTATCGTCGTATGCCTGAATTACGTAGGCTGCCACGAGTATTACCGCCGGGACCTGACGGAAGACCAGCGTTATGAAATTTCCCGTCAGAGCATCAACATGCTCCAGTCCCCGGAAATCCAGAAGCGCAAAACCCCCGTCAAAATCACGTTCGCTTTCCTGCGCACCACGCAGAACTACACCCGCATGCGTTCTCTGCTTGAGGAGTACGAACGTTATTCCAACGGCAAGGTGAAGGTGGAGTATGTGGATCCCCTCCGCCAGCCGAACAAGGCCCGTGAAATCTCCAATATCTACGGAATTGAATTCAAGAAGAACCTGGTCATCATTGATGCCCGGGAAGATACGGAAAAAGCGCTCAAGACGTTTGAAGGCACCCAGGCGGACGCCGCCCACGTGCGCATCCTGCCCGGAGACGCCTTCGTAGTATACGCACCCGGGCCGGACGGCAAAAGCATGAAGGCAGTGGCGCTCCAGATTGAAGACATGATGACTGCCGGCATTTACGGAGCGGCCAACGGCGAACCTCGTAAAATTTATATCGCGGCGGATAAGAGCAACTTCAACGAGTCCCTGAGCAACAACCAGGAAGAAAGCATTTTCACGACGCTGGGCAAAATCTGCCGTTCCGTCAACCTGCAGCTTGTTCCCATCCGCATGAGCGGTCTGGAAGAAATTCCGGAAGACGCCGCAGGATTCATGATTATCGGTTCCAAATATGATCTGTCCCCGCAGGAGGCGGAAGTGCTCCAGCGGTACTGGGCGCGCCCGAACGCCGCCATTCTGATCATGCTGGAACCCCAGAATGACACTCCCAAACAGCTTTACCGCTTTCTCCGCGAACAGGGGCTACGGCCCCAGAATGACCGCGTGATGCTCCGCAACAGGGGCAGCCGTTCCGTTTTTGAAATTAACTCCATTTTCGCCCCCTCCCTGAATTGCACCCGTGAATTCTGGAATTCCAGCACCGGGCTGGAAGGGGAGAGCATCTCCCTCATTCTGGATTCCGACAACGCGGCCATGGAACAGAAGCGCATTACGCCATACCCCCTCCTGGTCACAACGGAGGATTATTACGGAGAAACCAAATACAACCAGTTCCCTGCCCAGTTCGACGCAAGGGAAGATAATCCGGGCCCTCTGATGATCGGCGCGGCCCTCATCCGGGGGAATGCCGGGGACGTGAACCAGAACAAGACTACCGGGCGCCTGGTTCTGCTTGGCAATACGGACCTGCTCCAGCCCCGGCAAATCAAACCGGAACAGAGGGATTTCATGCGTACGCTGATCGGCTGGATGACGGACCGTGAAGAATTGCGCGGCCTCGGCTCCCGCCATGACCTGACCGTCAAGCTGAATCTGGACCGCAACGCCCTGGGCGTTTTGGAACTCCTGACGAATATCGGACTCCCCCTGCTGGCACTGCTGATCGCCCTGATTATCTGGAACACGCGCCGTCATTAACTCCACCCACGCCCATTACCGGAAGCACATGCGCACATTCCGTTTTATTCTTCTCATCCTCATCACCCTCGCTTCTGTCGGAGCAGCGGTGCTCCTTATGATTGACGGCAATCTGTCCCGCATCATCGGGCGCACCGCTTTCAGTTCCGGAGAACGGCTTTTCCCGTACACCCGGGAAGAAATGAACGAGGTTTCCTGGATGCGCATCAACTGCGTGGGAGATGTCGCGGAATTCCGCCGCAAACCCAACGGCGTCTGGTGGTGCGAAAAGCCCTGGAACGACCGTATGGATCCTCGCGCGGCGGCGGCCATTCTCCAGTACACGTACTCCACCAGCATCGTGGACGCATTGCCCCTGCACAAGATTGATTCCGCATCTCTGAAGGAATTCGGCGTGAAGACCACTCCCGTTACCATCACTCTCAAGGAAATGAGCGACGACGGAAAGCGTTCCTCCACTGTGGCGCGCTATACGCTGGGTTCCCCGGCGCCCTGGCTGGTGGACGATCCGGAGAACAAGACCACGGATGACACCACCTATATGCAGACGGATTTCTACGGACGGGACACCCGCATTCTGGTGGGCACCGGCAACATCCTTCCTCTGTTCAAATCCGGCATCCGCCAGCTTCGGGACCACCGTCCCCTGCTCCTGCATCCGGCCATGCCCGCCTCCATTGAAATCAACAACCGGGGCCAGCGCATCGCCCTGAAACGCGAGACTCCCGGCTCCCCCTGGAAAATCACGTATCCCCTCTCCCTAGATACGGACCCGGCCATGATGGATGTGCTGCTGGGCACGCTCCAAAAGCTGACCGCTGTGCGCGTGTACAACCCGGAGGAAACAAGCGTACCGGACATGACGGATGATCAGATCACCTCCGTTTCCATCAGGAATTTCACAGGCCGTCTTTCAGAAGACGGCAAATCCCTGCAAATGGAGGAACAGCCCGTCACGCTCCGGATTTACCCCCCCTCCGACAACGGAAGCCTGTCCGAACTGGTCAAGGCCACCGTTTCCGACCGCAAGGCCGTCTTTGAACTGGCTCAAACGACGGAAACCAACAAGGAAATTCCCGGCGTACGCAATATTCCGCTGGATCTGGGCCTTTTGCGTTCCAAGCAATTGACGGACATCGGGGATTACAAAATTACCGGCCTTTCCATCCGCAAGAGCTTTCAGGATTACCCCACCATCGCCCGCTTCATTCAGGGGGATGAGAAAAAAGGCATCAAGCCCACCTGGCTGTACACGGCAGAGGGAGCCCGTTACCAGGAAGCGAATCCGGAACATCTCATTTCCCTGCTGAAAACAGTTAAACAGGGGAAAGTGGCCGGATTCGCCTCGGACAAGGCTACGGATCTTTCCGTATACGGGCTGGATAATCCCAGGATGACGCTCACCATGTCGCTTCTTCCCAAGCCCGGTGAAGAGCCCCGCCCCCCCGTGACGGTGTTTTTCTCCAAGGGGGCGGACGGTTCCTGGTATGCCCGCCAGGCCGGAAAACCCACCGTCGCCATACTGGACAACGCCTACATGAAGGATTTGCTGACGGATGCACTGGCCTGGAAAAAAAAGAGGCTCTTCTCCTTCAGCAGGTTTGACCTCAGAGAAATGCACCTGGAACGCATCGGTTCCGGAGGCCCCCTGGTCCTGAAATTCGACCGTCTGGACGATTCCTGGACGGCCTCCAAAGACGGAAAGGATGAAACCCTGAATATCAACCCGAACCGCGCCAACCGCTATCTGGACGAACTGGAAAAAATGGAGGTGAGCGCCTGGCTTCCCTATACGGACGCCACAGCGCATGAAGCCCTGAAAAATCCCGTTTTCCGCCTGAAACTCATCCTCCAGTCTTACAAGGAGGCGCCCCCCGTGCCAACCAAATCCGGGACCGGCGACATTACTTTTGCCCCGGAACCGGAAACGGAGGACAAAGTCATCACGCTGGAAATCGCCCCGGCGGGGGAGGCCGGATACAGCAGATTTTATTACGGCAGAGTAAATACAACCCCGAATTATTTTATCCTGAACATGGACGCCGTGCGCCTGCTCGGCGCCAGCCTTTCGGAAGATAACTAACCATTCCTCCCGCATGAGCAAGATTGAGCTGCACACCGCCATCTCCTTTCTGGACGGAATCCTTTCCGTGGATTCCATTCCGGACGCCCCCCGCGCCCTGAACGGCCTTCAACTGGAAAACGGAGGCTCCGTTTCCAAGGTGGCCGCCGCCGTGGACGGCTCAGAAAAGGCCATTCATGCTGCCCTGGAAACAGGGGCGGACCTTCTCATCCTTCACCACGGCATTTTCTGGCAGCCCATGCAGCCCATTACCGGCATCGCTTACCGGAAGCTGAAAGCCGCCATGGACGGAAACCTGGCGATTTACGCTGCCCACCTGCCTCTGGACGTCCACCCCGCATACGGCAACAATGCCCTGCTGGCGAAGGCCTGCGGCCTCCGTCCAAATTCCAATGAAGGGCTGGACTACCACGGCGTTTCCCTCGGTACGCACGGGGAATTTTCAGGCACATGCGCGGAATTGGAGCAAAAACTGGAAACAGTCCTCGGCGCACCCGTGCAGGCCTTCTGGAAAGATTCCCCGGAGGCTCCGGCCGGAGATGTCTTCATCTGTACCGGAGGCGCGGGGGACGATCTTGCCCAGGCAGCGGCCCTCGGCTGCCGCACCTACGTGACCGGGGAAGGCTCCCACTGGAACATCCCACTGGCCCAGGAACTGGGCGTCAATCTGGTCTTCGGCGGCCACTACTTTACAGAGACATTCGGCGTAAAGGCCCTGGGGCTTCTTCTCAAGGATGTTTACGGTCTGGATTATACCTTTATTGACCTGCCTCCCTCCGCCTACAGCCATTGACCAAACGCCACGGAACATGAACCTGACAACGGACGACGCCGACGGAAAAATCCGTCTGGATCAATACCTTGCCG
Source organism: uncultured Akkermansia sp. (assembly GCA_905200945.1). Lineage (GTDB taxonomy): Bacteria > Verrucomicrobiota > Verrucomicrobiia > Verrucomicrobiales > Akkermansiaceae > Akkermansia. The sequence goes on along the minus strand of CAJKMG010000012.1, from coordinate 45,654 downwards.
CCCACCTTCCGGAGCTTTCCCGCTCCAGAATCCAGAGCCTGATCAAAAGCGGGGGCGTATTGGTCAACGGCTCTCCCGCCAAGCCTAAAAACCCCGTCTCCCGCGGTGATTCCATCACCGTCCGCATTCCGGAACCGGAACCGGCGGAAGCCCTGCCTCAGGATATCCCCCTGGACATCCTGTATGAAGATGAAGACGTGGTAGTCATCAACAAGGAAAGCGGCATGGTCGTGCATCCTGCGGCCGGCAACCCGGACGGCACTATCGTAAATGCCCTGCTCCACCACTGCGGAGATCTCTCCGGCATCGGCGGAGTGGAACGCCCCGGCATCGTCCACCGCCTGGACAAAGACACCTCCGGCTGCCTGGTTATCGCGAAAAATGACGGCGCCCACCAGTCCCTGACGGCGCAGTTCGCGGCCCGAAGCACGGAAAAGCGTTATCTGGCCGTCGTCCAGGGTATTCCTTCCCAAAGTTCCGGCACGGTCTTCACCCATATCGGCCGCCATCCCGTCAATCGCCTGAAAATGGCGGTAGTCAATCCCGGTTCCGGGAAAGCCGCCATTACGGACTACGATTTGCTCTGCGCGGACCCGGCTACGGACTCCTCCCTGGTTCTGTGCACGCTGCACACGGGAAGAACCCACCAGATACGCGTGCACATGCTCCACCTGGGCCATCCGCTCATCGGGGACCCCATTTACGCCAAACCCGCCCGGCAAAAGGCGAAACCCGGCAGGCTCATGCTCCATGCGTGGCGACTGGGCTTCGATCACCCGCGCACGGGAAAACGCATGGAGTTTGAAGCGCCCGTACCGCCGGAATATACGCCGTGGCTCCAACTCTTCCCCAACGGGCTTTACGGGGCCATTCCGGAGCAGCGTCCGGTACGGACAGACGGGGGGAGAAACTAAAGCCGCCCTGCCATTTCCCGGCGGCGAAAGCCGCGCCAACGGACAAAATACGGGAATGGGCCATATTCGTTAAGGAGAAATGGACCTGCCCGACATCTTCCGGGCATGCAGGAAGAATCCGCAGCGGAGGCCTCCCCTTTAATCTTGATTTGCCCCCCCGGAACCGCTACCCTGACACGGCTTTAACCACACAGCTTTCACAGAGACATGGAGACCACGCACCACGGGGAGGATGCCTCTCCGGACAATTCCCCCAGGCAGCAAAAAAACGGAAACACGGATGAACAGACCATCGCCCTGACAAAGGCGCGCCTGGCCATTGACGAGGTGGACGCCCGGATTGTAGAGCTGTTAAAAAAACGTGCCGAATGGGTGCATGAAGTCGGCCGCATTAAAAAGGAAAAGAATTCCCCCATCTTCGTTCCCGAACGGGAAACGGCCCTGCTCAACAAATTGAACCGCCTGAATGCGGGCGTGCTGCCGGAAGCCTCCCTCCAGGCTATTTACCGTGAAATCATTTCCTGCTCCTTCTTTCTGGAAGGCGGCCTGACCATTGCCTACCTGGGCCCCAAAGGGACCTGGAGCCACCAGGCGGCCCTCAAGCAGTTCGGAAAAAGCTGCGAACTCATTCCGTGCCAGAGCTTCAAGGACGTGTTTGACATGGTGGACCGGGGGAAGGCCCAGTACGGCGTAGTTCCCGTGGAAAACTCTTCGGAAGGCTCCGTCACCGCCGTGATGGATCTTTTCGTCACCTCCCCCCTCAAAATCTGCGCCCAAATCAATCTGAACATCCGCAACAGCCTGATGGCGGATATTCCGCGGGGACACATCCGCATTCTGTACTCCCATCCCCAGGTTCTCGGCCAGACGCGGAACTGGATCCAGCGGCATTTCCCAAACGCGGAACTCGTGGAAACGTCCTCCACCACGAAAGCCAGCATTCTTGCCAAGGAGAACGCCGCCATGGGCGCGGCGTCCCTCGGCTGTCCGCTGGCTGCGGAATTGTTCGGCCTGAACATCCTGGAAGAAGACGTGCAGGACCAGTCCTGCAACACCACCCGTTTCGCCGTCATCGGACGCCAGGAAACGCAGCCCAGCGGCAGGGACCGCACCTCCCTGCTCATCCGCATCCAGCACAAGCCCGGCACCCTGGCGGAAGTAATCAACTGCTTCCAGCGGCACAACAACAACCTGATACGCATTGAATCCCGCCCGTCCAAAGTCATCAACTGGGAATACGTCTTTTACATAGATGCCGTCGGCCACATTCAGGAATCCCCCCTCCGGGAGACCCTTCCGGAGCTGGAGCAGCACTGTTCCATGCTGAAAATTCTGGGCAGCTACGCGGATACGGACGTCATTTAAGCAGGTTCAGCCTTCCCCCCAGCCTTCCCCCCAGCCTCACACCATCCTGAACAACCATGAACATAGCCACGATTGCCGCCCTGGCTGTCACTCTGGGACTTCCCGCCCCGGCCCAGCAGTCCGCCACTAAAATCATTACGGAAAACGGACAGCCCGCGCTGGCTCTGGACGAACAGTTCGCGGCCCGGCTGCGCGACGGAGGAATGAAGCAGGGCTCCCCGGCCACCGTTCCCGCGGAATTTTCGGCAGCAGCGCCCGGCCTCCCCCTCCCCGCGGACGCCAACCATGCCGCTGTCAGGGAAACGGCGGAGGAACGCAACCGGCGCATGGAATGGTGGAGGGACGCCAAATTCGGCATGTTCATCCATTACGGCCTGTATTCCGGACTGGCCGGGGAATGGAAAGGCAGGCCCGGAGGTTCCGAATGGATTCAAAAAAACGTGGAAGTGGATACGGATACCTACGCCGCGGAAGCCCTGCCCCTGTTCAAGCCCAGGGAAGGCATGACGGAAGAATGGGCCCAGCTCGCCCGGGATGCGGGGTGCCAATATATAGTGCTTACCAGCAAGCACCATGAAGGCTTCTGCCTGTTTGACAGCGCCTTGACGGATTACGACGCCAAAAGCGCCGTGAACAGGGACATCATCCGCGAATATGTGGACTCCTGCCGCAGGCGCGGCCTGAAAGTGGGCCTCTACCACTCCGTCATTGACTGGCATCACCCGTCCTATGACAACACCATCTGCCCGGACCTCTGCTACCCTGCGGGGCAGGCGGCCATGCTTAACAGGAAAAACATTCCCCGCGACCACGCCGCCTACCAGAAATACCTGCACGCCCAGGTCCGGGAGCTGATGACCCGTTACGCGCCCATCGACATCATGTGGTGGGACTACTCCCAGGGAGCCATGGAAGGGGCCAAAGGCTGGAAAGCGCCGGAACTGATGGACATGGTGCGCTCCATCAATCCCGGCGTCATCATGAACAACCGCCTGTACGCCTATTCCGGCCTGAATAAGAACCAGGCCGGAACGCTGGACCTGCGCTGCGGGGACTATATTACCCCGGAACGCTTCATCCCCCGGCGCGGATATCCCGGCGTGGACTGGGAATCCTGCATGACGGTGAGCGACAAATGGGGCTACAACCGCTACGACACCAACATCAAGTCCCCGGAAACCATCATTGAAAAACTGGTGGAATGCGTTACCAAGGGAGGCAATCTTCTGCTGAACGTCAATCCCATGGCGGACGGCACCATTCCGGAAAAAGTGGCCGCCACCATGCGCGGCGTAGGCCGGTGGCTCAACATCAACGGTGAAGCCGTGTACGGCACACGGGCATTCATGCAGCTGGACCAGCCAGCCTCCATCAATCGGCAGGGGGATATCTTCGTCTTCCTGATTCCGCCGCCGGACAAGGGAGCGGCCCAGCCGCCCAGCGAAGGAACCATGAAAGAACTGACGGCGGGCGCGGAACACGCCCGCATGCAGCCGCTGGACGCCACCGGTTATGAAGATGACGGGGGAACGGCCGTCACCCTGCCCGCCGGCTATTCCAAAGCATTGCTTTTGGGGGACAACACCGTCCTTCCCGTTGTCAACGGAACGGTTCTGTTCAAGGCTCATGAACACTCCAAAACACCCTGTTCCGTCATCAAACTGAGCAAATAGCCATTGTTCCCACTCATTTTTCCTATGGAGGAAGACCTTTTTTCCCTGGCAGCCGGCAAACAGCCTTCACAGCAGGCTACAAATGAAACGGCACCCCGGGCCGGGGAGGCGCGGGAAAATGCCGGCACCGACCAACCCGGAAACGCGGAGGACCCCGCTCACCGCCGCATAGGCTATTTGCGTTCCGAACTGCGCCGCCACAACCGTCTGTATTACGAACAGGCGGAACCGGAGATTTCCGACGCGGAATATGACGCCCTGTTCCTGGAGCTGGAAAAATTGGAAAAAGCCCATCCTGAACTGGCGGATCCGGACTCCCCCACGCGCCGCGTAGGCGGTGCCCCTCTCCAGGGCTTCAACCAGATCAGACATGCGGTGCCCATGTTGTCTATTGACGACATTTTTGAGCAACGGGACGCCCCCGTACCGGATGAAGAACTGGCGGAATTCTACCATAAGCTGTCCAGGGCGCTGCAAACGGAGAACGTGCCCGTCTCCGTGGAGCCCAAGATTGACGGAGTGGCCCTTTCCATCATGTACCGCAACGGGAAGCTGGCTTATGCGGCCACGCGCGGAGACGGAGACGTGGGGGACGACGTAACGGCCAACATCCGCACCATCCGCAGCGTCCCCCTCACCCTCCCTCCCGGCGCGCCGCCCGTGCTGGAAGTGCGCGGGGAAGTCTTCATGCCCAATGAAGCCTTTGCCAAACTGAACGAAGAACGAGACGCCGACGGGCTCCCCGCATTCGCCAACCCGCGCAACGCTACCGCCGGAACCCTCAAGCAACTGGACCCCCGGCAGGTGGCCGCCCGGCCTCTGGCCTTCCTGGCCCACGGATTGGGCGCGTATGAAGGCCCGGAACTCAGGGACGCAAAAGACTTCTGGAACATGCTCCGCCGTTGCGGCATCCCCTGCAATGAGCCGGTGTATTACACGGACAGCCTGGAATCCACCCGCCAGGCCGTGCGGGATATTGACAGGCTCCGCCATACGCTCCCCTACGGCACGGACGGCGCCGTGATTAAAATCAGCTCCACGGCTACGCGGGAAGCGCTGGGAGCTACGGCTCGCGCGCCCCGCTGGGCGGCGGCGTATAAATTCCCCCCGGAACAGAAGGAAACCACCCTGCTGAATATTGTCGTGCAGGTAGGACGCACCGGGGTGCTGACGCCTGTGGCGGAATTGCAGCCTGTGCTGCTGTCCGGTTCTACGGTAGCGCGGTCCACCCTGCACAACCAGGATGAAATCGACCGGAAGGACGTTCGCATAGGCGATACGGTGCTGGTGGAAAAGGCGGGGGAAATCATCCCGGCCGTTCTGAAAGTGAACCTTTCCAAACGCCCGCAGGACGCCAGGCCCTACAGCATCCTGGAAGCCACGAAAGGGCTGTGCCCCGCCTGCGGCAACCCCATCATGAAGGAAGAAGGGAAAGTAGCCTGGCGTTGCACCAACTTCACCTGCCCCGCACAGGCCGTCACGGGCATCACCCATTTCTGTTCCCGGTCCGCTCTGGATGTGGAAAGCATCGGCTCTTCCGTGGCGGAAGCGCTGAGAAGCTCCGGATTGGCGTCCTCCGCGCTGGACCTTTTCTCCCTGATGCCGGACCAGCTCGCCAACCTGAACCTGGGCACGTCGGAAGAACCGCGCCGTTACGGGGAAAAGAATGCCCGGAAAGCGCTGGACGCCCTGCAAAACGCGCGAGGGCTTCCTCTGGAGCGCTGGCTCATCGCTTTCGGCATTCCCCTGGTGGGGGAAGTTGTCGCCAAGGCGCTGGCGGACACGCATCCTGACCTGAAGCATGTGGCGGATTCTCCCTACCTCCGGGACATCGTCCGCCTGGATGAACTGGTGGAACATGCCGCAAAAACCAACCCCAACACCCGCAAAAACAAAAAGGCGGTGAAGGAAGGCGCGCTTTCCGCAGAGACGGTACAGGAACGCCACCAGGAACTGATGGAGGAAATTGACCGCCTGACCGCACCCTATCTGGCAACGGGCTACCTGCGTAAAAACACGGCCAAATTCAGCTATGGCTCCGAAATCGGCGTGGCGGCGGCCAAATCCCTCCGGAGCTTTTTCTCTTCCGCTGCGGGGAAACATACCATGGACGTCCTGAACGGATTGGGCATCAATCCACAGTCCCAGTCCTACCGGGCCAACTTTCTGGAAATCCCGGCGGGATCCCTGTCCGGAAAAACCTTCGTCATTACAGGAACGCTCAGCCATCCGCGGGGTTACTTTGAACAGATTATCGCCTCCCACGGTGGAAAAGCCACCGGAGCCATCTCCAAATCCACCTCCTTCCTCCTGGCAGGAAACGGAGGAGGCTCCAAGCGGGACAAGGCCCTCAAGCTGGGCGTGCCCGTCATTTCCGAGGAAGACTTCTACAAAATGATCGGAAATTAATTGCCGCAAAACAACGGGAAAGGGAAGCAGAAACAGAAGCGCACGCATCATGCGCCCGGTTGCCTGTATCTTCATATTCCCTTCGCTTTTTTCCGTGCGCCGTTTTCCGGAAATTTCATTCCTGAATCCAGCAAAAAAGCTTGCTACGGGCTGCCATCTGCCCCCTAATAAATCGCGTATGCTGAACCTGCCCAATACCATTACCCTGACGCGTATTGCCCTGGTAGTCGTCTTTACGGCAGCAGTCAGCGTCGCGGATCAGTATTCCTGGGGATACCTGGCCGCGCTGGTCACATTCATTCTGGCTGCCTGCACGGACTGGCTGGACGGCTACCTGGCCCGCCGCCTGAATCAGGTCACCACCTTCGGCAAGCTGATTGACCCCCTGGCGGATAAAATAGCCGTCTCCGCCGCCTTCATTTACCTGACGGGGGAAGGGCTCTGCCCCGCTTGGATTACCATTCTCATCATCAGCAGGGAATTCCTGGTCACCGGACTGCGCCAGATCGCGCAGGATCATGGCGTCATCATCCCTGCGGGAACGTCCGGCAAATGGAAAACCGCCTTCCAGCTGGCCTTCTGCATCGCCTGCCTGCTGGCTCTGACATGGACGCATACGCCGGAATACCTGCCCTCCATCGCGGACCGGCTGGCCGCGCTCTGCCTGTGGCACGGTTCCGGCGCTTCCAACTTGCTGTATCAGGTTACGCTGTGGGGCTCCGTCATCCTGACCGTTTATTCCGGAGCCGTTTACTGCGCGGGCGCCCGCAAATTCCTGCAACGCTGAACGTTGTCTTTTCCCCATCCGTCAGGAGGGTGAAACAGCATTTTTCATTTTCCGGAACATTCCGTATCCCGGGCGCATGATTTCATTCCGCCAGGCTCCTGGATAAAAGAACGCACACGCTGAACCTTCTTCCATTGCTCTTCGTGCGCATGCAGAAAAGTCCCGCCCCCTTGAAGCCATCCATCCTTTGTTCCGGGAGAGGAGCGCCTGTACAGGTCTCAAGCCTCTTTACCTGTCCCTGATATGACGTTCCTCAAAAATATTGAGGGGATCATCGTGCTTGGCAGTGGGTTTGCCTCCGGTACTGCCTGATTTCTGTTTACCGGCCTTTTCCCATAATCTTTCCAGGGAAACAGGAGTTCCGTTCAAATCATACCGGCCAAGAGCAAACTGTTTACTGTCCCTGTCAAAATAGTAATTGTAACAATCCTTTCTTGGATAACAAAAAGACTTTTTGTTCGGGGCGGAAGCAAAAAACTGTAATGATCCCGCTTCAGAATCACGAATCGAAATCTTTCCTTCTTGATCAACGCAAAGAAACAACGAATAAAAGATACCCTTTCGAGCATCATAACTGTGCCATCGGCTCCAAGCGTCATCCCGTCCCTCCTCACCCCTTATCCCGCCAAAGAGGAGCTCCCCGTCTTCCTTCCGTTCAACAAAAGTCTGTACAATATATAAATAATCTCTGCTGTTTTCCCTGTACCACGCAACATATTTTGAATCATTCTTTGCTCTCCTATCAACACGAACACCAAAAACAACCTTTTTCTCATCATTATCAGCGTACAATGTGTCTTCCTGTTCAAAAGTTACATATCTTTCATCCAATTTGTAAAATAATTCCTGCATGACACTCTTCCATTGAGGTTCATTGGAATATAATGGGGTTGGCAGATACTCCCCGGTAAAAAGGTTTGTACGCAGGGAAATAGACTTCCTCTTTTGCAACATTTTCTTTAAATATTTCATATTGAAAGAATTATCTTCTTTCACAAAATCCGCCGGATATTTGTAATGATACGAATTTGCCTGTTCAAAAAGAGCATCAATAACATTTTGATAATATTTTATCCCTGCCTCAGGAGTAAGGCGTTTTTGTTTCGCTTCAGCAAGAAATCTGACAAATGGATGCTCCTTGCCATTCCTGCCGGAATCCGGAAAACCGGCTTCCCCGCCCCGGTTTTCCTCTCGCGTCAGATGATCCAATAACCGCTGATCAGCTTCTGAAAGTTTTTCCAGTAAAATGGTTTTGACCTTTCCTCCATTCACGACCAGCTGAATTTTGTTACCCACCCTTCCCTCATACGTTGCTTTTAACTGATGCCCCGTCACCGCTGTCCAAATCCGGGGCTTGCTTAAATCCGCCCTTTCTTCCGATTGGAAATCCGCAAAGAGAGGACTGCCGCAACATACGGCCAATACGGAAAAAATGACCATTCCATTCTTTATTTTTGTTTTCAGGGGCATAACTCATTTAACATGGTTTATTTAATGAATAAGTATACGGATAAGGAATCCGCTGATTGGAATATGTTGCCTCTAATATGGCAGCCTGCATCCCTGATGCAGATGAAACCTGAATTGGAATAGGAACAGAACTTCTTGGGCACTCCCCTAAATTGTTCACCAAAAATGAATCAGGCCATTCATACGCAGAATTTAGGATTGACGGCGGATTCCTTATCCGCTTCATCCAATAATTCATTTATACTCAGTTTTTATAAAAAATTATGACAACAACTGTTTCTAAAGCAGAGGAAAGGCGCTTCCAGGATCCAGCCGCGTGCCGGAATATGGAGCCATGACAGAGCAGGCGTTTTTATTTTTCTTGACAGATGCTCTTCGTCGTGTTCTGATAAAGCCGTTCCCGCCGAATGGTGTTTGGTTGTTGATTGTTGATAGTCATTTGCGGTTGGCGGAACACGGGCGTCCCCGTCTTGACCTTTTCAGTATCGCTTCTGCGGGCTTTTTTGTTCCGTTATTGCCGTGATTCCGTCAGTTCATTGCAGCCGGGGCGCATTCACAGACACACCCACAGACATGGTATCGACTACATTCAGGGAGCTTGGCTTGTCGGCTCCCATTCTCCGCCAACTGGAGAACCTGGAGTACACCCCCACTCCCATCCAGGCCGCCTGCATCCCCCTGTTGCTGCGGAAGAAATCGGAAAAACCATGAATGGGCACAAGCTGTTGGGACGCCCCATCTCCGTACACGCTTCCAGCGCTTCCGTTCCGGATGAATTGCATACGGTTCCAGGCGCATGCAGGAAAAGGAGCCACTCCATGCAGGAAAAACATTTCTCATCCCGCAGGGAACCGCGGAAAGGATACGGAAGACGCAACTCCCCCCGGAAGGCACGGCAGCCGTACGGAACCATGATTTTAATCATTCAAAAAAACTTTTGAACGGAATCGGGGGCTGCCCGGTCTCAATTGCTACAAACGGTTCGCCGGACCGTTCCAGCCGGGAAGCTTCAACCGGAGTTTCAATCATGAAAATAACCTCGTTCATCATCAAGACACTGTGCGTGGGCACCGTCGGTTCCCTCGCCTGCCAGGCCGCCATGCAGGCTTACGCGGATGACGTTCCCTCCACCTTCGTGGAAGGAAACTATTCCCCGGAAGTAGCCCGCTACGTGCAGAGCATCGCAGGCGTGGCGCTGGCCTCGGGCATTCATGATTATGACGAAAACGCTACCAGCAGTTATCAGGTTCTGGCCCAGGTTCTCAACAGCGGCAATGTAACGGAATTGCCGGAGGATCTGAAACGGGCCATTGGGATGCTGATCAGCTACGTCCCCGACCCGAACGAGATCATCCAGCCGGTCCTGTCCAAAAAACAGATTGAGAGGATGAGGAAGATGGCGGACCGCATCGAAAACCTGATGGAGGAAAAATACGGAGTGGACCTGGAAGACTGCATGAGCATCATGAAGCATGCGCTGGCCCCGTCCATCCCGGACATCCTCCGCTCCTGCGGCATGGAAGGCGCCCAGCTTCCCGCCGCCACCGCTTTCCGCCCCAGGCTGGGCAAGGCTCTGAATGACGCCTATGCCAGGCTTGCTGATCCAAAACTTCCCGCCGCCGGCATGGCGCAATAACCGGACCATCTACGGATGACCGGGAAGATGATCCCGATTCCACGGCATGCGGGCCCCTGCCAGGGCCCCCTGGATAGAAGCCGCGGGAAACGGAATGATCTTCCCCGTCGCCGGGAACGGAAACGGCAGCCAGCGCCGGCGGCAACAAACAACACCCTCCGGATGTCCTCCGATGCAGGGCCGATCCTTCGGAACGCGGAGCGGCGATACTCTCGCTCCCCAGCTTTATTTCCCAAGCAACGGCATGCAACATCGGCACAACCGGATGATGCCCTTACAGCCCCCGTCCTTCCCGCACCGCGGCAGGATGGGGGCTTTTTTTGTCCGGAATTTTCAAAGGCGGCGGCTTTTCCTCCTGATTCCCTCCCGGAATCAGGGATGTTCCGTTTTTACGGCGAAATGCATTTTTTTCACCGTCTGTGAAAGAAAGCTTCTCAAGCCACAGTATCTATGGCAAACTAGGGATGCAAATCCTTCATATATATAATTACCATCCATGGATCATTCATCATCACGCCGTCGTTTCCTCCAAACCCTGGGACTGGCTACCGGTGCCCTGGCTGCCGGTTCCTTTGCCAACGCCCAGGAAGTAGCTCCCCTGGCTCCCAAGAAAATCACCATTCCGGACCCGAACAACATCGGTCCCATGACCACGTGGCCCCCGCGCAAGCCCGGCGCCATCTATATGGGCGGCTTCAGGGCTCCCAAGCTGGACAAGGTGCGTGTGGCCTTTGTTGGCGTGGGTGAACGCGGTTCCATGCACGTGGGCCAGATGGCCGTTATAGAAGGTGCGGAAATTGTCGGCATTTGCGACCTGTATGAAGACTGGGCCAAGCGCAGTGCGGACGTCGTGGAAAAGAAGACGGGCAAGCGCCCCCCCATTTTCACGAAAGGGCCGGAAGACTACAAGCGCATGATGAAGGAAGTCAAGCCGGACGCCGTCATCGTCTGCCCCAGCTGGGAATGGCACTGCCGTGTTACCTGCGACGTGATGAAGATGGGCGCCCACGCCTTTGTGGAAGTGCCTATGGCCGTCTCCATCAAGGAACTCTGGGAAATCGTGGATACCTCCGAAGAAACCAGGAAGCACTGCATGATGATGGAAAACGTCAACTACGGACGTGAGGAACTCATGTACTTGAACATGGTGCGCCAGGGCGTCATTGGCGACCTGCTGTACGGAGAAGCCGCCTACATCCATGAACTGCGCGGACAGATGAAGCAGGTGGAACGCGGCACCGGTTCCTGGAGAACCTATCACTACGCCAAGCGCAACGGCAACGTGTATCCCACGCACGGCCTCGGCCCCATTGCCCAGTATATGAATCTGGCCCGCAAGGACGACTGCTTCGGCAGGCTCGTCTCCTTCTCCAGCCCGGCCCTGGGCCGCGCCGCGTACGCCAGGAAAAACTTCCCGGAGGACCACAAATGGAATAAGCTGGACTTTGCCTGCGGCGATATGAATACTTCCATCATCAAGACCACCATGGGGCGCACCGTCCTGGTGGAATGGGATGAAACAAGTCCGCGCCCCTACTCCCGCCTGAACCTTATCCAGGGCACCCTGGGCACCCTGGCCGGCTTCCCGACCCGCGTAGCCGGGGAAAAGCTGGGCAACGGAAATTATCATGAATGGATTGAAGGCAAAGAAAAACTGGCCCCCATTTTTGAAAAGTACGACCACCCGCTCTGGAAGAGAATCGGGCCGCTGGCCCTGAAGATGGGCGGTCACGGCGGCATGGACTTCGTGATGCTCTTCCGCATCATCGAATGCCTCCGCAATGGCGAACCGATGGACCAGAACGTTTATGAAGGAGCCTTCTGGTCCTCCGTCTCCGAGCTTTCCGAATACTCCGTGGCCCAGGGCGGCATGCCCCAGGTGTTCCCGGACTTCACCCGCGGAGACTGGAAAACGACCGCTCCGCTGGGCATCGTCCAGTAACAACCGGCGACTTTCCCCGGCCCGGAGCTTTTCCGCCTCCACGGCGGGCTTCCGGGCCGGGGCCAATGCCCTCTTTGCAAAAAAACAGGCCCAGCTTGCAAGCGGCCTGTTTTTTATTGCGTCAACGACATCCTATTCCGGAAGTTGAAAGACGCTGCACGCGTTTCACTTGTCCGGAAAGCCCCCGTATGGCGCCAAAAAGCGGAATTCCGTGAAATTTTCTTTCTCCGCTGAGCCGTATATAAACGTGGGAAACATCCCGCAGCGAACCGCCGTTCCCTTTACATCGCACACGCCTCCATGCTTTCCTACTGCACCAATATTCATCCCGCCGAATCCTGGGCGGAAACCAGGGAAGCCCTTTTCACCTGCGTTCCCCGCATCAGGCAGGAACTCGCGGCGATGGACTCCCCTCTGAAGAATCTCCCCCTGGGCATCGGCCTGCGCCTGTCCGCCAGGGCGGCGGCAGAACTTCTGGAAACGCCGCACGCCGCGGAAACCCTGAAATCATGGCTGGAAGACCAGGGCGCGCGCGTGGAAACCCTCAACGGTTTCCCTTACGGTCATTTCCACGGGCAGCGCGTGAAAGAACGCGTTTTCCAGCCGGACTGGACTACGCCGGAACGTTTTGAATACACCTGCAACCTGTTCCGCATTCTGGCACTCATTGGAGACGAACAGGCTGACAGGCTGACCGTCAGCACGCTCCCTGCCTCACACAGCTGGTTTCATGCGGATGAAGAACGCATCTTTTCCCGGCTGGACGCCATGAGCGGCTTCCTGGATGTGCTGGGCAGGCAGACCGGCCGACTGATGCAGCTGGGGCTGGAACCGGAGCCATTCGGCCATTTTCACGATACGGATGGAGCCATCCGTTTTTTCAACGGCCTTCGCAACCATTCCCGCCGCCCCGAACTCATCGAACGCCACCTGGGGCTGACATACGATACCTGCCATTTCGCCATTCTCCGGGAAGAGCCGGAAGCCACCCTCTCCGCCTGGGAGGAAAACAACATCGCCCTCTGTAAGGTGCAATTCTCCAACGCCCTGGAATGCTGCATATGCGGAAAAGAAGATCTGGAACGCCTCCAGCAGTTTGATGACGGCGTTTATTTCCATCAGACCAGCATCCTTCTTCGGGAAGGCGTCATGCTTTTCCCGGATCTGCCCAATGCCCTGGCCTATGGACGGGACTATGCGGAGGAAATGCGGGATTCCCAATGGCGCATCCATTACCACATTCCCCTGTACGCTTCACCGGAACCACCCTTGAAAGGTACGGAAGAATTCGTCCTGAAAACACGCAATTTCCTCCGATCCCGCAAAGGCCCGCAGCCGCATCTGGAAGTGGAAACCTATACCTGGAGCGTCCTGCCGGACCACATGAAAATCCCCCTGGCAGTCCAGATCGCCCGTGAACTGCATTACATTGAAACTCTGTAAAGCCATGACGCCCCGCATGTATCCCTACGCCGTTCTGTCCTCCGGATTCCTGCTGCTGTCCACCGGTCTTTCCTCCTGCGCGTTGCTTTCCATGGTCTCCTCCGGAGGACCGGAAACGCCGCGGACCCTGGGCGCACGCATGGAAAAACACACGGAGGTTCTGCAAAAAGATATCGGGCCCAGAAACGCCAGCCAGCCCAAATCCATGGAAGCCGCCGCCAAATATATTGCAGAGAACTTTTCGGACATGGGGTACGCCGTCACCATGCAGCCCATATCCGGGGGAAACGCGGAAAAAGGAGCAGCCATTTACAACATCCTGGTTTACAAACCCGGCCTGTATTCCAACAACCAGAGCATCGTCGTGGGAGCCAACTACGATTCCAGCGGACGGCGCAACAACGGCAGCGGAACGGCTCTGCTGCTGGAGACGGCGCGAGGCCTGAAGGACATTCCCACCAATCACAATATCTATTTTGTCGCGTACGCGAATGGAGCGGAACCCGCGGGGAAATCCATCTCATCCGGAGCCTGCGTGCATGCCGGCTCCCTGAGCGGCAGCATCGGGGCAACCAATATCCTGGGCATGATCAATCTGGAACCCCAGAAGCCGGATACCGGCGGGGAACGAAAACAGACGGGGCCGGAATCCACCCGGGAAGACGTTCTGTTCATGACTACCTCCCACGGCAGGAAATTCGCAGGCCAGTGCGCCGCCCCCTTCGCCAAATCCTGGGAACAGGCGCCCACTACCTTACAACGGGAACCCTCCGCTCTCACAGGCAACGACCGCCATTACGCGGCCCTGGGCATTCCCACGGTCTCCTGCCGGTGCAGGTATCCCGTTACGGACGCCCGTACGGAAGAATATGTGCAGGCACTGACGGATATGATCCACCAGGTAGCGGACAACGACGCGCCCGAACCGGCAAAAAATGCCGGCCGGGACGAAAAAGCATCCTGACGTTTCCGGCCCTCCCCGTTACCGGGATAGTTTTCTTCTTCCGTGGCCGCCCAGCATCAGCACGGGCATGAAAGAAAGAGCCACCAGGGCAATAACCATAGGCATCCAATTGTCGGAATACCTCTGCATCAGGAACGAAGTCAGGGAAGGGCCGGCCAGGGTCCCGACGGAATAACTCAGCAGCAGAAGCTGGTTCATGGTCACCAGTTCATCCCGGGAGGCTTCCTCGCATCCCCAGGCCATGGCAACAGGGTACAGGGAAAATCCGGCCAGCCCCAGAGCAATCAGGGAGGGGGCCATCAGCCCTCCCTTCAGCATCAGCCCTGCACAGGCCGCCGCCACCAGCAGGGACTGGCACTTCATGACGAATGAGCGGCCGTACCTGTCCGCCAGCCGTCCCATGGGCCACTGCCCCAGAATGGCAGCGGCAATCAGCAGGGCCATCCAGTATCCCACGGAAGAGTGATTCATGCCCTGGTGCTTCAAAAACAGAGGCATCAGGCAATAAATAGTACCCAATACCACGCCGGAAATCACACATCCCACAATGCCCAGAAATACGCTGCGGCGTCTCAGCAGTATCCGAATCTCCACATGGGAGGAAGAAGAAATCTCCCCATTTCCTGATTCCAGACGCGCAAACATCAGCGGAACCATGCCCGCTACTGATAAAATGCACACTTCCGTTGCAATCAGGGACATATCGCTGGGGAACCAGCCCAGAAGCAACTGCCCCAGCACCGTACCCAGATAATAAACCACCATGTAGGAAGCCAGCAGAACGCCGCGGGTCTGCAGCGTTCCGGCCCTCAGCATGGCGCTCTCCACCACCACCCAGACCAGAGCACAACTGATCCCCGCCAGCAGCCGGAGTCCGCTCCAGGCCGGCACGCCGGGAAACACAGGCAGCAACACGGTGGACACCGCGCATAAAAGGCATGCATATTGGTAACTTCCTTTGAATCCGGCCCGGCGAATCACGCCGCCGGCCAGCAGCGTACCGGCCAGATTCCCGAGAAAAAAGAACGCCCCCACCAGTCCCGCCTCCCAGGTGGCGGCATCAAATTGCTCCATCCACAGGGGAACAACCGTATTCAACACGGCAAACGCCACTGTCTGGAAAAGAAGCCCCGCCAGCAGCAGGGCAATAGGCCAGGTAAATGTACGCATCACGATAAAGCGGGGACTATATCACCAAAGCCGCATCAGTCAACCGCCTCTTCCGCCGGAAAGAGAAACAAGAAAAGCGTCTCAATTACAAAATATAAAACATATTGATATGTAAAATGTTAACAAGCAATTCAAAATATGAAAAACTGTCATATTCCCCGGCGCAGGGAAGCGGGCAGTATCTTCATCTGCTCCCGGTACTTGGCTACCGTCCTGCGGGCGATGTTCACCCCTTTTTCCCGCAGCGCGGCCGCCAGACCGGCGTCACTGAGGGGTTTGGAAGAATCTTCCTCCGCAATCAGCCGCCGCATCAGCTCCTGGACGGCGCCGGAAGCTATGGCTCCAGAGGCCGCTCCGTCCGGGGAAATGCCGCCTTCAGACGGAACTCCCGCGCTAAAAAAGGACCTCAGCTCTTTCATCCCCCACCTGCACAACAGGTATTTGTCCCGGCACGCACGGGAAACCGTGGAAACGTGAACCCCCATCTCCTCCGCCACCTCTTCCATGCCCATGGCCTTCAAACGAGACGGGCCGGACCTGAAAAAATCCTCCTGCCTCCGCACGATGACACGGGCCAGGCGCAAAACGGTCTCCTGCCTCATGTCCAAAGCCCGCAACAGCTCCTGTCCCTCCCGGAACGCCCTACGGAGATACTGCCTCAGCTCCCGGCTTCCGCTCCCCTCCGCCATCAACTCCATATACCGTTCATTCATGGACAGGCGCGGAAGATACTCGGAAGTGAGGGCAACCTCCAGCACGCCGGAAGGACCCTCTTCCACAATAACGTCAGGCAGCAGATGAGGGTTGCCGCCAGGGGCGTAGCCCCCCCCTGGATCAGGAGTCAGGCTTCTAATCACATCCAGGGCTTCCGCCACGGCCTCCGGTTCCACGTCCAGCAGGCGCGCGGCTTCTTCATACCTGTGCGCCACCAGTTCCCGCCAGCAGCGCTTGACCAGACGGAAAGCAAGCGAACGCTTCAAACCGCGCTGTTCAAGCTGAATCAACAGGGAATCCCTCAAATCCGCCGCCCCCACTCCGGGCGGATCCATTTCCCTCAGCGCCGCCAAGGCTTCCTCCATGTCCCGCATGCTGAAACACCCCTGCTCTTCCAGCTCCTGCGGAGACTCCGTCAGAAACCCGCGTTCGTCCAGAGCATCAATCAGCAGGAACAGGGCGTCCCGGGCGCGGCCCGTCAATGCGGAATGCTGCGCCTGATCCATCAAATGGGTTTTCAGGGATTCCGGAGCCACTACGGATTCATACATGAAATCACGGCGGGCGGCCGCGTCCGCAGAAAAGCGCCCTTCCGCCGTAAACTCGTTCCACCCGTCCTCCCGTTCATTCCTGTCCTCCCCGTCCGGACCGTCTTCCAGAGCTTCCGGGGAGGCATCCGGCAATTCCTCAAGCATGGGATTGGTTTCCAGCGCCTGGCGGACAAGCTGCCTCAATTCCAAAGCGGAAGCCTGAAGAATCTGCATCCCCGTCTGCATGGACTGGGAGACGGCCATTTGACGCGTCATTCCATGCTGCAGGGATACCTCACTCATACCGCCCACAAGCTACACCACCCCCCGGAATCTGGCAAGGGGGAACACCCTGCCGCAAAAGCTGCCCCATACCGCAACAACGGAAAAAGCCATTACTTTCATGTGGCGTTTTTGAAAAACATCCGTACAATAAATGCCGATGAAGATATTGCATATACTAGCTTTCTCCCTGCTGGCCTCCCTTCTCTCAACGGCTGCGCCGTCCCCTCTGACTCCGTTGCCCAGGGAACAACCCCAGTGGTGGAGGAAGCAATATGAACAACAGGTGGAACAAATAAAAAACAACCCCTGCGGCGTCCTTTTCCTGGGAGATTCCATTACGGACTACTGGAAAAGAGAAGGAAAATCAATATGGGAGAAGGCATTCGCCCCCTATCATCCCTGCAACTTCGGCATTTCCGGGGATCAAACCACCAACCTGATCTACCGCATCACGGATTCCGGCATCCCGGCCCAGACGGATCCCAAACTCTGCATCGTCATGATCGGCACCAACAATACCGGTCATTTCAAAGGAGGGGAAGCACCGGAAAAAACGGCCATGGGAATTCTGGGTACCGTTGAACACCTGCTGGTCAGGTTCCCGGATACCCATGTCCTTCTTCTGGGCATCTTCCCGCGCGGCACAGGACCGCAGGACAAGCTGCGCCAGCATAACGACCGCATCAACGCCATTCTGGCCCAGTGCAAGCTGCCCCGCACCACTTACGCCAACATCAACAGGCGCTTTCTGGACTCCTCCGGCAAACTGCTCCCCGGCATCAGCAGGGACAACCTGCACTTTACGGAAAAAGGCTACGCCATCTGGGCGGACGCCGTGCTGCCCTATATCAAAAAATACTGCAAATAGCATTCTTTCCCATCCTCAACGCATGACTGTCGGAATGCCCCTTTCCGCCAGTCATGCGTGCGGTTCGGGAATATGTCTGAAAATCAGTAATGAAGTTGATGCAGCAACATCCACCAAGCTTTCATTACTGAAATTGCGGTCATGAAGCTTGAAAAGCACCGCCCATGTCCGTCTATTTATTTTCCCCGGCGGCCTCTCCCAGAATACCTCATGCGTAACACGCCCGGACTTTGAGGAACCTGCTTTAATGAACGGTTGCACAGCATATTTCATGATATTTGCCCTGTGCCTTCACGGCTTTTTACCGTTTTATTCTTTTTCAAGATAAAAGCATGCAAGAAACATGCTCCCCGGCCGGAAGATGGAATCCTGCAGCCACGCCTGTGACGCGTCCGGAATCCGGAAGAAGCGCAAAGAACAAAAAAATTGCTTTTTGCCGGGGATATCCTAGAGTGCCTCTCCGCAATGAGCATGCCGCTTGCCGACTTGATATTCCTGGCTTTTGCCCTCTCCGTGGACGCTTTCGTCGTGGCGTTCTCCTACGGTTTGCTCATTAAGCAAAAGCGTTTGAGCAACGGAATCAAGCTCTCCCTGTCCACCGGAGCCGGTCAATTCCTGATGCCCGTGCTGGGTTTTTTGCTTACAGGCACCGTGCACCGGTATATTGCGGCCTGGGATCACTGGCTGGGCTTCGCCGTATTCACCTTCCTCGGAGTCAACGTCCTCCGCGAAGGATGGAACCACCGCAACGAAGAAGAGGATATGCCCCACGTCGCCAGCCTGACGCTTCCTACCCTTATGGCCGTGGGAATCGCCACCAGCATCGACGCGCTGGTGGCGGGCGTCAGCATTTACCTTTCATCCGCCCAGTATGGCACCGATCCCACCCTCCATGCGGTGCTTCTTCCCTCCGCCGCCATCGGCTTCACCACCTTCCTGTGCACGGCGGCAGGCTTTTTCCTGACCAGCCGGCTGCACCGCTTTCCGACATTTCATCTGGAAGCGGGAGCCGGTCTCATCCTCATTGGCCTGGGCGTCAAAATGCTCTGTGATCATTTGTGCTGAAATTATCCAATGAAGGATGATAAAAACACTCTTCCGGCACCGTAATAAGCAGAAAAACGCACTGGCTCCCTCCCCCCCTTTTTCTGCTATCATTAAATAATCCCTTCCACATGAATATTTCACACCTTCTTCTCTGCACCTCCCTGCTTGCGGCACCTGTCTGCGCGGCGCAGGGCCTGACGGAATCTGAAACGGAAACACCAGCCTCCGCCAGCCGCCTGCCGGCGCCCCTGGCACAAAAAATAGCCTCCGGAGACTTTGATGGTCTGCAGACGGAACTGCGCTCCACCCTTCTGAAAGCTGGAGAACAAACGAAATCCGAACAAAAACTGCTCCAGAACAGGCAGTACCGCCATTTGCTGGACATTCACGAACTCCTGCGCGTCACGGGGCCGGACAAAGTGAAAGCCGTTTTCTCCAAAAGTTCGCAGGACGCCGCTTTCATCAAAACCTTTCTACAGGATCCGGCGTGGATGGAGCTTTACCTTGGAGCAGGGCTGATTCCGGAAAATTCACCGGAAGGCCTTCAAATCCTCTCCGACATCTGGAAAGCGGACGGCAAAAGCCCGGATTTCCGGAATTACCAGTCCCTTGCCACCGGGCTGGCCTCTGTCTTTTCTACTGGCCCCGTAGCGGGAAGGCTTAAAACCAACTCCGCCAACAGCAATCCGGTGCGCCGCTACCGGATTTTCAAAAAACTGCATCAGGAAAACAAGCTGCATCCGGGATTCATCAAACTGCGCCCATGGGAAATGCGCTTCGTCGTGGGAAGTCCCTGGGACGATAAATCCTACGAATGGAGCAACGAACATGTCAACCTCCCCTGGCGGCGGTACACGGCCGCCTGCTGGGCCGCCCCCTATACGGGCCATAATTTTTTTGGCGATACCATTCAGGGGCCGCTTTTCTACGTGCCGTGGAGGGATCTTCACACGACTGCGGAAAACACGCAGATCATCGGCGGCGTCTGCGGCGGCCTCTCCTACTTCGGCACCATGGCGGCCCAGGCCCACGGCATCCCGGCCTATCCGGTAGGGCAGCCCGGCCACTGCGCGTACGCGGTGCGCGTGAAGCGGGGGGAATGGAAAGGCGGCTTCGGCGGACCGGACGGAGGCATGCACAACCACATCTTCGGCTCCCAGGCCCCAACCTCCTACCTGCTGATGGAAAATGTCTTTGCTGACAACGACAAGGCGGACCAGGCCTACCTGTGGGCCGCCCAGGCCCGGCTGGACGAAGCTTCCGGCAACAGGGACAAGGCCATCCAGGCATGGGAGGAAGCGCTCAGGCAAACACCGCTGCACCCGTTTTTCCGCACGGAACTCCAACGCCTGCTGATGGAAAAGGAAGGCATGCAGCCTGTCGACTGGTACGTTTACGCCAAAGACGCCCTTTCCCACTATCAGGGCAACGGCTTCGCCGCATTCGACATCCTCAAGGACGTGCAGAATAAATTCCTGATGGATATTCCGCCCGCGGATCGGATTGCCTGGTTCCGGGACCTGCATGAGGCCATCGCCACCACCCCCACATCCTGGGCAGTGAAATTCCAGCCCGTGCTGGACTCCCAATCCGCTTTCCTGGCCAATCCGCAGGAAAAAGCGGCCTATCTGGAAACAGTCCTCTCCACCCATCTGAAAACGGGGGACGGCACCAACTTTGGCCAGGCGTTGGAATGGGGAGTGAAAACCTTTGTGGAAAACGGCCAGGCGGACGTCTTCTCCAACGCATTCGCCAAGGTGGCCCAGCAAACGGGAAAAACCGGAGCCTCCGGAAAAGCGCCCGATCCCAAAAAACTGAAGGAAGCCTACGGCAAAGCCATCTACGCCACGGAAACGGCCCGCTCCATTCCGGCCTTCCAGGCCTTGAGCAAAGCGGCAGCCTCTTTCTCCGATGTCAATACAGAGAATAATACGGTCAAGGCGGACGTCCCGCAGGGGTGGAAACTGGTGCCTGCAGACGGCATGGTCCGGTGCTCCACCACAAGCCGGTGGGACAGCCCTTGGGATCATATCAACCTGCTGCGTCCCTGCGGAGGCGCCCAGCATACGGACAAAGAAGCCTGTCCGAATGTTATTGTAGAACTGAAAAACGGCGTGAACCTGGCAGGTCTGGTAATCACCAAGCGCGACGGCAATGAAAACCGGATGAAGAAGATGGTGGTTTCCACTTCTACGGACGGAGCCACCTGGTTCCCCCTGTCTTCCACGGAAAACATGCCCAAGGAATGGGTGATCACCGCTCCGGAAGGAACCAGAGCCAAGTGGATCAAGGTGGAAGCCAAAAACGCACAGCCGGAATTCATGCATCTGCGCCATATCCTCGTTTACGAAAAATAAATTCTCCATTAACGCCATGCTTCACCACATCAATACCATTTCCGGCCTGCTGGCCGCAGCTCTCTTCCTGTCCGCCCCCGGCCAGGCGGCCCTCCCCGCCTACAGCGCCGTGAAAGACGAGGCAAAAACCGTCAATAAATACATGATCGTCGTGTGGGCCGGCACGGACTGGTCCCCCAAGTCACGTGAAATCACCCGCGCTATGGAACACCTGGCCAAAAACTCTCCGGAACCCGTGCTCTGGTGCATCCAGGACGAGCGTGAGGAAATGACGGAAGAAGAGCAAAAACTTCCCAAGCCGCCGGGGGAAATCTGGAACATCCCCGCCATCCAGGTGGTATCCCCCACCGGGAACATGGTATTCCTGTCGGAAGGAGTCTCCAGGGAAACACTTCCAGCCGTCATGAAGCAGGCAATGGAAGCCGTAAAACAGCAAAACAGGGCCAATGCCCTGTGGGAAAAAGCCGCAGCTTCATCCGGAACGGCCGCGGCCCTT
This sequence comes from uncultured Akkermansia sp., assembly GCA_905200945.1. Taxonomy (GTDB): domain Bacteria; phylum Verrucomicrobiota; class Verrucomicrobiia; order Verrucomicrobiales; family Akkermansiaceae; genus Akkermansia. The sequence goes on along the minus strand of CAJKMG010000012.1, from coordinate 23,584 downwards.
CTTTACGGGGAAGGGCTTCAGCAGCTCCCTCCTTATGCGGCCTCCTCCAGAAAGGACATTCTGGAAAAAATCAAGAAGGCGGATCCGGAAGATACCAAGGGAGTGCACTTCAAATACACTTTCTGGCATCTGCCCTACATTGAAAAAGTGCAGAGAATGGTGAATGATTCCGCCAAAGACGGCGGCCCAAAGGATTACAAAACCGCCCATGCCTATGTAAACAAACAGCTCAAAATCCCCGGCCTGACCTCCCTTCAAAAACAACAGGTCATGGCGGCCAGGTTCTGGCTCTACCGCAATGAGGGGAAAAAGGACCAGGCGCTGAAAACTCTGACGGACATCGCTAGGATATCCCCCAAAACCCTCATGGGAATAGGTGCCCAGAACTACTACCGCTACCTGACGGAACCCGTTACCCTGAAAAACCCTCACTTCACGGGCTACGACCTGCGTCCGGAACTGACGCCCACCCGCGTTAACGTCAGCAGCATGCTCGACGGCCCCGGAAACTACAAAATCACCTTCAAGATGAACAGCGGCGGCTGCAATATCCGCAATCCCCGCTTCATGAAAGGCAACCGCGTAGTCAGCGAACTGCCCAAGGACCGTCAGGACAAAAACGGACGCGAATTCACCCTGCGCCTCTCCGGTTCAGAAAAACCGGACCTGGTTTTCGACTGTCAGGGCCAGGGCTGGTTTGATGCGGACTGCGATATCATCGTGACCAAGGAATCCTGATTCTTGCCGGCAAACAAAATCGCCATATTACAACCTTCACAAAGGCAGGACATTCCCAAGGGATTTCCTGCCTTTTTTCCGGAGGGAGAAGAATTTCCAACCAGTGCTCAAGAGGAAGCATCTCCTCTCTCCCTGTCTCCTGCCGGACAAAGCTGAACAACATTCCCGGCAACTTCAAAGAAGCAGTAAGGGAAACATTCTTCTCATTCCTGCGTCTTCAGGGGAGGATTACCCTTTCTTCCCTCTTTCCCGGCGTTCTCCGCCAGTTGACGGCGGTATTCCATGCGTTCCCTGATCCGCAGCTCCAGGCCGTTTCCGGTGGGGGTGTAATACACGCGGCCTTCCGGGAGGTAGGCCTGGGGAACGTAATGTTCCGGATAATCGTGGGAATACAGGTATTCCAGCCTGGCGGCATCCGCGCCTCCGGCGGCGGCCAGCTTCTTGCGCGTGGGCGTCCGGAGGTGTTCCGGTACCGCCAGCGTTTTTCCATTGCGCACGTCATCCATGGCGGCGTTGATGCCCATGTAGGCGGAATTGCTCTTGGGGGCCGTCGCCAGGTAAACCGCAGCATGCGCCAGCGGAATGCGGGCTTCCGGCATGCCGACCATTTCTGCCGCGCGCGCCGCATCCAAAGCTACGCGCAGGGCGTTGGAGTCTGCCAGCCCTACGTCCTCCGACGCCGCGATGACCAGCCTTCTTCCAATAAAGCGGATGTCCTCCCCGGCTTCCAGCATCATTCCCAGCCAATACAGGGCGGCATCCGGATCAGAGCCGCGCATGGATTTAATAAAAGCGGAAATCGTATCATAATGGGAATCTCCCATGCGGTCATACCTGATAGCCTTGCGCTGGATGGATTCCTCCGCTACGGAGAGATTCACATGAATAATGCCGTCTTTTCCCGCAGGAGTGGACAGAACAGCTACTTCCAGAGCCGTGAGCGCCTTCCTGGCGTCTCCGTCCGCCTTGGAGGCCAGATGGTTCAGAGCTTCCACCTCCATATCCACGCGGAATGAGCCCAGCCCGCGCACCTCATCCGCCAGGGCGCGCTTCAACAGAGCGGCCAGTTCCTCATCCGGCACCGGCTCCAGCGGAAAAACCTGGGAGCGGGACAGGAGGGGGGAGTTAATCGCAAAATAGGGATTTTCCGTAGTCGCTCCAATGAATCTGACTGTCCCCTTTTCCAAATGGGGAAGAAGAACATCCTGTTGAGCCTTGTTAAACCGGTGCAGCTCATCCACGAAGAGGACGGTTTTCCGGCCGTGCATGCTCATCCTCATCTGAGCCTGGGCTATTTTTTCCCGGATGTCCGCTACATTGGATTCCACGCCATTGAGCATCATGAAATGGGCATTCGTCGTCCGGGCGATGACGGCGGCCAGAGTAGTCTTCCCGCAACCGGGAGGACCGTAAAAAATCAGGGACGTGAACCGGTCCGTTTCAATTGCCCGTCTCAACAGCTTACCTGAAGCCAGCAGATGCTTCTGTCCGGCCACTTCATCCAAGGTGCGCGGACGCATGCGCGCGGCCAGCGGCATGGCGGAAGTGTCCGCCCCGGGCTCAAAACCTTCCCGCGCTTCCGCTTCCTGTAAACTGAACAAATCCATCAGAAACACTTTACCCGGTTGAAAAGCCGGAGAAAAGGCCAATCCCCGGAATACTGAAAGTTTGGCGGAAGAGGCACCGTTTCCCCCTTAGGAGAGAAATGCGCCTCTATCCAAACATGGACCAGAAAGACAGCATGAAAACCATGCTGACAGGGGCCAAAATGCTGAACAGCAGCCCAGCCACAGCCAATCCCCTGCGGTTCACCTCCCAGTAATGAAGGGAGGCGATCAGCATCCAGATGGGAATCACGACCATGTGGACGAGAGCCAGAAGCCCCCAGCCTGTCAGCACCAGCAAAAAGAGCCATGACTGCGAGCCGTCCGCATTATTGCTCGGCATGACAAGGCCAAAGAAGCGGTACACAAGCAAAAAGAAGACAAATACGGCAAAAGGTACCCATCCCCAGCGGGCTTCCTCCTTCCGGCGGGCCATGGCCAATTCAAAACAGGGATCTTTAAACGCAGGCAATTGCTTGGCGGCAGAATCTCTGAAGAAATACATATCGCCCGAAGTCTCTATTATTACGCCTTTCTTCCGTCAATAACATTCAATGCCAGTCCGGATTTTTTCCGCAGAAAATTTCCCCCTCTAACAAATATGGAATATCGGCTTCCGCCCATTACCTTATTGTCAAACCAAAGGGCTGTGAAAATTCATGAAACGCTCTTGATTATAAATAATTTTTCCCTTCTTCAGATACTTGCTCTTCCTCTTTTCCCATGATGGAAAAAGTCTTTTTGCACCATCCAAATTTCAACACCCGTTCAATTTGTCATACACAGCCCCAGTTTCCCATAAAAAAGACCGCCTCCGCTGCAGGAGCGGAGGCGGTTCGGGAAATAATATAAAACCGGAAATCACAGAAGGCTACCTGCCCAGAATGCCCTTGAAGTATTCCAGCGTCGTCGCCAGGCCTTCCGGCAAAGTATGCCTGGGCTGCCATCCGGCATTGCGGAGCTTGTCCGCACAGGCGCGGGAATGCTTGACGTCTCCCGGACGTTCCGGGGCATGAAGCACCTTGGAGGAAGACCCGGCAGCCTTGATGATGTTCTGCGCCAGCTCTTCAATGGTGATCTGGCCGCCGTAACCGGCATTGAACACGCCGGTGACTTCCGGGTGTTCCGCCACAAAGGTAAGGGCTCCCACAATGTCTTTCACATAAATGAAATCACGCGTCTGGGAACCGTCCCCATACACGGTGATGTCTTCTCCTTTGACAGCTTTTTCAATGAAAATGGGCACGGCCGCGGCATAAGCGCCCTTGGGATCCTGCCTGGGGCCGAAAACATTGAAGAAGCGCACGGCTGCCGTATTGATTTTTCCTTCCGCCCGGAACATGTTGAGGTAGTATTCCCCATCCAGCTTGGTAATGGCATAGGGGCTCTTGGGTTCCGGGTACATGGTTTCCAGTTTGGGCACCGTGGGATTGTCTCCGTAAATGGCGGCGGAAGACGCCAGCACGATTTTTTTGACTCCGGCGGCGGAAGCTTCCTCCAGCACGTTCAGCAAACCGTTGACGTTGATGTCGATGCATTCGCTGATCTTGCTCATGGATTCCGGTACGGAGACGAGCGCGGCCATGTGGAAAATATAGTCCACTCCCTGCACCGCCTGGCGCACCAGCTCCCGGTCGCAGATGGAACCTTCGATGAACGTATGCCTGAGCCCTTCCAGGTTCTTGAGATAGCCCGTGCGCAGGTTGTCCAGCACACGGATTTCCTCCGCCTTATCCTGATAGTGTTCCACAATATGGGAACCGATGAATCCGGCGCCGCCGGTTACTAGAATCTTCATGTTTTTCCGATGTTGGTAAATATTGGTTAATAGCGGTCCACAATGGCCTTCATTTCATCCATCTGCGCCTCAATGGATTCCACCAGGGCCATCTGCGTGCGGCAGCGGTCCAGGTTGTGTTCCGGACGGTGGATTTTAAAATACACGTCACCGGACAGGTAGTCCGTCAGGAAGCGGATGCCGCATTCCATCGTGAGCAATTTGCCGGAGAACGGCAGCAGGCTCTTTTCCAGAGGCGTCAGGAAACTCTTGGCGGAACTCAGGTAACCCTGGACCAGGGCTTCAAACATGAACATGCGCATCGTGACCTTGGAGACGTCCTTTTCATCTTCCGCGGCGGGAGACGTGGCCGTCCGGATCATGTCGCCGAAGTCGTAAATGGCGGAACCAGGCATCGTGGTATCCAGGTCAATCACGCAAATGCCTTCTCCGGTCACATCGTCCAGCATCACATTGTTCAGCTTGGTATCATTGTGCGTACAGCGCAGGGGCAATTCCCCGGATTTCAGGTAATCCACCACCAGGTGGCAGTCCGCCTCGCGGGAAAGGTACCAGTCTATTTCCTTCTGCACTTCCTTCACGCGCCCCAGGGGGTCGGACTGGATGGCTTCTTTCAGAGCCGCCAGGCGGGAAGTGGTATTGTGGAAATCGGGGATAGTTTCGAACAGGGGCTCTCCGGGCAGGTCTGCCGTGAGCTTCTGGAACTCGCCGAAAGCGCGCGCCGCTTCCTGGCACTGCTTGGTGGTTTCAATCTGGTCATACGTGCGTGCGCGTTCAATGAACGGATACTCGCGCCAGCAGTTGCCGTCCGCATCCAGGGCATACGGCTTGCCGTCCACGGAGGGAACCAGCGTAAGGGTGCGGCGGTAAGCTTCCGGGCACTGTTCCTCTTTCAGGCGCTTCAAAGCGTGGTCCGTTACGCGCTTTACGTTTTCCATCAGGGGGATGGGCTGCTTGAACACGTTATGGTTCACGCGCTGAAGGATGTAGCGGATACGCTGTCCCGCCTGATCCACCCAGATGCAGTAGGTGTCATTGATGTGGCCGCTGCCGTAGGAGTAACCGTGGACAAAATCGCCGCGGAGATCGAACAGGGTCGATACAGCCTTGAGATCGTGCATAGGAAAAAAGGCTTAGTTGAGCTTTTCAGGGTATACGCCCTGCTGGATAAGTTTGTTGATGCCTTCCACAACCATGGGCTTGTCCCCTGGATAAGTCATACCGAACCAGGAGGAAGAAGTGGGAAGAACGGCGCAATCCGCCCGGTCCGCATGGATCAGGGCATCCACCACGGTGGGAATAAAGCATTCGCTCTTGGGTTCCTGGCCGTGTTCTTTCAGGAAGTCGACGAAATGATCCTCCGTCAGTTCAATAAAGGAGGGGGAGAACAGCCAGAAATTCATGGAAACCAGTTCTGCGGGATCCACAGGCAGGCGTTCGCCCTTCAGGTTGTTGCCGCGCACTACGCCGTCTTCGTCAGCCTGAATTTTCACGAATTCCTCCACGCCGTCCAGCAGGCCGCCCTTGATGGAGCAAATGCCGCGGTTCACGTCCCCGTTGTCGGAGAGGGTATTCTTCAGCGGATAGCCGATCATGCCGTAATGGGCCTTGCCGGGTTCATCCGTAGTGGAGGTCAGGAATTTGGCGGCCTGCACAAAAGCGTCCGCACCGTAAAAGTCATCCGCATTCACTACGGCAAAGGGTTCCTTCACCACATGGCGGGCGGCACGCAGGGCGTGGGCGGTGCCCCAGGGCTTTTCCCGGCCTTCCGGCACGGAGAAGCCTTCCGGCAGGTCGTCCAGGGACTGGAAAGCGTAATCCACCTCAATCTTGCCGGCAAAACGGCTGCCGACTTTTTCCTTGAAGATGTCTTCAAAGTCGCGGCGGATAATGAATACCACTTTTCCGAAACCGGCCCGGATGGCATCATAAACAGAGTAGTCAAGAACGACTTCCCCGTTGGGGCCCATCGGATCAAGTTGCTTGAGACCGCCGTAACGGCTGCCCATGCCAGCTGCTAAAACAAGAAGTGTAGGCTTCATCATACGCAGGCCATTATGACCAAGCCTCCCCGTTTGGCAACAGGAAAATGCCGGAAAACCGGAGAAATGCGCCCGTTAAAAAACGTAAGAACACCAAAGCCCCAGCACTACTTTTTTGAAATCGTCGCGCCCGTAGCCGCAATACCATCCCAGGAAAGGCTCCACCCGCAGGCTGCCGGAAACGGCCCACAGAGCCCCCGTGCGCACCATCAGCTCTTTCAAGCCGTTCCTTCCCAGATAATCATGGGCAAAACCCAGGGAAACCGTATTCACCATGGCGACGGATTCACACAGCAGGGGCTGCCAGGTAACGCCCCACTGGGAATACACCCCTTCCTGTCCGGAATCATACAGGAGGGAGCCGCGGAAAGACCAGGAAGGAGTGGGATTCCATTTTAGGGAAAAGCCCGGCTCCGCCCCGCTCTTCAGGGGGCAGGAATCGTACCACTGCCCATTGACAAAAAGCCCGGCCGTGCATTCGTCCGCCAGATAATACTGAACTTCCCCGTGCAAGGAGGTCTGACTGAAATGGCGGTTCTGCCAGTTGCGGATGGCGAAAAGTTCCCCGCTCACCGCCCAGGAATCAGACAGGGAGGCTCCGCCGGAAATCTGGCCCTCCGTGGAATCAGCCCCCATCTTTTCCCCCCGGTGGACATAGTATGAACGGTAGCCGCCAAGCATCTCCCCGCCCATGCGGATGGGAGAACGGCCGTCCACCTCCGTCAGGGGCGGCGGCCCGTCATACCCCAGGACGGACTGCACGGCACAGCACAGGATGATGGGGAACAGCCTCATGAAAACCTTTTAACACAATTCTCTGCGCCGTTCCAACGCCAAAACGGTGCATGCACATTCTCCGGACTTGGCAAAACGGGAATCTGCCCTTACCCTCTCGCGCATGGTTCATTTCACCCTGTTCGGGATACCTGTTTACATCCGCCCCAGCTTCTGGGTGGTGCTGGCCATTTTCGGCGGCGCCCTCAACATCAGCAGTGTGGAAGATCTTATTTATCCGGCCCTGTTCGTCATTGCCGGCTTCGTCGCCATCCTGTCCCATGAAATGGGGCACGCGCTGGTGGGACGCAGGCTGGGCGGCGGCCAGCAGACGATTGTTCTGGAACTCTTCGGCGGCCTGACAAGCAGCCACGGCATGCAATTGACGCGCGGAGGGCGGGCCCTCATGATTCTGGCGGGCCCCATGATGACCCTGCTGCTGGGCATCATCAGCCTGTGGCTCACCTGGCACATCGTCGCTCCTGTCATGGCCTCTTACAACCTGAATTTGTGGGACCTGGCCATCAGCCCCTTCACAGCGGCTCTCATCTCCCCCAAGCTGTACATTCTCTCCTGCCTCATCATGATTGGAGAATGGTGGACCATCCTGAATCTGCTGCCCATCTACCCCCTGGACGGCGGCCAGCTGATCGCCCAGTACATCCGTTCCCCCAGAAAAGTATTCATGACCGGTTTCATCACGGCCATTCTCATCGGGCTGCTCAGTTTCCAGATCTTCCACGGCTACTTTATTCCCATCTTCATGGCCCTCTTCGCCTACAGCAATTACCGGGAATACAAAAACGCTCCCTTTTAACAGTATTCCAAATTTCCTTTGCGGGCCCCGCCCGTTCTATTCAACAAACCATCCAATATGTCTCAGCAAACCGCAATCACCCCTACCCGCGCCCAGGATTTCCCCGAGTGGTACCAGCAAGTCATCAAGGCCGCCGACATGGCGGAAAATTCCGAGGTACGCGGCTGCATGGTCATCAAGCCATGGGGCTACGCCATTTGGGAACTCATTCAGAAAGATCTGGACCAGCGCTTCAAGGACACCGGCCACACGAACGCCTATTTCCCCCTTCTGATTCCCATCTCCTATCTGGAAAAGGAAGCGGAGCATGCCGAAGGCTTCGCCACGGAATGCGCCGTAGTCACCCACCACAGGCTGGAAGCGCAAAAGGATGAAGCCACCGGCAAGACGCGCATGATTCCCACCGGGGAGCTTACGGAACCCTTCGTCATCCGTCCCACCTCGGAAACCGTCATCGGCGCGGCTTTCGCCCGCTGGACCTCCAGTTACCGGGACCTGCCCCTCAAAGTCAACCAATGGTGCAACGTGATGCGCTGGGAAATGAGGCCCCGAATTTTCCTGCGCACGGCCGAATTCCTGTGGCAGGAAGGACATACGGCCCATGAAACCCGTGAGGAAGCCATTGAGGAAACCCTCACCATGCACAAGGTTTATGAAGAATTCCAGCGGGATGTGCTCGCCATCCCCACCATTCCCGGGGAAAAGACGGAGGCGGAACGCTTCCCCGGCGCGGAACAAACCTATACGGTGGAAGCCATGGTGCAGGACCGCAAGGCCATCCAGGCAGGGACCTCCCACTTCCTGGGGCAGAATTTCTCCAAGTCCCAGAACATCTGCTTCGCCGGAAGGGACAACACCCAGCAATTCGCATGGACAAGCTCCTGGGGCGTTTCCACCCGCATGATCGGAGCGCTCATCATGATGCACTCCGACGACGACGGCCTCGTCTGCCCGCCCCGCGTCGCTCCCCAGCAAATCGTCATCATTCCCGTCACGCCCAAGGAAGAAAGCCGCCAGGCCGTTCTGGACCACTGCGAGGAGCTGGCGCGCACCCTCCGCGCCAAAACCTTCCACGGCCAGCCGCTGCGCGTGCTGGTGGACAGGCGCGACCTGGGCGGCGGCGCCAAAAAATGGGAATGGGTGAAAAAAGGCGTGCCCGTGCGTCTGGAAATAGGCCCCCGGGACCTGGAAAAAGGCTCCGTCTGCCTTCAGCGGCGCGACCGGCCCGCCAATGAAAAATCCTTCGTCCCGGAAACGGAACTGATCGATACCGCTGCGGATATTCTCCAAAGCATCCAGGACACCCTGCTTCAGCGGGCCATTGCCTTCCGGGACTCCCATATCCGCCCCGCCTCCACTCTGCGGGAATTGGAAGAAAACTTCTCCGGTGAGGGAGACGCAGACTGGCTCCAGGTGCCGTGGGACGGGTCTCCGGAAGAAGAAGAAGAACTGGCTAAACGGCTGCGCATTTCCATCCGCTGCATCCCGCTCGGCGAGCTGGGCCGCGGCGAGCCGGCACCCTGCATCCTCACCGGACGCATGACGAAACGCCGTGTTCTCTGGGCCAGAAGCTACTGAGCCCTCTGATGGTCCCTTTCAACGGGATTGTTCCACGGCAGGCCCAAACGGGCCTTTACGGAACAATCCCGTTTTTATGTACCCCTCCACCGTTTTCCCAAAAACGGCATCCACAAGGAACGGAGCAACACGCATCGCAGACCAGAACACTTTCTTCTGCTGCGTCCCCACCCCGGCGCCGACATATGTATTCCGGGAAAACAGGATTTTTTCTCTAAAAAAATCTTGCCAAGACCGAAAAACCTTATATACTTCTCGGCACACGGACGCTGTAAGGCTCCAGTCATTTAAAGCGGATGTAGCTCAGGGGTAGAGCGCAACCTTGCCAAGGTTGATGTCGTGGGTTCGAATCCCATCATCCGCTCCAACTTTTTTATAGCAAAAGACCCGCACAAATTTTGATGATGTGCGGGTTTATATGATGGTCCGTACAGAAAAGCCTGCCCCCCTATTGCAAAACCGTTACAGGAAACATTTTCATCTGCTCTGGTGAGGCCCTCCGGACGATCATCCTTCATGGTAGACGTTATCGTTTTTCACAGGCATGTCCTGCCTTATTGTTTAATGACTTAGTGTTTATCCTCTGAAACCTAGGCGGACTTATACCCACTGTATCAAGAACCTGTCGCCATCTGTCATACGCGGAATGATATAACGCGAATCAGGTTTCCTCATCTAAGCATTCGAATATTCGCTGAAGAATCAGATACCTTGTTTGTTCCTTCGAATAGATCCCCATCGCCAAGATGCGCGTGGCTACCGGTTCCAGGGGAGATCCCACAGGTGCGTTTTACGCAGGACGGGTTCAGCGGATTCCGAAGCGTCCGCAGCATCCAGTTCCGCGATTTGCAGGTAGCCGTGATAGATGAACCGTTTCCTTGACATGAGCGCTTCCCCTTCATAGACGGATTAATAAAAATTTTGCTAGCTATTTCGTGTTAAGAACCTATCGCGAACCCTATGGTCATGATGGCAAGCCATGTACCCGACAACATAAGCGCAATAAGATCGTCTTTTCTGTTCGGCTTCACGATGATACCACACAATCCCCAAAACAGGCTTGTAAATTGACCGATGAACATTGCCAATCCTAATGTTATAGATAGAGAGACAGGAAAGCTAATGTTTTTGCCGAATAGTGTTACACAAGCTATAGGAAACAGCGCTATCCATCCGATGAGTGAAGGAGTGTAAGATTTCATGATTAATGATGGCGTATGCTGAAATCATTTTATACCACTTCTTTCATCAGTTGCCGCAGGAAGTTAGCCGGCAACGAGAACATATGGCTCCATCCATCAAGAATTAGAAAAAGATGAACCAAAAAGAGCGATTCCCGTAGAAATAGGGAACATAATTCCGCATTTATCTAATAGAAAAGTCTCCATGGAAAATATATTTTTTCGCAATAAACCCTGTAAGGCTCTTCTTTTGATTCAGGGGGAATTTTGATTTGCACTTCGATACGGCAGCCTTTCACAAGGTCAGGGTTGTTTAACAGATACTCCTCAACTTCCGGAGGAATCCGGGCATTCGTTCCGTCTTCGACAACGAACCAGATCTCACAAGTTTTACCTCTCCAGGAAGCTCCATCGCCTGTTAATTTCATTCCATGCCGGGCAAATATCTTATGGAGCTCCAAATCCTTTTTCACTGTTTTCAACAGAGTTACACTCCTCTTCATACCGTTTCCCGTATCTATACCCGACCAGAAGAGGGAGAACGGTAAATAAATGAAGTAAAGAGCGGCTATTCCTATGACGATCCACATTTTCTTTTTCATCTTAAATAAATTATTAATTCCCTTTTTGTTTATTTGCAAGGCACTCTTCCTTCGCCATAGCCTCTATGCCCTTGAGGTGCTGGAGCCAGAAGAGAAGTATCGGGGGCAAACGGGGCTACAAAACCAGCTCCTTCCACGATTTCACACGCCCATCCGCAGCAATTTCTTGCTCCCGAGTTGTATAGTGAATATTGAGGGACATTCTTTTCATCTTCCCGGATCTGTTTTTCAACTTTATTTACTGACTCAGGACAGGCTTTATAAGTGTAGGAATTTCCACATTGGAGGCATCATCCTGAATTTTTCCGGCTCCAACGCCTAAAGCGCCTTTGTGCCAACTTCCGGGGTAGAGGCCTCTCTGCATATTGGGCGTTTTGACCCAAGCATGTCCTACATTTCCTGACCAGTAGCTGCATGGTTTAACCAGAATAAAAATTTCCTGTATTTCATATTCGCAGCATTCCCTTCCTGCGTCATCCGCAATTTTAGAGTATTTTACACCATCCTTGCAACATTCCGTTTCAGCATCTTCAGAAAGGCCAAGCGTATCAGAGTACAGGCATGTATTGTTCTTGACGAAAAAATCAAGATGCCATTCGTTTACCCGCCGGTAAAATTTCTAATATTCCATTTATATCTAAAGAATCACCATATTTAAAATGATATTACACAACAGATAAAGAACAATTAAATAACGGAATCAGAAAAAAATATTAATCCTGTTTACAAAATTAAATAATTAGCATGAAATTTATATTCATGACAATTATTGTTTGGGATGATGTTTCCCCTCAAAAGGAATAAATGTCTTACCTGACACCCATGTCCCCTTTATGGGAGATATATTCATATAATATGACCCGGGCGAAAGAAAGGTCTTCTCTTCTTTATCTCGTTTCGCGTATAAAATACCTTTACGCAAAACAAAATCGATGCCAAAGAAATTTACAGGCTGATTTTCTTTAAGTATAATTTCTTGTGTTCTCCGGGATGGATGACCAAATGTTACAATAATTTGTAAATTTTTAGTCAGATCTCTCAAGATAATCCGATCTGGCTCCATATGTTGATTTTTATTTTCTTCTGATATTGCACAATCAGCTAATAATATTGAAAATAAAATGATAAAGACTATTGAAATATATTTATTGATTTTCATCGCATGGGCATTCGACATTTTTTAAAATAGCATCTATTTCATGTTGATTGACGCTTCCTCCATATTCCCCCATCATATGTCCTTCATGTCCTGCGTTAGGAACGGAAGTTACGGTGCCATCTGAATTGGTAACATCCTGATAATCGTCGGGCAGTCCCATAAGATGGCCGGCTTCATGCGCATAAACCCATGGGACTGCTTGAGAACCCCATACTCCATATCTGCCTCCAACTCCATTAACATAGGAACGATGAGATGAATCTGATATTCTTTCTATACGGAATTATATAGAGTATCATGAAAACTATAGACAAAATTAATTATTGAAAAACATGCAAAAAATATCATATATGAAAACATAATAACATTGATTGTTTCTATTGGAAATATCTCTAAAGCAAAAACTATAAGTATATTAAAAATGCAAAGAATAATTAAAAAAATGAGACATATTTTCTTAATTTTTATAAAAAACGAAACAATAAAAAGAATCAAAAGTATTGAGTATAGCGTAAATAAATTTACGTATTGTATTTTTAATGGATTTTTTATTTTAATTATAGATAATAGGTCAATATAGTAATATAGATACAATATAGATATAAATGCAATTACTGCAAAAAAAACATTGACAATAATTTGTTTTTTCATTAAATATTTACAATATTTATATTAAATTATCTTCTTGGCTTTAAAAGTTTTAATCCTTTTTCAGCAGCTTCTGCAGCTTTTTTACATTTTTCTCTTCTTTTTTCTTGCAACTTGTCACAGCATTTTGCCCATTCATCATAATCTCCACGATCATATGCGTCTTGAGCATCCTCGGCCGTTTTCTTCTCTTCATCAACAGAATCGGCTAGTTTTTTCAATGCATATATGAATAGTCCTACGCCAAGGACTAAACCCACAACTCCCAGCCAACCAAAAAGACCATATTTATCAATCAAATAAAATTTATTAGAAATAAATGAATATTGATTGTTGTTTTTATCAATCAAATTTTTATTAAACCCAACAATATTAAAATAATTAGAAATATTTATTCTGAAATCAATTAAATTAATAAGATCCCTGCTGATCCATCTCCCATCCTTCGGATTGTAATATCTAAAATTATACTGCACAAGCCCGGTTTCCTTATCGAAATACTCGCTGGAGAATCGGAAGGGATTCACCTCGGCGGCATTACCTTCCATCTTGACGGTGGAGCCGTAAGGGCCGTATTCGTACAGCGCACGGCGGCCTGCCAGGATGCCGAAGAGGGCCGTCGTGTTCTTCAAGGCGTCGTGCGTAAAGTACAGGTCTTCCACACAGGTGCCCGTTTCATCGAAGACGCTCATCGCCAAAATGCGCGTGGCTGCCGGTTCCAGGGGATCCCACAGGTACGTTTTACACAGGACGGGTTCAGCGGATTCCGAAGCGTCCGCAGCATCCAGTTCCGCGATTTGCAGGTAGCCGTGATAGATGAACCGTTTCCTTGACATGAGCGATTCTCCTTCATAGACGGATTTTTCTACCCGCCTGTTCAGATAATCGTATACGCATTCAATACGCCTGTCCCCCTGTATGAAGCTGACCGCCTGATTCAACGCGTTGTAGGCGGCTTCCCATTCTCCCGTGGACGTCTGAATCTTCGTCTGGTTGCCGTCGGCGTCATAATTCGGCACAAAAGGAGCCTCCTCACCTTCGGTGATATCCGTGTATTGATTGACCCGGTTGGCAACGTATGTAGTGGGAAGGGAATCCGTTCCCTCCCGGGAGGTTGTGCGGTTGCCGATGTTATCGTAGGAGTAGCTGTATGTACCGCCCCGGCTCATCGCGTCGCTCACAAGCTCATTCCTGTCATTGTAGGCGTAGGCGTGGGTGAGGTCGGGCGCGGACGTGTTGAAATAGTCTTTCTTCGTGACGGGACGCCCCAGCACATCGTAAGAGTAGTCGGTTTTGGCCGGGTAGTTGGCGCTGCCGGGGCGCAGGTAGTCAATCTTCACCGGGAGGTCGCGCTTTTCTTCCAAAGTGCGCCACCGTTTCAGGGTGTTGGGGTAATCAAGAGTGTCCAGCAGGCCGTTTTCCGCATTGTAGCCGTAGGTGAAGGGCTTCCCGACGGCGTTCAGCGAGACGGTGGAAAGCCTTCCGAAGGCGTCATGGCCCCATGCCGTCTGCAAGGCGGCGGCGCCCGCATAGTCCAGGCAGTAGCCCGCGGGCCGCCCCACTCCGTCACGGCGGAGGGTCAAGACGCTTGCCGCAAGGCCAGCCGTCGTTTCCGTTTCCTGTTCGTTATACTGGTTGTACGTGAACGTGCGCGTTCCGGAAGCGTCTTCAATTTGCGTCAGCTGCCCCAGATGATTGTAGCGGCTGCTGATGGAGGGGGTAAAACCGTCGTCATTAAAGGTAATGGAGGTAAGCTCCCCGGTAAGGGGGGCGTAGGAGCGGGAGGCAACGGTTCCCCGCGCGTCCGTCGTAGCGGAAACGCGGTTGAGCGCATCGTAAGCGGTATCCACATGGGTGGCATTGGCATAGGTTTTGCGGACAACCAGCCCCGTAGCGACATCGTACGTCCAGGTGGTGATGTCCCCATCCGTCCGGAGGCGGGGATCAGTAGTGATGACATCCCCGGGATCACGGAAGGTGGAAAGGCTCACCATATGGCCGGCGGCGTCATAAGCGTATACGGCGGGCTGTATGGCCGTCCCCCATTCGGCTTCCTTGCGGCCCCGGATATCATAAACGGAACAGGCCGTTTTACCAAGGGCATTGGTAACGCAGGTAGGCAGATCAAAGGGCTGGGCATAAGCGTAGGTAGTCGTGTTGCCCGCGGCATCCGTGCCGGAAATGATGCGGCCGGCGATGTCGCAGACGGCGGTAAAGACGTTACCGCGCACATCTGTGTCCGCATAGGTGATGCCCGTTTCCGTATAAGTGCGCTGCCGGCGGGCGGTCGCGCCGTCAAAGCCCGTAACCGCCGTCGTGAATCCGTCCACGACGCGCGTGAGGGCAACGCTCTCGACGCCGGGCACGGTTTTCTTCTGCAGGCGGACAGAACCGCCGCCATACTCCGTCCACTCCACGGTATCATGGCCGCGGGGATCCGTCATGACGGTTTTGCCGGCAAGAACAGAACTCAAAGCAGAGAGCAGGGCCGCCTGCTTTTGAAGAACGGGAGTACCTGAAGAAGTATAACTTGTTATGGAAACAAGTCTGTAGATGCCGTCTTCACGGCTCTCGGCCACATAAGCGTAGTCAGTAATGCGGGAGTTCAGGATGGTCGGTTCATCCTCCAGGGCGACGATTGCCCTTGTCCTGTTCCCAAAGGCATCATAGGCGTAGAGCGTCGGCGCCATGTCCGCCAGCTGTTCCCTGATAAGGCGCCCCTTGTCATCGTATGCAAGAGTGCGCACGTTTTCCCCATTCAGGGTATTGGCGGCAGCAATCCGTACAAGCTCGCCAAAGCCGTTGACGGTGGAGCTTCCCGTCACGACGCGGGGCTCTCCCCCCTCCCCGCCCGGCACAGCCTCCGTCGTGCGGATCCCTTCCGCCGTGGCCTCAACGGTATAAAGGATATCCTGCTGCCCGGTGCCGTAACGCCGCACTACTGTTCCGGAAGGGCTTTTCCGGGTGATGAACGTAGCGCCGGCGGGCGTGGTAACAGTTTCTACCAGGCCATCCCCGCTATAAGAGCGGACGGTGGTGCGCCCCAGAATATCGGTTTCCCTTATCAGGCGCCCCAGCAAATCGTATTCCCGGCTTTCCACCGTCGTCATGGGGCCTGCATCCCTGCGCAGGGAGGTAATTTTACCGAGGGCATCACGGGTATAGCTCGTGATGGTTTCCGGAGTGATCATGGTTTCCCCGTCCGTAACGGCTGAACGGATGGTTTCCACCAGCTGGCGGGCCGTATTGTAGGAATAGGAAGTGGTCACTCCATTTTCATCCCTCTCCCACAACGGGCCGCAGCAGGTCATCATGCGCTCGTAAACGCGCCCATTGGCGCGGGTGCGCTTTACCCAACGGTTCTCAACGTCATATTCATAAGAAGACGCGTCCGTCATGGACCAGGCGCCATCGGCCAGCCGGGCGTATTGCTCATAACGCATGTTATTGCCCTGGCCGGAGACGTAAGTAACCTTCCGCGAGCTCAGGCCGGGGACGCTCTCTCCCGCTATCCGCGTTTCCGCGGTCACTTTGTAAAGGGCTCCGTACCGGTCCGTCTCTTCATAAAAATAATGCGTCTGAATGCCGTCCATGCCCTGTTTCATCTTCAGGCGTCCGCGGGCATAAACATTGGGAGCCGTGCCGAGCCAGGATTCCTTCACTTCCAGACGCACGTTTTCTTCCCCCAATGCGGTGGTGCGTTTTTCCACGCGCCGCACATGATTTTTCTCAACGTAGGTGTAATCCGCGCGCCAAAGTTCCGCCGCAGTGGCCGTCAACGTCACCCATTGGGTGAGGATATCCGGATCCGCCTGCGTCTGGTCCCGATACGTGGTGTAAGTGACCTTATCGCCGGCTTCCGCCCAGGGGACGCTGGACACGATTTCACGGCCGAAACGGTCGTATGCCCACGTTTTGACACTTCCGTCAGGAGCAGTTTCCTTCGCGATTTTTCCCATGCCGGTGTACTCGTAAGTCGTTTCCCGGGCATAGTCCGTTCCGTAGCCTTCAATACGGCTGGTGCACAAATTGCCATTGCGGGTGACGGCATAGGTCTCACAGACGCGGGAGATGGGAGCGCCGTTTTCCCCCCGCTGGATGGTGGTGATGAGTTTCCACGTGCCGGGCGAAACGATCTGCTTTTCTTTCAGAGTGAATATGGCGTCTTCTCCTTCCCCCTGCGCCATGTTCCATGCTCCGTCGGCTCCCTGCCAGTAGCGGGTGGTGTAGGGCGCGCGCCCGGCGGTCTGTTCGGTAACGGAGAGTCTGCCCGCAGCCGCGTCCCCAGTAATTGTGAAGGTTTTAAAGGGGTCGCCCGTGACGGAATAAAGGCCGGTGGAACTGTCTTTCCCGCCCACCTGTTCGGGGAGATAGAGGGCGATGCGGTAACCGGACTCCGTGACATTTTCAATGTTGGCGAGTCCGTCCCACAGGTTCCATATCTGCCGGATGCTTCCGTCCGAAGCCCGCACGATATCCAGCTTTCCGTCAAATTCTTCTCTTGTGTAAGCCGCGCCGTTTTTAGCGGTGTAGCCGGTGGCGTATTTCAAGGAAGAGGCCGCGCCGGCGGTATAGTTAACGGTATTGCCCGCGTTTGAACGGATACTGAGGCAGAATTCTCCCGCCCTTGCCGGAGAAGCGGATCTCCTCCCGAACCACGCCGAGCCCCCGCGCTTGGCGGATCCTGCAATGGGGGCCACGCTGTCAACCCTGCTGCCGTCTCCATCCGCGTAACAGTAGTAGTTAATGGCAGTTCCGCCGCTCCTGATTTGGAAAGCGGTATTCGCCCCGATGCCCGATGATGGCGCGGAGATGATTTCACGAGTCATCGGATGCCAGTAATGAAGCGCACGTGGGGACCAGAGCTCAGCCGAGAATGTGTACCCTACCATTTCCAGCAATCCCTGAGGCAGACCCGTCATGCCCCGGAAAGAGCCGAAATTGGTACGCCAGATCATTTCCGTCTTGAGCGTCCGGGCGACCACGCGCCTGCCGGCGGTCGACGAACCATAAAGGGTGGAGGAAGAGCGCGCGCCGCGTGCCGAAGAGCTGCTGCTGCCGCCCTCATTGTTTTCACAGGTGCAGGGAGCCCCATCTTCACCGTTATCCCCTTCTCCGTTGTCTTCCTCCGGACAGGGAGAACTGGAACTGCTTTGGGAGCCATTGCCGCCAGCAGCCTCCTCCCCACATTCACACGGCACGTCTTCCCCCTCATCTTCCGTACTTACGGGTTCCGGATAACCTTCATCCGGCTGATAGGAGGATGAAGAGGTTCCATCCGAAACCAGGACTTCAATGGAATAATTAAGGATGGCGAGATTAGTCCATTCAGGAGGAACAGCCACGTTCTCATAAGTCATGTGCACGCGGTGCGGTCCCGGTTCAATGGGGAAGCTCAAGCTTCTTTCCCTATAAGACCCTCCATGGTATTTGCCCTCCCCAGGAATGAAAATTCCCTCGCCGTCAACAGTAAGAGAGCCGTTATCATCCACCCCCAGCATCAGACGGCACTCCGCCGTTTCCCCCGGGCCGAGCGGATCAACGACAATCCCCCAGTCCCAGCTGCCGCTGAACGCCCCGGCCTCTTTGTCAAACGGAGCCGGCCCACCTCCGGACGCTGTGAGGGAATTATCAGGCAGAGAATCCGCATGACGCTGAACCTGTTGATCTTTCATAAAATCCAGATAATTGACGATTAAGGGACGAACATCAAAGAAGACAACACTTCTCTATATTCACTATTCTTATGTATCTCGGAAAACGGAACAGATCAATGATTCATTTTTGAATAATTGTTATTAATTACAATAAATTATTACCAATCAATATTTTTTTTAAAATATATATTTATTCCAAACATCCGGAGGGAATAACCATGTTTTTCCGCACTGCCTGACATCCCCCGCATCCACTGCCGGCCAGATGACCATGTGGACGGGCTGAAAAACTTCTCCGGCCTCCGTTAAGACAAACTCCGGCGGTCCTATCTGCATCATCCCTTCAACGAAAGGGTTTCCCTCCTGGTCGTCCAGATAAGGCCGGTGTCGGCACTTTCTTTACGCCGTCCCAATTCTCAACCCGGAATAAACCAATGAATAATACGACTCAACCAGGGGCTTCTCCAACAGGCCCCGCAGCAACCAATAACGCTCCGGCGGTAAAATCCGTCCTCCGCATGGGAGTATTTACGCTCGCCATGATCAACGTCTCCGCCATTGTCAGCCTGCGCGGCATGCCTGCGGAAAGCACTTACGGACTGAGTTCCGTTTTTTATTATATTTTCGCTGCGGTCTTCTTTCTGGTGCCCGTGTCCCTGGTGGCCGCGGAACTTACTACCGGATGGCCTCAAAAAGGCGGCGTTTACCGCTGGGTAGGCGAGGCTTTCGGAAAGAAATGGGGATTCCTGGCCATCTGGCTGCAATGGATTGAAAGCACCATCTGGTTCCCTACCGTTCTGACATTCGCCGCCGTTTCCCTGGCTTTCATGGGTCCCGGGCAAAGATGGGATGAAGCTCTTGCCGCCAATAAATGGTATGTCCTCATCGTGGTGCTGTGCGTGTACTGGGCGGCAACCCTGCTCAATTTGCGCGGCATGGAGACTTCCGCAGGCGTCACCAAATGGGGAACCATCATCGGAACCATCATTCCCGGAGCCATCCTGATCCTCCTGGGCCTGAGCTATTGGGCCGGGGGCAACCCGATCCTGCTGGATATGAGCTGGGACAAGCTGGTGCCGGACATGAGCAATTTCAACAACCTCGTTCTGGCAGCCAGCATCTTCCTGTTTTACGCAGGGATGGAAATGTCCGCCGTGCATGTGAAGGATGTGAATAATCCCGGCCGCAATTATCCGCTGGCCATTCTGATTTCCGCCATCATTACGGTGCTTATTTTCGTTCTGGGCACGCTGGCCATCGGCTTCATCATTCCCAATTCCCAGATTAATCTGGTGCAGAGCCTGCTGATTACTTATGACAGCTACTTCAGCTTCTTCGGCCTCGGCTGGATGAACTGGATTCTGGCGCTTGCGCTGGCCGTAGGCGTTCTGGCCCAGGTAACCGCATGGGTGGGAGGCCCCTCAAAAGGCCTGTACCAGGTGGGCCTGGCCGGCAACCTTCCGCCCGTCATGCAGAAGCGGAACAAGAATAACGTCCAGATGGGCATCCTGCTTATTCAGGGGGGAATCGTCACCCTGCTTTCCATCATGTTTGTAATTATGCCTTCCGTGCAATCCGCCTACCAGATTATTTCCCAGCTGACCATCATCTTGTACCTTATCATGTACATGCTGATGTTCGCGTCCGGCATTTACCTGCGCTACCGGGAACCGAATACGCCCCGCACCTTCCGCATTCCCGGCGGCAGAACCTTCGGAATGTGGGTTGTCGGGGGCCTCGGCCTCCTGGCAAGCCTGGCGGCTTTCCTGGTGAGCTTCATCCCGCCGAACCAAATCACCGTAGGCAGCAGTACCATGTACGTTCTTCTTCTGGTGGTGGGCACCTTCATTTTCGCGGGTATCCCCTTCATCATCCATGCCATGGCCAAACCCTCCTGGAAACGGCCGGTGGATCCCGAAGACGCCTTTGAACCCTTCGGATGGGAGAAAAACAATGGTTCCCATTCCGCAGCAACCCCTAGCCATTCCATATCCCATGAGTAACATTCCTTCCAATGAACAGATCCGGACGGCCCTGGATAACGCATACGCCTACGCCAAAACCGTCCAGGGAGGCAAAAACGCCTCGTACATTCCCGCCCTGGCCCAGGTGCCTTCCGACCTGCTGGCGATTGCCGTGGTCACCGTCAACGGAGACCTGCTGACCGCAGGCTCCGCGAACACGCCCTTTGCCATTGAATCCATCTCCAAGGCATTCAACCTGGCTTACGTCATGGATCTGATCGGCATGAAGCAGCTGCGCGCGAAGATCGGAGCGGACCCCACCGGGGAACCCTTCAACTCCGTGATGGCGGTTGAGCTGCACGGCGGCAAGCCCCTTAACCCCCTGGTTAACGCGGGGGCCATGGCAACGGTCAGCCTGGTCAATGGTTCGGATTCCGATGAAATATGGGGGAACATGATCCACAATTTCAATAACTTCGCCAACGCGGCCCTGACCGTGAACCAGGAGATTTACAAGTCGGAAAGCGCTACCAACCAGCACAACCGCGGCATTGCCTGGCTGCTGGACAGCTACGGCTATTTTTACAATACGCCGCCCATGATTGTGGATTTGTACACCCGCATGTGTTCCCTGAATATCACAGCTTCCCAGCTGGCCCTGATGGGCGCCTGCTACGCCAACGGCGGGATCAATCCCGTCAGCAAGAAGCGTGTGGTAAAGGAGGAGAATGTTCCCCCCATTCTGGCGGAAATGTGCATGTCTGGCCTCTATGATTCCACAGGGGACTGGATGTACAAGGCCGGCCTTCCGGCCAAATCCGGCGTAGGCGGCGGCCTGGTGGCCGTAGCTCCCGGCAAGCTGGCTATGGCGGCCTTTTCGCCTCCCCTGGATCCCGCAGGAAATACCGTCAAGGGGCAGGCTGCGCTTCAATCCATCATCAGGGAATTGAATCTCAACCTTTTCCGGAGCTGATCCGGGATGAGAAGGTAAACCCGCGGAGCCAAAATCCGAAAGGATTCCCGCGGGTTTACTGTACCCTGGCCAGGGAAAACACTCTGAGGCAGACCGCAGTTTCTTGACTGCGGATTTCAGCCATAAGAAGCGGACTTCCGGAAAAATATGCTGAAAAACGGATATATCCGGCAGACAACGGCTGCCCCGGACACCCGCAGGAAACCTTTCCCCGGCAATCCGCATCAGCTCCTTTTTGAAAAATTGCACAGCCGCATGGCTATGACATCTTCCATAACCCGGAAGCCGCGCTTCTCATAAAAAGCGGCGTTCCTGCTCTCCTCCGGCATAATTTCAATATACAGGCAGTTCCTGTATTTCTCCTTGTCCATTTTTCCTGAAACTGATTCCCCAAAAAGGAAAAACTCCAGTCCGGGATTCATAACATCGTGAAAAACCTTTCTCTCTCATCCGTTTAAGGGCTTGTCACCACGTTACTTTTCCCTAGAATCCCTCCGGTATGCTTGATGCCCTCCAAAATGCCTTTTTCCAGACCGGGGACGCTCTCACGTCCTGGCTGTCCGCTTTCAGCAGCTTCCTGTGGGGCTGGCCCCTGCTCATCATGCTGCTGGGCACGCACCTGTACCTCACCGCCATCCTGCGGTTTCCGCAGCGTTATCTGCTCAAGGCCCTGAAATTGTATTTTGTGAAAGATCATACGGACAAAGGGGATATCTCCCCGTTCAGTTCCCTGATGGTGGCCCTGGCCGCCAACATCGGCGCCGGGAATATCATCGGCGTGGGCGTGGCGATTGCCGCCGGAGGCCCCGGAGCCGTCTTCTGGTGCTGGCTGACGGGCGTGCTGGGAATGGCAACCCGTTATTCGGAAGGGCTGCTCGCCATCAAATACCGGGTGGAGAACAAGGACGGCAATATGAGCGGCGGCCCCATGTTCGTGCTGGAACGCGGTCTGAACAGCAAATGGCTGGGTACAGCCTTCGCCGTCTTCACGGCCATTGCCGCTTTCGGTATCGGCAACCTGACGCAGGGGAACGCAGCTGCGGAACAGCTCCACCACGCCTTTTCCATTCCTTCCTGGGGAACAGCCGTTGCATTGACGACATTAACGGCGCTGGTGATGCTGGGAGGCATCCGGGGCATTGCCAGGGTATGTGCTTTCTTCGTTCCGGTCATGGCCGTCATCTATATCCTGGGATGCCTGTATATTCTGACCGTACAGGCGGAGTACATTCTTCCCGCCATTCGGTATATTCTGGATTGCGCCTTCACGGGGGAAGCCGCCGCCGGGGGTGCAGCAGGGGCTGCCGTCATGGCAGCCATGAGAACCGGTGTAGCCCGGGGGCTCTTTTCCAATGAAGCCGGCCTGGGGTCCGCAGCCATCGCTTCCGCCGCAGCACAGAACCGCAACCCCGTCAGGCAGGCTCTTATCTCTTCCAGCGGCCCCTTCTGGGATACCGTCATCATCTGCGCCCTGACGGGAATTGTGCTGACCACCAGCATCATCGCGCATCCGGACATTTCCTGCACGGACGGCCCCAGGCTTACTACGCTGGCATTCAGCAAAATTCCTTATATAGGCTCCCCTCTGCTCACGCTCAGCCTGGTTACTTTTGTGGTTTCCACCATTCTGGGGTGGTCTTACTTTGGAGAAAAAGCACTGGAATATCTGGGTGGCATCCGGCTGATCACGCCTTACCGCGTCATCTGGGTGGCGGCGGTTTTCATCGGCTGCGTCTCTAAAATAGAACTGGTATGGATTTTTGCAGACTGCGCTAATGGCCTGATGGCCCTGCCCAACCTTATTTCCCTGCTGGCACTTTCCGGCGTGCTTGTCCAGCAAACGCGGCACTACCTCTGGCAGCACAGGCTGGACGATTACGACGACTCCCACATACCGGAAGGAAAATAACGATTTTTTTAACTCGGATTCAAATAATTCTTGCCTTTCGGCTTCCGGTAGTATTTACTTCGCCGCGCAGTCCCTGCAAACCTAAAAGTCGCGTTCGTCTAGCGGTCCAGGACTCCCGCCTTTCACGCGGGCAACACGGG
>CAJKMG010000011.1 GCA_905200945.1 uncultured Akkermansia sp. | reverse complement strand
TTTTTTTTGAACATTTCCTCCCTCATATTTCTGCCTGACTATCCTTCTTGATGTTGTTCATCACAGGCCTATCTATTTCCTTTTCTATGAATACAGCATTTCCTATCAGATGAAATTCCTTGGGAAAGAGAGACTTCCAACGGAAAAACAACCTTTCCCCCCATCAATGAACAGGCCCTGTTTGACAGCTATCAGCGTGAACATTATTTCTCCGAATTCTGTCTAACAGCGCATGAAGGATCAGGAAATACACTTGCCAACGCCCAATCCCGAGCATCCTTATGGAGGAGGAAACGGACGTTACCGTTTTCCGGATATCAACGGCATGAATTTAATGGGAGATAATATTTCCCTGCCTCCCATCGTTCCAAAAAGTTTCCATATCATGTTGACTGTTTTTCACCCGGAAACTTTGTACAGCATGAAAAGATGGCTTCCCTTCTGCGAAGACCTCCGCAAGCAGTACAAGCATACGCCAACCCCGGTGGATTACAACATTCTGCTGGTGCTGCAGCCGCCCCCCATTGAAGGGGATGTTCCCGCCTTTACACAGGCTCTGGGAGATTTTCCGGATTTTTACATGAAGACCAATTCTCTGATTTCCTATTACGACCAGTCTTTTGTACGCCGCAGGCTTTCCCTTCACAAGAAGGCGGAAACAGCGGTTGTTCTTCTGGATGGCAACGGCAATATTATCTGGAAGGATGACGGCGGTTTCACAACCTCACGCGCGGAACATTTGAAAGTTATTCTGGAAACTCTTTCTCCGCTGGCCCCCAGGACAAGAACGCATTAAAACGGGAATGTGTCTTCTGCGCCTCATCCGCACTTTCCGTTTGAGGTTCCCTCCGGAATATCCCATACTGGCCTCATGCCTACCATTTCTCTTGCTCTCGGTGAACGTTCCTACGACATCCACGTGGAAAACGGAGCACTGGACCGTACCGGAGAGTTTGCCTACCGCGCCAGCCTGGACGGCAAGATTGCGCTGATCACGGACAGCTGTGTCGCCCCGCTTTATGCAGAGCGCGTCATGAGGTCCCTGGAGAGCGCGGGATTCATTCCCAGCCTGCACGTAGTGAATGCCGGGGAAGCTTCCAAAAATATGCTTCAGGCCCAGGAGCTGTGTTCCGAACTGGTCCGGGCCGGAATCGACCGCACCGGATGCATTGCCGCTCTGGGAGGCGGCGTAGTGGGGGATCTGGCCGGCTTCATCGCTTCCATTCATTACCGGGGCATTCCCTTCATGCAAATTCCAACGACGGTGGTTGCCCAGGTGGACAGTTCCGTAGGAGGAAAGACTGCCGTCAATATTCCGGAAGGGAAAAATCTTGTAGGCGCTTTTCATCAGCCTTCTGTCGTAGTAATTGACCCTACCACGCTGGTGACTTTGGATCGCCGCACACTGGCGGAAGGTTTGGCGGAAGCCGTCAAGCATGCGGCTATCAAAGATGCTTCCATGCTCCATGAATTGAAAGGGCTGGGGCCGGAGCTCTCCATCGGTTTTTCCCTGAATACTATTGCCAGGCTTCCCGACTTAATCGCCCGGAACGTGGCGATCAAGGCGCGCATTGTGGAAAATGACGAATTGGAAACGCTGGATATCCGTGCCCTGCTCAATTTCGGCCATACCATCGGACACGGCATTGAAGCAGCCGTTCCCTATGGCACTATCCTGCACGGAGAAGCCGTGGCGCTCGGCATGCGCGCAGCCCTGTTCCTCAGCGAACGAAAGGCAGGGCTGAGTTCTTCCGACGCCAATAAGATACTTTACACCCTCAAGGCTCTGGGGCTTCCCCTCGTTCTTCCGGACAACATTGACACGGAATCGATTCTCAGTAAAACGGCATCAGACAAAAAATTCCGGGCTGGAACCATCCGCTTCGTCTTGCTTTCCAAGGCGGGGGAAGCAGGCGTTTCCAAGATAATCACTCGAGAAGACATGGCGGAAGCCATTGAAGAATTGCGACGGCCCTTACCCTGAGTTTCCTTTCACGGAGTTGCCCCATCCGGGCAGGAATTTCCGGAGAGCAGAGGGAGAATCCCTTTTGACTCTTTTTCCTGAAAGAAGAACATACAGATTTTTTCAGAACCGCTGGAAAACCGCCCCTTCCAGAGTAATCAGGTCATTTTCCTTCCATATTCGTTTCCTCCTGAAAAAACGGAACGGAGAAGGTTCAGGAACAGCCCGCCGTTTCCACGCACGGGAATCTATTTCTCCGGCTCGTCCGGGGTGGGTTCAAAACCATCCACATCCAAAGGCACGCTGCCTGTATATTCCCCGGCATCAAATTGAATCCCCTTCAAGGCATCTTCCAGAGACCGGGAACCATAGCATTCCCGACTGGCAAGACGGAGCAGTTCATTCATGATGCTTACGCTTTCTTCATGGGGAATGTCCCTGGGAAGAGCTTTCGCAAGCTCCTTCACCTCCGCCGCATGAGTGTTTGCCGCAGCCTGATCTTGAATAAGAAGGAGAACAGCCAGAATTTTTTCTCCCGGCGTTTTGGGAACAGCCTGTTCATCGGGGGCTGCAACATCCGGGGATGAGGCCTGTTTTTTTCCGCCGTCACAGGAAACAAAGGCAAAGGACGCCAGAAACACTACAGCAACAAGATAAAATATTCTCATATCATTATCATATTTGATCAGGTTTTTCTTTCGGATATGCCAATATCCGGGAATTAAAACCGTTTTTCATTCTTTGAAAAAGTATTGGTCTTTCATTTTTCAAGTCAAAGAAAAAACATCCGCACATCATACTTTTCTCCTGCGCACCCATGCGGGGCACAGGAGAAAAGTACGTTCTCTTATGACCGGCGGCGGCGCATGACGCATGCGGACAGGGACAACAGCCCCAGAACAGCTACGGACGGTTCCGGAACATTCTTGGTTCCAACCTCAAAGTAAATGGTGCTGCCCGTATTGTTCACACCGGAACGGCCTTCCACGGTGGCTGCCCGATAGCCTTCATAAATCTGATCTCCATATACGGCGGAAATATCGCTCACCCCGGACAAATCCGCGCCTGCGGCGGAGAAGTCAAGACAGAGATATTCGTATTCCAGGATGTCTGCCCATTCTCCGAAGGCTGAGAAATCAAACATCAGCGCAGAGCCCGTCACCGTCACGTCATTAAGAGAAGTGCACTCCAGGGACAATACCCGGGCTTCATGGTCCAGTCTGATCGTGAGTTCTTCCTGGGACGAGGAGATAAGCACCGTATTGACCATGAGCGTATCCGTGGATGTCACGCCGCTTTCCATAGCTATGGAAAGCCCGTCCACCACCAGAGCTCCCCCCGTGATGGACGAACCGGCATCCATAGCCACATTGCCGGCCGTAAACCGGGAATTCTCATTCATACTGACTCGGGTATTGGCAAGAGTTCCTTCACTGACGCTGAGGCCGGATTCCGCCGCATAAGACAAGGTTCCCGCCACCACAGCCGGAGAAGTTCCGTTCCCCGTTCTGATTTCCGCTGCTGCCGTCCCGGAACCGAACTTCAGCGCGGCGCCTGCTTCCACAGTGCTTCCTGCGGAAAAAGTCGTGTTATTCGTGAAGGCGACGCTTCCCTTGCCTGTTATCGCCGCCGCCGTATTTCCGGCGTCAGTCATCGTCCCGGAGAAAACAAGATCCAGCCCTCCGTCCGCATTTTCCACCTCATACGCAGCGGCGTTCAGCTTGCGGGCGTTCGTATCAAACGTAACCACTCCTTCCTGGCCAGCCGTTCCCAATGCCAGATTATTGGAAAAGGAAGCCGTACTACCCGCTTCCCCCACGCCGCCGAAGGATGATCCGGCCGCCAGGTTCACTTTCAGGTACTGGTTTTCCGTGCCTCCCGCCGCATTCAGGCGGCCGCCGCCGGCAATGTTGATCACATGGTTTTTGGTACGTCCTGGAGTATTCGCCGCCAGTCCTCCCAGCATGTTCAGCACGCCTGCGTTCGCGACGTTGATGACGGAGGCTCCATCACGGCCGCTGATTACGGCATTACTCGTCAGGACGCCATTCACGTTCACTTCATTGCTTCCTCCTCCGTTACCCGGCCAGTTGGAGAGCATCATGGAGCCCGTATTGGCTAAAATGCCGCCGCTGTTCCTGCCGGCGCTGTCTCCCTTGATGAAGAGCTGCGTGCCGGAAGCAATATTCAGCTGGCTCTTTCCGCCGTTTGGATTGGTGGAGGAAAGACAGAGACCATCCACCACCAGGGTGCCGCCGCTGTTTTCTCCTGCCGCCAGATTGAGGACTCCGGTAAGCTGCAGATAATGGGATGCCATTTCACAGAGGGCGTCATTGCTGAGAGCCACGGTCCAGGTCTTGCCGGTAGCCACGCTGACTATGCCGCTGCCCGTATTCCGGACATCGGCGCGCACGTCAAATTGCCCGTTTCCGGCAAGGGCGACGTTCCTGCTGGACCACTGTGCCCCTTCCGCAAAGGATACGGTCCCCCCATCCGACAACGTGAAGTTCTGCGTGAAGACCGTGTTGCCGGCAATCATCACGTCGCCCGCCACGTTCAGAGCGGCATTAAAGACAGCTCCTTCCCGTCCGAAGACCATGAGATCCCTGTTTACCGTGACAGCGGAATTGAAAACAGCGCCTCCTACCGCGTCAACCAGCAGACTGTCTTTAACCGTGATAGCGCCGCCGTCAAAAGTATAGCCGGCA
This sequence comes from uncultured Akkermansia sp., assembly GCA_905200945.1. Classification (GTDB taxonomy): domain Bacteria; phylum Verrucomicrobiota; class Verrucomicrobiia; order Verrucomicrobiales; family Akkermansiaceae; genus Akkermansia. The sequence continues at coordinate 85,922 of CAJKMG010000011.1, read as the reverse complement.
GCCTGCACGGACATCCCCGTAACAGCCACTCCGTCTTCAGCCACGGTCACGGTCTGGGAACCTGCCTGGTTAAAGATGACGGAATCGTTTTCATAAAAGACAATGCCCTTGGCGGAACCGTTCTCAAAGCTCCAGTTGGCATCTCCCACGGCATTCCAGACGGAAGAAGACCCGCCCGGCGTCCACAGGAGTGTTTGACTGCCCGCATAGGCAAGAGACAGCTCATCCGCAGTCTGCGTCAGCTCCACCCGGAGATGGGAAGCCCGCACGCCATCAATGAAGATGTGGTCTGTCAGGGCATCTCCGCTGTAGGAAATACCGCCCCCCGCAATCAGGGACCAGGAGCCGGCCCCCGTATCGCCCACCGTCAGGTGAAGATCCAGCCCTTCCTGCAGAGTAACGCTCCCCGCATTCAGAATGCCGCCCTGCCTGCCCCCGGAGTAGTCAAGATTCAATGAACCGCCCAGCGTCACGCTACCGCCCTTGTCAACCCGCATGGAGCCCACGGTAGCCGTGCCGCTCAGGGCCAAAGTACCGCCCACCATAATGGAATCCGCCGTGACTGTGCCCGTCAGCCCCAGATTCGCGCCGCCCCCCACATTCAGCCCGCTGCCGGCAGCTCCGGTGATGGAGCCGGCATAAACGGAGGAAGCGCCTTCCCCTGAAATGCCCAGCAGGTTCCCTCCCAGGTTGACAGAGCCTCCGGTTCCGTCCAGAGAGAAAATTTCCAGACTGCCGCCCAAAGCCAGGGCCCCTCCATTGATGGTGACGGCACCCGTTCCCAGAGCGGAAACGCTTCTGGTCGTCAGAGTGGACCCGGAAATGACGGTACCGCCCGTATAAGAGTTATTGCCGGACAGCGTCACCTTGGAGTTGACGGACAGGGAAAGATCCCCCGATATGGAGGAAGAAATGGTCCAGGCATTTTGCAGAGTAGTGCCCAGACTCAGACGGCCCGTTCCTCCAATCGTTCCAGCCAGAACGGCGGCATTTCCGGAACAGTTGCCGTTCAGGCTGACATTGCCGTTCAGGTCGATTTTCAGATTGGAAGTACCGGTGCCGTTCCAGAAATTGATGCTGGAACCATCTTCCATGGAAACGGCGCAACCGTTGGTAATGTTGGCATTGTAATCAAGCTTCAAGGCTGTGCCGGAAGCCATGCGGATGGAGGATATGCCGGAGTACCCCCCTGCGTTGAACTGAATGGTTCCCTGTTTCAGGTCAAGGTTTCCCACAATATCCGTACTTCCCAGCACGAGCGTTCCCGTCCCCTCCTTCGCAAGGGCATGGCCATTCGTATTCAGATGGGAAATCGTCCCGGAACTTCCGCTGAGCATGAGAACAGCATCCGCAGACAGTGTGACAGCTCCGGAAACGGACGCTCCATCGCCGAGCCTCAGAGCGCCCGCCCTGTCCGCGTCATCACCGGCGTTCCGCCAGCCGGTACCGGCCAGATCAATGGAGGAAGAGCTCATGCCCGACGCTACGAAGAACTGGCCTCCGTCGTCCACCCGCACCTGCCCGGCGGGGGATCCTCCCTCATACCGTCCGCTGATGATATGCAGCACGCCCAAATTTTCCGTGGAGAGAGAACCGCTTTCACCGCCCCAGTCAATCCCCAGGGTTCCCGCTCCCGTAATGGCACCGGTCAGCGTCTCCCGGTCTTTCACGACAAGTTCCCCGGATTCAATGGCGGCAGTTCCCGTAATCCGCACTCCGGATTCAATAACGGTGGTTCCCCGGCCCGAATGCGTGAGGGAGCCGGAGGAAACCAGATTATCCCCTGCCGCCGCAAACGTGTATCCGTTATCGGCGTCAATGAGGAGGGAACCTACTTCCGCCGTAGTAGAGATGTTCACCACATGGCTTCCGGCGCTTTCATTGAAAATAGCCGCCGTGGATTCACCGGGCAGGGGGGCGGCATTGCCGAATTGGCTGGACGTCCAGCTATTGGAAGTTTCCGTTCCGTCCCAGATGCTGACGCCTTCCGCCGCGGAAAAGGTTACATGCAGCCCCGTATCTGCAATGGAAAAATCCGCATTCAGATAAGGAAGAGCTCCGGAAGCAAAGGAACCATTCCGGAAAGAACCCCAGTCTCCATCAGCAAGCCAATAGGTTACGCCGGTTTTGATGGATGCCGTTTCCGTAAAGTTAATGGTCTGCGTCTCCAGAGATTCAGTAAAGGCCAATCCGCCGGCGATATGCAAGGTGGCGGAATCCGAGCAAAGCACGCCGCCAGTAAAGGAAAGAATGCCGCCGGAAAGCGTGAGAGCATTTTCCGCCCCTCCCATATTCAATGTGGCGGTATTGGCGGATGAGCCCATCAGGGACAGCGTTTTCCCGGCACTTAAGTTATAACCTGAATTCAAAGTCAGGGAAGCGTTCCCGGAAAGGGTCAAATTGCCAAGCACGCTGAGATTGGCGGCGGCAAGGTTCAATGAGCCCCCTCCCGTCACAGACACATCATGCAGCGTGACGGAAGCGCCGTTAAACGTTTGCGTTCCTGCGCCGTCCATCACCAGGCTAAGCCCGGCAGAGGCGCTTCCATTCACCGTTCCGCTGAACGTATGGCTCTCACCCTCACGTGCGGAGATGGTCAGGGTGGCCATGCGGGAAGACGCCTGCGCCGTATCCAGGACGAATCCCTGTATGAAAGGAAGCTGATTACCCGCCTTGGCTCCGCCGGCAAAAAGATAAGTATTGGCGTTGCCGTCCAGCCCGCGCAGGAATATGCGATTCGTATTGATTCCCATGGAAGCCATGGCCTGGCCGCTCTTTCCGTACATATTGACCACAGCATCGCTGACAGCATAATCAGAGTTGAATATCAAATAATTCTGATATTTGTAGCCGCTCGTTTCATTCGTGGACCGGTAATTGATTGTCCCGGAAAAACGGCCATTCCCGCCAAGAAGAAGCTGGGATGAATAATAGTTATTTTTTGAACAGTCCCAATTCAGTTCTCCTCCGCCGGAAAGGGAATTTACCGCCCAGACCGTATTGTACTGGGTGCAGGAAAGATCCAGTCTGCCTCCTTCCTCAAGCCGAACGGAATTCAGCGTTTTAGTCTGGGAGTACCCCAAACTGGCGCCATTGCTCTGCAGGGTGAGAGCTGCTCCACTTGCAACAGACAGCGTGCCGCGCAAGATCTGATTGCTCCCGTTGCCGTTGTACGCCAGGTTGAACGCATGCGAACCATCCTTCACCAGGATAATCCCGCCGGAAGCGTTGACATTCTGACTCCTGACGGCGAAATTGCCGCTGCCGCCGAGGCTCAGCCCCGCTCCTGAGGCCACATCAAGCCCCGCGAAAGTGGTATTGCCCGTGATATATCCCGTTCCGGAAGCCACGGCAAGAGTCCCGGAAAAAGTGCCGCCGCCGGAGACGGACACAACATCACTCCCTTCCCCATGGAGTACGACGCGGCCATTGGCTGTCCTTCCGTTCAGGAGAAGCTCCGTCCCCGCATAAAAATCAGTAGTGCCTGAAGAAGAGAACGCCGTATTGGAACCCAACGTGACCGTACCGGCCAGAACCTGCAGAGAATTGTATGAACCCGTTCCGCCCAGCGTCAGATTGCCGGCATCCTGCTTAATCACCGTCCCTACCTCCAGGTTGCCGGCCAGAGTCATCCCGGCCCCGGATCCCGCCAGCACAAGCACGCCATCCCCGGATATGGCTCCCCCGGCGCTCATCGCGACATTTTTCAGGGTCTGGGTAGTGCCGTTAATGTTCAGGACGCCGCCCTCGGAAATCGTGACGGAAGAAGCATCCTTCAACGCATTGTCCGATTGCAGGGACAAAGACATGCTGCCGGATGACGATGAGGAAGATTCCCTGTGCCCCATGATGGAGACGGAGCCCGTAACCAGGCTTTCTCCCGTAAGGGTGAGGGAGCCTCCGGAAAGCGTCTGCCCGTCCACAATGACGTCATGCCCGGCGCTGAGGTGTTCCATCACCAAATTGCCGCTGCCGGAGAAGCGGTAGCTCTGCCCCTCATTCAGAAGGATGCCGCCCGTAAAGACGGTTCCTTCCCCGGAATCAGAGCTGCCGAGCGCCAGAAGAGAATGGTTGCGCAAATCAATAGTGGCTTCCGGGGTGCGGTCCAACAACAGGATGCCGTCAGCATCTTCATTGACATAGGAAGACAGGAATTCCCGCGAACCGCCTTCAGTGTAATAGGAAGCGTTGCTATAGGAAAGATCGAAGTGCAGGTTTCCCAAAGCCCCTTCCATATAATCCAGCGTCACGCCGCCGCCGAACATGATTGTGCCGGAAGCCGTATTGGCAGCGTTGGTCAGCACGACTTTTCCCGTCCCATAGGAATTGCCGATGACCAGCTGCCGGTTCTCGCCCTCCAGCAGGGCGTCTACATACAGAGTCCCCCCTCCGCCGCCCAGCAGCCATTGGCCGGAGGCATTCGTTCCCAGCGCCGTATCCGCGCTGCCGTAATGGACTTCCGTTCCTTCCAGCGCGCCAATGAACAAGGAAGCATGGGAAGACATGTCAAATGTTTCCGCCCGGTCGGAAGCGAGGGCCAGCACGCCGGAGGAAGAGGAATCAATATAAGACAGAATCCGGACGGAAGAAACGTCGGAAGTAAAACCCAGGGAGGCCAGCACCCCCTGCTCTCCCACAGACCATTTATGAGTCCGGGCATCGCCCATGGCGGCAAGAGTCGTTCCCTGAACCGTGCCGCTTTCCAGAACCTTCTCCCCGCTCAGGGTTGAATTATCCCCGCTCAGAACAAGACGCAGGCTATTGGAACCCAGGCTAATATTCAAAGTTCCCTCCCCGCTGATGCCGCCCTTGAGCTCCATGCCGACCGTTGCGTTCTCGCTGAAGGCAATCTGCATCCGGGCTCCGTCTTGCAGGGCCACATTGCCGTGCAGGCCCCAGTAATCACTGATGGCGGAGGTGCTTTCCAGCTTCTGTCCGCCTTCAATATGCTCCAGCTCATGCTGCACGCCCTCATTCACCAAGAACGTGCCGCCGGAAAGGACATTCACGTCCCCCTGAAGCCGGGCGTGATCCCCCAGGCGGAAGGTAGCGCCGTCACGCACCTCCACATCCATGGCGGCGTCAGCATAATGCCAGTCCAGCGCGTTGAAGAGCCGGTTGGAAGAACGCCCGTCTGCGGATCCCATGCCGTGTAGCGTGTTGGTCCCTTTCAGCAGCACTGTTCCGGACTGCACGATGAAGGCGCTCCTGTCCTCCCCGTTGGAACCGGAAAGGCTGGTAAGGATGGAATTAAGAACAAGCTGCTGATCGCCTCCGTCATACACCACGCGCAGGGCGGCGCCACCGTTCTCCCCGGCGTCCCGGAAAGATCCCTTCCATGTTCCGCCCTCCTTGAATGTCAGCGTGGAAGTAGTCCCCTGCCGGAGGTTGGCAATCACGCCGCCCTCATCCAGGCAATGGATAGTAAACGCGTCCGTCCCTTCCGGCACGGCACTGAACCACACATCCATGCTGTTTCCGTTGAAATCCAGGGTCGCCCCGCCATTGCCGAACGTGAAATCCCGCCCGATCTGCCCCACATCGCTGATGATGACGCGAGTTCCGTTGTTGGCCAGCACATTGTAGGCGGCATACCCGCCCTCGCGCTGCAGATAAGTGGCACCGGAACCGCCCAGGTTCAGGGCAATATAATTATTCCCCTGCCCTTCAATAAACAGGTTGCCTTCACCCGTCTTCCTCCATTCGCGGGCGTAATCCGCGGAGTTCGTAAGCTCCACATGCACGTCCACCCCCGCGTCCACGATGTATCCGGCGGAATTCAGCATGTAGCTTTCCCCTTCCGCGGAAGTCAGACGGAAGGAGGCGGTTCCGCTCCCTGCCGCCCTGCTGAAGCGCGTATAGCCTACTCCCTGATCCACATTTCCATTCAGCACAATGCGCTGAACCTCATCCCCTGAAGCGGCGAACACCAGGTCCTGGGTCACGAACAGGTCCGCTATACCAGCGTTCAGGTACCCGTCCCCGTAAGCGTACCAGTTGTTGCTGTTCATGACGTTGTTCAGGCTTTTCCATGTATTGGATCCGGAACGCAGGCCGATGAAGTCCGCCAGCTCGTTGCCGGCGGCGTCAGTCACGCTCCCGTACCACGGCCTGGTGGAAGCGGTATCCCCCTGAATAACCTGGCCTCCATCCCTCGTCACGGCGTTGATATAAACGGTATGATCGTCCCCCTGGGCACTGCCGCAATCCACGGAAACGTTATAACTGTCAACTATCTTGCTGGTCCATGCGCAATTTCCGTTAAACTGGGAAAAACGAAAGGAATCACCGGATTGAGCACTGGCCAGGAACTCATACCGGCCCGTCTCCTCATTCCAGATATAGCCGGGGCTTCCGGAATCCCCGCCCAAAATAACAAAAGGAAGGGGCTTGGCCGCAGTAATGCCGGACGCGCTGAAATTGCTGTCTGAAACCGATGTGCGGAAAGCATCCGCGTTATAGTGGGTTTCCCCTGTAAGCGTTTCCACACCGCCGGTAATATAATTATAGGCGGCCTTCAGGGAAGTCTGCTGCATGGAATGATTGTAAACTCCCATCGTACCGGACCCGCTGCGGTAAATCTGCTGGCCAACCAGCGCGCTGCCGGAAATATCACCGCTGTAAATGGCAGCCGGCGAAACATCCGTGATGATTTTGCTCAGACGCCCCGCCTTGTAATCCGTGGCGGCGCTGCCCGTCTCGAATTTTCCGCTCTTATCACGGGTTCTGGAGTCCAGCTCTATCGTCTGGTAACGGATTGCATTGGAGGCTCCTATGTCATTCGCGGAAAAAGTCACATTGCCACTAATCCCCACCGTATCAAGCATATTAGTGGGGTTATGCCATACGGTGGCGATGAAATTGTATCCCACGGCGGCGGCATTCCCCCTGTCCGTCTGGCTTTCAAAGCTGATCATTTCATGGGCCAGCTTCTGGTCCGCCTGGCCGCCGGTATAGGAAATAATCACCCCGTCAGCATGAAGATGCTGAAGCAGCGCATTGGTGGCTCCCGTGGCGTAACGCCCCATATTCTGACCGAAATCCGTATAAGTCTGGAAAGAAGCGTCCTGATGCATAATGCCGCCCAGGGACACGGACCCAAGCGTGAAACACGGAACGGAAAGAATACGGATAAGACGGCGGAACAGCTGCAGAGGTAAGCGTGCTTTCATACAATTTTCGCGTTAAGGACAAAACAAAGTTGAAATACGTTTAAAAAAAATACGCTCATAAAGTTATTTTTCAAGAGCATTTTCCCAGAAAATATATGATATTCAATTACAGGATATTTCCCAACCTCCAGAATTCGAGGCGGAAAACAACTTCCGCCCCGACATCTTTTTGCGTCACCATGTGAATACATCGTTTAATTCCGGAGCCGCTCTCCGTATACTGTTTTATCTGCTATGGATTCTCTCATCTGGAACAGACGCGATTTCCTGAAAACCGCCGCGGGAACGGCCGGCTTCCTGGCAGCCATGCCTTATCTGAACGCCGCGGAAGCCCTGACAGACACCAAACCGCTCAAGGTAGGTCTGGTAGGCTGCGGAGGCCGCGGCCTGGGCGCCATGAAGAACGCGCTGGACGCCGATCCCGGAACCGTGGTTTGGGCGCTGGCGGATGTGTTCCAGGAACGAATCGATTTCGGCGCCAAATTACTGGCGGAACAGTACGGGAGCCGCGTCCGGCTGGACAAAAGCCGCCTGTTCAACGGTCTGGACGGGTACAAGAAACTGCTTCAAACGGATATTGACGTAGTTCTGCTCTGCACCCCTCCCGCTTTCCGTCCGGGGCACTTGGCGGCTGCCATTGACGCCAACAAACATATTTATGCGGAAAAACCCGTGGCGGTGGACGCTCCCGGCGCACTTTACGTGCTGGAATCCGCACGTCTGGCAAAACTCAAAAATCTGGTGATTCTGGACGGTTTCTGCTGGCGCTACGACAGGGCTAATGAAGAAGCCCACCGCAAGCTTTCCTCCGGGCAGATGGGCCGTGTCCTCTCCTTTGACGGGTTATATTATACCACTCCTCCCAAGTCTCCGCTGGCCCTGGATTCCCGCCCCCCCTCCGATACGGACGTGGCATGGGCGCTACGCAACTGGACCGCATGGAACTGGCTGAGCGGAGGCCAGTTTGTGGAACAAATCGTCCATACTGTTGACGGCATGGTCTGGTCCATGAACGAGCAGCTTCCTCTGGCGGCTTTCGGCTCCGGAGGACGCGCCCAGCGCCGGGATGACGGCGACGTATGGGATCATTACGACGTTTATTTTGAGTACGGCCACAACGTGACGGCCCACATTTCATGCAGGCAGTGGGTAGGCTGCCACGGGGAAATCGTGGACCGCACCATCTGCGAAAAAGGAACGCTGGTTACCCCCTACCGCCCCTACATCCAGGCGAATAACCGCTGGCGTTTCCGAGGGGAACGCGGCAATATGTACGCAGACACGCATGTGGCCTTTTACCGTTTCCTGCGCTCCGGCTCCTGGATCCAGACACTGGAAAGCGCGGCCAATAAGACACTGGCGGCCATCATGGGGCGTGAAGCGGCCCACACAGGCCAGCGCATTACCTGGGAACAGATTAAAAAGAGCACCACGCGGCTGGTGCCTGAAGACCTGACGATGGATACGCCCCTGCCCCCCGCCCGCATTCCGCGCCCGGGCAGAACGGCCTGACGGGGCTCCAGCCCTTTCTCTCTACGCTTCATGGCCAATATCTTTCCACCCAACACCAACAGGCGTTTTTACGGGATTGCCGCCCTGATCGCGCTTACTGCCTCATTCATACTGGGGGGAATATATTACGTCAATTTCAGCATTCCGGAGTATGAACCTGTGCAGCCCGTCCGCTTTTCCCACAAACTCCATGCCGGAGATCTGAAGATGAGCTGCACGGCTTGCCATAGTGCCGCACAGCGGTCATCCAGGGCCGGCATTCCGGATACGAAGTCCTGTCTGGGCTGCCACCAGCATATTCTTCCGGACAGTCCGCTCATCGCTCCCCTGAGGAAAGCGGCAGATCCGCAATATCCCGGCTACACCGGGGAACCGGTCCGCTGGGTGATGGTCAACCGCCTGTCCGGTCACGCCTATTTTAACCATATGGCCCACATGAACCGGGGCATCGGCTGCACTTCCTGCCATGGAGACGTGGCGGGCATGGAACGCATCAGGGCTCCACGCGACGCCCGCATGCAATGGTGTCTGGACTGCCACCGCGATCCGGCTCCCCACCTGCGCCCGCTGGAGGAAACGGCCAGTTCCCATTATTCCGCTGCAGATTACCTCCGTACGCATGCCATCCGGGATGAAGAAGGAAAACACATTCAAACCCCGCTTCAACTGGGAAATTTCCTGAAACGCCAATGGAAAATTCAGCCGAAGACGGACTGCACCGCATGCCATCACTAACCTTCATGGCCTGTTTGAAATCCGCAGCATCAAAGTTATTTCTCCCAGAATTCCCGAATACTGCGTAATCAATGGCACTGGATTCCATAAGAAACATTTCCTCCCGTTCCCTGTTTATTCGTTATTGGCCCGGAGATAAAGACCGCCATCAATCACCTCTTGATTTCATCCTCCGGATTTCCTAAAAAAGGCCATCTCTGTTTCATCAATTCCCATCATTACCCGGTTTGACTCCTCCCCCCCCATTTTCCCAAAATGAAGTTCCCCAGAACCACCCCGCTTTTCTTCCGGAAGAAGAGCGGGGGATGACGCGTCGTTCCTTCATGAAATGGATGGGCGCAGGAGCGGCCCTGGCGGGGATAGGGCTTCCGGCCTGCCGCCGTGTGGAAAAATACCTGGTGCCCTACAATGAAGGGCCGGAATGGTCCGTTCCCGGAGTGGAAACGGCTTACGCCACCTGCCTAACCATGGGCGGAAACGCGCAGCCCGTACTGGCCGCCTGTTATGAAGGGCGCCCCGTCAAATTGATTCCCTCCCTGCAATACCCGGAAGGTCCGGGGCTGCCGGCTGCGGCTCAAGCCTCCATTCTGGATCTCTATGACCCCGGACGCAGCAAGCATATCCTGTTTAACGGCAAGCAGGCCTCCGAAGACGAATTCCGGGGAGCTTTTTCTTCCTGGTCCCGCAATCTCCGGGACGGGGGCAACATCGGTCTTCTTCTCCCCCCCTCGAATTCCCCTCTGGTTCATTCCATGCTGGAGGAAATCGCCAGAAAAAATCCACTCGTGCGCACCTACCGGTATTCCCCTGTGCCTGAACCGGGGTCCGGCATGCAGGCGGGGCTGCCGGAAAAAGTACGATTCCGCGTGCGTTTTGCGCGCGCCAAACGCATCCTCTCCCTGGATTGCGATTTTCTTCATCGAAATCCCTACGGAAATACGCGCGATTTCATTGCGTCCCGCTCCCCGGAAGGACTTTCTTACAAAGAAGAAAACCGGAACCGTACACGCCTTTACGCCGTGGAGGGACGCGTTTCCCTGACCGGGGCCCATGCCGACCACAGACTTCCCGTTTCCCCCGCACGCCTGGCGTTTTTCCTGGAGGAACTGTTCCGCTATCTTTCCAGCAAAAAAAACTCCGTCCAACCGCCGCCCCTGCAAACGAACCGTTCCCTGACGGAAAAGGAACTCGTCTGGCTTCGCCACTGTGCGGATGACTTATCCAGCCACCCCGGAGAAAGCGTGGTTCTTCTGGGGGACAATCATCCGGAACTATCCGGCATTGTCTGGAAGATTAACTGTCTTCTCGGCGCCATCGGCACATCCATCCAATTATTAAAGGCTCCGCGACCAACTCCTTATGGAACGCTGGAGGATCTCATTCGGGACATCAGGGGGAAAAAGGTGGAAATCGTTTTTTTACTGGATGCGGGAAATCCCGTGCTGGATTCCGGGCACAATTCCGGCCTGTCGGAAGCCCTGAACAGGGTGGAAAGCATCCACCTTGGAATGTATGAAAATGAAACATCCCGCGCCTGCCGCTGGCACCTGCCGGCAGCCCACTTTCTGGAATCATGGGGAGTGGAACGGGACTACCGGGGCAGATTTTGCTACCGCCAGCCCGTCATTCTTCCCCTGTATGGGGGCATTTCTCCGGAAGAAGTGCTTTCCGGCCTGCTTTCCACCAAAGGCCATCTCACCACAGCGGATAATTCCCCCACCCTCCTCTCTCCCGTTTACCACAGAGCACGCAAATGCTTTGAACGGGCCGTAAATCCGGAAAATAAAACTACGGCCTGGGCCCAGGCGCTTCAGTGCGGTTATTCGGAAGAGACGGCCTATGCTCCCCTGTCTCCGCAGGAAGAAACGGCTCTTGGAACCGCCATGGAACAAACGCCCGCAGCATCTTCCAGCGGCAAAGGGAAAAAATTGGAAAACGGAATGCTGGAATTGCAATTCCGCCCGGACTATTCCGTTGGGGACGGACGCTGGAAACGCAATGCATGGATGCAGGAATGCCCGGACCCAATAACAGGTGTCAGCTGGGCGGCGTCCGCACAGGTCTCCCCCGCCACCTTTCTGCGGCTGGGAGGTTCGGATTCCGGGCCCATGCACTGCACGCTTACCGCCCCCTCCACGCAAATGGAAGTCATCCTGTGCCCCATTCCGGGAGTGGCGGACAATCTCATTGTTCTTCCTCTGGGTTACGGCGGCATCAACCACGTAGCGGAAAGACAGGAAAATTCCGGCGGATATGAGCTTCGCAGACAGACAGAAAAAACGGCAGGATGCGGCATTGCCCCGGAACAGATTGCTTTGGCTCCCCTTCGGGAGCGTACGGAGGCCATTCACTCCCCCGTTGTACAGCCTGACCCTTTCTCCCTGCATCCCGATCCGTCCCGTTCATCCTCTCCCACTCCCGGCACGGATGCCGTTTACCAATGGAAAATGGCCATTGATACGTCCCGTTGTATCGGCTGCAACGCCTGCATGATTGCATGCCGCGCAGAAAATAACATTCCCGTGGTGGGCCGTGACCAGATGGCAAAAGGCCGCTCCCTGGACTGGATACGCATTGACAGGTACTTCACGGCGGAAGGGATGCTCACCGCCATCCCCGTGGCCTGCCAGCAGTGCGGCAAGGCCCCATGCGAATCCGTATGCCCCGTTAATGCCACCGTCCATACTACGGAGGGCCTGAACGCCATGGTGTACGCCCGGTGCTGGGGTACCCGGTACTGCGCTGCCAACTGCCCGTACAAGGCGCGACGCTTCAATTTCTTTGATTACGCCAAAGCATCGGAACAGGCCACGCGCCTTCAGCGCAATCCGAATGTGACCGTGCGCTCCCGCGGCGTCATGGAAAAATGCACCTACTGCGTCCAAATGGTGGAACGTGCAAAAATCCGGCACAAATCCCGCTTGATGAAGGAGCATCCGGGCCAGCCATCCACCTCCATTCACGTGACGGCTCAAGACATGCTGCTTCCGGACGGCGCGGCCCAGACGGCCTGCCAGCTCGCATGCCCGATGGGAGCCGTCACCTTCGGCAATGCGCTGGATCCCTCCGCAGCCGTCTTCCGCGCCAAATCCCTGCCGCGCCACAGGGAGCTTCTCTCATTTCTGGGCACCTCTCCCGGTACGGGATACCTGATTCCGGCAGGCAACCCCAACCCAGCCATGGAGAAAGTAAATACCCCGCCCGGAGATTGATGAAAAACGGCCTTTTATTAAAAAATAAGGCCGCCTTCTTCAGGAGGCGGCCTTACCAGTCAAAGGTCTTTTGATAAGCTGGTCACTCAATCTTCCACAATTTGCTCCACGGTCGTAATCGTTTCCACCACGTCGATGTTGGCGGCGTCGGCAAAATCATTCACCGCCTTGAGCAGAGCCGGAGTCATCAGCTTGTCCTTTTGAATGCGCTCGCAATTTTCCAGCATATCCACGATGGTGTCCTGGGCGTCTCCGTTCAATTTGGTGATGCGGATAGCCTGCTCGGAAGTAAGCCTCATCTTTTCCATGGACTTGTCCAGCTGCTTGGCCTGCTGGGTCAACGCATTGAGCTGCTTAATGGCGATTTCAACCGCAGCGTTGTCCTTCACGTCGTCCAAAACCTTGTTGGCGGAAGAAATCAGGTCGATATTCTGCTTGACCATCTGCACGGGATCGGCAGCGTTCTGGGCAAAGGCGGAAGCGGAGCATACGATGGCCACCACAGGGAGTACTTGATACGTTTGAATCATTGTTTTATCGGTGTTCGGGTTGAAGAAGAAACATCTTCTTTGCTTCTTTAGATTCATTCCGGCGGATAAATCGTTGCCCTCTTATCTGTCATGCGCCTCTTACAAGCTGACCGTCAGCAAACGGTAGAAAAACAATCTTACCCGGCCACACGCCTCCCCGCCCCGTCTTCCAGCAAAAAACGGAGAGGGCGGTATTTGGCGGATTCCAGATTGGGATCTTCCGCCAGAATAGCCTCCGCCAGCTGCCGCCCGCGGTGAATCAGGCGCGCATCCAGCAGCCATTCCTCAAAGCGTACGCCCTTCAAGCCGCTCTGGGACGTACCCAGCACGTCTCCAGGGCCGCGTAGCCTCAAATCCTGTTCCGCCAGGTCAAATCCATTCGCCGTAGTTTCCACGATGCGCAGCTTCTCCCATTGCTCATCCTCCGGACGGGCGTCCGTCATCAAAATGCAGTAGGACTTGTGCGACCCGCGGCCGATGCGCCCCCGGAGCTGATGAAGCTGGGAAAGCCCGAAACTTTCCGCATTATTGATGATCATCACCGTGGCATTCGGAACATCCACCCCCACCTCCACCACCGTGGTGGACACCAGCACGCTGATGCGGTTGGAGCGGAAATCCTTCATCACCGCCTCTTTTTCCTCTGAAGACATCCTGCCGTGCAGCAGCCCCACATCCACATGAGGCAGCAGAGCCTTCCACTCGTCCCATTCCTTCGTCACGGCTTTCCCCTTCCGGGAATCCTCTCCGTCAATCAGGGGGGAAACCACGTAAATCTGCCTCCCTTCCTCCAGCTGGTTCCGAACGAATGCCAGCACTTTTCCCTTATCCTTCTCCGTACGGATGGCTGTTACGACCGCTCCGCGCCCCCCGGGCACGCCGTCCAGGATGGAAACGTCAAGCTCCCCGTAAAAAGTCAGCGTCAGCGTGCGGGGGATAGGGGTAGCGGTCATCACCAGCACGTCGGGGCGCTCTTCCCGGTCAATCAGCTTCTCCCGCTGATTCACGCCGAATTTGTGCTGTTCGTCAATCACGACCAGCCCCACACGCTCCGGCACATTTTTCCCGTACAGCAGGGCATGCGTGCCAACCACAATCCCGCCCTGCTTCCCGAACGACACATGGGATTCTTCCTTCCTGTCCGCCGTCACCAGGGAAACAGGCACATCCAGCTTGTCCAGCATCTGCCGGAACTTCAAATAATGCTGTTCCGCCAGAATCTGCGTGGGCGCCATCATCACGGCGGAATAACCGTGTTCCACAGCCAGCAGCATGGCGCACAGAGCCACCAGCGTCTTTCCGGACCCGACATCCCCCTGAAGCAGGCGGTTCATGGAACGGGGGGCTTTCATATCCCGGTAAATCTCCCTCACGCAGCGCTTCTGAGCCTCCGTCAGCTCAAACGGCAGGGAATCCGCCAGATCCTTCACCAAATGGCTGGAACCTGCGGTCCGCATGCCGGGCACTTCATCCGCCCGCCTTCTTCTGTAGGCCACGTTCAACTGCTGAGCAAGGCATTCCTCCAACGCAAAACGGCGCCGCGCCCGGTCCCGGGCCTCTGCGGTCTCAGGAAAATGAAGATCCCTCAATGCCGTTTTGCACGGAGTGTCCGGCACAAACTCATACACCTCCGGTTCCGGAGCCGGGGAAAGCCTGGACAGCGTCTCCCATACGATTTCCCGCAGCCTGCGGACCGCAATCCCCATGCGGCCACCATACACGGGAACAATGCGGTTCAAATGAATGGACTGCTCATCTCCTTCCCGGATAATTTCAAAATCCGGATGCACCATGCTGAGCTTTTTCCCATACGGTTTCATGCGCCCGTATACAATCATCTCCTGCCCGGCGCACAACATCCTGGCTACGCCCGGCATGCTGAACCACAGGCAGGAAAAACGGGCCTGCCCCAAAGACTGCTCATCCGCCAGCACGGCTTCCACATACCGGCCGCGGCCCTTGCCGCCCCGTCCGCCCCAGCCTTTCCAGCCCACATCCACCACCCTCCCTCTCAGGCAGACAGGCACACCGGAAGACAGGGAATCATAGCGGTCAAACATGCGGCGGTCTTCATACCTGCGCGGAAGCATGAACAACAAATCCCGTACGGAGGCCATTCCCGCCGCCTGCATGGCCGCCAACTCTCTGGGGCGGATAAAAACGCATTCCTCCAGAGAAGACGTTAAAAGCAATTCTCCAGCCATGAACCCAAGAACGTATCCCTTATCATGCACCACGTGCGCGTACCCGTCAGAGCGCTGCGGCGGGCCGTGTCTCCAGACAGCGCCTGTAATAATCCACGCGGGAAATGAACCAGCTCCATTTATGTCCCGGACGGCCGTTGGTCAGCAGCGGGGCCGGGCAATTCTTCCCCGTCCAATAATAATGGGGTACCACATTACGGAGCGGAATATGGTACTGCTTCATCAGCACTGCCGTCAGCTTGGCGGAGCGGTTCCAGGTAACAATGGGGTTATGGCTCCTTACCTCCCCCATCTCAATGCCGATGGAGTACATGTCTCCGGGGCCGCCCCGGTCTGCGTGGCGGCCCGTCTCATTCAGCGGAATATGCTGGACAGCACGGTACTGGTCCACCGTAAAATGCCAGTTCAGGGACCCCATGGCCCCCCTTTTCAATGCCCGGGCATGCGCCGCGGCGTCACCCTTGGGATTGGCTGTGCTGTGAATCGTGATAAACCGCGGATGCATGGAATGGGCGGCCCGGCGAGCACGGGAGCGCGGGGACATGAAATCACGGTTAATGTGCACCTCTCTGGACATCTGGGCCATCGTGCGCGGCACGGGAGGCACATTCTGAATCCTGAAGCTGACGGCGGGCGGGCGCGGGGCGTCCGAACACGCCGCCAGCAAAGCCGGCAGCATCAGAAACACCGCATTTGCCGACAACATTCTAACATTCATGATTCTTCCCTAGACCATCGCAGACGAGCTGGCAAGCAGATTTCCAGTCAAAACAGTCTTTTTCACCCTTTCCGAAACACGGCAGCAGGAAAAAGGGAGATCCTGAAGAAAGCCCCCGCGCACAGCCATCCGGCAATCAGGGCAACGCCTTTCCCCGCATGCGGTTTCCATGCCCGGAGAAACAAAACCGCCCCATAAAAAGCCGCACGGGAGGCTTGCCAACGGCTATTTCCGTGCATACACTATCTTCACCATGAGTACCACTCACGAAGCAGCTAAGAAGTGGGTCGAAGAAATCGCCCAGCTTTGCCAACCCGACTCCATCTACTGGTGCAACGGCTCTCAGGAAGAAAATGACGAGCTTTGCAACATGATGGTAGAAAAGGGCACCTTTATCAAACTGAACCCCGAGAAGCGCCCCGGGTGCTTCCTCGCCCGTTCCACCCCCTCCGATGTAGCCCGTGTGGAAGACCGCACGTTCATCTGCAGCGAGAAGGAAGAAGACGCCGGCCCGACCAACCACTGGGCTGATCCCGTTGAAATGAAGGCCAAACTGAAGGGCCTCTTCAATGGCTGCATGAAGGGCCGTACCATGTACGTGATTCCCTTCTGCATGGGCCCCCTGGACTCCCCCCTGGCCAAAATCGGCATTGAAATCACGGACTCTCCCTATGTCGTGACCAACATGCGCATCATGACCAAGATGGGTGAACAGGTTCTCAAGCGCCTGGAAGACGAAGTCAAGGGCGGCGGCAACCCGAAGCGTGACGGTTACGGTACATTCGTTCCCTGCCTCCACACCGTGGGCGCTCCGCTTGCGGACGGCCAGGTTGACGTGCCGTGGCCCTGCAACGAAGAAAAGTACATCTGCCACTTCCCGGAAACGGAAGAAATCTGGTCCTTCGGTTCCGGTTACGGCGGCAACGCCCTGCTCGGCAAAAAGTGCCTGGCCCTGCGCATCGCCTCCGCCATCGCCCGCAAGAACAAGTGGATGGCTGAACACATGCTCCTTCTGGGCATTGAATCCCCGGACGGCACCAAGGCCTACGTCGGCGGCGCATTCCCGTCCGCCTGCGGCAAGACCAACCTGGCCATGCTCGTCCCCCCCGCCTCCTACCGGGAAGCCGGCTGGAAAACCTCCATCATCGGTGACGACATCGCCTGGATCTGGCCCCATGAAGACGGCACCTTCCATGCCATCAACCCGGAAAACGGCTACTTCGGCGTGGCTCCCGGCACGTCCTACAAGACGAACCCGATCGCCATGGACACCATCAAGGAAAACGTCATCTTCACCAACGTCGGTCTGACCGACGACGGCGACGTCTGGTGGGAAGGCATGGACGGCCCCGCTCCCGCCCACGCCATCGACTGGCAGGGCAATGACTGGACCCCGGATTGCGGACGCAAGTGCGCTCATCCGAACGCCCGTTTCACCGCCCCCGCCTCCCAGTGCCCGACGATTGATCCCGAATGGCAGAACCCGGAAGGCGTTTCCCTTTCCGCGATCCTGTTCGGCGGCCGCCGCGCCACCACCATGCCCCTCGTCTTCCAGTCCCGCGACTGGACGCACGGCGTTTACGTCGGCGCGACGATGGGTTCGGAAATGACCGCCGCCGCCTTCGGCAACATCGGTCAGGTCCGCCGCGACCCGATGGCCATGCTTCCCTTCATCGGCTACCATGTGGGCGACTACTGGCAGCACTGGCTGGACATGGGCAAAACCGTTGCCAATCCTCCGCTGATCTTCAACGTGAACTGGTTCCGCAAGGACAAGGACGGCAACTTCATCTGGCCGGGCTACGGCGACAACATGCGCGTTCTCGACTGGATTCTGCGCCGCGCCAAGGGCAAGGCTGAAGGCCAGAAGACCGTGCTGGGCGTCTCCCCGACCTATGCCGAACTGGATAAGACGGGCCTCGACTACAGCGAAGAACAGTTCAACGCCAACATGGCTCTCAACCCGAGCGAATGGCAGGCTGAACTGGAAAGCCAGACCGAGCTGTTCGACAAGGTGGGCAAGAAGCTCCCGGCCGAACTGGAAGAACAGCGCCAGCTCCTCATTAAGAGCTTTTCTTAAAAGTCCACCTGACTTAAGAAAAAACTCTTAAGGCAGAGGCCGCCCTTTGACAGGGCGGCCTCTTTTATTCCATAGCAACGAATTTCAAATCCGTTTTACAAGAAAAAAATCTATAATTTTCTCGTTTTCTGTATGGAACAGTGAAAATAAACAAACGAAAAAAGAAACCAATCTTGTAATAGGGATATTTTCAAAAACCTATTTATCAATGGGTTAAGATAGAAAAACATTCAACGAATTTGAAAATCGTTGAATCTTTTTGCAATTACGTGCTATTGTCATATGGCTATCAATCTATCCATTAAAAAATATTTGCCGCTGGCAGCAGGGCTGCTTTTCTGTGGTGCGGCAAAGGCGGCGGAGACAGCTACCTATACATGGGATTTTTCCTCCGCGGCTGCCGTCATGGGGGGAACTGCTACAGGTAATTTCAATACTGCCCAAGATGCAGAGAAGGGGACGGTTCTTACCGGTTCCACCTTTGACGAA
Source organism: uncultured Akkermansia sp. (assembly GCA_905200945.1). GTDB lineage: Bacteria > Verrucomicrobiota > Verrucomicrobiia > Verrucomicrobiales > Akkermansiaceae > Akkermansia. Next base: position 67,270 of record CAJKMG010000011.1, on the reverse strand, counting down.
CGCGGTACAAATGTATTCCGGGAAATGCTGAACGGAGCCCTTTCCGGGGAGGGGACCATGAGCATCACCATGGACATCTCATGGGGAGGCAACAATTCCCTTGAAAATATCATTCACGTTGCCCGCAGCGGATTCGGCTTCAGCCTGGGACTCAGCAATGGGGCTGTTGCCATCAACTCCGGCAATCTCTCCTCCGGAGGAGCAATCGCAGAAGCCGGACTGACGGCAAATACGTGGACAAACGTAACCGTTGATATCCTGGGACATGACGTAACCGTTACTCTTGATAATGGTACTGCCGCCAGCACCGCAACCGTTTCTATCAGCGATATCGACTGGTACACCGGAACCGCGGACGGAGGAGATACCCAAAACGAGATGTACAGCATTGGACATCGTGCTCCCGGTTGGAATAATGACGGCTTGAACGGCACGAAACTGAGTTCGCTCTCCGTCTCTTATGCCGCTGTTCCGGAACCCTCCACAGCGGCATTGTCTCTGCTTGCGTTCGCGGGATTTGCCGCACGCAGAAGGAGAAAATAACTTCCCTTTCCTCCTTTAATGCCAGCCGTTCCTTTCTTCCCAGGGAACGGCTTTTTTATTGCGCCAAGGCAATAACGGTGGCGGCGGCGCTCAACCTGGAATGGGTCATGGTCAGGAACCAGCCCGTAATGCCCAGCTCCCGGGCGGTCACTCCCGCAGCCCCGTGCAAAAGAATGGAAGGAACTCCCGCATCGCCGCGCACCACCTCCACATCCGTAAAAGCGCACTTCGCCCCGATTCCCGTTCCCAGGGCTTTCGCCACGGCCTCCTTGGCCGCAAAGCGCGCCGCCAGATGCGGCACGGGATCCGCGTGCTTCCGGCAATAAGCCCACTCATCAGGGGTGCAGATGCGCAACGCAAACGCCTCCCCGTTTTTCCGCAGGGCCTGGCGTACGCGTTCCATATCCGCCAAATCCATTCCCAATCCTGCAATGCGGCTCATACTCCGGCAACCGGGATCAATTGAAACGGCGCAATCAGCTCAGGCGGTCGATCGCCTGGCGCATTTCCCTCACGGCCTGCTCCATCCCCACAAAAAGAGCGCGGGATACAATCGTATGGCCGATGTTCAGCTCATGCAGGCAAGGGACGCCAGCCAGCAGCTGTTCCAGATTCTGGTAATTGATGCCATGGCCCGCATTCACCTGGATGCCCAGGGAATGGGCCAGTTCCGCAGCGCGTTTCAAACGGGCCAGTTCCTCCGTGCGCTCCCTGCCGGAATGGTTGGCAAAACATCCGGTATGCAACTCAATCATGGGGGCGCCCAGGCGGGCGGCAGCCTCCACCTGGGGCACTTCCGGATCAATGAACAGGCTCACCTGAATGCCGTTGTCGGCCATTCTTGCCATGGTTGGAGCCAGATCCTTTTCATGAAAAACGGCGTCCAAGCCGCCTTCCGTAGTGATTTCCTCGCGCTTCTCCGGAACCATGCAGATATAGTCCGGTTTCAGCCGCAGGGCAAAATCCACCATCTCCGGGGTATTTCCCATTTCCAGGTTCAGGGGAAGGGCCACGCTCTCCCGGACGCTCAGGGCATCCGCATCCTGCATGTGGCGGCGGTCGCCCCGGACATGGAGGGTGATGGAATCCGCCCCGCCCCTTTGCGCCGCATAAGCGGCGTCCAAAACACTCGGCTCCACATTGAAGGAATCCAGCATGGTCGCGTAGCGGGCCTGCCTCAACGTGGCGATGTGGTCTATATTTACACCTAGCAGCATATCGGTTTTAAGACAAAGGGGCGGGGACGAACATTCAAATTAATGGAGGAAATGGCGGTGTCCCGTAAATACCATGGCAATTCCCGCGGCGTCAGCGGCGGCAATCACTTCCTCGTCGCGGATGGAGCCTCCGGGCTGGATGCAGGCGGTGGCTCCGGCGTCAATCGCCACCTGAAGGCCGTCTGCAAACGGGAACATGGCGTCGGACGCCACAACGCTGCCCTTCAGATCCAGGCCGGCCTGCCCGGCCTTCCAGACGGCAATGCGGGCGGAATCCACGCGGCTCATCTGCCCGGCGCCGATGCCAAGCGTGCGGTCCGTACCGCCAAAAACGATGGCGTTGGAATGAACCTGCTTCACGACACGCCAGTTGAAACGCATGGCGGTCAATTCTTCCTCGGTCGGGGGGCGCTTGGTCACCACCTTGGCTTCCAGATTGTCCAGCCCCATCACGTCCGTATCCCGCTTCATGGTCATGAACCCGCCGGGCGCGGAACGGATGATGGGTTCGCGGCGCGCTTTCATCCAGGCTTCCGTGTTCATGCGGATAATGCGGCAATTTTTCTTTTTCTGGAGAATGGCGCGGGCTTCCGCATCATATTCCGGAGCGATGATGACATCCGTGAAAATGGCACTCAGCACACGGGCCAGGCCTTCCGTCATTGGGCGGTTGACCACGATCACGCCGCCGAAGGGGGCCTGCGTATCCGTTTCAAAAGCCTTCTGCCATGCGTTGCGCAGGTCTTCGTCGTCCTGGCCTACACCGCAGGGATTCGTGTGCTTCAAAATGCCCACCGTCGGGCGGCGGAACTGGGTAATCAGCTCGGCTGCCCCTTCAATGTCCAGCACGTTCGTATAGGAAAGCTCCTTGCCCTGAAGCTGGTGGAAAATATCCCCGAAGCTGCCGTACAGGCTGGCTTCCTGGTGGGGATTGTCACCGTAACGCAATTCCTGATACAGGGGAGCGCAGATGCAGAAGCTGCCCTTGGTGCTTTCCGCGCTCTGGTGGCCAAGATAATTAGTGATGGCGTTATCGTAGTTGGAGGTGCGCATAAACACCTTCACCGCCAGGTTTTCACGGGTCTTCAGGGTCGTGTCCCCCTTGTGGGTCTGCATTTCATCCAGAATGCGCGCGTAATCCGCGGGATCCGAAACCACCGTGACGGAAGCGTAATTCTTGGCGGCGGAACGGAGCATGGACGGCCCGCCGATATCTATTTTTTCAATAGCTTCCTCCAGCGTGACTCCGGGCCTGGCGACAGTTTCTTCAAAAGGATACAGATTCACGCAGACCAGGTCAATGGGCTTGATGCCGTTTTCCTTAGCCTGGCGCACATGCTCCTCATTGTCGCGGCGGTGCAGCAGGCCCCCGTGCACCATGGGATGAAGCGTCTTCAGGCGCCCTTCAAACAACTCCGGCTCTCCGGTATAGTCGGAAATCTCAATCACCGGAAGGCCCAGGCCTTTCAGAAAGGCGGCGGTCCCGCCAGTGGAAATAAGCTCTACTCCAAACTCGTGCAGGCCCTTGGCAAACCCCTCCAGGCCGGTCTTGTCGGAAACGGATATCAATGCGCGCTGAATAGCCATAATATCAAATATCTGTAATGTACCCGCGGGCGCCCCCTCCGGGAGAGAACGCGATAAATGCGGTTCCTTTCCCTACATACTACTGCCGCGTGAAGCAAGCGCAATGTCACCAATCATGACAACCGGGAGGATTTTTCCTCCCAAAACATAAAAAAACACCCTTTTTATCGCTCTTGTCTTGACATTCGGCCGAATACTTACTACTTCAACCGCTCACAAATAACCATTTCTTTTTAGCCATGGCAACGATGGAAGTAATTCTCGCAACAAAAATTGAAGGGCTCGGCGCAGAAGCCGACCTGGTGACCGTTAAGGCTGGCTATGGCCGCAACTACCTCATCCCCAAGGGTCTGGCCCACGAAGCAACAGCCTCCAACCGCCGTTTCATTGCCAATCTTCAGGCCGCCCGCGCCAAGCGCGAAGCGGAAGAACTCAGCTCCGCCCAGGAAGTGGCCGCCAAGATCAGCGGACTGACCGTAGACCTCACCCTTGAAGTGGGTCAGGGCGGCAAGGCGTTCGGCGCCATCACCAACCAGAACATTCACGATGCGCTGACCGCCCAGGGAGTGGAAGTGGATCGCCGGGCGATTGAACTTGAAAAGCCGATCAAGAGCGAAGGCGAACACGAAGTCGTCATCAAGGTGCACCCCCAGGTGGAAGCCACGCTCAAGGTGGTCGTCAAGGAAAACGCCTAAGAGGCGCGCATCCCTTTTCCGGCAGGCCCGGTTCCCATCTTGGGAACCGGGCCTCTTTTTGTCACCCTTTTTACTTCCCTTCCCTGTACAAACAAGGCATCATGCCTGCGTTGGGCGTCACTCGACCTCATGCGCGGCATCGTTCCATCCCCCTCCTAAATCAACGGCATGATCCGGCTCTATCGTCAAACCCCGGAAGGCATTGAGCGCACCACCCAGGTGGATGCGGCGGAACAGCACTTGGATTCCGTCTTCTGGATTGACCTCCTTACCCCGGAACCGGCGGAAATCAAGTTTGTGGAACGCCTCTGCGGGCTGGAAATGCCGACCTATGACGAGATGCGGGAGATTGAGGCCACCAGCCGCCTGTACACGGAAGACGGAGCGCGCTTCATGACCACCACGGTTCTCAGCCGGGTGGATACGGAATCCCCCTCCCTGTCGGAAATCACCTTCGTCCTCATGGGGGCGAAAATCATCACTATCCGCCATTCGGACTCCTATTCCTTCCGCGTTTTTTCCCACCAGCTCCTGCGCCAGAAGCAGATCAGCCGGGACCAGGTTTTCACCGGTCTGCTGGAAACCATCGTGGACCGGCAGGCGGACGTGCTGGAACGTTTCGGCGCGGAACTGGACCGCCTTTCCAAAAACATTTTCCGCCGGGACGAACCTGAGGGAAAATCCAGCAAGCGGGTGCCCGTCTCCAGCGCTCTGCGCCTGACTCTCCAGGATCTGGGCCGCGTGGGTGACCTGCTTACCCGGCAGCGGGACTGCCTGGTCAACCTTCTGCGCCTGCTCACGTACGCCAGCAATGAAGAAGCTCTGGACGACACCAACTCCACGCTGTACATCAAGCTGCGTCCTCTGAGCCGTGACGTCACATCCCTTTCCGAATACGCCAACTTTCTTTCCAGCAACGTGAACTTCATGCTGGACGCCGTTCTGGGCCTCATCAACATCGAACAGAACGAAATCGTCAAAATCTTCACCGTGGCGGCCGTGGTCTTCATGCCTCCTACCCTGATCGCCAGCATTTACGGGATGAACTTCTCCCACATGCCCGGCCTGGAAAACGAATACGGCTATTACATTTCCCTGGTGGTCATGCTCGTTTCCATCATTCTCCCCCTGGTTTACTTCAGAAGCAGGCGCCTGCTTTGAACGGGCCCTGCCTCAGAATCTCCCTCTCCTTCCGTTAAAACTCCTACCGTTTCATTACTGACATGGACTCCAAAATCACCCGCCTGATCGAACAGGCCTCCGTCATTGTCGGCGCTCTCCCCTACCTCCAGGCTTACCGGGACAAAACATTCCTCATCAAATTCGGCGGCAGCGCCATGGATGACGCCCGCCTGGTCAAGAAACTCATGCGGGACATCGTTCTGCTGGAAGTCCTGGGCTTCAACCCCGTGATCGTCCACGGCGGAGGCAAAGCCATTTCCAAGGCGATGGCGGAGGCGGGGCTGGAAGCCCGTTTCGTCAACGGGCTTCGCGTCACGACTCCGGAAGCCATTTCCATCGTGGAACGCACCCTCTCCGGCACCATCAATCCCGGCCTGGTTCAAATGTTCCGCGACTACGGCGGCAAGGGCGTAGGCATCCCCGGCACGGAAATCTTCGTGGGGGAACGCATCCATGAAAAAGATGAACAGGGCAACCCCATAGATATCGGTGAAGTGGGCAACGTCATCGGTTGCCTGACGGAGCGCATCACGGAAGCGCTGGAACTTCAGATCACTCCCATCGTCTCTCCGCTGGCAAAAGAACTGGGCACCCATAAACCGCTCAATGTGAACGCAGACCTGGCGGCAGCCGCCCTGGCCAAGGAACTCAAGCCGGTGAAACTCATCTATATCTCCGATGTCCCCGGAATCATGAAAGACCCTTCGGATCCCTCCACCCTCATTAAATCCGTCACGCGTACGGAAGCCCTCGACCTCATCAAGGACGGCACCGTATCCGGCGGCATGATTCCTAAAATCCACTCCGCCATTGACGCCCTGAACGCGGGCGTGCGCAAAGTGCATTTCATTGACGGACGCCTGCCCCATACCCTGCTGCTGGAAATTTTCACTCCGGACGGCATCGGCACGGAAATCATCCGGGAACAACGCTGATTCCAGCCATGAAATTTTCCTTCTTCCTCCCGGCCCTGTCCCTGCTGGCGGCATCCTGCTCCATGCAGCCCACTCCCGACAGCCTCTCCGGCTCCTGGATCCAGCCCATCCCCGGGCAGCCTGGGAACGTGCAGGGAATGCGGCTCCTGCCGGACGGCAGGGCCGTCTCCATCAACATGCACACGCTTCTCTACCAAAGCTGGCAGCTGGACGGCAACCGCCTGACCCTGACAGGGAAAAGCATGGGAAACGGCAACACCTCCCTCTTTACCGCTACCTCCACCATTGACAGTCTCAGCAAAAACACGCTGATTCTGGACACGGACGGGACCCGGGAGACGTACATCCGCATGCCGGACGCGGACGGGAGATAAACGCCCCCACGCCAGCCGTCATTCATCATCCAGCAGGGACTTGTTGGCCGCTTTCGCCAGCTCGCAATTCGGGCATTTGTCAATCAGGCGGTCCATCAGGGCTTCAATGCGGGCATCTTTCGCCATCAACTGTTCATCCTTCTTTTTAAGCAGATTCAGCGTATAGTTCACGGCAATCGTCAGAACGCCCAGGCCTCCGATGGCTCCGGCGGAAGACACGGCCGTGTCTGCGGAAATGTTGCCCAGGATTGTCGTGCATCCTCCTATGGAAAACAAACACTTGGCTATGGAAAAATTCATCATGGGTCCCGTCTAGCAGACAGTTTTCCCGCCTGCATCACGCCCAACCCGTCCACACCTTTTGTCGGCAAGGGACGGCAGATGAATTGCCGCCGGATGTACCCGAAGAAACGCGCCCTCCCTCCCGTTCCCCCTCCGGAAAGGCTCTTTTGCCGGAAACAGGCCTTACCGGCTCCGCACGGGAACCAAAAACGCGAAGCGGAAGAAACATACTTTCCTCTGTTGCCGCATTTCCTTCTTCGGCTTTACGGTGTTTATGCTAAAGTGGCGCCAATCTGCCCGGTCCGGGGCTTTCAGCAATACTTCACTCCATCCAATAGAAAGGCATCAACATCATGCATATGGCGGACGGCTTTATCTCACCGGCGGTAGGCTGCACCATGTGGGCGGCTTCCGCTGCAATTACAATGCTCTGCGCCCGCAAAGTCAGGCAGGAAAAAGAAATGCGGCTCGTCCCGCTCATGGGCGTGCTGGGAGCCTTCATCTTTGCCTGCCAGATGCTGAATTTCACCATTCCGGGCACCGGCTCCAGCGGCCATCTGGGCGGTGGCCTTATCCTGGCGGTTCTTCTGGGGCCGTATGCGGGCTTCCTGGTCATGGCGGCCGTCCTGGCGGTGCAGGCTCTTTTCTTTGCGGATGGGGGACTGCTGGCCCTGGGCTGCAACATCTTCAACATGGGCTTCTTCTCCTGCCTGGTGGCCTACCCCTTCATTTACAGGCCCCTGGCCGGGAAACACCCCGGTGCGGGCCGCATTACGCTGGCCTGCGTCACCGCCGCCGTCATCGGGCTCCAGATGGGAGCCTTCACCGTCGTCCTGGAAACAACGGCATCCGGCATCTCAGCCCTGCCCTTCGCTCAATTCGTGGAACTGATGCTGCCCATTCATCTGGCCATCGGCGCCGTAGAAGGCCTTGCTACGGCAGCCGTCGTCATCTTCATCAGCAAGGCGCAGCCGTCCCTGCTGCGTCCGGCCGATTTGGAAACCGGAACCGTCAAAAAAGCATCCTGGACCGTTTTGGGCATCTTTGCGGTAGCGGCCCTGCTCTGCGGAGCCGCCCTCTCCTGGTTCGCCTCCGCCTATCCTGACGGGCTGGAATGGTCTGTAGCCGGCGTCACCGGGTCGGAAGAAACCAGACTGGCGGAACCGTCCCCCCTCCACCGGAACCTGGAAACCGTACAGGAAGCCACCGCCATCATGCCGGACTACGCCTTTCCCGCTGATGACGGGGCAAACACCGCAGAAACGGAAGCCGCCTCCTCCATTGTCAACCCTGAAACGAGCATGGCCGGCGTGCTGGGAAGCGTTATGATCGCAGCTCTTATTTTTGCGTCCGGTTTCCTGTTCGGCAGAAAACCGCACAGCCGCTGCCCCCGCTGACCCTCCCCATGCCACTGTTTACAGATGCCCCGCGCCAATTCCGCCAGATGGACCGGTTTTCCTGCGGAAATACCGGCATCCACCGTCTGGACGCCCGCATTAAAATCGGTTCTTTCCTCGTCTATCAAATCTGCGTTCTTTCCTGGCCTCCGCAGGAAATTACAGGGCTCCTGCCTTTCTTCCTGTTCCCGGTCTGCGTCATCCGCCTGGCGGGCCTTCCCCTGGGCTACCTTCTGAAACGTACCCTGTGGCTGCTGCCCGTCGCCGTCATGATCGGCATCTTCAACCCTCTGGTGGACAGAATTCCCATGGGAGAATGGTTCGGCATTCCCGTCACGCAGGGCATGATCTCTTTCATTTCCATCATCCTGAGGTGCATGCTCACCATTCTGGGCGCCTTCACGCTGTTGGCCTCCACAGGCTTTGCGCCTCTCTGCCGCGGCCTGAGGCAGCTCGGCGCCCCGCGCATCCTCATCACGCTGATGACCTTCCTGTACCGATACGCCTTTATCCTGATGGATGAATTCCAACATATGCTGATGGCCTTCCGCTCCCGGCGGGGAGGCTCCGGCCCCATCCCTCTTTCCACGTGGGGGGCTATGGCCGGACAGCTCCTGCTGCGGACATTCGGGCGGGCGGAACGCATTTACCAGGCCGTCCTGTGCAGAGGCGGGGAAGATCCTGAATTCGCCAGTTCCCGCAGCGTCATCACGGGACGCGGCGCAGCGGGAGGCATCCTCTTCTGCGTTCTCGTCATTCTGTTCCGCTGTTTCAACATCACCATGCTTGCGGGCCAATACGCCCGCAGCCTCACCTCATGAGCCACCACCTTGTAGAAACTATTGACTTGTGTTTCAGCTACCCGGATTCCCCTCCGGCGCTGAACGGCGTCTCCCTGCGCATCACCCACGGGGAATCCGTCGCCGTCGTAGGCGGGAACGGCGCAGGGAAATCCACGCTGCTGCTCCATCTCAACGGTCTGCTGACCCCTTCCTCCGGCCAGGTACGGGTGGGGGACATTCCCGTGACCCCCAAAACCGTCGTCCGCGTCCGGGAAAGCGTGGGAATGGTCTTCCAGCAGGCGGAAGACCAGCTATTCATGCCTACTGTCCGGGAAGACGTGGCCTTCGGACCGCTCAACATGGGACTCCCCCCGGAGGAAATCCGCCGCCGCGTGAAACAGGCCCTGTGGGATGTCCATGCGGAAGCCCTGGCAGACAAAATGACCCACCATCTTTCCGGAGGGGAAAAACGGGCCGTCTCCATCGCCACGGTCCTCTCCATGAGTCCGGACATCCTGGTACTGGACGAACCGAGCGCCAACCTGGACCCTGCCTCCCGCCGTACCCTCATCAGTCTGTTGCGCCAATTCACCCATACCAAAATCATTGCTACCCATGATCTGGACATGGTCATGGAACTGTGTACGCGCTGCGTTGTAATGAAAGACGGCTCCATCCTGGCAGACGCTCCCGTTCCTGACATCTTTGCGGACCGCTCCCTGCTGGCAGAAGCGCGCCTCGAACAACCCCTCAGCTACCTCCTGATGCGGCAGGAGAGACAACGGAACAATTCCGGGACATTCTGAAAAAACCTCATACAAACTCCAGCCGGGCCTCCGGCAGGGACTTGAGAAAACGCATTCCATACCTCTTGGTAGCTACGCGCGGATCAAGAATCACCACCATGCCGGAATCGCTCCTGGTGCGGATCAGACGCCCTACCCCCTGCCGCAGCTTCAGAATGGCTACAGGTACGGAATATTCGTAAAACGGATTCCCCCCGCGTTCCCTGATACTCTCAAAACGGGACTCCACAAGCGGATGATCCGGCACTTCAAACGGCAAGCGCGTGACAATAACGTTGGAAAGAGATTCTCCCGGCACATCCACCCCGGTCCAGAAACTGTCCGTACCGAAAAGCACGCTGTCCACATCCTTCCGGAACGCCTCCAGCATGGCATGCCGCTGCATATCCTGCCCCTGCACGTACAGCGTCCAGCCCTGTTCCTCGCAAAAAGGACGCACTTTCTCCGCCGCCTGAACCATCAGACGATAGCTGGTAAACAGCACGAAAGCCCTGCCGCGGGACTCCGCCAGATACCTTTTAATCCATTCCGGCAAAACTTCCGCATACTCCGGCTGGTCCGGCTCCGGCATGGAACGGGCTACAATCAGCCGCATCTGCTCCCGGTAATTGAACGGGCTTCCAATCTGAAGCTTCCGAACGCTTTCCGCCCCTACGCGCCCCGCAAAATAACTCATGTCCGCATCTCCGGTCCCCAGCGTGGCGGAAGTCAGAATGGCGGAACGTCCGGCGGAAAACAGGCGTTCCCTCAAAATATCCCCCACCTCCACGGGAGCGGAGCAAATGCTCATATTCCTTCCATCCGGCCCGGAACGCTCCGCCCAATATACGTGACCTTCCTCCGTCATGTCCATCAGCGCCTTCAGGGAAGCCTGCGCCTCCTCCATCCGGGCGGCCATATCCGCCAGCTCATCCTTCGCGGCTGCATTTTCCTCCTGCTTCTCCCTCTCCGTTTTCAATTCCCCGATCAATTCCATCAAAGGCTGTGAAAGAATATCCTGCGACCACTCCGGCTGAAGAATGCGGACAATCTTGCCGGAACCCGCAAACCCCAGGTCATCCCGCGCATTCTGGAAAAACAGGCCGGAGGCGTCCATCACGTCCTGAACCCGCTGAAACAGGGCCGGATTGTTCAGCGGTTTCAGCAATCCCTTGTGCGTGCGCGGATTATACATCCGCAACAATTCATAGTTCAAATGCGGCTCCGAAAGCTGGACGCCAAGCTGGCGGGCTGCGATGTTCTCAATCATATGGGCCTCGTCCAGAATCACAAAATCCCCGGGAAACACGAACCCCGCCTCCTCGGAATCCTCCGCCTGGGCCATCAGCCCGAAAAACAGAGTATGATTAAGCACCACTACCTTGGCCTCCAGAACCCGCTTGCGGGCTGCCTGGTACGGACAGGAGGGGCCGCAATGGCGCATGCTGCACGCATGCGGTTCGCTGCATACCATGGCCCATACCTTGGAAGACGGCCGGAATGCCATGTCGCTCAGGGTGCCGTCCTGCGTTCTCAGGGCCCAGTCCTGGATCCTCTTCAACTCCGCGGCCTCACCCTGCGTAAAGAGGGAATCCATCTGCGCCAGCGCACGCCGCAGGCGGGTATGGCACAGGTAATTCTGCCTGCCTTTCAACAGGGCGGCGGAAAAATCAATTCCCAGGGCGGTGCGCAGCAGCGGAATATCCTTGTTGAACAATTGCTCCTGCAAATTAATGGTATGCGTGGAAACCACCGCTTTCCGGTCAAAATCCAGAGCAAACTTCACCGCCGGCAGCAAATACCCCAGGGACTTGCCCACGCCTGTTCCGGCCTCCACCAGCAGAGGGGCATCCACCTGAAGCGCCCTCGCCACAGCCAGAGCCATGCTCTGCTGCTCCGCCCGGTACTCAAAATCCCTGGCACGGGAAAACAGCCCGTCCGGTGCAAATGCCCGGTGGACATAAGCCTCAAAAGCGCTAGCGCCATCCATGCCTTCTTCCCCGGCGGCCTTCATACGCGGGAATACGCCCTTCCTATTGGCCCACGGGAAGCTGGCGGGAAGAAACCGGCGGAAGATTCACCTTTTCCGGCAAGTCGTAGAACATGGAGCGCAAACCGTTCGCATTCATCCTGGAAGCGTCGATGAACGTCCAGGGCCCCTTATCCTTCAAATCCTTCACCAGCACCAGAACACCGGTATTCTCCACCTTCACGGGCACCCCGTCCGGGCGCTTCATGGAAATGACCATCCGCGTGGGAAGCACCACCAGCACCTCGCTTCCACCCTTCACCAGATGTTCCGCCGCAGGCTGGCCTATTTCATACGTCTCCACCACCATGCCGCGCTCCTTCATCACGGCGGCGGCGGACCGCATCTTTTCCCTCATGGTCTCCATGAAGGAGGCCTCCCCGCCCGGAAAAGAAGCGACAAGCTGCTTCTTCATGGGAGGGTACATTTTCTCAATCATCCACATCATATCGCCCGTCTTCACCGCCCCGGAAAGCTCCCGGGCGGCCCGGACGGCGCTGTCCCCATATTCACCGGCCTGGACGGCGCACACTGCCGCCATCATTACGCCTGCCAACAAACTCTTAATCATGGACGGAGTGTAACGGCATGCCTCCCCCTCCGTCAAGGCAAGGCCTCCTGCGGAATCATGTTTTTACCGCTCGTCACCCTGCATCACCAGGCCGGACCACATCCATAAAGTAGGGTCCAGCTCCCGGGCGGCATCCTCCATCAGCGCGCGTCCGGTCCCTTCATCCTCCACCACGGCGAACATGGTGGAACCGGAACCGGACATCATGGCGCCGCACACCCCGGGGCGCTTCACCAGCCAGCGCTTCATTTCCGCCAGGAATAAATGCTTTTCAAATACAGGCCTTTCCAGATCATTGACCAGCACATGGCCGCCCACATCCTGCTCCCCATAAGGAATGCCGGGCAATTCCCTGGAACCGGACCAGCGGCGGTAGGCGTCCGGCGTGGAAACACCAAACGACGGCTTCAATAAAACAACCCGGGGACGCCATCCCTTCCACTCCGGCAAGGGCTCCACCTTCTCTCCGCGCCCGGTGCAGTGGCTCGCCGCGCCATAAATGAAAAAACCCACGTCGGAACCGATTTCCCCTCCCAGCTCCGCCAGACGCTCCCGGGACAAACCTCCGTGTTCCAGCTCATTGAGGGTACGCAGCACGCATGCGGCGTCACTGCTGCCGCCGCCCAGCCCCGCACCATGGGGCACCTTCTTCACCAGGCGGACATGCCACGGCATGGACCTTCCCAGCTCCCGCTCCATCAGCCGTCCCGCTTTCATAACCAGGTTGCTCTCATCCAGAGGCACGCCCGGAGCGTCACAGCTCATTTCCAGACGGGCCGCCGGGGAAAACTCCAGCACATCGCACAAATCCAGGGGAACCATCACAGTATCCACCTCATGGAAGCCGTCCGGCCTCTTTCCCAGAACGCGGAGGGAAACGTTCACTTTGCACGGAGCCTTGCAACTGATCATACGCCGTGGATTCCACCAAGGGACGGCCTCCGGGTCAAGCTTCATCAAACACAAACGGACGGGCCCTCATTTTTTCTTCGCAAATTCCGGGGGCACCGCTATAATAAGCGCGACCCCGTTGCACATGGCCTACGACGAAAACAGCATCAAAACCCTGGATTGGAGGGAACACATCCGCATGCGCCCGGGGATGTACATCGGCAAATTGGGGGACGGCGCTTCTCCGGACGACGGCATTTACGTCCTTTTAAAAGAAGTCATCGACAACTCAATCGACGAATTCGTCATGGGGTTCGGCAAAAAAATCACCATTGACGTGACTCCGGACGGCCTGTGCGAAGTGCGCGACTTCGGCCGCGGCATTCCGCTGGGCAAACTGCTGGACTGCGCCGCAAAAATCAACACCGGAGCCAAATATGACAGCGACGCTTTCAAAAAATCCGTAGGCCTCAACGGAGTGGGCATCAAGGCGGTCAACGCCCTGTCCGACTTTTTTGAAATCCAGGCCTACCGCGACGGGGAAACGCGATCCTACCAGTTCTGCCGCGGAAAGGAAATCCCCAAGGGACGGAAGGACGGCGCCACGGAGGAACCCAACGGCACCCGCACCGCTTTCCACGCGGACCCGGACATCTTTCCCGCGGCCACGCAATTCCGGCCGGAGTATATCGAAAAAATGTGCAGATACTACTCCTACCTCAACAAAGGGCTGGCCCTGCATTTCAACGGGCGCCGCTACATCTCCAAAAACGGGTTGCTGGACCTGCTTGCGGAAGCAATGAGCGAAGAACCCCTGTACCCCATCATCCACCTGGAAGGGCATGACATTGAAGTGGCCTTCACTCATGGCGGCCAATACGGGGAGGAGCACTACTCCTTCGTCAACGGGCAGCACACCACCCAGGGAGGCACCCACCAGGCGGCCTTCCGGGAAGCCATCGTCAAAACCCTGAGGGACTTCTTCAAGAAAAATTATGAGGCGGGGGACATCCGTTCCTCCCTCGTAGCCGCCATCTCCATCAAGGTGAAGGAACCCGTCTTTGAATCCCAGACAAAAACCAAACTGGGCTCCAACACCATCAGCCCGGAAGGGGAAACCATCCGCACCTTTGTGGGCAACTTCATTGCCAGGGAGCTGGACAACTACCTGCACAAAAACCCGGAAACGGCCAAAGCCCTGGAAGCCAAGATTAAGGATTCCGAACGGGACCGCAAGGAACTCTCCGGCATCCAGAAGCTGGCGCGCGAAAACGCCCGCAAGGCCAAAATTCACAATAAAAATCTCCGGGACTGCCGGGTGCATTACAACTCCAAACACTCCCGCGCCGGGGAAACTACCCTCTTCATCACGGAAGGCATCTCCGCCTCCGGCTCCATCACTACGGCGCGCGATGCGGAAACCCAGGCCGTTTTCTCCCTGAGGGGCAAGCCGCTGAACTCTTTCGGCATGAGCCGTAAAGTCGTCTATGAAAACGAGGAATTCAACTTCCTCCAGCATGCCCTGAACATTGAAAACGGCTTGGAGGAACTGCGCTATGACAAAGTAGTCATCGCCACGGACGCCGATGACGACGGCATGCACATCCGCATCCTGCTGATGACATTCTTCATCCAGTTCTTTCCGGAATTGATCCGGGAGGGACACCTCTTCATCCTCCAGACGCCCCTCTTCCGCGTGCGCAACAAACAGCAAACCATCTACTGCTACTCGGACGCAGAAAGGGAGGAAGCCATCAGCCTGCTGGGGAAAAGTCCGGAAATTACCCGGTTCAAAGGCCTGGGAGAAATCTCCCCCCAGGAATTCAAGGCTTTCATCGGGGAAGGGATGCGCCTGGACCGCGTCCGGCTGGAAGACTCCCACAAGGTGAAAGATCTGCTGTCTTTCTACATGGGCAAAAACACGCGGGAAAGACAGGAATACATCCTGAAAAACTTGCGTGTTGAACTGGATCCGGTCATGGATTAGAGTAACGGAGCAACGCCTGTCTATGCTTACCATTCCCAAGGAAAAACTGCCGATTCACATCGCCTGCATCATGGACGGCAACGGCCGCTGGGCGCACAGCCGTCATCTGCCGCGGCAGGCAGGCCACCGGGCGGGAGCGGATACGGTGGAGCGCTGTGCGGACTTCTGCATGACCCATAATATTCCCTGGCTCACTCTTTACGCCTTTTCCTCGGAAAACTGGAACCGCCCGAAAACGGAAGTGCACGCGTTAATGCTCCTTCTGCACGAATTCCTGAAAAAACGTCTCCACCAAATGATGGAAAAAGGCGTGCGCCTCCACGCCATAGGAGATCTCTCCCGTCTTCCATCCCGCACCCGGAAACTTCTTCAGGACAGTCTGGAAGCTACTTCGGGAAACACCAGACTCAATCTGGTTCTGGCCATTTCCTACGGCAGCCGTGGGGAAATAGCCGCCGCCGCCAGGAAAATAGCGGAAAAAGTCTCCCGAGGGGAGCTCCATCCGGACGCCGTAACGGAACACCTGTTCAGCGAGTACCTGGACACCGCCGGCATGCCGGAACCGGACCTGCTTATCCGCACCTCCGGAGAAATGCGCATCTCCAACTTTCTTCTCTGGCAAATCAGCTACGCGGAAATTTACGTGACGGACACGTTGTGGCCGGACTTTTGCGAACGGGACATGGAAGCGGCTCTGCTGGACTACTCCCGCAGAAAACGCCGTTTCGGAGCTCTCTGACCTTCCTTTAACCCCCATTCCTGCGAAACAGACATGAACCAATACGCCCTTATTCTGGCCGGCGGCAGCGGAACCCGTTTCTGGCCACTCTCCCGTGACCACCGCCCCAAACAGCTCCTGAACATGTTCGGGGAAGGAACCCTCCTTCGCCAGGCCATCGACAGGCTGGACGGGCTGGTGCCCCGGCAAAACATCTTTATCCTGACCAACCATCTTCAGGAAGCGGAAGTGCGCCGCCAGGCCCACGATATTCCCGTGGACAACATCATTTCCGAACCCGTGCGCCGGGACACGGCGCCCGCCATCGCCCTGGGTATCGGCCTCATCAAGGCGGCGGACCCGCATGGAGTCATGCTCGTTATCCCCTCCGACCATCTCATTCAGGACCAGGACTCCTTCCGCACCCTGATGAAAGCCGCCATGGACACGGCCGCCAGGGAAAAAGCGCTTGTCACTATAGGTATCAAGCCTACCTGGCCCTGCCCCTCCTACGGCTACATTGAACGTGGAGAGGAAATCCACTCCGCTCCGGGCTGTTCCTGTCGTGAAGTCATTCAATTCCGCGAAAAACCGGACACGGCCACGGCCGCTGCCTACCTGAGCCGGGGCAATTTCTGCTGGAACGCCGGCATGTTCGTCTGGAGCATTCCCGCCGTGTGCGAACAGCTGGACAAGCACTGCCCGGAACTGGCCTCCTTCGTGGAACACGTTGCGGAATCTCCGGCCCCGCAGGAAACCATCCGGGAAGAATTCCCGACGCTCACCCCCGTCTCCATAGACTTCGCGCTCATGGAGCATGCGGACAGAGTGCTGAACATGGAAGCAACCTTTGACTGGGACGACGTAGGTTCCTGGATCTCCGTAGCCAACTATCTGGAAACCCACAATAAAAACACCACCAACACGGACATCACCGTGCAGGACGCCTCCGGCAACATTGTTTTCTCCCAGAAGGGAGACAAGCACGTGGCCCTGCTGGGAGTGGAAAACCTGATTGTGGTGGAAACGGCGGACGCCATCCTCATTGCGGATAAAAACAAGGCGGACGAAATCAAGAAAATCGTCAACCAGCTGCCGGACGAACTCAGATGACCAGTCCGCACCCCGCCCTGGGCATCGACTACGGAGAAGCCCGCATCGGCATTGCCGCCACGGACCCCGTGGGCATCATGGCCCATCCCGTAGAAACCATCCACAGGCATCAGACGGACGGAATTTCCCGCATTGTCCATCTCGTCCAGGAACGGGGAATACGTACCCTGGTGCTGGGACTTCCCGTCCGCATGGACGGAACAGAAGGAACCGCCGCAGCCAAGGTGCGCTCGTTCGGCAGGGAACTGGCCGCGGCCCTTCCAGGCCTTCCTCTGATTTTCATGGATGAATGCCTCACCACCGTCATTGCCCAGGAAAAACTGCACGCCGCCGGCAAAAAAGCAAAAAACTTCCGCCCCATCATCGACCAGGTAGCCGCTGTGGAAATACTCAACACCTGGCTTGATTCCACGCTGGGCTGAAACCAAACGGCGCGCACGCTCCGTCCCTCCCGGCTCTACGCTCCTGCGGAACTCCTTACATCCCGGTTCCTGAGCAAAACCGTTCCCCCGGCAAAAAAACGCCGCCAGCCAACTCCCCTAACCACGGAACGCTGAAAACGTCCTTCCAGCATTCCGCAGTACGGGAAAGCGCAAAAACTTCCTTTCCGCACATCAGGCGCAATCCATGCTCAGCACCACCTTGCCGCTGCGGAACTCCTCCTGGGCCTTCTCCACAGCTTTCCGCACATCGCTCAGCGGATAAACGGTGTCCACGGCCTGCTTCAACCTGCCGGCCGCCATCAGGCGCGCCAGTTTCTCATAGGCGGCCTCAATCTCTGAAACAGGGGCATTCTTAAGCCACTGCGTCACCCACAGGCCCTCCAGTTTAATACCCTTGAAAATCAGAAAACCGTTCGGCACCTTGATGCTCTTCCGGCTCATGGCTCCGTACGTCACCATGCTTCCGCCGGGAGCCAGCATATCCATCAGGCGCAGGGCGCTTTCTCCGCCCACGGCATTGGAAGCCAGCACAGGCCTCTTTCCATCCAGGCGGGCCAGCGTATTCTTCACCACATCCCCGTCATCCTCTCCCACCACCAGATCGGCGCCCAGCGCAGTCAATTCATCCCTCAATTCATCTGGCCTTCTCACAAAATTCACTGTCTTCACGCCCATTTCACGGGCCAGTTGAATAATGCACCTTCCCACTCCGGAATTGGCGGCATTCTGCACCAGCCAATCCCCCGGTTCCAGGGAAACGAACCCTTCCAGCATGCGCAGAGCGGTCAGGGGATTCACCTTCAGCATGGCCGCCTGGACGGGATCTACCTTCACCGGGAGCTTCATGACATTCACGGAGGGAACCGCCACATACTCGCTCCAGGAACCCACGCCGCGCAGGAGAATCACTTCATCTCCCTCTCGGAATCCCTCTGCGCGAGATTCCTGTACCACGCCGCAGCCTTCCAGGCCGGCGCGGGAGTGCGGCAGCACGGGCTTCAGGCCATAAACTCCCTGTACAAAATTGATATCCGCCGGGTTGATCGGAGCCGCCTTCATCCGGACCAGAACTTCTCCCTCCTCCGGAACGGGAATGGGGCCGGAAACGTATTCCAGCACCTCCTGGGGCTTCATGCTGCATTCGGAAAACTCTGCATAATGATTCTCACTCATGCTTTCAATTTCTCATGGAACACCCCTCCGTGCAAGCGCCGGATACGTTTTACCCGGAAGCAGGCAGCCATATGCCGCTGCCGTGAAAAAACCAAAGGGGGCAATCTTTCCCGTGTTCTGCACTTTTCCTGCGGTGAAAGGCCTTCATCCGGCCCGGCTATTCGGCCAGCCCCTGCTCCCACAGCGGAAGTCCTGAAAAATAAGGAAGAACGCCTCATTCTCCTCTTTGTCTGCGGTACCGTTCATTTTCCCGGATCAGCCCCCTCCCGCTTTCAGCTCACCGTCTCTGCAGCCCCTCTTCATCATGGGAGAAAAAACCGGAGTTCGCGCAAAAGAAAAGGCATGCTTCCGTACAGTCCAGGATAAATTCCAGGGCTTTCGTCCGGTTGTTCTTGACCTTAGGCAAAAATACGCTAGATTATCTCTCTCGCATTAACAAATAACTTCGATTGCCATGTCCCGAATTTGCATCATCAGAGGTACCATGCCTCACAAAGGTCGTCGTATCCATCGCTCCGGTCTTGCCAAGAAAAAGGGCGGTATTGGTCGTCACGTCACTAAGACTGTCAATCGTACCGTTTTCCCCAACCTTCAGGAGAAGCGCATCTGGGTTCCTGAACTCGGTCAATTCGTGAAAATGAAGATTTCCGCCAAGGCCCTGCGTACGATCAACAAGAACGGTGCTTACAACACTCTTAAAAAAGTAGGTCTCCTGTAAAAAAGATTCTTTTTTTGAACGTTGTTTCACCACTTGAACTCTAAGGCTTCAACGAGGTGAGCAACTGGCAGAAAAAGATGTCCAAAAAGACAAGGGATCATCTGCTTAAGTGAGGCACCTCCAAGTTGAAGGTTTTATTGAAACATTAATATGCCAACGGACGTAAACAATACGTCCTCTACTGGAAAAGATCACACAGATGAAAGCCCAAACCAAAATCGCTCTTAGAATTAATGATGACAACCCCAACCACCACCTGTGGAACAACAGGGGGGTTTGGTGGTGCCACGTTACGGTTCACAAGCCGGACTCCACGGCGGAACGCCTGAGATTCTCGCTGAAAACCCGTGACATTGAAAAAGCCCGCGCCCGTCGCGACAAGATTTTCGCCTCCATTCAGCAGCATTTCGGCATTGCCGCCTAGAAAAGCTGTCGGGAGAGATTAAGGCAAGTCACATCAATCTCTTTTATAAGAACCGCTCCGGATCTGCCGGAGCGGTTTTTTATTACACAATAACAAAGGCCTGCCGGGAAAAACTTTCCGGAATTGAAGCGCAAGCTCTGGTGCGGGGGAGGCATTCACTGCCCCTCCTGCCCCTCCTGCCCCTCCTGCCCCTCCTGCCCCTCCTGTCCCTCCTGGAATCCGGCAATCCGCCGACAGGTACTGTAAAAGTGGGATTTTGTGCAGAAGGCTTGTTTCTATGGATGCCGGTTCAATGAAAAGCCTCCCCTGCCACAGGCTTCAGGGGCGGCATATCCCCGCCGCCCCTGAATGAATACAGAGCCGTCTCCTTCCCGTTACTTCTTTTTGCTGAACCGGAACATGGATGCTCCATGCCCGTTCAATTCTACCGCCATATCTCCCTGTACGGTCCCCTGGTCAGCGCGTTTCCAGAGGTCCCTTGCCTCATACGCTCCAGAAAGCCCCAGCTCCTTCAGATTCACCTTCAAAATTCCTTTCTCCTTCCCGGTATTGAAAAAGCCAGCTGCCACGGAACCGTCGGCCAACTCCTTCATCCACACTTGGAAATTCCCCTGGTGCCACGCTTTGCGGGCGGGACGGGCAGCCGGATCCTGATCCACCGCTATCACCTCATCATTGGTAAGCAGTCCCATCGTAAACGAATCAATATGCTCCAAATCACAGGAGACGATGAGCGGAGCGGACAGCAGGCACCACAGGGTCACATGGGTGTACTGTTCATCCGGAGTCAGCCGCGTCTGGACAAACGTGGTGTTGGGCTGGTTGGGTTTGCCCAGCTTCCCGATCTGGAGAATGTCCGGATCATTCCAATGTCCCGGGCGCATATGCTTCTGCCAGCGTTCCTGGGAAAAACCGATGCCGCTAACGCTGCCCCAGTGATCCTGGATATCCCCCGTCGTCCGCCATAAATTCGCCAGCTTGCCCAGCTCTTCCACATGTTCGTACGGGGCGGCATTGGACAGGCTGAGCACGATATCCCTCCCGGACTCGTCCAGCGCCTTGCGGATGCGCTTTGTCGTAGGCACATCGTTGGGATTCCAATCCACTTTCACATAATCGAACCCCCAATCCGCCCATTGTTTAGCGTCACGGTCAAACAGCCAGACGGCTCCCACATGATCCGCCTTTCTGCGATGAACTCCCGGATAACTTCCAAAGATTTGATCCTCCTGCTTGCGCTCCTTTTCTGGAATGGCCATTTCCCCGTAGTCCGACTTAGCGTTGGGCGCGCTCCCTCCGATAAAACCGGCATACGTTCCCATCCAAGGCGTGGAATAAATGCCCACTTTCATGCCCATGGCGTGAATAGCGTCGCACATGGCCTTCATGTCAGGAAAACGCTTATTGGGTTGAATGGCGCCATACTTCCCTCCGCGCCTGCCCTGCCAGCAGTCGTCAATGTTGATATAGGCCCAGCCATGATTGACCAGACCCCGTTCCACAAAAAGCCGTGCCGTCTTCAGCACATTATCCTGCCCTACGGCCTCACTGTAGGAATACCAGCTGCTCCAGCCCATGGGCGGAGTCAGGCACAATTCGTCCCCCACCTTCAGAATCAGCTCCTTCATGTCCTTTCCATGCCTGTTGGAAGCCTGGATATTTACCTTGTATTCCCTCTTCCCGGACGGAGCGGTACCCGCAATCAATCCGCGCGAATCCATCTTCAGGCCTGGGGGCAGCCCTGTTGCCTGAATTTTCATGGGCCGCTCCCCGGAGACGGGAACCTGGAACAGCATGCGGGAGCCGGGGGTAGCTCCGACGATACGGGCGCCATTAATGGAGGGTGAAAGCGGAATCTCTGGAGTTAGGCGGACACCGGGAGCGGGCGCAGGATAGGGATTGGGAAACTCTGCCCCAAATGATGCGGATACGGCAGCACTGACAACGGCAGGGAGTAAAAAATGGTACAATCTCATAAACAGGGTTATAAAGGTGTACCTTAAAAACGTAGTTGCTTTGTCATTCCTTTCATTGACCCCATTCCTCCCTCCTTCCGCAGTCCATCCTGTTTCTGCGTTTCCCCCGCAGAACATGGCGGACTTTGAAAAAAGGCCGGAACGGACACTCCCGGCAATCCGGCCGCCAGGGAACGGAACTCCTCCTCACGCATCACACACCCTGCCGTCGCCAGGGCATCCGCCAGCGCAGCGGAAGACGCCCGGACGCTCACCTGCCTCCCTTCCGTAACGCCCAGCCCCGACCGGGGATCAAGCACGTGGGAATACGCTTTCCCGCCAATTTTCACCATCTGACGGGCGCTCCCGGAAGTGGAAACGGCCGCATGGCTCAACAGCAACACTTCCCCCTGCCCTCTTCCTGTATCCACCCGCAGCCGCCATCCCGATTCCCCGGGAGGAGGAGCGCCGGCCAGAACATCGCTGGTACTGTCTATGAAGAAGGAACATATACCCCTTGTTTTCAACATCTCCGCCATTCGGTCCACGGCAAAGCCCTTGCCCATGCCTCCCAAATCCAGCCTCATTCCAGAAACCGCCTTGACCGCCATTCCCTTACGGACGGACAACTTTTCCCATCCGCATGCCCGGAGCGCGCATTCCCGCTCCTCATCGGACGGGAGAACGCCAAGGCGGCGGCTCTTTTTCCACAGGCGAATGCAGGGTCCCAGCGTGGGATCAAAAGCACCGTTTGTCAGCCGGGCATAATTCAGGGACAGAAGAAGCACCCTTTCCAATTCCGGAGAAACAGGCACGGAAATGCCGTATTCCGCAGCATTAAGCCGGGCCAGACCGCTCTCCGCATCCATGGCGGACATCACTTTTTCCCAGTGGACGGCACAGGCCAGAGCCTCCCCGCAAATCTTCTCCGCCTCTTCCGCGTCCATGCCACTCCCGGGATAAGCGCGCACCGTGAACACCGTACCCATAACCGCCCCCCGAACTGTTACCCTCCCATCCGGGGCATGCGCACAGGAAAGCGGCTCCACAGAAGGAAGCTCCGCTTCCCCTTCCTGCCCCCGGATGGCGCCAGCAACAGACAGCAGGCAGGCGCAACATGCAGGAAAAGCAGCCTGCCGGAAAAAGGAACTCATGCGCACCCACGGGGACATAAGCAACAACCTACTCCGTACAAATGAACGGGAGCAAGGGCCGAATATGCCATAGAAACACCCCTTTACCGGAATCCCATCACTTGAAAACGGACTCTGCTCTTTCCCGGTCCAAATCCGTAAGAAAGGAAGATGACCTTTTTACAGGAGCTCCCCTCCCGGCAGGAAATACAATGCCACGGCCATCAACCCACCCGGAAAGAAATACACAGGCCGCGGTGTTTTGCACCGCGGCCTGGACATCTGTCTGAAAACGCCCTTCTATCTGGCAAACAGGCTGTGGATGCGGCGGCAGACTTCATCCACGTTTTCCCGTGAATTAAACGCGGAAATGCGGAAGAACCCTTCCCCCCTGGAACCAAAACCGGAACCGGGCGTAATAACCACATTCGCCTCATGCAGCATCTTGTCAAACATTTGCCAGCTGTCCAGACCGTCCGGACACTGTACCCATACATAAGGGGCGTTTTCCCCGCCCCACACGCGCATGCCCGCCTGACGGCAGGCATTCAGCAGAAGCGAAGCATTCCCCAGGTAATGGCTGATGAGAGCGGCAGTCTGGGCCATGCCCTCCATGGTGAACAAAGCCGCGGCGCCCCGCTGGACAATATAGGAAGCGCCGTTGAATTTCGTGCTGGTGCGGCGGCTCCAGAGCCGGCTGATAGAAACCTTGTTCCCTTCGGAATCATATCCGTGCAATTCCCTGGGAATCACCACATAACCGCAGCGCACCCCTGTAAAGCCTCCTTGCTTGGAGAAGGAACGGAACTCAATGGCGCAATCCCGTGCGCCGGGAATTTCAAAAATGGATCTGGGAATGGAAGAATCCTGTATGAAAGCCTCATAAGCGGAATCATAAAGGATAATGGCACGGTTCGCCCGGGCGTATTCCACCCATTTCAGCAATTCATTCCGGGAAGCTACGGCCCCGGTGGGATTGTTCGGGAAGCACAGGTAAATCAAATCCACATGCTCATCAGGCAATTGCGGCACAAAATTATTTTCCGGAGTGCACGGCAGATACACCAGCCCTTCATAAGAACCATCCGGGCTGGAACTCCCGGTATTCCCGGCCATGACATTGGTATCCACATACACGGGATAAACCGGATCCGGCACGGCGATTCTGTTGCCGGGCCCGAAAATATCCAGAATGTTTCCCGTGTCGCATTTGGCTCCGTCAGACACGTAAATCTCATCCACTTCCACATGCACGCCGTGGGCCTGATAGGCTTTTTTGGCGATTGCCTCCCTCAGCCAGCAATACCCCTGCTCCGGCCCATAGCCGTGAAAACGTTCATGAGTGGACAAATCATCCACGGCCCGGTGCATGGCTTCAATAGCCGCCATGGGAAGCGGCTCCGTCACATCGCCGATGCCGCAGCGAATCAGCCTTTTGGCCGCCTCCGGATGGGATTCGGCAAACGCATTCACGCGGCGCCCTATTTCCGGGAACAAATATCCCGCCTGCAACTTGAGGAAGTTATCGTTAATGTTAGGCATGGTTTTAATAGTAAGCGCCTCATTCCATACCCGGAACGGGACGGAATCAAGGCCCCGTTCCGGCATGCCGTCCTTCCCTGCGTCACGAAACGGCGCAACTTCCCCCCCCTGCCGCAGTTTCCGCCGTGCAAAAGCGGCTGCTCCTGCCCTTTTGAGGGTCCACGCACCTCGCCGACCTCCTGTCCTGCCAGATTCTCCTGAGCTTCTTCCCGGCAAAATTCCTAAGACCGGGCAGGCGGATGCCCAGCAAAGGAACCCCTTCATTCTGCGGGGCATCATGGCCCTGAAGAAGCCGGCAAGCTTCGTCCCCGTTCTGCGTCAGTCCTGCTTTTGAAACCGGAACTTCTAGGGACATGACATGCTTCTCCGGAACGGGAAAGCCTGTTTCCCTGTCTAAAAAGGACAAAAAGAAATCTTATGATCATGAATGAAATGGAAATTATTGACGTCCGCGGCCGTGAAATCATCGACTCACGGGGCAATCCCACCGTGGAAGTGGACGTGGCCCTCGCCGGGGGAGCTATCGGACGCGCATCCGTCCCCAGCGGAGCCTCCACCGGAGAGCATGAAGCCTGGGAACTCCGGGATGGAGACGCCAAGCGCTACGGAGGCAAGGGCGTGCTTAAAGCCGTGGAAAACATCAATAAAATCATTGCCCCGGAAATATCAGGGCACGATGCCACCCTGCAGCCGGCCATTGACAAAATCATGATCGACCTGGACGGCACGCCCAATAAATCCCGCCTGGGGGCCAACGCCATCCTGGGCGTCTCCCTGGCCGTGGCAAAAGCCGCCGCCATTCAGCTCAACCTTCCCCTTTTCAAATACCTGGGTGGACCGAACGCCAAGGTTTTGCCCGTCCCCATGATGAACATCATCAATGGTGGAGCCCATTCGGACTCCCCCATCGACTTTCAGGAATTCATGATCATGCCCAAGGGGGCTCCCACTTTCCGGGAATCCCTGCGCTACGGGGCGGAAGTTTTCCATGCGCTCAAGGATGTGCTGCATGACCGCGGCCTTTCCACTGCCGTGGGGGATGAAGGGGGATTCGCCCCAGCTCTGAAATCAGCAGACGACGCCCTGGAATGCATTGCACAGGCCGTAAAACGGGCCGGGTACACCCTGGGCACGGATATCTTCATTGCCCTGGACGTGGCTTCCTCCGAATTCTACGATCCCTCCCGGAACCTGTACGTCTTCAAAAAATCGGACGGCCTGGGCAGAACAGCGGAGGAACTGACGGCTTACTACCAGGAACTCCAGAAAAAATATCCCATCATTTCCATTGAGGACGGCTGTGCGGAAAACGACTGGCTGGGCTGGGAACAGCTCACTAAAGCCATGGGCGGCAATACCCAGCTGGTAGGGGACGACCTGTTCGTGACGAATGTGGAATTCCTGAATCAGGGCATTTCCCGCCATGTAGCGAATGCCGTCCTGGTGAAAGTCAACCAGATAGGTTCCCTGACGGAAACGCTGGATACGGTGGAACTGGCCAAGGATAACAAATACTCCGCCATCATCTCCCACCGCTCCGGGGAAACGGAAGACGCCACAATCGCGGATATTGCCGTAGCGACGAACGCGGGGCAAATCAAAACCGGCTCTCTAAGCCGTTCCGACCGCATGGCCAAATACAACCAATTGCTTAGAATTGAAGAAGAACTGGGAAATGACGCAGTTTATGGTGGTAAAATTCATATTCTATGATCAAAAATGTGTCGTTTGACTGCAAGGAATGCTCTGGAGACGCCGCTACTACCACCGTTTTACCCTGGCGGAGCTTGAAATCCGCCGGGAGAAACGTGCCCTGATCGTCCAGAGAGCCCTGCGCCTCTTTGCCATTGTCCTGGCCCTGTGCCTGACGATGCTGCTTTCCCTGGTGTGTTTCAAGCCATGGAAGGATCTGCGCTCCCTGGAGCATGAACGTTCCTTCCTTCAGGCTCATCTGGAAAAATCAAGGGAGCAGATGGAACAGGCAAAAAACGAATTCATCTGGATCTCACAGGATCCCCACTACTTTGAAATGATTGCCCGGGATAAAGGCAACCTGGCCCTTCCCGGAGAGCACATTCTCCGCATTGCGGAACCCAAACGCCTAAAATAAAGCGTTTTTCAGCGGGAAAAGAAAACCATGCACGCGGTTCCTCCCCCTCTCCCGTCGTGGGAGGTTCCCAAACGCTGGCATGCAGAACGAAATACGGGATAAATCTAACGCAGCCTTACTCTGGCTGTCTGTCCGGCTCAGTCTTGTCATACTCCCTCATCAATTTGGCGGACCAGCTGATACTGTCGGGAAAACGGCATGCAGGCGTCGTAGTCAGGTATGTTCCCAGCTTTTTAGCGAGGGAATCCGCATCCTGGTGCCTGGAAAAATACAAATCCCTCTGTTCCTGGGGATCATCCGCCACATTGTAAAACTGCGGAGCGCGGTCCGGTACCAGCAGGTACTTCATATCACCGGCCAGCACAGCGGACGTATAATCCGTACACCAGAAAAAGGTGCGCGGAACGGAAGCTCCCTTGTTCCCCACCAGCTCCAGAATATCCATGCCGTCCAGCTTCCTGGGAATGTGACGGCCATTCGCCTTCAGCAAAGCGGGAAGCAAATCCACGGAGGAAACGGGCTGTCTGCAAACGCTTCCGGGAATCAAACGCTTGTCCGCCGGATATCTGATAATAAAAGGTACGCGAACACCTCCCTCAAAATGCTGCCTCTTGGCACCCCGGAAAGGGGCATTGCAGGAAGAAGCTTCCGGAGCGCCTCCATTGTCCGACAGGAAGACGACGATGGTATCCTTTTCCAAACCGTCTGCTTTCAAGGCATCCAGAATGCGGCCTATTCCCCTGTCCATCGCATATACCATGGCGCAATAAACCCGTCGTTCCCCGTTCTGCACGTTCCTGAATTTGGCGATATCCTCCGGTTTGGCTTCATTGGGCCAATGGGGGGCATTGTAGGAAACGAACATGAAAAAAGGTTTCTTATCCTTTCCGGCTTCCCGCAGAAATTCGACCGCCCGGTCTGTAATATCGTCCGTCAAATAGGTGATGTCCGTCTTATCCGTAAAATTGGATACAATCATGGAGGGATTCAGGCCTTCAGCCTCCTTCTTCACGGGGAAATAATGCCGGGAACCGCCCAGGAACCCCCACCAATGCGTAAAACCGCGCTCCGGCGGCGTGTATCCCTTCGTATGGCCAAGATGCCACTTGCCGAATACCGCGCTCCGGTACCCGCAGGGGGCCAAATACTCCGGAATCAATTTTTCCGTCTGCGGCAGCCCGTAGTGGGACTCCGGAAGATAATCCATCTGGATATTGGGATTCGTCGTGATGCCGTAACGCTTGGGGAAACGCCCCGTCAGCAATCCCATGCGGGAGGGGGAACACATCGGTGCCGTCACATACGCCCGGGAGCAAAACACGCCCTCCTTGGCCAGCCGGTCAATGGAAGGCGTTTTAATCTGCCTGGAACCAGTACAGCCCAAATCCCCATAACCCAGGTCATCCGCCAGAATGACAATCATGTTCGGCGGTGTGGGAAGACGGGGCTGCGCCACTGCCGCTCCGCAAAACAAACCGCATAGAATCAACAAAAGGCGCTCTTTCTTCATCATGCGTTTATCTACGTATCTTAGCCGCCCTATCAATCAAAAAACCTCATTCAGAAATTCCCTGACGCTTCGTTTCCGCAAACCAGATCCTCCGGCGTTCCATGACTTTGCCTGAAATTACGGAACGGCAGAACTACTCTCTCATCTGTCGTAAAAGAGCCGCTATATACTGCCGGGCCTCCGCTTCCTCAATACCCGTACAAAACTCGAATGGCTTTCCTCCCGGTTGCTCCACCACAATTTTATACAGAGTTCCATGATTCCGCCGTATACTGCTTTCCTCGATGGAAATACGGGAATCTTTCTCCAGCAAAAAATGCTGTCGGCGGCCCAGATTACCTACTCCTCGGAACAATTCCCCCCTGCTTGGCGTCAGGATCAGCGTCATGCGGCCAAACAACACATAAAAAGCTCCCGCAAATGTACCAGCCCCAACCAGAACAAAAGGGATTAAAAACAATAGTCCGAACAGATTTTCGCAAGACATTTCCTTCCTCACCGCAAACAGGGCAACGCATGTTACAGAATTCCAAAAAATCGAAAACATCAGTAGAAAAAGTCCCGCACCTTTTGGTTTCTTATACGTTATTTCCAGCCCCCTCGCCGTTTTCGTCACGCTCATGCGGCGGGGAATGGAATCAAGAATTTCCTCATCCCTTTCCTCCTGAACAATCTCTGAAAATTTGCTTATCTTATTGCAGGAGCGGCATAACACCATATCTGCAGCCATATTCACATCTTCCATAGCCAGAAAGGCGCCGCATGCCGGGCACTTCCATTCAGTGTGGATAGCCATATCGGGCACTCTAACAAACTTCCATATTCGTTAAAGAATAAAAAACATAGCCCGTTCCCACACGCATCCCATTCATGGGAATACCACTTTTCAAAAACAGGAAAAAAAGGACGTCGGTCTTTCTCGTCCTACACAATCCGGCTTCATTCTATTTTTACAGATAGAATATAAAACAAACCACATTGGCTGTTTTTACTGCCTTGTCCGGCAAACTATCATCCGTGACACAGGGCGATCCAATGTCATTTTCAAAATAGGGAGCTGGAACCTTCGCCCTTTCCAGCTCCCTCGGAAGGGTCACGCGGACCTCTTGTGAATCATGCGTTTTCCCATCACCTTGATCACAGTGGCGGCTGTATCCATCTTCATATTTTTTATGTAGAATGTCGTGGTATTGGACTTTTTATCCTGACTCATGTTGACAGTTTTCTCTCCGTCAAGCAGAACCGCTTTCACATCACCCTCAAACGAGCAGGGAATGGTCAGCTCTCCATTATCCGGTTTATCATAAACAAAAATATAGGTAATATCTTCCCCCTTTCTGGTAAGGCGTCCCCATGTCAGTTCAATATTCAGCGGATTGGCTCTGGTTCCATAAATGGCTTCACCGTTTTTTTTCATCCAGAAACCGATTTCCTTGAAAATACGGATGCTTTCAGGAGGAATGGATCCGTCGGGCATGGGGCCTATATTAAGCAGAAAGTTCCCTCCGCGGCTAACTGTATCAATTAACTCCCGAATCAGGGCTTGAGATGTTTTCCATTCCTGATTATCCGCTGAATATCCCCATGTTCCATTAAGAGTCTGGCATGCTTCCCAATCTCCATTAATGCCAGTTGCCGGAATATGGTGTTCCGCTGTGGAATAATCCCCTTTCCATGCGGGAGTTACTCTGATTCCCCCTTCACTAAGATGATTTGCAGAATGGTACAAGCGATTATTTTGAATTGCCTTGGGATTTTTTTCAAAAAGATTCTTCATCAATGCTGTCGCATTCCACGCCTTATCTCCCTGAAAACTAGGCTGACTGAAATCCCACCATACCAGATCTACCGGGGCATAGCTGGTTAGCAACTCATTGAAAATATTGTAAAGGTAATCCTTGTATTTTTCATGGTTCCCGAATTGCCGCCGTCCTTGTTTTTGAGCCTCATAGTTACCACTAGGATAAGAAATGCCTGAACCTGTCGGATCGTAATCCGGATGGCTCCAGTCAAGAAGGGAAAAATAATATCCTGCCTTCATTCCATATTTTTTACATGCCTCTGCATATTCCTTTACAATATCAACACCCTTGGTCGTTTTAACGTTAAAATCACTGAATTTTGAATCAAACATGTTAAAACCCTCATGATGCCGACTTGTCAGGATTGTATAAACGCACCCGGCCTCTTTGGCCAATTTTACCCATGTCTCAGCCTTTCCGCGTTTGGGCTTAAACCTGGGAAGGGCCTCTCTGGAGTATGTTTCGCTATCCACTCCGGAATACTGCATAATCCATTCCACGCATCCCTTATATTTTTTCCCCTGAATTTCCCCCGCCAGCCCGGAATACAACCCATAATGGATGAACATGCCGAATTTTCCATCTCGCCACCATTTCATTCTTGCGTCCCGGGCATCCTCAGTCTCGGGAGGCGCTCCTTCATGCACCTGCGGTTCCGTTCTTTTTTGAGCATTTTTCTTTAAAGTAAACTTTTGCATAAACTCCAAATACGGTTTGATTTCCTCTTTATTTTGCATCATTCCACTCATAGCCAGCCGTTTAGAGGCATCATGCAATTTCCCCTGCAACTCCATTGCCGCTTTATAAGCCTCCTTTAGTTGAGGGGGACATGATTCTGAAGTAAGCTCAAGAACGGCAACAAGATCGGGATTACGCCCACATTTCTCCACCAAGGCACGGAAATGCTTCATAGCCATAGAAAGATGATCCGGAGACTGAACGGTATCAAGTTCCCGAACCGCACTTTTCAGCACTTCATGAAATTCTTCAAATCCCCTCACGCTGGGGTCGATTCCATATGCCGGAAACAGATGAAAGAACAACATCATTATGGAAAATACATTCGCCTTCATTACCAATAAATACAAAACGCAACACTTTTTCTTTCAGAATTATTCATGCCGGTTCCGCTTTCTTGTTCCCCAATTTCATTTCGCCGTACGGCCAACTGAAAAAACATCTCGTATGTGTTCTCCATACCGTTTTATTTTCTGATAAACCATTATTTATCAAATAAAAATATATATTTCCTAAAAAAATAAAACCATTCTCCGGGCGGCCTTACTAAAAAGGCCGAAAAAAATGCCGATTCCGCATGATGGGAATCGCCTGCTCCGTTAATTTAAGAAGGGCATGACCCGCCTATGCTGACGGTGTCAAATTCCACAATCTTCACAATAATATTCTCCGCTTCATCCGCCTCCTGCTTCCTGATGGCTGCGAGAAGGTCATCATGCAACTTCATGGCACCGGCGTCATATTGCTTCTCCTGAAGCAGCCTTTCCAGATTCTCCTGCACATGGCGGATGACCACGTTATACAATTCCGAGAGCACCGGATTATGCGTGGCGCGGGCCACGGCGGCATGAAACAGCATGTCATCCTCAATTCCCGGCCTTACCCTGCCGTGGCAGTCCTTCAGGGCATTTTCCAGCTCTTTCAAATCTTCATCCGTCCTTTTAACGGCGGCAAGCCGCGCAATTTCCTTTTCCAAAGCCAGCCGGGCCTCCAGAATCTGGGGCAGATCGGATTCCTTGAGGCGGTTGCTCACCGCAACGGCAAAGCGGTCTGACGCCATCACATATGTGCCGTCCCCGGGGCGCGCCTCCAGCATCCCCATGTGAATCAGGGATTGAAGGGCTTCCCGGATGGTGTTGTGGCTGACGGAAAAGGCGCGGGCCAGTTCCGCTTCCGCGGGAATGCGGTCTCCAACCTTCCATTTGCCGGACCGTATCATGGATTCCATGGCGGTAAGCACCTGGCGTGCCAGGGACACCCGCACCGGTTTCTTCAGCTCCATTGTCTTGGACTGCTTCATGAAAAATTATCGGATAACGGTCCAGAGACGCCCCTTCTCCGTCTTGATTAACTGGATATCCAGCTCAAAGGCGTCTTTCAGGTTTTCTTCCGTCAGCACCTCGTCCCGGCTTCCATGCGCTACGATTTCTCCGGACTTTAAAATCATGCCGCGGTTAAATACGGGAAGGATATCCTCAATGCGCTGGGTAATAAACACGATGGTCAGATCAGGCCTCGTTTCAGCCAGCTCTTCAATGGTTTTCAATAAAAATTCCCGCCCTGCCAAATCCAGGTAAACGCTGGGTTCGTCCAAAATCATCAGTTCCGGATTCGTCATCAGAGCCCGGGCAATCAGCACTTTCACCTGTTCCCCGGAAGACATGGCTACCACCGGCCTGTCCATCAAATGCTCCGCTTTCAGGGATTCCATGATTCCTGCGGCTTTTTCCTCCTCTTCCGGCGTCGGCTCCCTCAGAAGGCCGATAGTGCCGTCGGGGCCGGAAAGCACCATGTCGCGTCCGTTCCAGGAGCCGTCCTCCAGCCATTTGTGCATGAACGGACTCACCCATGCTATGGACTTGCGCAGCTCCAGCAGGTTCACATGCCCGAAGGTCTTGCCCAGGACCTGCACCCTGGCTCCGAAGAGAGGCCAGGCAAACCCCATCAGCACCTTGACCAGCGTTGTCTTTCCGGCGCCGTTGGCGCCCAGAATAAAACAACGTTCTCCGCGCTGCACCTGCCAGGAAATATTGTGCAGGATTTCGTGCCCTCCCAGGTATACCCTGGCGTTTTCCACATTGACGGCCAGTGAGGCATGCTCCATAAACTGAATAAATGGCGGATTTCCGGGAAAAGCCCGGGAATATCCGTGCTGTTCCGCCGGAATACGGCGGAACAGCACGTGTTCCAAGTAAAAGGAACCTTAGTTCCTTTCAAACAGGCTGCGGATCTTGGCGCCCACGATTTCCACCGGGTGCTGGCCCAGGGCTTCGCGCTTGGCTTTGAGATTGGGAGCGCCTTTGGATGCTTCTTCCAGCCAGTCCTTGGCGAACTTGCCGGATTCAATGCGCTTGAGGGATTCCTTCATGCGTTCTTTCACCTCTGCGGGCAGTATCTGCGGGCCGTTGTAATATTCGCCGAATTCGGCCGTGTTGGAAATCACGGAGTTCATCTTCTGAATGCCGCCATTGTAAATCAGATCCACGATGAGCTTAGCTTCATGCACGCATTCAAAATAGGCCATTTCCGGCGGGTAGCCGGCTTCCGTCAGGGTTTCAAAGCCGTACTTCATCAGGTCCACCAGACCTCCGCACAGCACGTTCTGTTCACCGAACAGATCTTCATACGTTTCCTGGGCCATGGTGCATTCCAGCACGCCGCCGCGGGTCAGGCCTTCAGCCTTGGCCATGGCGAGGGCCACGTCACGGGCCTTTCCGGAGGGGTTCTGATGCACGGCAATCAGGCCGGGGCAGCCGAACCCTTCTTCAAATACCCGGCGCACTTCCGTGCCCGGGCCTTTGGGGGCCACCATGATTACATCCACATCCGCAGGGGGAACGATGGTATTGAAAACATACGCAAAGCCATGGGAGCAGCAAAGCGTCTTGCCGGCCTTCAAGTGAGGCTTGATTTCGGCTTCATACACGGCGCCGTGGCTTTCATCCGGCAGCAGAATGTGAATGATGTCCGCTTTTTCGGCGGCTTCCGCGACGCTCATTACCTGGAATCCGTCCTGGGCGGCGGCGTCAAAAGACTTGCCGGGGCGAACGCCGATAATCACGTTCACACCGGAATCACGCATGCAAAGTGCCTGGGCGCGGCCCTGGGCGCCATACCCGATCACGGCAACTGTCTTGCCGTTCAATGCGCTGAGATCAGCAGCGTTGTCATGAATAATATCCATTGTTACTCCTTCTTTAAGTAATTCATCCAAACATCCAATGTTTGGATGAATGCCAACATACCCCACCCCATGCTGATTGCAAGCATATTCCCGCGGACGCCGGAATATTTCTTCGGAAAAGAAGATATCGTCCACACGCATCCCCCCTGCCCCGAAACGCCAAAAACCGGTGTCCATGTCCCCTGCCCAACGTCTCAGAAAAGAAAACCGAACCGCATCAATTCCCTTTCCGGAAAAAACGCCGTATCCACTAATCCTCTTCATATTTATCCCGGAATGAAACTCCAATCCTTTCAAAATCAAATTTCTTTTCACATTCCCCACCCGGCATGAATGAAAACACAATTCCTGCTCTGAAAAAACCGGCACATGCCTCTACATCCGGCTTTCTGGACACTATAAACGGCAAAAACTGTTTGATTAAAAAAAATAAATTAATATGCTTTTCGTTACATTTATGAATCTCTGCTCTCTTTTCGCAAAAAGCCTTCTTTTCCTCGCAGGGTCGGCCCTGATATCTCAGGGAGAAGATTTTACCCTCCAGACATCCGGAACAATATTTCTGCCAGGCGTTTCCGCTGACTCCGGATGGGTCAGCATAAAAAAACACAATATCACGGATTATAAATACGATGACTCCGCCATGTGCAGCGCCGCCAGTGCCGCCAGCGTCATGACATGGTGGCGCAATACCAAAGAGGGAGCCGCAATGACCGGAGATGAAATGTACGAAATGTATGACAGAATGTGCTCCTACACAAATTGGACAACAACGGAGTCCCGAAACGCGTGGACATCCTACTGCAGGGACGTTTATAAGACGGAGTGCGAATTAATTGCCGATTATACGGCATGCGTCAAATTTCCCTATTCCACGGATTTCATACCGGTGAACACCTGTCCGTGGGTGGCTCCGGGACTGGGGGCCTACATGTCCATCTCGGAAGCCCTTCTGTACGGAATTCAGAACGGATACGGCATGACTCTCAGGCTGACCGGACGGACAGGAGGGCATTCCGTCGCCCTTTGGGGGGGAGACTACACCAACTATGGAGACATATTTAATGTAACCTCTCTCTATTTCACTGATTCCGACAGCCAGGGAGGTCTGAACAAAGCTTCCGTTGAAGCCCGTTATGAAGAAGGGCAGGCAGGGGGAAGCTCCTCTACAAACTATTATCTGAAGACAGGCGGGCAGGAATGGAAAATTTTTGGTGTGGACTTCCTTTACCACACGCAGGACAATGTCCCGGAACCGGCTTCTTCTCTCCTTTTCATGGCAGGAATGACGGCGCTTTGCTGGCGGCGGCGCTATTAACGCGCCTTCCGGGAGAAGAAAACAGAGATTCTGCGCCCGGTTACCGCGCCGGAAACGGCGGGGAACTGGAATAAATCAACTGGGAGGTGTCATATCCCAGTTCCTCTGCGCAATGGAGCATCGGTTGAAGCTCGTCATCCTTCAACTGCGGTGTACGGGCAAGCAGCCACAGATAATTCAGGGAACCGCCGGAAACCACGGCTCGGGTGTAATTTTCATCCAGAAAAGCCACTTCATACCGGCCGTACACCAACGGTACAAAGTACACTTTCAAATGATTGGGAGCATCCCCCTCCACAGCCCTCGCACGGGCCTCCTTCCATTCCCCGGTCTGAACGTCATACCCGCTGTTAATTACGGAAATGGAACCGTCCTCCCTGCGGTCGTACCGGGCGAGAACTTTGCTGAGACTGCGCTCGAACCAGTTTTCCAGACGGGCAATTTCGTGCCATTCCCCCAGATAACGTTCCAGATTGAAATCCGGCATGGGTTCGGTTTTAACGGAATGGCCGTGAAACAGGGAAGTAACAATGGTCTGTATCATGCTCATGAGCTGACAGAAAATGCTTTGTTAAAAAAAGTAAGGATATCCGGATATTGGAATTGGAACCCTTCCCTCATCAGCGTCTCCGGAACGGCGCACTGACCGCCGGTAATCACCCGGGAAGCTTCTCCCATCAACAGCCGCAGAACGGCGTCAGGGACAGGGATGGACAGACGGGTGTGGAAGTGTTCTGCGGCTGCCCTGTAGAATTCCCGGTTGGTGGTTCGCTCCGGAGCCGTTACATTGACAGGGCCGGAAATATTCTTCCTGTCCATGATGAAGATGAGGGCATTCACCAGATCTTCCAGAGCCACCCAGGAAAAAAGATGATCCGGGTTTCCTACGGCTGCCGTAACGCCGAACCGGGCCGGGCGCATCATTTCGGGGAGCGCCCCGCCATCCGGAGAAAGAACCACGCCAAACCGGGTAAGAACCAGCCGCACGGAGCTGTTCACCAGCCCGGCCTCCTTTTCCCAGGCCACACACAATTCCGCCAGAAAAGAATCCGCCTCCGGAGCGTCCTGTTCCCCATGACAGCCTCTGGACGTGCCGTAATACCCGACAGCAGAGGCGGAAATCATCACTTCCGGCGGTTCATGCAGCCTGTTGACCGCTTCCACCAGTTTGCGGGTAATCATGATACGGCTTTCCACCAGTTCCTTCTTGTAGGCATCCGTCCAGCGCCGATTGATGGGCGCTCCGGCCAGATTGATGACGGCATGGCACCCTGCCAGGGCCTGCGCCAGGCAATCCACGCCGTTCTGAGTAAACAGGTAGCGCTGCAGAGGCGCCACCCGATGCCCGAACGTCTCAAGACGCTTGGACAAATGGCTCCCTATAAATCCGCCGGATCCCGTAATGGCTACATTCATCACCTTAACCCAGATGGAGGCCCGTTTTCGGGGCGGCGCTCCGGCACCTCGCCGGAATGCTCACCACGGAACAGGCAACCTTTACCGGATAAGACATTTTCTCCACTCCCCTGTGTTCAGAAGAAGACATACTTTGCCTCCTTCCCTCTTCCGGACACACGGGAAAAGATAACTTGATTTTCATCAGCCTCTTCTTATGTTGGGAACCGTCACAACCGTTACCCTATCATGAATAAATCTCCAAGAACCGCCTTCTCCCTGCTTATTCCCGCCGTCATTTTCATCGCCGCAGGCGCCGCCATCTTTGCCTTCC
This sequence comes from uncultured Akkermansia sp., assembly GCA_905200945.1. Taxonomy (GTDB): domain Bacteria; phylum Verrucomicrobiota; class Verrucomicrobiia; order Verrucomicrobiales; family Akkermansiaceae; genus Akkermansia. The sequence continues at coordinate 30,403 of CAJKMG010000011.1, read as the reverse complement.
AGAATTTCAGCAACAAGCGCGTGTTGTCCGGCTTTGCCGGATATGTCTATTCCAAACCCATTTTCGGACAAAACAGGTTTGAAGGCATCCTGATCGGGCCGTCCTCCACGGGATGGGCGTGGAGAAAGGAAGTCAGCAAGGTTTCCATTACGCCGGATACCACGGTGGAAGAATTCGATGCCCGCAACGGAGGGGCTATCCTGGGCAAGGACAAGCTCCCCATCTCCTGCAAGGCTTCCCTGGTTTACCGACTGGACCCGTCCCGGGTGAAAGAATTCATGGAAGATTACGGTGGCATCGCCCAAAGCTCCGGCCGCAATGACGACGAAGTGGCGGATGAAATCATGCTCTTTGCCTACAAAAATTTCATCCAGCAGCCTTTCCGCACAGCTGTGCGGGCGGAATTAAGCCAGTACAATGCCCTGGATGCCTCCGGCAGCCTGCAAAAAATCTCCGACAACGTTTACGCGCAGTTAAGCAAGCGGCTGGACGGAACCCCCTTTATTGTGGATTCCGTAGCCGTGGGAGAAACAAATCCCCCGCAGGCCATCATTGAATCCGTCGTCAGGAAAGTTCAGACGACCCAGGAAAACGAACGCAAGGAAACGGAACTTCAAATCGCCCGGAAAGACATCGCCATCCAGCGCGCACGCGGGGAGGCGGAAGGAGCCATGAAAATGGAAATAGCGCGCCAGGAAGCAAACGCCAATCTGGCCCGGGGAGAAGCGGAAGCCAAAGTCATTGTCATGCGGGGCAAGGCTCAGGCGGAAGCAGCCCTGGAAGCGGCCCGGGCGGAAGCGGAAGGACTGGCGCTGAAGGAAAAGGCCATGGGACCGAACATGCTCCGCGCCAAGGCTTTTGAAAACATGCTGAACAATGCGAAGGTCTATCTCCCTTCCGGAAAAGATGCGGAAGGGAACATGTCCGTGCTGGGCATTCTGAATCTGGACAAGGATTCCGCCAAATAACCCCGGCCAATTCCCGGCGCTGTCGGAAAAGCGGCAGCATCGCGAAGCCGCAGGTCCGGGAACGGAAAAACGCCTTCCTCCCCGGCGCATATGGCGTCAAGCAACCCTGCATAAGGAAAAAGGCCCTTTCAGACAAGTCTCCCGCCAGATCACGGAAGAAAGACCGGAACAACGTTCCCGAACGGAGGTTCTCATAAATACGCAGGGAAAGTAAATCACGCCCGCCGCCAGAAACATGCTCCATACAAAATCCGCCCTCTGCATTCAGGTATAGAATGCCTCCACAATCCGGGCGACGCGCTCCATGGCCTGCGGCCCGCAGCGCTGGTCCACGGGAAGCGGCAGAAGATGCAGCGCCAGTTTCCGTTCCAGGCTGCCGGCAGGGGCCTGAGCCAACACTTCCGGCCACAGGAGCGGAATCAGAACACGCTGATCAATCAACACGTTCCTCAGCTCGGGGAAAGCCGTCCAAAACGGATAATAACACGGAGCGGACAAAGAATCCGGCTCCACGGAAAGGCGGTTCAAATGGCCCAGCCTTTCATGAAGATACAGGAAATTATTCATCCGGAGCAGCCGCGCCTGTTCATAATCAATGCCGCTCATCAGTCGCTCCGTCAGACGGGAAATCCTTCGCAGCGGGGTATTCTGCAAGCGCTGTTCGTTCCGTTCGCAGGCGGCGGAAGCCCTTTCCTGCCCATGCTCCAGGCATTCCAGCAAAAAGGCGGCGTCCGGCAGGGATTCGTCCTGTTCCTCCGGTTCCGGCAAGGGCTGCTCCGCATCCATCACGGCGATTCCTCCATCCGGAAGACCGGAAAACTTGCGCGGACTGTACAGGGAGGCCACTCCGGAACGGGCGGGAGAATACAGAGCCAGCGCATTATCCACAATCAGGCTTCCGCCATACCGGAAAGCCAGGAGATCCACGCACTTCTCCTTAATTCCGAAGTAATTGGTGTACAAAAAGTACTCCCCCTTCTCCAATTCCGGCAGTTCTTCCGGTTCCAGGCGTTCGTCAATGTGGTAAGGAATCACGGGAATGCCAAGCCGTTCCATCGTTTCCACCACCGTCCGGCATGTATACATGGGCACGCGGACACGGCGCACATCCCCCAGGCGGCGCAGGATATATTCCAAAGCGCGTCTGCCGGAATTCACGGCTACACTCCTGCCGGGATGCCGCTGCGGGAAATTGCCGTACTCCGGCAATTCCAGCCCGAAAAAGCCGCCTATGCCCGTCCCCCTTTCCATACACCATGCCATACTACATCTCCCCTTTAAAGAAAAGCGCCATCTGGTACGTAACCTTCTCCTGCAGCTGTCCGCCCCCCCCCAGGAAAACAGATCGTTCCCTGTGGAAAGAATCTCCCGGAAAACCATTTAAAAAAAATACCGCGCTTTCATGTCTCCCGCCGTCATGAAATGTTCTTCTCTTTTCCCCTTCCTCAGCCTCCCCCATAAGGCCCTTTGCTGGGCCGGACGACTCCTCCGTCCGGATAAATCACCGGCTTTGGCAGAAGACGCAAAAGAGCATCCGCTCAAATTCGGGGAACACCATTGCGCCGAAGCCCCGTTTCCTACCGGCGTTCCGGACCGGGAACCTTCCCGGCGGCCAGCCATGTCGCCCGGTGCCATAATCCTTCCAGCACCCCGTAGCGGTGCCGCTCCAGCCACCAGCGGCAGAACCATATCTGCCCGGCCATGGCGGCAACGCCGACCGCGAAACTGGCCAGATACCCGCAGTAGGGAGCCAGCCCCAGCGCATACGGGAAAAAAATCAGGGAGCCTATCACGGACTGGGAAACGTAGTTGGTCAGGCTCATGCGCCCGTAAGTCAGCAACGGAGCCGTCGCTTTCCTGAAATATTCCAGCCGGTACAGCAGAACGAACCCGGCCACCCACACGCCGGTAAAGCAAGCATTGTGCCACATGTTAAACACGGTATGCACAGGCCCCGGCAGCCCCGGCAGGCACATCACCACGTAAAATATGCCGACCCCGACCAGGGAAAAAAGAAGTCCGCGGGTCCAGAACGCAGCCGTCCCGTCATTCTGCAGGAAGAAATCCTGGCGCCCCAGAACAAACCCCAGCAGGAACAGGCCCGGAGCCTGCATCAGACGCCCGGCTTCAATACCCCACGCCAGGCTGGCCCACTGTCCTGTGGTCAGGTTCTCCCAGGCCATCAGCCAGAAATTTCCCGTATCCACGGCGGATTTCAGAGACGCGTATGATTCTGCCACGGACAGGGAGGGAGGAACCCAGCCCGGATGCATCCACTGCACCGCCGCATAGGCCCACTCCAGCGGCTGGGCCAGGAAAAACAGAGACAAAACCACCAGCGCGGAAGTCTTCAAACGGCGGCACGGCACCAGCAACAAACCTGCAAGTGAAAAAGTCAGCAAAACGTCCCCGCCCGGAAAAAACACCGCATTCATGCAGGCGAACCCCGCCAGCAGGCACATGCGCCAGACAAACCTGCCCGCAAAATCCCGCCCCCTCCGGGCCTGGTTGCGGTACTGGACGGCAAAAGTGAATCCGAACAGAAGGGCGAAAATGGTGTAGGACTTGCCGGCGAACAGGAAGAAAAAGACCTCTTTGAACTGCTGGTTGGCCGCTTCCATCATTGGGGAAGAAGCCACGGGATAGGAATTATAGATGAAATGTTCCAGAAAATGCAGCAGCATAATCGCCATTACGGCAAAGCCGCGCAGAGCGTCCACCACGTAAATACGTTCGTTGCCGGGGGGATATACTACGGAAGGCATGACAATAATACATCCGGGAAACCTTCTTTTTTTCAACAGATGGAACATACACTGCGGTCATGCCATTTACCGCTCAAACTCCGCCAGGGCATTTTCTCTCCATATTCCTGAAAATTAACAGGTCCTGCTATCTTTCTGCTTGCAGCCTCTCCGGATGCATGGCATAAGCTCATGAAGAAATCTAACAAACGCCCGGTCTTTTTCCAAAAAAACCGTGAAAATCCGGCAGTTCCCCATGAATACCCCACCTATCCTCTCCCAGGAAGAACTTGGCTGCGCCGTGCAAAAGCTCCATGCTCTGGCTGCCGCCATGAACCAGGTTCTGTTCGGTCAAAAGAACCTCATTGAACTGGTTCTCATTGGCGTACTGGCCCGCGGGCATATCCTGCTGGAGGGCCTGCCCGGACTGGGCAAGACGGAACTGGTCAAAGGTCTTTCCAGGGCACTGGACATCACAGCGCGCCGTGTTCAGTTTACGCCCGATCTACTGCCGGGAGACATCACGGGAACCCCGGTCCTTCAGGAAAGGAACGGAACAAAAAACTTCATCTTCCAGGAAGGGCCCATCTTCGCCAACATCATGCTGGCGGATGAAATCAACCGTGCCTCCCCCAAGACCCAGTCCGCCCTGCTGGAAGCCATGCAGGAACGCCGCGTCACCGTCATGGGTGAGACCCATTCTCTCCCCACCCCCTTTTTCGTGCTTGCCACCCAGAACCCCATCGAGCTGGAAGGAACCTTCCCCCTGCCGGAAGCGCAGCTGGACCGCTTTCTTTTCAAAATCAACGTCAACCGCACACCGGCGGATGTGCTGGCCCGTATTGTCCTCAACCGGGAAATGGGCGTGGAGCCTGAAATACACCCGGTTTTGAACGCGCAGGAATTGCAGGAACTCATGCAAATGGCCCGGAATGTAGCCATTCCCGAAGTGGTGGCGGACTATATAGGCAGGCTGGTCAACGCTACGCATCCCGGGGAATCGGAAGCCTCCGGAGGCGTCAAATACGGGGCCAGCCCCCGCGCGGCTCTGGGCCTGGCCGCGGCCGCCAAGGCCCGCGCTCTGCGCCACGGGCGCGCTTTCTGCTCCTTTGAAGACGTGCAGGCCGTTCTTCATCCCGTGCTGGAACACCGTATCCTGCTCAACCACATGGCCCGTCTGGACGGCCTGACACCCGCCGCAGTCATCGACCGCCTGTTCAGGGAGATCCCTGCCCAGAACAAGCCCTTGCCGGACTCCCTGGCCGCCGCCAAGATTCATTGACCACACCTCCGCAGCCCTCCCCCCATGCTCCGCCGTCCATTCCCCCGTTCATGGCTGTTCTTCAGCCTTTTTCTCCTTACGGCATTTAGTGTTCTCCCGCTCCACGCAACCCCGGCCGCTTCTCCCTCCATCGCCATTTCCATGGAGAAAGCATTTGACTACAGCGCGAACGGCGCACGCGTCCCGCTCCGGGTGAAGCTGGAAAACACCACCGGCTCGGACAGAAAAGCCACCCTTCAATTCCATGAAGGGTGGAGCGGTGACCGGAGAACCAGCCACACCTATCCGTTCTTCATTCCCGCCCGGGAAAGCGTTCACGCAGTCGTCTACCCTCCCCTCTCCTACAATCTTGTCTATGAAGTGAAGGAAAACCATGAAGGGGTTTCCTCCATTCCCACGGATACGGATCACAAAAAGCTTTTCGCGGTCATCCAGGAAGGAGCTCCGGCAGACTGGCACCTGCTTTCCGAATCTTCCTATGACGCGGCCGTTTCCTCCTGCGACCTGATGAAATGGCCTGCCGACTACCGGATGTACGAGGGGCAGACCTGCCTCATCATTCCGGAAAAAATCTATCGTACCCATTTTGACGAAGCCCACCGCAAAGCCATCCGCCAATGGGTAACGGGAGGAGGAAACCTGTGGCTCATCGGTGGCAGGGAGGGGGGCGTTTCTCCCCGGTTGCTTGGAAACGGGCGCATTCTGCACGTTCCGTCCCTGGACGGTCTGCCGGAAGAGGGGAAAAAGCTGAAACTGGAGGAATTCGTCAAACTCCATGAAAAGGGAAACAGTTATCCGGAAATTACCTCCTCCGCTCCCTATTATTTCTCAGCCCCATCCACCATGCTGGGGCTGGGGCTGATCATCTTTGCCGTTCTTGTCGGCCCGCTGAGTTTGTTCCTGTGGGCTCCCGCAGGCAAAAGGCAAAGGTTGTTCCTGCTGATCCCGGCCATTTCCGTAGGATTCTCCCTTCTTCTGCTGCTTCTGATTTTGATCGGAGACGGCACGGGAGGCACGGGCAGCCGGGAAGTCCTTATCCAGGTTAATCCGCAGGACCACTCCGCCCTGATCACTCAAAGCCAGATCTGCAAGACCTCCGTCCTGCTTAACAATACATTTCAATTGCCGGAAAACGCCGGCATCACCGGAGCACGCATGAGCAAGACGCGCGGCTCCATTAATGAAAAACCCATAGAAGACGCTACGCGGCAAGGTGAAGAATGCGGGGGAAACTGGTTCACCAGCCGCGCCACGCTCCAGCACCGGCTCATCATGCCGGTTTCCACAAGGGCGGAGCTCACTCTGCTGGAGACGCTCCCCGGCGGGACGCCCGTATTCCAAAGCACCTTTCCCGGAACCCTGAACGGACTCACCTACCGGGACGCCTCCGGAAAATACTGGACTCTTGAACAACTGCCTCCCGGCCGCAAAATGCAAGCATCCCCGTTCCTGCCGGAAGAAAAACCGGACGGACCTCCCCCGGAACACTTCCGGGCGTCTATGGAACCGGCGGGCGGGGAACTGGGCCCCATCCCCACCCTGCCTTCCATTAACTGGGAAAAAACCACCATCACCGTCTCCGGCCCCGTCACATCCCAGCCGAACGAATAATCATGAGTACGCCCCTACTGCTGGAAGTTTCAGGACTGTCCAAATCATTCGGTCCGCTGAAAGCCGTCAACAATGCCTCTTTCGTCATCCGCCAGGGCCAGGTCGTCGGCCTGATCGGCGCCAACGGAGCCGGGAAAACAACCCTCATGCGCATGCTGGCCACGCTGGAAATGCCTGACTCCGGTCACATCAGGCTCAACGGGACCGATGTTGTGGACCATCCCGAGGAGGCGCGTTCCCGCATCGGATGGATGCCGGACTATTTCCACCCCTATAAAAACACCAGCGTCAGGGAATATCTGGATTTCTTCGCCAGGGCCTGCGGCATCGGCAGGGAACGTTTGCTGGACGCCGTGGACGAAGTGATGGACTTCACGGAACTGACCGGCCTCCAGAACCAGCTGATCGACAAACTTTCAAAAGGGCAGACGCAGCGGCTCTGCCTGGCGCGCACGCTGATCAGCGACGCGCAATTCCTCATTCTGGATGAACCGGCGGCAGGGCTGGACCCCAAAGCCCGCCTTGAATTCAAAAACCTGGTGCACCTGCTCAAAGCGCGCGGCAAAACGCTGCTCATCAGCTCCCATATTCTCTCGGAACTGGGAGAAATGTGCGACGCCCTCATCTTCATGAATGCAGGAACCGTCATCCATGACGGCAATACGGAAGACCTGCTGCACCGCCAGACGGAATCCGGATATGCCTTTGAAATCCGCACCGCCGGAGACAACACCGCCTCTCTGGAGGAATGGCTGGCCCTTCGCCAGGGATGGAACGTGCGCCACGTGCAGCAACAAAAGGTAGTGGCAACCTTCGCCTCCTGCGAACCGGAAGCCGTGGCCGCGGAACTCCGCCAGCTCTGTCTCGACCTCCCCGTGATTGATTTCCACCGCAGCGAACGCCGCCTGGAAGAAGCTTTTGTGGACATCCTTATCCACGGCAGCGGGGAGCCGGCCCCGCGGCAAAATCCCGCCCCTTCCCGGGAAACTCCAACCCTCCCCGCCTCATGAATACCTCCCGCTCTCTTGATTTCCCCATATGGATACCCTCCGCCCTGGTCAAGGAACTGCGCCAGGGACTCAGAACTCCGTCGTTCATCCTCCTGGTCAGCATCGTCCCCGCCCTGCTCTCCTTTTTCTTCCTGTTCAGCTTCATTATCAATCCCCTTGACGGAGACCCCTGCATCAGTCCCGACGGCTGCCAAATCATCCTCTGGGTTACCATGGTCGTCACCCTGCTCTTCATCATGCCGCTGAGGGCCTCCACCTCCATCAGGAACGAACTGCTCACCCGGAACAACGAACTGCTGCTGCTCACCAGGCAGAGCGCAGGCCGCATCGTGCTGGGAAAATGGATATCCTTCATGGCCCAATCCCTGCTGATTGCTTTTATCTCCCTGCCCTTCTTTCTCATCCGGTATTACTACGGGGAAATTAACCTGGTGCAGGATGTAACCCTGTTTTTCCTCCTTTACCTGGGCTCCGGCATGCTGACCGCATATGCCCTGTGGGCGTCCGCCATGCCCTCCCTGATGCGCATCATCGCTTTCTCCCTCATGGGCGTCGGAATATTGACCCTGGGAGGCAACCATGCGGAGCTGAACTTTTTCCGGGATGGAGCGGGGGAAGGAGTTCTCCTGATATTCCTCATCCTGACGGACGCTTTCCTGGTCATCTCTTCCCTGCTTCTGCTGGCAAGGGAATGGTTCTCCCCTGCCGCACAAAACACGGCCGCCCCCTTGCGGAAGCTTCTGCTGGCTTTTTTCGCAGCCTCCATCCTCCCCCTCCCCTTTCTGGAAAACGCAGGCGGCTCCATTCAAAACATCATGACCGGAAATTCCGTCTTTGTGATGATTTACGGAATTTTCCTGATGATTATCCACCTGAATACTCCTGCCCGCCTTCTTCCCATTCACATGGAGCAAATGAAAAACAAAAGATTCTCCAGGCTCCAGCAACTGCTGTTCCTTCCCGGCATGCCGGGAAGCGTCCTGTTCACCCTGCTGCTCAGCGCCCTGGCGGCTCTCGCCGTGTATCTGATAGACCGCATGGCATCCGTCCCCGAATTCCAGTCCTCTCAACGGCTCTTTTGCCTCGCAACAGGCGTCTGGTACGCCATCACCATGCCGGCCATGCTTCTGAAACCGCTCTGGAAAAAACTGAAAAACAATACCCTGCTGGCGTACATCCTGATCTGCCTCACCCTCTGCCTGGTACTGAACGTGCTGAGGGCCGTGGACCTGTCCGTTCCCCTTCTCCCCGGAGGGTGTTTATCTGAACTTTTGAGACAAGAAACATTGCCGGCTTTCAGCAATTTTTCCCTGTTCAGCCTGCTGGACCTGGCAGCCGGAATAGCGGCGCTGTCTCTCACCGGCAAGCACTGGTTGGACATATTCCGGAAGGCATCCTCCGAACCTCTCCAGGAATCGGGAATTCCCCGCCGGGAACGGAAATAATTCCTGCCCGCCGTTTTGCCTTTCCTCTCCCCCATGGCCTCTTCTCCCTCCCCCAGCCAGGAAATCCAGCCGGACGCCGAACAGGCGGCGCGGCACCTCCGCCTGCCCTTTTCCAGCCGCGCCTGGAGAGGAACACAGGGCCACTGGGAGGGAACGGGAGCAGGCAACTCCATCGACTTCCAGGGAAGCCGCTCCTACCAGTGGGGGGATGACCCGCGGGATATCCATTGGGCGGCGTACGCCAGAACCGGCCAGCTTACCATGAAAGTCTTCCGGGCGGAACTGTCACCGCAGGTGGATGTGGCGGTAGATATTTCCGAATCCATGTTCTTTCACGAAGAGCGCGCGGCACGCACGCGGGGCCTGCTTCAATTTTGCCTGCTCTCCGCCATCGGAACGGGAGCCCAGGTGAAGATTCATGCGGTGAAAGGGCGCCGTATCGTCCCCCTGGAACAGGAGGAAATCCTCTCCGGCCAATGGGAATCCCGACTCCGGAGCCTTCCCCCGGATGAATCCATGCCCTCCATTACCATCTGGCGCCCCAACGGAATGAAAGTCTTTATCTCCGACCTGCTTTACCCGGGGGAACCGGACAACATTCTGGAAACCATGGCCTCCTTAAAAGGAATGTCCGTCATCCTGGCTCCCACGCTGCAGGAAGAAGCGGAACTCCCCGCCGCCGGCAACGTCAAACTCAAAAACTGTGAATCCGGCCACCTGCGCCGCCAGCTCATCACCCCTTCCCTGTCCCGTAGGTACGCCCGCGCCTACGCCGCCCATTTTGAACTCTGGATGTCTGCCTGCCTGCGCCGCCAGGCCGTTCTTGCCCGCGTCCCCTGCAAGGGGACGCTGACAGAAGCCCTGTCCGGAGAAGCATTACGGCAGGGTGCCGTGGAACTCTCCTGACCCGCCTCTGCTCCCTTTCCTCTCCTCATCAAGCCAATGATTCCCCACTTCACCAACACGGCCGCGTTCTGGGCGTTTCTGGCCATCCCCCTCATCACCGCCATCCATTTCCTCCAGCACAAAACGAAAACACAGGCCACGGCCACGCTCTTCCTGTTGGAAGCGCTGGCTCCGGAGGACCATGAGGGGAATGCCTGGGACAGGCTGCGCGCATCGCGCTCCTTCTGGATGCAAATTCTGGCCGTTCTCCTGCTTACCTGGGTTCTGGCCGCTCCCGCCTGGCCCGGCAAAGGCTCCGGCCAGACCGTAGTCTTCATTCTGGATGATTCCGCAAACATGGCCCCCTTTCGTCAAGAAACCGTGAATGCCGTTTCCGGAGACATGGACGCCATCCTCCGGTCCGGAATCCCGACCACATGGGTTCTCATGGGCAGCAGGGCTTCCGGACAGCCGCTCTACCGGGGGCCGTCCGTCCGCCAGGCCCTGCGCGCCCTGAATCTCTGGAAACCGCGCGAAAGAACGCACGACCTGACCCCGGCTCTGCGCACCGCCACGGCCGTTGCCGGTCCAATGGGCATCACGCGCCTGATTACATCCACTGCCCGGAGGGTTCCCGCCGGGCAATCCGCACGGGGTGTAGGGAACCCTCTGGAAAATGTAGGCTTTGCGGGAATAACCCCGGTGGAGGCCGCCGGTCCCGGCCACTGGAGGATTGCCGTTAAAAATAATAACCCATCCCCTCTCCACAGCGAAATCTCCATCTATACGGAAGACGGGCGCCCGCCTGCCCGGCGTTCCCTGTTCCTGAATCCAGGAACCGTCACGGAATTTGAATACAGCCTCCCTCCTGAATGCGGAAAAGCCGTGCTCCGGCTCCCGCCGGACACCTTCCCGGCGGACAATGAGCTCCTGCTGGTCCGCTCCGCTCCCGCCCCCGTCGCCGTCAGCATGGGGTTCCCGGAAAAATCCGGAAAAATATTCCTCAATATCATCAATAGCCTGCCGGGATTCTCCCCCGTCCCGGACGGTTCAGAGCCTGACCTCCTTCTGCTGGAGGGAAAAACGGGAAACCCCGGGGAAACCGGAAAAGCGGCCATCATATTTGCAGACATCGGCAAGCCATCCTCCGGCGCTGTCACGGTGGAGCGGCATCCACTGACTGACGGACTGAACTGGAGCGGCCTGCTCATCCCCTCCATCGGTACCATGGAGCCGGGGGAAAAAGCCAGCATCCTGCTCTGGCAGGGGGAATCCCCTCTGGCCTGGGTGGAAGGGGAACGTCTTTTCCTCAACTGGCCCTGGGAAAAATCCAATGCGGACCGTGTTCCGGCGCCCCTGCTCATGACCCGCAGATTCATGCAATCCGTACAGGAGAATCAGCCCGGCACTCATTACGGCAACCTTCCCGGAGGAACTCTCTTATCCATGCCCGCAGGAGGAAAACTCATTCAAACTCTGCCCGGGGGAGAACGCCGTGAAACCGTCTTTAACGGCAGGCTCCCGGAAGAAACCGGATATGTGGAAATCTTCCCCCCCGGAGAAAGGGAAACGCCCCTGTTCCAGGGCTCCGTCTGGTTCTCCGACGCCCGGATGGGAGACTTTTCCTGCTGCTCCACGTTTGACACAGGCCTTCCCCAGCCCCATGAAGAGACGCTCCGGCACATGAAACGTGACCCTCTGGCCCCCCTCTGGCTGGCGCTGGCGTTCCTGGCCCTGATTATTTCCTGGCTCCCTCCCGTCCCAGACATCTCCCTGCGCCCATGATTCAATTCTACTCCCCGGAATGGTTCTTCCTGATCCCCCTGCTTCTGGCGGCAGGCTGGAAAAGCAGGCGTCTGCGCCTGGCCTCCCCCCTGCGTTTCCTTCTGCAGGCCTGCCTGCTGCTGGCCCTGGCTCAGCCTGCCCTCGACAGGGGCGGCAAAGACATGGACTTGTGGGTGCTGGTGGACCAATCAAATTCCACGGCGGGAATTCCGGCAGCCGGGGCAGAGGAAATCCAGGCTATTCTGGAACGGCACAAACATGCCGGTGACCGCGTCCGATTAGTGGATTTCGCTCAATCCGCCGTGCTCCGGGGACGCGGAGACCCCGTCTTTGCCGGGGGAACCGCCGGAACAGACATGGAACAGGCCTTGGCCTATACCATGGCCCTGATGTCCCCGAACCGGACGAACCGCATCCTGATGTTGACGGACGGCTGGCCTACCACGCCTCTGGGCCAGGCGGCGGAACAGCTCATCCAATCCCGGATTCCGGTAGACTACCGTCTGTCCGTCACCTTCCGGGAAACGGACATCCGCATAGAACAAATCCGAACCCCGGCGCGCATCCGGCCCGGAGAAGCCTTTATTTTAGAAGCAACCCTGGCAGGCCCTCCCGGCCCGGCCATCACCGTTCCGTGGCAAATCAGCAAAAACGGGGGGACTCCGCTGCGGGGGACGGCTACCCTGCTCAACGGCAAAGCCACGGTAAGGCTGGCGGACAGGCTCGCCACCCCCGGCTGTTCCGCGTATGAAATGACCATAACGCCGCAAAACGATCCAATCCCTGAAAACAACCGTGCCGTCAGCTTCCTCGAAGTGACGGGGGGAAACGGCGTCCTGCTGCTCTCCGGCTACGACCGCGACCCCCTGGCGCCTTTCCTGGAAGCGCAGGGATTCCGCGTCCAACAACCGTCCGACCTGAGCCGGCTGGACGCCCCCCACCTCTCCGGCATGGGGCTGGTCATCATCAACAACCTCTCCGCATCCTCCATCCCTCCGGACTTTCTGCATGCCCTGGACTATTACGTAAGGGAACAGGGCGGCGGCCTGCTCATGTGCGGAGGCAGGCATAGTTTCGGTTCCGGCGGCTACTTCTCCTCCCCCATTGACGAACTGCTTCCCGTTTCCATGGAAATGAAGAAGGACAAAATGAAACTCATGACGGCCATGAGCATCGTTCTGGACCGTTCCGGCTCCATGTCCTGTTCCGTTCCTGGAGGAAAGACGAAAATGGATCTGGCCAATGCCGGGACCTGCCAGACCATTTCCCTGCTGTCCGACCAGGATCTCATCTCCGTCCACGCCGTGGACAGCGAGCCGCACCCTATTGTCACGCTAAGCAGTCTGGGTCCCAACCGGGAAAAAATGATATCCAGCGTATCCAGAATAGCCTCCATGGGCGGAGGAATCTTCATCGGCGCCGGGTTGAAAGCGGGCTGGAGGGAACTGCAACGTTCCGTGGCCGGGACACGGCATCTGATCCTCTTTGCGGATGCCGACGATTCCGAAGAACCTGCCGATTACCGGAAAACCCTGAAAGAAATGGTTAAGGAAGGGGCTACCGTAAGCGTCATCGCACTGGGAACGGAGAAAAGCGCCGATGCCGGACTGCTCAGGGAAATAGCGGAACTGGGCCGGGGGCGCATCTTTTTCTGCGACCGCCCGGGAGACATCCCCAGCATTTTTGCCCAGGAAACCGTCAGCGTGGCCCGGGCCGCCTTCATCAAAGAACGCACCCCCTTGCGCGGCACGGCCGGCTGGCTTCAAATTGCGGCCGGCCAGCCGGAATGGCCCCCCGCCGTAGACGGTTATAACCTGTGTTATTTAAGGAATGGAGCAACAGCAGCCTGCGTGACGGAAGACGGGAATGCGGCGCCCTTGGTCTCCTTCTGGAACAGGGGAACGGGACGAACGGCCGCCGTTACGTTCGCCATGGGGGGAGAACTCGGAAAAAACATCCGGCAATGGGACGGCTACGGAGACCTTATCCAAACCCTGGCCCGGTGGCTCAACAGGAAAAATCCCCCACAGGGATACTCCGTGCGGGCGGACACGGCAGGAGACCGGCTACGGATTCGCCTTTACTACAGTGAGGAAAACATCCCGCGCCTGGCGGAACGCATGCCGGAAATATCCCTGGAACTTTCCGGAAAAGAAAGCTCCCGTACACAAAACGGCATCTGGGAACACCTGCAGCCGGGAATATTCCAGTGCAGCATTCCCCTCCCGAACGGAGTCATGGCGCGGGGCGCTGTCCGCATAGGCGGCAGCGTTATCCCATTCGGCCCCGTCAGCCAGCAGGTGGATCCGGAATGGGCCATGCCGCCTGAATCCGGAAACGCCTTCCTGGACCTGGTGAACCGGACCGGAGGCAGGGAAAGGATGGACCTTCCCTCCATTTTCCGGGAACCGAGGCCCGGAACAAGCCTCCAACTCCGTCCCATCCTGCTGTGGAGTGCCTGCGTCCTTCTTGTTCTGGATGCTCTGTTTACCAGGACCGGCCTGCTTCCCCGGAGACAACCGCGTCAGGGGGGTACGCGCTCCCGGCCTTCAGGAGAAAACAATCAATCTATCTGAAAATTTCCTTCAGGGCTGACTGTTCCTGAGGAGCAAGGCAATCAGACCACACGGCATCCCCGCCGCGGGCCGGGCGAGCCCCCCGGCCGCCGGGTTCCAGTCCATTTCCTGCCCTTTCCGGGGAGGGAGCCGCAGTCTCCACCCCAGCGGCTTCCCCCAGAGCGGCCCGGCTCAAGTCCTCATGAACCGCCCGTCTGGAAACCGTGTCAAGCCGGGGGCGCTCTTCCATCTCAAAGGCAAGGGGAGCGTCCCCGCGTCCACGCCCCGTTCCTCCGCGTCCGGGTTCACTTCCCTCTCCCTGCCCGGATTCCATCACGGTACGGTCATCCGGAGACGCCATCAGGGATATGCCGCACTGCCCGCACATGCTCCGCAGCTGCTGGGCGGCCCGTTCCAGCTGTTCCCGCAGACGGCGGGCCGTCTCCGGATCAATCTGCCGGGAAGGCAGGGAAGCCTTCAGCTCCTGGAGCTGGCGGCTCATAATGCCGCCCGGCTGCAGGGCAAGGGGCTCCATTCCCGCCAGCGCTTCCTGAAGGGACTGCATCGCCTCCGGGCTGGACGCTCCATTCAGGCTGTCCAGCAGGGAAAGGGCGGAATCCGTCCGATACATCTGATTGGATAATCCGGCAACGGCCGCCGCCGTTTTCCCCTTCAGGGCATCCGCCGCTTCCAGTCCGGCATGGGAATACATCTCACTCCGGCGCATTCTTTTCAAGTCTTCCAACTGCTCCCGGAAAGGCTCCAGGCTCTTCTTATCCACACTCTCCATCTCCGCCAGGCGGTCCAGGACTTCCCCCACCCGGGCCAGAACGGGCGGCAAGTCCGGAAGCTGCCTTACAGCCTGCGGCACGGGCAACGGCAAAAAAGCCCCGCAAGCCATCAGAACCACGCCTCCCGCAAACCAGACCATACACCAGGAGGAACGTATCCGCAGAACGGAATTCCCCAACTCCGCATTTTCCACTGCCTCCACGGCATTGCCCCACTCCTCTCCGGCGCTCAACGCCGCATGCAGTCCCATCTGTTCATCCAGAAAAGCCGCCGCATCACGCCTGCTGAAAAAACAGCCCCGGAGCCGCAGCCACCCCCACACCGCCAAAAATAAACCTGCGGCGGCAAGGGAAACTCCCTCCAGCCAGTCCCAGTCAGCCCCCATCCTGCGGCCTCCGTACCAGACCATCCCAGTTACCGCCCCGGCGGCAAAAAAAGGAATGCTAAGACACTCCACCGCCAGCACGGCATTCAGCAGCCGCTGCATGCGGGAAATTCGCCTCCGCCATTCCTGTTGCACGGTTAAGGGCATAGCCATATCATGGTCCAACAGCCTTTCCCCGGAAAGACAAAAATACTTCTCCGCAAACGAATAAGGGAACAGCTCTTTAAACAGCTTCCCGGCATGGCCGTCCGAAGGGAAAATTCAGCACAGGCGGGCGATATCCGCCATCAATTCCCGCACGTCCTCCTCTCGGGTGGCCCAGCTCGTGCAGAAGCGCACCGTACTGTGGGTTTCATCCTCCCGGCGTAAGTAGGCAAAGCCGTATTTCTTCCTCAGCTCATCCAGAACGTAATCAGGCATCGTAACAAACTGCTGGTTCGTTCCACTGGAAAAAGGAAGCGCCAGCCCTCTGGAACGGCAAAAATCCCGCAGCATCACGGCCAGACGGTCCGCATGGGCGCCCAGCCGGAAATAAAGGCCGTCGCGGAACAGTTCCAGAAACTGAATGCCCAAAAGCCGCCCTTTCGCAAGACGGCCGCCCCTCTGCTTGACGATGTAACGGAAATCCTCCTTCAGGGACTCATGGCGCAGAACCAGGGCTTCCCCGAACAGGGCGCCTACTTTCGTGCCGCCAATGTAAAAAGCGTCGCAAAGGGAGGCAATCTCCGGCAAATCCAGATCATTATCCTCAGCGCACAAGCCGTAGCCGAGGCGTGCGCCGTCCATATACAAATACAGCCCCCGGAGGCGGCAAACTCCGGAAATTTCCTGAAGTTCCTCCCTGGAATAAATGGTGCCCAGTTCGGTTGGCTGGGAAATATAAACCATCCGGGGCTGGGGCATATGCTCGCGGGTCTCGTCATCCCAATGGGCGTGCCACGCCTCGTCAATTTGCCGGGCCGTCAGCTTCCCGTCCGGGGAGGGAATGGCGGAAACCTTGTGTCCGCAGGCCTCAACGGCTCCCGACTCGTGCACATTGATATGGCCCGTCTCCGCGCACAGCACGCATTGGTGGGGGCGCAAAGCCGCCGCAATTACCGTGAAATTGGTCTGGGTCCCGCCGATGAGGAAATGGATATCCAGGTCCGGCCTGCCGCACAAGCCGGCGATCAGCTTCCGGGCCTGGTCGCAATAGGGATCCTCCCCGTAACCGGCAGTCTGCTCCATATTCGTTTCCGCCATTCTGCGGAGAATATCCGCATGGGCGCCTTCACTGTAATCACAGTTGAAAAGAATCATTGCCTTGCTGAAAAACGCGGGGACCATATCCCCCGGAACCTTTGATGTAAAGGAATATGAAAAATACACCGGAACAGCGCTGCCGGAAGCTCCGGAAAAAACGGAAAGCCGCATGCGGTTTGAGAAAATGAATGCCGGGCAAACCGCTGCCCTGCGTTCAGCTCTATACGTCCATGCACGGAAATAGTCTTTTCCAGCAGCCTCAGAAAAAGCCATAGTGTCTTCATGCAAGAAGCATCAGAACTTGAAGAACAGGAAGACATGTGCCTTTCCATTTCGGAAGTCTCGGAATTGACAGGCATCACGCCGTCCAATCTGCGTTTTTTTGAAGAAGAGGGAATCCTGGATATCCCGAGAAACGGGGCGGGATGCCGTGTCTTTCACCGCAAGGAAATGGAAGAACTGCTGGGGCTGGTTTGCCTTAAGCATTCCGGATTGGAACTCAAGGAAATCAAACGTTTTTTTCACCTGGTTCGCCAAGGCAATTCGACACTGCGCGAACGTTACCGCATGTTGCAGGAAGGGCATCAGGCCATGAAAGCGCGCATTCGGGAACTGAAAAAATGCCTGAAGTACTCCAAAATCAAAATGGAGTATATCGGCCGGTGCAGTGAGGCATATGACAAAGGCGAACCTCTCCCCCAGGTGAACCCGGAATGGATGGATTCCTTCCTGAGACAAAAAATTTGAAGATGGCGCTGGCGCCCGGGGCCTGCTGCCGGAGAGGGGAAATGGAAGCTGCTCGCTTCGCGCAGCAACTCATCTCCTTCTTCCGGCAGAATGCTTTCAGAAGGAAATATTTTTCAGGCACCCCGCAAGAACGGAATCAACAGAAAATTCCGGACAGTATGGAACGCCTGACGGACTTTCTGCGGATACCGCTGTCGCACTTGCCGTTTATCCCGGCAAAAAGGCCGGGTCAATGCCCTACTTGCCTTTGCTGTTCCGCGTTGTAGCGTGCCCCGGTCACGGGTATGGCGGCTACGGCGTTCTCCAGTTCCGCCCACTCCTGCGGAGAGTAGGTAAAATCAAGCGCGTGCAGGTTTTCTTCCAGATGGGACAGTTTGGTTGTGCCGGGAATGGGTACGATATAAGGAGCCTTTTGCAGCAGCCATCCTAGGGCAACCTGGGAAGAAGTCATGCCGCGCGTCCTTCCAAACTGTTGCAGAATATTGACAATACGCATATTGGCCCTTATGGCCTCCGGCGTGAAGCGCGGCAGGGTCTGGCGGTTGTCATTGTTCGGGTCAAATTGCGTGTACTCATTGATACAGCCCCCCAGGAATCCCCTGTTGAGCGGGCTGTAGGGAACAAAGCCTATACCCAGTTCACGGCAGACATCCAGAACGCCATTGTTCTCAACATCCCGATGCATGAGATGGTACTCACTCTGAATGGCTGTCAGGGGATGGACGGCGTGGGCCCTGCGAATCGTACCGGGAGTGACTTCGCACATGCCCCAGCGCCGTACCTTGCCTTCCTTGACCAGTTCGGAGATGGTTCCCGCTACGTCTTCAACGGGAACCCTGGGATC
Organism: uncultured Akkermansia sp.; assembly: GCA_905200945.1. GTDB lineage: Bacteria > Verrucomicrobiota > Verrucomicrobiia > Verrucomicrobiales > Akkermansiaceae > Akkermansia. The sequence continues at coordinate 12,108 of CAJKMG010000011.1, read as the reverse complement.
AAAGCGGTGCTGGTAGAATAATTCAATAGCGTCCACCTTCAAACGGCGCAGCGACTCGTCACAGTAGCGCCGGATGGTTTCCGGGCGGCTGTCCTGGCGGCCCGTCCCCTTTCCGTTAATAACTTCGTGCCCGAACTTGGTAGTGACGCTGATCTTCCCCTTGAAAGGGGAAAGAGCTTCCCCGGCCAGAAGTTCATTGCTCAGGGGGCCGTAGATGATGGCCGTATCAAAAAGAGTAACTCCGCGATCCACGGCTTCATGAAGAAGCCGGATGCACTGCTCGCGCGAGGGAGACTGGCTGCGGTTGTAGCTCATCCCCATGACTCCGAAGCCAAGGGGAGATGCTTCTAGGGCACAGGAGCCCTTGCCAAGCGTCCGGTTCCGGGAGGCGGCAAAACCTCCGTTTTGAGGAGAATCGGCATTCCCGCCCTCTGCCCGGGTCATGGTCGGAGAAATCAGCGCAGCCGTACCGAATAAGGCGGACATTTTGAGAAAGCGGCGACGGCCGTCGGAATAGTGTTTATACATGCTCATTAAACGTTGGTGGTTGAAATCCTGATATATAATCTGAGCATATGGGTTCCACCAACTGGAAGTCAACAAGGGAATACAGAAATTTATCTCAGGGGACGCATTCCGGACTGTCTGCTTCAATTCTTCAAGCTTCTCCTTTTTACGGCCAAGAACCTTGTCGTCATTAATCCTTACCTGTTTCTTCAAAGCCGGCCGGTTAGCCTCGGACGGTTCCCGGAAACAGAAGACACTCAGCCGTTTCACTTTTAAGAATGCGGTTCCTCCGGGAATGCTACATTCTTTTTCAACAAAAGCGCTGCCGGGGATGCGGCGAACCGGAACACTGGACTGTTTTTCAGATAATCAGACGGGAAAAAAGAGAAAGAGCCGGCTCCGACCTTATTTTCAAATTTACCGCTGCCTTTTATGCAATGATGATTAAATCTATCTTCATCTCCGACAAGACACGCAGAAATTGTTTATATCCCAGTATCTTGAACATGGCGCCGGGCATTTTGAATGCGGGATGCCCCATGCAAATAGCCGTAATATGATATTCCCTGCACGTTGCGATAATCGCCTGGGGTATGTCTTCCGCACTCACCTGCTTCACCGTCCCTCCCAGTTCGGCCACCAGCTTGAAATGATTAAGCAAATGGCGCTGGGACGCCAGATTGATGCGGTCGGGGGACTCCCTTGGCGTCTGGACGTAAAGGGCGATAAACGACGTACTGTAACGCGAGGAAATCCGGTATGCCTTTCGGATGATGCGCCGGGGCGTCTGTTCATTGCTGCTGATGCAGGCCAGAATCTTTTCCCTTCTGGCGGAAGAAACTGCCGGGAGTACTTCCGTTTCCACTTTTTTCTCCACGCGGAAAGCAACTTCCTTCAATGCCAGTTCACGCAGCTGAAGAATATTTTCCGTTCTGAAAAAATTCTTCAGGGCAATCTGGATTTTTTCAGGCCGGTAAATCTTGCCGGCCTTGAGGCGGCCGATCAGTTCCTCGGACGTCAGGTCGATATTCACCACTTCGTCCGCCTCCTGCAAAATCCTGTCGGGAACCCGTTCCTTCATCTCAATCCCCGTAATCTCCTTCACTTCGCCGCTCAGGCTTTCAATGTGCTGGATATTAATCGCGGAAATCACATTGATATTGGCGTCAAGCAGCTCCATCACGTCTTCCCATCTCTTGCGATGGCGGCTCCCTTCCACATTGGTATGAGCCAGTTCGTCAACAATAACCAACTCGGGCCGGGTTTGAAGAATCGCGTCCAGATCCATTTCTTCAAGCTCCCTGCCTTTGTAAAAAACCACTTTACGCGGGATGACGGGCACCCCCCGGAGCATGGCTTCAGTCCCGGGCCTCCCGTGGGTTTCAACGTAACCGATTCTGACATCTATGCCGTTATTCAGCAATTCATGGGCTTCCTGCAGCATACGGTACGTCTTGCCTACTCCGGCCATCATACCAATGTAAATCTTGAACTTTCCCCTTCGCGAACGCCGTATCAGGTCAAGAAAGTGCTCCGCTCCGTTACTTTCGTCAGTCATATTAAATTCACCCGGCTCCTGCGGTTAAAAACATCTTGTTGATTTTACAGAATCTTTTGAAAATGAAAATCAATTGCGGGCGTTACCATGACATGAAGCCCGCAATTGATTTCATTTTTTCAAGACGGCAATTTATCACCAAATCCGGAATTGCCATTGCCGCCCTAAACAATCAGGAAATTAATGCTTCCCTGAAGGGTCAGCCTTCTCAAGAGCAATATTCAACTTAAGCACATTGACCTTCTCCGTGCCAAACATGCCCAGCAGCGGCTTTTCCACGGCCTGATCGACAAGAGACTTCACCGCCCCTTCCTCCATGCCGCGGGCCTTGGCAACGCGCTTCACCTGCACATAGGCGCTCTCCGGAGTGATATGCGGATCCAGGCCGGAAGCGCTGGCCGTAACCATTTCGGAAGGGACATCCTTCCGTTCCAAATAAGGATGTTTCTTCAAGAACGAATCTATCCGAGTATTCACGTCGGCCAGGTATTCTTCGTTGGTCGGCCCCTTATTGCTGCCGGATGAACTGGACGCGTCATAACCGTCGCCCGCATGGGACGGACGGCCCCAGAAATAAATATCCTTCGTGAACTGCTGCCCGACATTGGCGGCGCCTACCACGCGCCCGTTCAGAACCAGGGTTTCCGCATTTCCTCCGCCGGGGCCGGCAATCAATCCGAATACCCACAGCACCAGGATGTAGCATATGGAGAAAAAGACGCAGAAGACAAGTGTAAGACGCAATGATTTCACTAAATTTCTCATAACAACATATTTATTTCAGTTAAAAAAACAGGCCGACGGCCATATCAATCAGTTTGATTCCGATGAAGGGGGCAATCAAACCGCCCACACCGTAAATCAGGATGTTGCGGAGCAGCAGCGCGCTGGCTCCAATGGGCTTGTACGCCACGCCCCTCAAGGCCAGAGGAATCAGGATGGGAATAATAATTGCATTGAAAATAATCGCAGACAGGATGGCGCTTTCCGGACTGTGCAGATGCATGATATTCAGCGCAGCAAGTTCCGGAATCGCAATCATGAACAGCGCAGGCACAATCGCGAAGTACTTGGCGACGTCATTGGCAATGGAAAACGTCGTCAACGTTCCGCGCGTCATCAGCAGCTGCTTGCCTATTTCCACAACCTCAATCAATTTGGTGGGATCGTTATCAAGGTCAACCATATTGCCGGCTTCCTTGGCGGCCTGCGTCCCGCTGTTCATGGCCACGCCGACATCGGCCTGCGCCAGAGCCGGGGCGTCATTCGTCCCGTCCCCCATCATGGCAACCAGCTTGCCGGAAGCCTGCTCCTTCCTGATATAACTCAACTTATCTTCGGGCTTGGCTTCCGCGATGAAATCATCAACTCCGGCTTTTTCCGCGATATACCTGGCCGTGCTCGGATTATCCCCCGTCACCATTACCGTCTTCACCCCCATCTTGCGCAGGCGTTCGAAGCGCTCTTCTATGCCCGGCTTGATGATATCCTGCAATTCAATAACGCCGACAACCTTCCTGTTGATGCAGACGACAAGGGGAGTGCCCCCATTGCCCGCCACTCTTTCAATGATTTCCTCCGCTTCTTTGGGGAATGGATTTCCCGCTTCCTCGGCAATCTTGCGGATGGTGTCAAAAGCCCCTTTCCGGATTTCGGTTCCATCGCTCAGATTAATGCCCGAACACTTTGTTTCCGCCGTGAACTGAATCATGCGGGCCCCCTCCGTATGAAGGTTGCGCATATGGACGCCGTATTCATGTCCAAGCTCGATAATCGATTTCCCTTCCGGCGTATCGTCTGAAACGGAAGACATCAGACAGGCTTCAACAAAAGCCTGCTTGTCAAAACCCTGGACAGGGAAAAATCCCGTCGCTTTCCGATTGCCAATCGTAATCGTACCCGTTTTATCAAGCAGGAGGGTGCTGATGTCCCCGGCCGTCTCCACAGCCTTCCCTGACTTCGTAATAACATTGGCCCTCAAGGCACGATTCATTCCGGCAATGCCGATCGCGGAAAGCAATCCGCCGATAGTCGTAGGAATGAGACATACGAACAGGGAAATCAGGGCGGCGATGCTGATTTCCGTTCCGGAATAATCGGCTGCCGGCTTCAAGGTAATGCAGACGACAAGGAAAACCAGGGTAAAGACAGCCAACAAAATGGTTAATGCTATCTCGTTAGGGGTTTTCTGCCGGGAAGCGCCTTCAACCAGAGCAATCATCTTATCAAGGAAACTCTCTCCGGGACGCGCGGTGACAAGCACCTTGATACGGTCTGACAGCACTCTGGTGCCGCCCGTCACGGAACTCTTATCCCCGCCGGACTCACGGATAACCGGAGCGGATTCCCCCGTAATAGCGCTTTCGTCAATGGAAGCCAGCCCTTCGACAACCTCCCCGTCGGCGGGAATGATATCTCCCGCGACACATTCGAAATAGTCCCCCTTTTTCAACTGGGAGCTATTGATGACGGTAACCGTGCCATCGACAATCAACTTGGCCGGCGTCTCCTCTCGCGTCCTGCGCAGGCTGTCGGCTTGCGCCTTTCCCCGGGCCTCGGCAATCGCTTCAGCAAAATTGGCGAACAGAAGGGTGAGGAACAGAATGACGAAAACGAGGAAATTATAAAGGAAATCTCCTTGTCTGTCGCTGAAGAGGGAATAAACGGTTACCAGAAGCATGATCATCGTGGCGATTTCCACGGTAAACATGATCGGGTTCCTCATCATCATTCCCGGATGAAGCTTGATCAATGGCTGCTTCAAGCTTTCCCGTACCTGTTCCCTTTGGAACAGGGAAGTATTATTGGAATTTTTCATATCGTAGATTTCTTTTTCAATTCCAGAAACTGGAACGGAAATATGTAAATATGTTATTGGTGGTAAACGTATTCTACCCTAAATTTACAAACTCAGATGTTCGGCAATGGTGCTTAAGGCATGGACAGGGAAGAAGGACAAAGCCGCAACAATGAAAATCACGGCAAAAGTCATGGCGCTGAACGTTACGGAATCCGTCTTCAACGTTCCGGACGTCTCGGGAATATACTTCTTGCCCGCCAGAAGCCCGGCGATGGCAACCTGGCCGATGATCGGGATGAAACGGCTCAGAATGAGGACAATGCCGCATGAGTAATTCCAGAACCAGGTATTATCGGCCAGCCCTTCAAACCCGGAACCGTTATTGGCGGCGCTTGAAGTATATTCGTAAAGGAATTCACTCAATCCATGGAAGCCGGGATTATTGACCCACCCTCCTTCGCCTTCCACAAACGACGGCGCGTAAACAAACAGGTAACAAGCCAGAGCCGTTCCGACGAGAATCACAAACGGGTGGAGCAGCGCCACAATGGAAGCGATTTTCATTTCACGGGCTTCTACTTTCTTGCACAGGAATTCGGGGGTTCTTCCCACCATCAGGCCGCTGATGAACACGGCGATAATCATGAAGGCGAAATAATTCATCCACCCTACCCCGACGCCGCCAAACCACGTATTAATCTGCATGTTCAACATCTGAATCATGCCTGAAAGAGGCATGGTGGAATCATGCATCCCGTTGACGGACCCATTTGACGTAACTGTCGTAACGACGCTCCACAAAGCCGTAGCCGCGGACCCGAGCCGGATTTCTTTCCCTTCCATGGCTCCGCTTTCCTGAACAATACCCATTTCTTCAATGCGGGGATTGCCGTTCATCTCCTGGTACACGTTAACGCAGACGCCAATTAAAAAGGCAAACAGCATTACGCCGTAAATACTGTATCCCAGTTTCTTGCGATTTAGATAAAAACCAAAGGCCAGAACCATCGCCATCGGAATAATCAGGATGGACCAGCATTCAACCATGTTGGAGAGGTAGGTCGGATTTTCCAGCGGATGGGATGAATTAACGCCGAAATAACCGCCCCCATTCGTTCCCAGCTGTTTAATGGGCACGACAGCCGCGGCAGGCCCTTGGGAAATGGTTTGCTCCATTCCTTCAAGAGTCGTCACTTCCATTTTACCGTCAAACCCCATCGGCGTACCCTGAGTAATCAGGATGAATCCGACAACCAGAGAAAGAGGAAGCAAAATACGGGTAGAACTCAACACGAGGTAATCCCAGAAGTTCCCAATCGTTTTAGTTGTCTTCTTACTGAGAGCGTTCATGATCCCTGCCATTGCGGCCATGCCGGTAGCTGCCGTGATGAATTGGAACAGCATAATCACGAACAACTGCGTAAAATAGGTCAAACCGCTCTCCCCGCTGTAATGCTGGAGGTTACAATTCACCATGAATGAAATGCATGTATTGAACGCCTGGTGGCACGTCTGTCCGACGTTACCGTCCGGATTGAGGGGCAGATACCCCTGGCTGACCAGAAGAACCATCCCCCATACAAACCAGAACAGGTTTACGGTCAGCAAAGCCCGCAGGAACTGCTTCCAGTTCATTTCTTCCTCCGGATTAATCCCGGACAGGCGGAACATCATCCTCTCAACAGGCTTCATGAAATCAAGCCATGTTTTCTCCTTCTTGTAAACCTTGGCAATATATTTCCCCAGAGGATAGCTCAAAGCTACCATGAGAACGATTTGCGCAATAACACCTAGAATTTCTGTTTTCATCATCTTGCTGGTTAAAATTTTTCCGGTTTGATCAAAACATACATCAAATAACCGAACACGATTAAACTAATCACAAATAATAACGTATACATGGACAAGAGCAGTTTTAGATTTTTTCAAACCAGTCGACGCATTTGAAAAAGAGCCAAAAACAAAATATTCCGCTCAATAGACAAAAGACAAAACCCAACAATGATTCCATCATGATATTTTATGAAATTTAAATTCAAACCATTCCAACATATATGGAAACAAAAATATTATTCTATGCCGTTTTTCTTTTTTATCTGAAAAAATCTCACGGAAAAACCGCTATGGCAGATACGGAGTCCCTGAACGGACCGGCGATGTTTAATATAATGTAAAAACATTGCCTCAATATATCCGGAAATTCCATTCTGGGTAGTTAACTTCCTTCTTCTTCTTGTTAAGAAAAAATAAATTCTTCCGGCTGCGCTTCCGCCTTCCGCTCTTCCCGGAAGGCGGATAACGGCAAATCTTTCTAAACCCGTTTACACAAAAACTGCACCCGGAACATACCGGATGCAGCTTGAAACCCACACTGAATTTCAAAAGGCTCCCTCAATAAAATTTATAGAAGCCCCCCCTGCATGAATCTCCCCTTCTTTCCTAACCCCGTTGACTGATTTCCAACAGGAATGAAGCAGTTCCAAAGATATGAAACGAATTAAGACCTATGAATACTGTGATAGACCCGCCCCAGTTCGTCATCCATGTATTCGCACGAGAAGCGGAATTTGTTCTCTTCCGCCATGTTGCCTTCCGACGTGACCAGCCCTCCGTACGGACGGTATTCGTACAGGGCGCGGCGTCCGCGCGCTTCCCCGAAGAGGGAAGTGACGTTCTTCATCGCGTCGTGCATGCAGTAGAGATGCTCCTTTATTTGCGTCCCGTTCGCCTCCCAGCGCGTCATGGCCAGGACGCGCGTGGCCTCAGGTTCCGAGGGGTCCCAGAGGTAGCTGCGCACAAGTACCGGCGTTTCCCCGGTCAAGTCGCACTCCGCCACCTGCAGGTAGTTTCAGTAGAATTATAGACAACGTCCATCATTTCTTCTAAAAGGAGAGTTGCCGAGCATATCCAGTATTTTCTTCCCGTAGCTGAATCGGTTGAGATGCCTTTTTATAAGAATTTTTTTGATCATTTCACAATAGGGAGCCTCTTCTTCTTCCATGTTCATATAAAACCATAAAAAATCCCACCCGTCTTTATCATTCGGGAAACGTTCTATATAATTTTCCGCTACCAAGTCAAAAATGTCCGCCCTGCTTAAAATAGCCTCCCCATATGCATTGTTTTGAAGCAGAGATAAAATATCTTTATCTTTACTCGATAAGCGGATATATGGAATAATAACTCTATTTAAATAACTATCGTCATCCTGGTGTACCATAGACAGCATTTCCTGATACCGTCCGCTGCGGACCTGCTTGAATTCTTTTTTCAACATTTTCTCCCAATTTGCAGAATGAATGATATAACTCGCCAATTGCTGCTTCTGCTGCAGCGATAAGTTCATTATTTTTTCCTCTGCTTGAATATACACCGGGTCCTTGGGAAGCTTTTCCATATCGAAAACAGGTACTGGCTTCGGAGGCTGTATCACCGTAGACACCCCTTGGTGGCAAGATGAGAAAAAACGACCGGAAACAAGAAAAAGTATAATATTTTGCTAAAAATCATATTCTTTATATATGGAAACATGGACATCAAGTTCCTGCTTGAGGATTTCAATATTGCTGCTACTTCGTCAAGGATTTTCTCAAAACTATTAGCAGATTCATAGCATTTTTACAATGGTTAATATCTTTGACAGGAAACATAGCTTTATAAAAATCAACAAAAAAATCACTATTAAAACAAAGCGATCATCATTTCTGTAAAAAAGCTCCTTCCGATAAACAGAAGGAGCTTTTATAAAATTAAACAGTTTCCATGTATTAATTAAATAAAACCCAAAAAATATTGGATTTTATTTAATTTATTCCATATCCTGTTTATACCACAAGCTGTCTTGCCATTCACATATTAGTTTCCACAGTCTTTCTCTATCTGTATAGGAAAAATCAGCATCATAATCATGAAGAATTATTACGGTCAGGGTACATTCTTTTCCACAGTATGTAGCATAGATATGATGATCGGGAAACTGATCAGAGAGTGTTTGATTAAATTTAGACAATTCCTCAATCTTTACATTTCCTATTATTAAAGGAGGATCATAGCTAAAGACATATGTATTGTCGATCTCTCCTAGAAGAGGAAATCTCTTATAATATTTATCAAAAAACAGAAAAGAAGCAAATACTGAAACAACAACAATAATACAGTATATAATATATTTTTTCATTATATATTTTAAATTTTATAAGGGAACGAATAATCAGTTTGAAGAGGTTCTTCAGGAAAATCCATTTTTGCCTCCACAGGATTTTTCCCATCTAAACATATTTTGTAAAATTCTATTACAGATTTATTATAATTTTTAATATTCGTTTTCAATTTTTCTATTTCTTCTTCATATTGTTTACACACTCTATTTCTATTTTTCAATCTTCTGTGATTATAATCATTGACATCAAATTCAAGATTTTCCACCAATGCTTGCTTAGCTCTTAATAAAATAGTTGCTCTTCCATATGCCACAGCTAAATTATACAACCTCACGTAAAAAACCATGGTACATCACATAGAGCTACAGCCATCAGGTATGCTAACAAGACATTCACAGATAATCTGTGGAGAACAGCTAACATCAAGATTATGGCCCTAAAAATCATCCGGCATGCAAACTGCATGCCGGATGATAAATAAATAATCGCCAGATTATATTTAAACATATTTTTATTTGCTATAATAAATATGATTAAATTTCCATTTATTTTATTATATTTTTTCGAAAGAAAATGTAATAGAGATTTTTCAATATTCGATTTTTATTTCTGCAAATAGCGAATTTAAGTTTTGGGAAATATACTCTTTTATCATATGGGCATTTTCATAAGCTATTTCTTTAGATGGATATGTTATTTTCTGAAATAAAAAAATGTGAATATCCCAAGGTAATAACTTCTTTTTTCTTGGCACTCTGATTTTACCTTCCAAAAGTCCTCCAACCATAGAATCGTATATTTCAAGAGTAAGAATGGGCTTTCTATTTTCCAATTGAATTTTTTTTGAGACAAAAAAACTCATAAAAGAGTATTGAGAGTTATCCAGACTACTCTTGCTGGAATACAAAGAATTTATAGATGGTATTCCTGTTAAACAGATAAGAGTGATAAGAATCAGAAAAGGAAGTACCTCCGAGCAATGGTTCACATACTGTGCATCTACAGTGATAGCATAAATACAATACAACGTTATCAATAAAAAACAAGCGGTGGGGATGACAAACAACCCTGTAAAAACTATTTTTTTCCACAGAGGTTCGTAGGATACTCTTTGTACTGATAGGATTTCATTATTTAACGAAAAGGAAAGTGAGTAATTTATTTTATTAATGATATTTTCATTTAGATCAAGCTTTTGAATCATCCTATTTTCTTTTTAATGATTAATATTATGAGTTACAGTATTTTTTTAGTATAGCCAATGAAGAAATTGTTACAAGATTTTTTTCAGGAAAACTATAGTTTCCTCCTCCGGAAATTGTCTTATTGAACCCTAAGACACCTATATTGACATAGGCGCTCCATGAAATATTTGCCTGAAACGAAATATCGCCATTACATAAATTAAGACACAAATCTCCAGATCCTGAAGCACTAATACCAAAACGTTGTCGATTAAACTGCCCCGTTGATTTATTTCTATAACCGCGACGTCTGTATTCTATAACAGAAAAGGCTTCTGCAGATCCACATACTTTAATATTAGATAATTTTTTACATCCACTATAAGAAATTTTAGCTTTAGTTCCTACTCTAATTCCAGCATCAAAATGTATGCCCAAATATTTGGAAGCAAGTTTATCATTTTTTTTAACGCCTGGTATTGTCCACTGCCAAGCTACAAAAAATTCGCCCGAAACTTTGAAGTAGGGATTAGTTTGTATTTCTCCTTGTACTTTTGCATAAAATGGAGCCCCAATGACCCCTAGATTTACTTCATAGGAAACTGTGTATAAACCAATAATATCATTAGATATTGTGGGCGAATTATAGATATAAGAGTATAAGTTCCACCCATCCTGTTCTTCGATGGGATCGCGGCTGATCCACCTGCCATCGTGCGGATTGAGATGCCGGTAGTTGTAGTAGACCAGCCCCAGTTCTTCATCGTTGTATTCGCTGCTCCACTGGATGGGCTGGGTGACGTCCCCTTCGGCGGTGGCTTCTCCGTAGGGCGTGTAGGTGTAGACCGTCCGCAGGTAACCGGCTTTCCCGAAGATTTCCGTGACGTTCCCGGTCAGATCCCACCCGTAGGCGTACCAGGTGCCGTCTTTGCGGATGGCCAGCGGGCGCGTCGCCTCAGGCTGCGTCGGATCCCAGAACAGGAACCATCGGAAGGCTCCGCTGACGGCATCTATGGCGGCTATTTGCAGGTAGCCGCGGTACATGTAGCGCAGGTAGCTGCTCACCGTCCCGTTGACGCTCACTTTGCGGGTGTGCCGCCTGCCCTTGTAGTCGTAGGTGCATTCCACTACGGTTTTGGCGCTTTCATTGACGAAGCGCACCGGGCGGTTTTCCGCGTTGTAGGCGACTTGCCAGATGCCGGTGGATGTCCTGATCAATGTCTGATTGCCGTCCGCGTCGTAAACCGGCTCAAAGGCGGCTTCTTCTCCGCGCTCGATGGCGGTGTATTGGTTGAGCGGGCCGGTTGTGTAGGCACTCGCTTCTTCCGCGTCTTCCCGCGCGGTTTTCCGGTTGCCGATGTTGTCGTAACTGTAGCCGTATGTCTTGCCGCTGACGGTGGCGGCGGTCAGTTCGCTCCGGCTGTTGCAGGCAAAGCTGTCGTTGACGGTATTCCCCTGGCGGGCCGTGCGCCGCGTGACGGGCCTTGCCAGGCTGTCGTAAGCGTATTCCCTTTCCGCAACTCTTGTGGCGCCGCGTTTGTAGACCATGGTAGCGACCAGATCCCGCTTTTCCTCATAGCCCCATTCCAGCGTCATGCCGTTGGGCATGGCCATCACGGAGGGCAGGCCGCTTTTTTCCATGTACTGCCAGGTGAAGGTCTGGGGCGCGCTTCCCTGCAGGAACCCGGCCGTGGCGATGCGGCCGTCTTCCCCGTAGCCGATGCTTACGGTGTGCTGCGCCGCGCCGCTCCGCGCGTAGATGTAGCCTGTGCTGCGCCCGAAGGCGTCTTTTTTCTCGGTGATGAGGTGGGTGTGGTTGCCCACTCGCAGGTTGTCGGTTTCCAGTTCACCGTAGGGATTGCAGGCGAAGGTCCGCGTTCCGGAGGCATCCGTGATTTG
>CAJKMG010000010.1 GCA_905200945.1 uncultured Akkermansia sp. | reverse complement strand
ATCTTCCGTTCCGGCGGCCGCCGTTTCCAGCATTAAGGGAGCTTATCCGAACGCCGGTTTCATTGAATGGGACTCTGAAATGCATGGCTTGAAAAGGATTTACGAAGCCGAATTTAGAATTAACGGATTCCAGTTTGACGTTAAGGTTTCCCCTGATGGGAAAATTGTGCGGATTAAGGAAGAAATAGCTGCTTCCTCTCTCCCGGAAGCCGTCAGTTCATCCGTTTTGAAGCGTTATCCGGGATGCCGGATTAAGGAAGCGGAGAAAATTACTGAAGGAGAACTTGTCCGTTACAAGGTGGAAGTTGCGGACAGCCGTGATGATTATGATGTGCTGATTGCCCCTGACGGAAATATTCTTCATATAGACCGTTAGGATTTTTGTTCATTTGACGAAAACGGGAGGAGGGCGGATGAATCCGCCCTCCTCTTTTTTAGGTCCTGCAACGGGGGGAGTGGAAAGTGTGACGGAATGTTCACGTTTTAAAACGGGCGTGCGGAAGCGGCCTCCTGTAATAGATGGCCGTTTATTACGCATATGGATCCAATCTATTACTTCATCATAGGACTGATACTGGTGTTATCCTGCTTCGACCTCGTTGTTGGAGTTTCCAATGACGCCGCCAACTTTTTGAACTCCGCCGTCGGTTCCAAGGCCGCTCCTCGCAGGACGATTGTGCTGGTGGCCGCTTTGGGCATCATCGTCGGCTCTTTGTTCTCCAGCGGCATGATGGAAATCGCCAGAAGCGGCGTATTCATGCCGGCCCAGTTTTCTTTCCATGACATCATGCTGATCTTTCTGGCAGTCATGTTGACGGATGTCATACTGCTGGACGTTTTCAACACGTTCGGCCTTCCCACTTCCACCACGGTTTCCATTGTTTTTGAACTGCTGGGCGGTGCTGTGGCTGCGGCCCTCCTTAAAATTTGGTCCGGGGAACCGGGCGTTGCGCAGGAATTGTCCAGCTACATCAATTCCTCCAAAGCCTTGGCGATCATCTCCGGCATTTTTTCCTCCGTTTTTATCGCTTTCATTTGCGGGATGACGGTTATGTGGATTTCCCGCCTCATCTTCTCCTTCAACTATCAAAAAACCTTCAAATACCTAGGTGCCGCCTGGTGCGGCGTGGCCCTGACGGCTATCACTTACTTCGCCATTTTCAAGGGGTTGAAGGGAAGCACTCTGGTCACCAAGGACATGATCCGCCACCTGGACGCCCATATCTGGCTGTACGTTTGCTGCAGCCTGGCATTCTGGGCCGCCCTGATGGCCGTGCTCCAGTATCTTTGCAAAGTCAATATCCTGAAAGTATCAGTTCTCGCGGGCACCATGGCGCTGGCCCTTTCCTTTGCCGGGAATGACCTGGTCAACTTCATCGGCGTTTTCATGGCGGGGCAGTCTTCCATGGAAATTGCGTCCGCCGCCGCGGCGCAGGGGGCGGATCTTTCCGCCCTGTCCATGGGAGGTCTGATGGCCCCCGTCACGGCGGATTGGCGTTACCTGCTGGGTGCGGGCGTCATCATGGTGCTGTCCCTCATGTTCTCCAAAAAGGCGCAAACCGTTACGGATACGGAAGTCAATCTGGCGAGGCAGGGCGGGGGAGTAGAGCGGTTCGGCTCCGTCCCTCCGGCCCGCATGGCGGTGCGCTATGCCCTGAATGCTTCCCGCGCGGTGGAAAAAATCATGCCTGCCTGCGTTGGGAGGTTTATTGAAAAACGCTTCCTTCCTGTGCCGGAAGGAACGGATAACGGTGCTTCTTTCGACCTCATTCGCGCTTCCGTGAATTTGACTGTGGCCGCCCTGCTGATTTCTCTGGCCACGTCCCTTCGGCTTCCACTTTCCACCACGTATGTAACGTTCATGGTGGCGATGGGTTCCTCCTTGGCGGACAAGGCTTGGGGGCGGGACAGCGCCGTGTACCGCATCACCGGGGTGATTACGGTGATTTCAGGGTGGTTCTTTACGGCCTTTGCCGCGTTTTCCTTGTGCTTCATTGTGGCGGCCTGCATCCTGTATGGCGGCCTCTTCGGCATCATCTCCATGTGTTCTCTGGCGGCTTTCCTTCTTCTGAAAAGTTCCAGGCTTCATCGTAAAAGAACCCAGGCTGCGGCTCAGGCGCAGGCCGCCAGTTACCGGGATCCGGCCGCCGCCGCACGCTACAATGAGGAAATTATTGAGCTGATGAAGCGCATGGCGGAAATCTATGAAATGAATCTGGAGGCCCTGAATGTGGAGGACCGGAAGAGGCTGAAAAAACTCCGGAAGGAAGCGCGCGGCATCCGCCGTTCCCTGAGCGATAAAATGGCGATGGAAGTCATGCCGGTTGTCCGGGAACTCCCGGATAAAGAGGCTGACCGCGGCAAACGCTATGTGCAGATGGTGGAATACGCTACATCCGTCTTTGAATCCCTCTCCAATATTACTACGACCAGCCATGCCTATATAGATAACAACCATGAAGGGCTGGATTTGGAAAGGATAGAGCTTCTGCGGGGAATGAACAGCCGCGTTTCCTCCCTCTACCCCCGTTTCCGGGAAATGATGGAAAGCAATGACTATACCGGGCTGGACGAGTGCCTGGCAGGCATGGATGCTCTGGATGAGGAATTTGCGGAGGCCGTCAAACAGCAGATTATCCTGCGTTCGGAAGATGCCTCCGATATGCGACGGGCCCTGCTCTATCTCAACCTGCTCAACGAAACCCGGACGATGATCCGCAAAGTGCTTCTTCTTGCTAAAATCCAGAGGAAATTTGTTCTTGGCTGGTAGCATTTCCCTGCCATTCACGTCCGCGCCGGCGGCGGATGCTTCCGGCACGGGCGTTTTGTCTGGACCGTTCCCGTCTTGGGAACGGTTGCCAAGTCTTCTTTTATTTACATGGAGAAAGAGTTCTCGGAAGATAAACTCATGTCTTCTGCCTGTGGGACAATGTCTTTAAAGTCCGTTTTCAGATGTTGCCCTGTATGTTGCCGTTTCGAGGAAACAAAAACCGCAAGTTTTGATAAACAACAACTTGCGGTATAAAACTGGTACGGGCGATGGGAATCGAACCCACGTCTCAAGCTTGGGAAGCTCGCGTCCTACCATTGAACGACGCCCGCATGAAATGCGGATGACTATTTAGCGGCAGAAGACCCGGATGTCAAGACCACAGAAAAAACGTGTCCTCTTTTTTGTTATTTTGACGCAATAATAAAAAAAAACTTGTCTTATTCCGTGATTTGAACATAATGCGTTCGTTGCGCGGGTATAGCTTAATGGTAAAGCTCCAGCCTTCCAAGCTGATTATACGGGTTCGATTCCCGTTACCCGCTCCATTTTTTTTCATTAGATTCACCTGCTAAATACTTCCTTTATGAAAGCCAGGTTTACTACAAAGGCGGCGCTTAGTGCGCTGGCACTTGCGTTTGCGGGCGCCCTTTCCGGTGTAGCCCAGCAAACTGCTTCTCCGGCAGCCGCTCCGGCTGTTGATCAGGTTAAAGCCTCCGCTGTTGAAAAGGCTTTTATGAAGAAGATGGCAGATATTGTTCAGGCCGGATTGAAAGCTGGCGCTTTGGATATGAAGGCGGTGTCCGGAGTTTTGAATGAGGCTGCTAAGGCCGGTGTGTCCGACCATGTGATGGGAGCTATGGTGTCTATGGCCGCGGGCGCTTTTCCGTCCAATGCTCCTGCCGTTGCTTCCGCCGCCGTTCGGAGCTATGGCCCCGAGGTGAAGGAAGAACAAGTGCGCACGGTGATCGCTTCCGCCGTTTCCTCCCAACCCCACCCATATGCGTCTGTGGCTCCCATTTCGGAAGCGGTTGAAAAAGCTTTGGGCAATTCTCCGGTGGCCGCTGCTGTTCCTTCCATTGCTGTGGGCGTGGCGGAGCAGGCCCCCGATAATCCTCTCACAGGGGTAACGGCTCAGGAACGTGGTTTGGTAAGGCCTAGTGAAGATATTCCCGGAGGCTCTCTGGTTCTTCCGGGCGGTCTTCCTGTAGGCGGCACGCCTTTCGGTCCCGCACCTGTATCCAATCCTGCTGGCAATTAACCTGATTCTTATTTAGTGAACATGAAGAGTCTTTTTTATCTCTCCCTGATGGCCGTCGGCATGTTTGCCGTTCATGCCAACGGGCAGTCTCTGTATACGCTGGCGGGTCCGGTTGGTTTGGAAGAATCCCTTCCTCTTAAGTGGTCCTTTAATCTGGCGGGAGGGTATGACGACAATGTCAACGCATCCAATCGCAACCAGCAGGAATCCGCGTTCATCAGTACAGACATCGGCGCTTCTCTGGCCAACTATGATGCCGTGACCCAGTATTCTTTCTCCGCCAAGCTCGGGGGGATTTTTTACCTGAAAGATCTTGATGGAGGAACGAATGAAGCTCTTTCCAATTCCACGCTGTCTGCCAAACTTTCCCATAGTTTTGACCAGACATTGCGTTATAACGGCAGCGTCTCCTTTGCGTGGCAGCCGGAACCCAACTATTCCAACGGTATTGCCAATGCCCGCCGGGATGGCGACTACATTTACGTGTATGTCTCCAGTTCTGTGAGCAAGGCGTGGACTTCCCGTTATTCCACGACGCTGGGCGCCAGTTTCTCCATGATCGACTATCAGGAGGACTCCGCCAAGACGGATAACCGCGACTATGTCGGCATGAATTTCACCAACCGGTACAAGTGGACGGAGCGCCTGGCTATTTCCCTGGGCTGGAACGGTTCCTACTGTAATCGCGAATACGGTAACAACGAGTTTTCCAACTTCGTCATGGCTGGAGCTGAATACGCGGTGAGTGAAAATACCTCCGCCACGTTGCGTGTAGGCCCGCAGTTCAAGTATGTCGAAAACTTCGGGACCAAAACCTATCCTTCCGCGGAATTCGGTTTAAACCACCGCTTGAGCGATCGCTTCATGCTGGGAACATTCGTCCGTTACTCCAACGAAGCGGTGAATACCTACATTCCTTACAACGGCGCCAGCTATTACTCCAATGAAACGTGGCGTTTTGGGATACACAGCACGCTGAAGCTGACTCACCGCGTCAGTCTGAATTGCGGAGCAAACCTGATTGCCAGCGATTATACGCGTCCGAGTTCCATCGGTAACAGTGATACGTCCAACCTGACCTTCAACGCTACCGCCGGTATCAAGCTTTTGCTGACGAATGCCCTGGCTCTTACGGCCCAATATTCCTACACTAACGGTTCCTACAGCGGCTATAACTACCCAATGCCTTCCTACAACCGCAATGTGTTCTCCTTCGGCATGAATTACAGCTTCTAAGTCTTGACTGACCATTAATGCCTTTACTCCTCTAATTGCGAATTTTCATTCACAATTAGAGGAGTTTTTATCTTACTGCCTTACTATATTTCATGAGTGCCCAGGATCAGCAGAACAGTGATCGCATCGTACGCAATATTGACTATTTGCAGGTTTTAAAAAATCGCTGGAAGGAAGTCTTTCTTGTTTTCCTTCTGGTGCTGGTCATTTCCGTGGTGGTGACTTTCCTGATGCCTCCCTCCTACCGGGCGACCAGCCAGTTTCAGATTAAACTGCCCAAGCCTGTGATGGATATCGGCAGAGGGGGAGACGTAGTTGCCACTTCCAATGTGACGGCCAACTACATTCCCATGCAGTATTCCGTGCTGACTTCCGCCGAGGTGCTCAAGGTGGTATCCAGAAAATTGAATCTTGCCGCGGAATGGGGGATGACGGATGAAATGGCGGCGACCAATCTGGCCGGCATGATCAAGGTTGCCCCCGTGCGTGCCACGGACCTTGTGGACGTTATTGTTTCCGGCCCGGATCCCAAACTGGTGCAGAATATTGCCAAAGCGGTGCCTGAGGCGTACAAGCAGGACCGTGAGATGCGCGAGAACCGTCTGGTGGAAACTGCTATCAAGAGCCTGAAGGATGTCCTCCGGGAACAGGAGGATGCCGTCAATGAAAAAATGATGGCTCTCAAAAAGCTGATTGCAGAAAGTTCCTACCTGCCTACGTCCTGGAGAAACGGTGAACACCGCAGCACCCTGACGGCCGGCATGGAAGAGGAGGAATTCCGGAATGCCAAAGCGCAGGCCATGGATTTTGAAAGGAGGGAAAAGGAACTGGCTTCCTATGTGCAGGAATTGCAGCGTCTGCCCGACGACAAGTTGCTGGATTACGTGATCAGCTCCGACCTGCTGAATGCGGAGACCGTGGGGGCGGACGCTCTCCGTAAGACCTATGCTGAATTTTCCGACAAACTTAAGGAAAAGGAAAATCTGAAATCCCAGAAT
Organism: uncultured Akkermansia sp.; assembly: GCA_905200945.1. Taxonomy (GTDB): domain Bacteria; phylum Verrucomicrobiota; class Verrucomicrobiia; order Verrucomicrobiales; family Akkermansiaceae; genus Akkermansia. The sequence goes on along the minus strand of CAJKMG010000010.1, from coordinate 86,621 downwards.
ATCGGTCCCAAGCATCCCAAAATGCTGGCGCTGCTGGAAACGGAAAGAATTCTGGGGGATAAGCTGAACAAGGAATTGATAGGTCTGCGTTCTTCCCTGAAGAGCAAGCTGGAAATGGTTGCCGCAAGTCGGAAGCACTGGGAGGCGACCGTCGCCCAAAAAGAGGAAGATCTTCAGAAGCATGTCCTGCAGGTGCCCATGTATGAACAGGCCAGTCGGGATTATGACGCTGCGCTGGATCAGCTTAAGGAGCTGGACTCCCGGTATAAGGATGAGATTGCCCGTTTGCGCGTACCCCGTGAGGCGATTGAAATGTACCAGCTGCCGACTTACCCTGCTGCGCCTTACAAGCCGAATGTGACCATTAACCTGGCCGTGGGAGCGGGTGCCGGGCTGTTGCTGGGCATCGGGTTGGCCCTGCTTCTGGAATTCATGGATACCTCCGTGAAAACCATGGAAGATGTGGAACGGGCTCTTCAGGTTCCCGTACTGGGCATTATTCCCAAGAATGTGCCGATTCTGCATTCTTCCGATGTCATGGGGCCGGACGCGGAGGCTTACCGCATTTTGCGGACGAACATAGAATTTAACAAGAAAGGGCTGGAAGAAATTTCTCTGACCTTTGTTTCCGGCAGCGCCGGGGAAGGGAAGACCACCACCCTGTGTAATCTGGCCTATATTTGCGCCCAGGGAGGGTATGCCACCCTGATGATTGACGCCGACCTGCGCCGTTCCAAGCTTCACCGGTATTATGAGCTGGATAATGAGGTGGGGCTGACTTCCTACCTGCTGGAAGATTATCCGCTGGAGGAAGTAATTTTTCAGACGCCCATTGAAAACCTGTATGTCATGCCTGCGGGTCCCACTCCCTTTGATCCTTCGGGCGCCTTGAATTCCCGCAAGTTTAATGAATTGCTGCAGGAAGTGAAGCAGCGTTTTGACATTGTCCTGGTGGATTCCCCTCCCATCCTGGGGGTTAGTGACTCCGCCGTCATTGTAAGCGAGGTGGACATGACTCTTATGGTTGTCCAGCCCCGCAAGCTGCCGCTGAAAGCCCTGTTGAGGCAGAAGCAGGTAATTGAGTCCGTGGGCGGCAATCTGGCTGGCGTGGTGATGAATAATGTGGACATTGCGTCCGATCACCAGTATCAGTATTACACAACTTACTATTCTTACTATTCTTCGGATGGCGCTTCCTCCGGCGAGAACGCGGATGCCTCTTCCATGAAGAAAGTGGAACGTTCCGGGAAGGCCAAGGAGCTGGCGGCCACCCAGTCCCATGATAGTGAAGATTTGTACTAACCCATTGCTCCATGAAAAAATATATTTGTTCCATCCTTTGCCTTATGCTGGGCTCGGCGGGGCTGGTCTCCGCTCAGTCTCCGGATGCCGTGCCTCCCCAGGGCACTATTGAAATCCAGGTGCGCGGCATTCCCTCCGACGACGCTACCGCTATTTCCGGGCAGTATCTGTTGGACGGGAACGGGACGATACGCATGCCCCAACTTCCTCCGGGGCAGGACGTGTTGCGCGTGGTAGGCAAAACGGCCCGCCAGATTGAAGATATGCTGATGGCCGCCTACAAGAAGGCGGAGCTGTACACGGCGCCTACGTTTCTGGTGAAGGTGCAGAGTTCGGATGCGCGGCTGACGGAGCATATTGTTCTGGTCAGCGGCGGCGTGGCTATGAAAAAGAATGTTTTATGGCGGCGCGGCATGACGCTTCTGGAAGCGATTGTGGGCGCCGGCGACATCACGGACTGGGGTTCCAGATACGTGCAGGTGACGCGCGGTGGAAAGACAGTGACGTATGATTACTTTTCCATTAAGGACAGGGCGATTCCCATCCAGCCCAATGACCGTATTTTCGTTCCCCAGCGCGGGATTTTTGAAGGGCGCCCGGCAAAACTTCTTCCCTGAGGCGTTTTTTCCCATACCCGGCTTTCCGCAAGGAAGCCGGGTTTTTTATTGGGGACGGTTTCCTTGCTGAGGGGGTATATAGGAGAAAACGCGGATAGGGAAACGGGGAACGTCGTGAAGGGAATGTCGTCAGATAATAAAATCGGGAGGGCTTCTTACGGCCCCTCTTCAGGCTTTTGCCGGAAATGAATCGTTTTCGTGAAGGCCGTATGGTGGAATCACAGGGGAAAGAAGTTGTTCCCTGAAGGTTTGCGGCATCGGAAAGGAACTCCTGAAAAAGGGGGGAGATAGCTGTCCCCAGATTCTCCTGTGCATTGAAATGGAAGGCTTAAGAGCCGGGAAAGATTAAGGGGGATAAGTTTCACGGTTGGCGCGTAGGCCCTTTTCTTATTATTGGGCGATATGGTATCCGGGCATATATTGCGGTGAAATGAGTTTAGCATGAATGCAAAAAACAGAAAAACAAAGAAAAATGTTGAACATTCTTAAACTCAATGCATTTTTGGAATCTCCAAAATATGTTAGAGTTTCGTGCGGAACAGCCGCATGGAGCTTCGTAAATCCAATGTGACAACCCGTTAATCATGATATACCGTTTTAAGAAAACATTCATCGGCGTGGGAGGGCGTGAATATATCAGCAATCCCAAATTGAGCTTCCCTGAACATGTTAAAATCCGCCGCCGCGGAACGGATCCCAGGTCTGGTCAGCCTTACACGGAGGCAGGTGGCGCATTTGTGGAGACGTCCGCCGTCGCGGCCCGGCTCTGCTGCAGTGCGTCCGCCGCGCGCCAGTATCTGCACCGTCACGGCGCCCGTTTCCGGGTAGTCCGCAAGGGTACGGGTTCCCTGGCCCTGTATTGGCGGCGGCTGGATGTGGACCGGATTCTTGCTGTCCGGGAGCCCGTGCGGCGCCGTGTGCCCCCGTGTTATATGGATATGGCCGGAGCTGTCAGCATGCTGGGGGTAGTGCGCAGTTATGTTTACAGGCTGGTGAAAAAGGGTCTTTTGCGTGAATACAGGTGCCGGATGAAAACGGCCCGCGGACTGCGCGTGCGCTGTTTTTACCACCGGGAGGATCTGGAACACATCAGGCTGCATGTGCTTCAGAAAAGATGACGTAAGCGGTTTCGGCGGATGCGTTTTTGGCTTGCGCGCAGGCCGGATTGTGTCACGTTAAGGGCATGATAGCTTTTCTGCGCGGCACGGTGGCGGAATCATATCCCCAGCGGTTGGTTCTGGATGTTCGTGGGGTGGGGTATGAAGTGATTGTTCCCCTGTCCACGTTTGACAGGCTGAATCCCCTTCCCGGCAGGGAACTGACGCTGAAGACCTACCTGCATGTCCGGGAGAACATGCAGGTGCTGTATGGCTTTGCCACGGATGCGGAGAGGGATATTTTCCTGCTGCTGATTGAACGTGTTTCCGGAATTGGCCCGGCTACGGCGATTGCCATTTTGGGTTCCCTGTCCGTGGAGCAGTTTAAACAGGCGGTTGTGGGCGGAGACGTTTCCGGCATTGCTCGGGCCAAGGGGGTGGGTAAGAAGACGGCGGAGCGAATCGTCCTGGAGCTGAAAGATAAGGTGGGCTTGGCCGCCACGTGGGAGGCTCAGGCCCAGGGCGCTACTTCCCAGGCTGCCGGGGATGCGGAGTTGGCGTTGATTGCGCTCGGGTTCAAGCAGGTGGAATCCCGCAAGGCGATTGCCGCCCACCTGAAGGACCATCCGGATGCGGATGTGGACGCCCTGATACGCGCCGCCCTGCGCTCCATGAATTGAAGGGGTTTCCAGCATAGGAAGTGCGTTTTTGCAAGTTTTTGATTTTCATGAGAGAGCATGTTCGTCTGGAGGAACGTTCCCTGTTTGCGGAAGCTCGGGGCATACTGCCATGATGGGGGAACAATAGTGTTGACGGCTGGTTGAAACATTTTTAAACTTGTTGCGTCCATGGTACTTGAATAAGTCCGGGACTAGTAATTAATCAAATCTGAAGCCCTCAATCTTATGGCCAAATATGCTATTAACGGTTTTGGACGCATTGGTCGCAACGTACTGCGCGCCATGTCCAAGGAAGAACGCAACAAGGTTGTTGCCATCAATGACTTGACTCCTATCGAAACGATCGCCCACCTGCTTAAGTATGACTCCACGCAGGGCAAGTTTGACGGTGAAATTTCCATCGAGGGTGATTATCTGGTCGTTGACGGCCACAAGATTCTCATCACCGTGGAACGCGATCCCGCCAACCTTCCCTGGAAGGATCTGGGTGTGGACGTTGTTCTGGAATCCACCGGCCTGTTCACCAAGCGCGACGCCGCCAAGAAGCACCTGGATGCCGGCGCCAAGAAGGTTCTTATTTCCGCTCCCTCCCCGGATCCGGATCTGACTTTCGTTCTGGGCATCAACGACAGCGAATACGATCCTGCCAAGCACGACATCGTTTCCAACGCTTCCTGCACCACCAACTGCCTTGCTCCGATGGTGAAGGTGCTGGACGACAAGTTCGGCGTTGAAAAGGGCATGATGAGCACGATTCACTCCTACACGAACGACCAGCGTATTCTGGACCTTCCGCACAAGGATCCCCGCCGTGCCCGCGCCGCCGCGATCAACATCATTCCGACGACCACCGGCGCTGCCAAGGCTATCGGTGAAGTAATGCCGAACCTGAAGGGTTCCCTGAACGGCGCTTCCTTCCGCGTTCCGACTCCGACCGGTTCTCTGACCGACTTCGTGGCCGTGCTTAAGAAGGACGTAACCGTGGAAGAAGTAAACGCCGCCATGAAGGAAGCCGCTGAAGGCCCGCTGAAGGGTATTCTGGCTTACTCTGAGGAAGCACTTGTTCTTCAGGACATCGTTTCCGATCCCCACTCCTGCATCTTTGATTCCGGCTTCACGTATGTGGTTGGCGGCAACCTGGTGAAGGTTTGCGGATGGTACGACAACGAATGGGGGTATTCCAACCGCGCCGCCCAGGCCATGAAGAAGCTGGGCGACAGCCTGGGCTGCGGCTGCTCCTGCGGCAAGTAAGTCCCTTCGGACAACGCTTGCTCTTCAGTTGCACGACAAGTCTTGCCGTCCGCCTGTTTCAACTTTCCGGCTTTTCTGGCCGGGTTTGCCGGGCGGGCGGAGATTTATCCGGGAGGGCAGAAATGCCCTCCTTTTTTATTCATTGAACCAAACAATATAAACCGATATGGCTAAACTTACTGTTCGCGATCTTGACGCCAAGGGAAAAGAAGTCCTCATGCGCGTGGATTTCAACGTCCCTCTCAAGGATGGGGAAATTACCAATGACGCCCGCATTGTGGCTGCTCTCCCCACCATCAAGTTCCTGCTGGACCAGGGCGCCCGCCTCGTCCTTACCTCCCATCTGGGCCGTCCCAAAAACGAACCCGATCCTGCTTTTTCCCTGAAGCCTGTTGCTGTCCGCCTTTCCGAATTGCTCGGCAAGGACGTGAAATTCGTTTCCGCCGCCATCGGACCGGAAGTGGAAGCCGCCCGCGCCGCCATGAAAGACGGCGATGTTGTCCTGCTGGAAAATGTCCGTTTCTATCCCGGTGAAAAGAAAAATGATTCGGAATTCGCCAAATCCCTTCTGGGCAATGCCTCGCTGTTCGTGAACGATGCGTTCGGAACGGCCCACCGTGCTCACGCTTCCACGGAAGGCGTGACGCATTTTGCGGAAAAGAGCGCCATGGGCTTCCTGATTGAACGTGAACTGGAATACCTGGAAGGCAAGCTGGAAAACCCGGAAAAGCCCTTTGTGGTGATTATGGGCGGCGCCAAGGTGTCCGACAAGATTGAAGTGCTCTCCAAACTGATGGAGAAAGCTGATACGTTCCTGATTGGCGGCGCCATGGCCAACACGTTTTTGGCTGCTGAAGGGTATGATCTGGGCGCTTCCAAGATTGAAGGAGACAAGCTGGATCTGGCCCGGGAAATTCTGGAGGCGGCCAAAGCCAAGGGCGTGAAGTTCCTGCTTCCCGCAGACGTGCGTGTAGCCATGAAGTTTGAAGACGGCGCCGAAACTTTCTGCACGGCTCCCTTTGCTGAAGGCGGCAAGGTGCCGGAAGGCGGCATGGCCATCGACATCGGCGACAAAGCCATAGAAGAATTCTCCGCCATCATCAAGGATGCCAAGACCGTTTTGTGGAACGGTCCGATGGGCGTGTTTGAAATGGACTGCTTCGCCAAGGGAACCAAGGAAGTTGCGGAAGCCCTGGCGGATTCCACCGCCATTTCCATCGTAGGCGGCGGAGATTCCGTGACGGCAGCCAAGAAGTTCAAGGTGCAGGATAAGCTTTCCTTCTGTTCCACGGGCGGCGGCGCTTCCCTGGAACTTCTGGAAGGGAAGGTTCTTCCCGGTGTGGGAGCCCTGACCGACAAGTGCTGCTGCGGCAAGTAATTATTCGTGGCCGGAGGATTGTTTTCCGCCCGGCGTTTTGAATGGGCTTTCCCGTTCCCCGCTCCCGTTTTCGGGTGCGGGGATTTTTGATTTGCCGGCTTCCGTTGAAAAAGCGTGGAATTTCGCAGTTCCGGCGTTTTGAAGAAAAGGCGCCCAAGCTCATGCCGGCTTCCCATTCCGGAAAGGAAGGCAGTCTTTTTTTGAGCTTGCTCTTAATATGGTCCTCGCTAGGCTGAACATGTATGAAACTGCTGCATTGTTTTCTGGCTGTCCTTTGGTGGTGTTCTCCGGCGCCGGCAGAGAACATTTCCGCTGCGGAGAAGGAGGAATATGGCGGGTATCCCGGGCGGTACATGCTTTTGGATTCTCCTTCGCGAGACCGGCAGAGCCTGTCCACTCCCATAGCGGTCTATGTCCATGATAATGGGATGGAAGCAGCTCTCATTGGTGCTATTCATGTGGCGGAGCCGGAATATTACGACCGGCTGAACAAGTTGTTCGGCAGGTATGACGTGCTGCTTTTTGAGATGATTGGCGGGGAGAGGCTCCGGAGGGAGGAGGAATTGCGCCGCAAGATAGACCGCAGCAAACCGTTGGGAGGGCTGACGCTGGAAGAGGCGCGGGAATGGAACCGGATAGTGGAATGGAGGAAGAAATGCGAGCAGGAAGAAAAATCTTTTTTGATGGGGCTGCTGGGGAGCGCCTACAAGGAATTGAGCGACATGCTGGGACTCCAGACCCAGCATCAGGGCATTGATTATTCCGCAGCCCATTTCGTCCATGCGGACATGACGCTGGATGAATTCCGCAAGGCGCAGGCCAGAAAGGGAGAGAGCATTGCCGGCCTGATGCTTAAATCCGTTTTGTCTTCTCTGGTGGAGAAAACAGGGATGAACCGGGCCGATGAATTTGGATTGATGGCAGATTTTCTGGCTGGAAATAAAACGGGGCTGAAGAACAAACTGATGGGCATGCTGGCTCATTCTCCTAATGGTTTGGAGAATACCGTGATTCTGGAAGGGCGAAATGCCAAATGCATGGAAGTGTTTGACTACTGGAGCGGCAAGGGAGTGCGAAGGATAGGTGTTTTTTACGGGGCGGCACATCTTCCCGGCCTGCACGGCTCTCTTCTGGAACGCGGATACCGTCTCCGGGATGTGTACTGGCTTCCGGCGTGGAGCACTAAGGAAAAGTGTGCGGACGAGCAGGGGGGGGGAGGTCTGATTGTTGTTCCGCCTTTCCCGGTTGTCCAGAGCAGGCGGTATAACGGCGGATAAATATGGTTGTCCGCCGCTCCGCCCCTGAAAAAGGGAGAAGAGGGGAACCCCTTTTTCTCCCTGGGGCGGGATACCGCTTGCAGGGGGGGAGGAATTACTTTTCAGAGGGGATCAGGCGCACGATTCCTCCGCCTTTGATACGCATGGTAAAGGAAAGAGCGTTTCCGGAAGTGGCTTTCCGGGTTTCCACGCTCCACCCGTCATTTTTTTCCGCCAGATCCCGGAGAATAGTGGCCCGGTACACCGTGTTTTTGTCCAGGAAATCAAGAGGAATGGAGATGGTGCGCTCCTTGTCGTCTCCGTTCATCAGAGCGATGTACCATTGGTTCCCAGACCGCCGGGCGAAAGCGGCGCATTCCCCGATGGCGGACGGAGGCAGGACGACGGTTTCATCCCATACGGAAGGGATGTTCCGGACAACTTCCCGTTCAGGAGAACCTTTAGGAAAAGCAGCCTCCATGTCCGCAGGGTTGGAGACCCAGTGAAGAATGGGGGATGTATAAATGATGTTGGCAGCCATTTGGAGGGGCCAGGAGGAGCCGCGCAGCTTGGGACCGTGGCCGAAGTAGCCTCCCGTGAAATCGGTGTGGCCGGAAACCAGGCGGGTGAAGGGCAACGCACAGTAATGCTGCCCGCCAATGGCGCCCCAGATATTCTGTTCTCCTCCGTAGATGCCTTCCCGGCTCATTTCGTGGGGCCAGGAGCGTTCCTCTCCCGTGGGGGTGTTGGCTCCGTGGAAGTTGACCATGAGTTTGTTTTTCGCCAGATTTTCCGCTACGGCGTCGTAGAAGACCAGGCGGTCCCGGGAGGCGGAGTCCATGAAGTCTATCTTGATTCCCCTGATTCCCGTTTTTGCGAGTGCGTTAAAAAAGCTGCGCATGTTTTCCCAGTTATTGGCGGGGTTGTTGACGTCTGACCATCGCACCCATACCCAGATCCCTACATTTTTACCGGCGGCGTAGCTGACCAGCCTGGTCAATTTATCCATGCTTTCCGTCAGGGATTGACCCCATTTTTTCCACCCTTCGTCAACGAGGTGGTATTCCCAGCCGAATTCGGCAGCCATATCGACAAAAGCGTATTGGTCGTTTTCCAGGACGTTCCCGCGATCCCACCAGGTCCAGGTAGAGCGGCCCGGCTTGATCCAGGGGGCTTTGGAGCCTTCCGGAAAAAGGTTTTTGTCCGGTTCCGGAGCTAGGGAGGGGATGAGGTCATTCCGGACAAGGCCGTTAAGGTCGTCGTTCACCAGGATGACACGCCAGGGCATTTCCGCGGATGAAGGGGCGGAAAAGCCGCCGGGATCCTGGAAATATACCGTACGGCATGCGCCATCCTGAAGGGAGAATTTAATGCCGCTCCATTGCCTGTTGAAATTGGCGGCTTCCTGTATGAGTGCAACTCCTCCACCCGGCAGTTCCGCCGTAACCGGCATGGTGCGGATACAGCTGCGGGGATTGCCGGGATCTTTTTTGAAGTCCGTTATTCTGGAAGGAGACCAGACTCCCTCGCAGGGGCCCAGGGCGGATGCTGCGTCCTGGGTCCACAGAATGGTTTTTTCCGGAAAGGCGAAGGAGGTTTTTTCTTCACTGATGTTCAGAGTGGGTGCGTTCTTCACGTCTTCCGGCCATTCATAGCGGAAGGCGACCCCGTTGTTGAAGACGCGGGCGCGGAGCCGGAGGGATGAGTTTTTCCCGGAAGCTACGTATTCATGGAAATGGACGGAGGAGGAAGGGTATTTGCCGCGCGTCTCGAAGGTGTCGCAAACGTTGTCCTTCACTTTTTTCACGTTCCATTCCGTGACGCCTCCGGCGAGGTCTTTTCCATTCACGACGATGCCCAGCCCGGACGGTTCCAGGACCGTTTTGCCGTCTTTTTCCAGGGAATGAGCGGCTTTGCCGCCTGCATGGAGCATCCAGGACAACCGCCCGTCCGGCGATTGCAGTAAGGCGTGCGTTTCCGCCGCCTGTCCGGCGCCGGGCAGGAGGCATCCTGCCGTACTGCTGAGAAGAATGAGAGATTTTACAAGCATATCTTTGTGAGAATACGTCCGTCTTTGTCCGTTTATTGCAAAAGTTTGTTTTCAGTGAAGAGGAAGTTGGAAAATTTGTGTTCTGAAAGGGGAATGACGTTTCATTGGAGGAGTCCGGATGATTTCCTGAATAAAGAGAGGGCTCGGCGCCTTTCTTTTCCCGCATGAAGTTCTGGCGGTATGCCGTCATGTCCGTGAAGGGACGGGAACCATTCGTGAAGAAAAATAACAGGTTGCTTACGTTCCTGCGCAGATAGTCGCAGGAAAATACCGGATTGGCGGGAAGCAAAAGAATAATCTTTACAAAATAATTGGAAGAGATAGAATAATCTTCATCGCAAATATAAGGATGGAGCGTAGCGGTTCAAATAGTGATCCTGTTTTTTCGGAATATGATGATCATGCAGATAATATTTCTGTGCGCGGCTCCTCCAAATTGCTTCCTCCCCCTTCCTGGAATGAGTTTTCCGTTTATTCCAAGGAACTTCCGGCGGGAGCTACTTTGGAACATTATAAAATCCTGAAAGTGTTGGGGAACGGAGGTTTTGGCATTACCTACCTGGTCCGGGATACAATGCTGAAGAGAAAAGTAGTTCTGAAAGAGAATTTTCCTTCCTCTTATGCTTACCGGGATCCGTTTACAGGGCGCGTGATCCCCAACAATGAACATGATGCCGAGTCTTTCCAGTGGACCCTTTCCAACTTTTTAAATGAGGCCCGTGTTCTTGCACAGCTGGATTCTCCCGGTATCGTACGGGTTCTTTCCGTGTTTGAGTGCAACGGGACAGCGTATTTTTCCATGGATTACGTCCAGGGGCTTCCTTTGGACTACCTGGGAGAGCAGCAGTTGCTGGTCGGAAACTGTTACTCCGAGTCCAAGTTGAGGGGACTGCTGGTGAACATCCTCCAGATTTTGGATTACCTTCATAAGAAGGGGATTTGTCACAGGGACATCAAGCCGGGAAATATCCTGCTTACCCAGGAGGGAGCTCCTGTCCTCATTGATTTCGGCGCGTCGCGCCATATGGAGAGCAACCATACCCAGACTGTTCTGGCAACTCATGGTTTTTCTTCTCCGGAACAGGCGCTGGGGAGAAAAGATATGGGGCCCTGGAGTGACCTTTATTCCTTGGGCGCTACGTTTTATTCCCTGTTGAAGGGCGTCGCTCCACCCAGAGGTGAAGAACGGTTGCTTAACGACACCATACAGCCGTTGGCCGCATCTGCTTCGCTGTCTGCCAATTATTCGAAAATTTTTCTGAGAACCATAGACAAGGCCCTTTCCCCGCGGGTGGAAGACCGCTATAATTCTGCGGAGGCATGGATGAAGGATCTGAGGATTGAGGGAGGCGCTGTTTCTACCATTAAATTTTCCCCTGAGGAGTTTAAATCAGCCCGCAAACGTTTTTTTAACCTGTTTGCCTTATCTTCTTCCCGCGTCATGTCGGAAGGGCAGGAAAAATGGGGAACGGGATGGAAGAGGATATTTGGAGGTTTTATTGTTGTGGGCATTCTTGGCGCTGCTTTAGGTTATTTTGTTTATGATTCCGGGGAAAAAGGTATTGATGATGATGCTTTAGGGCTTCGTTTTCCCAGCGTGATGTCCACTCCCATTCCCCAGATTATTTCAGATTCAAGGGATGTGTCATTGTTGAGTTCCATGGAGTATTTTGACGTCAGGCTGGATAGCCCGTCTTTATCGCGTCATGCTCTGCCGTCCGTACTGCCCGACCGTTTTTCACTGGCATGCGTTCATTTAAGAGTGCTTCAGGAAGACAAGATGTGCCCGCCCCTGTATCTGACCATACGTGATGAGCAGGGGAATCTGATTTCCCGATCGTTTAACGGTTTTTCCTTTACCTTGATTGAGAGCCCGGTGCTTACCGGATTCCGTTTTGTGGATCTTCCGGCGCTGAAGGTTGATGTACCTTACAGATTCAGTTTTGAGACCAAGGATAACGTTCCTCATCCTTTGAAGGTGGTTTCTTCCCAGATTACGACTCTGGAGAGCGGGAAAGTTCTGAAACCCCATTTCAAATTCATCTGCGCAGCGTATGAACCCGGGATAAAAGCTTCTCTGGACAGTCCTGAGAACAGCAAACTCAGGGAAATGCTTATCGCCTCCCGGAAAAGGAACCGTACGGAAATTGATTCCATCGTGCTGACGGAACGTGAGAAGGTTCAGTTGCGGAAATTTGCCAAGGCGGGGTATCCCTCCGCTCAGTATAAAACAGCCCGCCTTATTTTCGAACGGGATGGAAGATACGGTGAGGAAGGAGGCGCCTGGCTTTATAAGGCGGCCATGGGGGGCTTTATCGTCGCCCAGAGGGATCTGGCGTTTCTTCTTGTGGGAGGTAAGGAATTTTTCCCGGATATTCTTCAGTGTCCGGTCAGCCTGTCCCAGAACTATTCCCAGGCGGTTGATTTGCTTTTGATGTCTTTCACTGCGCAGGATCCTTCCGCCCTGTACATGCTGGGCATTTTGTATTCCCAGGGTTGGGGGGTGGATTATTCCGCAGAGATGGTCGCGCGGCTGTCCAAGCTGCTGGGCGGTTCCGGTTACGATTTGTCGCGTCTTACTTTGTCCGCTCCCATTTTAGCCCATTGGGAGCTTCTGGGACAGAAAGAGGAAGCTTATACGCGGATGTGCTGTTCCATTCCGGACAAGAAGATGAATGAATTTTCAGGGGTGCGCCTGGTGCGGACTTCCAAAGAGGGAGGAAGCCTCTTTATTGACAAGGTAATTCTGTTCAGGGACGGGCAGGAAGTTATGTCCCGCTCTTTCCGTACGGCTCTTACCTGGGAATCCCCCGTTTTGGAGGTGCCCATGAATATGGAGGATTACGCAGAAAATGTGGAGAATTTCGAGTGGTCAATAGAGGTGATCATGGCTCCGGCCAATACATGCGGCATCATGGAAATGATGAAAAAAAAGGAGCTTCCCAACGATAAAGAGAAGCGGATTTGATGGAAAGCTGCCGGAGCGGTCTGGCGGATACGCGGTTTCGTATTCCTGCCGCAAACCCGTTCCGGCATGGCAAGGGGCAAGAACTGTTTTCCGGGTTTTCCTGTTTTCCCATGGGTGAATTCAGCCACGGGATGACCGCAGCGGGTTTAAATATTCTTCAGCATGTCCAGCGTTTCCCGGAGTTTGTCTGCGGGAGCGGCGCTTGCCAGCCGCGGGAATTTGTTAGACAACAGAATAAAATCCCCGTTCCTGGTGAGCATCAGACGCTGTCCGCTGATTTCCACTGTGGAGATGTTGGCGCGGGATGCCAGGATTTTGATTTTGTGAGATTCCAGCAGGTGGCGCACCGTTTCCGGCGCGGGGCCGAAGCGGTCTTCCCAGGCGCGGAGCAGATTGTCCGCTTCCTTAAGGGTTCGGACGGCAGCCAGATCCTTGTAGGCGGAGATGCGCAGGGCCGCGTCGCTGATGTATTCCCTGGGAAGGAAGGCTCCCAGATGGTCTTTGCGGGATTTGGCTGCGAACTGCGTTTCGCTGTTGATGATGAAGTCCGTTCTCAGAGCCGCATCCGGACGGGGGGCCGTTTGTTTGCCCTGCATCTGGGCGATGGATTGCTGGAGAAGCTGGCAGTACAGGTCAAATCCGATGGCGGCGATGTGGCCGCTCTGCTGGGTTCCCAGCAGGTTTCCCGCGCCGCGTATTTCCAGGTCCCTCATGGCGATTTTGAAGCCGGAACCCAGTTCCGTGTACTGTTTGATGGCGGAGACGCGTTTGCGGGCATCTCCCGTGGTGGCGGCGGATCTGGGAAGCATGAGGTAGGCGTAGGCCCGGTGGCCCGCCCGGCCCACGCGGCCGCGGAGCTGGTAAAGATCCGCCAGGCCGAAGCGGTCCGCGCGGTCAATGATGATGGTGTTGGCGTTCGGGATGTCAATGCCGGATTCGATGATGGTGGTGGCCAGCAGGATGTCCGCTTTTCCCTGCACGAAGGTGCGCATGACCTTTTCCAGTTCTTCTTTAGGCATTTGGCCGTGGCCGATGACGATGCGGGCCTTGGGCACCAGGGCCTGGATGCGGTCCCGGAACAGTTCGATGGTTTTCACGCGGTTGTGCAGCAGGAAAATCTGTCCTCCGCGCTCCAGCTCGCGTTCCATGGCCTTTTTCATGATGCGTTCGTCATAAGGGCACACGCTTGTCTGGACGGGCTGCCGGTTAACGGGCGGCGTTTCAATGGAGCTCATGTCCCGTGCTCCCATCAGGGCAATGTACAGGGTGCGGGGAATGGGCGTGGCGGACAGCGTCAGCACGTCGATTCCCTTGAAGCGTTCCTTGAATTTTTCCTTGTGCCTGACACCGAAGCGCTGTTCCTCGTCAATGATTACCAGGCCCAGATTTTTCATGGATACGTCATCGGAAATGAGCCGGTGCGTTCCTATGACGATGTCCACGGCTCCCGTTCTGAGCCCTTCCAGCGTGGAGCGGACGTCCGCCGCGCTGCTGAAGCGGCTGAGCATTTCAATACGTACGGGGTATTCGCTCATGCGTTCCTTGAACGTGCGGAAATGCTGTTCCGCCAATACGGTGGTAGGGACCAGCACGGCCGCCTGGCGGCCTCCCGTCACGCATTTGAAGGCGGCGCGGATGGCAACTTCCGTTTTGCCGAAGCCTACGTCTCCGCAGATCAGGCGGTCCATGGGGCGGGTGGATTCCATGTCCGCTTTCGTCTGGGCGATGGCGCGGAGCTGGTCCTGGGTTTCCCGGAAGGGAAAGGAGCTTTCAAATTCCCACATCCATTTGCTGTCCGGGGGGTGGCTGTAGCCTTTTCCTGTCTGGCGTTCCGCCTGGACGTTGAGGAGCTGGGCAGCGTAATCCGCCACGGAGCGTTCAGCGGATTTTTTGGCGCGCTGCCATTTGGAGTCCCCCAGTTTGTTGAGTTCCGGCGTTTTGCTTCCCAGGCCTATGTATCGTGAAACCAGGTGCGCCTGGCTGAGGGGGACGTGCAGGATCGTGTTGTCCCGGTAGAGGATGTTCATTTCCTCGTCTCCGGAGTCAGGGGAGGCGGAAATGTTGATGAATTTGCCGATGCCGTAGCTGGTATGCACCACCAGATCACCGGGATTGATGTCTTTCAGGGATGCCTGCGCGCGTGCCTTGCGCGCCTTGTCTTCCCGGCTGGCGCGGCGGCGCGCCGTAGCGGACTGGTACCTGCCGAACAGTTCCGAGGAAGAGAGGACGGCCGTTTTCGCTTCCGGGATGCTGAACCCTGCCGGAAGTTCTCCGCGAAGAGGGGCGATGGACAGCAGGGCGGGCGTTCCGGCGCAAATGTCCCGGAAGCGTTCTTCCTCCCCTTCATTGGGGAAGAACATGCTGACATTCCATTTCCGGTCCAGCCATTCGCGGATTTGGCGTTCCGCCAGTTCACGGCGCATTTCCTGCATCACGAAGTCCCCCGCCTCAAAGCTGCCCAGGGGGTTGTCATGGATGGCCAGGGAGAAGTCTTCTTCCCCCGCCGCATTTTCCGGGGGGGAGGTGAGGATGCATACGTTCCCCCGTTCCTTGCAGAAAGGGGCGGTAATAACCAGGTCGTCCGGTTTGATCCAGTCCCGCAGGGTTCCCGCTCCCGCGGCTTCCGCTAGGATGAGGTTGACGTGTTCCGCCTTGCGGAAGGAAATCTGGGAATCCACATCAAATTCCCGGATGGATTCAATTTCGTCGTCAAAGAACTCCAGGCGCACGGGGTGGGAGGACTGGAGAGGGAAAACATCCAGGATGCCGCCGCGTCGGGACCATTGCCCGCGGGAAATGACCTGTGGAACACCTTCAAATCCCGCTTCCTCAAACTGCCGTATCAAGTCGTCCGGTGCGTGCGTCTCCCCCGATTTCAGGGTGATCCCCTGGTTTTGCATGCCGTCGGGGGACGGAACTTCATCGTTCAGGCTGCCTTCCGTCAAAACGATGGTTTGCCCGCCCGTGCGGCTGGAAGAGATGCGGTGAAGGATATTCAGACGTTCCGCGGCGAGCTCCGGGTCCCCCATTTCCTCTCCCAGGGCTACCTCTTTTTCCGGAATGAAGAGGAGGTGGCGCACTCCCCAGGTTTCCAGTTGGGCTGCAAGAGTTTCCTGAGCCCGCAAATGGGGCGCGACCACCCAGGCCCGGGCGGTATCCGGAAGGGTTCTGATGCACAGGGCCGCCACAAACGGCACCCCGGGCAGGGAAGTATGGTCGAAAACCGCCTGTTCCTCCGTGCCCAGTTTCGCCAGTTCCCGGTGAAAGGGGGCGGTACGGGCTACCCTGTCCATCAGGGCGGATATGGAAGCTTCTTCTGCCATGCGTGTCTGTGAATCCCTGTTGGGGGAAGTGTGCCGCCTTTCCCTCCCGTGTCAACGGTTTTTCAGGGCACAAACCGCTCTTCGTTTTCCGTCGGGGGACTGTTTCCTCAGCACGCGCGGCACAGTTCAGGAAGAGGAACGGAAGCGGATTTTAACGCCGGCTTTGCGCCATTTCTGTTCAATTTCTTTAGCCAGTTCTTCATAACTCCGTCCGTCAAGGAGGAGTTTTTGAGCTTCTTTTTCACTGGTTCCGGATTGGATGGCTTTCATGTAATTCTTGATGCGCCGGGCATCACCTTTACCGTCCATGTGGTAAAAATAGTAGGCCATCAGGGCGGCCAGGCCGTAGTTCAGGTTGGCGTTTTCTCCCGTGAACTGGGAATAGGGCATGTTCATGTAAGCTTCCAGGCCGGGAGCCTCAAAGTCATCCCCCAGGGCCCGTCCCCCCGTGTTTTTTTTGCCGTATTCCGTCACACGGGAGACAATGTGGGACCGGTTGGCTCCGAAGTTGAAGCGGCCTCCGGCATAGGGCGTCATGCCCATGTATTCCGCGGAACCTTCACAAAACCAGCTGGCTTGCTTGGCCTGAGAAGACATGAGCTGGTGCGTCAGTTCATGGATGAGGGTGGAGGCGTCCTTGTCACGGTCAATGATGTATGTACTTCCCATGGTTTTGACTCCCAGGGAATCGAATGGCACCAGAATTCTTCCGCGGTCCCCGGGGCGCGTCGTCCCCAGGAAGATACCCGCCGTGCCTTCGCGTCCGCCGTTTTCCAGATAGGTGCTGAACTTTTCGTACAGGTAGGCGGGGAATTTGGCGGAATCGTCATGGGCGGGAATGTTCCCTATAGGGAGGCTTTTGTTGGCCAGGTGGGTGGCCTCAAAGAGAAGGCCCAAGCGCTTGATCATGCCGGTGCCCAGCTTGGCGTCGCAGATGAAGCGGAAATGAGGTGTTTCATAAATATATTCCCCCGGTTCTTCCTTGATGGTCTCCACCTTGAAATTATCCGGGCATTTGACGCTCCTGGGCCACGGCAGGTGGTAATTGTCCGCCGTATTGGAGGGGAGCGCCCCTCCTTTTTCCTGTTCCGCGATGAAATTCCTGTCTTCCCGGGAGAGCTGGGAGAGGGGAATGGAGACGGTTTGGCCGCCGGAACGTTTCAGCACGGCTTTCTGGCCGTCCAGCCTGATGAATTCTGCTTCCAGTTTTTTCCCTTGGAGGTTGGTCCAAGTGCGCCCCTGTGCAGGGGGGATGAGGAAAAGGGAGCACAGAATCCCCGCCGCCAGGCAGAGGCATGCGGGCTTTTTCATCAGGCGTAAGGCGGGAGGCATGAAAATGATTGCGGTTAATGTTTGGGACGCGGCAGCATCAGGAGCAGCAGCCCGCAGAACAGCATCAGGCATCCTGCCGCCGCCAGAGTGGTGGTCAGCGGGACGCCCTGGTCCTTGAACCACCCCCCAAAGAAGGAGATGAGGGCGCCCACGCCGGCGGATGTCAGGTTGAGGAGGCCGTAGCCGGTTGCGGAATAACGTTCGTCGATATGGGAGCGTAGCACGGGCATGAGGGTGGCGTCCAGCGATCCCTGCGCCAGCCCCTGCGTGGCGACCAGGCCCAGCATGAGCACGAGGGGGACGGTGATATCCCAGCCGAAGATGCCGGGCAGCAGAGCCAGAACCACCAATGGGCCGGATATGGTGAAGGTGATGCCCGGAACCAGGGCGCGGGCGCGGGCGTTTCTCTTGTACCACATGTCCGCCAGGATGGCGCCTCCCAGCACGGCGATGTATTTGGCCACGGAGCTCCACAGGGTGGCGGCGGGGCCCGCCTCCGCGGAGGAGAGCTGGTATTTATCCTGAAGCAGGGTAGGATACCAGGTAAGAAGGAACCAGTTTCCGGCGCCGGCAAAAGCCACTACGGCCAGCAGCATCCACATGGGGCGTCCGCTCAGCAGGCTGGAAAGGACGGCTCCGGTGGAAAGCTTGGAAGCGGGTTCCTTGATGACCTGTTCGTCATTGTCCACATTGAGCAGAACCGTTTTTTCCTCCGGTTCGGACGGTTTTTTTGCCAGGGCCGTATCCGCCGGGGCTTTGGACGGGGCTTTCAGGAACAGGATGAGGATGACGGCGTACGCCACGCCGATGAGGCCGAACAGGGCGAACGTCATGCGCCATCCCGTCCATGAAGCCATGGTGGCGCCGAAGCCGGCCACGGCCATGCCTACATAGATGCCGCTCATATGCAGGCCTGTCGCGATGGAGCGCGTGCTGCCGCGGTGGTAGTCCGTAATCAGGGCCAGGGCGGCGGGGATGTAGAACGCCTCGCTGATGCCCATGGCGCCTCGCGCAATGAGCAGGGAAGTGTAGTCTTCCGCGTGGCCGGTCCACCATGTGACCACAGACCAGACGACGAGAGAGCAGAGGATCATCAGACGGCGGCTGTAGCGGTCCGCCAGAAAGCCGCCCACGGGGCTGAGCAGGGCGTAAATCAGCAGGAAAACGGAGGTGACCATGCCGAACTGGGCTTCCGTCTGCGGAATGTCCCGGACGATGGGTTCATGCAGGGCGGAAAGGAGCTGGCGGTCAAAATAGTTCAGCATGACCACAAACCACAGGACAATGACGGCAACCCAGGCCCACAGGCCCGGCCTGGTGTTCGGGTCCGTGACGGCGGCAACGTTTTTAACGCCGTTGCGCACGGCGGAGACGATGATGAGCGCCAGGACGATGATGGTCAGAATAAGAACGGCGTAATCAACCGTGCTCATTTCAAAGTGGTAACCTGCGTCGACGGAGGCGTTTGCCGGGGTCCGGACGCCCGGAGCCGTTTCCCCGCTGATGGTCATGATTTCAGAACCCCTGACGATGGCGGGAGCCGTGGCGATGCCCACGGGCCATTCCCCCTGGCGCGTCCATGTGTTTCCGATGACGTCATAGACCAGGATATCCCGGGACTGCGCCACAGGCCTGGACGGGTCCGGCGAGTTGCCGCGCTTGTCTCCGCCGATCAGGAGAATGGAATTTTCACGCACCGGGGCGGGGCCCGCAGCGGCGGCTACGGGCATTCCCGGTCCGGCAGGCTGCTGCCTTCCGGCGGCGCCCCATTTGGAAGGGTCTTTGGACGTCATGTCGTAGCCGATCATGTCGGAAAGGTACGTCCTGGTGGTTTCTCCGGCGTTATCCCTGGACAGGGAACAGCCGCCTATGATGAACAGGGTGCTGTCGCAGACGGCGGCGGTGGAGAGAATACGGCCTTCTCCGGGAAAAGGAGGGAGGGCGACCCATTTCATTTTATCCGTATCCGGCGTGGTGTCCAGCATGTAGATGGTGTTGAGTGCGGTTTCCGGCTGCTCCCGGTCTCTGCCGCCGATGACGAACAATTTGTTCCCGTGGGCGGCGCAAGAGGCTTCCGTTACGGGGACGGGAAGGGGAGGAAGCTTTTCTACGGAGCCGTCCGTTTTGATCAGCAGGGCGTCTTTCAGGATGCCCTGAGCATTGTGGCCGCCGGCCACCGCCAGTCCTTTGCCCACGCTGGCAAAAGCGGCGTAACCCAACGGGACGGGCAATGTTCCCGCCTTGCTCCACTGGCCGTTGCGAAGTTTGAAAATATCCTGGTAGTAGGTTTTGGGTCCGCGTTCCTCCGGAGTTGAGGCTCCCGGCGCAGCCTGGGGGAAGTTGGCGCCCCCTGCGGCGATGACGGACTGGGAACCGTCGTTTTCCGTGACGGTTCCGGCAACCATGCCGGCGCGGCCTACCGGGTCCGGAAGGTCGGGAACAGTTCCGGCCGTCCGGACGTCCACGGAAAAGGAGGCGTCAGCAGCCGGGGCCGCGATGAGAAGCAGGGCTGCCAGAACGAAGCCGCAAGCTTTGGAAATTGGGGTAAGGGAACGTGTCATGTACATATGTTGAGAGGTTTAATTGGATTCCGGGCAAAATCAGGGGAGGGAGATGCTCCATATTTCAGGAGAGCGCCTTCCGGGTTTGAGTTCTCCATTCACGATCGCAAAACGGCCCTGCCACGCGCAGCACGGAAGGACTGCCCTGGGCGCGGCAATGGGGCCTGCGTCGTGCCATGTCATGTCTGCCGTGTCCAGGCACAGTGATTGGTTGTTGAAGCCGGGGTTAGTTTGCGGAGTGTATTTTTTCCCGGATCCGTCATCCCCACCAAGCAGGTAAATGACGCCGTTCCCGGAAACCGGGGCCGGAGTAGGGGCTGCGGCGATGGCATAAGGCATGTCCGGCAGGCGCGTCCATCCGTGTTCCGGAGTATAGCTCCAGGCTTCTTTCAGCAATTCCCGGACCTGTTTGCCTTCCTGCTCCCGCAGGCCGATGCCTCCGAGCACGTACAGGGCTCCGCCTGTTGCGGCCATTTGATGCAGGAAGCGGCCGCGGCCCGGCAGCGGATCCTGTTCCTGCCATCCCTGTTCCGGCCGGCTTGTGTCCAGCATAAAGACCCGGTTGGTGCAGTCCTGCTCACCGGGGCGTTCACATCCCCCTGTAAGATAAACTTTCCCGTCCAGGACGGCAGCCGCCGTATATGCCAGGGCGATGGGGAGGGAGGGGAAAGGGCGCGCGGCGACAGTTCCGTCCACGGCGTTCAGCAGGTAAACGTCTTTCCTGTGCCCTTCCTCGCCGCAGCCGCCGATGCACAGCAGGCCTTCCCTGATGCCGGCGGAGGCTCCGTATGCGTAAGGCACGGGCAATGTCCCGGCCTCTTTCCATTCGTTTCCCCCCGGAGAGAGCGTAAAGATACGGTCCGTCCACGTTTTTGCCCCCCCCTCAAGCATGGGTTTTTCCGGGAAATTGGTGCCTCCCGCACAAATCATTATTTCTCCGCAGGTTCCTGCGTACATGCCGGCGAAGCCTTCCGGATCGGGAAGGGAGGGTAAAGGGGTCCAGGATGAAGAATAGCGGCTCATAACACGTGTAAATGACTCGCCATATACTAGCGTAAAACCGGCGGCTGCGCCAGTATTAACCTCTGGTCCTATTTTTTTGAATAAATTCCTTTCCTTGCGCCTCTTACCAACGTAGAAGAGGTTAATCATATGAAAACCGGGATCCATGTTTTGATTTTATGCCTCCTGGCACCT
This sequence comes from uncultured Akkermansia sp., assembly GCA_905200945.1. Taxonomy (GTDB): domain Bacteria; phylum Verrucomicrobiota; class Verrucomicrobiia; order Verrucomicrobiales; family Akkermansiaceae; genus Akkermansia. The sequence goes on along the minus strand of CAJKMG010000010.1, from coordinate 65,609 downwards.
GCCGCCCTGGCGGAAAATATGTCCCTGCGGTCCGGCAGGGTGCTGAAAGACGCCGTTGTGGTGTCTTCCGGAGATGATTTTGTCAATATCCAGTACACGGACGGGGTGGCCAAGGTTTCTTATAAGGATCTGACGGATGCCCAGCAAAGGGATTACAGGATGACGCCGGATGAAGTGAAGGCCAGGCTGGACCAGCGAAGGATGGAGGAAACGGTGCGCAGAAAGAAGGCGGAAGAAGCCAGGAAGGCGGCCGATGAAGAAGCCAGGAAGATCCGGGAATCCCTGTCTGAAGCGGAGCGGCATCCCCGCTACCTGGAAGGGGCGGATATTTCCCGCATGTTTTTGCTGATGGGGGAACTTACCAAAGTGGAAGCGGAGGTTATGGCTCTGCAATGGAATGCCTTGGAAGCGGACCGTGTGGGTTTGCCGGAAGACGCCCGCGTTTTCCGAGCAAGAGCGGCAGCCTATCAGGAGCAGATAAGCGCCATCCGTAAAAAAAGGGAAACCGCGGAACAGTATTGGCAGGATTTGGAGAAGAAATACCTGGCCTTGAAAGACGGTACCCAAAAGAAGATTGAGGATTTGAACAGGCAGGTTTCCCAATTGCAGGGGGAAGTGAGGGATGTGGCCAGCCAGCCGAGAACGGAGCGCATCATTGTCCCCCCGATTATCAGGACGTGGAATTACCCGCCGCCGCCTGTCATTATCCGGCCCCAGCCGCCCCCTCCCCGTCCCGTGCCTCCGCGTCCGATGCCTTTGCCCGTAAAGCCGAATTTGTACAGAGGTTAAAGATGCTCCGGAGCATTTCCTTTTCTGCCAATGGGCATGAACCGTTTACAGGAAAAGGGGCTGCCGGGAGGGAATACTGGGAACGGGCCGCCCGGACGGCTGCTCCATGGCCAGCAGGGGCATTCCTTTTCCGCTGAGTGGAAAAATCAGATTCCGGGCAGGGGGAACAGCTCCATGCGGCCTCCCCTGAAGGATGCCAGGTTCCTGAACCCTGCCCGTCGGGCCAGTTCACCGGCCCGCTTGAAATCCCGCCCTACATCCTCCGGCCTGTGGGCGTCCGAACTGATGGTAAGGGGAATTCCCGTCTCCGCCGCCATTTTCAGGAATTGTCCGTCCGGATATTGTTCGTCGCACTTGTTGTGCCAGCCGGCTGTATTAAGTTCTAGGCAGGCCCCGGACTCCTTCATGGCTTCCAGAGCCGGTTCATAATAACGGCGCAGGTCGCCGGAGGGGCGGAAGCCGAATTTTTTGATCAGATCCGCATGTCCCATGATGTGGAACATTCCGGAGGCTGCCATATTCCGGAAGCGTTCCCAATATTGTTCCCACGCGTCTTCCACATCCGTCCGGTGCCAGAAATCCATCCTGTAGGGATTGTCAAATTCCTCCTTCTCTCCCAGATAATGGACGGAACCGATCAGATAGTCCCATGCGTGCAGGCCCTGCAGGTGCTCTATCCATGGTTCAATGCCGGGAAACCAGTCGCATTCCAGAGCGGAACGGACCGTCAGTCCGTGCGGAGCGGCGCATTCGCGGGCTTCCGTGAGCCAGTCCAGGTAGGCCGGCATGTCCGTCTGCTTCATGCGCCAGTCGTCAAAAGGTTCCCCGGGCATCGGGGCATGGTCTGAAATGCCGTATTCCCGGAGCCCGGCGCGGATGGCAGCCTGCACATATTCCTGCGGGGTTCCGGAGGCGTGCAGGCACAGGGGGGTATGGGTATGGTAATCGCAGTACATGAAGAGGAATGCCCATGCTAGCATGACGGAGAGGACGGTTCAACCCGGAGGGATGTCTTTGTTCATTATTTGCCTCCTTTGACTTTATGAGTTGATTTTATGGACAGGATTTTTTAGAGTCGCATTAAATAGGACACGTGACATATGAGTGACTGGCAAGGCTTTTCCCCGCTGAATGATTTTACAGGGCCGCTCCTGGATAACCTGAAGCGCCACCCCAAGCGCATTGTTTTTCCGGAAGGGGAGGATGTTCGCGTGCTGCGCGTGTCCCAGCGTTTTGTGGAGGAGCAGGCTGGCGCGCCCATCCTGCTGGGGAGGAGGGAGGTCATCATGAGAATGGCGGAAATGAACGGAATTTCCCTGAAATTCATCCGTGTCATTGAACCGGAAAAAAGCTCGGATCTTCAGATGTTCTGCGACCGTTATGAACGGGCGGAGCAGATGTTCGGCAACGGGTTGCCTATAAACACCCGTGAAATTGTTTCCGAACCGGTTCATTTTGCCGCCATGATGGTGCTCTACGGCCAGGCGGATGCCATTGTGGCCGGGAACATGAAAAGGGTGGCTTCCGTTTTCCGCGCGGTGAACAAGTACCGGCAGGATCCCGTTCCCACGAAGCCCCTGTTTGCCATTTCCATCGTGCTCGTCCCCGAATTTTCCAAAAAATTCGGCGGACGCGGCGTCTATTTTCTGGCGGATACCGGGGTTAACCCTGAACCCACGGTGGAAAATATGGCCTATTTTGCCGTGGAGACAGCCAAGATGGCCCGCCACATGCTGGGTAAAAGCGTTCGCGTCGCCATGTTGAGCGCGTCCACTTCGGGGTCCGTTCCGGAACTGGCTGCGGATCGTACCAGGGCCGCTGCGGCGCTGGCAAAGAGCATGGTGCAGAAGGATTGCCTGAACAATGAAATCTCCGTAGAGGGTGAAATTCAGATTGATGCCGCTCTGTCGTCAGATTCCTATAGCGTGCGCGTGCACCGCAATTCCATGCTTCAGCCAAGTGAGGTGTGGGTCTTCCCGACTCTGGATGCTGCGGATATCTCCAAAAAACTGTTGTGCATGATGCCGTCCGTATACAATTATGGCCTTATTCTGGGAGGTCTGCTCTTTCCGATTGCTCAGTTGCCGCGGTTGACGGATGAAGACAGGATGTTCGGTACTGCGCTGGTGGTGGGGAATGAAGCCATTAAATTCCACCTGCTGTATCCGCAGGGAGTTGCCCCGCTTTACTGACCGGGGGGCGGCGTGTCCATGATCAGCAGGCGCTTTTCCTTGCGCACGGCCAGTTTCCCGCCGGGCAGGGAAGTACGGGAAGGGCCGTCTGTATTCAGGATATTTATTACCCGGAGTACGGCGTCTTCCGTCAGGTTCGGAACATGCTGCCGGAGCAGGTAATCATGCACGGCGCATTGTCTCAGTTCCTCAGGAAGCAGGTTGATTTTCGGCAGGAATAGGCGCCCCTGGGGATCTGTCAGGTTCATGGAGTCCAGCGCTTGGGAAAGCGCCGTGCGGATTTGATTTTCCAGACGGCAGGCACGTGAAAAGGGGAGGCTGGTGTCCCTCTGGAACAGTGCGTTTAATCTGGGAATAATCTCATGGCGCAGGGCGTTCCTGGTATATTCGGCAGACTGGTTGCTGGAATCTTCCCTCCATGGAATATGGCGATGCTCCAGATAGGAGGTGATATCCTCCCGGGAAAAATCCAGCATGGGGCGTACGACAGTCAATCCGTTGGCCCAGGTGGAGACGGGGAACATGCCGTGAATGCCGGAGGCTCCGCGGCAGAGGTGAAGAAGGGCCGTTTCCTGCTGGTCGTTCCGGTGGTGGGCCAGAGCCACGAGAGCCCCCGGATAACCGGCGGCCCATTTCAGAAACGAGGCCTGCCTGGCTTCCCTGGCCGCTTCTTCAATGGCTATTCCGCGGGTATAGGCCATATTGCGGACATTAACGCGTTCCCGGACACAGGGAATACCCAGGGAAGCTGCGTAATGAAGTACAAACGTTTCCTCTTCCTCCGCTTCCGGACGCAGCTGGTGATTTACATGACATGCGACCAGATTGCAGCCCGGCATGCCGGACAGCAGGGAAAGCAAAGCCATGGAGTCCCTCCCCCCGCTGATTCCGGCAAGGACGGGGCGGCCGGAGCGCAGGAGTTCCGCGGACTGGCTGTCAAAATGGTCCGGTGTCAACATGGTGCTGCTGCGAGTGAATCAGGAAAAAGAGATCAAGGAAAGCCTGCAAATAAAAACCCCGTTTTCCGGAAAGGAAACGGGGTTGAAAAATTGCTGAAGGCACCTCTTACTTGTTGAGCTTGGGCTTGCCTCCGCTGCGGCGGACGGTACCGAAACGCTTCTGGAATTTGTCGATGCGGCCTTCCGTGTCCACAAACTGGTTCTTGCCAGTGAAGAACGGATGGGAATCAGAGGTGATACCGCAGGAAACCACGAAATGTTCAACCCCGTCAATAACTTCCGTCTTGGGAGAACGAACGGTGGAACGGGTGATGAAGCGGCGTCCGGTGGTAATGTCAACAAAAACGACCGGATTATACTGGGGATGAATATCTTTCTTCATGGTGATGTATTGCGTTTCCGACGCAAGGGGAACGCAAGTATAAATATGTTTTATTGCATGTCAAGCATCCCCGCGTAAAAATAAGGAAGTTTGTGGATGACGGTTCGGGAGCTTGCGCAAGGGACGGCTGTGGGGATGATAAGGCGGAAAATGGAGCAGGTGTTGAAGAGGCCCCCCTGGTGGGCGTGGTTTTCCCTGATGGGATTGGAAATCCCTTCTGCCGCCATAGCCTGGGCTTTTGCCGTCAGCCAGTCCCATCTGGTGGTAGTTTCCTCCCCCTGGCTGTATCAATTCCTGTTTGTGGCTGTCTGGTGCGTCAATATGCTGGACCGGGTGCTGAAAATATTCCGGGGTGGTTCCGCCGTGTACACGGATGAATGCCTGCTTTTTGCCAAAAAGCATTGTTTCGTTATCTCCCTGCTCATTATGGTGGCGGCCGTGACGGGGCTTTGGATCATGTTTTTCCAATTGGGCGTGGTCATTTTTCAATTTGCCTTTCTGCCTGGCGTCTGCAGCCTGCTCTTTCTCTATTTCTCTTCCAACCCTCATCAGAAAGGGAGCCTGTCTTCCGGATTCGTCATGGGGGCGTTTTTTGCAGCCGTTTCCTTTGCTACGGGAGCCGGAATACCGGCCTACTTTTACGGGACGGTCGGGGGCGGCTGGGGAGGCCAGCTGTCCGAACCCACCTGGTATCTGGTAGCGCTGGTCATCCTCTGCATGTTCAGCCGCAAACGATGGAATGAAGAAGAGGAAGAAGACGGGCAGGATTCCGCCGACCGTGACATGGTATCCCTGGTATGGATGGGAGTGACAGTCATTTACGTCGTATTCTGCCTGGCTGCAGCCGCCAGGGAATACACCGGAGACGCATGGATTTATTATGGGCTGGCAATGGCGGGGGCATTCATGTTTGTGCTGGACAGGCTGAAGATGAACATGCCTCCCCTTCTCCTGTATACGCTGTCCTGGGCGGCGCTGATTTTTCCCTTGCTGTTGAGCGGTATTCTGGCGCAGGCTTCCTCCTGATTGACTGGGCGGATTCCCGCTGTGGGACGTGGCAAAATACAGGAAAGTTGAAAAAATAATATTTTGTGGTTGCAATATCGGGAAGAGGATGATAAATTCTGCTCCGCAAACACGTTCTGCGTGCAAGCAAGTGGCTCGGTAGCTCAGTCGGTAGAGCAGGGGATTGAAAATCCCCGTGTCGGCGGTTCGATCCCGTCCCGAGCCACCATTTTTTCTCCCATTTTTTAAAATCCCCTTTTTATACGGGAAGTAGCTCAGCCTGGTGGAGCGCCTGCTTTGGGAGCAGGATGTCGCAGGTTCGAATCCTGTCTTCCCGACCATTTTAAAGTCTGTAAATTAAATGATTTACAGACTTTTGTTTTTTTCTGTTTCTTGATGATTTGTCTGTAAAATAAATTATTCCTGTACGGGAAGCCGAGCCTGTGATTAGTCAACGAGCCGGAAATCTTCCGTATCCGAATCAATATGGAGAAAAAGGCAATGAAAAATTCTTTTAAAACCTGTGTATTGACGGAATACTTGTTCCGGATCTGTGATCAACCATCAATGCTTGAAAAAGGGTTGAATTCGTTAAGAAGCTGGAAATGCATTTGAAAATGCGTATGTTTTACGTAGGAATAGAAGAGGTGCGAAAGAAATTTCACCCGTAAATGTCCGTAAGAGGCGTTTTTTCTTATTTGGGTACTCCCGCCAGATTCCCATGCATACCGTGCGATAATCTGGCCCCCTATCCGCATACTGGATACGGTTTAAGAAATCCGAAATTGTGTAGAATAGTCTTGCCGTAGGATTTTCAAGATATTCTAACTGTTGATATTCAGAAAATTTCTCAAATCAAAATAGCAAAATGAATAACACAAGATTAAAGTAAATAATTTCGAGAGAAATTTAGAGGAATTATTAGCGTGTAAATATCTGTTTTTGTACTAAAAACGTTTTGTAGTAAGTGATCCTGTGGAAAACAGAGTCTCACGCGGGACGCTTTACCCTTTCCATTTTCCCTTGCTGCCCCCCCTTGCGGTTATTTAAGGATTCACCCTAACCGTGATTTATGGGCGGTCACCGCGTTCCGGATTTTTTTTCTGACGGAGGGGAAGATGAATAAGATTTATCAGTATGCCGGGCTGAAAGACGGTATAAGAAAAACCGCCGCAGGGAAGAGGTGCGGCGGAGTGGAGAAAGTGATGGATGATAGAAGTAGTTTTATTTCTTTTTTAATATATAATGTCCGGCCAGGATGCCCTGGTTGATTGTCCCTTCTTTGTCTGACAGCATTACTTTATTTCCGTCAATTATTTTATAATAAGATTTTTCATTGGATGAGGACTGGTTCAATTCAATCAGGCCGCCATTTATTAAATCATAAGAGCCTTCTGATTTGAAAATGGCGTTTTTTTCTCCTATGTATTCGCTCCTCAATACATAAGTTTTGTTGTTGTTTAATGTCAGTGCCGTTTTAATTCCTTCGCAATCGGCAGCTGGAAGAATTCCTTCATAAGTACCGTAAAAACTGGAATCCCCCTGTTGTTCTGAAGCTTTTATTCCTCCGTTTTCAGTTGGAGAGTGATGGTTTTGAGGAGAATCACAACCGGTTACGATAGCTAGACATGCGGTCCATAAAAAAATCATTTTCATGGCAAGTATCTTTCTTTTGGATTAATGTTTTTCTTGATTCAATAGGAGAAAGCCGGAAGCAAGCGGTTTTGTGTCTGTCATTTCGGCCTTATTATCATATAAGGCAAGGTTATAGAGGGGAGCAAGATTTTTTCTTTTCATGGACCCCGCGAGTATTGATGAATGACAGATGAATTCATTTGTTCCGTTTTTATTCAATTTTTCCGGAAGAAGGGATTCCCTGTCCGGATTGAGTGTTTTGTAGCCTGTCTTGCAGAGATTTTGTTTTTGGATGGTTGCCGCGTGTTTGAGGAAATCCTCTCTTTGCAGATGTTGTCGAGAAGGCGGTGTTTTTTTGCTTGAGATCAGGAAGAAGACTTTCAGAGTGGCTTGATGAGACCCAGCCACCGAAAGATATCTTCCTTTTTCTGGCTGGTGGGGTTGAGGTGGTCGTTTGGCGGGTATGTGGCAGGGACGCTTCTTGCGGCGGCCGCGGAAGCGCTGGATTTTCTCTTGCTGGCGCGGATGATGCTTTTAGCGGCGGCGGTTGGTTTTGCCACATCTCTTGTTTGTGCGGTAGCATGTTTCCGGGACAGCAGGGCTGCCCGATGGTACTTACTTCTTGTCCTCGTGATGATTATGATTGCGGTTCTATTCGGGAATGGAGGCGATTAATTAGTCATTTGTATATCTTTTGATTGACCGCATGCGCGCGTACGTATACTTTCCGGTCATGCTCCTTCGATTTTTATCGAGTTTCTTTTTTGCGTCCGGCATAGTTTTGACCGCTCAGGCGAATACTCAGCCTTATCCGGATTCTGATTCTTCAGACGGATATGATCCCGGTTTTTATGCAGAGGCTTATTCCGGCGGCTACGACAGCGCTCCGGCTCCGGCGGGGGAGTCCGTCTCCAGGCCTGTTTTTCCCACACAGTCCTATTTTGAGTTGCTTGGCCCCATGGATTCCAGAAACGGGCACGGAAGCGTGGACATCCAGAATTGGATGACGGATTTGAATTTGTGCAGGATGTCCAGCGGTTCTTGGAATTTTTCTTCTACAGCGGCTTTGCGCCTGAGCTGGTTTAACGGAAGAGGAGCGGATGAGATGGATGTGGACCGGCTGTACACGATTTGGCTGAATGTGAATGTTTCCTATGCCATCACGGGGAAGACGCGCCTCGTTTTCGGAGTGACGCCCCAGATTTCCACGGATTTCGATACCTGGACGAGTCATAATATTTTCTTAGGGGGCCATGTTCTTCTGGCAGGCCCCTTGAACGACCGGTTCAGCTATGGCGTCGGCATCGGCTGTTATCCGCAGCTTGGGGATTATCCTTTGCTGCCCCTTATTCAGTTTAAATGGGAAGCTTCCCGAAATTGGACGCTGCAGCTGGAGGGGGCCCGCCTTTCCTATATCAACAAAGTGAGCGATGGATTCAAGTGGGGGCCATTCGTTTCCGTAGTGTCCGGTACATGGACGATTCACCATGACCGGCGCGTCCGCCAGTTTGCATGGATTTCCGGAGTCGCCGGCATAGGCGCCGATGTGGGGCTGGGGCACTGGGGCAGCGTTCGTCCCAGGCTGGTGGCGGATATCGGTTTTTCCTTCGGGAATTCCGGTACCATCAAGACCAGCAACGGGAGCCATGATTTGGAAAAGTACCATTATGACCCCGGTTTTTATTTGCGTGCGGGGTTGCTGTTTGAGTTTTGATCGGCCAACAGGATTAGCGAATACATGACAAGGCCTCCGGTGCGTTGAATGTGCCGGAGGCCTTTTACATATGGGGCGGTTTGAGGCCGGAATGGTTTCCGGGGGGTCAGGCTTCTTCAACAGAGGGTCTGCCCACGGAGTGATATTCAAATCCTACGGCCCGAAGGTTTGCCGGAGTGAGGATGTTTCTTCCATCAAAGATGATGCGGTTGCGCATGACGCCGGCAAGTTTCTGCAGGTCCGCATTCGCATATTCGCTCCATTCCGTGGCGATAACCAGCACTTCCGCATCCCGGGCGCATTCATACATGTCTTCCACCAGTTTGACCCCCATGGGTTTCAGGATGGGGGCCGCCGTGTGCATGGCTTTGGGATCCGTAGCGGTGACAATGGCTCCTTCCCCGCAGAGTTTTTCACATAGCTTCAGGGCGATGGACTCCCGGATATCATCCGTGTTTTGTTTAAAGGCAAGGCCCCAGACGGCTATCTTTTTGTCCTTCAGAACCCACAGGCGGTCCCTGATTCTGTCCAGGAAGTGGATGTGCTGGGTGTCGTTGATGTGTTCCACTTCCTCCAGCAGGGTGAAGGGAATGCCCAGCGTGCGGCTGATGTTGATGAAGGCCTTGACGTCTTTCGGGAAGCAGGAGCCGCCGTAGCCCAGTCCCGCGTTAAGGAAGTGGCGTGAGATGCGTTTGTCCATTCCGATGCCTTCCGCCACCAGTTCCACGTCCGCGCCCGTTTTTTCGCAGACCTTGGCGACAGCGTTAATGTAGGAAATTTTAAGAGCCAGGAAGGAGTTGGCCGCGTGCTTGATGAGTTCCGCAGAGTTGACGTCCGTTTCCAGAATGGGAGCGTGGATGGGCTGGTAAACGCGCTTGATGACGTTCATGGCCTGTTCCGAGTTGGCTCCTATGACAATGCGGTCAGGGTGCAGCAGGTCGTCCACGGCGCATCCTTCCCGCAGGAACTCCGGGTTGGAGACGATGTCGAACTGAACATGCGGGCCCGCATAGTGTTTAATGGTCTGGCTGACTTTTTCCCCGGTTTTGACGGGTACGGTGGATTTGTCCACGATGACCTTGTATCCCATTTCAGGCTGGAGAGCCTGGGCGATTTCCCTGGCCACTTTTTCAATGTAGGTCAGGTCCACGGAGCCGTCCGTATTGGGTGGGGTGGGCACAGCGATGAAGATGACTTCGCTTTCCGCGATGGAGGCGGCAATGGAAGAGGAAAATTCCAGCCGTCCCACGGCTGCGTTTTTTTTCACGAGTTCCTCCAGCTTGGGCTCGTAAATGGGGATGGATCCGGATTGGAGAGTACGTATTTTTTCAGCGTTGTTGTCCACGCAAATGACATGATGTCCCATTTCGGCAAAACAGGTTCCAGTGGTCAGTCCCACGTAGCCACTGCCGATGATTGTTAAATTCATAGTGTTAGCGTAAATGTTGGTAAAAACTTGACTGTCTTGAAAGATAAAGCCTGCCGGACCGATGTTCAAGCATTATGAGTCAGAGGATTTTTTTCTGTCACAATAAAAAGTTCCTGATTGAGCGTCTCCTTTCCTTATGATATAACTGCAACCAGACAGGAGAATATCTGTTTATTTTAATTTGAACGTTATGAAAACACCTATCACCGTTACTGTTACAGGAGCCGCCGGCCAAATTGCCTATTCCCTTCTGTTCCGTATTGCTTCCGGCAGCATGCTGGGGCCGGACCAGCCGATCAACCTGCGCCTGCTGGAAATTCCCCCGGCCATGAATGCCCTGGAAGGGGTGGTGATGGAATTGCGTGACGCCGCATTCCCGCTGGTTAATGAAATTGTCCCGACCAGCGATCCCGATGAAGCATTCGCCGGGGCCAACTGGTGCCTGCTGGTAGGTTCCGTGCCCCGCAAGGCCGGCATGGAACGCAAGGACTTGCTGGATATTAACGGCAAGGTGTTCATCGGCCAGGGCCAGGCCATTGCCCGCAGCGCCGCCAAGGATGTGCGCGTGCTGGTCGTCGGCAACCCATGCAATACAAATGCCCTTATTGCCATGCACAACGCAAGCGGCGTTCCTTCCGACCGCTTCTTTGCCATGACCCGCCTGGATGAAAACCGCGCCAAGAGCCAGCTTGCTGAAAAGGCCGGCGTCCATGTGACGGAAGTGACTAACATGACCATCTGGGGCAACCACTCCTCCACCCAGTACCCGGATTTCACCAACGCCAAGATTGGCGGCAAGCCCGTAACGGAAGTCATCAAGGATACGGAGTGGCTCAAGGGTGATTTCATTACCACCGTGCAGCAGCGCGGCGCCGCCATCATCAAGGCCCGCGGCGCTTCTTCCGCCGCTTCCGCCGCTTCCGCTGCCGTGGATACCGTCCGTAGCCTGGCTACCCAGACTCCGGAAGGAGACTGGTATTCCGTGGCTGTTTGTTCCGACGGTTCCTACGGCATTGAAAAAGGCCTTATTTGCTCCTTCCCGGTCCGCACCACCAAGGATGGCGGCTGGGAAATCGTTCAGGGGCTTCCGGTTGATGCGTTCTCCCGTGAGAAAATTGACGCTACTGTCAATGAACTGAAGGAAGAACGTGACGCCGTTTCCTCTTTGTTGAAGCATTAATGTTGATTTGCTCTTGCGCCGGGCTTCCCGTTTTCGGGAAGCCCGGTTTTTTATGGCCTGAAGATTCCATAAACCTCATTTTCTGCGGGACAGAAGTTTTCTTCCGTGTTAAAAAAATAATGGATGCAGCATCCGCTAGTTTATGGACCAGGACCGCATATTATACAGGGGAGAGGCTTTTACGCTGACCGGAAATTCTTTGCTCCAGGATGCCGCGCATTGGGCGGAGGTTCAGCCGGACGGTCCGGTGAAAACCATGAAAAACGGCCGCTATTCCGAGTGGCGCGTTTTTTCGGAAGCAGGGAATGCTCCGCATTATCGGGGAAATTTTGAGGTGCTTAATCAAGCTTACCGCCTGGCGTTGCATGAAGCCGGAGCACTGCTTAATGAAGAAGGGACGTTCCGAACGGGAGCCAACTGGCCAACCGTGTGGACCCGGGATATTTCCTATTCCACCCATCTGGGATTGGGGTTGTGGAATGTCCATGCCTGTATGAATAGCCTGAAATCACGGATCCGGAACGGGGAGGTGGAGCAGGATACCGGTACGGGCGGTTCCTGGCCCATTTCTTCCGACCGTGTGGTGTGGGGGATGGCGGCGTGGGAAGTTTACTGCCTGACGGGGGATGCCGACTGGTTGTCCCTTTCCTGCCGGGTGATGGAAAAGACGTGCATGAGGGATGAGCAGGTACTTACAGCCACGGGTGGGTTGATGAAGGGGGAATCGTCCGTGCTGGATTGGCGGGAGCAGAGCTATCCTGCGTGGATGACTGCTGCTGATATTGGAGATTCATGCAGCCTTTCCACCATGCTCCTGCACGCGGAGGCCCGCAAGGTTCTGTCGCGGATGTTCCGGGAGCTGGGGTTGGAGGTGAAAGCGCGGGAGTGGGAGGAAAAGAGCGCCTCCCTGTCCTCTGTCATTGAGCGTTTTTTCAGGATTCCGGAACATGTCCTGTATGGGCAGTACCTGTATGGGCGCGGGTATCCCGTACTGTCGGAGAAGGTGGATTCCCTGGGCAATTTGCTTTGCGTTCTTCTGGGGCAGGCCGGGAGGGCTCATGCCGCCGGGATGATTGCCTCCCTTCCTCATGGCGTTTATGGCATTCCCTGTATCCATCCCCAGATGCCTGAGAGCGTGCCTGCCTACCACAACCGCGCCATGTGGCCGTTCGTGGAGGGCTATTATGCGCTGGCCGCTGCGGAGGTGGAGAATGAATCAGCCCTGGCGTTGGCGGTCGCCTGCCTTGTTCGCGCCGTCCTGCTGTGCGGAACGAACAAGGAGAATGTTCTTCTGGAAACGGGGCTGGATGAGGGGCTGCTGCTCAGTTCGGATAGCCAGCTCTGGAGTATTGCCTCAATGCTGGGCTGTTTTTACAAGGGATTGTTCGGTATCCGCCTGTCTCCGGATTCTCTGGAATTCCGCCCTTGCGTTCCAAAATCTTTTGAAGGCGTTCATGAGTTGTCCGGGCTGGAATACCGCGGCATGACGATGGATGTGATTCTGCAGGGCAGCGGGCACCGGATAGAGAGGTGCCTGGTTAACGGGCAGGAGGCCCCTCCCGTCCTTTCTCCGGATATGAAGGGCCGCGTTTTTGTGAAATTGGAGTTGGCCGGCGGAGAAAAAGTGGAGGGGACGGTGAATTTAACCCGCATGGGCGGCAGCCTGGAGGCTCCAGCGTGGAAGGCGACGCGCCATGGCATTGCATGGGAGGCTGTGAAAGGAGCCGATTATTACCGTGTTTACCGGAACGGCATCCCTGTATCTCAGACGGAGTGCTGCCATTATATCCCTGTTCCCGGCCGGGGGGATGTGTCTTTCCAGGTGATGGCGGTCGCTCTGGATGGCAGGGAGTCCTATCTTAATGAACCCAATGATTATCCTTCCGCAGATTCCCGAATGGAGACGCGCCCCTGCGGGCTGAGCGGGGATGAAGTCTGGTTTTCCCGCGTAACGGAGTCTCCGGACGCTCTTTGCTACAATGTCAATATAGACAAGCCCGGCGTTTACCGGGTGGACGCCTTTTTTGCTAACGGCACTTATGATGTTTCAGACGGAAATACCTGTGCCCTGCGCAGCCTGTACCTGAACGGCAGGCGCGCGGGAACGCTGGCTTTTCCCCATACGTCCCGTTCCGGAAACTGGGAGTATTTTATTTATTCCACAGCAGTGGAAGTGGTGATGACGCCCGGCCCCTGCCGTGTGGAACTGGTGTATGATTCCTTTTCTGAAAATATGAATCGTCTGGTGAATGATATGGTGATAAAACACCTTCGGTTTACCCGTATATCCTGATATCGTTTTATGAATGTTATGTCGAAACGTTTTTCTGTCTTGTTGCTGGTTCTGGGGGCAGGGATATGGAATGCTCCGGCCATGGGGATGGATGCGGAAACAGCTTCCAAGGCGCCTGTTTCTGCCTCCTCGTCCCGGGAGGGGGCGGAGTTTACCCGTCTGCCCGTCAGCTGGACGGTTAATCCCAGGGATGCCGCCAACGCCCGAGCCGCCTGGAAAACGCTGAGCGCCTATCATCGGGGCAAGCCAAGGTCTTCAAGAAAATTGCACGTGGTTTACGTAACGTTCAAGGACAGGCCTGCCCTTGAAGGATACCGGGAGCGGTATGATCATATTCTGAAGAATATTCAGGCTTATTATGCGGATCAGATGCAGGCCAACGGTTTCCCTCCGCTCACATTCCAGCTGGATTTGGATGAACGGGGCAAATTGGTTATTTATGATGCCTATGTGGATAAACCCATGAGCGAGATGAGCGTGCATAGTTCCGGTCCCGTCTCCCGGGAAGCCGCCAGGAAGGTGCTGGCTTCCAAGGGGATTGATATTGAGAAGGAGCATGTGCTGATCGTGTGCCAGCTTCCGGACGGCGTGGGGCCTTATTACGGCGGCGGCTTCAGCCATCAGGGCACAGGGTGGACCTGCGATCAGGAAGGACTGGATCCTGCCAGCTTTCTGGATACGGAAATGATGCAGGGAGGCCGTTTCAAGGTGACCAGGGGGAAAAACGCTTCCATTTATATAGGCGGTACAGCCCATGAATTGGGGCATTCCTTCGGCCTTCCCCACACGGGGGACGGATGGAATTATGCCAACGTAGGGGCTTCCCTGATGGGGCACGGCAATTCCACGTACGGCGATGAGCTGCGCAATGAGGGGAAGGGCTCCTACCTGGCGCCTACGGATGCTTTGAAATTGGCCAGCGTTCCCTTGTTCAACGGAGTGGAGACGGAGCTTCCCGCAGATGCTTCTTTCGGGCGTATGATGGGCAAGTATGTCCCGGGGGCTTTTGAGCGTCTGGAGGCCATTCCCGTCAAAGACGGCCTGCGCTTGAAAGGGCGGGTTCATCTGGCGCGCCCCGCTTACGGCATTGTTGCCCATTTTGATCCTCCCGGAGGTTCGGATTATGATTCCAATGCCGTGGGTGCTTCTCTGGATGAAAAGGGAGAGTTTGATCTTACCATCTGCAGGCCGGGCTATAAGGGTGGTTTTATAGAAATGCGGGTGTCCGTATTGAATTGCGACAGCACGCGCAGCATGATCACTCTGCCCGTGTGGATGGATGCCGGGGGCGCCAAAGCCCCTTCGCTGGCCCAGGTTGTTTATTTTGGGGATGTTCAGAACCTGTGGATACGGGGCCGGACGGAAGAAGCCAGGAAGGCGCTGGCGGAAGTGGAACGCAGGCATGGTTCCCGTTCTGAAGTGAAAGAATGGCTTCCTGTCTGGAAGCGTGCCCTGGAGCGCCAGAACCCGGCTCTGGAGGTTGCTCCGGCGCAGATTCCTGCGGAAACCGCCAGCATCAGCCTGAATGACTGCAAGCCTTCTGCAGCCCAGGTTGGGTGGGCCGTTCCGTTGTGGGATGTCCTGTTTCCGTCGGATTTGGGGCCCGTTCCTTTTTTCCGGACAATCGGCAGGCCGGAGCGTTTCATTCTGGCCCATGCCCCGGCTGTTTTTTCCTATGACCTGGATGGGCGCTGGAAAGAATTCCGCGCTGATGTGGGGTTGCCTTTCGGATCCCGCGGCAGTGTCAAATTCAGCGTGTATCTGGACGGCAGGAAGCTCATTGAATCCCCTGTGCTCAAAGATGGGGATTCCATTCCCGTGAAGACGGTGGTGGAGGGCGGCAGGAAGCTGGAAATCCGCGTGGATGACGCCGGAGACGGCAATGCCGCCGATTGGGGCATCATCGCCAACGGCGTGCTGTCACGGTAAATTTTCTGCTCCACTGGCGGAGAAATGTGACATTAGGCTTGTCTTTTGTCCTTTCTCATAGTGTTCTGTGGGCTAGTCATGATTGGGATGCTTGCAAAGCTATGGGGTGCAGCGGCGCTGGTTGCCGGGGCTTCCCTGTTTGCAGAGACGGTTGCGGAGCAGCCGCCCGCATCTTCCGCTGAACACGGGCGGGAAGATACCGGGGGGGGAATGGCGGGCAATCTGCTTTCCGGCACTCTCATGCCGCAGATTCCCTCCAATATTTCCATTACCAATGACGGTGCCGTCAGAGTGGAGGAATCCCGGAAAGTCATTTTTGAAGGACCGCGCATCCACATGGTCACGGATACCGGGGTGGAGGTATTTGCGGATTACGCCCAGGCGGATATGGATCAGGGCAAGGTGTTTCTGAAAGGGAACCTGTCCATTTACCAGAGTGACGGCAAGACGAGGACCAACAGCCTGGTGCGCGCTGATAGTGCGGAGTTTGACTGGGAGAACGAAGTGCTTCTTACGGATGCTATCCGTGCTAAGATGGAAGGATTGATTCTGCGCAGCGGAAAGTTTGAATCCCGGAAGGATGCCGCCGGCAACACTTATCTGGAAGCCCGTAATGCCTCCGTTACGGCGGAAGACGTCAGCGAGCCCCTCACCTGGATTTCCGCGGACAGGATACGCGTGTATCCGGAAGACAGGTTTTCTTTTAAAAACCTGACCCTTTACTACGGAGGCGTTCCCTTCTTTTATTTTCCCTACCTCAGCCATTCCCTTAATCCGGAAGTCGGTTATCTTCCCATTCCCGGCATGCGCTCTATCTGGGGGCCTTACCTCCTGAATGAATACGGATTCCTGATGGGGAAAAAATGGTCGGACAACGGCATGCCTTCCGCGGATTATCTGGGAACTCTGCATGTAGATTACCGCACCCGGCGCGGTTTCGCCTACGGATTGGACATCCGTGACGTGCCGCTGGAAAAGGATTGTCCGGACATGACGGGGCTGTCTTTTTACAAAACCCATGACAAGGGGGTGAAAATCAATGCCGGTGATGATGAGTACCGCGAGCATCTGGATCCGGACAGGTGGAGGTTCGCTCTTCAGCAGATGTGGACCCACCGGGTAAACCTCCGTACGAACTGGCGGTTGAAGGCCAACATCAACATGCTGAGCGACGAGTATATGCTCCGCGATTTTTATCCGGAAATTTATCAGCGCAATTCTTCTCCGGATAACACGGTGCTTCTTTCCCGCACGGACGATACGAATGATTTTTCCCTGTTGCAGCGTTTTGTCCCTAATAATTTTTACATAGCGGATCAGCGGACGGAGTTCAGTTATGAGCGCATCAAGTCTCCCATATTCCGTTCCCCCGTCATGTATGAAAGCCGTACCAGTTTCGCTTTTCTCAAGCAATACGTTCCTCCGTTCATGCGGACGGAAATCCGGAATATGCTGGACGGGATGGACCCCGGAACTTCTTCCTATGATTACTGGGCCCGAATGCTGATGACGGACAGCTACAGCAGGTTCCACTCCTTCCATGAGCTTTCCGTTTCCAAGAAAATCATGGGATTCCTGAACTTGACCCCCAAAGTGGGCGGGGGCTATACGGGATATTACGGCGTGGAGGACTACAAACCGCTCAATCAGGGAATTTTTTACGCCGGGGCGGACGCTGATTTCAAATTCTCCCGCCGTTATTCTTCCGTCTATAGTGATTCCTTTGGACTGAACGGCATGAATCATATTGTTCAGCCCCATTTTACGCTGGCGTATGTCAAAACCAACCGTCTGAGCGAGCTTTATCCCCAGATTGACGGCGATACCCCCACGACCAATCCCCCGTCCTTGAGCATAGGCAGGTACACGGAAATCGACTCCCTGTCTACGGGGCTTGTGTTCCGGTATGGATTGCGTAATATGCTGATGACCAGTCGGGACGCCAATTCCCACCGCTGGTTTTCCTGGGATGTGTTCATGGACGCCTATCTGTATGATCCCGTTAACCGGCGGGATTTTTCCAACCTTTTTTCGTTCATGCGCTGGAATCCCGTTCCCTGGATGGAATACCGGTCGGAAATGCAGGCTCCCGTTTTGGGGAAGGACAAGATTTCCGGCTGCCGTGAATATAACAATTCCCTGCGTTTCATGCCGTGGCGTTCTACGGAATTCATAGTGGGTCACCGTTATTTGAACCAGCATTCTCTTCTGGAGGACAGCAGCCAGCTGGATTTGCGCATTTTGCAGCGTTTTTCGGAAGCCTGGGCTTTCAGCGGCAAGTGGCGTTTTTCCCTGCTGGACGGCAAGCTGGACATTCAGGAATACAATGTGTACCACAATATGGGGTCCTGGTATTTGGGCGTGGGCGCTTTCGTCCGCAAGAACGGGAACAAAAACGAATTCGGGCTGGGCATCAGCTTTACCATCCAGCAGACCGGGGATTATATGCCGGTCAAATTCCTTTGATATCCGGAAAGGACACGGTTTTTTGCGGGTTTTTTCCCGGAAGCTTTTTCCTTTTTCAGAGGATTCGCGTTTTGAGAATGGGGTCTGCCCGGTGTGGGGTGTTGTTCCGGAGAGGGAAAGATATGTAGCTGGTCAGCAAGAGGCGGAAAGCCTACGGTTGGAAGGATGGAGAGCGGCCTGTTTCCGGCGTGCCGGACAGGAAGAAAGGAAGAAGAGGTAAGGAGCCGCTGCCGCGCTTGTGCCGGAACCTTGGCTTGCATTCCGGCAGGGAAATGGGGAAAATGCCAGAGCATGGAGCAAGCTGCGGCGGAAAACCGTCCGGCTTCCTGCACGAATAATCATACATGAATATGAACGCACAGGAATTGATCGAGACGCTGGAATGGCGTTACGCCACCAAGGTATTCAATCCGGACCGCCGCATTCCGGCGGAGGACTGGGAAGCCCTTTTGGAATCCCTGCATTTGAGCCCTTCCTCCCTGGGGCTTCAGATGTGGAAGTTCCTTGATGTCCGGGATCCCGCCGTGCGTTCCCGGCTTCGGGAAGTTTCATGGGGACAGCCCCAGGTTACGGACGCTTCCCATCTGGTGGTTTTCTGTGCCCGCAGGGATTTCAAACCGGAAGATGTGCAGCGCTATCTGGAACGTATCGTGGAAGTGCGCGGTGTCACCATGGACTCCCTGGACCAGTACCGTGCCCGCATTTTTGAACTGGTGGATGCCAAGTCTCCGGAAGTACTGAAAGCCTGGCTGGAACGTCAGGTGTACATTGCCCTCGGGTTCATGATGAGCTGCGCTGCGGATCTCCGTGTGGACACCTGCGCGCTGGAAGGGATGGATCCGGTTGCCTATGACCGCATTCTTCATCTGGAGAATTCCCCTTATTACACACTTTGCGCCCTGGCCCTGGGTTACCGGAATGAAGAGGCGGATAAGTACGCCCGTCTGGCGAAAGTTCGTTTTGACCGGGATGAAATCATTCCGGTCATCTGACGGAGTTTTTTCCTAGTCCCCGGTTTCAAGCAGTTGCCGCATGTCTTCCGGCAGGGTGGCTTCCGCGGTGAAGGTTTTTTCATCAAACGGAAATTCCAGTCGGCAGGCATGCAGCGCATGGCGCGGCAGAACCAGCCGTTCTTCCAGTTCCTGGCTCCATCCGTGCTGGATGTATTCCAGATAGCAATGTTCGGACGGACCGTAAATTTTGTCACCCAGGATGGGATGCCCCAGGTGCGCCAGATGCACGCGTATCTGGTGCATGCGTCCCGTTTCCGGAATGCATCGGACCAGCGCCAGAGGCCCCCGGCGTGTGTTCCACGTTTGTTCCTTCCGGAAAACGGTAGTGCATGCTTTTCCGGCTGGGTGCACGGCCTGTTTGACCCATATGAGGCTTTCCGCGACTTCCCCCTGTCTCAAGATGGGGGCGGTACATGCTGTTTCCGTCCATTCAGGCCATCCCTGAACGATCGCCAGATATTCCTTATGCATCAGGCGCCGCTGCATGGCTCTTCCCAGCTCCCTGGCCGCTCTTTTGTTTTTAGAGATCAACGTCAGGCCGCTGGTTTCCCGGTCCAGCCTGTTGACCAGGGAAAGGACGGCTCCGTTGGCTATTTCATAGCTTAGCAGGGCTTCCACGCCTTCCAGAAGGTTGGGTTCCTTTTTCCCGTTGGACGGGTGGACGATAAGGGGCGCTCCCTTGTCCACCACAATCCAGTCCCCTGATTCCGCCGCCACCTCAAAGTGCGGAAAACAGGCAATCGGCGCGTCGGAAATAGGAATCCACATGGCGGATGGGAGGTTTACAGCATATCCGGACGGATGGGAGCCCATTCCCCCGGTTTCAGGTTCAGGCTGTCCAGATGCAGGGAGCCGATGGAAACACGGCACAGAGATAAGACGGGAGCGCCTGCGGCGGCCAGCATGCGGCGAACCTGGTGGTATTTTCCTTCCGTAAGCGTCAGCCGGGCGCGTCGCGGCTCCTGGATTTCCAGCAGGGCGGGGGCGCAGGGGCTGGCCTCTCCGTTCAGCGTGAGGGTTCCGGAGGCGAACAGCTCCACGGTTTCCATAGGGATATCTTTCTCCGTGACGGCTTCGTAAACCTTGGCGACGTGATGGCGGGGAGAGGTCATGCGGTGAATGAATTTTCCGTCGTCCGTGAGGAGAAGCAGGCCGGAAGTTTCCTTGTCCAGCCGTCCTACGGAAGAAACCGCAGGGGTTCTGTTCCGCCATCGGAAGGGCAGCAGATCGTAAATCAAATCCCCCTCCCCGTCGTCATGGCTGCATGTGTACCCTTCAGGTTTGTAAAGGGCGGCGTACAGGCCGTCCGGGAATTCCACAGGTTCTCCGTCCAGCAGGATGCCTTCCGCCTGCACCTTGTCCGTGGGAGCGTAGCATGCTTTTCCCTTGAATGTAATGGAGTGGCGTTTGATCCAACCCGGCGCTTCCCGCCTGGAACAATATCCGTAGCGGGATAAAAGAGCATCCAGTCTCATGCGGCATATTTTTTTCCTAACGGGAACAAAAAACAAGGTTGAAGTATGCCTCCCCGGCTGATAGCATTAAACTATTACATGCGGGGCCGCCCTGTTGGGGCGTTGCCGTTGTTCACCATTTACGCTTATATAGTTCCATGATTGAAACGATTACAGAAGAACAGTTGACTCCCCAGCAGGCCGAATTTTGGGTGCGCGCCCGCCAGGCGGTGGACATGAACAATTATCCCTATGCCGTCAGCCTGCTCAAGGCCCTGGTGAAGCAGCTCCCCGGCTTTCTGGAAGGCCGCAAGGCGTTGCGCGCCTGTGAAATCAAATTGAATCCGGAAGCCAAGAGAGGAGGCCTGTTCAGCGGCATGAAAATCAGCACCAGCAAGCTCACTTCTTCCAAAAAAGACGCAGCTACCCAGCTTTCCGCTCTGGAAGACGAATTGGAAAATGATCCTTACAGCATTCCGGTCAACGAGGCCCTGTACACGGCTGCCATGGAAGTAAATTTCCCGGATCTGGCCGCTTTTGCTCTGGAAACCGTTCGCCAGGGACATCCCGGCAACAAGAAAATGCTCCATATGCTGGCCTCCCATTACGTTTCCCGGGATATGCCGGCCCAGGCTGCGGAAGTGTACCATGACCTTGTGAAGCTGGATCCCACGGACAGTGTGGCCGTGAAGAGCGAAAAGGACTGCATGGCGCGCGCCACGATGCAGCAGCAGAAGTGGGAAGAGGCTAAAAGCTTCCGGGACGTGATGAAGAATTCCTCGGAAACGAACTCCCTGGACAAGAGCGACAAGAAAGGGCTCACCCGTGCGGAACTGGAAGAGCGCCTGGGGCTTCTCTCCGCCCGTTATGCCCAGAACCAGCAGGATCTGGCCGTCGTGCGCGACATTGCCGGCGTTTATGAACAAATGGAAGATTGGGCCAATGCCTATTCCTTCTATAATTACGCGTTCAGCCTCAGCAACAATGATATTTCCCTGGAAAACAAGGCCTCGGAAATGAATGAGCGCTGCCGCAAGGCCCAGGTGGAGGAAATCCGCCGCCGCGCTGCCGCGGAGCCGGATAATAAGGAGCTTCAGGAACAGCTTGCCCAGTTCAGCAAGGAAGCTGCGGAGCAGCAGGTGGCCTTGTGCCGGCAGCGCGTGGAAAACAACCCCACGGATCCGCAGACCCGTTTTGAGCTGGGCCAGGCTCTCTTCGACTGCGGCAATTATACGGAAGCCATTCCGGAACTCCAGCGCGCCCGCAACAATCCCCATATCCGTATCCGCGCCATGCTGTTGCTCGGCAAGTGTTATGACGCCAAGAATATGCATGATATGGCCCTGCGCCAGCTGGAGGAAGCCAATAAGGAATTAATAGAAATGAATGACACCAAGAAGGAAATCCTTTACATGATCGGCTTGCTTTATGAAAAGCAGGGCAAGAAAGGGGAATCCCTGGCTGCATTCCAGCAGATTTATGATGCCGAGTACGGCTACCGCGACGTAGCCAGGCGCGTGGAATCCTCTTACGGTAATTAAGGCGGTTTCCATTCCGCGCCCGTATGGGGGCCATGTTCAAAGCCTTTGCTGTAGGAAGGTTATTTTTATTCCTGCGGATGAGAACCGTAATGGCTTCCATTCCGGCAGACGCGGAGAGCGGCGGGCGCATTTGTGATTTCTCTTGCCTGTTACGGAAAAAACTGAAGAGATGGAGAGAGAATGAGCTGATGCAGGCATTGCTTATGATTGATGTCCAAGTCGATTATTTTGCGAAATGCACTGCTTGCAGAAAATCCTGTGAGTATGTTGGCAGCTGATTGAATATGGATATCATTGGCGAATACGAGAAAATGCCGGATATTGACAGCATCGGATAGATTGTTTTTATAAAATATTAATTATAATTATTTTATGATTCTTTTAATTGGCGGTGGCACGCATACTGGGAAAACACTTGCGGCGCAGCGGGTGCTTGAAAAATATTCCTATCCCTATTTATCCATTGACCATTTAAAGATGGGGTTGATACGCAGCGGAATGTGCCCCCTCTCTCCTGAGAGCCCTGATGAAGAACTGACTTCCTTCCTCTGGGGCATGATCAGGGAAATTGTAAAGACTGCGATTGAAAACAACCAAAATTTAGTGGTGGAAGGTTGCTATATTCCCTTTGACTGGAAAAAGGATTTTACGCAAGCCTGCCGGGAAAAGATACGGTATGTGTGCCTGATTTTTTCAGAAAATTATATTCAAAGGCATTATCATGATATCCTGAATTATGAGAACGTGATTGAAAAGCGTATGGAGAATGCTTCCTTTACACGGGAAGAGTTGATGCGTGAAAACAGGGACAATCTTGAAAAATGCAGGTCCTGTGGTTGCGACTATCTGTTGATTGACGAGCCTTACAACGTGGAGATCGTGTTGTAGGGAACAGAGACTTCAAATTGTTCCGGGGGAAGGAAAAAGTATGTTACGCCGGATTACTTTGTTCATAGGAACAAACGGTAAGGGGCAGGTTTTTGTCCGGACGGAAAAAGATTCCGGCATCGGTTTCCCGTTTTTGCATTAGGTTCGGCATCCGGTTTCTATGGGGAGGGATGTTCCCCATTTTCCCTTTCCATGCGGAGATGAAAGGATGAGCTCCCGACGTTTTTATTTTACTTTTGTCCTCCCGGAACAATGAATGGAGGCGGATGCAGGGGGGGCGGTTGATAAGACTGTCCCGTATCATATTCCGTCCCTGTGGGATACCGGATCCGGCATAGGCGGGGAAAGAGGGGAGGAAAAACAGCCAGTATCCGCCGGAATTTCTGCTTCTTCTTTAATGTCATTCCGTTTTCATCTTGTGTTGTTTTGTGAACATGCTACGCTGAAAAAGCATCCTTAACCCCTTGCCTATGTTTTATTACTGCCTGTTCTAGCTGGTTGCGTGCTGCTTCGCGTCCCTTTCCGTTGCCGTTGCCGGGCAGGGAAGCTCTGAAGTCCCTGCCGTAGCTGTTTCTCTGGATGGCTGGAGAACGAAATTTAATGGGCCGTTGCCGTTTTTGAAATCCAGCCAGTCATTTTCCATGGATTTAAAAGTCAGGGAAACGTCTTCTTCATGGAAAGTGGCTTACGGCGGGGGTTCCGGTTTCGAGTTGTCTTTGAAGGATTCGGAAGGCGGTTCCCCTGCCAGAACGAATTGCCGTTACAGTGAATTCCGTTCTCTCCAACGGGGAGATGTTGCCGGAACTGTTTTTATAAATGCGCCTTCCTGGCTGCCTTCGGAAAAAGCTCGGTGGGTGGAGGCCAAAGGGGTTATTCCCTTGGTGATATACAGCAGCCCCGCCGTTTCGGGAAATGTGGAACTCAAAGTGACGGTTAAGGGTTTTTCCGTTCCTCTGGTGCTCAAAAATGCCGGATTGGATGGCGCGGATGTGAAAGTGGAACTGAAAGGTTATTATGATGAAGGCGGAGACGATGAGAGAGGGCATGTGCTGAAGGTGAAAGCCTGCGCTTCTTCCCTGCTCGGTTTTATAGGGTTTGAGTTGCGTTCTCCGGATGGCTCCCCTCTGGCGGCGAAAAATTACGGTTCCAGCTCCAGTAGTTCTCCGGGAAGTTATGAATGGGGACGATATTTCCAGATACCGGGAAAGAAGCTGGAAGAATTGAACGTGGCTGTTCAATATGCGGCGGGATTGAAGAAGATTATGGTTCCCGTCCGTGTCCGGTGCGGGCTGTCCGGTTCCATGGAACAACGGGATACCCTGAAGAACAGGAAAAATTAAGATGGACAGGAGAATCATTATTGTTGCCCGTTTTTTTCTGTGCGTTTCCATCGCGTGGGGAACAGAGGCGCGGAGTGGCGGCAAGCCGGAGGAAAAGTATCCGGTAGAAATTGTTTTCACTTCCATTGGCGTGGAAAAAAGCAGCATGCTGGCGAACGGAGCGACCAGGGAACCCCCTCTGCAGTTGAAGTTCGGAGTGAGTTTCCAGGCCAGGGAGCCCTTGAATTTTGTGAATTCATACAATAGCGGTATCCAATACCTGGATGCGGTCGATTCCACCGGCAGGAAGCTGGCTCCGGTAGAGTTCAGGATGGGAGGCATGAGTCTGCGGAACGAAGGCGGTAAGGCTCAAGCGGCCGTCACAGGGGTTGCCGGGGAATTGCCTTCTCCGCAGGCTTCCTGGGTACGGTTGAAAGGGACATTGCGCATTCCCGTCTGCCGTTCCGTGAAAAGCCCCGTTTACGAATTACCCCTGGAAAAAGAAGCTGAGGAACATGTGCTGCTTCCTGGAACGGTTGAGCAGGGGGAAGCGGAAAGCGGGGACATTGTTCTTTCTGAGGGGATCCCCACAGGCAGGATTTTCCTGAGAGAGTGCAGTACGTTTGAAAAGAACGGAAAGAAGATGAGAAAAATGATCCTGGGTCTTGGAGTGGAAACTTCCTTTGACCTGGACCATTTTGAAATTCTCAATGAAAAAGGGGATGTGCTGAAAACTGAATTCCGGGGAGGGGGGAGCCGTATGAATTCCACCTGCCGTGAATGGACAAGGCATCTGCAGTTTGAAGAACCGGAAGAATTGCGAAAACTCAGGTTACGGCTGGTTTACAAGGTTCCTGCAGAGCCGGTTTCTGTTCCCGTAGACGTTAAATTGGGCATGAGAGGGGTGATCCGGGATAGAAAAAAGTAAAGCAGCAGCTTTCCTGTTATTTGTTCCGGGAGCAGGAAGATACTGTGTGTGGTTTCCCTCCCGTATTTTTTCAGAACTGCTCTTATCAGAGCACCTTGGAGAAAAATTCCTGCAGTCTGGGATTGGCGGGGCGGTCGATAATTAGATCGGGAGGCCCTTCTTCCACAATTTTCCCTTTATCCATGAACAGGACGCGGGAGGCCACCTCGCGCGCAAACCCTATTTCATGGGTGACCACTACCATCGTCAGCCCTCCCTGCGCCAGTTCCTTCATCAGGGAAAGTACTTCTCCCACCATTTCCGGATCCAGAGCGGATGTCGGCTCGTCAAACAGGATGACGTCCGGATTCATGACCAGGGCACGCACGATGGCGATGCGCTGCTTTTGTCCGCCGGAAAGCTGGAGGGGATAGGAATGTCTCTTGCCGTACAGCCCAATGCGCTGGAGAAGGGTTGCCGCCTGGTCTGCTGCCTCTTTCCTGCTGGAGCGTCCCGTTTTAACTGGGGCGATAGTGATATTTTCCAGAATAGTCAGGTGCGGGAAAAGGTTGAAATGCTGGAAAACCATGCCTACGTGCCGGCGGAATTGATTGACGTCCGTTCCGGGAGAGGTAACCAGCTCCCCCTTGAAACGGATTTCTCCGGAGGTAGGTTCCTCCAGCAGGTTCAGGCAGCGCAGGAAAGTGCTTTTGCCGGAACCGGACGGCCCTACGATGAAGACCACTTCACCCCGGTCAATTTTCGTGGTGACATCGTTGACTGCCGGAACGGAGTTGAATTCCTTAACCAAATGGCTGATTTGGAATATGGGGGTGTTTCCGGGATGTTCATTCATTGTTTTTCAGTTTTCTTTCCAGTTTACCGAGCATCCAGCTGAACAGCATGACCACGGAGAGGTAAACCAGGGCCACGGCCGTCAGCGGCATGAAGGCGGTATAAGTCTGGCTCCGGATGATGTCGCCGCCTTTAGTCAGATCCTGAAGGGCAATATAGCCGGAGACGCTGGTCTCCTTCAACAGTACGATAAATTCGTTTCCCAGCGAGGGAAGCACATTTTTAAAGGCCTGTGGCAGGATAATGTAAATCATGGTTTGGGCATATCCCAGGCCGAGGCTGCGCCCGGCCTCAAATTGCCCCCTGTCAATGGACATAATGCCGCCTCTGATGATTTCCGCCACATAGGCGCCTGAGTTGAAGCCGAAGGCCACCACAGCCACCAGCACTTTGCTGACGTCCACGGAGCCGAAGATGACAAAATAGATCATGAGCAGTTGAACGACCACCGGCGTGCCGCGGATGACTGTCAGGTACAGTTTGCAGAGGGCATTCAGGAAACGGAGATTGCCCGTTTTGTCATGCGTGGCGCGGATGACGGCCACCACAAAGCCCACCAGGATACCCAGCAGAACGGAAAAGAAAGAAACCTCCACCGTCACCAGAAAGCCGTTGGTCAGGTATTTCCAGCGTCCTTCCTGGATGAAATTGACGTAAAAGGCTTCTTTCAGGTCCAGCCATGTATTTTCCAGCCAGCTCCCTCCGGGAGCATGTTTTCCGGAACCGGCGGCAGATTTAGCCTGCATGGCCGCATAAGCCTTCCGTATTTCCTCCAGCTTTCCGGAGGCTTTCAATGCTGCAATGGTGCCGTTAATATCCTGAAGCAGGGCAGTATCCCCCTTGCGGACGGCAATGGCGTAGGATTCGGAAGTGAGGGGCTCCGGCAGAATTTCCAGCCGCTCATTGCCTGCTACGTACATTTTTGCCGGATCCTGGTCAATGACGGCGGCGTCCACCTTGCCTGCCGCCACGGCGGCCACGGCCAGCGCTCCATTGGGGAAGCGTTCCGGCTGCTGAATGTTCCGTGTGACGTAAATGTCTCCCGTAGCCCCGTGCTGCACTCCGATTCTTCTGCCGCGGATATCTTCCCGCCTCCGGATGGGAGAACCTTTGGGAACGATGATAACCTGAGCGGCTTCCACATAGGGAATGGAGAAGTCCACTTTCCTCCTGCGTTCCGGAGTAACCGTGATTCCGGAGGCGGCTACGTCCGCCTTTCCGGAAACTACAGCCGTAATCACGGAGTCAAAGCTCATATCTTCAATGACCAGCTCCCTGCCGGTGCGCCTGGCTACCTCCCGCATGATTTCCGGGTCAATTCCCATGATGGCGTTTCCGTCCCGGAATTCGTAGGGAGGGAAAGTCGCTTCCGTCACCATCAGGATTCTGCCGTTTTCCGCCGCTGGTGCGCCGCAGCATAGGAGAAGCCAAAGCGTCAGCAGGGCTCCGAGATGATTCAGCAAGGAAATGGATGGCATGAAAGCAAGGGGGAAAAGGTGAAGTCTGAACCGGCGGGGTATATGATTTACCTGCCTGCAACGCAATAAAAAACTGTTTCTTCCCGGTTCCGGTTTGTCCTGTCTCACGGCAGGGAAGCGGAGTAGCGGGCCGGTCGGAGAGGAAATGGCAATGAATATGAATGGCATGAACCCGGCAAATACCCAGGATTTTTTTGTTTATTAGCAAGAGGGAGGGAATGTATCTTGTGATAATTTTCCCGATTAATTTTTCCAAAGGGAGGGAGGATCAGACTTCCTGCTTTGAGGGCGGTGTATGTTTGGTTTTGGAAAAATGTCATGCATTCAGAATGTGATGCATGGCAGAACCATAGGACCGGGTGGAATACCGCGCAGAGCAAAAAAGTTTGAGGCCTTACAGAATACTTCATTCTGCAAGGCCTCACGAATGGGAAAATGGTCGGGTTGACAGGATTCGAACCTGCGACCCCCTGCACCCCATGCAGGTGCGCTACCAGACTGCGCTACAACCCGATGAACTCGGACCGACCAGGGCCGTGTCTTGTGACGGCGAGGTGTATATAGGAAAATTTTAGTGTTGGCAAGAGTCTTTTTTCATAGCATACCTTTTTTGTCATGAAGCAAGTTCAAGTTGCAGTCGTCGGAGCCAGTGGCTACACCGGGCAGGAGTTGTTGCGCATCCTGCTGAACCATCGCGGGGTGAAGCTGGTGTGCGCTACTTCCCGCCAGTATGCCGGGCAGCCGTTGTGGGAGGTTTTCCCCCGTTTCCGGCAGGTTCCGGGTTCCGGCCTGAAGTTTACGGATTCCGATGTGGAAGCGATTGCCGCCACTGGGGCGGAGGTCGCTTTTCTGGCCCTGCCTCATGGCGTGGCCGCTTCCTATGCCCGCGGCCTGGTGGACAGGGGCGTGCGCGTGATTGACCTGAGCGCGGATTTTCGCCTGGACAGCCCGGAAGTGTACGAAGAGTATTACGGGAATCCCCACCCGGATACGGCCCTGATGCAGGAGGCCGTGTACGGTTTGCCGGAGTGGCGCCGGGATGAGATTGCCCGGGCGCGCATTGTGGCTTCTCCCGGCTGCTATCCTACGAGCATTCTTCTGCCTCTCATTCCCTTGTTCAAGGCGGGCATGCTGGAGCCGGAGGACGTGGTGGTCTGTTCCGGCAGCGGCGTGAGCGGCGCAGGGCGCAAAGCGTCCATTCCGCTGCTGTTCTGCGAGTGCAATGAGAGTTTCCATGCCTACGGAGTGCCGAAACACCGCCATTTGAGCGAAATTGAACAGGAGCTTTCCCATGCCGCCGGGGAAACGGTGGTGATGTCCTTCACCCCCCATTTGATTCCCGTTAATACGGGCATTTGCTCCACGATTACGGCCAGGGTGAAAAAAGGGGCGGATCCCGAGTCCGTCGGCCGCCTGCTGGAAGAAGCCTATGCCGCGGCCCCGTTCGTCCGCCTTCTGGGGCGCAACCAGCCTGCGGATACCAAGAATGTAACGCGGACGAACTGCGTGGACATTGGCTGGGCTTATGATCCCCGCACGAACCGCGTGATTCTGATGAGCGCGGAGGATAATGTGGTGAAGGGTGCGGGAGGCCAGGCTGTTCAATCCTTCAATATCATGTGCGGATTTGATGAAACGGAAGGCTTGTGGGTTCTGTAGCTTTTTGATATGTTGGGAAGCACTTTCAAGACGATGAATGATTCATCCTATATTCCGGTTGACGGGGGCGTTTGCGCGCCCCGGGGATTTTTGGGGAACGCCGTAAGCTGCGGCATCAAGAAGCCTACGGCCACGCGTCTGGATCTGGCCCTGATTTATTCCACGGAACCCTGCGTTTCCGCAGGAACGTTTACGACCAACCGCGTCCAGGCCGCCTGCGTGAAGGTGAGCCGGGAGCATCTCCGGAAAGGAAATATCCGCGCTATCGTGGCGAACAGCGGGAATGCGAACGCCTGCACCGGAACCCGGGGGATGGAGGATGCCAGGGGCGAATGCCGCAGCGTTGCGGAGCTTCTTGGGCTGGAGCCTGCAGAAGTGGCCGTATGTTCCACCGGCGTGATTGGCCTGCCAATGCCTATGATGCGCATTTACCCGAAGTTTCCGGAATTGGCGGATGGGCTTTCCCGCGACAAGGGGCATGAGGTGGCCCAGGCCGTGATGACCAGCGACACGAAGGAGAAAATCATTGCCATTGAATTTGTGGTGCAGGGCAAACCCGTGCGCATCGGCGCCTGCTGCAAGGGGGCGGGCATGATCAATCCCTGCATGGCGACCATGCTGTGCTTTATCACGACGGATGCGGGAGTTTCCCGCGATGTGCTGGAGCTGTGCGTGCAGTCCGGAGTAAAGAGTTCTTTTAACTGCATCACCATTGACGGAGACATGAGTACGAATGACACGGTTCTGGTGATGGCGAACGGGGCATCCGGCGTGAAGCTGGAAACTCCGGAAGATATTTACGCATTCCAGCAGGCTTTGGCCCATGTGATGCTGGAACTGGCCAAGCACATCGTGCAGGACGGAGAGCGGGTGACCAAGTTCGTCACCGTGCATGTGACGGGAGGCCGCACGGAGGATGAAGCGAAAAAAGCGGCGGAAGCCGTAGCCAAGTCTTCCCTGGTGAAGAGTTCCTGGAACGGGAACGATCCCAACTGGGGGCGCATTATTCATGCTGTGGGCTACTGCGGAGCAAAGGTGGACGAAGAGAAGATAGACATCGACATCGCCGGTTTGGCCGCCTGCCGCGGCGGCGTGCAGGCGGATACTCCGTCCGACGATTTGCGGCAGGCCGTGCAGGTTCCCGCGTTCCGGGTGGATATCAATTTGAATCGGGGCGAGTTTTCCCATACGGTGTATACCACGGATTTGTCTCCGGAATACGTGGATTTCAACCGTTCCGAGTATGCGTACTGGAACCAGGCGAAGGCGGACGGCCTGACCTGTTAACCGGTTCAGTCATGGCGCGTGGCAAATGCCGCCAGGGAAAGGCGGGGGGAATGGTTCCCTCCGCCGGGATGCTGATGGAGGTGCGGCGCCTTCTGGATGAAGGTGCCTTCCGCGCTTCCCGTGCCCAGCGTTTCTGTACCGGTGCGGCGGATTGCTGCCGGTTCCGCCTGACCGGGGAGACGCCGCATGTAACGCTGGGTGAGGCATGGGTGGCCTGGAAGGCGTGGCGTGCTTCCGGACGCACCCGGTTGGAGCTGCCTCCGGACGGGAGCTGCCCTTTCTTGAGCGGGCAGGGAAGATGCATGATTTATGAAGGCAGGCCGTTAGCGTGCCGCACGCATTTCTGCGTACCGGCCGGAGGCGCTTTGCCCCGCCGGGAGGTCATTGACCTGATCCATGCGCTGGAAGATATTGACGCAGCATTGGGCGGCGATGGCGCATCCCGTTTGCCGGAGGCCGTGGAACGGTTGTCCCGCAAAGGTTCGGCGGACGGAAGGAAGAGGCGGCGATGATAGTCCGGTGTTTTTGACGGCTGTCAGGTATCTTATTCCCAAGCGGGAACACATCCCCCCCTCCCCCCCGTGTGTTCATGACAGGGTTCTGGGTAGGGCTAGGATTTCCCGTGGAGGCAAACAGGGGAACGCCTTTTCAGCCCTCTGAGTCCGTGTTTTTTTCTTTTTCCTGTTTGGAGGCCAGATGGCGCAGGGCGCTGGCGGCCTTTTTGTTGCCGTGCCGGACGGCTTTCAGATACCATTCTTCCGCCTGTTTGTCGTCCTGTTCAATGCCGTAGCCGTGGGCGTAGCAGTTGCCCACATTGAACATGGCTGTGGCGTTGCCCTGTTCCGCCGCCTTAAGGTACCATTTCAGGGCTTCTTCCCGGTTGACGGGCGTTCCTTTTCCGTTCAGATGGCACCACCCCAGGTTGAGCTGGGCTGTTGTATGTCCCTGTTCGGCGGCTTTGGTGTACCAGTGGACGGCTTTGGCCATGTCCACTTCCATGCCCCGGCCGTTGCCGTAGCACCATCCCAGTGTGTATTGGGCCGTAATCTGGCCCTGAAGGGCTGATTTGTGATACCACACCAGCGCTTTGTCCAGATCCGGCTCTACGCCGAAACCGTTTTCATAGCACCAGCCCAGATTGTATTGGGCCGTAGCATGGTTCTGCATGGCCGCCTCCTCATACCAATAAGCGGCTTTCCGCGGGTTTTTGGGGGTTCCGCTTCCGTTGCCATAGCACCAGGCCAGGTTATACTGGGCGCGGGGGTCACCCTGTTCCGCAGCCTGCTTGTACCAGTATACGGCCTGTTCCCAGTTTTTCCGGCTGGGGCTGTTGGCATAAATCCAGCCGAGGTTGAGCTGGGCTACCGCGTGGCCCTGTTCCGCCGCTTTTTTGTACCAGCCGATAGCCTGGTGTTCGTCTCGTTCCACGCCCAGGCCGTTGATATAACAGAACCCAAGGTCGAATTGCGCGGTGGGATGTCCCTGTTCGGCTGCTTTCCGATACCAGTAAAAGGCTTTGTCGTTATCCTGAGGGGCGCCGATGCCGTTGGAATAGGCCCATCCCAGGTTGAGCTGGGCGGTAACATGGCCCAGTTCCGCCGCCTGCTGATAGCAGTAAAAGGCTTCCTGTTGGTTTTCCGCCACCCCGCGTCCCTGTTCGTAGTTGATCGCCAGCTGGAATAGTGCCTGAGCGTCTCCTTTCAGGGCGATTTGCTGAAGGGTTTCTATGTCGACGGAATAGGTGGAGACGGTGTTTTCCTGCTCACCGTGGTTGTGGGAAGCGTCATTCATTTCACAGGTAACCGCACCGGGGAACAACTGGGACAATTTTTGCTCTCCTGAACTTGTGTGCTTGCCGATTCTGCACATTTCCTCCATAAGAATCAAGACCCGTTTTTATTGGGGCCGGAGTTCGGAAAGCTTTATCGTCCAGTAAGACTGCGGCGGGACAGGGCAAGGAATGAGCCGCAGAGGAAGAGGATTCCGGCGCCGGGTTCCGGGACTCTCAGGTCCCCCAGCGGAGCGGTGAAGCTCTGTATTTCTCCCAGGCGGATGCCCGTCAGTCCCGCTTCTTCGTAATTATAATTGTACACGTCGTTTTCTCCATCCAGGCTGGTCAGATAAATGTCGCAGTGGGGAAGGCCGTATTCATCCGTATAGTCGTTCACGACTACTTTCTGGCGGAACATTCCTGCCGAATAGTCGTCCGAGTCCGTCAGGTAAATAACCAGATTGTCGTTTTTATCCGTATCGTAGCCCCACATGGTGATGGCGTGGCCTCTCCCTTCTTCCCCGATGGTCAGAGTGGTTCCCCAGTTTTTGTTGATGCTGTTTGCCAGTTTCTGGTAAACTCCGCTTCTGGTGTCTCCGTCCCAGAAGCTGTATGCGGAAAATAAGGGGTTGTCAACAGCTCCTCCGCTTGATGACTGCGGGACTGTCAGTCCCAGCTCTTTCCAGTATCCTCCGGGAGCTGTCGTCGTGGAAAGACTTGGATAGGCTGTGGTATCCAGCATCCCGCCGTTGATCCACCAGTTGTAGGCTTGTTCTACGGAGCCTCCGCTGTTTGTCCAGTTCGTGGAGATGGTTTGGTAAATAGCCAGCTGGGCAACCTGCGGCATGACATCGTAAGTGTCGGATTTCCCGTTGGGCGTGGTGGATTTCATGTCTCTTCTGGTATCCTGCCACCATTGGAGAACGTTGGAGGCTGCCGCCGCCCAGCAGATATTCTGATCATAAGGAAGGTACAGCCATTCGGTGGGCCGTGCGGAAACCGGAGGATTTAACGGGTTGGTGGGGTGGGGCTTGGTTCCCCATGTCCATTTGGTTTTTTTATTGCAATCATACCATCCGCCGGATTCGGAGACGTTTTCAAGGAATACGGGCGCGGCATGAAGTGTTCCGGGAAGGAGCAGCGCCGCCAGAACCGGGGAGAGGAAACGGAGAGCCATAGGAAAAAGGAATTCGTGATTCCTTTTTTTGGGAAAAAAACGGGAGGTCCGTCAAGATAATAAACAGGGAAAGGGGGATAATAGATCCCGGAGAAGCGGAATTTTTCTGAAGACGCCGGGAATGGAACGTCGGCGGCTGGGACGAGGGATGATTTCCTGGTTCTGCCGTTGTTAACGGGGGACGAGCCAGGGCGAAGTGGGCGCTTCCGGATTGGACGCTACATCTGCGGGGGAACCCTCGGCCACGATATTGCCTCCGTGTCTGCCGGCTCCGGGGCCCATGTCCACCAGGTAGTCTGCGGCATTGAGCAGGTCCTTGTGGTGTTCCACGCAGAGGATGGTGTGCCCGGCATCCCTCAGGCGGAAAAGGGCTGCCAGGAGAAGGGCCACTTCATTGAAGTGAAGGCCGCTGGTAGGTTCGTCCAGAATGAACAGGGCCCGTTTCCCGTCTTCCGCCAGTTTCCAGGCTGGGGCTTTGGCCAGTTCCGCAGCTATTTTTATGCGCTGGGATTCTCCGCCGGAAAGGGTGTCCGCCCTGCGGTTGAGATTGAGGTATCCCAACCCTACGTCCTGCATGCTTTTCAGGATGGCGGCGGCTCTGGGCAGGGAGGAAAAGAAGTCCGCCGCTTCGTCCACGGTCAGGGCCAGCGCCTGGGCAATGGATTTTCCTTTCCAGGTGACTTCCAGCGTTTCCCTGTTGTAGCACTGCCCGTGGCAGGCGTCGCAGGGCAGTGCCACATTTCCCAGAAAGTTCATGTCCACTTCAATCATGCCTGTTCCCTGACACCGTTCACAACGGCCTCCGCGGATGTTGGGGGAAAAGCGCGCCGCCGTATATCCCCTCTGCTTGGAAAGGGGGAGCTGTGCATAAAGGGGGCGCAGCACCTGGAGCAGGCCGGTAGCGGTGGCCGGTGTGGAGCGCGGCGTTTTGCCGATGGGCGACTGGTCGATGACGACGAGGCGGTTGAAGTGTTCCGTTCCCTGCACGCGGCGCGGAATACCCTTTTTCCCGGAGAGGTCTTGCCTGACCGCGGGGATGAGGCAGTCCCGGACAAGGGTGGATTTCCCAGAACCGGAAGGGCCGGAGATGCAGGTTAATGTGCCGACCGGGATATTCAGAGTGACGTTGTTGAGGTTGTGCTTGTCCGCTCCGGTCAGTACCAGACGCCCTGCAGGAGCCGTCTTGCGTCCGGAGGCGGGCATGTTTCGCTTGCCTGAAAGCCATTCCCCTGTGGGGCTTCCGGCATTTCCCATTATCTCCGCAAGGGAGCCCTGTGCCAGAATACGGCCTCCGTTGGTTCCGGAGCCGGGGCCCATGTCCACCAGGTGATCCGCCGCGGTTAGAATTTGCTCATCATGCTCTACGACCAGGACTGTGTTGCCCTGGTTCCGGAGCGTCCGGAGAGCGCGGAGCAGGCGGTCCGTATCGGCGGGGTGCAGTCCGGCCGTGGGTTCGTCCAGGATGTAAAGGACTCCGGAAAGGCCGCCTCCCAGCTGGGAGGCCAGGCGCGCCCTCTGCAGTTCGCCTCCGGAAAGGGTGTTTGCCTGGCGGTCCAGGGACAGGTAGGAGAGTCCCAGCTCATTCAGGAAACGCACGCGTTTGTTGATTTCCTCCATGAGCGGGTTCAATGCCGCCGCCAGGGAGGGGGGCGTTTTCAGGCGTTCCAGTTCTCCTGCCATGTCTTCCAGCGGAAGAGCCGTCAGTTCCGCAAGATTATAGGCCCGATCCGGCGCAGGCATGGTGACGGCCAGGGCCAGAGGGGAAAGGCGAAGGCCTCCGCAGGCGCGGCACGGACCGTTTTCCTGTTCATTCAGGCCAGTCCCCCGGCAGGAGGGGCATGCTCCCAGCGGGGAGTTGAAGGAGAAATGGCGGGGTGTAAGCCGGGGCAGAAGGAATCCTGTTTCCGGATTGCGGTAACGGGTGTGGAAGGCCCGGATTGAGGCTTCCTCTCCCGGTATGGTGATGATGGCCCGCACCTCGTCCGGATTGATACGGAGAGCCGTTTGCAGGGAATCCGCAATGCGCGATGCCGTATTTTCCCCTCTGACGATGAGGCGGTCAATGACCAGGGCCGCGTCCGGAGGCGGGGGGACGGGGGAACTTATTTCTTCAATATCCCGCATTTCCCCGTTCCAGTAAACCCGGAGGAAGCCCTGCCGCTGGAAGTCGCCCAGCGTCGCTGCGGGATCCTGGGCCAGCAGGTTTTCCGCCGGAGCGGCCAGAATCAGGCGTGTGTGTTCCGGCAGGGAAACGAGTTCCTCCGTAATCCGGTCCGGGCTCTTGCGTTCCAGTTCCTTTCCTGTTTCCGGGTCATGGGGCGTGCCGGCAGCCGCGTAAAGGATGCGCAGGTAGTCCAGAATTTCCGTGATGCTCCCCAACAGGGTGCGGGAACTCTGTTGCCTGGCGGATTGCTCCAGGCACAGGGCCGGAGGCAGCCCGGTAATGCTGTCCACTTCCGGTTTTTCCGGTTGATCCATACCCTGCCTGGAGCGCGCCGACAGGCAGTCCAGAAAACGCCTGCGGGATTCGGAAAAAAGAGTATCGAAAGCCAGGGTGGATTTTCCGGAGCCGGAAGGGCCACAGAATGCGATGAGCTTGTTGGACGGAAGATCCAGATTCAGGTTCCGGAGGTTGTGCTGGCGCGCACCGCGGATGGAGATGGGAAGATTCATGTTATATAAGACGGGTAAAGGAACCCTGGTGCGTGCCGCCTTCCTCAATGATGAGGCGGCGCGCCGTGATATCTCCCAGGAATTTGGCGTGTCGGTGGATGGTGACGGTTTCATCCGCCGTAAGCGTTCCTTCCAGGGAACCCTGTATCCAGATGTTTTCCACGCGGATGGTTCCTGTCACCAGCACCGTCGTCTTTTTTTCCACCACCATTCTGCGGGCGGTGATGGAACCGGAGATGTGCTGGTCCGTTTTGATTTTGCAGACGCCGCGACACAGGAAATCACCGGATGCCCTGCCGTGTAAGACCAGGTCACGGCATTCGATGTTCAGCCCTTTCAGGTCTGCATTGGCCTGTACGGTAACGCTTCCGCAAGTCTGCACTTTGGTCCGGTGCGTTCTGCTGTGTAAAATGACGTCGTCCAGTTTGATATACGCGGAGCAATGGCTGCACCTGGCGGAAACTGCCGTGGCGGGAACGGAAGTGATTTTGCGGCAGGAGAAGCATTCCACTTCCCGGACAGGCGCCGGGCTGTTTTCCGCAGTTGGCGGGAGTGTCCAGGGCGGTGCCGGAGAGGGATGACTGATTTTTCCGGAGGGCGTGGTGCTGAGCCGGGGAATGGGATGGAAGGGAAGGTTCATGGAACAAAGAGGGCGGCAAAAGAACGGTTTGTTCTTTTGCCGCCCCTGGGAATAGCAATAGCAGGCGGAGAGTTTTTATTCCGCGTCAATATCCAGCGTGCTTTGGCTGGCCGGAGCAGGGGATTCCGGCTCCGGAGCGAAGGCCTGGACGGAAGACGCTTTCTTGGCAGCCGAGATTCCTGTGGCGCCTACCGTGGGAGCGCCTACAGTAGAATGCCCGATGAAAATTGCACCGCCTTCAATAGCCAGGGAGGCGGCCTGGATGTCTCCTACAAGTTCTGCCGTGCTTTTCAGTTCCACGCGGTCCGTAACCGTTACATTACCGATGACCTTGCCGTGGATGATGACGGACTTGGTGTTGATTTCCGCCCGGATGACGGCGTTCTGACCCACGGAAAGCACCCCTTCGGAGGAAATGTCGCCTTCCACGGTACCGTCAATCAGCAGGTCGTCGGAAAAACGCAGGGAACCAATTACCTCCACATCGGAGTTCAGCACATTGCGGGTCAGCTGCTGGACGCGGGTGGTGGGGGCGTAGGAAGGAACGGCTTCCGCAACCGGTTCGGGGATATCCTGGCTCTTGGCTACATCCATCCAGCTGGGGGTGGATTCAGGATTTTTATTGCCTTTGGGGGCGGGAACGGTAGTGAATGATCCAAACATAGCGTTAAAAAGAGGGGGGTGAAAGGTAAGGTGGGAGCTCTTGAAACTCGTCCGGTTTAATGTACATCACCCGCATGTGGATGTGAAACAATTTTCTCCGGCAGGGATAAAAAAATGTGTCTGTTTTTTATCGTTGCGTTGCCTTGGGCGTTCCGGTAGTGTGTGACCATCTTTCCGAGATTGTTTTCTGTGGATATTTCCGTTTTAAAATGAGTGATTTATTTGAAAAAAGCCATCCTTTTGCCCGGCGTGTGCGCAGTCACGGCGGAGAAGCGGGCTTTGCGCTGGGCCGCATTCTTTCCGTCATTTTTTTCGTGATTGCGCTGGGAATGTTTTTCGGCGGTCTTTTTTTCTGGCTCCAGAAGCGCCAGGCGTCCCTGG
The DNA here is from genome assembly GCA_905200945.1 of uncultured Akkermansia sp. Lineage (GTDB taxonomy): Bacteria > Verrucomicrobiota > Verrucomicrobiia > Verrucomicrobiales > Akkermansiaceae > Akkermansia. The sequence continues at coordinate 27,930 of CAJKMG010000010.1, read as the reverse complement.
ATTCCGGAGCGGCCGCGCGGATTTGCGCCACGCCGGATATGTTGTCCGGAGAGTTGAAAGCTGCGCTGAAAGACAAGGTGGACTACAGTTTCTGGCCTCCCCGTCACGTTCCTCCGATGGAAAAGCAGGAGTTGCTGCGCAACTGCCTGGCGGAAGCCCAGAAATATCTGAGCGCCGCGGATGTGGTTCAAAAATCCTCTTTTGTGTGGAATTCCCTGCAATCGCTTCCTTTGATGGTCAGGCATTACGCCATGTCTCCGCCCGAGGCGATTGTCAGCAAGCCCAAGGGGCCTAAAAGCTTTGCCGTGTTTGAGGTGGAGGGGCATCCCTGTGCCCAGCTCCTGATTGGTTTTGAAAAGGCTCCTGATATGGAATTCTGTTTTTTCAAGGATGAACAGGATGGCTCCTGGAAGCTGGACTGGCAGCAGTTTGCCCGCTTTCAGCCGATGAACTGGGAAGATTTTGTACGGGGAAAAGGGGAGGATATTGCGGAGTTCCGCGTGTGGATGGTTCGGGAGCGCATGTCGGAAAATAAGGATGAGTACGCATTTAAGCTGATTGCTCCCGGGATGAACGGTTCCGAGGGGCGCAGCATTGCCCGTCCCATGGTGTATGTCCCCAGAAAATCGGAAATGGGCAAGCGTTTGTTCATGTTGTTTAAACTCAATGAGGAGATGGAACATTCCCCCTACCGGGTGTTGAACGCCAATGACGAGGCTGGCATGCTCCGTGCGCGGGTTCTTCTTTCCCGCAGCAAGGAGCCAAACAGCAAGGGGGAATATTCTTTTACGCTGGTCCGGCTGCTGGGGGAGGGCTGGTACGGCCTTTCTTTCCCGGAATAAAGGAAAGGTTGAGCTGGTTTACCGGCGGTGGAAACGGGGAGGGTGTCTTTCGTGAGGGAATCTGGGGCGGTGGGGCCGGACAGGGGGTGGACATGGCCTAAAGCGTGCGGCATGGGGGACGCGGCAGACGCCCGCCGGCCAGAAAGGGCCGTGATAATGCGGCCTGGGGTTCCATGCAGGAACATGGCAGCCGCGGTAGATGCCCCTGATAACGTAAATGGGGGCGCCTGCAGGGGTATAGGCGTAAATGGGCCGTCCGCATGGGGAATATCCCCAGATGGGGAATCCGGAGGGGTCATACAGGAAACCGGCTTGCCCTGCCGCAGGCATGCGGATTTCGCCATGCAGGTGAATCCCGGCTTCCGCGGCGGGGAAGGAAAAGGCCAGGAGGGCAGATATGGCGCTTCCGGCACAACAGTAAAGAAGGTGTTTTCTGACAGGGTTGTTTTTCATCGGTTTTTTGAATGGTGGTTGACGGCAGTTATCCATAGAGCGGCGTCCCCGTTCCATTTTGTGTAATTTCCATGCCCGTCGTTCAGGGAGAGCGTGAGGGGAATACCTTCTTGACCTGGAGGGGCGTCCCGGGCAAAGTGACCGCGTGACGAAATTCAGACCATGCATTGATTTACACGACGGGCGCGTGAAGCAAATTGTGGGCGGCACCCTGACGCAGGATGGCGCCTCATTGCGCACCAATTTCGTCTCCGACCGCAGTGCGGCATGGTATGCGGATTTGTACCGCAGGGACGGTCTGAGCGGCGGGCATGTGATTAAACTGGGGCCCGGGAATGACCTTGCGGCTCGGGAGGCCCTGGCGGCATGGCCGGGAGGCCTTCAGGTGGGCGGCGGCATGACGCCGGAGAATGCGGAGGAATGGATTTCCGCCGGGGCCAGCCATGTGATCGTTACTTCCTGTCTGTTTGATGCGGGAGGAACGTTGCGGATGGACAGGCTGAAAGATCTTGTTTCCGCCGTGGGGGCGGAACGGCTGGTGCTGGATTTGAGCTGCCGCAGGGTTCAAGGAGGCTGGGCCGTGGCCATGAACCGGTGGCAGACCTTGACGGAACTCCGGGTAACGGCGGAGACTCTGGATGTTCTGGCGGAACATTGCGCGGAGTTTCTTATCCATGCGGCGGATGTGGAAGGGCTCTGCACCGGTATTGACCGGGAACTGGTGAAAATGCTGGGAAACTGGCGCCGCCTGCCCATGACATATGCCGGAGGGATCAGCCGCATTCAGGATATTGATGAAATAGACGCTTTGAGCGGCGGAACCATGGATGCTACGGTGGGGAGCGCTTTGGATTTGTTCGGCGGCGGTTTGATCAGGTATGAGGACCTGGTGGCCAGGCAGCGTGGGAAGTCCCGTACGGAAACGGTATGAAACTGGCCCTGAAAGTCATTCCCAATGCGAAGAAGAGCGACGCCGCGGGATGGGAGGATGATCCCCGTGCCGGCCGCGCGCTGAAGTTGCGCATTGCCGCGCCTCCCGTGGAGGGAAAAGCGAACAAGGCCGTCATCCTTTTCCTGTCCGCGTGGCTGGATATTCCCCGGTCCTCCGTCCGCCTGCTGCGCGGGGAGTCCTCCCGCCTGAAAGTGGTGGAATTGCCGGACGGATGCGAGGAAAAACTTGCCAGGCTGCTTTCTGAGGCAGATGCTTCCGGCGCTTAGGGAAGCCGGGCGGAAGGCCGTCATTTTCTTTTCTGCGTAGATGGGTTGCATCAGGAGCGTTCATTACGCGTCAAACGTCATCCATGTCTTAGCAGGCCGTTGACGCATCCGGTAAAAGAAATTACATTGTCCGCATGAGCGACGAAGAGAAAGAGAAAAATGCGGAAGCGGAAGAGCTGGAAGCACAGGAACAGGTTCAAGATGTTCCTGCCGAGGGGAAGGAAGCGGAACCTTCTCTGGAAGAGGAATTGCTTAAATGGAGGGATGCTGCCATGCGCACCGCCGCGGAATATGATAACTACCGCAAGCGCATGGTGAAGGAGAAGGAAGAATGCGCCAAGTTCGCCAATCAGCGCTTGCTGGAAGAACTTCTTCCCGTCATTGATAATTTTGAAATGGGCATGGCCGCCGCCAGCGCAGATGCCTCCTCCATGATTTACATCGGCATGAGCATGGTGAAGAAGCAGCTGGACGAATTTCTCGCCGGCAATGGCGTGAGCGCCGTGGAGCCTGTGGTGGGAAGCATGTTTGACCACGCCACGGAGGAAGCCCTTCAGCGGGAACCCTCCGACCAGCCGGAAGGCACCGTGCTGCGTGTTATCCGCAAGGGGTATATGCTGAAGGACAGGCTCCTGCGCCCGGCGAACGTGGTTGTCGCCCATACTCCGGAATCTGAACCGCAAGTCTGACCGTTTTTTAACATTCACGCCACATGGCTAAAAAAGATTATTACGAGATTCTCGGCGTTTCCAAGGACGCTACTGATGATGAGATTAAGAAGGCCTATCGCAAGCTGGCCTTAAAGTACCATCCGGACCGTAACCCGGACGACCCGTCTGCAGAAGAAAAGTTCAAGGAACTGGGAGAGGCTTATGAGGTGCTTTCCGATGCGGACAAGAGGGCTGCCTACGACCGCTTCGGACATGCCGCCTTTGAACAGGGCGGCCCCGCCGCGGGCGGCGGTTATGCCGGGGGAGGATTCCAGGACCCAATGGATATTTTCGCCCAGATGTTTTCCGGAATGGGCGGTTTTGCGGATATGTTCGGAGGCGCCGGCCGCGGCGGCCAGAAAAGGTCCACTAAAAGACCCGGCTCCGATTTGCGCTATGACTTGGACATTACGCTGGAAGAGGCAGCGAAGGGCTGTACCAAGAAACTGGAAATTGAGCGTCTGGTGACTTGCAGGACCTGCCACGGCACCGGTGCCAGGGATGGAAAGGAAGCGTTCAAATCCTGTCCTACCTGCCAGGGGCGCGGCATCATTACCCAGCAGAGCGGATTTTTCGTCCAGCAGTCCACCTGCCCCACATGCCACGGCACCGGGGAAATCATCTCGGATCCATGTCCCGTCTGCCGCGGGGAAGGGCGCGTAAGGGAAGATTCCCACATCACCATCCGTATTCCTGCGGGCGTTGCCACAGGAAGCCAGCTCCGCATCGCCGGGGAAGGGGATGCCGGGGTGCATGGCGGTCCTACCGGGGATTTGCACGTGTTTATTGACGTCAAACCGCACGATATTTTCCAGAGGGAGGGCAATGACCTGAGCTGCACGGTTCCGGTGCCGCTTTCCCTGGCTGTCTCCGGCGGCAAGCTGAAAGTGCCCACGCTGGAAGGCGCGGCCACCATCAAGCTGCCGGAAGGAACGCAGAACGGCATGATCTTTCGTCTGCGCGGCAAGGGGGTGAAGGCCCTTCGCAGTTCGGATGTGGGGGATATGCTGGTGGAAGTGGAAGTGGAAATCCCCTCCCGGCTGACCAAGGATCAGATGGATAAACTGAACGCGTTTGCTTCTGCTTTGGATGAAAATCGCAATCAGCCGGCGTGCGTGGAGTTTGCCGACAAAGCGGCGCGTTATCTGAAGGGCAAATAAGGTCCGGTTCCCTTTTTTCAGACATGGCCCGCTTTTTCCTTCCGCCTTCCGAATGGGCAGCTCCCTTTTGGGAGCTGCGGGGGGATGAAGCGCACCATGCCGCCAAGGTTCTGCGTTTGAAGCAGGGTGACTCCTGCATCGTTTTTGACGGTTGCGGCCGTGCTGCCCGCGCTGTGGTGGCGGAGCCTCCGCGCAGTTCCGGCGTTTTGCTGGTCCCGGGGGAAGAGTGTCCTCCTTCTTCTCCCGTAGCCCATTTGACGTTGTGCCAGGCTGTTCCCAAGGGTGCCAACATGGATCTCATTATTCAAAAGTCCGTGGAATTGGGTGTCTCCTCCATTATCCCGCTCGTGACGGATCGCACGATCGTGCGGCTGAATGCCCGGGAGGCAGAGGCCAAGAGGCAGAAATGGCAGCGCATCGCCCTGGAGGCCTGCAAGCAGTGCGGCCAGAACACGCTGCCGGAAGTGGCGCTTCCCGTTCCTTTTGCGGAATGGTTGCGCTGCGGAATTCCGGAAGGACTGAATATTATCGCCTCTCTGGTGCCCGGAGTGCGGCCGGTCAGGGATGTGCTGGAGGCGGCCCGCTCCCGTTCCGTTCAGCGCGCTTCTCTGCTGGTGGGGCCGGAAGGGGACTTTACGGACCGGGAGACGGCCATGGCGTTGGAAGCGGGGTTTGCCCCAGTCACGCTTGGCCCTATCGTTCTCCGGGTGGAGACGGCCGCCTTTTTCGGTCTGGCCGCCATGCGGTACGCTCTGGACTAAGTTATTCCCATACGCATTCCCATGTTTAAAAATATCATTTTCGACTGGTCCGGCACTTTGGTGGACGACCTGGCCCTGACGCTGGACGCTTCCAATTACGTTTTTTCCCAATACGGGAAACCCTGTATGAACAGGGATGAATTTCGTGCGGAATTCCAGCTTCCCTACCCGGACTATTATGCCCGGGTGCTGCCTCACGCGGATCTGGATGAACTGGAAGACCATTTCCGGTACGCTTTCCGCGTTTCCAATGCTCCGGTGGAAGTGCTGCCAAATGCCCGGGAATTCCTGGAGTTCTGCCGCGCGCGCGGCGTGCGCTGCTTTATTCTTACCAGTGTGGATGCCAAGGAGTTTGACATCCAATGCAGGGAGCTGGGGATGATGGAATATTTTGAAGCCATTCATGCGGGCATCCGCCATAAGGATGCCCACATCCATACCCTGCTGGCCCAGCACGGGCTGCATGCCCATGAAACCGCATTTATCGGGGATATGCAGCATGATGTGGAAACGGCGCACCACGCGGGCATTACATCCATTGCCGTGCTGACCGGCTACAATGACGCTGCGCAGCTTTCCAAGGCCAGGCCGGACATGATTGTTCCGGACCTGCTTGTTCTGCGCACGCTGATGCGCCGTTACGCGCTCCCTTCCGATACTCAGGATTCCATTAATATCAATGGGCTTGAACTGGATACCTTCATCGGCGTTCCGGATGATGAGCGCGCTTCCATGCAGACCCTGAAAGCGGATATCACTTTCTATCCGGAGGAGGCTTTGTCCGGACTGGACGATGATTTTTCCAGAACCGTCTGTTATGATTCCATTGCCCGTGCGCTTCGGTCGGAGGCCATGGCGCGCCCACGCAAGCTGGTGGAGACGCTGGCGGAGGATATGGGAAAGGTTTGCCTGAAAGAGTTCGGCGCACGGCACGTGATCGTCACCCTGCGCAAGTTCATCCTGCCGCGGACGGACAGCGTTTCCGTAACGGTGCATGTTTCCCGTCACCGGTAAAAAAAGGTTTTCTACCGGATATCCACCGCTTTTTCCTCAGGGATGCTCTTGCCGTCTTTGATGAAAGTGTTTTTCTCCGCCTTGACGTTGCCGGTATGACGAGTGCGGATGGCGGTTTCGTTCTTGAGGTCAAACGTGTTTCCGGTAATAGTGATATTCCGGTGAACGTCCCCTTCCGGCCGCGGGGCGTGCGGCACGATCTGAATGACGGCTTCTCCGCATTGAATAAAGGTATTGCGGGAAATGGTCATGTTCCTGACCACGCCGGATTCATACCAGCCGGAGGCGTCATCTTCCACCAGGATGGCGGGCATGCCCGTTTTCTCAAACCGGCACCGTTCAACCAGCACCGGTTTTCTGGTGGTAAGCAGGAATCCCCGGGTGGGGATGTGGCGGCATACCGTGTTGCTGATATGGACGGATGGCGTCCATGTAACGTTTTCCACAACATCGTCAGGCTGGATGTTTCCGGGATTGGGGTGTTGCAGCGTAAGTTCTATTTCCTTTTCATTGAGTTGGTTGACGCCGGAAACGGTATTGGATGCATAAGGCACCAGAGTTTTGCCGGAAACATAATCGATCCGGTCTCCTGCGGCAAAGGCGTCAAAGCCGAAGGTCTGGGGATGCATGAACCGGACGGTGATTTTGTTTGGAGCCGGCCTGTCTATAATGCGCAAGTGGGTTCCATGAACATTAATGGCGTCGTCATGGGAGGCTCCCAGCTCGCAATCCTTGACGATGATTTTTCCCCGGCATCCGGAAAAGTGAAGATTATCCGCCCAGGAGGAGTTGGTACGTAGGGAACGGGGGCGCGGAGCTATTTTCAAGTGACTGAACATGATGTTCTCGCAGAACTGGGAAACGACGCCCATGCCGTGCATATAGTAAATATGGCAGTTATTCCAGAGGATGTTTTTGCTTCTGTATTGAAAGAAGCCGCAGCAGTCCCTCCGGGTATTGCGGTTCTGGTAGGATTGGCCCGGTTTCATGGTTGGGGAGCCTTCCTTGAACGTGATGCTGATTTTTCCGGGAGACAATTCTCTGATGACTGTTTTCCCGGGGGCGAAGCGGCCCTGGAAAGTGCCGGAAGCGGAATCGAAAACTTTGGAATACCCTCCCATGCGGAATTCCCATCCGGGGCCGTGCCAGGTCAGGTTTCCATCTTTTACTGTGTACAGAATTCCGTCCGGAATAGTTGCTTTCATGGTATCCCCCTCGACTTCCGTAACCAGAAATTCACCCATGGTCGGATGCAGGTAGTCAAACCCCAGTCCGTTCAGGGAAACGTTTTCCGCATGTTCCATGCAGACGAAGATGGCTTTTCCTTCCAGCAGGATGTCGGTGGCTCCCGGCTTTCCCTCCAGGCGTATGTTTTTGGCTTCCGCCAGGCGGATAGCCATGGCCTTAGGCTCGTTGGGCGCATCGTTAGTGTTGGAAATCTGCGGTTTCCCGGTAATCAGGGCACCGTGTTTGAAGATATGCCTGCCGGGCATGAACCGGATAGTGACCGGGGCCTGTTTGGAACCTTCCCCCATCAACGACAGGGAGACGGCGTGTTCCCCCGGATGGATGACGAGCGTATCTCCCCGCGCCATGATGAGGCGGTTGGCCGGTGCCATGCTTTTCCACGCCGTGGATGGGGTCGTTCCCGGATTGCCGTCATTTCCCTTGTTCGGGTCTATATGCCAGACATGGTTTCCTGCGGATTGCGTGCGCTCCGTCCGTTCCGGATAATCCGCTGCCGGGCATGGCCCTGTTAACATTGAGAGAATAAAAAGCAGGGAGGCCACGGGGTTTTGCATGCTGCAACTCCTACAGGAACACGGTTTTCGGGACAAGAATAATTCTTGCAGGGCCGGGAGAAAAAGCCGCAGCTTTTCCCTGGCTCACCTGGGAGGCCCCTGTTTTTCATCCTTTCTGCCTGGGCGGGAAAGAAAGCCTACCAGCTTGTCATAATACGCTTTGGATTTGTCGTAGTAGGATTGAGGGTCAATATCCAGTTTGGCGCGGAACAGGAGCCAGAGCTTGTGGAAGGTGTTGACGCGGTAGCGGATGTCGAAAATGCGGAAGCCGCTCGCTTTCATCTTATCCAGAATGGTATGGTAAATGAGCGCCATGGCCTGCGCCGGAATGAGAGCGGCTTTGTCTTCCGGGCTGAGTAGGTTGTATTCCCTCTCCGCTTCCGCAAAGAAAGTTTCCGCCAGATCCGCTTCATATTTCAGCAGTTCCTGAAGCCGGGGGGAATACACTCTGCAGCGCAGGTCTTCCAGAGTGTATCCAAAGCGGTCCATATCCTCTTTAGGTAAATAAATGCGGTTGGACTTGCCGCAGTCTTCCGCCACATCCCGGATAATGTTCACCATTTGAAGAGCATGCCCCAGGGCAATGGCATACGGATAGGAGGCTTCCCCCGCACCCATGATGCGGGCGGAGGTGAGCCCCACGCAGCAGGCCACGCAGTAGGTATAGTCCAGCAGTTCATCACGGCTGCGGGGCTGCTGCTGGCGGATGTCCGAACGGCAGCCTTCAATCAGGTGCAGCATGGGGGTGGTGTCCAGTTCCAAATCCTGGATAAGGGCTATGATGTCCTCCTCCAGTTCCGTCAGTTCCAGGCCTTCTCCGCCGTTGATGACCTCTACCCAGCGGTTCAATGCGTCGTGGCGTTCGCGGGGGGTCATGCCCGGTTCGTCCACGATGTCGTCCACTGTGCGGCAGAAAGCGTAAAATTCAGCCATATGGCGGCGTTCTTCTTCAGGAAGGTCAATGAGAGCAAAGGCCAGGTTGGACTTGGCCTTGCTGGTGATGGTTTGGGCTTGAGTCATGTCTTGACGGAGAAAACGTGCCTGCGAAAGGAATAAAAAATCATGGAATAAGGCCCCAGTGGGAAGTAAAGGGCCACAGGCAGAAGCTGGCGGGGCCTACAATGTTGTATTGGCGGACGGGGCCCCAGTACCGGGAATCAAAGGAGTTTTCGCGGGTGGAATTGTCCCCCAGCGCCACGTATTCACGCAGATAGGGGCGTTTGCTGTCGTTGGACAGATGCACGGTCCCCCCTTCCGTGATGTAAGCTCTGCCGTCCAGCAGGCTCAGGGGGGCGGGAAGGGCCACGTAGCCGCAGGGCTGGTAGGGGGGCTTGCCGGAAGCGACCCTCTGGATAGTCCATTCCGTAGCTGGTTTCCCATTGACGATTAGCTGGGAGTCCTGAATGGAGAGGGTATCCCCCGGAATGCCGCAGAGGCGTTTGACGTAGTGGGTTCCTCCTTCCTGGCCGGTGCTGCTTCCCTTATTGGCGATGCCTTCGATGCCGCGTGTATCAAAGACAAAGACTTCCCCGCGTTCCGGCTTGCGGAAGTGGTAGGCCATTTTATTTACCACGATTAGGTCACCGGCGTCAAAACGGGCATTGACGATTGTGTCTCCGGGCAGGTAGCTTCTGAACGGGGTGTGCCGTTCGGCTTCAAAGCGCGGTTCCTGATTGAGGAAGTAGCGGCGCGTTTCCGCTTCCGCTGCCGGAATTTCCAGCTTGGAGCCGTCATCGAAAATCACGTTGGTCACCGTGAGCAGGAGATACTTGGTGGCAGGTTCGAAACGGACGATTTTCTTTTCCTTGGAGGCCGTCTCGTGAACATAAGAACCGCCGTACAGGATCATGTCCCCGATTTTCTGCATCAGGGTGGGGTTCCCTTCCTGGGGAAGGGCGCGGATTCCGTTCAGGGAGGGCTGCATGGAACCGGTCGGGATGCGGAAAGGCTGGACTACATAACAGCGCAGGCCCAGGAAAATGGCCAGAATCACGAACAGCACTTCCACGTTTTCCGCCAGGGCGGAAGGAACCGCTCCGGGGATGGATTCCAGCGTGGATTCCAGTTTGGCGGTAATGGTTTCCGCCTGCTGCCTGTCACCCCGGTAAAGGGCCGTTTTCAGCAGTTCGCGGCTTTCTTCAAATTCCGCCAGGCGTTCGGGCGGCAGAAGATCGCGATTATAATTGATATAGCGGCGCACTGCTTTCAGCGCCATACGCCCTTTCCGGCGCCATTTGGGCGTGAACCAGGCCAGAGGATGATCCAGAATGAACACCAGAACGGCGTTTGCAACCGGGAAGCGATCGTAAAGGGCAGTTAGGATGGACTTGTGCGGGCTATTCATGAATTACGGCATTCATGATGCCCCGTCCGGAGGCGTCATGGAAGTTTATTTTACGTTACGGAAGCCCCATTTTTCCAGGATTCAGCAAATTTTTGGGGTCCAGGGCGGATTTGACCATTTCGTGGAGGTGGAAGGCTCCTTCCCCCACGGCTTTCCGGAACCATTTGGCTTTCGCCAGGCCGATGCCGTGTTCCCCGGTAATGGCGCCTCCATGCGCCAGAACCCAGTGGAACAGCCTGTCCACACAGGCGTCCGCCAGGGCCTTCTTCTCTGGGTTCGCATAATCGTCCACCATGATGTTGGTATGGATGTTGCCGTCCCCGGAATGGCCGAAACACGCGATGTCCAGTCCTGTTTCCCGGTTCAGGGCCTCGCAGAATTCCACCAGGGCCACCAGGCGCGATCTGGGGATGACGATGTCTTCGTTGAGCTTGGTCATTCCGGTTGCTTTCAGGCTGTAGGAAAATTCCCGCCGTAGTTGCCAGATAGCTTCCGCCTCCGCTTCCGTGTCCGCGCGCAGAATTCCGGTTGCGCCGCATTCCTCCAGCAGGGTGCAGAGGGAATCCAGTTCCTCCCGGACGGAGGGCCGCCTGCCGTCCACTTCCACAATCAGGTGGCCGCGGCAGCCGGAAGGCAGGGCGTTGTCCCCCAGATAGTTCCGGGCGGCGCGGAGAGTAAAACTGTCCGTTATTTCCAGGGCGGAGGGAAGATGCCCGCTGTTCAGGATGCGCTGCACGGCGGCGGCGGCCAGCGGGAATTGCGGAAAGCCGGCACTGAGCGCGCCAAATGCTTCCGGGTGGGGGATGAGCCTCAGAACGGCCCGGGTAATGATGCCCAGCATTCCTTCCGAACCGATAAAGAGATCCCCGAGATCGAACCCCGTTTTGTTTTTGTGGGTGCGGCCGCCGCATTCCACTACTTCTCCGCTGGCAAGCACCACGGTCAGTCCCAGCACGTAAGCTCTGGTGACTCCGTATTTCAGGCACCTGGGGCCGCCCGCGTTCGTGGCGATGTTTCCTCCGATGCTGCATTCCTTTCTGGAAGCCGGATCCGGGGGGTAGAACCATCCCAGAGCACGGGCTTCCCGCTGGAGATCCGCTGTGATAACGCCGGGTTCCACCACGGCAACGCCGTCTTCCGGGGATATTTCCAGGATACGGTTCATCCGCTCCAGGGAAAGGCTGATGCCTCCGTGCACGGGAACGCACCCTCCTACGTATCCCACCCCGCCGCCGCGGGCCGTGACGGGGATGTTCATGGAGGATGCGTAGCGCAGCAGCAGGGAGACGTCCTCCGTACTTTCCGGGAAAACGACTGCTTCCGGAAGCACGGAGGCGTACCATTTGTCCCCGGCGTGCGCCGCCAGCACATCCGGGGCTCCGGAAACTTTTCCAGGCCCCAGAATACGGGAAATGTCTTCTTTCAAAGACATGAATTATTTGAGAATGGGGGTGCAGAAGCAGTCCGGGCGGTGGAAATCCGGATTGCCGGAAAGGTCGTCCGCCGTAGTCAGGAAAATCTGGTCCGGAGTATCCAGAATGAACGTGGCTGCCAGCTTGCAGTCGCGGATGTCCACGCCGCGCAGTTCGTTCAGCGGAATCCGGGCCATGGCGCACCATCCCTCGTCCGTCAGAACGCACTTGGTATCCACGGCCAGAGGAGCGGGAATGTCCTCATTGGCGCGGCGGGTGTCGGAAAAGGCGCAGGCCCACCATGCGCCGTTGGGGGCAAGGTTGAATTCCCAGTAATTGGTGCCGTCTCCGGCGGCCATGAACCATTCCGCCAGGTCGTACCGCCATAGCTCCGGCTGGAACTGTCCGGGACGGGCTTCCGGATGAATGGTGGCTGCCTTGCTGCGGGAAGCCAGAAACCAGAGGAATTCTCCGTCCGTGGCAAAGGCGAATTCCGCACTTGGCTCCACATCATAGCCGAACCAGTCGTTGACGAGTTCCTGGCGGGGCAGGGAAGCGAGCTGGTCAAAGCTTCCGTTGAAGGCCCATTGGTGAATGATTACTTGCATACCATCACATTTGGACAGTTTTCAGGTTTTATCAAGCCAGAACGTCTTACAGGCTTGGATATTGACGTGATTTCTCCATCATGGGGGCCGTCATGCATTTTCAAAGGACGCTGAATCGGTTTCCCCGCGAAAACGTCTCCGGGTATCTGGCTGTGTTCATCGGCGGTTTCGGGGACATTTTTGCGGGTTGTCTGAGCCGTGTGGAGAAGGGATTTCCCGGTTTTTTGCCGGGTGTGGCGTACGCAACGGCTTATTACCACTGGGATGGAGGCGGCTGCGGGGTGTTTTTTGACAGGTGCGGGAAAATAGCGGTGGAGCTGGAAGAGCTGAGACGGAGATATCCCGGACTGCCTGTCGTATTGATAGGGCACAGCTACGGAGGCTCCTGCGCGGTGGAAGTAGCCAGGCGCCAGTCTGTTCAGGCTGCTCCTCTTTGCCTCCTGACCATAGACGCCGTGGCGCGCCGGCAAAAGAGCGTGCGTCCGGCCTGTGTGGAATGGTGGGGGAACGCTTACCTGCGGGACGGAGGAGGTTTCATGGACGCGGTGCCCAGAATAGGCGGACGCTGGGGACATTGCGCCGGGGCTGATGCCAATCTTGCTTTTTCCGGCTACCGGCGTGACCGGGAGGGCCGTCTTTATTCTCACCGGCGTCCTGCGCCCATGCTTTATGAGCCGCCGGGGGAAGAAACATGCAGCCTTTTTCAAGCCGCTTCCTCCTGGCTGGAAAGAAATCTTCCGGACTGAACCGCCGGAGCCGTGCTACCGGTTTAGTTCATCCCACTTCACCAGTTGGGAAAGAAGTTGGCTGATAAGGCGTTCCGTCTGTTCCCGGGCTTTCTCTTCCGGCACTCTGATTTTGTCCCCGTACGTGGTGGAAATCTGGAAATAGCACCAGCGTTGGTCCATGCCGTGCAGAACCCTGTCTTTCATATCCATCAGGGTGCGGATCAAGTGATCTTCCGTCATGTGGCGATGGCCGATAAATACGTAATAATGCATGTTGTCCAGAATGACTGGTTGCGGATGGTCCGGAGCGATGTTCTGTTGGGATTTCAGCTTGGTCATTCTGATGGTTCCGTGGCCTTCCACGGGAACATCCACTGTGGTCCCCGTCAGGTTAAAATGCCCCTGGGCCGGGAGGCAGCGTTCCGGACGGTGGATGGAGTTGTTTAAATCATGACCGGATTTAACGATGGAAACGCGGCACAGAACGGGGACGGTTTCCGCCGCATCCAGGCTGATGGGGAGCTCCTGCACGTAATCTGCTTTGGAAAATTCCGTATCCGTGGCCAGGATGGCCCGTTCCTGTTCGGATTCCTGCCGGCGCGTGCCGTGCCAGCCGTACGGATTCATGCCTGTGGGGAGATCCATGCTGATGGATGAGTCCTGCACTTCCCCTCTGCGCGGCATCAGGTAAGTGCCGCCGAGCATGACGGACAGCAGAAAAGGAATGATAAGAATTTTGAGCGTTTTAATATTCATGGCAGCGGAAGCGCTTAATGGGACTTGTTCATTTTAACAACCAGTTTCCTGCGCTGTGACGGCTTCCAGATTAACTCCCCGGCCAGCAGGGAGTGGACGGCTGCCAGGCCGAAAAGGCTGATAGGGAAAAAGAACAGCAGGCCGGACCAGTCATGCCAGGTTTTTGACGCAAATTCGGGATTTCCGTATTCCGCCATCACCACGATGCTGGTGATGCGGACACCGTTGCCGATGACGGCCAGGGGAATCGCGCTGAGGAAAAGCACGCATTTTTTCCAGAATTTCAAGTCGGACAGGTAGGCCCATGCCGCGGACAGCATGAGCAGTGCCATCAGGGAGCGCATGCCGCTGCACCCTCCTGCAATATTAAAGGCATCCCAGTGTCCTCCGGTAGAGCGGATATTGGTGCCCTGCAGATAGGTGTCCACCCCGAAGATGGTTGCTCCCCAATGCCCCAGCTCCGTCGCGATGATTTGCAGTCCCACCGTAGCCTGCTGGAAGGAGGGCAGGGGGATGCACAGCCAGAAAAAGAGCAGAGGGAAGGCGCACAGCCTGGCGGTTTGCGGTCCGGCCAGGTACCAGGCCCCTCCCAGTAAAATCAGGGGAAGAGCGCCTACGGCCACGCGGGGCTGCCCCACGCGGAAGGAAAGCATCAGAAGCATGATCGCCGGGATGAAAAGAATCAGGCCGCGCCAGTCCATGCGTTTGGGTGATTGGGCAATTTTCTTTCTGGCATGGTACAGCATGAAGGCGATGATGGGAACCACCAGCCAGCCGTGTTCATAATCCGTTTGCTTGTTCCAGGAGGAAATGAGCCACTGGATGCTGTTTTCATTTCCGAATGAACCGAATTCCGGGAATGCCAGATAGTTCAGCGCCAGCAGCAGCGTGCTCACAGCCAGGGCGGCGATCATGGGGGCGGTCAGAAATCTCTCTTTGCCGTCAGGAGCGGGGGAATCCATCATGGAGAAAAATCAAATTGTGAGAATTAAGTATTGCGATTATGCGGACCTGTGTTCAGAATGCGTCCGCTTTTCAGTTTCCGGTATGAAGATTATCAGCGGTACAGCACACAGAGAACTTGCGGAGCGCATTGCGCAAAGCGTAGGCATTCAGTTGACGAACGTCACGGTGAATACTTTCCCCGATGGGGAAAGTTTTGTAAAGATAAATGAAAACATCCGGGGCAAGGATGTTTTCCTCATTCAGCCCACCTGCCCTCCCACTAACCATAATATCATGGAATTGTGCGTGATGGTGGACGCCGCCCGCCGCGCCAGTGCCGGACGCATTACGGCTGTTGTTCCTTTCTTCGGGTATGCCCGCCAGGACCGCAAGGACCAGCCCCGCGTTCCCATTACCGCCAAGCTGGTGGCCAATCTGCTGACGGCCGCCGGAGTGGACCGCGTGCTGACCATGGATCTCCATGCCGCCCAGATCCAGGGATTCTTTGATATTCCGGTGGATCACCTGTACGCCGCCCCTGTTTTAATCCGTCACCTGCGCGAACATTATGTTAAAGACCTCAAAAAACTGGTTGTCGTCTCCCCGGACGTGGGCGGCGTGAAAATGGCTCGCGCGTATTCCGACGCTCTGGGTGCGGAATTGGCCATTGTTGCCAAGCACCGAGTCAATGCCACCCATGTGGAAGCCATGAATGTGATTGGTGACGTGGAAGGGCGGGATGCCGTTCTGATTGACGACATGACGGAAACAGCCGGCACCCTGTGCGCTGCCGCCAATATCCTGAAGGAACGGGGAGCCCAGCGCGTGTTCGCCTGCGTTTCTCACGGCGTGCTCGGGGACATGGCCCGCGAACGGATTTCCGGTTCCTGCATTGAACGCGTTCTTACCTCCGACACCGTTCCCATGGCCTATGGCCCCAAAGTGGACTGCATCAGCGTGGGAGATCTGCTGGGCCATGCCGTGCAGCGCATACATGACGGAGAATCCGTATCATCATTATTTGACATTTAGACAATTTTAGTGCAGAGTCCTGCGCCCTGACCTGAGTACCGGTTTACGCGGGTTCGGAAATCCCGGCGGGGCCTCTGCCTGAACCCGATTAGGAAACATCATCAATCAACACTCAATATTGCCTCTATAAAACATGGCTACATCCCATTCCCTCAAGGCCGAAACGAGAGCCTGCGGCTCCGGTAATCTGAAGCAACTCCGCAGCCAGGGCCTGGTTCCCGGCGTGGTTTACGGTCCCGGTTTTGACAACGTCAATATCCAGGTTGACGCCCGTGAATTTGCCCGCATGCTGGCTTCCGCCGTTTCCGAACACATCCTCGTGGCCCTGGATATCAACGGCAAAATCGTAAAAGTTCTCCTTAAGGAAGTGCAGCACAACCCCATCACCAACGCCTGCCTGCATGTGGACTTCCAGGCTGTGACCGATACCACGGTCATCCATTCCATTGTTCCCGTCATTCTGGAAGGCGATTCCGCCGGAGTGGCCCTGGGCGGCGTTCTGGACCAGACCATTCATGAACTGGCGATTATCTGCCAGGTGAAGGATTTGCCGGAAGCCATTACCGCTGACATCTCCGGTTTGAAGCTGGGTGAAAGCCTGCGCATTGCCGATCTCAAACTCCCCTCCGGCGTAACCACGGAACTGGCTGGCGATGTGATCGTGGCTATTGTGGAAGCTCCCCGTGTTTCCGGCGAGGAAGCGGCTCCGGCTGCTGAAGAAGCTGTCGCCGAGAAATAAGTTTGATACACCTGTTTCTTCTTTTACCGGGTCCGGAGCCGTTTTTGCGGCTCCGGGCTTTTTTTTGTCGCCAACAGGGCGTCTTTTGGTAAAGTGCAGGATACGTATTTGCCTGATCAATCTGGAAAAAGCCTTAGATTTATGAACAAGTCCCTCATATTGGTGTTGACCGCATTCGTTCCGCTTGCAGCTGCAGATGAAGTAAAACTCAAGGATGGAACCGTTTACAAAAATTGCACGGTGGAAGTGGAAACGCCGGAAAGCGTCAGCCTTCTGGTTCCCGTTTCCGGTGGTATCAAGGATTCCGTAACCGTGAAGAGGGATTTGATTGAATCCATCAGGAAGGCGACCCCGGATGAACTGGAAGCTGCCCGAATCGGTAAAACGTATGCCAAACCGGAAACCATGAACGCCGGGGATCTGGAAAAAGCCTTGGCGGATCTGGACAAGACCATTAAGAAAAATCCCCAGGGCCTCGCCCATGACGCCGCCGTCAAGGCAAGAGCCAGAGTAGTGGTTTTGCTGGAGGAAAAGAAGTTGACGGAGGAAGCCCAGGCCGCCCAGGATGCCAGGGATGAGGCGGAAGTGACCGTGCGCACCAAATACGACCATGAGGCCAACAAGCTGCTGAAGCGTTTCAAGGCGCTTGCCGTGCGCAATCCATACCAGGCCATGGCCGTGTATGACCGCTTGCGCGACGGTTATCCCGGTTCCGCCGCCCTGGCGGATGCCTATCCGGATGCCGCCAGAATCGCCGGACAGCTCAACCGTAAGCTGGAGGTCATGATCGCCGCCAAGGAAAAGTCCTTGGAGAAGGAACGTGAAGCCCTGAGAAAGGAGGAAGAGAAGCGCCGTGGAAATCCCAAACTGACAAAGGAACAGCGCCAGGTGCTGATGGATGCTTTCCAGAAAAGGCAGACTGCCATCCGGGAACGTGAAAACCAGCTCACGGAAGTGTACCGGGCTTTGCGCAAGAAGGTCAAGGAACGCGGGGACCGGTGGTTTGAACCTACGGCAGGCTCGTTGGAAGCCATGAGAGACCTTAAGCTGGTAGCCGCTACGGATGCGGAACGCTTAAAAAAACAGGACCCGGAAAACGGAGCCGGTTCCGCTGCGCTGGAAAAGGCCTGGAATCTGTGTGACGAGAAGAAATTTGACGAGGCTATGGAGGTTCTGACGGAGCTCCGGACCGCCCAGGTTCCCAGGGAATACTATGAGGAACTGACGGAAACGGTGCGCGTGGGGTTGCGGGAACAGCGCGCCCGTGAACGCGCCGAACGTGCGGAAGCGGCGCGCAAAGCCCGTGAAGACCGGGATAAGAAGCGCCAGGAGGAAAGAGAGGCGGCCGCCAGGGCCAAAAAGAAATAACTCTGCCGTTTTCCGGAGAAAACGCTCCGGAGAGACATGGCGGAAATGGCGTTTGCGGACAGGATGGATCAAGTATGGGTTGATTCCATCCTGTCCGTCAGGCTTTCCATCCGTTGACTTTGCGCAATTCGTTGTCAGAGATTCCTGAAATTTTTCTGTCGGAGCGGGGGCCGGAGGCGTGTTCTTTTGGCGGTCTGCATGTTTTTTGCGGGGAGAAGCGGGCAAATCTTTCCCCATGCGATATTTCCTGCTTTCTTCCGCCGCGTCTTCAGTATAGAAGTGCTGCATGAGGAACGCTTCTTGCAAACGGGTCACGGGTGAAACGGACATCAGCATGGAACTGAACCTGGACGGCACGGGATGCGCCGCCGTCGCAACGGGGCATGCGTTTTTTGACCATATGCTGGATTTACTGGCCCGCCATTCCCTGATGGACCTGACCCTTCAGGCCCGCGGAGACCTGGAAGTAGACGCCCACCACACGGTGGAGGATGTGGGAATCGTTTTGGGGGAATGCATTAAAAATGCGCTGGGGGACAAAAAGGGCATTGTTCGCTACGGCTGTTCCTACCTGCCCATGGATGAAACTCTTACGCGCGTGGTGATGGATTTGAGCAACCGTCCGTATGTAGCTTTCCGTATTCCGGAAGGAGGTTTGCCGGATGCTCCCAATTTTCCGCTGACCCTTTGCGAGGAATTCTGCCGTGCGCTGGCCAATAACCTGCGCTGCAACCTGCATGTGGAAGTGCTTTACGGCAGGGATGGCCACCACATTGCGGAATCTGTCTTCAAGGGCATCGCCCACGCGTTGCGGCAGGCTGCGGCGATTGATCCCCGGGCCGCCGGGACGCTGCCTTCAACCAAGGGAATGCTGTAAAATACATGAAACTGGGCGTGATTGATTACGGCGCGGGCAATCTCCGCAGTGTGCTGAACACCTTTGAGGCCGCCGGCGTGACCGGTCATCTGGTGCGTACTCCGGAAGATGCGGCGGGCGTAACCCATTTGGTTCTTCCCGGCGTGGGCGCCTTCGGCGACTGTGCGGAAAAGCTGCGCCGCCAGAATCTGGTGCCCCTGGTCCGGGCATGGATAGAGCGGGACAGGCCTTTTCTGGGCATCTGCGTGGGCTATCAGGTTCTTTTTGAAAGCGGGGAAGAAAGCGGGCAGGTTCCCGGACTGGGCATCCTCAAAGGGCGCGTGGTGCGGTTTTCAGAATCGGAACTCAAGGTGCCTCACATGGGGTGGAACAGCGTGGCTCTCACCGATCCCGCCGATCCCATCTGGAAAGGCATGGGGAAGGAACCGTACTTTTATTTCGTGCATTCCTATTATCCTCAGCCGGAGGATGAATCCCTGATTGCCGCTTTCTGCACCTACGGCGTGCGTTTTGCGGCCGCTGTCAGGCGCGGCAATCTGGTCGCCACCCAATTTCATCCGGAAAAAAGCCAGAAACTGGGCGTGAAGCTGCTGGAAAACTTTATTTCCCTGTGAACCGGAAATTGCCGGTTCACAGACTGCCGGCTCTTTTTCCTGACAGCAAGGGGCAGGAGGGCGGTGAACCAAATGAAACGTGATTTTCGAAAAGCGGCCTTATTAAAAAGATGCCGCCGGGATTAATTCATTGAAACCATTCGGACGGAACCTCCGTAGAACTCCATGGATCAGTTTTTCCTGTATGGAAAAACAATCAGGATACGCGGAGCGGTAAATGGGTCTCTTACCGCCGGCTCCTGATCAATATTGCTTAAGGGGCAGGGAATATTGTTGGGCAAGGGAATCTGTTTTCAGAGGGGAAGGGATAGTATCCCATAAGAAAAAAAGACCGCCCCTTCACGGAAGCGGTCCTTTTGGTGGAAAAGCAAGGAGCGGAAACTTCGTCCGCATGGGCCGGATTTAGCCGAGCACCTTGTAGTACTGAAGGTGAATCTGGGGATTCAGGCGAAGGCGTTCGCGGATGGGCCTGATGGCGGAAGGTTCCGCAGAGAACGTGTAGGTCACATACTGCCCGGCGGAAAGGTGGTTGGATTCGTAGGCGAATTCGCGGCGGCCGGCGTTTTCCGTGGCGGTGATGTCGGCGCCTTCTTCCTTCATCGCGGCGGCTACGGTGCTGATCAACTCCTCGACGGGAGTTTCCGTACCCTTCATGTTGAATACGATAAGAGCTTCGTAATTTCTCATGGTCTTGTGATAATTAGAAATGTGTCGTGCGAACGGTGCGCACCTTGCGGGCAAGTAAGGTGCAATGATTGCCTTCAGAAAGCAAGCCTATTTTTTACCTTGTTTCCGGGAACATGCCGTTTCCTGCGTTTTACCCTCTCCGAGGCACGGAAGAATTGTGCTGCATGGCGTTTTATGTCGGCTGCCTTTGTTGTAGATGAAACGATTCCGGCGTTCGGCTGATGGGTGCTGTATGGAAAAGAGGGGATTGGATATGATCTTCTTATGGGTGGAAGATTCCTTTTCCTGCAAGGAAGCGGAGGAACTATTGGAGCGGGGCAGATCCGTTGGAGCGGTTGTGGAGGAAGGCGGCTATTTAAAAACAGATGCTGAGGTCATTGGCAGAAGTAGGCAGGATTTCCGAGGGGAGATCCGAACAAGCGGCAGATGCCTTGGGAAGGGCGCTTACTGCCCCCGGAACAGCTTTGTCTTCTCTGTCCGATTTCATAGTTGTGGCGGGATTCCCATTGCCTTCGTTCCCGGACGGAGATCCTCATGAAAAACCGCTGGACTGGAAATGCAGCCCTGAATTTTCGCTGCTTGATTGGATAGAGCATGACCCGGTGGTCAACGGTTGTCTGAAGAAGCGCGGCAATGCTGCTGGAGTGGCGTGTTTTGGAATTGCCGGAAGAAACGGTTGCCCGGATATTCAGAGGAAGGTTGTTTTTACCGGTACGGCATTATGCAGACCGGCGGGAAGCGGCGGAAAGGTTTTCCTGGCTTCGTGTCCTGCTTTTGCGGAATAAAGGAGAAGGGGATGAGAATGCCTCCCTGAAAGAATAAATTTTCCGGTACTGGGATTCACCCCCGGAACGGGATGGTGCAGGTATGGAGGGAAAGCTCCGGAAAGAAGAAAAACGTCAGCGCGCCTGAGCCATCTGTACGGCCAGCTGGAAGGCGTGGATGGTGCTGGACGGATTGGCTTTTCCGGTACCCGTCAGGTTGAAGGCAGTGCCATGGTCCGGGCTCAGCCGGGGGCGGGGCAGGCCCAGGGTGACGTTGACGGCGGTATGGAAGTCCACCAGCTTCAGCGGAATCAACCCCTGGTCATGGTAAGGGGCCAGCACGGCGTCATAATTCCCTTCCACGGCATCCCGGTACACGCAGTCCGGGACGGAAGGCCCGTCAAATGCAGCATCCGGATTGATCGTCCTCAGCCGTTCCACGGCCGGGGCAATGATGCTCCCGTCCTCATCGCCGAAAGCGCCGTGTTCCCCGGCGTGGGGGTTCAGGGCCGCCAGGGCGATACGCGGGCGCATGATTCCCTTGCGGATGCAGAAGTCTTTCAGCAGGGTTCCGATGCGGACCAGTTCCTCTGTTTCCAGCAGGGAAGGCACGCTTTGGAGGGAGGTATGGATGGTTGCCAGCCCCACCGTCAACCGTTTCCCGGTCAGGCACATGGCGTAATTGGCCGTTTCCAGGCGTTCTGCAAAGAATTCCGTCTGCCCCGGCCAGCAGAAACCTGCCTCATGCAGGGTTTCCTTGCAGACGGGGGCGGTGACAACAGCGTCAACCGTTCCTTCCCGCAGGGCATGGGCCGCCTGTTCCAGATGGTCGAAGGCGTGTTTGGCGGATTCCACGTTAGGCCTGCCCGGAGGAAGCTCCACTCTCTTGCCGATGAGGCGGTATTCCGCATTTTCCGGGAGTTCTCCGGAGGCAAGCGCGGCGGAGATGACTTCCGGGCCTATGCCCGACTGGTCGCCCAGCGTGTATCCAATGACCGGTTTCATGATTCGGAAAGAGGCGTGATTACGATTCCGTGGCTTCCGGCATTCCGGCAGAGGAAGCGGGAATTTCTTGCCCGGTGGAAACAGGAGTTTTTTCCGCCGGAACAGCCTGCAGGGCTGCCGCCCGTTTTTCCATGTTGATGACCTGTATCGTTTTTTCCGGTTCGTCAGGGTTGCGGAGTTCGAATTCCAGGTGGGAGTTGGTGGACCAATGGTAATAAATGGTGGCGCCGAGGGCTGCCAGCACCAGAATCAGGAGAATGGAACCGAAGAAGGAGCGCATGCCTTTACTGTGTCCCGGAGGAGGGGGGAATTCAAGAAATTATCAAGACCGCCTGCGTGGGCAGGCAAACGCTGTTAGCCGCCGTGTATCTTTATTTTCTGGAAGAGGAAGGAAGCGTAAAAGAGTCAATCCGGCATGGGAAGATCCAGGACAGCTCAGGACAGGATTTTCATCACGAAAAACAGGATTATGAGCAGGATGGCAAAGCCGATGATTCTACCCGCCATGCTGCCGTCTTTCCCGTCCTGAATGCACATGGGGCAGTTTTCCGGGCCGTTCATGCCGCTGCATTCCATGCCGCAAGCGCCGCAGGGGGAATCCTCTTCCCGCTCCTGTATTCGGTCCTTGAAAAGGAGTTCCAGCTCGCGCACGGAAGGCTCCACGCCGGAAACGACGATTTCCCCGTCAATGGCGAGTGCGGGAAGTGGAGCTCCTGTCTGCTCCGGAACGGTTTCCTCAGCTTGCATCTCCGGATTGACGCCCAGATGGGCCAATGCCTGAAGGGTATTGGCGCGCAGGGCGTTTCCCGGGCAGTCCCGGCTGTAAAAAAGCTGAATGCTGGTCATGGCGCTGGGTATGTCAGGAACGTTTCCGTTTGGGAAGATACTTCCTCCAACAAATAGGACGGGGGCCCAAAGGTCAATGCGTTTTTCCGTGTCATGACATATAAGTGTTGTACGGAAAATATTTTAGACTTTTCAAATGAGGAGGGAACGGGCACTATCCCGCCGGTCCCGCCATGAAAAAGCTATCTCTATTTTTTTTGACCCTGGCCTGTGTATTCCAGTTTTCCGCCCAGGCACAGGAACGGCCCAGTTACATTGCCATTGAGGCCAATTCCGGCAAGCTTCTTTTCAGTTCCAACGCAGAAGAAAAAAGGCCCGTGGCCAGTCTTTCCCAGGTAGCCACCGCCATGGTGGCTTTGGACTGGGTGGCCCGCACGCGGTTGCCGCTGGACACTTTCATTGCCGTGCCCCAGGAAGCGTTCGGCCTCCGTGCGGGCAATCCCATGGATCTCCAGCCGGGAGACCGCCTGACGCTCCGGGACGCTTTGTATTCCACCCTGTTGGGGTCGGACAATGTTTCCGCCCTGACTGTTGCCTCCTTTGTGGGGCGTGACCTGGTGTCCCGCCGGGGAGGCGGCGCCCCCATTGCCGCTTTTGTGGCGGAAATGAACAATTTGGCCCGTTCCCTGAGGATGACCAAAACGCACTTTGCTGCTCCCCACGGGCTGGACGCCGGCAACTCCGTTTCCACTTCCTGCGCGCTGGATATGGCCTTGTTGGGCGTTTACAGCATGCAAAATCCGGCTTTTTGCTACATTGTTTCCCAGGCGAGCCGGCGCATTGAAGTGCAGTCCCAGACCAAGGGCAGGACGATGTACGATATTTCCAACAATAATAAGCTCATGAGCGCTTCCGGCGTGGACGGCATCAAGGCGGGCACTTCCCGCGCCGCCGGCCCCTGCCTGCTGCTCAGCGTGACGCGCAACGCGATTTCCCGCCGGAGCCCCCAAACGGGGACGGAGGTGATTTATCCGCAGCGCATGATTATTGCGGTGCTTGGTTCTGCGAGCCGCTATTCCCTCGCCAGGGAAATGATGGCTACCGGCTGGCGCGTTTGGGAAAACTGGCAGGCTTCCGGCATGGACATGAGGGATCCCAAGGAATTTGTCCAGCTTCCTGTGAAATCTGCTCCACAAAGGAGATAGGAAGTAGACGGGGAAAGAATTTTCTGCTATAAGAGCCGTCTAATATGAACATCGGTGTTTTGAATAGCGGGGGTGACTCCCCCGGGTTGAATGCAGTTATTGAAGGTGTTGTGGGCGCGGCTTCCCGTCGCGGCTGGAACGTTGTGGGCTTTTACGACGGTTTTGAAGGGCTTTTGTCCGAGGAAGGGGATGAACGGTTTGAATGGCTGACCCCTGCCGCATGCCGCGGATTGCGTGCCAAGGGGGGCACCATTCTGGGAACCGTGAACAAAGGCAACTTTGCCATCAAGGTGGGTGTGGACCAAAAGGGGTCTATTGAACCCGCAGTGCTGGAAAAAACAAAGGCTACTGTCCGCCGGCTGGGACTGGATGCCTTGATCGTCGTGGGCGGAGACGGCTCCCAGTCCACGGCCCTTTTGCTTTCCGAGATAGGCCTCCCCGTAGTTGGCGTGCCCAAAACCATTGATAATGACCTGGGCGCTACCGATGTCACTTTTGGCTTTTACAGCGCCGTTTCCATTGTTTCCGAGTCTTTGGACCGTCTGGAAACCACCGCGAATGCGCACCAGCGCATGATGGTTGTGGAAGTGATGGGCCGGCATGCGGGATGGATTGCCTTGGAAGGCGGCATCGCAGGGAGTGCGGATGTTATTCTTCTGCCGGAAATTCCTTTTTCCCTTGAAAACGTGGTGGAATGCATCAAGGCGCGCAAGGCTGCCGGACAGCGGGAAATCCTGGTGGTGGTATCTGAAGGAGCCCGTCTGGCGGACGAACTGGTATTGCTGGATGAAAAGACCCAGGGGGAAGTGCGCCTGGGTGGCATCGGCAAGGTGATTGCCAAGAAACTGGAAGAGGCTACTGGGATTGAAACTCGCTCCTGTGTGCTGGGCCATATCCAGCGCGGCGGTTCTCCCTGTTCCTATGACCGGATTTTGGGAACGCGGTTCGGCAGTTATGCCGTGGAATTGGTGGAAAAGCGCCAGTTCAGCTGCATGGTTGCTCTCCGTGGGACGCAGATGATTGCCGTCCCCATTGAGGAAGCTGTGAAAACTTTGAAGCTGGTGGATCCCGATTGCCAGCTGGTGCGCACGGCCCGCGATTTGGGCGTATGCTTCGGGGACTGACGTTCTCCGTCCGCGTCACGGGAAATTGATTGTACCCGATAGGGCTTTGATTGCTTTTCAACCGTATCCTGGAATCAGGATACGGTTATTTTTTGCGGAAGCGCTCCGTATTTATTGGGGCCTGGAGAGCTTTTAAGAAGCATCATGGACAGGAAGAGGATGGAAAGCAGATCCATCAGGCTGGACACCATTCCCAGGTAATCCAGATAGGGGGCCATATCCTCCGGGACCAGGCGAAGCAGGAAAATCAGCAGGAAAGTGACGATGAAAATAAGAATGGGAATCAGGATGAATTTTCCGCTCAGATTGCTGTCATGCAGGCGGCGCACGGCGACCGGCAGATTGAAGAGAATGTTGAGCCCCGCCACGGCTGCCAGAAGCTCCAGGGAAAGCATGCTCAGCTCTCCGGATTGGTAGAAAAAGTAAAAGGTGGGATTGAAGCAGGAATGAGCCAGCAGGATCAGAGCGTCTTGCGGATGGGCGGCATATAACAGGATTTGGAGGGAAGGAGAGACGTAAAAACCCGCCGGCTGGCTGTCAACGTCTATCATGCTGTAGCCCAGCGGAAGGAACAGGAGGACGGAAAGGAGGAAAAAGGACCAGAATTCCGTCCGGGACGCGCGGCCTGCCACCGTATTCAATTTCCGCAGGCTGATGAGCCAGTAAAGGTAAAACGGAGTCAATGGCTGTTCTTTCAGTTCTCCGGCAGGGGAATCAGCCGGTTGGGGCTCCGGACGGCGGCTGTATTTGTTGCCGTCCGCCTTGCTTTCTCCCAGCGTCAGATAAAAAAAGATCAGATGCCCCAGCCCGAAGGGAATGAAAAGGGAAAAAAGCCAGAGTCCGCTCCTGCCAGTATCATGCAGGCGTCTGAACGCGGCTGATATGCCTGGGATGAGCAACACCGCCCACAGGAGAATGGTTAAAGCGTCTCCGTAGATGCTCAGTCTTGTATCAGGGATGTGCAGCCAGTCCGTCAGGATATACCCCGCCAGGGCTGGAATCAGTGCCAGGAGGGGAAGAGCCATGAACCACCAGAATTCCGCACGGGAAGCGCAGCCCCGAAAGTCCGCATAATGAAGAAAACCTTTTTTCCAGCAGGAGAAGGGGGAAGGGAGGGAAGATGCCTGCGTGGAGGTTGGAGGAACGGGGGAAACAGCGGGAGAAGCAGGAGATTCCGGCATGGATGAGAAGGGGGTTTCCGTTTAGACTTCCTGATGCCGGGGAATGCTCAATGCGTCTGTGCCCAGGACATGGAAATTTTCCTCCTGCAGCCGGTTCAGATCAGGACAATCGCCATCAGCAGCATTCCGGCGATGATGCCCATGATGGAAATGTGATGGTGCCCCCAGCGTTCCGCCATGGGCAGCAGTTCGTCAAAGGAGATGAAGACCATGATGCCCGCGACGGAGGCAAAGAGAACCGCAAGTACGGTAGGTGTGAGGAAGTGGAACAGGAAGAACATGGCGATGGCCGCTCCCATCGGTTCCGCCAGACCGGAGAGAAAGGAGTAACAGAGGGCCTTTTTACGGCTGCCCGTACCGTAATAAAGAGGTACCGCCACAGCGATTCCTTCCGGAATGTTATGGACGGCTACGGCCAGGGCGATGGAGGTGCCCAAAGTCAGGGAGTCCAATCCGGCGGCAAAGGTGGCTATTCCTTCCGGGAAATTGTGGATGCCGATGGCCAGGGCGAACAGAATGCCGGACCTTTTAATTCGGGATGAGGAAAATTCACCGCTGGCCTGTCCATGGATGTCTTCCGGGCCGCGCGCTTCGTGCGGGTTTTCGTCTTCCGGAACCAGGTAATCAATCAGAGCCGCCACGGCAATTCCTCCGAAGAAGGAAGCAATGGCAATCCAGGAGCCTGCCGTATGGCCTTCGAACTCCATCAGCCTGCGCTGGGCTTCTCCCAGCAGCTCCACCAGGGATATGTATACCATGACTCCGCCGGATAATCCCAGGGCGAAAGTAAGTGCCTTTGTATCCGTTCTTTTCATAAAGAAGGCGATGAAGCCTCCTATGCCGGTGGCAAGGCCAGCCAGTGTGGTGAGAAGGAAGACAACAAGGATGTGGTTGGCGGAAAGATCCATGCGCGCACCTGCCGGGCAGGGATGCTCCCGGCAGTAAAGAGAAGGGTTGTATTATTTCGCGGGAGCCGGAGGAACAATCATTTTCGTGGCCCGGATGGCGCCGGGGGGAAGGGGAGGTTCTTCCCCCGGCTTCAGGTGGCCCCGTTCTTTTTTGATTTCGGGCAGCTTGTCCAGAAGCTTGCGGAACGCTTTTCCTTCAAAACTTTCCGGAAGGAGCGCGACGCCTTCTTTGAGAGGCTGTTCCAATTCATTGACCCTGTTTTGCTGCATGAGCAGGTTCACTTTTTGCATGAGAACGGCTTGTTTGACTTCCGGAAGAAGTCCGTTCTTTTTCAAGTAGCTGTCCATGATGGAAAGTGCTTCATCAGGATTTTGATCTGCCAGAATGTGGACGTTTTTCTTCCGGAACGTATCGGTCCATTCCAATTTCTGGGCATGGAGCAGATCGTCCCTGTGCAATTTGGCGAGAATTCCGGAAGAGTCCTGCGGGTCCAGTTTTTCCAGTTCTGCCAGAGCCGGTTTGTAGAAAGTGCGGATGCTGGATTGGGGAACCGTTTTCAGCAATTGAATCAGCGTGTTCCGCCGCTGCTGGTCAGTGAGTTTTTCCGCCAGCTTGTTTGTCAGGGACTGCTGCGTGTTGAGTGCTTCCGCCGCTTTTTTCGTATCCTGCATAACCTGGGCAGGATTGGCGTAACCTACGACGGTGTGGACAGGCCGCCCCTGGGCATCTGCAAACACCAGCGTGGGGAATCCGGTGATGCCGTAGGATTTTTTATAGGTTTCCAGAGAAGTTTTTGTCTGCGTGTCCTGCTGTTTTTTACGCGGGTAGTCCAGTTCCACGGGAATAAAGGAACGGGAAATGGCTGTCTGGATTTCAGGAAGGGAAA
>CAJKMG010000009.1 GCA_905200945.1 uncultured Akkermansia sp. | reverse complement strand
AAGGATCGGCAGCATTTGTATTATTGGCCGTCCTTATCAAAGTATTCGCTCCAATGATTAATGACTGGCAGGAAGTACTTTATTGGGTAACCATCGCTTCTATCACTATTGCCAATATATTTGCTGTCCGTCAGCAAAACCTGAAACGTTTGATGGCGTTCTCCAGTATTTCGCAAGCGGGATATATTATGTTAGGCGTTATTGGTGGTACAGCACAAGGCATGACGGCATTGGTATATTATGTATTAGTGTACGCTGCCGCCAACCTCGGAGTATTTGCCGTTATCACTATCGTGGCATTACGCAGTCAGAAATTCACGCTCGAAGATTACGCAGGACTTTATAAAACGAATCCCAAAATCGCTCTCTTGATGACTCTGTCTCTGTTCTCATTGGCAGGCATCCCTCCGTTTGCCGGATTCTTCTCTAAGTTCTTTATCTTCATGGCTGCTTTCGATGCAGGTTTCCACTTGCTGGTATTCATCGCATTGGTAAATACAGTGATTTCGTTGTATTACTATCTATTGATTGTAAAAGCAATGTATATCACTCCTTCCGACAACCCAATTCCTACTTTCCGCAGCGACCGCTGCACAAAATGGGGACTGGCACTTTGCACGCTGGGTATCATCGGACTGGGTATTGCAAGTATTGTATATCAATCTATCGATAAACTGTCGTTCGGAATTTAAACGGACTACACCTTTTCACCAAAGAAACGGTCTTGGTTTCATGTCAGTATCAATCGACATCAAAACCAAGACTGTTTCTTCTATATAAAAGCCGCTTTTATTAATGAGGAAGGAAGATATTCACCTGCCTTATTACCACTCTACCGGGCACAGTTCATCTCTTCCGTCACGATCACTCCGGGAATAGTAAACCAAAACCTTGATCCTTTTCCTTTTTCAGAATCAACGCCAATCCGCCCACCTAATTGTTCAACGATGCTCTGACAAATAGAAAGTCCCAATCCTGTACCGTGTACAAAAGAATTAAGCTTCACAAAACGCTCAAAGATATGTGGCAACTGCTCTTTTTCAATACCGATGCCTGTATCTTCAACATAAAACTCCAATTCTCCGTCTTTTAGTTTATACCCCACATGAATACTTCCTTCAGAGGTAAACTTCATTGCATTATTAACAAAATTAGAGATCACCTGATGTATACGGTTACGGTCACTAATGACATGACAAACCGGAAGATGATCATCAAACACCAGTTCCACCTCTTCTTTCGCTTTCATCCCCATAGAGCGGACAATATCCTCACATAACAGATTTACATCTACATCTCCGTTGGTAAACTCAAATGTACCCGCTTCAATCTTTGACAAATCGAGTATATCTGAAATTAATTGCAACAAAAGTTCATTATTCTCACGTACAATCTTAATATACTCCTGACGTTCTGCCAGCTCTTCAGTTTCTACCAGCAAATCGGAGAAACCGACAATGGCATTCAGCGGCGTACGGATTTCATGACTCATATTTGCAAGGAAAGCACTTTTCAAACGATCCATCATCTCTGCTTTATCACGTGCCTGAATCAATTCGGCTTCAGTCTCCTTCAATTCTGTAATGTCATAATTGATACCGATGATTTCTATTTCATTTTCTTCCGGTTTATAATTGGTGACCATTACATTACTGCTGACCCAATTCCATTCGTTCTTCGTTCCGGGACGACGAATACGCATCTCCCCTTGGAAATGCCTCCTTTTTCCGTCTCTGACTCCATCATAAAAATCGAGGAAACGCTTGCGGTCTTCGGGATGCATTTGGCTATAAACTGCTACCACCTCACTCAAAGGAATATCTTCCTCCTCACCTAAATTCTTATACCACTGTTTTATAGCATAACCTTTGCGGTTCAAGAGATTCAATTTAGCATATCCTACTTTTGCATAATCGGATATCATCAAGAAGAAATTCTCAAAATCACGAATACGGTTCATTGCATCAATACGCTCCGTATTGTCAATGCTTATTAAAATATATCCGCTGAAGTTGCCCTCATTATCATATAGTTTACTAACCTTCGAATATAGTTCTATCACATTAGAACGGCTTGTCTCATAATATCCTCCTGCTTGCTCAAAAGAATAATTAAGTCTGAAATCCACCAGATCTTCATTCCGCACACGATCACGAATCCCCTGCGGCACATTCGGATTCTCAAAGAAATTAACCCCTATCACATCCGATTTATTCACTACACCGAATATTTCTAAATCCTTATTATTCAAATCTATCAAATAGCCGTCCTTATCGTAGATCTCTACTCCTGCCGGAATATTAGCAAAGATATTCTTAAAGAGTTTTTCACTACGATCCAATGCCCGGTTAGCTTGTACCGATCCCGTAGAATCGAGGAATAGACCGACTATTTCGTCCTTTCCGGGAGAATAAATCACCCAATGCGTATACCGTTCCGTTCGAGGGAAATATTCATCTTTCTCTCTATAAGAATTACTATCCAGTATTTCTTCCAGAAAATTAAGTTTTTGGAGATAGTCAGGATGCTTTTCAGATGCCAAAGAACCAATATACGACTCCAAAGGAAGCCCGAAAAAGGTTGAACTGACCTCATTCGCATCCGTCACCCGATAATCGCAAGGTTTATTATTCTCGTCACGGATAATGGACATACGTATATATCCCATCGGCATAAAATGAAACAGATTATTTAGGAAAGTCTGTTCACGGATTACCTTGTCCTTAGTTTTACGCAACTCGATACAGATATTTATAATATTTCCCAATGAGGAGAACCATTGAAAATCTTCATTAGTCTCAACCAAATCAATCCCCATATATCCCCAAACGCGGTCGCCTGTCATCAAAGGAGTCACCATTAACGATTTGATTCCCTGAACTACAAGAATCTGATATTCATCAGGAGCCTCTTCTAATAACTGCTCCAGTGTATTTAAAATAATCGGCTTGCCCGATAATATCTGTTCACTCCACCATTTTGACTCACTGGCAGGCATGTCCTGCAGATTGTCTATCTCTGCCGACACTCCTTCAGAAACAACTTCGTAGATACAACTATGATGGGCATAAATTTCATCGTATTCAAAAATATAAACACGTCCTTTTCCATTATAAAGATTCAGAATATCTCTCAAAATATCTGCGATACAAGATTCTACTGCCTCATCACGTAGGAAACGAAGCAACGATTGCGAAACAAAATTCTGACGACAAAGCAAATCATTCACACGCCTTAATGCATCCCTTTGATCTTCTTCCTTGGGAGCCTCAACGCGCTGGATTATTCCGAAGGACTTATCACCTCCATCAACACCTGTACCCTTCTCACGAAAAGCCAGACGAGTATGCAACCAGACCTCGCCATATTTTGAATGAATAGGGAAAGTTTGTTCATAAAAGTCCTTATGGATAGAAGAATTTGCCCGGAACTCCTGGGCAATCTGCTTGCGATAATCTTCACGTATCAGGTTCAGAAAATCCAAAGTAGAGATGGTGTCGCCGTCCAATCCCAAAAGATCAGAAAGATAATCGGAACATAAATAATATCCTGCCGTTAAATCTACTTCCCACCACCCGATTTGTGCAAGAGAAGCCATTTTTTTGTATCGCTCGTTGTCTGTCTGCATATTTTGTATTATTGTAAGACAATAGGTTGACAAATATACAAAAAAGGTAATCACTGATACCATAAAGGAGCAAATAAAAAAGCTAAAAGAAGATTACGAAAATAAATAAATAAAATATGGGAGAATCTGTTTGTTACAAATTCTCCCAGACCTCCCATTGAAAAAGATAAACTTCGCTAACCTATATCTTATTATAATGAGGAAATATTATATCCAGTCCAAGTAAACAGGGATGCATCTGCACCAGTATTCGTAGTCGGCTCGGTAAATGTATTCAATGTACCGTTCAGCTTATTCTTAAAGTTCAATGTATGGGTTACACTGATGCTGGAAGACGCACTTCCTGCCCCTTTACTGTCATTCATATCAATCAAATCGATTGTACCGCCG
Organism: uncultured Akkermansia sp.; assembly: GCA_905200945.1. Taxonomy (GTDB): domain Bacteria; phylum Verrucomicrobiota; class Verrucomicrobiia; order Verrucomicrobiales; family Akkermansiaceae; genus Akkermansia. The sequence goes on along the minus strand of CAJKMG010000009.1, from coordinate 98,707 downwards.
GAACCTTTGACAAGAGCATTGGTGATCGTAGTTTTTGCTCCACGACGGATTTTAATCACGTCTTGCATACGGTCTACATTATCCGTTGTATTGGCAGCATTATTTACGATTGTCATATTTTCAACCGCAAAGTCTGACTGACGTAAATGATCCGGATAAATGCCATCCAAGTTACCATCTGCTTCAATGCCGCGCGGATCTGCTTCCGTACTGGTATAACCGCTTTCCCAAACGCCATAGCAGTTTTTCAATTTACCGGAATATCCTTGAGTGAAGTCGAACATATCATCATCCGGGTTCACAGCCAACAGGTTGGTTACATTCACCGTACCGCCAAAGAATTCGATGGCATCATCCGCGCTCTCAAGAATATAGATATTCTCAATCTTGGTACCGTTTCCAACACCGTTCAGTGTCAATCCGTTGTGCTCGATATCGGCAGTAGAGCGGGCACCGGCATAGCAGATTTTCACATAAGTCAGTGAACCGGAATTGTCATTATCGACATTACCACCGTATTTATAGTTGTTGTCGATTTCCGTCAGACCTGTATCACTCTTATTGGCGTTCGAACCGGAAATCGGAGCTTTACCATTGATAATGATTCCTCCCCAATAGCCGGATGTAGGGGTTGTTGAATTGGCAGTGAAAACAATCGGTTTATCAGCTGTACCGTCAGCATAAAGTTTACCGCCCTGTGCTACCAGCAGATAACTGCTGAAACCTTCACGAGCTTTAATCGTTGTTCCGGCAGGGATATTCAGACGCCCTCCATTTTCAATGACTACCGTTCCGTTCAGAATATATTCCTTAGCTTCCAGTGTTTGTTCTCCGGTCAGCGTGCCGGACAGGATATTTTCGCCCACAACAATAGAGCTACCGGTCCCACCGTTGTTTCCACCATCTCCGTTACCATCACCGTCTCCGTCACTATCACTGCTACATGCAGTCAATGTAAGTGCTGTTGCCATAACGGCAAACGTCATAAAGTTCACAAACAATCTTTTCATTTTGCTTTCATTATTAGTTAATAATCTTATTTCATCACCCGGCTTAGAATGTACACGACACTCCCAAACTTATATTTATTCCTTTCTTATAATCATTCAATATTTCTCTATTTCCTGAATATTCTTTGCAGCCCCTATCCTGAAACCGGCTCCTGATGAAACAACATAAAAAAAGGCTCCCCGGTTTTCCGGGGAGCCTTGAAGCCGATTGCCTTGTTTCAAAGAAGCGGACGGGGCTTACATCATGCCCATGCCGCCCATTCCTCCCATGCCGCCCATGTCGGAAGCTCCGGAGCCGCAGCTGCAGCTCTTCTTCTCGGGCTTGTCGGAGATGACGCATTCCGTGGTAAGCAGCAGACCGGCGATAGATGCCGCATTCTGCAGAGCGGAGCGGGTCACCTTGGTCGGATCCACCACGCCGGCGGAAAGCAGGTCTTCATACTTGTCCGTGGCCACGTTGTAACCTTCGGCAGTATTCTTCATGCCTTTCACGTTGGCGACGATGAGGGCTCCTTCGCGGCCGGCATTGCAGGCCAGCTGGCGGAGCGGGGCTTCCACAGCGCGATAAACAATCTGGGCGCCGGTTGCTTCGTCACCTTCCAGTTTGAGGGTGTCAATGGCTTTCTGGGCGCGAATCAGCGCCACGCCGCCGCCGGGAACGATGCCTTCTTCCACCGCAGCGCGGGTAGCGTGCAGGGCGTCGTCCACACGGGCCTTCTTTTCCTTCATTTCCGTTTCCGTAGCGGCACCCACGTGGATGACGGCCACGCCGCCGGCCAGCTTGGCCAGGCGTTCCTGGAGTTTTTCGCGGTCGTAGTCGGACGTGGTGTCCTTGATCTGGCGGCGAATCTGGGAAATGCGGGCTTCAATATCGGAAGATTTGCCGGAACCTTCCACGATAACGGTTTCATCCTTGGAAACAACCACGCGCTTGGCCTGGCCGAGGTCTTCAATGCCCACGTTTTCCAGCTTGATGCCCAGGTCTTCCGTGATGCACTTGCCGCCGGTAAGGATGGCGATGTCTTCCATCATGGCCTTGCGGCGGTCGCCGAAACCGGGAGCCTTGACCGCGCAGATGTTCAGCACGCCGCGCAGACGGTTGACCACCAGGGTGGCGAGGGCTTCGCCTTCAATGTCTTCCGCGATTACCAGGAAGGGACGGCCGCTCTTGGCCACTTTTTCAAGAAGCGGAAGGAAGTCCTTCAGGTTGTTAATCTTCTTCTCGTGGATGAGGATGTAGGGATTTTCCAGCACCGCTTCCATCGTTTCCGCGTTAGTCACGAAGTAGGGGGAGAGGTATCCCTTGTCGAACTGCATGCCTTCCACCACGTCCAGCGTGGTTTCAATACCCTTGGCTTCTTCCACGGTGATGGTGCCGTCCTTGCCCACCTTGTCCATGGCTTCCGCGATGATATTGCCGATTTCTGCGTCCCAGTTGGCGGAGACGGTAGCGACCTGGGCCACTTCCTTGCTGGAGTCAACAGGCTTGCTGATCTTCTTGAGTTCTTCCACAACAGAATCCGCAGCCTTCATGATGCCCCTCTGAAGGGAGATGGGGTTGGCTCCGGCAGTGACGTTGCGCAGGCCTTCGCGGTAAATGCTTTCAGCCAGCACGGTAGCGGTAGTGGTGCCGTCCCCGGCCACATCATTGGTTTTGGAAGATACTTCCCGGACAAGCTGGGCGCCCATGTTTTCAAACGGGTCTTCCAGTTCGATTTCCTTGGCCACGGTCACGCCGTCCTTGGTGATGAGGGGAGAACCGAATTTTTTGTCGATTACTACGTTGCGGCCGGCAGGGCCCAGCGTGCTCTTGACAGCCTTGGCAATCTGTTCCACGCCGCGGAGCAAAGCCTGGCGGGCGGTTTCGTCAAATTGGATTTGTTTAGCCATAATGTTAAATATTTAAAATGATGTTGAATGTGTGTGTGGTGCCATTTAGCCGATGATGGCCAGAATATCGTTTTCAGACAGGATGAGGTAGTCTTCCCCGTCCAGTTTAATTTCCGTGCCGCCGTACTTGGAAATAAGCACGCGGTCTCCGGGCTTCACGGTGAATTCAATCAGGGCGCCTTTTTCATCGCGGCCGCCGGTGCCTACGGAGATCACTTCGGCTTCCTGGGGTTTTTCCTTGGCGGTGTCCGGCAGAAACAGGCCGCCGGCCGTCTTGGTTTCAGCTTCAATGCGCTTGACCAGCACACGTTGTCCTAGGGGTTTGATGTTTGCCATAGTATGTTGTTTTGATGTTGTTGTAGATGAATAATACGGGATGTAATGTTCCGCCGGAGGGGGAATTGCTTCCCCCTCCGGCGGGAAGGGGTTGCTTATTTATCGTCGTCCACGATTTCAGCGTCCACCACGCGGCCTTTCGCCTTGCGGGGACCGTCGGAAGGTTCATCTTCGGAAGAGGCGCCCGGCATGGGACCGGCGGCCCCGGCGGACTGCTGGGCGGCTTCCGCCGCCTTGTACAGGGCTTCCAGACGGGATTCCAGGTCTTCCTTGCCAGCCTTGATCGCCGCGATGTCCTTCTTGGAAACGGCTTCCTTGAGACGCGTTGCCTTGTCTTCAATTTCACGCTTGAGGTCTGCGGGCAGCTTGTCACCCATATCCTTAAGCTGGCGCTCCACGGAGAAGCAGAGGGAATCAGCCTGGTTGATGGTGTCAATTTCCTCAGCGCGTTTCTTGTCTTCTTCCGCGTGGGCTTCCGCGTCACGCTTGGCGCGCTCAATTTCATCCTTGGAAAGGCCGCTGGAGCCCTGGATGGAAATTTTCTGCTCCTTGCCGGTGCCCTTGTCCTTGGCGGATACATGCAGAATGCCGTTGGCGTCAATGTCAAAAGTCACTTCAATCTGCGGTACGCCGCGCGGAGCGGGGGAAATGCCGTCCAGCTTGAAGTTGCCGAGGAGCTTGTTATCCTCAAACATCTTGCGTTCGCCCTGGCAAATGCGGATGTCCACGGCGGGCTGATTGTCAGCGGCGGTGGAGAACACCTGGCTCTTGCGCACCGGGATGGTCGTGTTGCGTTCGATCATCGGGGTAGCGATGCCGCCCATCGTTTCAATGGACAGGGTCAGCGGAGTCACGTCCAGCAGAAGCACGTCATTCACGTCTCCCTGAAGCACGCCGCCCTGAATGGCGGCACCCAAGGCCACCACTTCATCCGGGTTCACGCCCTTGTGGGGTTCCTTGCCGGCCAGCGTATGGGCCATTTCCTGGACGGCGGGCATGCGGGTCATGCCGCCCACCAGAACCAGCTCGTCAATGTCTCCGGTTTTCAATCCGGACGCGGCAATGCAGTCCAACACAGGCTTGCGGGTGCGGTCCAGCAGGTCTTCCGTGAGCTGTTCCAGCTTGGGACGGCTCAGCGTCAGCTGGATATGCTTGGGGCCGGAAGCGTCCGCCGTGATGAACGGCAGGCTGATGTCATAGCTCTGGGTGGAGGAAAGGGCGATCTTGGCCTTTTCCGCTTCTTCCTTGATGCGCTGGATAGCGTCAGGCTGGTTGGAAAGATCCATGCCGGAGTCTTTCTTGAACTCGCCTATGATCCAGTTGATGATTGCGTTGTCCCAGTCATCGCCGCCCAGGTGGGTGTCGCCGTCGGAAGCCTTCACCTCAAACACTCCGTCGCCGATTTCCAGAACGGAAATATCGAAGGTGCCGCCGCCGAGGTCATATACGGCAATATTTTCATTGGACTTTTTGTCCAAGCCGTAGGCCAGAGCCGCCGCCGTCGGTTCATTGATAATGCGGCGCACTTTAAGGCCGGCGATTTCACCGGCGGCCTTGGTCGCGTTGCGCTGGGCGTCATTGAAATAAGCGGGGACGGTAATTACAGCTTCCGTGATTGTTTCACCAAGTTTGGATTCCGCATCGGCTTTCAGCTTGGCCAGCACCATGGAAGCGATTTCCTGGGGAGAAAAGGTTTTCTTTTCACCGCCCACATCCACGCGGATATAGGCATCCCCGTTGGGAGCTTCCACAATTTCGTACGGCACCTTTTTATCTTCTTCCGTCAGTTCGCTGTATTTGCGGCCGATGAGGCGCTTGGAGGAAAACACGGTGTTTTTCGGGTTGGTTACCGCCTGACGTTTGGCGGCCTGCCCCACGAGGCGTTCACCGCTTTTGGTGAAAGCAACAATGGAGGGAGTGGTGCGCGCACCTTCGCTGTTCTCAAGTACGGTGCCCTGACCGCCTTCCATCACAGCCATGCACGAGTTGGTCGTGCCAAGGTCGATTCCTAATATTTTAGCCATATCGTTATTTTAGATTGTTTTGAATGGATTTCGTTGAGATTTGATTTCCTCATGACCTGAAGCATCATGCAGGCAAACTCATATTCTTGCCTCTTTTGTTGCAAATGGCATGCCAATCTGGCAAGGCATACTGAAAAATAAACGCAAATGTCATATTATAATCATATTATGCTGTTTTTCCTTTCATTCCTCTATTTTCCCGACAAAGGGAAACGGGACATAATGTCACACCAGAAAAGAGACAAAATGTCACACAAAGTCATTTTGTCCCACTTCCGGGGGGAAACCGGATAAAGGCCGTTCCGTCATGAATCCCCCGTGCCGGGAGAAGTTTCCGCGTCCTCCATGGTTCCGCATCTTCCATATGCCAGGCGTTTCATGAAATCTTTGTAAAGCACTGTTTCCATACGGCCGTCGCCGTATTCCAGCACCGCGCTCATGGTTTCCACCCAGTCCCCGCAATTCAGATATCTCACCTTTCCCACCATGGTATCCGCCGGATGATGCACATGCCCGGCAATGATGCCGTCGCACTGCCTTTTCACCGCCAGGCTTTGAAGCTGTTCTTCATATTTTCCGATAAAATTGACGGCGGATTTCACGCGGCTCTTGATGGCGCGGGAAACGGAATAATATTCCCTGCCCCGCCAGGCGCGGTACCTGTTATAAAACCGGTTGAGCATCAGTAAAACGTCATACCCCAGAGATCCGAGCATCGCCAGCCACCGATGATTGGTGGAAATGGCGTCAAAACCGTCCCCATGCACGCACAGGTAGCGTCTTCCATCCGCAGCCTGGTGCACGTACTCCCTGACAATTTTCAAACCGCCCAGATGAAAAGGCAGAAATTTTTCCAGAATATCATCGTGGTTTCCGCGCAGGTACAGGACTTCCACATCCTCCTGTTCCATCTTTTTCAACAAGGTGCGGACAAAGCGCGTATGCCTCCGCCGCCAGCGGCCGCCGCGGGACAAAGCCCAGGCATCCACAACATCCCCCACCAGCACAATTTTTCCAGCCCGGACATGTTTCAGAAATCTCCGGCATTCGTCCGCCTTGCAGTCTTTCGTTCCCAGATGAAGGTCCGACAAAAAAACCGTGCGGCATTCCAGCACGGCATCCCGCGGGGGGCGGGCGCATCCGGTCCCGTTTTCCTCCCGCGCCACGGAAGCCAGCAGTTCTTCAAACCTGTCATGGATGGAATCCCAGGCCCTGGCGTTCACCGTCCTGCGGGCCTGTTTCCCAAGCCTCCCGATCATCTCCCCGTCTTCCAGCAGACGGCGCATGGCGGAATAAAACCCCTCTTCATCCCCTTTCTCCGCCTGAAGGCCGTTGATGCCGTCCAGCACCACATCCGCGGAAGCGGCATAACGGTAGCTGACCGTAGCCAAACCGCTGGCCATGCCTTCCAGCAAAACGTTCCCGAAGGTTTCCGTCTCACTAGCGAACAGCAAGACGTCCATGGCGGCATAATGGCGCGCCAGGTCTTCCCCACGGCGCATTCCACAAAAAACGGCATCAGGAAACTCACTGCGCAGGCTGTTCATCATGGGGCCGTCCCCTACTACCACCATTTTCATGCCGCAATCCGGAAACTCCCTCTGCAAGCGCGTGTACAGTCCCAAAGCCGTTACCAGATTCTTTTCCCGCGCCAGACGCCCCACAATGCCAAATACCACTTCATCCCGCCAGACGCCCCACGACTGGCGCAGGGCAACATCCCTCTTTGCGGGATCAAACAGGACGGCATCCACTCCGCGCCCCATGACGGAAAGGCGTTCAAACTCCAAATCTTCCAGAGTGCGGCGCATTTCCTCCGTAGGCACCACCGTCATCGCTGCCCGGTTGTGGAGCTTGCGCAGATAATTCACGGCCGCTGCTTCCATCCTGGAGAAACGGTAATCCTTCATGTACTGGTGGAAATTGGTATGGAATCCCATCACCACGGGAACCTCCAGGGCGCGGGCGGCCTTCACGGCAGACGCTCCCATGGGGCTTTCCGTAGCCACGTATACCACATCCGGCCTTTTTTTCATCCATCTGGCGCGGAACCTGTCTGCAGAAGGCAAACCTATCTTCACCTCACGGTACATGGGAAGGGCAAGGGACGGCATGGCCGTCTCCCCGGGATTGAAAGAACCGCCCCGTTCTGAAGCCCTCATCACATGTACCAGATGCCCGCGCATCCGGAGGCCGCCGACCAGACGCCCCAGCGTCAGGGCCACTCCATTGACATCTGGTTCATACGTATCCGTTACTACATCAATTCTCATGCGCCGGTACCATGAGCGGAATGGCCTGCCCAAACAAGATGCGGCCGGAAACGAAACCGTCACGAACTTCCGTCTATGCTTGCAGCCCTGACAGAGACAACAGCAGTTCCTGACCAATTACGCCACGGCCTTCCCATACGGGCACGGAATCATGCTTCCCGCTTTTCCCTCTCAAAACATCGGCCAAACTATGTATTACCGAGAAAAAGGAACGGACCATTGAATATCAAGCGCTTTCAATCCATATGCGATCATCTGCGCATTTCAAATCCGCAGTCAATCAAATTTTTTGAGAAAAAAGGACTTTCATCGTATAGAGAAAGAAAAAAATCACAACGCATCCTGAAAGAAACAATCCCTAATATTGATTTTATCCATTGATAATAAAATTAATAAGGAAGCACCAATTCCTTTTTTCGCTGACATACGGATTTGAAATCCGCCACAATGCATGCATATGGGATACACAAAACGGAAATGAATGAATATTCAGAAAGACTTTTAATAAAAATAATAACGATTCCCAGGTAAAAAAAACGGAAGAACAAGGCGGGACAACAGACGAGCCTTTCCACCTTTTTCACTTCAGGAAAACAGGATGCATATTTTTAATATGCTGATAACAAAAAGATTAACCAATATTTTTCAACCTATTTTAAACACTGCGGATTAGGAATCCGACGTCAATATCAGTTTTTCATACCAAATGCATTTCTCCAAAATCATCCATCATTTTCCCGGACACAACCCTCAACAGAATAAATTTGTCGGAACAAAATATAAATTATTGATTGTAATATACTTGCTTTTCATAGAAACATCTTTGAACACTTCATTCGGATTCCTAATTCGCTATTGAAGCACCACTTCCATCCCTGCCCTATCTATCCCATGAAATTGACCAATTGCTATCGCTACATGGCTGTGCTTTATACAGCTTCCTGCGGCGCCGCCTCGCCTCTTTACGGCCCCCTGGAAACAGGTTTGCAGGAATCCCAGCTTCTGAATTCCCTGAAAACCTGCAAATCCCTGGAAGGGCCGGAAACAGACGCCTACCTGAGCCGTACAGGGCTGAACGGAGCCTACAAGACGAAAAAACCTATTGGAGGCCTTTTCTTCTCCCTGCATTTCGAGTACGGAAAGGATGGAGGTCTGAAAGCCGTTTCCTTTTACTCCACCACCAAAGCGGGTAAAGAGGAATACGATACGCGCCTGAAATCCCTGTACAAGCGCATGCTGAACGGCCTGACGGGACTTTACGGCCCCCCCATGAACCTGCCGGACTGGATCGAGAAGGAATCTCTGCCCGCAGAGCGCGTTTTGTACATGCACATGTGGCGCCTCCAGCCGGGCTGCTTTCTGATGGCCGGGCTGGCCAATATGGGCGCTTCCGGTTACATTCCCGTTTTCCGCATATCCCCGCCTTCCGGCATGCCTCCCAAATCCAGGAAAGACAGAAACAAACTTAAATCCGAATGGGCTGCTATTCCCGAATTTTACGAATTCATCAAAGCGGAACGCTTCCTGGCCAATGCGGTATTCGCCATGTCCCATAAAAAATACCCGGACGCGCTGCAGCTCTTTCAAAAAGCGGCGGATCTGGGCAGCCCCAACGGATACTGGGGACTGGCCCACCTGTACAGGCTGGGACCCGACGGAGTGGAAAAAAACATGCGCCTGGCGGATGAATACACCAGAAAATCCGCCCTGTCGGGATTTGCGAGGGCGGCCATGAAATTCGGAAAAACGTGGGACCAATTCTGCAAGAGCCAGAACTTCACGGAAGCGGAAGCCAGGGAATGGCAAAACAGGAATCTTCGCGCCGCCAGGGCCGGCTACGCCTCCGAGCAATACAATATGGGAATCATCTGCCTGTACGGATTCGGCGTGGAAAAAAACCTGGACACCGCCCGGGAATGGCTGGAAAAGGCAGCCTCCCAGGACCATGCACAAGCCAAAGCGGCATTAAAAGCGTTTCCCGATGCCGGAACAGGTAAAGACACTCCCTCCTGAACCATCTCCCAACAACCAGTTCCCCATACCAAGCCGGCTGCGCTTTCCCCCGGAAGCGCACAGAGCCGCTCCGGCACCCCCTATGAAACACCGGACCGGCAGGGAAGCGGATTCCCCCCGCTTCCCTGCCACAAAACGCCAATCATGCAGCACCAGGAATCAGCAGATGCGGGGAAGCTGCATTCCTGAAGGCATCGTCAACACCCGCTCCACTCCAAGAAGTCCCGTCATCAGCAGGGGCGCCGTCCCCAATTCCTCCACACGGCCTATGACGCAGGCTCCGGCGGATACGCCGCAGCCGCGCATCAGGTCCAGGGCCTCTCCCTCATATTCCCTGGGGAGAATGGCCAGATAACGTCCCTCACAGGCCACTTGAAGAGGGTCCAGCCCCAACAGCCCGCACGCCGCCCTGACATCCTCACGCACGGAAATGGACATTTCATTCAGCTTCACTGTCAGGCCGGCAGATTCCGCAATCTCCGAAAGAGTGGCGGTCAACCCGCCGCGGGTCACGTCACGCAGGCAATGCACGGGAATGCCGGCACGAATGACGGCGGCCACGGACTCATGCAACGGAGCGGAATCACTTTCCAGGCCGTCTCCGAAAGACAGCCCGGCGCGCAGGCTCATAATCGTCATGCCGTGCCTCCCCAAATCCCCGCTGAGCAGCACGGAATCCCCCGGACGAACGGAAGAAGGGCTGATCTCCAACCCATGGCGCACGATGCCAACCCCGGCAGTATTAATGTAAATGCCGTCCCCCTTTCCGCGCTCCACCACTTTTGTGTCCCCCGTCACAATACGAACGCCCGCCGCACGGGCCGCGGCAGCCATATCCTGCGCCACGCGGGCCAGGACCTCCAGCGGAAGCCCTTCTTCCAGAATAAAGCCCGCCGTCAAATACAACGGCTCCGCGCCGCTCATGGCGAGATCATTCACCGTTCCGTGCACCGCCAGTGAACCGATGGAGCCGCCGGGAAACTCCAAAGGCTGCACCACAAAGCTGTCCGTCGTCATCGCCAGCCTCCCCGGAGGGACCTCCAATACGGCGGCGTCATTCTGCACGCCTCCGGAAGGACACCCGAAGGCGCTCAGAAACACGGTTCGGATCAGATCATTCATCAAGCGGCCTCCGCCGCCGTGAGCCATCTGGATACGGTCGGAAACAGGTTCCGGAACTGGACACTCAAACATGGCATCAATTTCTTTTATAATGATAATAAGCGGCGCAAGCCCCTTCCCCGGACACCATGGGAGCGCCCAGCGGAGCCAGCGGCGTGCAGGACGAGCCGAAAAAGGGGCATTCCCCAGGACGAATCAGCCCCCTCAGCACCTGTCCGGCCAGGCATCCGGAAGCTTCATCCTCTCCCGGACTTCCTTTTCCGCATTCAAAACGCAGAACGGCATCCATGGCATTCCACTCCCGGCGCAGCTTCATGCCGCCGCCGGGAATCAGCCCCAGCCCGCGCCAATGGCGGTCTTCCGGCTCAAAAACTTCATTCATCCTTTCCTGCGCCGCCCTGTTCCCACCAGGCTTCACATAACGTCCGTACGCATTCTGCACTGCATATTCCCCGGCTTCCAGCTGGCGGACACACATCAAAATGCCGCGGAGCAGGTCCGGAGCCTCAAACCCCGTCACCACCATGGGCGTCCGGTAACAGGAGGCCAAACGCCCGTAATCCCTTTCCCCCGTGACGGCGCAGACATGGCCGGGGGCCAGGAAAGCGTCCGGCCTTCCCTCATCCTGATCCATCAGCCATTCCAGAGCCGCGGGAACCAGCACATGGGCGCAAAGAACGGAAAAATTGGCATACCCCAGTGCGCGGGCCTGCTGCAGGGCAAGAGCCGTAGCCGGGGCCGTCGTCTCAAAACCTACGGCGAAAAACACCACTTCCGTATCCGGATGGCTTCCGGCATAAGCGACCGCTTCCAGCGGAGAATATACCAGAAGCACGTTTCCCCCACCGGCCTTGGCGGAAAACAAATCCCCGCGGGAACCCGGCACCCGCATCATATCCCCGTAGCTACACAAAACCACGCCGGGCCGCAGGCTCAATTCCACGGCCTGGTCAATCAACTCCACCGCCGTAACGCAAACCGGACAGCCGGGACCGTGAATCAGGCGCAGGCCGGGAGGCAGCAGAGCCTCCAGCCCCAGAGAGGCAATCGCATGCGTCTGGCCTCCGCACACCTCCATGACCGCCCACGGACGCGTCACAGCGTGGCGCAATTCTTCAATCAGCTGCCGGACTTCCTCCTGCATAAATCATTAATTGAATTCGGGAAACGCTCCCTTACAGCGGATCCGTATTTTCCACAATTCCTCTCATTTCCCTGCGGGTTTGAAGAGCGGTTTCCTCATCCAGCACACTCAGAGCCATTCCTACGTGAACGATGACGTAATCCCCCGGAACGGCTTCCGGCACACAGGCCAGGTTCACTTCACGGGTCACGCCGCCAAAGTCCACCACTCCCAATCTGAACAAAGGGTCCGTCTCATTGACGCTCACAATCTTTCCGGGAACGGCCAAACACATATTCTATCCTTTCCATTGGCGTACGACCGCCGCAACCTGCCCCAGGGAAATTCCCCCGTCATTGCACGGCACCCGCTGGGGCAGAGCCAACTGGCACCTTCTAGACTGGGCCATTCCCGCCAGTCCTTCAAGCAAAAAGGCATTCTGAAAACATCCGCCGCCCAGCACCAGCCTGTCCAGGCAGAAACGCTCCGCCACGTCAAAGACCAGATTCACCAGGCTCTCATGAAACTTGCGGGCGATGCAGCCGCGGGAAACGCCTTCCAACAAATCTTCATCCACAGACTTCATCAACGGCCGCCAATCCAGTTCCAGCAATCCCTCTTCTTCATGCATGACCCATTCATACGCGTCCCCCGGTATCTTTTCCCCGGAAGCTTCCGCAGCCCAGGATTCCAGCATCATGGCGGCATGGCCCTCACACCCCGCCGCACCGTCAAAACCGCACCAGAAAGCCACGGCATCAAACAACCGCCCCATGGACGAGGTAGCCGGGCAATGGATATTCCGGGCCATCATCGCTTCCAGAACCTCGCGTTTCCGCACAGGCATCCCCCTCTCCAGACGCTTATCAAGCCCCTCCGTACGCCACGGCCCCATCTGGCGGGCCAGGGAACAGGCGCACCGGGAAGGTTCCCGAACCGCTTCGTCCCCACCGGGCAGAAGAAACGGCCTGAGGCGGGCCACCCTGCGCGGCTCACCCTCTTCCTCCAACACAAAAAATTCCCCTCCCCATACCGTTCCGTCCGTACCGAACCCCGTCCCGTCCCAAGCGATGCCCAAAGCGGGAAACGGCGTTTCATTTTCCACAGCGCAGGCCAGCACATGAGCCTGATGATGCTGTACAGGAACAACCGTTGCATTCCACTTCCGCGCCAGACGCCGGCCAAGGGCAAAAGTGGGGCCGTCCGGATGGGCGTCCACGGCAATTACCTGCGGAACGGCATCCAGGGTTCTGCCCAGCGCCTCCACCGTCCGCTCAAAAGCGTTCAGGGAAGCCGCGCTGCTCAGGTCACCGAGATGCTGGCTCATGACAGCCACGCCCCTTTTCAGCCAGCAGATGGTATTCTTCAGTCCAGCCCCCAGGGCGAGCACGTCGGGAGCCGCCTCAGATGTGCGCCACACAGGCCGCGGGGCATATCCGCGGGCGCGGCGAACCATCATGGCCCTGCCGTCCGTAACGCGGACCACGGAATCGTCCACGGGCCGCACTACCGGACGGTCATGCACCAAAAACACATCCGCCACATGGCCCAGTTTCCCCAACCCCTCCTCCACGGAGATGCACAGGGGTTCGCCGCTCAGGTTCCCGCTGGTCACTACCAGAGGCTTTCCCCACACATCCATCAGCAGTGCATGAAGAGGGGAAGACGGAAGCATTATCCCCACAAAACGGCTGAACATGCACACGGAAGGAGCCAGATCCACATCCTTCCTCCCCCGGGCCAGAACAATGGGGGCGGCCGGAGAAGCCAGCAGGCGCTTTTCTTCCTCCGACAGGCGGCACAGCCTCTCCGCCGCAGCCACATCCGGCACCATCACGGCAAAAGGCTTGGCGTCACGCTCCTTCAACCGCCGGAGACGCCTGACGGCAGCTTCCGAAGAAGCATCCGCCAGCAATTGAAAACCTCCTACGCCCAGCAGGGCCACAATCAAACCGTCCGCCAGCACCCATGCCACCTGTGCCGCGGGGGTATCAAACCCATGGCCGAACCCCAACTCTGAACCATCTGAAAACAGCACCTTCACGGAAGGACCGCAGGACGGGCAGCCGATAGGCTGTGCGTGAAAACGCCTGTCCTCCACCTCCTGGTACTCCCTCCGGCACTCCGGACACATTCGGAACCCCTTCATGCTGGTGCCCGCTCGGTCATACGGCATTGTCTCAATAATGGAATAGCGGGGACCGCAGTGCGTACAGTTGGTAAACGGATAATGATACCGGCGGGAAGACGGGTCGCGCATTTCTTCCAGGCACTCCGGGCACGGAGCCAGATCCGGCAGCATCACCGGAACGCCTCCGGGGGTGGAATCGCTTTCCTCAATGCGGAATTCCTTAAAACCGGCAGGCTCGCATACGGTCCGCTCCACTCCATAAACCCGGGCATGCTCCGGCAGGCCGTCCATCAGCGCAGTCCAGAAACGCTCCGGAGCGCCGGGCTCCCCTTCCACATGAATCTCCACGCCGGACTCCGTATTGCGCACAAACCCCTTCAATCCGTGCCGTACCGCCAAACGGTACACGTGGGGGCGGAAGCCGACCCCCTGAACCATGCCGGCTATCTCAAATTTCAATGCCGCGGCGGCCTGTTCAATGGTGGTGACGGCCATGATGCTGAATCGTGCCTTCCCGGGCGCGGCGCGCACGCTCCGCAATCTCCTCGCACCAGGCCTCCATTCCTTCGCCGGTCTTGGAAGACACCTCCATCACGTGCGCATGATGAGCCACCTTGTTCAGTGCGGCCAGGGCGGCGTCACGGTTAAAATCCACGGCATCCGCCAGATCGGACTTGGTCACCAGGGCAACATCCGCAGAATGGAACATGGGAGGATATTTCAACGGCTTGTCCTCCCCCTCCGTCACGGAAAGCAGCACCACGCGCACGCCTTCCCCCAGGTCATAGGAAGCCGGGCAAACCAGATTGCCCACATTTTCAATAATCAAAACGTCGAGATCGTCCAACGGCATTTTCTTCATGGCCTCCGCAATCATGCGGGCGTCCAGATGGCACATGGTGCCCGTTGTAATCTGCACCACGGGGATATCCGCGCGGCTCAGGCGTTCCGCATCATTATCCGTCGCCAAATCCCCTACGATAACCCCCACGCGCACACGGCCGCGGAGCATCTCCGCCGTCTTCTGCAACAGAGAAGTCTTTCCTGACCCCGGAGAAGAAAAAACATTGATAACCAAAAGGTTTTTTGCAGCAAAAAAACCTCTGTTGCGCTCAGCCAGCCGGTCATTGGCATCCAACACCGGAACATGGACGTCCATGCCGTGGCCGTGACTTTCATGGGAGAGCTCCCCCCCGCATCCACATTCTTTACACATAATCAATACTGATATTAGATCCCCAAAGAGGAAAAAAACTCATTCGTTTCACGTCATACTCGTATGAAATCAAACAAAACTGCCCCGGTTTTCTTTTTAAAGCGGGAGAAAAACATTTTTCTATAAAAGGAAAGATGAAATGCTCCATACGAAGGAAAATTTTTGAGAACACCTTCTTATCATTTCCCCTTGCTGTTCAATATTGCTGTTTGACATCCGGTTACAAATCCGCAGGCACTCAACCTGCATTCCCCTTAACCCGCGCAAAAAAATCCGGACAACAATAAAAAACACTAAAACCACCAATAATCAATCCTTTTCCTGTCTTCCTCACTTCATATAAAACCGGAATAACCGTCCCCGGCCTCCGGCAGAGGGCTATTTATATTATTTCCACCGAAATTCCTTCATCATAAGCATGTGGACTTGCCAAGGCATAGGAATTCTGTAAACTGTTTCGTCCTCAGACAACATCCTTTTTTCCAGGTTATGCCAGACGCTCGCTTTCAACCACTTCCCGGATTCCGCGATTTTGCACCGGCGGACTGCGCCGTGCGCAACTATCTTTTCAACGCATGGAAGAAAGTGGCGCATCGTTACGGATTCCTGGAATGGGAGGGCCCGACTGTGGAAGCCACGGAGCTTTATCTTAAAAAGAGCGGGGGCGAACTGCCCACCCAGCTCTTCCGCTTCACGGACCAGGGGGACAGGGACATCACCATCCGCCCGGAACTCACCGCCTCCCTGGGCCGCATCGCAGCCGCCTACCAGCGCGAATACACCAAACCGCTCAAGTGGTTTGAAATCGGCTCATGCTTCCGTTATGAAAAACCCCAGAAAGGGCGTCTGCGCGAATTCTATCAATTCAATGCGGACATTCTGGGAGAAGCATCCGCGTGGGCGGATTCCGAACTGATAGCCCTGGCCATCGACTGCATGAGGGAACTGGGCTTTACGCAAAACGACTTCATTGTGCGCGTCTCTGACCGGGAAGCCTGGATCAGGTTTGCTTCGGAACACGGCGTGCAGGAACAGGATATTCCCGCTTTCCTCGGCATTGTGGACAAATTTGAACGTGACCGCCCGGAGGAATGCCAGCGCAAGCTGGACGCCTTTCATATCAGCCGCGGCGATCTGGTGGCTTTCATTGAAAACCCGCCCGACGGAGCGTCCGAACGCTATGACATCCTGATGAAAGACCTGACGGCCCGCGGGCTGGACGGCTATGTCAAGCTGGACTTATCCGTAGTGCGCGGACTGGCCTACTACACCGGTCTGGTTTTTGAAATCTTTGACACACAGCGCAGCCTGCGCGCCGTAGCCGGCGGAGGCCGTTACGACACGCTGGTAAGCGCCCTTTCCAACAACGCGGTAGACATGCCGGCAACCGGCTTTGCCATGGGGGATGCCGTCATCACCCACCTCATTGACCAGACGCCCCATGCCAGGGCGCTGAAAGATGCGGCGCTGGCCTCCGCAGGCTGCGACATCTTCATGGTTCAGGCGTCTGAAAGCCGCCGCGCGGAAGTTCTTGCCATCGCCTCCGCCCTCCGGGACCAGGGATACAGCGTGGACCTTCCCCTCACGCTCACCAAAGTCAACGGACAGCTCCAGAAGGCTGTCAAATCCGGCGCCCGCGCGGCCTTGATCGTGGGGGATGAATTCCCGGTCATGGAACTTCGCGACCTGGGGGCCCGCACCTCATCCCCCGTCGCCATGGACGACCTGTTTGACGCCGTAGCTTCACTCACCGGAAGCAACTGACACCGTTCTTTCCCCTTCTTCCATTTTCAATAAAGATGAACTCATACCGCACTCATACCTGCAGCGAATTGCGCGCTGCGAACATCGGCAAGCCGACCACCCTCATCGGCTGGGTAGATTCCGTCCGGGACCATGGCGGCGTCATATTTATCGACTTGCGCGACCGCTCCGGCATCACGCAGGTAGTCTTTCACCCGGAAGTCAATCAGGATGTGGCGAAAGCTTCCCAGCAGCTCCGCTCCGAAGACATGATCCAGATTTCCGGCACCGTGGCCGCCCGCCTGAAAACGGATACGGTGGACACGACCAATGCGGACCTCCCCACCGGGGAAATCGAAGTCTCCGCAGACACCCTGAACGTCATCAACAAGGCTGATGTGCTCCCCTTCCAGCTGGATCGGGCCCTCTCCAACGAAGACCTGCGCCTCAAATACCGCTTTCTGGACCTGCGCCGCCCGGCCATGGCCCGCAACATGCAGATTCGCCACCGCGTCACCAAAGCCACGCGCGACTATCTGGACGAGCACGGCTTTCTGGAAATTGAAACGCCCATCCTCTCCAAATCCACGCCGGAAGGCGCACGGGACTTCCTGGTTCCCTCCCGCCTGGCGCCCGGCAAATTCTACGCGCTGCCCCAGGCTCCGCAGCAATACAAGCAGCTGCTCATGGTGGCCGGCATGGAACGCTATTTCCAAATTGCCCGTTGCTTCCGTGACGAAGACCTGCGCGCGGACCGCCAGCCGGAATTCACCCAGGTGGACATTGAAGCTTCCTTCATCACGCCGGAAGACATCTACAACCTGGTGGAAGGCCTGCTCAAACGCGTGTACAAGGAATCCCTGGGCGTGGACATTCCCACCCCCTTCCCCCGCATGACCTGGAAGGAAGCAATGGATCAGTACGGTTCCGACAAGCCGGAACGCCGCTTCGGCATGAAGCTGACGGACGTCTCCTCCATCTTTGAAAACAGCGGCTTCAAGGTATTCGCCTCAGCCGTAAACAACGGCGGAGTGGTCAAGGCCATCAACGCCAAAGGATTCGGTTCCGCCTCCGTTGGACAGATTGACGCCCTGACGAAAACTGCCGTGGAAGCCGGCGCCAAAGGCCTGGCCTACATCAAGGTGCGCGAGGAAGACTGGAGAAGCCCCATCTCCAAATTCCTTTCCGATGAAGAAAAGCAAAAACTCACGGAAGCCCTGGACATCGAAACAGGAGACCTCGTTCTCTTTGCCGCCGGCCCGTGGGAACCCTCCTGCGATATCCTGGGCCGCGTGCGCCTGCAATGCGCCGAATTCATGGAACTGCTCAAGGACAACAGGGAACGCGACTTTCTGTGGGTTATTGAATTCCCGCTGGTGGGCTGGGATGAGGAAGAGCAGCGCTGGGTCGCCATCCACCACCCCTTTACCCGCCCCGTCAAGGAAGACGAACAAAAACTGCTCAGCGGGGAACTCTCCGCAGACCTTCGCGCGCAGGCCTACGACGTGGTGCTCAACGGCACGGAGCTGGGAGGCGGTTCCATCCGCATCCATGAACGCGACCTGCAGTCCGCCATGTTCAAGGCGCTCGGCATCACGGAGGAACAGGCCCGCGAACAATTCGGCCACATTCTGGACGCTTTCAGCTTCGGCGCTCCGCCCCACGGCGGCCTTGCGCTGGGCCTCGACCGCCTGGTCATGATGATTTGCAACGCGGAATCCATCCGCGAAGTCATCGCATTCCCGAAAAACAACCGGGGAGCGGATCTGATGAGCGATTCCCCCGCCGCCGCGGAAGACCGTCAGCTGCGCGACATTCACATCCAGGTGAAACTGCCCGCTAAAAAATAGCCGGATCCCTTAAACAAACCCCCGGATGGCAATCATTCCATCCGGGGGGTTTTTCATGCAGAAAAAACAAAACTCCCTTTTCGGTCAGGCAGCGCCCCATTCCTTCCGCGCCTTCACCTCGCCCGGGATACGGGCAACCTTCCCGTCGTCAATGACGGTCAAATAAACTCCGGGCCAGGCATGCCGGACATACAGCCGGATTTCCCAACCGGAATGTGGCGTCTTCCGAATAAAACCAGGATAAACTGGTATCTGGGACAATCCGTTTTCCTATCCTTTCAGCACACATTCATCCCGGGATACCTTGAAAGAGCCGGCGCCGATTTCAATATTCAAAATCCGGCAGGGATGCTGGCGCTGTTCCGAGGCGCAATGCCGCATTCCCTGAATCAGCACCCTCAAATCATCCGCCCGGTCATCCTTCCTCCATCCGGAAATGAGCAAACGAAGGCACTGAACCTTCCCATCCTCATTCGTCTGGAACCAGATGGCCATGGTCTCATCCGCAGCCATGCGGCCTCCCCTTCCGGCAAGCTTGAACATTCCGGAGTCCCCAGAACACTCCATGCTGTCCCAAACAACATCCTTGATGCCGCACTCGGCTGAATTCCTGACGGCAATCTTTCCACCGGGAAACCACCCCATATGAAACAGCAGGCATCGCATCAGGTAAGCACGTCTTAAGGCGCAATCCTCCCGATGGGTGCCGAGACCAAGAGATTTCCTGGCGCCGCAGAACTTGCTTCCCCGGTCGATAGTCAGCCGGATTTTATAACTTCCGGATGCATTCTTCCGCAATTCGATTGATCTACAAATGGACATGCAAATATTCATACAATATCCAAAAACTATATATATAAAATCAAACGGGCCTAGAATAAAAATGTTAGAAAATAACACAACTCATAGATAGCAATGTAATCATAAAAAATACTAAAATGAATAAAAACCAAAATATTCCACTCTCCGGATACTTCCTCCACGAACGGCAATACCGGTCGTGCCCAGAAAAAATATTCCCCTTTCTAACAAAAATAATCCTGAGGAACGAAACAACGGCGACGCACTCCTCTCTCCTTTTCAGGAACAATACAGCTCTCTCCAGAAGAACAATCAACCTGGGCAAAAGGGGACTTCATTCTCGGCACTGCGAGGAATTTGGCATGGAATTGATTCAATAAAGCTTCAACATCATTCCCCTCTATTCAAGAATCAGCCCCCGTGACGAAAATAACCAGACGGAAGAAGAATTTCCCACGCCTCCGTTCAAAACTTCCGCCGTCTCATCTGCCGGGGGCAGCTCGGCTCTCTCCAACAATTTGAAAATAAATACGATGACCATCCGGTTAATTCATCCGTCCTTTCCCGGAGCGTCTTTTCAGAAATACCGATTTGACAACGGAAAAAGCATCACGCCTGCCTGGACGTATCCCGTCAAAACTATTTTCCCTCCCTTTCCTGCCGGCTTTCTACACGGAAGAGCCATTTTCCTTTTTCCTGCATCCCGCCCTTTTCCGCCAGCACCATGCCAAATAAACCACGGCAGTCCCTCCATTGAGCAGTCCTGCCATAAACCAGACCGGTGCACCACGGTTCCATCCCCATGCGGCGCGTATATTACCGCGGGCCATTTCCCCATACCCTCGCGTCATGCCGCACAACGGACATTCACGATGCGGCACGGCAACAGAAGCTGCCAGGGAATTCATCCCGCCAGGGCTAATTGCCAGAGCCATGAGGGAGGGCGCCAGCAACAGGCAGGACAGAACAGCCCATACAGGCAGCCAGACTTTCCTGACCACCCAGCTATCACGGCATGAACGCCATGAAGAGCGCCCGCCATTCATCTCCGATCTTCCAAAAAGGTTCAGGAACTACAAATCCCAGGAACCTGTTCCGTCCGCAGGGGACATTCCATCCGCCTCCCCGGACCGCCTCAATGACTCCTTGTTTTCCTGCTCCATCTGCTGAAGCTCCTTCTGAATTTCCAGAGCCTTCTTTTCCACATACTCCTGGTGCTGTTCCATGTAAGTCACGGTAGCGCTGGCCATCCATGCCTGGACAATTCCCGCAACGGCGGACAGGACCAACGAGATAATGGCAACAACAAGAGCCCCTTTGGGTGAACCTTTGCTCACAGCCACAATGCTCATGATCAGCGCAATAATGGCAAGCAACCCCGCAGGAATCAGGGTAATCCAGCCCAGGCACGGGAAAAAACCGATCAATGCCAATACCAGGGCGATAATGCCGAGAACAAGAGCGGCCGTGCAGGAAGGAGAACCGCTGCAGCGGGACGAAGGAGAATCAGAAGTATTCATCATGACGTTATTTTATAGGGTTCAGAGAAAATTCCTATGGGAACCTTCATTCTTTCCCCTTACTGGAAGAAAACTTTCCTGTCAAGAGGCAAGCTCTGCCATTCAGGACATCCGGATGTCATTCCGCCCCGCCAAGCATCAGATCTTTCTTCCTCTTTTATGGAGGTCTCAATCAGGATAATACAATTCCCGGCAGACACCGGACCACGGCAGAAAAAACAGCAGTCTTAAATACGGAGAACAAAAAACAACGCCTGCATTATTTCCCATTCAGCAGCTTCGTCAACGCCTTACCCAGCCGCGTGACCTGACCGGATTCATGCGCAGCCGTCACCGTAATGCGCAACCGGGCCGTTCCGCGGGGAACCGTAGGATAACGGATGGCGGGAGCCAGAAAGCCCTGTTCCAGCAGGGCATCCGCCGCAGCCAAAGCAGCATCGTTCTCTCCCACCACAACAGGAAAAATGGAAGAAACAGGCCTTCCCGGCACCCCCAGGGCGGCAGACAAATTATCCGCCAGCACGGAAACACGGCGGCGCAATTCCTTTCCCTCCCCGCTGCGGATCACTTCCACCGCGGCCAGGGCGGCAGCGGCCAACGCGGGAGGCGGCGCCGTGGAATAAATCAGGGACCGGGCAGAATTAACCATGACATCCGCCCAGGCTCGGGAACAGGCCACATACCCACCACTTACTCCAGCCGCCTTGCTTAGAGTCCCCATTTGAAAATCTATCCGGGAGGAAACACCCAGCTCTTCCGCCAGCCCGGCCCCGTGTTCACCCAGCACCCCGAATCCGTGGGCTTCATCCACCAGCAGCAACGCGCCGAATTCATCTTTCAGACGCACGATTTCCCGAAGGGGGGCGCGGTCTCCATCCATGCTGAAAACGGATTCAGTCACTACCAGAATCCCGCCGGAAGGATTCGCGTCCCGCAAATGCTGCAGTTTTTTCCTTAATGACTCCATATCGTTATGCAGGAACGTAGACAAACGCGCCCCGGACAAGCGAGCCCCGTCAATCAGGCTGGCATGGGACAGCCTGTCCATCAACACCGTATCCTCCAGGCCCGCAATAGAAGTAATCACTCCCAGGGAGGTAGCATAACCGGAGGAAAAGCTGACCGCCGCTTCAGTTCCCTTCAGAGAGGCCAGGGCTTCTTCCAGGCAGGAATGCGCCCGCCGCGTCCCCGTCACCAGGCGGGACGCCATAGCCCCGGCCCCTTCATCCCGCACCGCACGGGAAAAAGCCTCCGCCAGGGACGGATGGTGGGCCAGCCCCAGATAATCGTTGCTTGCCAGATTGACCACTTCCCGGCCATCCGCCAGACGGGCCATTCCTCCAGGCAGGCATTCCACATCCCTCAGGACGCGCAGCAGCCCCGCAGACTCCAACTCTGACAAAAACTGTTCAGGATTCTTCATAATAATTTACTATTCAACAATATTCACCCATCCACCGCCAGACTCAGCACCACATTATGGCCTCCCATGGAAGCGGCGGATTTGATCAGCATCCGTCCACCGGCCAACGGCAGTTCCTCCGCAGAACAGGCACCGCCTTCCGGGAAGGTGACCCAGGAAGGATTGGGTGGCAATACCCCCTCTCTGGCAAAGGCCAGCATCAGGGCCAGCTCCAGAATTCCGCTGCCTCCAATGGCATGCCCCGTCCACGGCTTCATCATCCTCAAATCCGGCAGTCCGTTTCTAAAAACCCTTTTCAATGCGGCCCGTTCGGACACGCTATTTCCCGCCGTGCCGCTGGCATGGGGACAAACGGTCAGGGGAACCGTTCCATCCCAATTCCTCAAAGCAGTCTCCAGCAGGGCGGCAATGCTCTTTCCGTCCTCCGGCATGCCCAGCGGGCTGTAGGCATCGGAATTCACCAGATAATCCTTCACATAAATACCGGGCTCCGAAGACAATTCCAGGGCTATGGCCGCCCCTCCCTCGGAAATGCACATGCCGTCGGCCAGAGGGCCGTAGGGATCATTCAAGCCATTGCGGGAAAGCATGCCGGAGGCCCAGTACGTCCCCAGC
Source organism: uncultured Akkermansia sp. (assembly GCA_905200945.1). Lineage (GTDB taxonomy): Bacteria > Verrucomicrobiota > Verrucomicrobiia > Verrucomicrobiales > Akkermansiaceae > Akkermansia. The sequence continues at coordinate 75,617 of CAJKMG010000009.1, read as the reverse complement.
AGCTCCCGGCACAAAGGCAAATCCAGGCCGATAGCCAATGCTCTCTTGACGACTCCCTGCCGCATCAGCATGGCAGCCATGCCTACGGCATCCAGGCCGGCGGCGCAACCGCTCGCCAGCACGTGATAAGGTCCGCAAATTCCCAATTCGATGCTGACGCAGGAAGCAAGTTCGCTATGCAGGGAATTGGGAACAGCCAGAATTTTCATGGACCGCCGGCCCGGCCACGGACTCAGCCATCCGGAAGCGTTCCCGCGGGAACTGCCTACAATCAGGGCGGCCTCCCTCAGTTCCTCCTTTCCCCATCCGGCTTCCTCCACGGCCTGGCGCGCCAACAACAGCGCCAGCTGGGAGGCAGGGCCGTTTCTGCGGCTGCATAACAATCCCCTGTCCGGAATCCATCCGCTCAATACATCACCCCAGGGATTCCCTTCGCCCCACAATCCGCTCAACGGCTTCAACACTCTGCGCCCTTCCCTTACCCCGGCAAGATGGGCTGCCGCCCCCATGCCGAAGCCGGAAGCAAGGCCCAGGCCGCATACCCGCGGTTCCGGGCTTCCAAAACTCTTCCCCCCCGCCATCATGACGGCGGTCAAACTACCTTCCTGCCCGGAAAAACTCAAGCTTCCGGTGCGTCAGGAACCAACTGAAAAGACCACCGCTGCAGCCTTGCAACGGAAGCTTCTTTTATGGCAATCTGGTTTCATGACTATTTATCCCGCCGTCTTTTTCTCTCTTCTATTGGCTGCCCTTTCTCTTCCCTCCTTCTCCCTTTCCCCGCCCAGTAAAAAATTCCGGGCGGAAGACTGGGCGGTACTTCATTCCTCCCGGAGCGACCAGCGGCATGTTTCCTCCCGGGGCATCGTCCAGACCATGCTGGAAAAACTGCGTCCGGCATGCGAATTTTCCCTGGATATGTCTTCAAAGGATTTCCCCGCCTGGAGGGAAAAAGTCCGGGAAGCCATGCAGCAACTGATGAAATTCCCCCCTCAGGAAAATATCCCCGCCCCCGTTCTGGTAAAAACCGTCCAAAGAGAACATTACCGGATAGAAAAATGGGAAGCCTATCCCCTCCCGGGAGCCGCCGTACCGTTCCTGGTGCTCCTGCCGGACAACGCTTCAGATAAAAATCCGGTTCCCGTGCTGTTCTGCATTCCAGGTTCCGACCAAACCAAGGAAGAGCTGGCGGGAGAAACATCGCCGGATCTGGACCAGCCTTCCGTACAGCAGCCGGGAAACAACGCCATGGCTTTCCATTATGTCAGGCAGGGATGGGCTGCCATTGTGGTGGACAACGCCGGAACGGGTGAAGAAGGAGACGCGGAACGTGCCGCAGGCCGTTCTTCACACGATTATGAGAACCTGGCCCGCATCCTGCTGGAAATGGACTGGAGCTGGCTGGGCTATACCTCTTATGCGGACCAATGTATTCTGGACTGGGTGAAAACACGCCCCTGGGCTCAAAAAAACCATATTATCCTCAGCGGCTTTTCCCTGGGAACGGAACCCATGATGGTTCTGGGCAGCCTGAACCCGGATATCTTTGCCTTTGTATATAACGACTTTCTGTGCCGCACGCTGGAACGCGCCAAAACCATGACCATGCCCAACGGCAGGGGCGTGCGATCCGCCCCCAACTCCATCCGCCACCTCATTCCGGGCTTCTGGAAACAATTCGACTTCCCGGACATTGTGGCGGCTCTCGCTCCACGCCCTGTCATTTGCACGGAAGGCGGCCTGGACAGGGACTTCCAGCTCATCTCCTCAGCCTACCGTATGGCCGGAGCGCCGGATCATTTCCAGTACCATCACCAGCCCCGGTTTGCGGACCCTGCCCAACGCTGGCACGGCAGCCATTTGCCCGCAGGTCTGGACAGGGACGCCTTTTTCCGTTGCGCCAATGTGGACCCTCGCAACCATTTCTTCAAAAAAGACCTGGTTATTCCCTGGCTTAAAGCCCTCCTGGATAAAAGCGATAATAACAACTAACCCGGCCCCAGCCAAAAACCGCCCGGAACCGCCGGAACAGGGCATTTCCACGGCCTCAGGGACGCGAATCTATCCGGCGGCACATCTTTCGGAACGCATGCCCCAGCTTTCCGCAAAAGCCCGTCACCGCCCGGGCGCCCCTTTCCACGTTCATGAGCCTAAATAAATAACGTCTCACGGAGTCCACCAAGGCGCATCCGGCATAAACCACGGCGGCTATTGCCAACACGTTCACAACCATCAGGGCTGAGGAAGAAGACGCTGTCCACGCAAAGACATCCCATAAAAACCATTTTCCTATCAAAGCGTTACAATGCAGCACATAAACGCTGAACGACGCTGCCGCCAGCCATGAAATACAGGAGACAGCCCTTCGGGAAGAAAAACGCATCCGGGAAAAAATCAGTAACAGGGCAACCGCCGTTCCTACAATAAAAGGAGAATTATAGCGGATAAACATTCCACCGCCCTTGATCTGCCCAATCAGGTATGGAGACACCACGTTGAGAACCATCTTGAAAACCCAGGCAAAACATACGCATCCGGCATAAAACATCCATAACGGACGCGTTTTCATTCCCGTCAGCAAGCCATGCTTTTTAACATACATCCCCAGCATGTAAAGGATGCCCAGCCACCAGATGCTATACCCTTCTTCCACCGGGAACACATCCGTGTGAAGCAGGGTGGGAATAACGGAAAACAGCACGAAAACGGTAACCAGAAGATACTGGAACTGTAATTTGGTCAGCCTGTTCCCCAGGGCGTTAAGAAACGGAATGAAGAAAAACAGCCCCACATACGCCGTCACATACCAATACTGGCCGGATAAAACGGGAAAAAGGGAATGCAGAATATTACCCAACTGAACCTCCTGGGGGAAAAACAACAGCGCCAGCAGCAAACTGCCCCATGTATAAAAAACAACCTGAAACCATAAGGAAACCACGCGCTCATACCTGAACGTTCCGTCGCAGCACACATATCCTGTAATTAACGCATAACAATTCACACCGCAATAAGCGGCAATCTCCAGCAGCCACCCGACATTATAGGAAGCGGCCCCATGGTTCTCCAAAGACAAAACATCAATGGAGGCCAAAAGATGAAGAATTAAAACCATCATCATGGCGACAATGCGCAAGGCATCTATTCCATAATTCCGGGACGGGGAAATATAATCCGGATAACCACAGGAAAAACGCTTTCCTTTCTCTTCATCATCAGCCAGAGGCAAACTCATGAAGAAACATTTCTACGGATTTATTATCCGCAATCAAGACTTAATATTGAAGAAGAGTGATTTAAGAAAAATTGATGGTCCAAGGACATCCGGTTCCCGTTGGGGACATGAAATTCCAAACACGGAAAGAGGAATCTCTACATGTTTATATACTTTCCAAAAGACCGGAAAAACCTTGTTTCTCAGTATTTCCTTTTTCCAGAATCACCACAGGCGCTCCCTTTCACTAAAAAAAATGATTTTTTTGGAAATATATTATTAGCAGGAGAGAACGCGGATAATAAATTCGCTGTCCATTATTAGACAATCCTGCTGTCCAGATCAAACACCTGGCCGGAAGCTGCCGTAAGAACATCCTGTAAAAACAGGATAAACGCCGCAGCCTGCTCCGGCGTATTCAAGCGGTTCAACACATGCCGGGACAAAGCCGCCTCTTTCACGCTATCCCGCAGCACGGCCGTCATCTCCGTCAGCATGAATCCCGGCAACACCAGATTCACGCGAATCCCCTCCTTTCCCCATTCCCGCGCCAGGCTTTTCACCAGGCCCGCCAGAGCAGCCTTGGAAGCGGCATAAGCCGCCTGGGACGGAGCCGGACGGAGCGCCGCATAAGAGCCGACCATCACCACCTGCCCCTCCCTCTTCTCCCGCACCATGGCGGCGGCGGCGCATCGGCCGCACCAGGCGGCTCCCGTCACATTCACATTCATTATCTCGTCCCACTCCTCCTCCGTCTGTTTCAGAAACGGCCTGTCCCTGGTAATTCCGGCGGCGCACACCGCCAAATCATACGCGGCATGGCAATCAAACCAGCGGCGTACGGCGGAACGGTCTCCCACATCCAGTACGGCATGGCCCGGGGCATCCGTTTCCCATCCCGCAGCGGAAAAACACTCCACGATGGCCCGCGCCAAACCGCCGTGACCACCGCTGACGAACACTCTCCGCATCAAAAAAGCCTCCCTCAACGTTAAAACCTCACTTGGGGTCCACCCACCGCCCATACTCCTTGATCAGATCCACCAGCCTTTCCACAGCCTCCTCCTGGGGAATATTGAACTTCACAGGCGTATGCTTCACATACAGGTTGATCTTGTTCGGCGCGCCGCCCACATAACCGAAATCCGCGTCCGCCATCTCGCCGGGGCCATTCACAATACATCCCATCACGGCAATCTTCACCCCTTTCAAATGTTCCGTGGCTTTCCGGATGCGGGCCGTCGCCTCCTGGATATTGTACAGGGTACGCCCGCAGGACGGGCAGGAAACGTAATCCGCCCGCGTCAGCCTCGTTCCCGTAGCCTGCAAAATATTGAATCCCAGGAAGGAAGCCAAACGGGGGTCTGACTCTCCCTGAATCAGCACGGCGTCTCCAATCCCGTCGCACAGCAGGGAGCCGATATTGCGGGCAGCCGTCAGCGGCACATCCTCTCCGGAAACGGAACCGGGCGCCAGCGTATCCTTCAGCAGGATCAGGTGCCTGTCCTCAACCCGGGCAGCCAGAAGTCGGAACGCATATACAGGCTCCATAGCCAGCCCGTTCTTCACAGTAACAATGGACGGTTCCGCCAGTTCCTTCAACGGCTCCAGATCGGCATCGCACCGGGGATCCACCTCAATGGCATCCAGCTGACCCAGGGATAATTCAGGCATCATGTCCCCCATCGCCTCCCGTTCCGTCTGCAGGGCGTAAAACCCGGCGTCAGGAACCGCCACGCGCACAGGCTGCTCCCAGCCCAGGCGCACGCCATGACACATCGCCAGCCCTCCCTGCCTTTTGGAAAATTTCAGGGGATCATAACTCAAATCCGGTTCAGAGAAGGAAACCGGGTCATCGGAACGTTCCGACGGCTGGAAAGGATTGGACAGGCGGTAAGCCACAGGCACTTCCCGCACGGCGTCCTCCGTCAGGGAAACGCGCAGGGTATCCCCAATGCCGTCCGTCAGCAGGGAGCCGATGCCCACGGCGCTCTTGATGCGTCCATCCTCTCCGCCCCCGGCTTCCGTCACCCCCAGATGAATGGGATAATTCCAATCCGGCCCCAGGGCGTTCATGCGCTCCACCAGCAACCGGTAGGCGGCCACCATCACCTTGACGTTGGAAGCCTTCATGGAAAACACCAGGGAATGGTAATCCAGGTCACGGGCAATCTGGGCAAACTCTATCGCGCTCTCCACCATCCCTTCCGGCGTATCGCCAAAGCGGTTCAGAATGCGGTCGGACAGGGAGCCATGGTTGGAACCGATGCGCATCGCGCGGCCATGCTCCCGGCAAAACAGAACCAGGGGCGTAAATTCCTCCCTCAGGCGATCCAGCTCCTCGCGGTATTCGGCATCGGAATACTCCCGCACTTCAAACTTCTTCTTATCAACGAAATTGCCCGGATTAATACGAATCTTCTCCACCCATTTGGCAGCCTCCATCGCGGCATCCGGCTTGAAGTGAATATCGGCCACCAGAGGAACATGGCAGCCGGCAGCGCGCAATTCCCGGGAAATATTTTCCAAATTGGCGGCATACGCCCGGGTCTGGGCGGTCAGGCGGATAATCTCGCACCCGGCCTCCGCCAGCTCCAAAGCCTCCTTCACGCAGGCATCCGTATCCCTCGTATCGGACGTCAGCATGGACTGGATCCGGATGGGATTGGAACCGCCCACCCCCACATTCCCCACCATGACTTCACGGGTTACGCGGCGCGTATATCGATAAGGACTCGGACAATAGGAAGACTGCATGAAACCACTCTACCGCGCCAGATTCCCCTGTCAACCATCCTTCAAAACGGAAAGCCTTTTCCCGACAATCCGGCAACCGGCAAAACGGGATCAGCCCCGCCCGCAACTTCCGGCAATCCTGGCCGCAAATTAACCTGCAAACAAAAAACGGGAAAAACAAAGTATTGCGGAGCCGCTGAAAATTCATGCGCTGAAAACAACCATGGAAAACGTCAACGTCTGTGAACTCCCCTGCAAGAAACAGCCTCAGGCCGTCCGATGCCATGAACCTGGTCATGAACGCTTCCTTCGGGCCATTTCGCAGGCATAAGTTTTTCCCAGCTCCCCGGCGTGCTTTTCCGCCCATGCGGAAAGCCGGATAGAACCGGCAGGGGAAGCCCCTTCAACATGGAGCCTGTCCTCCATCAGCCCGCGGATCTCATCCCGGGTCAGCATCACGTCGCGATGAAATATGCCCATGATACAGGCGGCGGCATAAGCTATCCATGGAGAAACAGACAATACCGGACGCCTGTATCCCGTCACCCTTCCCAGCATGGAAAACAATTCATGGAACGTATATGTTTCCGGCCCCACCGCTTCAACCACATTATTTTTCCCGTCTTCCCGCAATGCTTCCCGTACAGCCAGGGCAGCCAAATCCCGCACATGAATCGGCTGGAGACGGTACTTCCCGTTTCCGGGAACGCCCACCGCAGGAAGATGGCGCAGTACCCAGGCCATGTTATTAATCAAAATATCCTCTCCCGGTTTCTCTCCGAACAATACTGCCGGACGCAATACTGAATACGGAACGCCCAGCCCTTCCAGTTCCTTTTCCAGAACGGCTTTTCCGCGGAAATAACTCAAGCAGCTGCGGGCATCCGGGCAGGTAATGCTCACATGCACGATTCTCGTCACTCCAGCTCTCCGGGCCGCCTCAAACAGCACCTTCGTGCGCTCCACCGCCTGCGCATGCGAAAACCACCGCGTGTTGAACCGTACCCAATACGTATTAATCAGGGAACGGCACCCGCGCAGGCTTTCCGCCAAAGAATCCGGATCATCCCAGCACAGAGGACGCAGCCGCCAGCCGTCCGGATTGGGTTTATCCGGAGAGTTGGTCAACCCCAGCACTCTGCCACCGCGCCTTTCCATTTCCCGCGCCATATAACGGCCGCTGTAACCAAGAATGCCCGTCACGGCAAACACATCGGAACTCCCGCATTCATTCCGCTTCAATCTATTTTCTCTATTTTCCATAATTACAGAAATAATAGACTCACAAATATTTTTGGATATCCGTTTCTTTGCAGTTCCTGCCGAAATCTTTTTACTTTCCCGCTATCCAGCCAAGAATTTTATCCCCCATTCTCAGCGCTTTCTTCATCAGGGAAGACGGCCACACCACCGCTTTATCCGCAAAAGCACAGCTCAACTGCAAAATCTCCTGCATGGCCTCCAGGCGCTTCTCCTGAAACGGATTCCGCGCCCGGCGAGCCTTATCCAGACACTCCCCGACCGCTCTCAAAGCTCCGTCAGCCTCCCGCCTCTTACGCTCCTTCATGATGGCCCTGGCCATCTCCCATACATCGGATTGCACACGGTAATAAGACTTCCTGTCCCCCACTCTGCTCTCCCGGAACACCAGTTCCCATCCCTCCAATTCCTTTAGCGCGGTGGAAACATTGGAACGGGCCATAGACAGGGCTTCACATAAATCGTCGGCAGTCAAAGCCTCTTCACTTAAATACAAAAACGCGTGAACAGCCGCTACCGAACGGCTGACACCCCACCGTGCGCCCATTTCCCCCCACTGCTCCACAAAGGCTTTCTGTACATCATCCAGAACCATAACTGTATTTTCTGTCATTTCAGAAAATACGCAAGCAAAAAAAATGATTCAGCTCCCGCTCGCACGGAGTCTCCGGCATTTTTCCCCGCTTCCGGGGATTCCTTCACAACACGGACTGCACGATAAACAACACGATTGACCCCATATAAACAGACATCAGCACCACGGCGGCGCAGCACTGAAACAGCCTGTATCCGCAGGCCAGAACAATCCTCCTGAGCGTGGATTCCGGGCGCCGCCGCGCCCACCATGCATACAGCAGGAAGACGGCGGCCGCTCCGGAGGAAACCAGCAGGGAACCTTTCAATAAAGGTGGATAATAATCAAACACCACCCGGTTTTGTCCTTTCAGAAGGCGCACCGCCATCAATTCCCCCACCTTTTCCACAGGCGCCTCCATCCCGTTCCGCCGGGCCCTCCATCCCCGGTCATACACGACCGGCACCATGAGAGCCTCCCCTTCCCCGGCAGTCAGCGCTACCTCCACATGGCCACCGCTTCCTTTCGCCTCCATCCCGTACTTATCCTGCCCGTTCCCCAGAACCGGGACATCCTGCTCCGGCGTACGCGCCGCAGCCGCCAGAAGAGGCGTCTCCACGGTCCGCAGCATCCTCCCCTCCACCACGGTTTCCCCGGCAACGGCCGCACGCTTCAACTCCAATACCCCGTTATAGGTGCGGCTCGTACCGCCGGATGCCTTCTGGGCCTCCGCCATGACGGGCACCGCACATCCATTGACGCGGAGTTCCGCCGTATCCGTCTGCGGGAACCCGTACACCGCGCCGGAATATTCCGGAATGATTATCCGGCAAAAGGGGCCGTTCATCTCCGTCCTCATTTTTACAGACGCGTAAAGGGGGCCTTCCGCCGATGGGCAGAGAGCGGCATGCAGGGCATTAAGATTGCTGAACACATCAGCGTTCTCATCCAGACGCAGCCCCAGCGCGCCCTGGGGAACCACCAGCCCCCAGCGGGCGCCCGGAAGCCTGTATAAATACATGCCTTCCCGGGAGAGCACGCACTCCATTCCCTCCATGGGCCGGGACGCCAGCACAAAACCATGGCCCAGCAGCAAATCGGAAAATAGAGTTCCTCCCTGGCTGTACGTGCGCGTAAATTCATCCCGGTACCCCAGGTTTTTCAGAAAACGGAAATGCCCGATGCTCGTCGTATGCCGGAAATTGCCAATGCCCGGGACAGGCCCCAGGCAATCCGCGTTTTCCACCATCAGGCGATCCCTGTCCTTCACGCGCAGCAAGCCTGAATACCCCTTCATGCCGTGTGCCAGCCATTCCGCATTGAGCACCTGGACGGAGGCTTTCTCCTCCTCCCCCTGCTTCCAGAACGCAGCGGCCCCTACGGGCAGGCCCAGCATCATCACGGAGGCGATGGACCACACCAGCTTTTTGCCCTCCACATGCCTCCAGCACAGCCATGCGCATGCAAAAAACAGCAAAGGCAGAAGACGCACCGCAAGATCCGCAGCCGTCATCTGCAGGACAAACAGGGAAACGGAAAAAGCCGCTATGGGAAGCCCCAAGCTCCATCCCCACCCCCATGGCCGTCCTGCCAGCCCCGGCAGCCTGCCGCCGGACAAAATCCAGGCGCAGAATGACATTACCGCCAGATTGGGAATAAAACCGAACCGGACGGGAAAATCCACGTAGCTCCATAAATGGGCGGCGCGGTGGATGGGCTCGACAAACGCGGGCAAAACGGACGCCGCCAGAAGAAGGATAAACAGGCGCCTCCCTCTGTCCGGCGCCGGGGACGCCTTCTTCCCGCAAGCCAGATAAACCGCCGCCAGAGCGGCGAATGACATCCCCGGCAGGCAGGCGTAAAGGCGTTCCAGGAATTTGGGAGGGTCAAACGGCCATGACAATTCAAAAAACGTGGGCGGCGTCATAAACAGGGAGCGCATGGAATCCCGGCTCATTTCCGCCATCGGCAGCCAGTAATAACAGGTGGCCAGCGTCACCGCCGCCGTGTACCAGAACACGCGGGCCAGGCGCACGCGGCGTTCCCGCGTCCCCTTCAGGGGCAGCGTAAAGGCCCACGCGAACAGCCAGCCGGCGACGACGGCCATGAACGCGCTGTACAGGGAGGTAGCCAGCAGGAAAAGGCCGACGGCATACAGCCATCCCCTCCCCCCGTTCACCAGCCGGTAAAGGCCCAGGGCAAACAGGGGGAACATGGCGGCATGGTCCAGAAACTGCATGAACCCGTACTTGGTCTGGAAAAAGCCCCCCACGGCATAACCCGCCGTCAGCAGCACGGTCCAGCATACGGGCAGGGAGGGAAACACGCGTCTCAGGAACCAGGAAGCCGTCACGCAGATGCAGGCCACATCCGCCAGCATCACCCAGACCATGTCCTTCAACAGGAAGGAATCCCCCATCGCCACGGCAATCCAGGTGGAGGGGATCAGCAGTTGATGCGGCAGCGTAGGGCTCACCCGGATTCCCGCGCCGCCATTGACATCATAAAAAAAAGCTCCGTCAAACGCTCCGGACATCAGGGCGGAGGCATAATACTTCAAGGTAGGATAAACCAGCTGCCCGTTATCCATATACTCCAGGAAGCGGCTTCCGAAAGGCCAGATCCCCCGTACCGCCAGAAAAAGGAACACCACCGCCAGGGAAAATGCAATGGACGCCAGGGACGTCAATACCGGACGGGAAGAAGCGGATTCCATGGCTCAATCAGCGGACAAACGGTTCAGCGGCCCGGATCAGCCGGAGAGCTCGGGCGCATTCCGCCACGTCATGGACACGGTGAATCTGCGCGCCGTGCAAATGCCCCCACACCGTCATCACGGCGGTGCTCAGCGGCGCCCGGCCCTGCTCCGCATCTCCCAGAACGGCGCCAAGCATGCGCTTGCGGGAGAGCCCAAGCAGCACCGGGCGGCCTGCCACCTGAAGCTTGTCCATGTTGGACAGCAGGGCCAGATTGTGTTCCGCCGTCTTGCCAAAGCCAATGCCGGGATCCCAGCAAATCTGCTCCGGTTCCAGGCCCCGACCCAGCAGAAAATCATAACGTTCCTCAAAATACCCGCGCACTTCCCGCACCACATCCTCATAAGAAGGAGCGTCCTGCATTGTTTCAGGCCGTCCCTGCATGTGCATCGCCACCACGCCGCAGCGCGCCTCAGCGCACAATTCCGCCATCCCCTCCTCCCGCAATCCGGAAATATCATTAATGACGTCCGCACCCGCTTCCAGCACAGCCGCCGCTACGGCGGCATGGCGCGTGTCCACGGAAATCACGGCATCCGTGCACGAACGGAGTTCCCTCACCACGGGAAGCACCCTGTCCAACTCATCCTCCGCGGAAACCTCCGCGGCCCCCGGCCTGGTGGACTCCCCCCCTATGTCCAGAATAAGGGCACCCTGCCGTTCAAGCTCTTTCGCATGGGAGACAGCGCGTTCCGTCGTATAAAAACGCCCTCCGTCGGAGAAGGAGTCCGGAGTAACATTCACGATCCCCATCAGCACGCCTCCGCGCGCCACATCCAATACGTCTCGCCTTACAAGCCAGTTCATCTAATTACGTTCTTGTCAAAGCCACTATACATCACTTTAATAAGTCAGAAACTCTTTTTTCACCATGAAAACAACGCCCCTGCTTCTCTTCATTCCCCTGCTCATGACGGCCGGAGCCCTGGCCGCCGGCCAGGACGATTTCCATGTTCAGACCGCTTCTTCCCGCATGGTCAAACATGAAGACGGTTCCCGCAGCTATTTTGAAAAAACAGGGGACGGCAAAGGGATGAAAAAAACCACTTACAACATCCGCAATGTCCTCGTTTCCGTAACCCTGTACAAAAGAGGGCCTTTTGGAGAGCTGCGCTCCTGCCTGATCTTTGACGGGCAAAAAAACGAACTCTTTTTCGTGCGTTACGGCTACGACGGCAACGCCAACCTGAGAGAAGAGCAAATGTTCGATTCCCGCACCAAGGAACTCGTGCGCCGCTTCCTTTACACTTATGACGCCATGGGCAACCGCAGCAAGCCCGTATGCATCACGCTGGTCAAGAGCACCAAGGATATTGAAACGCACGCCGTGCCCACCGCCCCGGAAAAAGACCCCTTCGCGGACGACTTTAAAAAGAAAAACAAGTAAGCTCCGGTATTTCGGGGCTATTCCACCCCTCTCTTAAAAAACCGGACTCAGGGACATGCCCGGAACCGGGCCGCGGCAACAACGCCGCCAGACGGTTCCAATCCGGCGCAACATGGTCTGTTCAAAGAAAAGGCAGGAACAGTTTTCTACAAGCTTTCTTATTCTCCATCACGGGCTTCCAGCCTGTTTCGCCAGCGGCGGGCCACCCAGGGCCGCACCAGCCCGTAAAGCAGATAGATGGAAAAAATGACTGCGGGCATCACCCACGGGAATTTGAAAATGCAGATGACCGCCAGCACGATGAACACAATCGCGTACATCGTCCCCCGCGTGCGCATGTTAATATGCTTGAAGCTGGGATAGACCACCCGGCTCATCATCAGAATGGAGACTCCCGCCATTGCCAGCGCAATCACGTATTTGAAGACGCCCAGGTCCATGGCCCCGTCCGGGGCCCTGCCTGCCAGATACATCACCAGGTACATGGTGGAGACCACGGCTCCCGCCGCCATCGGAACGGGCAGCCCCACAAAATCGCTGCTCTGGCCTTCCTTCCGGGGAGCGGCCGCCATGCAATTAAACCGCGCCAGGCGCAACGCGGCGCACAGCAGGTACAGGATGCCGATGCCCCAGCCCACCTCCGGAGGGGACAGCTGGAACAGGACGGCCTTGGCCACCAGCAGCGCCGGGGCGATGCCGAAGGAGACAATATCCGCCAGAGAATCGAATTCCCGCCCGAAAGGGCCGTCCTGCCCGCGCATGCGGGCAATGCGGCCGTCAAACAAGTCAAACAAACACGCCGCGAAGATTAGAAAAGTGGCATTCTGATAATAGGAAAAAGCAGCCACAGCGTCGCTGTCCGCCTGGTTGATTCCCTCAAAAATCGTCAGAATGGCGAAAAAACCGCACACTAGGTTCCCTGCCGTAAACAAATTAGGCAAAATGGGAATCTCAGGTTCGTCCGGGAAAATCTTCTTGTCCATGATTGGTGTCCGATAGGGCCCAGGTAAGGGGTTTATCCGTTAATAATATTGCGGGCGGCGGCAGCCAGGGCCTGAGGATCGGCATCCTGCGGAGCGGAACCGCGGGCCTGGTCCGCACGGCCGCCTCCCTTGCCTCCGGCAAGAGCGGCAACCTCGCGGATCATGTCTCCGGCGGACAATCCGTCCGCAATGGCATCTTTGCCACAATAAGCGCCCAGGAGCAAGGAAGAACTGTCCACGCACAGCAGGAAGGCGGCGCCCGCATACTGGCGCTTTTTCAACCCGTTCAGCAGCTCCTGAAGCAATTCCCCGGCGCCCTCCGCCACCTGGATCAGGGAAGAAGGGGCATCGGAAAGCCACTCATTCAGCAGGGCGTCCGCCTTGACGGCGGACTGCCCGGCGCGGGCTTTTTTAAGCTTCTTCTCCGCATCCAGAGCCGTCTGTTTGAAATGCTCCACGGAGGCGTCGAAACGCGCCAGGGAATCATTTACCGTCCGGATATCGGAAGCTCCCAGGGCCGTCAGCCCCGGCTTGCCTTCAATCGTGGGGACAGGCACCTGTTCCAGCCCCATGTCCGCCAACTCGTAATTGACTTCCTTGATCTTCTCCACCGCCTTGGCGATTTCCAGACTCTTGGCGACAACATGCTGCCGTATCATTTCCAGAGCAGCGTCCCCCGTCATCGCTTCAATGCGGCGCACGCCGGAAGCGATGGCCCCCTCGCTCTTAATCTTGAACAGGCCGATATTCTTCGTATTGGAGATATGAGTTCCGCCGCAGAATTCCATGGAAACCCCGTCCAGCCCATCCCTGCATCCGCCCACCTGGACCACGCGCACCACATCCCCGTACTTGTCGCCGAAGAACTGGGCAATCGCGGCATTGCCCTTCACGTCCGCATAGGCGCGTTCCGTGCAGTGCACGGGAAGAGACTCCTCAATCCAGCCGTTCACCTTCTCTTCAATCAGGCGGAGCTGGTCCGGAGAAACGGCGCTGCTGTTAAAGTCAAAACGCAGCCGGTCTTCCGAAACAAAGGACCCCTGCTGGGCCGCATCCGGGCTGACCACCTGATGCAGGGCGCAGTGAAGAAGATGCGTGGCGGTGTGATGCGCCTCAATGCGGCGGCGGCGTTCCGCGTCAATGCTCAAATGCACGCGGTCGCCGGGCTTCACCTTCAGCCCGGGGCGCGCTTCCACCACATGGGCGCGGGCATTCCCGATCTGCTGGACGGCCATCACATGGTAGCTTTCCCCGCCGATTTCAACCAACCCGGCATCGGACACCTGCCCGCCCATTTCCGCGTAAAACGGAGTCTTGTCCGTGATGATGAACAGGGAATCCCCCTGGCGGCTCACTTCCAGCACCGTAGCGGCGCATTCGTCCACATCGTACCCCGTAAACTCCGTCACGGCGTCCGTCTTCAAATCCAGGGCGCGCACCACCTCGCTCTTGCGGGCGGCCCGGGCGCGTTCCCGCTGTTCCTCCATCAGCCTGTTGAACCGCTCCATATCAATATCCAGGCCGCGTTCCTCCGCCAGCAGGGCAGTCAGGTCAATGGGGAACCCGTACGTATCATACAGCTTGAAGGCGAACTCGCCGCTCACCTTTCCGGAGGAAGCCGTTTCCGCGTCAAACAATTCCAGGCCGCGGTCCAGCGTCTCATTAAAACTGGCCTCTTCACGGTTCAACACCTCCTTCACGGTAGCGGCGCGGGCGGCCAGTTCCGGGAACACCTGCCCGAAGGACTCCACCAGCGTATCCACCAGTTCCGCCAAAAACGGCTGGGTAAAGCCCAGGCGGCGCCCATAGCGCACGGCACGGCGCAAAATGCGGCGCAGCACGTAATTACGGCCATTGTTGCCCGGCAGAATGCCGTCCGCAATGGAAAAACTGAGCGTGCGCAGATGATCGGCAATCACCCGGAAGGCTATCGCCTCCTGGAGGGTCCCGTCCTCCGCATCCACCCTCTTGGAACCGGGCGCCGGATACACGTCCGCGTACTTCCGTCCGCTCAGAACTTCCAGGCGGTCAAACAGGGGGCGGAACACGTCCGTGGCGTAATTGGACGGTTTGCGGGAAAAATCCTTGAATCCGTTCGTGCACTGCATGATGGAGCACGCGCGTTCAAAACCCATGCCGGTATCCACATGGCACGCCGGAAGGTTGCGCATGGAGCCGTCGCTCTCCGCATTGTACTGGATAAACACCAGATTCCAGATTTCTATGCACTGGTCGGAATCCTTGTTTACCAGGCTGCCCTTCGTATTCCCCTCCGGGGTCAGGTCCACGTGCAGCTCGGAACAGGGACCACAGGGGCCGGTTTCCCCCATCATCCAGAAATTATCCTTCACATTCCCGTGCACGATATGCACGTCCGGGTCCAGTCCGCGGGAACGGAACAGCTCAGCCCAGTAATCCCAGGCTTCCCGGTCAAACTCTCCGGGGTCGCCCTTGCTTTTGTCCGGAGCGTACACGGTGGCGTACAGGCGTTCCGCCGGAAATCCCCACCGCTCCACGACCAGCTCCCAGGCCCACCGGATAGCTTCCTTCTTGAAATAATCCCCGAAAGACCAGTTCCCCAGCATTTCAAAAAACGTGTGGTGGTAGGAGTCATACCCCACATCCTCCAGATCATTGTGCTTGCCGCCGGCGCGGATGCATTTCTGGGTATCCGTAGCGCGGGCGGGCGTCCACGGGGGAGTCCATACGCCCAGGAAATACGGAACAAACTGATTCATGCCGGCATTTGTAAACAACAAACCGGGGCTCTGAGGCATCAAAGAAGCGGAGGGCACGACCGTGTGCTGTTTTTCGCGGAAAAAGTCCAGAAAGCTTTGGCGTATTTCGGTGGCGGTCATCATAACGAATAATGGGAAAAGTAAAAGACGCCGGATTATGCCTGTTCTCCCCCCGTTAGTAAATCGCTAATTCCTTCTCCGTCATGCGGACTTCTTTTTTACTTGCGGCGGATTTATACATGCGTATAAATAAAATCATGAAAAAGCTGGTTATCCTCCTGATTCTTCTTGCGGCGGCAGGAACGGCCGCCTGGTTCATCTACCGGAAAACTCCGTCCGGGCCTGAGGACAAAGCCGTTCTTTACGGCAATGTGGATCTGCGCCAGGTGGATCTGGCTTTCCTCATTTCCGAACGCATTGATTCCGTGCTGGTGGACGAGGGAGACACGGTTATTCCCGGCCAGAAGCTCGCCACGCTGGAAACGGTGCGGCTCCGGCAAGCCGCGGACGAAGCCAGGCAGATAGCGGAAGCCGCCCGCCAAAACTACCTGCGCGTTAAAAACGGCCCGCGCGCGGAAGAAATAGCCCAGGCGAGGGCGAACGTGCAGGCCGCGGAAGCTACGCTGAACAACGCCGGAATGCGCAGCAAAAGGCTGGAGGCTCTCGCTGAAACCAAATCCATCTCCCGCCAGGAGGCGGACGACGCCATCGCCTCACGGCAAGTAGCAGCCGCCAATCTGGACGTAGCCAAAAAACAGCTGGAACTGCTGCTGGCCGGTTCCCGTAAGGAAGACGTCGCCCAGGCACTGGCCCAATACAACCAGGCCAAAGCCAGCCTGACTATCAGAGAGCAAAATCTGAAAGACGCCGTGCTCTACGCCCCCGGAAATGGCGTGGTACGCAACCGCATTCTGGAAAAGGGGGACATGGCCTCCCCGCAGAAACCCGTCTACAACATCTCCCTGAACCATACCAAATGGGTGCGGGCCTACCTCACGGAATCCCAGCTCGGCAAAGTAAAGCCCGGTTTTTCCGCCACCGTGCGCAATGACAGCTTCCCGGACACCGACTTTAAAGGGACGGTGGGATTTATCTCCTCCGTAGCGGAATTCACCCCTAAAAATGTGGAAACGCCGGACCTCAGAACGGCCCTGGTCTATGAAGTGCGCATCATTGTGGACGATCCGGACAACCGTCTGCGCCTGGGAGCCCCCGCTACCGTCACCATCCCCCTGGATCAGAACGCCGGAACACAGCCCCCGGAACAGCCCAGGCCATGACAACGGAATCCCCGCCCCTGATTGACTGCCGGAACGTCCGGAAAATATTTCCGGATTCCGCCGGCGTTCCCTTTGCGGCGGTGGACGATGTTTCTTTCCGTCTGTCCGCCGGGGAAATCGTAGGGCTGCTGGGGCCGGACGGAGCGGGGAAAACCACCCTGATCCGCCTCATTACGGGATTGATGAAACCACATGGAGGCTCCATCTCCGTTCTGAATCTGGACTCCGTGAGAAAAAGCCGGGACATCCAGGCCTCCATAGGCTACATGCCGCAGAAATTCGGACTTTATGAAGACCTTACCGTCCGGGAAAACATGGAGCTTTACGCCCGCATGCACGGCGTTTACGGCCAGGACAGGGAAAAACGCTTCCGCAGCCTGCTCTCCATGACCAGCCTGGAACGTTTCACCACGCGGCTTGCAGGAAAGCTCTCAGGCGGCATGAAACAGAAGCTGGGCCTGTGCTGTTCCCTGGTCTCCTCCCCGCCCCTCATCCTGCTGGACGAACCCACCGTGGGAGTGGACCCGCTTTCCCGCCGGGAACTGTGGAACATCCTGAAACAATTCTCCGGGGAGGAAGGAGTAGGAGTGCTGGTCAGCACCTCCTATATGGACGAATCCGCCTACTGCAACAGAACCCTCATCATGTATGAAGGGCGCCTGCTCATGGACGCTCCGCCCTCCGACGTCATCGCCCGGGCGGAAGGCATGTGCGTCACGGTGCGTACGCCGGAAGGGCTGCATGCGCGCCAGTTCCAGAGCAGGCTGGCCGCCGTGCCCGGCATCATCAACGCCACCCCGCAGGGCAACACCGTCCGCCTCATCGTCCCCCCCGGCCACCCCGCTCGGGAAAAACTGAAAAAATACCACCCCGCCCCCGCGCAGCCGGATTTCTCCGACGGCTTCATGACCCTGCTGGCCGATCAAATGGACCTCTCTCCTCAGGACATCCCCGACCCTGCCGGCGCACCGGCACCGGAACAGGCGGAAAACAACGGCACCGTCATCCAGGTAACGGACCTGGTGAGGAAATTCGGCAGCTTCATTGCCGTCAACCACGTCAGCTTCTCCGTCCGCAGGGGACAGGTCTTCGGACTGCTGGGTCCCAACGGGGCCGGGAAAAGCACCACCTTCCGCATGCTCTGCGGGTTGCTGCCCGCCAGCGGCGGCACGCTCAACGTGGCAGGTGCGGACCTGCGGACCGCCGCCGCAAAAGCGCGCAGAAAAGTGGGATACGTGGCCCAGAAATTCTCCATGTACGGCATGCTCACTACGCGGCAGAACCTGGAATTCTTCGCCGGGGCCTACGGCATGGCCGGAAAGGAACGGCTGGAAGCCATCCGTTCCATGGAAGAGGAATTCCACCTGACCCCGTACATGAACGCCCCCGCCGCGCACCTGCCCGGCGGCTACAAGCAGCGCCTCAGCATGGCGTGCGCCCTGCTCCACTCCCCGGACATCCTCTTTCTGGACGAACCCACTTCCGGAGCGGACCCCCTGGCCCGGCGGGACTTCTGGCTGCGCATCAACGCCCTGGCGGAAAAAGGCGTTACCGTCATCATCACCACGCACTTCCTGGGAGAAGCGGAATTCTGCGACAACATGCTCATCATGATGGACGGGACCACGCTGGCGGAAGGCTCCCCGGACGACATCCGCAAACACGCCCACCCGCGGGAGGACGGGGCTCCAGCCTCGCTGGAAGACGCCTTCCTGTCCATCACGGAGGAACACATGAAGAAAGGAGGGGAAGAAGCATGATTGCCTCCCTCAAAAGAATCGGAGCCCTCATCGTCAAGGAACTCCACCAGGTGATCCGGGACCCCGGAAACGTGGGCATTGCGGTCATCCTGCCGGCCGTGCTCCTGCTCCTCTTCGGCTACGGCATGAGCATGGACATCAAAAACGTGCGCATCGCGTACCTGGCCGTTCCCGCCTCCAGCCAGTCCACGGACCTGGAAACGCGGCTCACCCTCTCCAGGTACTTCCAGAGCGAGCGCGTCTTCTCCACCCGGGAGGCTGAAGAAAAGCTGCGCACCCATGAGGCGGACGCCTTCATCGCCCTGCAAAGCAACGCGCCGGACACGCTCAACGGCGGAATCACAAAAGTCCAGATTGTGGTCAACGGCGTCAACGCCAACCAGGCAACCCTCATCCGCAACTACCTCCAGGCCGTCGTGGGGTCCTGGGCTTCCACCCTGGACGGCCAGGCCTCCCCCGTGCTGGACGTGCAGACGCGCACCCGCTTCAATGAAGCCAACGACAGCCACTACTACCTGGTCCCCGGCGTCATCGTTACCATCATGACCATGATCGGGGCGCTCCTCACCTCCCTGGTCATGGCGCGGGAATATGAACGGGGCACGCTGGAAAGCCTCTTCGTCACGCCCGTGGGCAGCGGGGAAATCCTGGCTGCCAAGGCAGCCACCAACTTCCTGCTGGGCATGGTCAGCCTGGCCATCTCCATGATTTTCGCCGCCTTCATCTTTGACATCCCCATCCGCGGTTCCCTCATCCTGCTGCTGGCTGTCTCCGCATTGTTCCTGATCGTGGCTCTGGGGCTGGGGCTGGTCATCTCCACCGCCACAAAAAACCAGTTCCTGGCCTGTCAGTTCGCCATCATGGGCACCTTCATGCCGGCGCTCATGCTCTCCGGATTCCTGTATGACATCCTCAACATGCCCCCCGCCGTCCGGGCCATCACCTACATCATCCCGGCCCGCTATTACGTCACCCTGCTCCAGACCCTCTTCCTGGCAGGGGATATCCCCTCCGTCATCATTCCGTGCTGCATCACGCTGGGCGTCTTCGCCGTGGTGCTCATGGGCATCGCCCGGCTGAAAGCCCCCAAATCCCTCGAATAACGCCATGGACTTTCTCGTCAGAATAGCCTCCCTAGTCAAAAAGGAACTGCTGGCCGTGCTCAGGGACAAAAAAAGCCGGATGGCCCTCATCATCCCGCCCATCCTCCAGATAGCCATCTTCGGCTATGCCGCCACCATGAACGTCACCCGCGTGCCGTACGCCGTGCTGGACAAGGACGGCGGAGAAGCGGCATCTCAGTACATCGCGGACCTGGAAGGCACGGGCATCTTCCTGAGGCAGGCCACGGCGGCCACGGAAAAGGATATCGACCGCATGATCGACACCCGGGAAATCGTCGTGGGGCTCACCATCCCCCCGGACTTCTCCCGTAACCTCCAGACAGGACGCCCCGCCTCCCTCCAGCTCATTGCGGACGGACGCAACACGAACACGGCGGCCATCGCCCTCAGCTACGGCCAGCAAATCGCCACCGCCTACGGGGCGGATCTGCTCTCCCAAAACAGCGGTTCCTCCCCGGTGGAAATAGAATCCCGCGCCTGGTTCAACCCCAACCTCATCACCCGCTGGTTCATCGTCCCCGGCCTGATTGCCGTACTCGTGCTCATCAACTCCATCCTCTCCGGAGCGCTCTCCATCGCCCGCGAACGGGAGGAAGGCACCTTCGACCAGCTCCTGGTTGCCCCGTACACCCCCGGAGAAATACTGCTCGGCAAGGGGGCAGCCTCCGTCATCACCGGAATCATGCAGGCCGTCTTCGTGGTGCTGGTAGCCATATTCTGGTTCCGCATCCCCTTTCAGGGATCCATCTGGCTGCTCTCCGCCGCCCTCCTGCTCTTCATCGTCACGGCGGCGGCCATCGGGCTGTGCATCTCCTCCTTTGCCCAATCCCTCCAGCAGGCCATTGTGGGAACCTTCCTGCTGCTGGTTCCCATGGTCATGCTCTCCGGCTTCGCCACGCCCATCTCCAGCATGCCGGAAATCTTTCAGAACCTCACCCTGCTCAACCCCATGAGATACGGGCTGGAACTCATCCAGCGCATCTTTCTGGAGGGAGCCGGCTTCCTGGATCTCTGGCCCCTTTTCGCGGCCATCATGGCCGTTACCGTGGTGGCCGTCCTGGCAGCCATCTTCTCCTTCCATCACAAAATTTCCTGACCCCCTTCCTTCTCCCCGGAATACCCGGAAGCATCTCTCCTTTTAACCTCCCGGCTTTAATATTTTCCCCAGTCCAATCCCGTCACCGGCATAAAAATACTTGCATCCTGCCCGTTTTTTCTATTCTATCTCTCTCGTTCCTTGGGAACATGGGCTCGTCGTTCAATGGATAGGACATCGGTTTCCGGTACCGACGATGTAGGTTCGATTCCTACCGGGCCTACCACTTTTTTGAAAAGAAGTGGTTATTCCCGGCAATATCAGGCGTCCTTTCCTTTCTTGCAGGTTTACAGAGCAACAGCAGGAGCTAATCCGGTTCCGGCATCCTCCGGGGAAAAATATGCCCATGCATGTGCATTCTTCCGGCTGCTCTCTCCCGTTCTGCCCAGACATTTTCCGGAAATATGCCGCCCTTCCGGTAAATAATAAAAAACTCCTTTCCGTGTTAACCACGGAAAGGAGCTGAATTGAACCAGGAACCCAAGTCCGCCGTTACTTGCGGCGGCGGCGCATTGCCAGGGCTGCCAAACCCAGCAGGCTCAGGGAAGCCGCTGCGGGTTCGGGAACCACATAGGACACGCTGTACCCGTTTTCATCCTTGGTAATCATATAAGAACCTACGGCAGCATCGGACAAATCGTCCACGGCTGTGAGGGTATCAACGCCTGCAATACCGCTGAGCATTTCCAGGGAAGTATTCGTACCGTCAAAAGACATATTTTCCCCCAGGGAAACCAGGCTCCGAGTCAGGATTTGATGCCCGCTGGCGGTTACTCCACTAGCGGTGCCTCCGTCAATAGTCAGCGTAGCAGTCAGGCTTGCTATCTTGGCATTGTATGAATTACCGTTGGAAGAAGTAAGGTTCATAATTCCCGTGGCTCCCAAATTGACGTAAAAACCTTCCCCGCCCTGGCTCTTGGAATAAGCCAGGTTAAAGGTGCCGTAGTTGTTCAACGTCGTGCTCCCACCGTCATTGCCGCCGCTATAACTATTGATGGTCAGTGTAGATGACTGATCAATGTCAATAGAACAGCCCCCTTGGAATTTCTTGACGTTCCCTACAGTCAAATCCGCGCCGTTGCTGAGGGCAAGCGCCAATTTCCAGCCTTCCAACTGGGTGATGGAACCGCTCGCACCGGAAACGGAAATAAGAGACCAGGCATTGGAGTTGGGAGTGCCGGGGCCGGATCCGGCTGTCGGCCAGGAATCCGAACCGCTGATAATCCAGCTGGATTCTGTCTGCCAAAGCTCCTGGGTAATGCTACTGCCGCCATTCCATGTGAAATCGGCATGAGCTATTCCCGCCAGAGCAATGAGCGTAATGAGTGTCTTCTTCATTATCAGAGGAATATAATAATAAGAGTAATGATTGGTTCATCTAACGAAACGATGACTGGCCTGCTTCACCCGAAGAGGCTTTGAACTTGATAACGAATTCTCAATCCGAAATCAATACTAAATATTGTGGAAAAATAATTTAAGTATAATTGAAACTCTGTTTTCAGGATGGTTTCTCCTTCAAAAGAAAATTCTTCCGCGTCAGATGTCTTCCATTGTTTTTTAGATAAACCTAATTATCACGACGCCTCTTTGAGAAAAACATAATTTTTTTAATATAAACAAATTATATTAAATATCAAAATGATGGTTTTATGCCGCAGGATATATTTTATATGGAATCCTCCCTCTAAGCCGGTTCATGGAGCGGATTGAGAATCCGACTGCCGGCATCACGGAGGAAACTGCCGTCAAATAAAAAATATTCCAGAAATTATCTGCCGCCGGGAGAAAAAAACATCTGTTTTACCTTCCTGCAAAAATATTCCGCAACAGCAGTTATTGGTTCTTATTTCTACAAAGAGCACGGCTTTACCATGATTTTTTCAAAATGCAGCAGATTTCCTAACAGACAAATAGTTCACATCTGACGGAGGAAACCTCCAGAAAAGATACACCACAAGGAATTTCCGCATATAGCAAGCCGTATCCGGACAAAACGGAGATTTCCCCGCTACAGGCATTATTCCTTTCCCTGAACTCCGGTTATCTTCCGGAACCTGTCCGCAAGCAGGAATCCGGTGACCGCCCAAAGCAAGGAAATGGCGGCTCCGGCCAGCATGGCCCAAGGGGAATGGGAACCCAACACGTTAAAGAAGCTTTTCAGCCATGCGCTGACAGCGTCGCCTCCACGGTAAAGAACCGTATCAATAAAGCTCTTAGCCTTGTATTTTTCTTCAGGGGACAATACGGAATTCAGCATTTCACGACCGGGACGCACCATTCCGTATTCCCCGATGCGGCGCACCGCCATCACCATGGCCACAACGGCAAATACCGGAGCGAAAGCCATCCAGACAAACCCCAGGGAAATAAGAACGGGGACGGCCGCCAGCAATGCCGCCAATCCGAATTTCCGAACAATGCGTCCCGCCAGAAATACCTGAAGCAGCATGGTACACCCCTGAACAACGACATCCAGCACTCCGAATACCTGCGTCTGGCCCACCGGATCAGGAAAGGAAGACGCTACAACGCTCATCAGCTCAAAATATAGGAACGTATTGGTCCCGGCCAGCAGGATAATGAACAGCCCGATGCCCATCAGGAAGGGAGACCGGAACACGGCAGAAGCCCCGGCAAACGGATTCCCACCCAGAGGGCGTTCCCGGCAGCCGGGCGGAAGAGGAATCCCCTCTCCTGCTCCTCCCGGGGAAGTCCTGTCACGCCAGCGGTGCAAATGCATTCCAGCCAGCATCGCCAACGCCAGAAGAACAGCAGCGGCAAGAAACAGCCACAGATGGCCGGCCACTCCGGCGAGGGCGGCCGTCACCGCCGGCCCCACGATGGCCCCAATACTGCTTCCGCTGGCAATCAGGGCAAACAGGCGTTTCATCTGCCCCGGCTTCATGACGTCCGACAGCACGCTCCACGCCACGGAAACAGTAAGCAGGTTAAATACGGACAGCCATACATAAAACGAACGGGCCATCCAGATATTTTCCGGGCATGCCAGCACAAGCGCCGCAAAAACCACCAGGTTAAGAATAAAAAAACCGTACGTCCACGGAAGAATGGCCTTTCTCCGCACTTTTGAAGAAATCCATCCAAATAAAAACTGGAACCCTATGGAAGCGGCAAAAGTAGCCGTAAAAAGCCACTGTAAATTCTGGACGCCTCCGGCAATACCCATCGTCTCCCGGACCGGCCTCAACATGGAATAGGCCAGGAACAGCAGGAAAAACAGCAAAATCCCCCCCGCCGCGGCAGGCAATTCACAGGGTTTCACATTCAGCACCTTTTCCAGCCCCCGGCACAGGCGTTCCTTCATTCCTCCGGACATGCCCGGAATTTACCATACCCGGAAGATTTTTTCACTTAAATCTTCCCGTTCCTAAAAATCCTCCTTTCTTTCACCTCCCTGCCGGAGCCTCTCCTTCCAACTGGACTTGCAGGATAAGACGGGTTATGATGGGGCATCCCATTTCCTCATGTTTTCCGCCCCGTCAGGAATCATGAAGCGGCTCCTATGAACCAGAGAAAAATCATCCATGTGGATATGGATGCCTTTTACGCATCCATCGAACAGCGGGACCATCCCGAATACCGCGGCAAACCCATCGCCGTAGGCCGGCCTGAAATGCGCGGCGTGGTAGCGGCGGCCAGCTATGAGGCGCGCCGTTTCGGAGTGCGTTCCGCCATGCCTTCCATGAAAGCTCTCAAGCTTTGCCCCCAGTTGATTTTCACCCGCAACCGCATGGAAGTATACAAGACCGTCTCCGCGCAGATACACGCCATCTTTCACCGTTATACAGACCTGGTGGAACCCCTTTCCCTGGATGAAGCTTTTCTGGACGTCACGGAAAACAAGCCGGGCATTCCGCTGGCCGTCGACATAGCGAGGAGGATTAAGAAAGAAATCCGCCAGGAACTTCACCTGACGGCTTCCGCCGGCGTTTCCTACAACAAATTCCTGGCAAAAATCGCCTCTGATTACCGCAAGCCGGACGGGCTGTTCACAATCCATCCATCCCGGGCGGAGAAATTCATCGCGGCACTTCCCATTGAGGCTTTCTGGGGGGTCGGCCACGCCACCGCCGAACGCATGCGTTCTCTTTCCATCACTAATGGGGCGCAGCTCCGGGCACGGGACAAAGACTTCCTGGTGCGGCATTTTGGCAAGACAGGAGCCATCTTCTACAACTTCGCCCGCGGTGTGGACGACCGCCCCGTGGAACCTTCCCGCATTCGCAAATCCGTAGGTTGTGAAGAAACCTACCGGGAAAACATCACCAGGGAGGATGCGCAGGAACAACATCTCCCCCTGCTGGCGGAAGAACTCGCAAGGCGCCTGGCACGTTCCGGATTCCGGGGAAACACCCTTACCCTGAAAGTTAAATTCCCGGACTTCGTCCAAAAAACCCGCTGCATGACTGTTCCGGAAACGCTGACGGAAAAAGAGGACATCCTCCCTCTGGCCCGGCTCCTGATGAAAGAACTGGATTCCGGAGACCGTACATTCCGCCTTTTGGGGCTGTCCGTCTCCCATCCCCAGGAAGAACAGCGGCAGGGCATCTGGGAACAACTCTGGCTGAATCTGGAGGATTAACTCTTCCATTGGTTTCCACATTTTCAGGCCTCTCCCCTTAAAAATGACAACATCCGCAAGATATTGATTTATGAATGAGCAAAATCCGCTCCAACCTGGTCATAAGCACATATGAATCAGGAAGAGCGGAGACACTGGGCATCATGGATAGGAATAATTGCGGAAGGCGTGGCTGGAGTCATGGCCGTGAATGGAGGAATTCCCGCCTCCCGGGACGTGCCCGGCCCTGACGCCCCCCAAACGCGCCGTCCCCTCACGGAAACGGAAAAACGCATTATCGAACACCAGGGAACGGAACCGCCATTTTCCGGGGAATTCGTCAATTTATTTGAGCAGGGCATCTATTCCTGCCGCAAATGCGGTTCTCCCCTGTTCCGGTCGGAAGACAAATTTGATGCCGGATGCGGCTGGCCCTGCTTTGATGATTCCCTGCCGGACGCTGTCACAAGCGTCCATGCGGGCTACGGGCGGCGCACGGAAATCACATGCGCCTGCTGTGGAGGGCATCTGGGACATATTTTCAATGGAGAACGCCTGACTCCGAAGAATATGCGCTACTGCGTCAACTCCCTTTCCCTGGAATTCCGGGCCGCACCTCTTCAGATGTCGGCTGATGTCTCCCGTTAAAAGCGCACGACGGGAAAAAATATCCGTCCGGACGCCCCGGAAACTGGCCGCCGCCCCTCGCACTGCCGGACGCGGCCGCCGTGGCGTAATTTATCCTTAAATCCGTTCACGCCCCCGGAGCCGCGGCAGGCAGCATGGAATACCCTTACCCGCAAAGGCCTTGCCGGCAACAGGATACGGCCTTCCTCCCATCCTGTTTCCTCCATACCGGGAAACAGGGGGGATTAGCTTGACTTTCCTGCAATGTCGCCTATTCTGGTTTAAGCATTATTTGCAACCACTCACACTTATTATGACCGACCGCAGAATTGTTATCACCGGCATCGGAGTGATCAGCCCTCTGGGCAATGATCTCGCATCCACTTGGGAAGCCATGAAGGCTGGCCGCAGCGGCATTGACACCATCAAGTCCATGGATGTTACCGGCTACTCCACGAAAATCGCTGGTGAAGTCAAGGATTTCGATCCCACTCCGTACTTCAAGACGCCCAAGGACGCCCGCCGCGTGGACCGCTTCACGCACTTTGCCATGGGCGCTGCCGGAATGGCCCTCAAGGATTCCGGGCTGGATCTGGAAGCGGAGGACAAAACCCGCATCGGCGTCATGGTGGGCAGCGGCATCGGCGGCCTCGGCACGCTGGAAAGCCAGCATGCCACGCTTCTTTCCAAGGGACCGGCCCGCGTGTCCCCCTTCATGATTCCGTACATGATCAGCAACATTGCCTCCGGCCTCATCTCCATGGAATACGGCCTCGGCGGTCCGAACATGTCCATCGTCACGGCCTGCGCCACCTCCAACCACAACATCGGGGAAGCCTGGCGCATCATGAAATTCGGCGATGCCGACGTCATGGTCTGCGGCGGTGCGGAAGCCACCATTCTGCCCACGGGCGTGGCGGGATTCAGCAACATGAAAGCCCTCAGCTCACGCAACGACGAACCCCAGCGGGCCTCCCGCCCGTACGACGTGGACCGCGATGGCTTTGTCATGGGAGAAGGAGCCGGCGTCGTCATTCTGGAAACGTTGGAACACGCCCAGAAGCGCGGCGCAAAAATTTACGGGGAACTCGTCGGATACGGTATCTCTGCGGATGCTTACCATCTTACTGCCCCGGACCCGGAAGGCCGCGGCGCCGCCCGTTGCATGAAAATGGCTCTGGAACACGCAGGGATGAAGCCGGAAGATATCGACTACGTCAACACGCACGGCACCTCCACCCCGCTGGGCGACATCTGCGAAATCAAGGCCATCAAGGCCGTTTTCGGCGACCATGCTAAAAACGGGCTTCTGATCAGTTCCACCAAATCCATGACCGGCCACCTCCTGGGCGCCGCCGGAGGCGTGGAACTGGCCGCCTGCCTGATGGCCATGCAGGACAACATCATCCCGCCCACCATCAATGTTGATAACCAGGATCCGGAATGCGACCTGGACTGCGTGCCCAATAAGGCCCGAGAAACCAAGGTGGACGCCGTCCTGAGCAACTCCTTCGGCTTTGGGGGGCATAACTCCTCCGTCATTGTGAAACGATTCGCCTGACCCTTTCAGGCCCCTCCTTTCCGGCGGAAGCGCTGATGTTTGCGGCCCCCGCAGCCATCGTGCTTCCGCTTTTTCATTTAAAGCCATGCCCGCCAAAACGCACCAGGACATTCTGCTCATGCGCTGGGCCCTGTTCTCCGTAGCCGGGCTTATCCTGATTGTGGCGCTCTACTCCCTGGGCATTACTCCCGTCTGGGCCCGGGGCCTGAAGGAAGCCATGGCATCCGTCCCGTTTCTGCTTCCTCCTGAAGCCCCCGCCCTTTCCCCCGGCACGGGATTCCTGCTGTGCATGGCGATAACGCTGGCCCTCGTTTACGATTTGCTGCTCATCCGCGGAACACTCCGCAAAACGGCCGTTCTGGCCGCTTTCCTCCTTCTTCTGGCCTGCTTTACCCCAGTACTGGGGCTGTGGGGCTTTTTCTTCAATGCCATCCCGTGCCTGCTGTCAGCAGGGAGCGCGGGCGCGCTCGCCATCCTTTGGCCTTCCCCCCCTTCCTGTCCGGCCTCATCCCGAACCTCCTCCCGCTCATGAATAATCTGGACTATCCCATTCCCGTGCTTGAACTGGTAACCGCCCTGAAACAGCTTCCGGGCATCGGCACCCGCGGCGCGGAACGCATGGCCCTGTGGATGCTTCAGGGGCACATGGGAGAAGCGGAGGCGATTGCCCGCACCATCGGCCAGGCGGCGGAACACGTCACGCCCTGCCCCGTCTGCGGTTTCTTCAGCACGGAAGGGGAACCCTGCGCCGCCTGCCGTGATGAAGAAAGGGACAGCCGCCTCATCTGCGTGGTGGAACAGGCCACGGACGTCATCCCCATTGAACGCAGCAGCGCCTACCGCGGATTGTACCACTGTCTGGGCGGCAAGCTTTCCCCTCTGGATGATGTGGAGCCGGAAGACCTCAATATTCAATCCCTGGTGGAACGCGTCTCCCGGCAACCTGATTGCGAAGTCATTCTGGCAACAGGTTCCGACGTGGAAGGTGAAGCTACGTCCGCCTATCTCCACCACCTGCTCAAAGAAATGGATTGCAGGATTTCCCGTCCTGCCCAGGGACTGCCGGCCGGCTCCGGCCTCAGCCATGCGGACACGCTGACGCTGATGAAAGCTTTGGAAGGACGAACCCGGCTGTAAAAGTAAGTCCTTCCCGCATCAATCCCGTCATGGGGACAGTTCCGTTTTACAGCGGTTTTCCTGCCTCGCGCGATGCCTCTTTCCCCCAATGATGAAGGGAAAAACTCACCGCCTCATTCCGCCATGCCGTCTATTCGGGCGCGGTCAAAATCCGCCGGGCAAATCGTCACGTTCACCCGGTCGCCCGGCTTGAGCAGCTCCCTCAGGGAAGCGTTCTTTTTTTCTACAAAAGCCACAGCGGTTTTGCCATTCGGAAGGGTGGCGCGGAAAGCCGTATCCGCGATACGCTCCACGATAACGGCGACCGCCTGCACCATTTGGCAGGGATAAGGTTTCATCTGCAAAAAACGGGTTACCAATTCATTAATTCGTTCATCAGGTCATTCCCTGTTTTAAGCCCCTTTTCCGCAGCGTCCTGCAGCCGCGGCACAACCGGGGCGGGAACTTCGTCCGCGGCGGGAATCCTGAACTTGCGGCCATTATGTTCCGCACCATCCCCCGCTCCGTTTTTCCCGGTTCCCCTGTTCAGCAGCCGCGCCGCGACATCCGCCACTTCAGCCGCCTTACCCATTCCTATTTCCGTCAGGCGGTTTCCCGCCGCCTTGATGAGCCGCGCGGACAAGTCCTCCGACGGGTTGTCCAGCGTCCCTCCGATATTCACATTGGCCCATGCCAGATTGCCTCCCGCTCCCTGGCGGGAAACGGAAAACACATCGGAAAAACCCGGAAGAGCTTTCCACAGGCCGTCGGCCCGCAGCCCCACCTGCAGCCTTCCGGTCAGCGCCCCCCCTTTCCCGATTTCCAGCCAGCCTTCCACCCTCACCAGGTTTTCACTTTCCACCAGAATATTGGAAATATGCCAGGCGGATTCCTGATAGACGAACTGGGCGGACGCCTCGTGCAGGGGAAGATTCCGGAATCTGGAAGAACCGCAGAACAGAGCCAGCCGGTCTAAAACGGGAAGGCCGGTCAGCATGCCGCCCTGCAACCTGGCAAGTCCGGCCACATGGGTTACGCCGTCCCGTCCGCCGCGCAGGTCTATTCCGCCGCTCACGCTGCCATGGACATGCTTTCTCCAATGGTCTTCCAGGATGGAAGAGACAGGGACACCGTTCACCACCACATTCGCCGTCCAGGAGGAGGAAGAGCCGTCCCAGTCCCCCTTAATGTCCAAATAACCGCCGGCATCCGTAGTCAGGCGGCAGGACGGAATGTTCACCCTTCTGCTGGAATGGTTAAACTGCGCTGTACCGGACATCAGGGAAAACTCCGGGCATCCCTGGAAAGGAAGAAGCAGCTTTCCCCCGCGCACATCAAACCTGTACTGGCTGGAACCGGCGTCATAGGCGCTCTCCACGCGGGCCCCGTCCAAAACATACAGCCGGCCGGCCTCCCCATAGGAAACGGACAGGGAATCAATGCTCCCCTTTTCCAGACGGAACGTATCCGGAAGAATATTCTCTTCCGCCCAGCTCCTGGGCCCTTCCGGCTTTTCCCTGAAACGGAAAGACACGGGAGCGAGATGAAGCTTCAGCTCCGCAATATTGACGGAGGTAATGACAAAAGCGCGCTTCAGCAACTCCCAGCGGCTGAATTCCGTCTCAATATTCCTGGCCTGAAGGGAAGTCAAAAACTCATGCCCCTCCATTACTACGCCGCCGCACCGGATGCCGGAACCGTCCCAGTCAAGGGGATCTATCCTGGCTGTCTCCACATTCATATCATCAACGGCGGACTGTTCCAGCATGGCTAAAAAACCATCGCTCTTCAAGTAGGCCCTGACATACAGATAAGACCCCGCCACCGCAGCAGCAGCCAGAACAAGCAGCCCCAGCACGCCCCACAGCAGCAGTTTTTTCCAGACGCTGCCGGTACGGGGCTTTTTCCTGCGTATCCTCCTTATTCTGGACATGATTTCAGCCTATATCAAATCCGGCTCCGGTCAAGCCTCCGGATTGCCTCCCAACTTGCCGCAGACTGCGGGAAACGGGCATCCGCGCAGTCCTTTCCGCGCCTATCGCGGACCGTGGTACACCTTATGCCTTCCGGACGCCATGGTGATGAAAAGCAGAAACAGGGCATAAGCCGCCAGAAACCCCATGGGAATGACCGCCCCATGTTCCCCCCGCCCCAGCGCTTCAATGGGCGCGGCCTGCTTCACCCAGATATTCTGGGCCAGCCAGGCCAGGAAAATAGCCAGCAGCAACGTAGGCGTCACAAACTTCATGATGAAACGGTAAATTCTGGGAATGCGGATGACGGAACTGTCCTCCAGATCCTTCAATCCCCGGTCCACCCCCAGTTTCCAGGAAAAAAGAATCATCATCACCATGGCGCTCACAAAGAAACACAGCGTGCCCAGAAAAAAATCATAAGTATCCATCGCCAGCAGATTGC
The DNA here is from genome assembly GCA_905200945.1 of uncultured Akkermansia sp. Taxonomy (GTDB): domain Bacteria; phylum Verrucomicrobiota; class Verrucomicrobiia; order Verrucomicrobiales; family Akkermansiaceae; genus Akkermansia. The sequence goes on along the minus strand of CAJKMG010000009.1, from coordinate 44,405 downwards.
CGCTGTACCAGGCAACGATAAACGTGCCCGTAGCCGTAAAAAAGCCCTGCACCACCACAGCCATTTTGCGTTTCAGCCCCATGAATTCCTCAATAAAGGACAGGCCCACCTGCATCATGGAAATGGAGCTGGTCACCGCCGCCACCGTCAGAAGCAGGAAAAACAGGCTGCCGAATACCACGCTGGACCCCATTTTGGCAAAAGCCTGCGGGAGCACCATGAAGCCCAGCGCGAAGGTCCCCTGCCCGGCGGCTCCGGCCACTCCCAGGAACGCCACGGCGGCAGGAACCGTCATCATGCCGGCGATGCCCACCTCACACACTTCATTGGAGGCGGCGGCCGAAAAGCCGCTCAGCGCGATATCCTCTTTCTTCCTGACATAGCTGGCATACGTCAGAATCAGCCCCGTTCCTACGGAAAGGCTCAGGAAAACCTGTCCGGCAGCAGCGATCCAAAGCTCAATATTTTTCAGGCCGTCCCACAAGGTCACCTCAGTCAGCCTGCGGGTTCCGCCGGACATCTCCACCTGCCTCACGGCTTCATCCAGGGCTCCCGCATGGGAGGCCGATACCATGGAAACCGTTTTCCAATCCCCGCTGTCCCGGTCCAGTTCCTCCACCAGCACTTTGCTGGGATTCCACATATATCCCAGTCCCTGTTCGATGCTGCGGTCCGGATAAGAGGGATCCGGCGTGCCGATGCACAAAATGCGCACCAGCAGCACCAGGGAAATCAAAAGCAGCAACGGCATGAACCAGCGCGAAAACATTTCGATGCCCTTGCTGATGCCCCGGTAAATAATTACCAGGTTCAGCAGAATAACCCCGCCGACGATCCAGAGCAGCCCATTGTCCGACAACAGGGCGCTTCCGGCACCGTACATGCCCGTGAAACTGAAAAAAGTCTGAGCCGTCCCCTCCGCCGTGGCAAAAACCTCCGGACAGGTGAGCATCTTCCAGAAATAGCCGCAGCACCACGCTTCCACCACCATGTAGTAAAAAGCCACGGATGAAGGCCCCAGAACCGCCAGTACGCCCAGAAACTTCCACAGCCTGGACCCTTTGGTCAGGTACCAGAACACGCCGGGGGCGCAATGGGCGCCCATCTGGCCGCCGCGCCGCCCGATGGACCACTCCGCCCACGCCACGGGCACGCCCACCAAAACAAGCATGAGGCCGTAAGCCACCATGAAGGCACCCCCACCATATTGGGCAGCCAGCCCCGGAAAGCGCAGAAAATTTCCCAACCCGACGGCACTGCCGGCCACTGCGAGAATCACGCCTATTTTTCCGGACCACTCATCTTGTTGCGCCTTTGAGGATGACATGGAAGGAATACTGACAAAAAAAGCTTCATTTTCAAGAGAAAACAGGCTCTTTTGGAACGAATGCGGTATCATTGCCTCTTGACTTTCGTCCGTTTTTTGGAATCATTCTTTTAGAACCAAACCAAAAAAACGACCATGCTTCTCATAGGAAAACCGGCACCTCATTTTAGTGCAAACGCAGTTGTAAACGGTACCATCGTACCGGATTTCAGCCTTGACCAGTTTAAGGGCAAAAAGTACGTAATCCTGTTCTTCTACCCGAAGGATTTTACCTTCGTGTGCCCTACCGAGCTGATCGGCTTCCAGGAAGCCTTGGGCGAATTCGACAAGCGTGACGTAGCCGTCGTCGGCTGCTCCACGGACAGCGAATTCTCCCACTGGGCCTGGGTCAACACCCCCCGCAGCCAGGGAGGCATTCAGGGCGTGACCTACCCCATCGTCTCCGACATCAACAAGACCATTTCCGCCGACTACGGCGTGCTGGCCGGAGATGAGGAAATTGACGAAGACGGCAATGTGGAAGTCAATGGGGAGCTGATCGCCTACCGCGGCCTCTTCCTGATTGACAAGGACGGCATCGTCCGCCACCAGCTCATCAACGACTTCCCGCTGGGTCGCTCCATTGATGAAGCCATCCGCGTGGTTGACGCCCTCCAGCACTTCGAACTGTACGGGGAAGTCTGCCCCCTCGGCTGGCACAAGGGAGATGCGGCCATGACCCCGTCCCACGAAGGCGTGGCCTCCTACCTCAGCAAGTAAGCAGCCCTCCGGCAATATTTCAAGGCCGCTCCCCTCTCCGGGGAACGGCCTTTTTTCATCCCCGCTTTTTCCTGTTTCCCAACCAGATGCCATATCCGGCCATGCATCCGCCCCCCCTTTCCTGCGGGATAAATGCTGCGTCCGCAGCGCCTGAAAGTCCTGTCCTCTCCGCTGCCGGAGGAACTGTCATAAACCGGGGGGAATACGCGCGCGCCCCTTGAGCCGGGCAGTAGCGTTTGCTACATCCTTCATATGAATCTCATGGCAGACGCATCCTCCAGGGAAGACATCTGGACAAAAACCATGGACTTCCTGAACATGCCGGACTGGCTCAAACTGGAAATGGTGCAGTCCGTGGGAGTTAAAATTCTGCATGTGGCGGTTTGGCTGGTGTTCAGCTGGATACTCCTGAAACTGTTCTGCCAGGTGCTCCGGAAAATCACTGTATTGAAAATGTCGCCCCAGGCCTCCCGCCTGACGGTAAAAATCGTCAAAAACGTCGGCTACATTATTATAGGCGTGGAAGCCTTTGCCCTGATGGGGTTCGATATCCTGACCCTGCTGGGCGCGGCCAGCATCATCGGCGTAGCCGTAGGCTTCGCCTCCCAGACCTCCCTTTCCAACATCATCAGCGGCCTCTTCCTGGTAGGGGAAAAGCAGATCAACCTGGGGGATATGATTGAAGTGAATGGAATCACCGGAAACGTGGACTCTATCAACCTGATGTCCGTCCAGCTCCGGCTGCCGAACAATACCATGGTGCGCATCCCCAATGAAATAATCATCAAAAACCCGGTCAGCAATATTACCCGTTTTTCCACGCGCCGGTGCGACCTGAGCCTGGGCGTGGACTATAACTGCGACATTGAGCATGTCGTAAACGTCCTCCGGGAAGTGGTCAAACAAAACAAATTCTGCCTGGACGCCCCCGCGCCCCTCATCTCGTTTTCAGGGTTTCAGGACTCTTCCCTGGGCTTTACCGTAGGGGCCTGGTGCCAGAAAGACAATTTCCTGGACTGCCAGAAAACGCTCGCCCATGACATCAAATGCCGCTTTGAGGAAGAAGGCATTTCCTTCCCCTTCCCCACCCGCAGCCTGGAGAGCAGAAGCCCCATCAAGGTGGAAATCTCCGGACCTCCGGAGAAAAATCAATAAAGAATCTCTTTTTGCTTTCTTTTTGCCCCGTGAAATTTCAATCTTGTCCGCGTAAAATCCGCATCTATGTCTGACACATCCGCACCCGCCTATCGAAGAATCCTCCTGAAACTCAGTGGGGAAGCCTTGCGCAGCCCCGGCAGCATGGACAACATTTCCCCGGAAATCGTCGCCCGCATTGCTGAAGAAATCGCCCAGGCGCACCGCGCCGGCGTCCAAATAGGCCTGGTCGTGGGCGGCGGCAATTTCTGGCGCGGGGCGAAAGCCAGCGTGCGCGGTATGGACCGCGCCACGGCGGATTACGTGGGCATGCTCGCCACCGTGATGAACGCCCTGGCCCTTCAAAGCGCGCTGGAACGCGCGGGAGTCCCCTGCGTGGTGCAGTCCGCCATTGAAATGAAAAATGTCGCGGAATCCTTCATCCGCCTGAAGGCCCGCTCGTATCTGGACAACAATAAAATCGTCATCTTCGCCGCCGGCACCGGCAACCCGTTCTTTTCCACGGACACCACGGCTGCCCTGCGCGCCAGCGAAATCAATGCGGAAGTGGTCATGAAGGCTACCTCCGTGGACGGGGTGTATGATGCGGACCCCAAAAAAGTCTCCGGAGCCAAGCGATTCGACACCATCTCCTATCAGGAATGCCTGGAACGCCAGCTCAAAGTGATGGACTCCACGGCCTTCACCCTGTGCATGGACAACAAGAAGCCCATCATCGTATTCGACATGCATACTCCGGGCAACATCACGCGCGCCCTTCTCGGGGAACCGATCGGCACCACCATCAGCTGAACCCCGCATTCCTTTTCAACCCGCCAAAAACACTTAGCACCCACCATCATCATGGACGCAGAAACATTATTATTGGAAACGGAGGAATCCATGCTCAAGGCCGTGGACTTCGCCAAACAGGAATTCTCCGGCGTACGCACGGGCAAAGCCTCCCCCGGCCTCGTGGAAAACCTGGACGTGCATGTCTCCAGCTACGGCTCCGTCATGAAACTGAAGGGCCTGGCCGTCATCAGCACGCCGGAACCCCGTCTCATCCTCATCCAGCCCTTTGACCCTAGCACCGTTCACGACATCGGCCGCGCCATCAATGAAAGCAAGCTGAACCTCAATCCCCTGGTGGAAGGCCGTTCCATCCGCCTGCCCATTCCCGCCCTCACGGAAGAACGCCGCAAAGACCTTGTGAAGCTTGTCAAATCCCAGGCGGAAGAAGCCCGCGTGCGCGTGCGCGGCGCCCGGAAGGCCGCCATGGATTCCGCCAAAAAGCTCAAGGCGGAAAACATTGTCACGGAAGACGGCCAGCGCGACCTGGAAACGCAGATCCAGAAGCTGACGGACAAATACGTGAAGGAAATTGACGAGCTGGTGGCCGTCAAGGAAAAGGATATCATGACCATTTAAACCAGAAACACCCCCATCCCCAACCATTTGACGACAATGACAGACAACGTAACCAACTTCCTCGCCTCCGGCATCGAGATCAAGGGAACCATCCGTTTCCAGAATGACATGCACATCGACGGCAAGATCGAGGGTGAAATCATCTCCGACAAGGGAAAAGTCACCATCGGGGAAACCGCCCAAATCAAGGGTGACATTACTGCCGGAGACGTCCGCATCTACGGCAACGTGGAAGGCAAGGTCACCTCTGACCGCTGCGAACTCAAGCAGCAGGCCCGCGTCGTCGGAGACATGAAAACGCGCAGCCTCGCCATGGAGGAAGGCGCCCACCTGCTGGGCCGCACGGAAATCGGCTAAAAACACAACCGCCCTGTTCTTCCCTGGCGTGCCTTTTGATACGGGCCGCTTCTCCACAAAAGCGCAAAAGCGCGCCGGGGAGAGAGGCAGGGGCCGGCGGAAATCAGGAACGGAAAGAATCACCGCTCTTTTTTCCAATTCCCCAGCCTCTTCAGAAGCAGAATTGCAGAGAGGCCCATATAGCCCTTTCTTTCTTCAGAAAGCGGTCTCCCATGCCGCTATTCGGCCAATCCTCACGGGAGTCGTTCATGCCTGTAAACGCCGTTACGCATCTTTCATGAAACGGTTCACCGGACATCCGGAACCATGGGGAATTTTTCTGAACATAAAATACCAGCCGGAAATACGTCCCCTCAGGAAATACGTGAAAAAACAGTTATTCATCGGTTCCGCCACCTATCCACATGATTCGCGGTGACGCAGCCTTTTCCTGTTGTTACGCCCGGCAGTAGAATGCTGCCGCCACTTATCCATACATGACGGTGAGCAGGTACGGGAAAATGTTTCCCTTACCTTCTTTCCACCCCGTCCACAGGGTGCTTCTGTGGCACGACTGGATGCGAATTCGCACCAATGAACATTGGATATGCCATCAGTACCTTGGTTGCCTACGCGAATAGGCGCATTATCCACCAAAGTACGGTTCATATTGATGATCACGCCGCCCCCTAAAAAGATATTCTTTTCGTAATCGAAATGAAAAGGATTATCTATCATCACGTTATCTCCTATCCTCCCGGGGATTCCTGAAAAATTTCACTTTTCCCCTGCCAATTCCCTCGGCAGGGCGATTCTCCTTAGCTCCCCGAATTTGCCGTTTCTAAAAAATCTTCCGCATCATCACGCATAAGCCCCCTCCTGACGGAGACTGTTTTCAACGACGCCCGGCAGCAGATCATAAATGGAACAGCCTGCTTTCTCTTCAAAGAACGCCTTGATTTGCAGAATTTTTTTCCACCGGTCCACTGTAAACGGATGCGCCCCATACCGGATTGTTACATCCACAAACCGTTTTTCCAAAAGGCAGAAGCCTGTAGGCAAGGCCAAAGAATCACATAACTGAACCAGGAGGTCATAGTCGTCATAGACTGCGTTCGCCACAAAATTTTTCATGAACAGGAAATCCTCTTCACTCACGTCAAACGTACCGATAGAAGTATTGATATCCTGTATCATAAACGCATGGGAAATACAAATCTGCGCAGCCTTGTTCCAGCCTCTTGCCGAACAATAGCGGTACCCGTCTATTAAATGCTTTTCGGAACTTACTCCGGCATATCGTCCAATATCATGCAATAACCCCAGGACATAAGCTTTTTCACCGGACAGCCCTTTACAATGTGTCGCTATATTTTCACAGGCCTGCGCTACATAGCGGGAATGTTCCGCCCAGCTTCCCGGGTTGGATTCATATGCTTCCCTGATTGCCTGTTCCGCAGTTTTTCTGTCCGGCTCCATCTCTGTCATGGCTATCACTATAGCGCACCATTACTGAAATAAACATCACGATTCCTCCACGTCCCCCGGTATTCAGATGATGTGACGCAAAAATATTTTCTTTTGCTAAAAAAGCGGTCGGCACCGTTCCGGAACGGAATTTTTCCGGGGAAATCATGTTCTCGGGCATATGCCATCATTTGCTTTATTTCATCATCCCGTTTCTTGCTTTTTCCCTTGCCCGGGAAAAAGGGAATGATTTTCCGTGTAATCATTCCCCGGCAGGCGGGCGCACAACGGACCAGGAACGCGGCTGGGCGGGGTCCAGCACCTTCCTGATAAAGGCGTTCATCCGTGCCAGATCCATATTCCTGATAGCGTTCGTTTGCTGTTCAAACGCTTCCAGAGGCAGACCGAACAGGATATCCAGCGCCAGCATCTGGCACAAAGTCCCATTGGACTGCATGGCCAGCAGACGGGAAGACAGGGCGGCAGCCCTGGTGCGTTCCAGCTCATCTTCCGTCATACCCTGTTCATAAATCATCTCCAGGGTTTTCTCCAGCCTCCGCCCGGCTTCCTCCAATTGTGCCGGGGAGGTTCCCAGATAGAAGCAGATGCCTCCGGCATCCATGCCGATGAACAGGGAAGAACTGGCATAATAGGCCAGTCCGGCCTCCTCCCGGATACTGGTGAAAACGGGACCGGCCATATCACTGCACCAGGACTGGAACAGCAGAGCCTGGGCCATCTCCGGGGAAGCCACATCCACGCCCGGCACCCCCACTACCAGCACGGCCTGCTGTTTGTCCAGAACGGCCACTTCCCGGCCGGTCCGCAGCGCTGGAGTGGGAGTCAGGGCCGGAGGCGTCCCCGTCCTCATGCTTCCCAAATGTTTTTCCAGAAGAGGCAGGACCTCCTCCTTCCTGACATCCCCGGAAATGCAAATCACGGCATTGGAGGCGCAGATAATGCGTTCATATTGTCTTTTGATATCCTGAACCGTCAATGAAGACAGGCTTTCCGGCGTGCCGGAAGGGGAATTTCCATAGGAAACATGTCCGTAAGCCACCTTCCGCTCCTGCCGGAACGCCACGGAAAGAGGGTCTTCCATATCCTCCTCCGCATCCGCCACAAAAGACTCCTGTTCCTTCAGAAAGGCGTCTTCCGGGAAAGATGGATTCATGACTACGTCCGCCATCAGCTCCAGCCCGGCGTCCAGGTCTTCCGCCAGGACCTGACACCCCACGCTCAGGGAATTGTTTCCGGCGGATGTGTTGACGGCTCCCCCTATGTCCTCCAGAAAACGGGCTATATCCGCTGCGGAACGGGTGGAGGTTCCTTTCAGCAGGCACTCGGCCATCAGGTCCGTCACGCCGGCGTCATGCTCATTTTCCGCACGGCATCCGGCTTTGAACGCCATGCAGGCATAAGCCAGCGGCAGGCGATGGTCTTCACGGATCACCACCTTCATGCCGTTGCCAAGAACATGCTCGCTCAGGGACGTTCCCGCAGCGGAGGCTGCCCCTTCTTCTTCCCCGGAGTTGCTGCCGGAGGGGTCCAGGCTGACTTCCGTCACATTCGGGGAAGACAGCCAGGTGGAACAAACGCGGTGCAAATCTTCCGTAGTCACCCGTTCAATAGCCTCCTGCCATTCGGAAGACAGGTTCAAATTGCGCGCGCCGAACCAGTCCGCTCCCATTTCCGAGGCCATCCCGGAAGCGGAACTCCTGCGGCGCAGGCGACTGACCCGGGTCTGTTTGCAAACTCTCTTCAAGTCCTCCGTAAAATCCTCTTCCGCCAGATTGCGAAGCTCCTGAAGCACCAGGTCCCGCACTTTGTCGCGCTGGGCGCGGTCCACGTCCATGCTGATGGTAAACGCCCCCTCATCCGTCTCAGACTGGTTGGAATGCACTTCAATGCCGTACACCAGGCCCAGGCGGTCATGGAATTTTTCATAAAAACGCGCGGAACGCCCGCCTCCCAGAATGCTGGACAGCGCGGAAAGGGCCGGCGTATCCGGATGGGCGGAACAGGGCAGGCGCCAGGCAAGGTGCAGCTTGGAGTAAGGCACGGCAAACTCCTTCCGCACCCTGCGGGAACCGAACTGGTGAGGCTCATGGGGAATGGGCTCCCGGTTCAGGGGACGGGATTTCAAGTCTTCTACCAGCAATTCCAGATGGGAAAGAATCTCCGCGGCATCCACGTCTCCCGCAATGGAAAGAACCACGTTATTCGGAACATAGCGGCTGGCATGATAATCCAGCACGTCCTGCCGCGTCAGGCAGTCAAAGGCGGCGCGCTCACCCAGCACGGGCCAGCGGCGGGGATGCTTGAGATACAGCGTCTGCATCAGAAGCTGGTAGGCCACGGAATCGGGATCATCCGCATACATGGCCATCTCCCGGCGCACCACCTCCTTCTCCCGCTCCATCTCGTCTTCCGGGAATGTGGGGAAAAATACAAGCTCCGTCAGAAGATTCAGGAAAATCTGCCAGGACTCCGCAGGGCCGTCTATATAATACACAGTGCGGTTTACGCTGGTGTACGCATTCCAGTGGCCGCCGCGTTCCTGCACCTTGCGGGCCAGCTCCTGCCCGGAGAAATGCGCCGTTCCCTTAAACACCAGATGCTCCAGCAAATGGGAAAGTCCGCTCCCCTGCCAGTGCCCCTCATTCATGGACCCGGTGCCAACCCAGTACTGGAGGGACACTACGGGATGAGACTTGTCCTCCTTGATCAAAACCGTCAAACCATTTCCAAAACGGCGCGTCACAGGTTCCTTGGCTGAACTCATGCTCCCTACCGTGCCTCAAGAAAGCGCCCCATGCAAGCCAGCGCTCCGTACATGCCGCCGGACTGTCAAACTTACCCCGGCGTCAAAAAGCGGGCCCTCATCAAAAGCCCTGCCTAAAAAACATCCTCTCTGCACATTTTTTTGAACAAATATTACCTCCTGCCGCTCTATCAGTCATAGAACGGCAGCTCCTCTGCCGCTGCATTACCAACACCACACAACCTCACATATCATTATATGAAAAAGATCCTCGCTGTAGCAGCCTTTGCTTTCGCTTTCAGTGTCAACGGTTACGCTCAGGAAGCCGCCGCTCCGGCGGAGTCTCCCGCCCCCGCTGCCCAAAAGTGCTGCAAGAAAGACAAAAAGTGCCCCAGGAAATGCGCCAAGGAAGGCAAATGCCCAGAAAAGTGCGGCCAGCCTTGCAGCAAAGGAGAAAAGCCCTGTGACTGCCCCAAAAAGGGAGAAGCCCCCAAGGCCTGACTCAACGAACCGTTAAAATAAATACAAACCCTTGCCGGAACTCTCCGGCAAGGGTTTTCTCCGCCGGAAGAACGCAACCGCGTCCCTCCCGCTGACTGCGAAATTACTTGATCTTAATCTTCAATCCGTTTTATAAACCGTTATCATGAAAACAGCTTCCATTCTTACCATTGGCTGTGCAGCCATGGCGCTGTCCATTACTTCCTGCACCAACTTCGGTTCCCCGAACACCTATAACCTGAATGAAATCGGCGGAGCCCAGGAAACCTATACCGGCACGGTCACCAGCGTGGAAAACGTCAAAATCCAGGCCAATAACGCCAACACCGGCACCGGAATCGGCGCTGTGGCAGGCGGGTTGACCGGCGCCATGTTCGGGGGCGGCAACGCCAAATTCGCGACGGCGGCGGGCGGCGCCATTCTGGGCGGCATTGCCGGCAACCAGATTGACAAGGCCGTCAACAACACGACCGGGGAACGCATCACCGTGCGTCTGGACCAGAAAAGGAACGGCACCCGCAACTACACGGTTGTCCAAGTCGCCAGCAGGAACAACCCGATCCAGGTCGGACAGCGCGTGCGCGTAATCATCGGCAACAACGGTTCCCGCGTGCTGGCCTATTAATTGGAAATCCACTACTGACCAGCTATATACCGGCATGATCTTCGGCACCTTACCCGGCGGCTTACCTGTAGAATTGTTTGAGCTGTCTTCCGACAAGCTGACGGTACGCATCAGCAACTACGGGGGACGCATCATCTCCGTCGTCAAGGACGGCATGGACATGATCGTAGGGCCCAAGCGCTTTGAAGACATGCTGAAAGATACCTGTTATTGCGGTGCGATTTGCGGCCGTGTCGCGAATCGCATCGCAAAAGGCAGGTTCTCCATTGACGGGGATTCCCGCGCCGTGGCCGTCAACAACGGCCCCAACCACCTGCACGGCGGCATCCAGGGATTCGACAGCAAAGTCTGGCAGGTGCAGGAAGCCGGGCGCAATACGCTGGTGCTGACCCTGCACTCCGCAGACGGTGAGGAAAATTACCCCGGCAACCTGGAAGTGGTAGCCACCTACACCGTGGTGGAAGAAACCCTTCATCTCCGTCTGGAGGCGTATGCGGACGCAGCCACAATCGTCAACCTCACCAATCACGCTTACTGGAACCTGTCCGGCAAGCCTACCATTGATTCCATGACTCTGGAGGTACGGGCCTCCGCCTATACTCCGGTGGACGCGACCAATATCCCCGACGGCCGTATCCTTCCCGTGGAAGGGACGGACTTTGACCTGCGGAAAGCGGCCCTGCTGGGGGAACGCAACTCCTCCGCCCACCCGGATACCGCCGCCGGACTGGACCACAACTACGTGCTGGACTCCGAACCGGGGGACAAGATTGCAGCCATCCTTCTTGACCCGGAATCCCGGCACCGCCTGATTGTGGCAACGGACGCTCCCGGGCTTCAGGTGTATACCGGGGAATACCTGCCCCAGGCGCGCCAGGGAATAGCGCTGGAAGCCCAGGGCTTCCCCAACGCCGTCAATACCCCTCACTTCCCCAGCGTCATTCTGCGTCCCGGCCAATCCGCCACGCGCAGCATTACCTGGACTGTCAGATAGGCGGCCTGCCTGAATCCCGTTTCCGAACAAAAAACAGGCGCTTCAACAACGCCCCCCGCCGTTCTTCCCGTTCAGGCACGCGGTGTCAGGATGCCGCGTAAAGCCCTTCCGCCGCTACCTTTTGGAGCCCTTCCGCCATGCGTTCCAGGGAACGGCCCACAAAAATCAGATCCGCAACGGAAACCAGATTATCCTGATATTGCTCAGGCAAGCAGGCAAACGCCTCCGTCAGGGACGCCGCATGCCCCGCCAAATCCTCCAGCGCAGGGACAAGCTCCTTCAGAGCCTCCCCGTCCCAGGAGGAAACAGCTTTATTCACAGCTCTGAACCGCTCCGCCATTTCCCGATAGACGGGATCCGCCAAGGCAGCCTCCCGGATGCGCGGGCGCTTATTCAGCCTGTTGGCCCTTTTGGCGATGGTCACGGCCTCATCACCAATCCGTTCATACATGGAGGACATGCGCAGGGACGCCAGCACCACCTTGAGGTCGGAAGCCACCGGACTGAAAAAAGCCAGCAGATGCAGCCCTTCCCGGTCCACCGTCATTTCCAGCTCGTCCAATTCTTCGTCATCAGCGATAGCCCGGTTGGCGGAAGACTCATTCTGCTGCAAAAGGCCGGCGGCGGCCAAATCAAGGGCGCTTTGCGCCTTATAGGCCATCTGGAGCAAATGCGTATTCAGGGAGGAAAGGGCGGCATCAAACTCCCTCAGGGTGTGCGCGTCGTGATTCATGATTCGGAATATTGGCTTGATGATTGGATAAGGTTTTGCCGGCATGATAAAAAAGATGCAGCCTGCGCAGACTGTTCTTTCTGGCGGCGCTGGCAGCCAGCCTCCGCCCAGTGCCGGAAACATGGGGCACACGCCCGGCTCCTCCTTTGGAAATGTTCTTTGAAAAAAGCATAATTGTTTCTCTGTTAACTGAATCTTCCCGTAATGTAATCCTCCGTTTCTTTCAGGGAGGGATTGGAAAAAATCTTTTCCGTAGCATCAAATTCCACCAGCCTGCCCAACATGAAAAAACCGGTCAGGTCCGAAACGCGCGTGGCCTGCTGCATATTATGGGTGACCACAATGATGGTAAACTTGTCCTTGAGACGGTGCATCAGCTCTTCCACCCTCACTGTCGCAATGGGATCCAGGGCGGAACAGGGTTCGTCCATCAGCAGGATGCGCGGCTTCACGGCAATGGAGCGGGCAATGCACAGCCGCTGCTGCTGGCCGCCGGAAAGTCCATTGGCGGAGGCATGGAGACGGTCTTTCACCTCATCCCAAAGAGCGGCATGCCGCAGGCTTTCCTCCACAGCCTCGTCCAGAATGCCGCGGTTTCTTACTCCCGCCAGCCTTAATCCGTAGGCTACATTCTCATAAATGCTCATCGGGAAAGGGTTGGACTTCTGGAAAACCATACCCACCTCCCGCCGCAAACGAATGGCATCCAGGGAAGGGGAAGTCACGTCCACCCCGTCAATGCGGATAGAGCCCCCCGTAACGCGCGACTCCGGAATACGGTCATTCATCCGGTTGATACAGCGCAGCAGCGTGGATTTCCCGCACCCGGAAGGGCCGATGAATGCCGTTACCCTGTTCTTGGGAATCTTCATGGTGACGTTGAACAGGGCTTGCTTGCTCCCATAACAAAAATTCAGGGAATCCACCTCTACGGCGGTCTGGTCGGCTGCTGCTGGATGCGGAGTCATGTTTTTCTAATGGCGCGACCTGCGCCTCTGAACGCATGGTATCCCAAAAACAGGGCTTCCTGGCTACTCCGGGTTTGTGACGATTTCTTAACCAGGATTCTCTTCCCCACCATGGGGGCGGGAGAGTATCACTACCCCGTCTTCCGCAATGAACGGCCCCGCCGGCATAGAAACGGAAGACGCAACACATCAGAAAAAGACGCCATGAAATTCGTCGCCAAAATCCTGACCATCGCCGCCGCCCTCAGCTCCCTGAGCATGGGCGCCAGTCAAGTGACCGTTGACAACAGCATCAAGCCGTATGCGCCCTCCAGCGGCGTTTCCGGCAACCTGAACGCTGTCGGCTCCGATACGCTGAACAACCTGATGACCCTCTGGGCGGAAGGATTCAGCAAAAAATATCCCAGCGTCAAAATTGGCGTTGAAGGCAAAGGCTCTTCCACAGCGCCGCCCGCCCTCACGGCAGGCACGGCCCAGCTCGCCCCCATGAGCCGCCAGATGAAGCGGGAGGAAATAGCAGCCTTTGAAGCCAAATACGGCTACAAGCCGACGGAAATCAAAGTGGCCCTGGACGCCGTGGCCTTCTTTGTCAACAAGAACAATCCCATCCAGGCCCTTACCCTGGCGCAGATCGACTCCATTTTCTCCTCCACTTTCAAGCGCGGCGGCTCCAATATCACCGACTGGGGCGATGCGGGGGTTCCCTCCATGAAAGGGAAAGCCATCTCCATCTACGGCCGCAACAGCGCCTCCGGCACGAACGGGTTCGTGAAGGAAATAGCCCTGAAAAAAGGAGACTATAAAAACTCCGTGAAGGAACAGCCCGGTTCCTCCGCCGTCGTGCAGGGCATCAGTTCCGACGAACAGGGAATCGGCTATTCCGGCATCGGATACGTCACCTCCGGCGTAAAAACCCTCTCCCTGGCGGAAAAAAGCGGAAAGGCGGCGGTACAGCCTTCCTACGATAACTGCATCAACGGAACATACCCGCTCTCCCGTTACCTGCTGATTTACGTCAACAAGAAACCGGGAGAACCCCTGGACACCCTGACCAGGGAATTCATCAAATTCATCGTATCCAAAGACGGCCAGGAAATCGTGACCAAGGACGGTTATTACCCGATTCCCGCCAAAGTCAGCGCAGAAGTGCTCAAGAGCATTGAATAAACACTCCCTTCCCGTTCCGTAAACACATGCCGGGGCAGGACTCCGGCCCACCCGCCGGAGTCCTGCCCTTCAACTTCTCCTCTCTGCCGTCATGAGTTCCAATGCTCCCTCCCCCGCACCTTCCAGAAAGCCCAAACCCGTTCCGGAACGCTTTCAGGTGGCAAAAACCACGCTGTGGTTTGACCGCATCATGACCAAAACCATCATCGGCGGAGGATTCACCGTCATTGTAGCCGTTTTCGGCATTCTTTTCTTCCTGCTGGCCGTCACGGTTCCCCTCTTCCAGAACGCGGACGTGGACGAACGGCAGCACCTCAAGCCTTCCTCTCCGGTTCCGGGAACCTGGGGCCTGGACCCTTCCGGCACGCTTCCCTTTGTCTATGGCAACGGAAAAAACATCTTCTTCCTGGACAAAACTACCGGGAACCTGTCCTCCGTTCCCGTTACCCTGCCGGACGGCGAAACCGTCTGCGCCCATTCCTATAATGCATCCCTCACCGCCTACCCTATCGCTACGGAATCCGGCAAGGTAGGCCTCATCCACGTCCATTCCGGACTCAACGTCCACGGCCGGACGAATGCCCACGGCCCGGACAAAGCCGGAGCGGAGGCCGGCCCTCTCTACCCCCTGACGGAAAGCGGCTCCGTCCCCGGCAAAATATCCGGCATAGCCTATGCGGACGCGGGAGAACGGAAAATATTCACCGCAACCGTGGAGACGGAACAAGGCACGCGCCTCCTGCTGATGACGCTGGAAGAATCCCGCTCCCTGCTTCATGAAGGGGAACTGGCTCCTTCCGGATTCCAGGACCTGACGAACCAGCTGGAAGGCCGCCCCACGGCCATGCTGCCCGGAGCCTCCGGAGACAGCCTCGTCATCGCCACGGACACGGACAAACTTCTTTACTTTTCCTATGATGAAAACGGGGAAACATGGGTCAGACGCCAGACTATCCCGTCTCCGCTGGGAAAAGGGGAAAAAATGACTTCCGTCAACTGGCTTTTCGGAGACATGTCCCTGGTCATAGGAGGCGACAAGGGAAGTCTTAAAATTTTCAGCCTTTATCCCCACCCCCGTCCGGACGGCACCTCCCTGCGCCTCTTCGGCCAGACCAGGCAATTCTCTCCCCTGGACGGTCCGGTGCAGCACTACGCGGCTTCCGGCATCAACCGTTCCTTCCTGGTCTCCACTCCGCGGGAACTCAGGCTCTGCTACGGAACCACAGCCGATATCCGCTGGAACAGCGGTCCTCTGGAATTCGTTCCGGTCCAGCTGGCCGCCAATACGGAATTCAATTCCGCCATTGCCATAGACTCATCAGGAAACATTCATTTCTTCTCCATGGAAGACAAGCACCCGGAAGCCGGTTCCAAAGCCCTGGTCGGGAAAATATGGTATGAGGGGTACGATTCCCCCAAATGGCTCTGGCAATCCGTGGGCGGCACGGACGATTATGAATCCAAGCTGTCCCTGATGCCCCTGGTCTTCGGCACGCTGAAAGGCACCCTGTACGCTCTTGTCTTCGCCGTTCCGGTAGCGGTCACGGCCGCCATTTACACGGCCCACTTCATGGCTCCTGCCGTCAAACGGGTGGTAAAACCCGTCATGGAAATCATGGCCTCCCTCCCTTCCGTAGTGCTGGGTTTCTTCGGAGCCCTTTACCTGGCCCCCAGAATGGAAGACAAGGTTCCCGCCCTGCTCTGCATGGCCATCCTCATTCCCGGCCTGGCAACCCTCATCGCATGGTTCTGGACCACCCGGCCCGCAGCCTGGCGCAACAAATTCAGCCGCGGCGTGGAATACATTGTCATGACTCCCGTCATCCTGCTCTGCGCCTGGTTCTGCTGGGAATATCTGGGCTACTGGCTGGAACAGCCCCTCATCAGCCTCTGCCGCAGTGTCATGGGCCTGTGGGGCGCCGGGGACTTCCAGGCCGCCAGTTTCTCAGACCTGTGGCGCAACGGATTCGGCATGCCCTATGAACAGCGCAACTCCCTGGTAGTTGGATTCATCATGGGCTTTGCCGTCATCCCTGTCATCTTCACCATTTCCGAGGATGCCCTGAGCAACGTTCCCCCTGCCCTTATCGCCGCCTCGGAGGCGCTGGGGGCCAGCCGCTGGCAGATGGTCCGCACCGTGGTCCTTCCGGTGGCTTCCGCGGGCATTTTCTCCGCCCTGATGATAGGTCTGGGCAGAGCCGTGGGGGAAACCATGATCGTGCTGATGGCCACGGGAAACACCCCCATCATGGACTGGAATATCTTCAACGGCATGCGCACTCTCTCCGCCAACATCGCCACGGAGCTGCCGGAGGCGGCGCAGGACTCCACCCACTACCGCGTCCTCTTCCTGGGCGGCCTTATCCTCTTCTCCATGACATTCATTTTGAACACTCTGGCGGAAATAGTACGCCAGCGTCTCCGCAAACGCTTCAACGTCGTGTGAACCATCCATCCCTTCCCCTCCATCCACCTTCCATGAAACAGGACTTCAGCCTACCGCCCGCCCCCAAACGCCCGCTGGGGGAAGTCAACATCTGGCTTACCTCCATCGGGCTCTCCCTGGGCCTCATCATGATTTTCGGCCTGCTGGGCATCATCGTCGTCAACGGTCTGGAGGCATTCTGGCCCAAAACCATTTATGAACTGACGATTGCCCCCTCTTCAAAAGAAGAACAACCGCTTGTCCTGTACGCCGGCATCACGAAAGACCAGACGCGCCATGTTCCCGCAGACCCCGCCCGCCCCGGCTCCACGGCCAGAGACGTGCGGGAATACCAGCTCTTCACCGGCAGCAAGGAAATCTACGGACAATCCTACCGCTATGTGGACGCGCACAACATTGCGGCCTCCGCCACTCCCAAAGGACTTCTGTGCCTGGAACGCATGGAGGGAGGGAAAGCCCTGGTCAGACCTCTGGAACTCAAGCTGTCCTCCGGGCAAACCATCCCCGCCGCCTCACCGGAATTCATGGCGGCTTTCCGCCGTGCGCTGGACAGGGAAACGGAACTGAGGGACAGGATCAAAGCCATTGACACCAGGGACATCGGCTCCGTCAATACCCGGCTGGCAGATGCCAAACTGGATATCAAGGCCATAGAACGTTCCTACGACATCCGGGAAGAAAACGGACGGCGTACGGCCGTCCCCAGGAAAAACCCCATTCTCACGGATATGGATGACCCGGCCGGGGAACTGGACCGGCTCCGCGCCAAAGTGGAACAGCTCAACGCCGAATACGCCCGGTACACCGCGGAAGCAGCCAGACTGAGGGAGCAACAGGGACGAGACTCTCTTGTGTATGCCCTGGGAGACGGGGAAAAGAAAGAAATCCGCATGGATAAAATCGTTTACGGCTACCAGCCGAATGACCTGGGATTCTCCGGCAAATGCGGCGTCTTCCTCCACAGCCTGTATCATTTCGTCATGGATGATCCGCGGGAGGCCAATACGGAGGGCGGCATCTTCCCCGCCATCTTCGGCACTTTCATCATGACTTTGCTCATGAGCGTGCTGGTTACGCCCGTAGGGGTCATCGGCGCCATCTACCTGAGGGAATACGCCAGGCAGGGGCATCTGGTACAGGCCGTGCGCATCTGCGTGAACAACCTGGCGGGCGTGCCTTCCATCGTCTTCGGCGTTTTCGGCCTCGGCTTCTTCGTTTACTATCTGGGAGGAACCATCGACGAACTTTTCTACTGGAAAAAGCTGGCCGTGGACAATACGCCCACCTTCGGGACCTCCGGCATCCTGTGGGCATCCCTCACGCTGGCCCTGATGACGCTGCCCGTAGTCATCGTCTCCACGGAGGAGGCACTCTCCGCCGTCCCCCGCGGGCTGAGGGAGGCGGCCCTGGCCTGCGGGGCCTCCAAATGGCAGATGATTAAACGCATCATCCTCCCCAGCGCCCTGCCGGGCGTCATGACCGGCCTCATTCTGGCCATGGCCCGGGGCGCCGGAGAGGTAGCCCCGCTCATGGTCACGGGGGTGGTCAAGCTGGCCCCCTCCCTGCCCATCGACGGGGAAGGCCCCTTCATCCACCTGGAACGCAAATTCATGCATCTGGGCTTTCATATCTACGACGTGGGCTTCCAGTCTCCGGACTCGGACGCCGCCCAGCCCATGGTTTTCGCCACCACGCTGCTCCTCATCCTGCTGGTGGTGGTCATGAATCTCACGGCCATCCTCATCCGCAACCGCCTGCGCAAAAAATACGCGGCCTCCAGCTTCTAACTCCATTCTCCTTCATCATCCCATGACTGAACCAGCCGCCGCAGACGACGAGCCCATCATTGAAGTGGAAGACTTCTCCTTCTTTTACGGGAGCAAACAGGTTCTCTTCAACATCGGCATGACCTTTGAAACCAACCGGGTAACCGCCCTCATCGGGCCCTCCGGCTGCGGAAAATCCACTCTGCTCCGCAACATCAACCGCATGAACGACCTGGTCCCGGACGTGCGCCACCAGGGGGATATCCGCATTGACGGCACCAGCCTGTATGACCCGCGCGTGGAAGTCATCTCCCTGCGCAAGCGCGTAGGCATGGTCTTCCAGAAATACAACCCTTTCCCTAAAAGCATTTACGAAAACATCGTCTTTCCCCTCCGTGTGGCCGGCCGCAACAGGCGCGCGGAACTGGACGAAACAGTAGAACGCAGCCTGAAGGGAGCCGCCCTGTGGGATGAAGTGAAAGACAAGCTTCATGAAAGCGCCTACGGCCTTTCCGGAGGCCAGCAGCAGCGGCTGTGCATCGCGCGCGCCATTGCCAACCGCCCCCAGATCCTGCTGATGGATGAACCCTGCGCCGCCCTGGACCCTATCGCCACCTTAAAAATAGAGGACCTGATGGAAGACCTGAAAAAAGAACTCACCATTGTCATCGTCACCCATAACATGCAGCAGGCCACACGCATCGCGGACCGGACCGCCTTCATGTACATGGGCCGCCTGGTGGAATACGGGGAAACGTCCCAAATCTTCACCAATCCCACGGAAAAAGAAACGGAAGCCTACATTACGGGCCGTTTCAGCTAAAAGCCCTTTCCAAACCATTCTCCTCATGACATCCCCCGGCAATCACATCCTCCCCCACTACGACGCGGCCCTGAACGCCATCCGCCTCCGCGTCAACGCCATCTGCGGCAGCCTGCTGAAATACATGGACATTCTGGAACAGGTCATTTCCGGCCCGGACAGCGACGGGGCCAACAGCATCATTGCGGACAGCGACCCGCTGCAGGAAGAAACCCGGCAGGTTCTCTCCCTCTGCTCCTCCGTACTCACCCAGTTCCATCCGCTGGGGCGCGACCTGAGGCTCGTCATCACCTTCTCCCGGTGCGGAGACAAGCTCCAGGAATGCATGGAGGAAGTAACGGGCATCGCCAAGCATGCCAAGGCCTCCATCAGGCATCAGGAATCCCTCTCCCCGGATATTGTGCTCCCTCTGCTGGAAATGGCCGTATCCGAATTCAGAGACGCCGCCCGGTGTCTGGAAACGCAGGATGTGGACGCCGCCAGGGAAATACGCCTGCGCGACAAAAAACTGGACAAAGCCCATCGCAAAGCGCTGGCCCTTCTGGTCTCCCCCGAACGGGCGGGAGCCCCTGCCCTCAACGTCAATCTTCTCTTCATTATCCGTTCTCTGGAACGTATCGGAGACATTGCCAAAACCATCGCCGCCACCGTCGTCTTCCTGAAGGAAGCCACGGACATCCGCCACGGAAAAGAAAAATAAAACAATTCCTGCCCGCACGGCGATTCCCTGTTGCCTGAGCCGAAAGAATCTCCGGGGCGATCATCATAGCCGGGGGGAAAAAGAAACCGCCATGCAGGGCAAAGAGAGGTCATGATAAACGACATGATCCGATTTTCGTGTGTCAAAAGCTTCCTCCATAAGGCTTAACGGATCAGTTTTTCAGCAGTGGCATTTCTTGCACATCATCCTCCAGATAATCACAACTGATAGATTATCAGCATATAGAAAACAGACATTCTAAGGATATGCGATAAAGGATGGATTTGGACAAAACAGACAGTTTTCCAAACGCCGCAATCACTCTCCGGAAAAAGGAAAATTCATAACGTCAACCGGAGAAAGCCTATCCAATTACATGCTCTAGGAAGGCCAGGGATCAAGACCTCTGTCCCTCACACCATTCATCCTCCCTCCCGGTCAATAGCTTGAAAACAGAGGGGAACCGGGCTTTTGCTCTCAGTTTCTGCCATTTTGCGACTGTTCATTCAATACTCTTCTACCATTTTTATTTACATAAAAAAACAAATAAAAAAATAATATCTCATATTCATTAATTCACATTGACACTTCCGAAGGATAAGAGTAACTAATCCCTATTATTCCTATCGGAATAAAAAGAAATCTAAATCCATCCCTGTAAAGTACGACGCGATGAACATTTACACCTCCATATCGGAACTGGTCGGGAAAACACCTCTTCTGGAGCCAAGGAATTATGCTCAGGCACATCGTCTGAATGCCCGGCTCCTGCTCAAGCTGGACCACTTGAACCCGGCAGGCAGCATGAAAGACCGTATCGCACTCGCCATGATCAACGAGGCAGAAGCATCGGGCCAGCTCAAGCCAGGAGCCGTCATCATTGAACCAACCAGCGGCAACACGGGCATTGGCCTGGCGGCTATTGCCGCTTCCCGGGGATACCGCATCATTCTTACCATGCCGGAAAGCATGAGCGTTGAACGACGAAATATTCTAAAAGCCTACGGAGCCGATATTGTCCTGACAGAAGACAGCCAAGGGATGAAAGGAGCCATCGCCAAAGCCCAGGATCTGGCGGCCGCCACTCCGGGCTCCTTCATTCCCAGTCAATTCACCAACCCGACCAATCCCAGAGCCCATTATGAAACAACAGGTGTTGAAATATGGGAAGATACGGACGGAGAAGTAGATATCGTCGTAGCCGGAGTAGGCACCGGGGGAACAATAACCGGCATAGGCAGACTGCTCAAGGAACGCAAACCCGGAGGAATCACCGTCATTGCCGTGGAACCGGCAGATTCCCCCGTATTATCCGCCGGCCAGGCCGGAAGCCATCAAATTCAGGGAATAGGAGCCGGCTTTATCCCAGAAACCCTGGATACGGATATCTATGATGAAGTCATCACAGTTTCCAACGAAGATGCCTTTTCCACAGCTAAAGAATTGGGTGTCAGAGAAGGCATTCTGACTGGGATTTCCAGCGGAGCTGCCCTATGGGCGGCCGTCCAGGTTGCTAAAAGAAAAGAGAACACAGGGAAAAATGTAGTAGTGATCCTCCCCGATTCAGCGGATCGGTACTACTCAACTCCTCTGTTCATCTGACATCCCGTTCTTTTCTACCGGATACGGCTATCCACCTCCAACCAGCTCCAACATTCATGAACGCTCATTCCCCAACCGCTACAGACACGTTGCGACAAGCCGCAGCGCAATACGAAGGAAACCTTGTTTTTGCTACATCATTCGGGGCAGAAGACCAAGTGCTCACCCATATGATCTCCCATCTTGGTCTGAATATTCCTCTGGCGACTCTGGACACGGGGCGCTTGTTTCCGGAAACCTATGAACTCTGGGCAAGAACGGAGGAAATATACGGCATTCGCATTATTCCTTATTTTCCGGTAGCGGAAGAAGTGGAAAACATGATTCTGGACAAAGGCGTCAATCTGTTCCGCAACAGTATGGAATACCGTCACGAATGCTGCAATATCCGTAAACTGCGCCCTCTGGAAAGACTACTTGCCGGGAAAAAAGCGTGGATCTGCGGCTTACGCTCCACTCAGTCCATCACCCGGAAAGGGCTTCATATCACAGAAAACGATGAGGCGAACGGCATCATCAAAATCAACCCACTGGCCAACTGGTCAGAAGAAGATGTCTGGAACTATATCCGCGCCTACGGCGTTCCCTACAATCCTCTTCACGATGCAGGATTCCCCAGTATCGGGTGCGCCTGCTGCACAAGATCTGTCAAGAGGACGGAAGATGTACGCGACGGACGATGGTGGTGGGAAAAAAAAGAACACAGGGAGTGCGGTTTACATCGCAAACCAAGACATTGATAACCAAAAACATATAAAATGAACAGCATTTACAGACTCAGCCAGCTAAAGCAGTTGGAGGCAGAAAGCATTCACATTTTCCGGGATGCCATCAGCCAGTTTGAAAATCCCGTACTTCTTTATTCCATCGGGAAAGATTCCTCTGTACTGGTCCACTTAGCCAAAAAGGCATTCTATCCGGGCAGACTCCCATTCAAGCTTCTTCATATAGACTCCACATTCAAATTTCGCGAGATGATAGAATTCCGGGACAGATTCGTTCAGGAAAATGATCTGGATCTGATTGTCCACAGTAACCAGGAGGGCATTGCCGCCGGCGTTAATCCTTTTACTTACGGCAGCCGCAAATACACGGATATTATGAAAACACAGGCATTGATTCAGGCGTTGACCGCAGGAAAATATGATGCCGTATTCGGAGGCGCCCGCCGCGACGAAGAAAAATCACGGGCCAAGGAACGAATCTTCTCTTTCCGGGATAAATTCAACCAATGGGACCCAAAAAATCAACGGCCGGAATTATGGAACATTTATAACGGTCGTATCAATCCGGGAGAAAGCGTCCGTATCTTTCCTCTGTCCAACTGGACGGAACTGGATATCTGGCAATACATCCGCCTGGAAAAAATACAGGTTGTAGACCTGTATTTTGCCAAACCCCGTCCCATTGTGGAACGTGACGGTTCCCTGATTATGGCGGACGACAACCGCCTGCCTTTGAAGCCGGGGGAAACACCGCAAATGAGAACCGTCCGTTTCCGCACACTGGGCTGTTACCCTCTAACCGGAGCCATAGAATCTACAGCCCGCACAGTAGAAGAGATTGTGGCGGAAATGCTGGAAACCAGGCTGAGCGAGCGTTCTTCCCGTATCATTGACCACGACGGAGATGCCTCCATGGAACAGAAAAAACGAGAAGGATATTTTTAACCCCTATTATGAACCATTCTGACGACACCTCTTATTTTTACCATTATGGACATCGACTCATACCTGAACGAACACGAAAATAAAAGCCTGCTGCGCGTACTTACCTGCGGTTCCGTGGACGACGGGAAATCTACACTCATCGGACGCCTCCTTTATGACAGCAAACTGATTTTTGACGACCAGCTGGCAGAGCTGCGCAAAGCTAGTGAAAAAAATGGAACCGCTGGGGCAGGTAAAATTGATTACGCCCTGTTGCTGGACGGCCTTAAAGCGGAACGGGAACAGGGAATAACCATTGATGTAGCCTATCGGTACTTCACCACCCCCCGCCGCAAATTCATCATTGCCGACTGCCCCGGACATGAACAATACACCCGAAACATGGCCACCGGAGCTTCCACGGCGGACGCGGCCATCATTCTGATTGATGCTCGCCACGGAGTACTCACACAGACGAAACGGCATGCGTTCATCACCTCCCTTCTGAAAATACGGCACCTCATCGTAGCCGTCAACAAGATGGATCTTTTGGATTACTCTGAAGAAAAATTCCGGAAGATTGAAGAAGAATTCGGAAGCTTCACGCAACAGTTGAATATCCCGGATGTTCGTTTCGTTCCCATTTCCGCCATTGAAGGGGAAAATGTGACGCAAACAACAGGAAAAACGCCCTGGTACCAAGGCGATCATCTGCTTTCCATCCTGGAAACGCTGGATGCCAGCGACAGCAGGAATCTCCGGGATTTCCGCTTTCCGGTACAGACAGTCATACGCCCCAATCTCGATTTCCGGGGGTTCGCCGGCTCCATTACTTCCGGCTCCATCCGCCGGGGGGACCCTATCGTGACGCTGCCTTCGTTTCAAAACAGCCGGATCAGAAGGATTGTTACTCCGGACGGAGACCTGGAAGAAGCATTCTCTCCCCAGTCCGTCGTATTGGAACTTGAGGATGAAATAGATATCAGCAGCGGTGACATGATCGTCAAAAAAGGGAATCTCCCCCATATCGAGGATCGGCTGGAAGCCCGTGTCATCTGGATGTCTGAAAAACCCCTTCTTCCCGGAGGCAAATACATTATACGCCATGCGGGCAGAAATATCCAGGGGCGGATAGCAGAACTCCAGTACGACATAGACGTCAATACACTGGAAAGCCGCCATGCAACGCAGCTTCCTCTGAACCATGTCGGCCGCATCGTTCTGGAAACCGCTTCTCCCCTGTTCTATGATTATTACCGGGATAACCGCTCCGGAGGAGCTTTCATCCTGATTGACCCGCTGAATAACGTCACGGCGGGAGCAGGAATGCTCCGTCCCTCTCACATAGATAAGGTTCCTGAAAAAGAACAGGAACAACTCCCGACATTCGTCTCAAGCGATGAACGCATGGAAACTTTCGGGCATGGCGGAAAACAAATTTACGTAGCGGGAGAAGACAGCGACCTGGCACGCAGCTTCGCCAAACAGCTGGAACGGGAACTCCACCGGCTCAAGGCTCATACCTACGGTCTGGATTTTAAGGCGGAAGGCGTATGGGGCAGATCCGCCAGAGAAATCGTCAATGCCTCAGGCCTGCTGGCCGAAGCGGGGCTCATGAGCATTGCAGCGCTGCCGGGCCTTCCCGTCCTGCCCAGAAAAGCAAAGGGAGCCTACTGCATCTGGCTTGGGAATGTCGTCTCCGCGCCGGAAACGGCAGACCGCATCCTTCCCCCCGCAGAAGCGAATGAAAATACTGCGTCTCTTCTGGCGCGCACTCTCTATGTGGAATTTTAATTTTATCCCATCCAAACACCTGCTCCCTCATTTCATGAAGATTTTGCCTCTTGCAGTAAACACGCTGCTCTGCGTTGGCGCCCTCCTGTCCCCTGCCTTTCTGGCATCCTGTCGGGAAGCATCCGAACGGCAGGATCAAATACGCTTTGGCCTTTTCCCCAACGTAACCCATGTCCAGGGGTTGGTTGCCAGGCATTTCAGCCGAACGGGGGAGGGATGGTTTGAAAAACGCATCTTTGAACGGACGGGGAAAAACATCTCCATTCTATGGTATGCTTACAACGCCGGCCCCAGTGCCATGGAAGCCATGTTCGCCAATTCCCTGGATTTTACCTACGTTGGTCCGGGCCCTGCCATTAATGCGTATTCCAAATCCAACGGAACTCTCCTGCAAATAGTAGCGGGAGCCGTACAGGGAGGGGCCGGACTGGTCGTTCCTCCCCATTCCGGAGCATGGACACAAAAAGACTTTCAAGGAAAAATCATCGCTACCCCCCAATTGGGCAATACTCAGGATATAGCCTGCCGGACATGGTTGGCCCTGGGAGGCGTAGCAGTCACTCAATCCGGAGGAGACGCAAGCATACTTCCTACCCCCAATCCGGAACAGATATCTCTCTTTCGTCAAGGCAAACTAGACGGCTCCTGGACTGTAGAACCATGGATTAGCCGCCTGGAAAAAGAAGCCGGAGGCAAGCTCCTGTTTCTTGAAACGGATGCCGTAACTACTGTTCTGACAGCCCAAAAGAGGATTCTGGAAAAACAGCCGGACGTGACGCAGGCCATTATTGAAGCTCACAGAGAACTCACTCTCTGGATCATCGAACATCCCCAGGAAGCTCAAAAAATTGTCGTAGAAGAACTGAAGGAACTCACCCGTTCCAGCATTGATCCCTCTTTAATTCTCCATGCATGGCCCAGGTTAGTTTTCACGAATAAAATATCCGAAGAAAAGCTCCAAGTATTTGCCAAGGATACGGTACGGACTGGATTTTACAAGGAACTTCCCCGTGTCGAAGGCATCATCCGGAATGATAAAAATAATCCCAGCCATGAGTAGATTATCCATACGAAACGTTTCCAAAAGTTATTTTTCCAGAAAAAAATCGCTTCTGGCGCTTTCTTCCGCCAATCTGGACATAGGGGAAGGAGAATTCATCTGCCTGGTAGGTCCAAGCGGTTGTGGCAAAACAACTCTGCTGAATATGATCGCCGGTCTGATCAAATCGGATACGGGAAGCATCTCCTATGATGGAGAAATAATCTCAGGTCCTGGTCCGGACAGGACAGTCGTTTTTCAGGATTTCGCCCTGTTCCCGTGGTTAAACGTGCTGCACAACGTAGAATTCGGTCTCCGATTTACCGGAATTCCCCGCGCAAAACGCTTCCAAATAGCTTTGGAAAACCTGAAATCAGTAGGCTTGGACAACTTTACTCATGCCCGTATCCATGAACTCTCCGGAGGAATGAAACAGCGCGTAGCCATAGCCCGGGCCCTTGCATTGCGTCCCAGGGTTCTCCTGATGGATGAGCCCTTCGCCGCATTGGATGCCATGACCAGGGATCAACTTTATGCGGATCTCCAGGCCATTTGTGCCGGGCATGGAATTACCGTCGTCTTTGTCACTCATAATGTACGGGAAGCCGTATGCCTGGGAGACAGAGTCATCTTATTTTCATCCCACCCTGGACGTATTTGCGGAGAATTCTGCATTCGTTTGCCGCGCCCACGCCAAATCAATGATCCGGGAGTGGCCCGTCTATCTTCAAACATCACACGGGCATTAAAATCGATTTCCAGAACCGCAGAAGAAAAACAAGACGCACAAACATCATGCACCCTTCCATAAAAAATATTCTCCAATCCTCGGTATTCATCTTGCTGGTCATGGCTATATGGGAATACGGTTCTCTATCCGGTTGGTGGAGGCCTTTCCTATTCCCGGCGCCTTCCGCCATAAGCGGCTATCTTGAAGAAGCAATCAGGGACAATTCTCTCTGGTCCGCTACGGTCGTTACTATCCGGAGACTGCTCCTGGGGTACCTGGCCGGAATCTCCATCGGAATTCCAGCAGGACTTTTATCTGCCCGTTTCCAGCTAATAAGAAACACCATCGGAGTTCTGGCATTGGGATTTCAAGGGCTTCCCAGCGTTTGCTGGGTTCCTCTGGCTATCCTGTGGTTCGGTCAGGAAGAAGCGGCCATCTTGTTCGTCGTTGTCATGGGTACCGTCTGGTCGGTTATACTGGCCACAGAAAATGGACTTGCCAACGTCCCTCCGATTTATGCCCGCGCAGCACGGACAATGGGAGCAGGCTCTGCCTACACTCTGCTCTTCGTCACGCTTCCGGCCTCTGCTCCATTCATCGTCAGCGGCATGAAGCAGGGCTGGGCCTTCTCCTGGCGCTCCCTGATGTCCGCAGAAATTTTTGTTCCCATCCTGACAGGACTGGGATTGGGACAGCTCCTGCACTTCGGAAGAGAGCTCAATTCCATGGAGCAGGTCATGGGCATCATGTTCGTTATTATTCTCATAGGACTGCTCTCAGACAAACTCCTTTTCTCCCCCCTGGAACAAGCCATCTACAGACGCTGGGGGACTAATTTAGCTTAACCCACAGAAAATATTATGATTAAAGAAGGATACACATCCAACGAAAGAATCAAGGAGGAAAGCGATTTCCTCAGAGGAAACATCTCTGGCCTCCTTCATGACGGCGGCATTACCCATTTCCCGTCCGAAGAAGAATTTCTGCTGAAATTCCACGGAATTACCCAGCAGGATAACCGGGATGAACGGCTTATCCGGAAGAAAAACGGACAGGAAAGAAACTGGTTATTCATGTTGAGGCTGCGCCTCCCCGGAGGCCGCATTACGCCCAGCCAATGGCTGGCCGCGGAAACGCTAAGCGACCAATTCGGCAACGGCACCCTTAAACTTACGACACGCCAGGCCATTCAAATCCACGGAGTCGTCAAACAGGACTTGAAACAGACCATGAAAGATATCCACCACGCGGCCATCACCACGATTGCCGCCAGTGGGGACGCCACGCGCAATGTCATGGTTTCTCTGCACCCGGAAGATTCCGGCATCCATGAGACAGTCTTCAATCAGGCCCGGGAACTCTCACGAAAACTGGAACCGCAGACACATGCCTATCATGAAATATGGCTGGATGCCAAACGTATCTACTCGGGCGCGGAGGAGGAGCCTTTGTACGGTCCCGGATATTTGCCGCGCAAATTTAAAATCGCTTTTACGCTTCCCCCGGAAAATGATGTGGATGTATACGCTCAGGACCTGAGCTTCGTGGCTATTGAAAAAGAAGGGAAACTCCTGGGATATGACATCCTGGCCGGCGGAGGAATGGGCTATGCTTACGGCAATCCCGGTTCTTTCCCCCGCCTTGCGGATATTATCGGATTCTGTTTCCCGGAACAGGTGGAGGAAGTAGCCCGGCAGGTGCTTTTGATCCATAAAGAATTCAGCACCCGCTGCAACAGAAAAACATCCCGGCTCAGGTACACCATTGCCGGCAAAGGGCTGGACTGGTTCACTAACGAACTTGCAACACGCCTTCCATTTTCGCTTCAAGCGGCCAGACCTTTTTCATTATCTACGAACGGAGACGCCGCAGATGTTCCTGGCCGCCAGACCATTGAAATTGAAGGAGGCCGCATCCAGAATTCAAACAGGCAACAGCTCAAAACCGCTTTTCATGAAATAGCTTCCATTCATCAAGGAGATTTTTTTATCACAGGCAATCAGAATCTGGTCATTGACGGCATCACACCGGATACTGCCGAGCAAATCAAATCCATCATTGGGAAGTACAATCTTCTCCCCAACGATTCGGGGCTCAGGCGCAATTCCTCCGCCTGTACCAGCCTGCCATTTTGCCCGCAGGCCCTTACAGACTCCGAAAGGCTGCTTCCAAAACTGGTGGATGAACTGGAACCGCAGTTAAAAGAACTGGGGCTATGGGACGAAGACATTTCCATCCGCATGACCGGGTGTCCCAACGGATGCTCCAGACCATATCTGGCAGAACTGGCTTTCGTCGGCAGAGGTCCGGGCAAGTACAACATCTGGATGGGCGGTTCCAGAAGAGGAGACAGGCTGGGCTTCATCTATCAGGAATCTGTACCCGTAAAGGAAATCGCAGACGTGCTCCGACCAGTATTTGCACGTTTTGCGGCGGAACGCAACCAGGGGGAAGGATTCGGTGACTGGAGCATCCGCGCATTACATCCGCAATCTTTATAAAAGCATAAACACCCGGAGCCGTTCTCGCCGCGGACGCCTCCGGGGCAAATCTTGCTACCTTTGAAAATCAAAGAGATACACTAGAAAATAAAATCATAAAGTCTCATCTTCCCCCAGGAGAAACATTACTCCGTCGCCGCCAGGAACTCTCATTCAGCCCTCCTCTGCCGCAACGGCATAATATTTTCATTAAAAACCTTTAGAATCCTCCTTCTATTCCTTCAAATCCCCCTCCGCTCATTCCGTCCGGCCGACGCTGAAACAATACACGGCGGGGTTAATCAGGGCCAGGGGAAGATAAAACACGGCAAAGGAAAGCGAGCCGCCATACAAGACCAGGCACAGGATGGACATGACAAACAGCACGCTGATTTTCAAGCTCCGCGCCCAGTCCAGACGATGCACCAGCCAGACCAGGACGGCGCACACAAAACCAATCACCGCGCACAACACGCCGCCCAGGGTCAGAAACTGCATGTAGCTGGAACAGAACTGCTCCAGCCACCGCACATTATCCGGACCCGGAGGATTCCCTTCCCAGGCAAAAACGCCCGGCGGCAACAGCACCCACAACAGCACGGAAAAAAATACCAGACGGTCTGTATTAAGGCGATAAGTCATGCGCTTTCATGATACCATTTCCGTGCACGGGATAACAAGGGAAATCGCCCGTGCGCCAAGGTTCCGGGAACGGCAGGATTTACAAAGGGGCAAAGGCTGCCTCTCCGGCTCCATTAACGGCTATCCCGTCTATTTCCACCAGCCAGCCGGGGCGGCAGACAGGGGCTTTCAGCATCACATGCGGCACTGCGGCCAGCGGAGAGTCCATCAGCCGGTGCCGGACCGTTTCCCGGTCTGCCCAGTCGCGCAGGTACACTACGGCCTGCTTCAGGTCGGACAGGCTTCCCCCGCTCCTTTCCATCAGGGCGCTCATATTTTCCAGGGTGCGGGCCGTCTGGCCCACCACGTCCCCCGGATGGACAATGTTTCCCTCCGCGTCAATACTGGCGGTGCCGGAAAGGAAATAATGGGAGCGGTCCCCGTACACAATACGGACGCCGCGCTCAAAGGCCACCCGGTACACATGCGTGGGGGACAGGTAGTCCGGCGCTTCCATGTACCGGACCTGCCCGGGCTCCAGCCCCGCGATGCCCAGACTGTCCATATGCAGCAGGCGGCCCGGCAGTTCCGTACAGCCTTCAATGCCGGTACTGGCGATGAAATGGCTCTCCGGCGTCAGCCCGTAACGGTCAAAGCATCCGTTGCGGCCTTCCACCAATCCCCGGTAGTTGTTGTCAATGTCCCGGCAGTAAATCCAGGTGCGGTGAACCAAATCCGGCACGGCTCTCCCCTGTAAGGCGGCAATCCGGTCCAGCCAGCGGAATTCCTCCCTCATCTGGCCGCAGCTGTCCGGGGAGGAGAATTCCCTCCTGCCCGCCAGGAACAGCCGGTAATGCGCGCGGAGGGCTTCCACGACCGTTCCGCCCTGCTCCGCCATACGCCTTTTTCCCAACATTCCGCCGATGTGCCAGGCTTCCAGAGCCACGCGGGCCCCGTTCGCAGGTGGCTGCCCAACCATGGAAACATAGGAGTTCCTCTCCCCTATCATCCGCCGCAACGGAGCCAACTGGCGCACCGGGTCGCTGACATGGAAACGCAGCAGGAATTCATCTTCTTCCCCGCCCCCCAGATGGCGGTACCTGGCCATCAGGGATTGCAGTTCTTCCTCAAAACTCGCACCCGGCTCCGCCGTCATGCAGAAGAAGCGTTCTTCCGCCCCGTTTTTTCCGGACCATTCCAGTTGTTCAGGTACATTCGCCGTCATCATGTCCTCCCTCCCTTTTACAGGGACTGCACGTAATTGATCAAATCCTCCAGTTCTCGGTCATTCAGGGAACTCGTCTTCCCGCGGATATCCCCCGGATTGCATGTCGTAATGGCTTCCCGTATCGTCTTCGCCCGGCCGTCGTGCAGGTAAGGGGCGGTCCGCCACACTTCCACCAGGGAGGGCACCAGAACGCTTTTACCTTCATCCAGCCCCGTGGCCGTCCCCGTGGCCACCAGTTCCTTGGTAGTGAAGTAAGGATGGGGGTGGCACCGCACGCACCCGGCTGTTTTAAACACTTCCCTGCCCCTCCGGGCAGATTCGGACAAGGCTCCCCGTTCCACGCCGGGAGCATGGCACTGGGCGCACCCCTCCCCCCCCGTCTGCTGTTTGGAAGGGAGATGAGCCACCAGGAACGGGCTGGGAACTTCCTTCATGTTTTTCAGGTATGCATTCACGCATTCCGCCAGTTCACCGGAAGGCTCCAGAAACTGGATGTGCACAAAACCTGCCGTCACGGCCACTTCCGCAGAGGCGCGGACGCCCAGCGTCATCACCGGGTTTGTCCGGTGGGAAAGGAACATGGTGCGCGTATTTTTCGGGTTGCCCATGCCGTCATTCAGCAGATCCCAGTTCAGGCCGTCCACCCGGCCGTCCGGGTGGCAGGTGGCGCAGCTCTGCCACCCCTGGAAGCAATGGGAGGCATCATTAAAATACCGTTCCCCCAGTTTTTCCCGGGAAGGCCGGAATTGGCCGTTCAGGGGAATTGCCCTGGATTTGCAGGCATCCTTCAGGGAAACTTCCGCCAGAGAATCAGAAAAGTAGCCGGCCACATAAACGTTTTTCCCATCGGAGGCCACGGCGCGCGGACCGTTCAAGGGCAGAGCGATCCGGGTGCGGAGACCGTGCAGGAAACCAAGCCTTTCGGAAACCGGCTCATTGCGCCGGCCTTCCCGCTTCATGCGCTCCAGCAGGGCCGGGAAATCAATTATGGAGAGTTCATGCGTCCCCGCATGCGTCACAAACAGTTTTCCGCCATCTCCGGAAAAAGAAACGCCCCACGGATTGGCCGCCCCCGCATCCGGGTCATCCAGCAGAACGGGATGAGGCTTGTCCGGCTCGTCCGTATCGATAACCGTCACGGCATTCGTATTCATCCAGCCGCGGTCCAGCTGCGTGGTGGGCACCTGGTACCGGCTCAATACATGCGCCACGGCCAGATAGCGGCCATCCGGGCTTATCGCCATTCCGCGCACTCCCTGCGTCCCGTTGGAAAGCGGGAAATGGACCGCTTTTCCATCTTCCACCAGAGTCAGCGCGGCAGCCGTGAAATCCCCGTCCGCAGCCCCGGCCGGCAAATGGCCGGCAGCCCAGATTTTCCTGCCGTCCGGAGAAACGGCCAGAGCCACGGGTTCACGGGGGACATTCCAGGAATTCAGCACGGTTCCGGCAGCGGCGTCCATTTCCAGCACGCGGGAATCAAACCGGCAGGCCACATACAGCTTTCCCCCCCGCACCACGGGAGACATGGGCGTATGCCCGGCAGGAAAAGAACGCTTCAACGTCCCGCTTTCCAGGTCCACTACTTCCACCACTCCGCGCGGGCCGCCTTCCGCCACATAGGCCGTTGCTCCATCCACGGCCATGCCGTTGGGAGGCTGGGCCAGCCGGATGCTTTTCACCTTTTCCCCGGAAGCAGGGTCCACCAGTTCCAGCACGCATCTCTCATGCCCCAGCACGGCAACCAGGTGATTGACGACCTTCACATCCACCGGAGCCAGAGGGCCGGAAGCAGCATCCGGCTCCTGCCTGCATGAAATGAGGGCCAGCAGGCAGCCAAGGGCAGTCGCAGAGACGCGGAGCATTTTTGTCAGTTTCATGGCAATTTCAACAATCAGTCTTCTATGATTACCCGGAACCCCACGTTATACACCGGACGCCAGCCGGGATATCCCCAGCGCCAGGAGGAGGTGGCCCGTCTGGGACGGTCATACCAGGAACCGCCGCGCACCGCACGGGGGATACGGGAGTCCAGGCCTTCATTGCGCCCGTCCCCTTCCTTCCAGGGATAGGGCCTGTATTCGGAACGGGTCCATTCCGCGGCATTGCCGATCATGTCGTACAATCCGTAGGCATTCGGCCTGTAACTCTTGACGGGGGCCAGATGGAGCTTTCCGTCATTGTATGTTTCATCCCTCGGCACGAAGTCCCAGAAACGGTTGGGATTTTTAATCGGCCTGGGATCCACGCCGGAAACGGCCAGTTCCTTCAGCGTCACGTCCCCCAGGTTGGCATACGCGGAAAAATCCGCATCCCGCTCCCCGAAGAAGAAATCCGTATCAGCTCCCCCCCTGGCCGCGTATTCCCACTGCGCTTCCGTAGGCAAGGTCACTTTTTTTCCGGTTTTCCCGGAAAGCCAGCGGCAAAATTCCATGGCCCTGGCCCAAGGCACCCGGATGACGGGAAAACGCGGATCGGCATCCATGTCGTATCCGGGCCTCACCTGGTCCTTGTAATGCATGTCATACCATCCGTTAGCATACTCCGGGTCAAAGCGGCGGTATTGCTCCAGCGTCACTTCCGCCTCACCCATCCAGAACGGCCTTTCAATCCCCACCGTGGAAACAGGACGTTCCGCCGGTGTTTCCCGTTCATTTCCCATCCTGAACTTCCCTGCGGGAATACGGCGGAATGTCATGTTCACGCCGTTCCCCAAATCCACAGTCAGCGTTTCATTACGCGCTTCCGGAACGGGAACGCTCTTTCCTCCGGCGCCGGCAATGGGCTTCCCGGCATCAGGGATAGAACCGCCGGCGCTTCTCCGGAACAGGGAATCCTTCATCGTCACGTAGTTACGTTCCGCTCCTGAAAATCTGCCGTGCAGGTCATAACGGCGTTTCAGCAGCCCTTCATTGCGCTCTCCCGGCCATTCGCCCAGATAAGGGGCGTTCATGTCCATCCACGTAACCAGGCGGTTCCAGTCCTCCTGCGGCATTTCCACGCCATGGTGGCCTTTTTTAAGGAGCTGGTAAAGCTCCGACGTATCCGCGAAAAACTCCGTGGGGGCCAGCCCCAGATAGTTTCCCTCCGGTCCGTTGCGGCGCACATAGGGGTGCAGGTTCCAATAAGAGACGGAGCCGGGGGCGGGCGCCCCCTTGACGGCCTCCAATGTCATGAAATCCGGCACTCCTTCACGGGCCTTGCCTTCCGCTGTGTGGCAGCGTATGCAATGGCGGTCCAGCACGGGCTGCACTTCATTCATGAAGGAGAAGGTACGCGCGGGGCCGTACCACGGGACGATAGAGGCGGGTTTCTGGCGGGAGGCCATGACCGCCCTGGCGGGTGGAGCGCAGTTCTGCCGTTCATGGCAGCCGATGCAGCTGAGCGTTTCCCCCGGCATGGCGGTAAACCAGCTCCGCATCAGCGCCAGGGCGCGCCCCTCCCCGTCCAGCACCTGAAGCGTCAGAGGTTGGCAGACGGGAGCCGTGAAAATGGCGGAACCGTCAGGATTCACGGGCACGGTGCCGTACAGCACTTTCAAGTCCCAGTTGCTTTCCATGCCCATGGCATAGTGGCTTCCCGTATTGCGGGGGCTGTACTCGGACATGAACACGCGCAGGGCCCTGGCTTCCCCTCTGGGCACTCCGGCCATGGCGCGGCCCCGGTACACGTCGGAAATATAAACCGTAGCCGTCTTGCTTTCCGTCTTCACCCGGTCATGCAGCACGGGCGGTTTTTGGCGCGGCCCCAGGGGCGCGGGGTCTGCATAGACGAAGTAGGAGGAGGCCGTGAGAGGAACAATGTTATCGTATATGTCGCACCAGACCACATTGGTCACGCCCTGGCTGCCGGAGGGGGAGGAAACGGCCAGGAAACACTCGTCATTCAACGGATAAGGTTCTGCGAAATAAGGAGTCTTCAATCCCTGCACCAGCTGATCTTTAGTCACGTTTTCCACGGGCTTTCCATACCCCGGAATCTTCTGAACGGCACCCTCCGTGACGGTGCGCCCCCTGTTCACGTCAAAAAGCACCAGTTCCCCCAGCCTCTTGACTCCATGGTGCCCGCTGACAATGCCCGCAAACATGCCCGGCCTGCCGGGGAGGGGCCGCGCGTTGAACAAGCTGTTGGGCCAGTAGGAGTTGGAACCATAGTATTCCTTCTGGTCGCTGCCGTCCGGATTCATGTGCATCAGCACGCGGCTGAAATAGTGGGCGCTTTCCGTGTACTCCCAGCGCAGGAACATCACCCTGCCGTCCGGCAGCATGGTAGGGAACCAGTTATTGTCCTGGTCAAAGGTAAGCCGGCGGGTCGTTTTCTTTTCCCGGTCGTAAAGGTGGAGGTTGCCCACGTAATCCACCCCGGCCACGCAGGGCACCCCCTGCATGCCGGAAGTATTGACGAAAATAATCCGGCCGTCCGGCAGGTAGCAGGAATTATAGCTGTCCGTATCCGCCGGCATATGCGCGGTAAGGGATTCCTTTTTCCCGGTTTTCAAATCCAGCTCAAACACGTCCCAGGGCCTGTTTTCCTTCTTGCCGAATCCATTCCCGGTGAACATGAGCTTCTCCCCGGAAAAATCAATATCCAGATGCCCGACCCAGCGGTCATCCGCCAGCAGCTGCTCCACAGGGGAAGAAGAGGAAACCCCGTTAAATTTCACAATGCCGCTGCGGTATCTGCGCCCGGAATCCGGCATGCTGGAAATCCCCTGCCAGTTCGCCGGACGGTCATGATTGAAAGAACTTTTCCCGGACGGATTGAAACGCCGTACGCTCACCCATGCCTTCAGGCCGTTCTGTTCCGGCAGGGTTTCAATCAGGGCTTTTCTCCGCAGATCCACCATCTCCCGCAGCCGGGCCGCCTGTCCCGGCCCGGCCTGCTCCACCCACCGGTCCAGAGGCCCCAGCTCCTTCTCCCACTCATCCAGCCGCGCCAGAAAACCTTCCGCTCCGGCGTACCGTTCCCCGTACTTGTCCCGGTTTCGCTTCACCGCGCGGCGGATGGCCGCAGAATCATAATAGGCCGCCAGCTTCTTCAGCCTGAGGAAACGGACTCGTTCCTGAATGGCTTCCTGATGCTTAACCAGGTCATCCCAGGAAGAAACGGCTCCAATACTCTCTGCCGGAACGGAAAGAATTTCCGCCAGTGCGGAGCCGGCAGCCTTCCCGTCCGGCCATGCCTGAAATACGGGAACCAGCAGAACCATCGCATCCCCGCAATCGTCAGCGGCAGCAGGCTCGGAAAGGGAAGCAGCATACTCCGCCGTCCGCGTCCATAGCTGCCGCATCCATGAATCCCTTCCCTCCGCGGAAGGCGCTGGCGGAATTACGGACAGCTCCCGCAGCCAGGGCTGTAAACCGGAAGCGTGAAGCATTCCTGCGCCCAGCAAGGCGCAGGAACATGAAAAAAGGCGCAGAAAGGAAATATAGTCAGTCATGGCGTATGGTTTTAAAATAATACGCCAAGGAAATTCTTTTTCATTCAATTGGAAAATCACTTTCCAACATTTTTATCCCAAACAACAGATAATGAATAAATAACTTAACTGATTCGAATTTCTAAACCGGAAGTCAAACGTGAATTTCAAAAGGTCCCTGCTGAAAACATCGCGGAAATAAAACCGGGAAGAATAAAAATCAACGAGGAGGCTCGGCTGCTCAACCAGTTCCCCCCTCTGCTGAAACAGGACGCCCCGCCGCGCCCAGCCGGGCAGGAAACGGGAAAATAAAAATCATTCTGCCGTCGATTTCCGGTCTTTGGAAAAGACAGGCACAGGAAAAAAGAGACAACCGGGCATTCAGGCATCCTCCAGCATCCGGGGGCGCAGCAGGTACACTTTGTCCCGGCGGCGCACCTGTTCGGGAACCGCCAGATAGACGGTTTCCCCCTTTTGAGCGGCTTCTACAGGTTCCATTCCCTCTGCCGTCTCCCTCCGCATGGCTTCCACTTCCATGCGGACGGCTCCCGTAGTGGGGCCTGCTATGAGGATGGTCTGCCCCGCGGACAGGCCGCCGGCTTCCAGGAACAGGGCCGCCACCCCGTTCTTCTTATAGAAGTTTTCTACTCTGGCAATGTGGATCTTCAACAGGGCAGCGCGGCTGTTGGCGGAACCGCTCCATTCCCCCCACTTCACGCCCAGGTAATACCCGCCCTGCCAGAATCCCCGGTTGAAGACGGATTCCAGCCGTTTCATCCACGCTTCCGCCCTGTCCGCGGAAAAGGTTCCGTCCTGACACGCCCGCGCGGCCTCCCGGTACACGGAGGTGACCGTCCTGACGTAATCCGAGGAACGTCCGCGCCCTTCCAGCTTCAGTACGGAAACGCCCGCGTCCAGAAGCTGGTCCAGCACCGGAATGGTGCACAGGTCCTTGGGAGACATCACGTATTTATTGTCTATCACCAGCTCATTGCCCGTTTCCTCGTCCGTCACGCGGTAGGCGCGGCGGCAATTCTGGAAGCAGGCCCCCCGGTTGGCGGAAGAGTTGTAGGCCGCCAGGCTCATGTGGCACTTGCCGGACACGGCCACGCATAACGCCCCGTGGGCGAAAATTTCCACCCGCAGCAGCTCCCCGGAGGGGCCTTTCACGCCCTCCTTCCGGATGGATTCAATAATGTGCCTGATTTGCGCCAGGGTGAGTTCCCGGGCCAGCACCACCACATCCGCGTACTGCGCGTAAAATCTGACGGAGGCCATGTTGCAGACGTTGGCCTGCACGGACATATGGACTTCCAGCCCAATGGAACGCGCATAAGAAATCACCGCCAGGTCGGAAGCGATGACGGCATCCACACCGGCCTTCCGGGCAGCGGAGCACAGGGCATGCACCGCTTCCAGCTCTTCATCGTACACGATGATATTCAGCGTCAGATAGGCTTTGGCTCCCGCCTCATGGCAGCGCGCGACGATTTCCGGCAAATCTTCTTCCGAAAAATTGACCGTGGCGCGGGAACGCATGTTCAGTTTGCCTACGCCGAAGTACACGGAGTCCGCACCGCCCTGCAAGGCGGCCGCCAGGGATTCAAACGACCCCGCCGGGGCCATGATTTCTATCCGGTTTTGAAAAGGCATGAGTCAAAGTCCTCCGGGTTCTTCCGTCAGAATGACGGAAATTCTTCCTTTGGGAAAGCATTTAACAAGGGACATGTGGATGTTGCACAGGCGGTCCGGGGAATTGCAATCCGCGCAAATTCCGGTGTGCATGCAGGGAGTCCTGAACCCTTCATGCCGCCTGGCGTTCAGGGGCGCAATGCGGCGGATGCGTTCCCGGGCCTCTGCCGGCGTGGCCACCAGCTTGTTGGAACCGGCCAGAAGAATGACATACCGGGGTCCGAATGCCACCGGAGCCACACGGTTGCCCACCATGTCCACCCAGTGCAGGGTCCCTTCCATGCTGACGGCATTAACGCCGGTTAAAAACAGGTCCGCCGTCATGCCCCGGCGGCGGATCTCCCATTTTTCCTCCCGCTCCATGCCCGGAACAAAACCGTCATAGAACTGAATATCCGGATTAGAGCGCAGGTCATCAAGAATGCCCGCAGCCTTCAGGGTCATGGAATCCCCATAGGAAGCGGACGACGGACTGAAC
Source organism: uncultured Akkermansia sp. (assembly GCA_905200945.1). GTDB lineage: Bacteria > Verrucomicrobiota > Verrucomicrobiia > Verrucomicrobiales > Akkermansiaceae > Akkermansia. Next base: position 5,735 of record CAJKMG010000009.1, on the reverse strand, counting down.
TCCCGCACCAGGTCGCGCATCACCTCCGCAGCCTCCTTCAGGCCCGGCACTACAAAGCTCCGGAATCCGCGCCGTTCCAGACGTCCGGCACATTGCTCCAATGAAAGGGGGTCTTCCATAAAAACGGCCCATGAAGCACCCTGCTCCGGCATGGCGCCGGAGCAGGAAAACCTGAATATTATTCTTCCGCCGGAGTCTCCATTTCACCGGGCACTTCCCCGGCTCCCGCGTCTTCCGTTTCCGCCGGGGCTTCTTCATCTTCATCATCGGGAATGACGATGGAAATGTCCTGGATGGATTCGCCCTCATTCAGCGTCATGAGCTTCACGCCCTGGGTGGCGCGGCCCGTTTCACGCACGGTCGCCACCTTGATGCGGACGGATTGTCCTGCCGTGGTCATCAGCATCAGCTCGTCTTCGTCGGACACGACCGTGGCGGAAACCACCTTGCCGGTCTTGTCCGTGCAGTTCATGGTCTTGATGCCGGTGCCGCCGCGGCCCTGCGTGCGGTATTCGTCAAAGGAAGTGCGCTTGCCGAGGCCGTTTTCAGAAGCCACCAGCAGGGTTTTCTGCGGGTCCACAATGGCCAGGGCCACCACATAGTCCCCCGCCCGCGGGCGGATGCCGCGGACGCCGATGGTGTTGCGGCCCTGCGTACGCAGATCTTCTTCCGGGAAGCGGATGCTCATGCCGTCATGCGTGACGAGCACGATTTCATCGGCCCCGCTGGTAAGTTCCGCGTTCACCAGACTGTTGCCTTCCTCCAGATTAATGGCGATGATGCCGGCCTTGCGGTAGTTGGCGAAATCGTTCAGGCTGGTTTTCTTCACCGTGCCGTCCTTCGTGGCGAAAACAACATTGCCGCTGCCTTCCGCAAAGGTAATGTCATTGCCTTTTTCATCCACCCGGCGTTCCAGGCGCAGGATGGCCGCGATGGCTTCTTCCGGCTGGAGATCCAGCAGGTTCTTGATATTGCGGCCCTGCGCGCTGCGCGCCGCCTCGTCAATCTCATACACGCGATCCACGTACACGCGCCCGGTGTTCGTAAAGAACATCAGGTAGTCGTGGTTCTGGGCGGCGAACAGGTGTTCGATAAAGTCCGCCTCCGCGTCCTTTTTGGCCCCCCTGGTAGTGGCTGCCTTCACGCCCTTGCCCCCGCGCGCCTGCACGCGGTATTCCGCGGAGTTGGTGCGCTTGATGTAGCCGCTGTGCGTGATGGTGACGATCATCGTGTCATTCGGGATGAGATCCTCAATGGCCATATCCCCGGAGAAGGGAATAATGCGCGTGACGCGCGGCGTGGCGTACTTGTCCTTAATTGCCTTCAGTTCGTCCTTCACGATGCCCAGCACGCGGGATTCGTTCGCCAGAATATCCAGGTAGTCCTTGATGCGGACCAGCAGCTCCGCGTATTCCCCGGAAATCTTGTCGTTTTCCAAAGCGGTCAGCTGGTACAGGCGCAGGTCCAGGATGGAGTTCACCTGGCGTTCCGTGAAGACGTAGCGATCCCCCTGGATGGAGGCCTGGGAACGGATCAGGATGCCCAGGCTTTCCGCCGTCTGCGTGGAGAAGGTGTAGTTCTGCAGGCGTTCACGGGCTTCATCCCTGTTTTTGGAATCCCGGATAATGGAAATGAAGTCATCCATGTGGTGCAGGGCCAGCAGGAAAGCTTCCAGGCGCTCGGCATCCTTCTCCGCGTCCCCCAGCAGGTAGCGCGTGCGGCGCACGACCACCTCGCGGCGGTGCTCGATGTAGAAGTTGATGGCGTCCATCATGGCGAGCGTCTTGGGGCGGTTGTCATGAATCGCCAGCATGTTCACCGCAAAGGAAGTTTCCATGGAGGTGAGCTTGTAAAGCTGGTTCATGACCACCTGCGGGCGGGCATCCCGCTTCAGCTCGATTTCAATGCAGGTTTTCTCGTCGGAAAGGTCCCGGATGCCGGAAATGTCCGTCAGAATTTTATCCTTGTACAGTTCCGCGATGCGTTCCTGGAGGGCGGCGCGGTTCACGCCGAACGGCACTTCCCGGATGATGAGAAGGTCCTTGCCGGAATCCGTTACTTCCATGTCTATCTTGCCGCGGATGCGCACGGAGCCGCGCCCGGTGCGGAAGTAGCTGTCAATGCCTGAAAAGCCCAGCACGTCGCCTCCGGTGGGAAAATCCGGCCCCTTGATGTACTGGCGCAGCTCATCCACCGTCATGTGGGGATTGTCAATCACGGCGCAGATGCCGTCCACCACTTCCCCCAGGTTGTGCGGAGGCATGTTGGTGGCCATCCCCACGGCAATCCCCGTGCCGCCGTTCACCAGCAGGTTCGGGAAAGCGGAGGGGAACACGGTAGGTTCCGTGTGTTCATTGTCGTATGTGGGAACAAAGTCCACGGTATCCTTATCCAGATCCGCCATCAGGGCCACGCCCATGCCGGAGAGCTTGGCTTCCGTGTATCGGGCGGCGGCGGGGGGGTCTCCGTCCGGCGTGCCGAAGTTGCCCTGGCCGATCACGAGAATATCCCGCATGGACCAGTCCTGCGCCATGTTCACCAGGGTGCCGTAAATGGCGGCATCCCCGTGGGGGTGGTAATTACCCATCGTGTCGCCCACGATTTTGGAGCATTTGCGGGTCTTGCCCCCGGGGGACAGATTGAGTTCCTTCATGGCGTACAGGATGCGCCGCTGGGAAGGCTTGAGGCCGTCTCTCACGTCCGGCAGGGCGCGGGAGATGATGACGGACATGGAGTAGTCCAGGAAAGAAGTGGAGAGCTCACTGGCTACATCCACCGGTTTGATTCTATTATTTTCCATGGTGCTGAAAGAGAGTGCGGGGGTTAAATGTCAAGGTTGCGGACATTGAGGGCATGGTCCACGATGTAATTCTTGCGGGGTTCCACCACATCCCCCATCAGGATGGTGAACATTTCATCGGCCCTGACGGCGTTGTCGTCGTTCAGGATGACACGGAGCAGCTCGCGCCGTTCCGGGTCCATCGTCGTCTTGAACAGGTCCTTGGCATCCATTTCACCCAACCCTTTGAATCGCGTGATTTCCACCCCGCGCTTGCCGATGGAGATGACGGATTCCAGAATGTCCATGACGGAGAACAGGGGAGTTACTTTTTCCTTGTCCCCCTCACCCTCCACCAGTTCAAACAGGGGCGTGTCCATGGAGACAATCATATTCCCCGGAATGCCCAGTTCCGCCAGCCGGGCCAGGGCCCGCGTGATGGCTTTGGCTTCATGCAGTTCATGGGTGATGGAACGGCGGCTGGGCCCCTCCCGTTCCGGAAGCGGATTTTCCAGCAGCTCCTCTTCCGAGGGCATGCCGAAGATGAAAAGGTCCCTGTTTTCCTCGGAAAAGGCAGTCAGGGCCTCCATGTCATGGAAGAAGAGTATTTCCTCTTCATTGCCGCAGCGCACCTTCACCAGGAATTCCGGGAATTCCCCGTTGGCCTCCCGGTGGCTGAGCAGGTCTTCCAGGGAACCGCCCTGCGCCTGCATGGATTCCGTATAACGCTGGAGGTTGACCAGCGTTTCCAGAATGGCGGAGAGCTCTTCGGGAGAGAAGGAACGGGAACCGTCCGCGAAACGCAGGGTCACGTCATTGACGGCCAGTTCAATCAGTTTGCGGTTCAGGGCCACGTCATCCTGCACGTACTCTTCCTTTTTCCTGCGGATGATGCGGTACAGGGGCGCCTGGGCGATGTACAGATACCCGGCGCGCACCAGCTGCGGCATGTGGCGGCAGAAGAAAGTGAGAAGAAGGGTGCGGATGTGGGCGCCGTCCACGTCAGCATCAGTCATGATGATGATTTTGTGGTAGCGCACGCGGTCCAGTTTGAAGGAGGCTTCATCGTCCCCTTCCCCGATTCCGGCGCCGATGGCCGTAATCATGTTCTGGATTTCCTTGCTTCCCAGGGCTTTGTCCAGGCGGGCCTTTTCCACGTTCAGCACTTTCCCGCGCAGGGGCAGGATAGCCTGCGTGCGGCGGTCGCGCCCCATCTTGGCGGAACCGCCTGCGGAGTCACCTTCCACAATGAACAGCTCGCACTTCGCGGGATCCCGGTCGGAGCAGTCTGCCAGTTTGCCGGGCAGACCGCCGATGGAGAGGGCGCTCTTGCGGACTGTTTCGCGCGCCTTGCGGGCGGCTTCCCGGGCACGAGCGGCCGTGATGCTCTTCTCAATGATCTTCTTGGCCATCGCCGGGTTTTCTTCAAAGTACGTCTTGATTTCCTCGTACACGACGTTGCCCACCACGCCTTCAATCTCCGTATTCACCAGCTTGTCCTTCGTCTGGGAGGAGAAACGCGGGTTGGGCATCTTGACGGAAATGACCGCCACCAGGCCTTCACGAACATCTTCGCCGCTCAGGGAGGGATCTTTTTCCTTCAGCAGGCCGTTGGCCTTCGCGTAACCGTTGATGACGCGCGTCAGGGCGCCGCGGAACCCGGAAAGGTGCGTTCCCCCGTCCCCGTTGTAAATGGAGTTGGCAAAGCAAAGGATGTTCGTTTCATACGTGTTGTTGTACTGGAACACAACGTCCACCAGAACATCGTCCTCCATCTTCTTGCCGTCGTACTCCACTTCCACCTTCCGGACGCCGGAAATGGAAATGGGGTCCTCGTTGATCACTTCCTTGTTCGTGCCCAGCTGACGAACGAACTCCACAATGCCGTCCTTATAGAAGAACGTTTCCCGGCGCGCCGGAGCTTCACGCTCGTCAATCAGTTCAATGACCAGGCCGGGATTCAGGAAAGCCAGTTCCCGCAGACGCGTCGTCAGGCGGTCAAACTTGAACTCCGTGGTATCCGTGAAAATGGTGGCGTCCGGGAAAAACGTGATCGTGGTTCCCGTGACTTCACAGGCACAGGAACCTACAGTGCGGAGGGGTTCCACCGTCTTGCCTCGCTCAAATTTGATCTGATAGCGCTTGCCGTCCCGGCGCACTTCCGCCTTGAACCAGTCGGACAGGGCATTCACGCATTTGGCGCCCACACCGTGCAGGCCGCCGGAGTACTTGTACGCACCCTGACCGAATTTGCCGCCCGCGTGCAGGTTGGTCAGAACCAGCTCCACGGCGGGAATGCCGAACTTCGGGTGGATATCCACCGGAATGCCGCGCCCGTTATCTACGATGGAAATGGAACCGTCCACATGAATGACAATGTCAATCTTGCTGCAATAGCCGGCCAGATGCTCGTCAATGGAGTTGTCCAGCACTTCAAATACGCAATGGTGCAAGCCTCGTTCGTCAGGGTCCCCGATGTACATGCCGGGCCGCTTCCGCACGGCCTCCAGGCCTTCCAGTTTGTCAATCTGCGCGGCGCCGTATTCATGCTGCGCCGTCGTGGAAACGGTGGTTTCAACAACCTCGTTGGTATCTTCGGACATAACCGAAATATACTACGCTTATCTTAATTTTTTGCAAGGCTAATATTGTAAAACGCGTGCGCGCGCGTGGGGCCTAGCCTTGCAAAATTCCGCTGAAATCGCATAAAAAAGGCCCTATTGCTCGCGTTCCGTTCTTTTCCGGCTCCGGACAGCGGAGAGGGCTTTCGGAAACATTTGGCGCGTTTTTACAGATTTGAGGAGAGGATGAGGCGTTTCACGGGAGGGGACGAGGGGAAGAAGGGCCATGGTTTCCGTGGGGACGGCGTATTCTTTTTTCTTGCCGCTGTTTTGTTTTTGGCCTATCCAGTCCGACCCTTGGGCGCACCTGTGGGATTTTTGGGCAGCAGAGGGCC
>CAJKMG010000008.1 GCA_905200945.1 uncultured Akkermansia sp. | reverse complement strand
GGTTATGATGGAGCCGCTTGTCAGATTTGAACTGACGACCGTCCGCTTACAAGGCGGGTGCTCTACCACTGAGCTAAAGCGGCATTGGTAATGAGGTGCCCATATCTACAGAAGATGGCCCTTTGTGGCAAGCCGAAAATGGATCGGCATGCATGGATATTCCCATTTTAAGCTGTTCAGAATGCTTCAGGAGTCGAACAGGGAGCCCTGTTCCAGCGGAGGATTGGAAGGAGGCTCTTCCAAATGGGGGGAAGCGGTATACTGCGTTCCCGTGGAGGAGGGAGAGCCTTCCGGCTGTTCCGCTGTTGCGGGAGGCAGGGGTGTTTCTCCCTCCGTTTCCTCATTTCCGGACTTGGGCGGAGGCATGATGCGGGAGACGCGTTCCACAGGATGCCTGGTAATGATATTTCCCTGGGCTCCACGGTTTTTGATTCTCAGGTCCGCGAAGTGGAAGGGCCTGATCAGGTTGCGGAGTTTCAGAACAGCTTTCAGGTAAACGTTTACGCTTATCTGGGAACTGTTTTCCTCCGTTTCATGCACGGAGAAGTGGAAGATGCGCGTTCCCTTCGCGCCCCGGGTGAGCGGATATTCCTTGTCCCTCGTGAACCCTCCTATGCGGAAGCGCTTGGCGTACACGGGGCCGTCTTTTCCGTCCCGGTAGATCAGGTTGAACACGGGGTCGTCCCCTTTTTTGATGACGGAAATATAAAGGGGGTTTTTACCGGCGAAAAATTTGTCCTGAATCCGCACGATTTTGAGCACTCCCGCATTGTCAATGATCAACACGTCATCCAGCGTGGAGCATTTGCAGACGGGATTCCCCTTCTTGACGCCGTAACCCGCGAAGCCTTCTTCGTCAATATAGAGCGTTTCATTGGCCACGGCCACCTGCGCGCGGTTTACGGAACCGAAGGAGGAAATTTCCGTTTTCCGCGGGTAAGCGGCGCCGTATTTTTTACGCAGGGCTTCAAACCAGCGGATAGTGAATTTGGTAAGCTGGTTGAGATTCTTTTGCGTTTGTTCGATGTCCTCTTCAAGCTGGCGGATGTGCTGGTCCGCTTTGAAGGAGTCAAATTTGGAAATACGCTTGATTTTAATTTCCGTCAGCCTTACCAGGTCGTCCCTGGTAATGGGGGCGCGCAGTTGGGATGCAAACGGCTGCAATTCCCGGTCAATGGTGCCGAGTACTTCTTCCCACGTTTCGGAATTTTCAATGGAGAGGTAGATTCTGTTTTCAATGAATATTTTTTCCAGGCTTGCCTGGTGCCACGCCTCGTTCAGTTCCCTGAGGCGGATTTCCTGCTCCTGGCGCAGGATTTCCTTGGTGGAGTCCGTGTTGTAGCGCAGGATATCGCTGACACACATGAACCTGGGTTTTTCCTCCACAATGACGCAGGCATTCGGGGAGATGCTGACTTCACAGGCGGAGAAGGCGAACAGGGCTTTCCTCGTCTGCTCCGGATCCGTTCCGGCCGGGAGATGGACCAGAATGTCCACATGCTGGGCTGTATTGTCCTCAATGCGGGCGATTTTAATTTTTCCCTTTTCCGCCGCGGAGACAATGGAATCAATTAAAATTTCCGTGGTGACGCCGAACGGGATTTCCGTGATGCGGAGAAGTTTTTTCGATTCCGTAAGGATGCGCGCCCTGATGCGGACGCGGCCTGTGCCGCGTTCTCCGTCACGATAGTTGGTGGCATCCATCACGCCTCCGGTCGGGAAGTCCGGCAGAAGCTGGAAGGGCTGGCCGCGCAAGTAGGCGATGGAGGCTTCAATCAGTTCGTTGAAATTGTGGGGAAGAATTTTACTGGAAAGTCCCACAGCGATGCCTTCCGCTCCCTGAGCGAGAAGAAGGGGGAATTTGACGGGAAGGCTGACCGGTTCCTTGTTTCTGCCGTCATAGGAAAGCTGCCATTCCGTGACTTTGGGGCTGAATACTACGTCACGTGCAAAGGAGGTGAAGCGTGCTTCAATATAGCGGGAGGCCGCTGCGGGGTCGCCTGTCAGTATATTGCCCCAGTTTCCCTGCGTGTCGATAAGCAACCCTTTTTGTCCCAGCCCCACCAGCGCGTCTGCTATGGAACGGTCGCCGTGCGGGTGGAATTTCATCGTGTCTCCCACAATATTGGCCACTTTATTATAACGCCCGTCATCCAGGCGATCCATGGCGTGCAGAATACGGCGCTGCACAGGTTTAAACCCGTCATTAATCTTGGGTACGGCCCGTTCCAGGATGACATACGAGGCGTAATCCAGAAAGTAGTCGGCATACATGCCTTCTACAGACTGACTCGCGGGAACAATGTGGGCGGGTTGAGTCACGACGGCGGATATTAAAGGAATTGTTCCGGGGGGGCAAGTGCGATCTCCGTAAAGAAAATAACCGGCTTCCCGTTTTGGGGAAAGCCGGTTTTCCGGAAAGGGAAGGCGTAAAGGCAATCAGGCCTGCTTGGCAGTCAGCCTGTTTTTGAGTTCCTCCGCCTCAGCGCGCAGGGTGTCGAGTTTGGCTGTCTGAGCTTCAAGGTCGGCGATTTCTTCCAGAACGGCCGCCAGGCGGCGCAGATCGGCGGGCTGGGCGGCAGCGAGAGGCTGTGTTTTGGGAGAAGCAGCATTTTTGGTGCCGGGTTTGCGGCCGCGCTTGGCCTTGGATGCTTTCATCCAGCTTGAAATGGTTACCGTGCTGATGCCGAACCGTTCGGAGGCTTCTTTCTGGGCCCCCCTTTTGTTCTGGGTTTTCCGTTCAGCAATGAAATCAAGAACGGATTGTTTTTCTTCGGGCGTGTAGCGCCTCTTGTTTTTGGTACTGTTGTTGGAATTCATGATGTTGACGAGTGGTTATTTATTTAACCAATCATTCCTGGGCTGACAAGGAAAAAATATATGTATTTTAATATTTTTTAAGAGAATTTTTAAATGGCGGGCGCATGTTCTTGAAGTTCTGTTGCGGCCTCTTTATTTTATTCATGATTTTTATTGTTAACAGATTGTGTTTTTTATGATTTTGCGGAAGATTTTGCAGGATATTTAAACGCTTTTCCATGTCCTGTCCTGGGTGAGGCTTTTTCCGCAATTTGCCTGTTGAGCCGGTGGCGGCGGCTGTTTCCGCACCCGTTCTCCAGCCGGGATTTTGAGGTTGCAGGGGGACGCGGAATCGTATAAAATCGCTCTAATTTCCCAGCCATTTTATCATGATGACCGATCAGACAGGAACTCCGTCTTCGCCAGAACCTCCCAAATTGCGACGCCGTTTGGTAACGGCAGCCCCTGCATCTGCGCCCAGGGTAAAATTTGTTTCTCCCGCCTCGGAAGGCGTGGAGGTTGTCAAGCCGCGTTTTCTCACTCCTGAGTTGCAGGCCAAGCTGGCTCAGGAACAGGAGGAAGCCGCCCGCCGTGCAGCGGAACAGGCGGAGGCGGACAGGATTGCTGCGGAAAAAGCGGCTGCCGAGCAGGAGGCCGCCCGTATTGCTGCCGAAAAAGAGGCGGCAAGAATAGCTGCCGAGGAGGAAGCCGCCAGAATCAAGGCGGAACAGGAAGCTGCCGAAGCCGCGCGCATTGCCGCGGAAAAGGAAGCCGCCCGTGTAGCAGCCGAAGAGGAAAGAGCACGCCTTGCGGCGGAGCAGGAGGAAAAGGAAGCCGATTCCGCCCCCTTGCCCGACCCCTCCGTGGATGCCCAGATTCAGGATGCCCTCGCCAAGGTGGCGGAGGCCCAGAAAGCCCTGGCGGAAGCTCAGGCTGCTGCCTTGGCCCAGGTTGCAGGGGGGGGCTCGGCTGTGCAGACTCCGGAACCGTCTGTTCCGGAACCTGCTCCTGCGGGTTCCGCTCCCAAACTGAAAGTTTTCAAGACGGCCGCGACTCCCGCTGCGGCGGAGAAATCCCCAGTAGCCGCTCCGGAAAACGCCGTCCCCAAGCTGAAAGTATTAAAGAAACCTGTGGCGGCCGCTCCCGCTTCTTCCGTAGCCCCTGCCGCTGCTCCCTCCCCCCAGCCAGTAGCCGCCGCAGGAGTTTCCCCCGCCGCTGGCGCCCCTCCGGCGGGCGACGGCGGTATGCAGCCTCCCGACGGAACGGAATCCGCCCGGGATGTGGCCGCTTCCGTGGATAAATCCAGATCCCTGCTGCGGGGCGTCATTTATGGGGTATGCGCCCTGGTTGTCATTGCTGCCGGCGTAGGAATTTATGCATGGAGCACCAACAGCAAGAAAGAAAAAGTGGAAGGAGAGAACGCCAGACTGAATGCGCTGGTAGTGGAAGGCGGAAAACTGGGCCGCAGCCGTCTGTTTGATTCCAAAAATCTCAGCCGCGTTCCGGATGTGAAAGTCGTTCCCGATGCCGGGGATGCCGCTTTGCTGCTCGCCAATGTGAGGGGAGTGAAGGGCAACAGGGAAAACTGGCCCGGAGCCGCCCACCTGGTTTCCATCATGGCCCAGATGGATGACAATATTGCCCGCCAGGTGGTGGAAGACATGAAAAAAAATGTCGGCAGGTACAGTAAGGAAAAGTATTCCATGATGGTGACTCTTTTGGCCAAGTCTTCCAGCCCCGCCATGCGCGACATGCTGAAAGACCTGTACGCTTCCATCAGTGAAAGCAAAAACAAGAAGATCCAGGACAAGCAGGCCGTGGTGCTCAAGTACATGCGTTTCGCCATGAAGCTGAACGACCTTGACGACGTTATGGAAATCCTCCAGAAGAAAGATGCTTCCTCGGATTTGATTTCCTCCGCTTTCCGTACGGCGCGCTACCTGATTGACGAAGCTCCTCCAGCCAAGCGCAAGGCGCTTTCCTCCAAACTGCTCCAGTATCAGAAAAACATGCCGGAGGAAAACGTCAAAATGCTCTACAAGCTGCTGGCCCGCACCGGTGACCCCAAGGTGCTGGATATGATGGAAAAGAGCTATAAGGAGGATCCCAAAAAGGCGCTTGCCATTATTACTGCCTGGGGGGACTGGAATACGGATGACGCCGTTCCATACCTGTTCAAGGCCTGGAAAGACGAATCTCTGCATGAACGCGTGCGTTCCCAGGCCCATGATTCCATTCTCCGCGTACTCTCCGTGGACCGTGACCGGGATGACAACGCCACGCTCAAGTTGTTTGACCCCCTTATTGCGGATGCCAAAACCAGCGAACGCCGCCAGTTTCTGGTTTCCGCATTCAAGAGGCTCAGCAACCGCCCGTATGTGATTCGCCTGCTGGGCCGCATCAAGCAGACGGCGGAAGACCAGAGAAACGCAGTGGAACCAAAGTTCCAGGCTGCGGAGGAAGCCTTGTTCAAGGCGGAGGACAAGTTCAAGGCCAATCCCGGCGATGCGGCAGCCAAGGCCGATTATGAGGCCAAGGAAAAGGTTTATAATGAGTTGTCCAGTCAGAAGACCGGGGAAGACAAGGTGATTGCGGCGGTGGACAAGGCTCTGGAAAAGGTCAGGAAGACGCCTGTTCCCGCCAGGAAGGCCGCTTCCGCCGAGGACAGGGATGATGACGAGTCTTCCGTGATTAAGACAATCTAAACGGTTTCAACGGCCGTATCCGAAAACCGGAGGGATTATTTTCCCTCCGGTTTTTTATGTGCGGGAGTGACAACCATGATTGGCTTGCCGCTTCTGCGCAGATGAGGCTGGATTGTCCGTTGAGCCGGGCGGAAAGGGGTAGCGGACTTACTTCATGTATTTTTTGATTTCCGGCAGCAGTGCGTCCGCCCAGAGGCGATAGCCTTTTTCTGTAAGGTGGACGAGATCCCCGGTAATTCCCGGCAGGAATGTGCCGTCCTTGTTCAGGAATGCGGAATTAATGTTGACGACATGGACTCTCGGCATATCTGTTTTGTCCAGTTCCCTGTTGACCATTTCATTTTGGATGCGCAGGGGGTCTTCCTCCGTTTTCCCCCGGGGAAAGATGTGCAGAAGAATGATTTCTGTGGCAGGGGGGAGCCGATGGACCCGGGAAGCTATTTCCCGGATACCCTCCGCCGTTTCCTGCGGGGTCTGCCTGCCTTTGTATTGTCCCGTGTTATTGGTGCCTGCCATGATAACGCATACTTGGGGGGAATGCGGCGTTTTAAGGGCAGAATCGTCAATGCGCCATAATATATGTTCCGTTCTGTCGCCTCCTATTCCGAAATTGACAGGGGCATAGGAGGAAAAATATTGAGACCATATTTTTTTGCCGTCGGTTTCCCAGCGGTGGGTGATGGAATCGCCGATAAACAGCAATTGGCATGGTGTTTCCGCCAGGGTCTGCTTCAACAGGGCGTGCCTCTGACTCCACCAGTCAGCTTTTGTTTTGGAAATATGGGCGGCATCGGGTTTTCCTTTTTCCGGCTGTTGGGAGAAAACAGGCAGGGCGAGTCCGCATCCCAGAAGGCAGATGGAGGCGGATATGGCGTTTAGATGGAGAATTCTCATATGTTTTAGTAGGCTGTGATAAACTACGGGAAATGGTTTTGCCGCCTTTCTTGCGAAGGGAAATAATGCAGGGCGGATATGCGGATGTGTTTTCCTGTCGGCATGGTATGGCATGTCGTATTTCATGGTGGAATGATATGGTCGCCGATATATGGATATCTGTTTAAGTATTGATAAAAACAAGGAAAGGCAAACGTACTTTCACGGATAGAACCCGTTGAATTATCTGATGAATAATATTCCTGTTACCATGATTTTGCTTGCCTTCCACATGGTGGCGGCGGCTTCGGCAACAATCTGTGCCTCCCGGAAAACAGAGTGGGCGGATTGGAATTATCTGACTTCTTACGGCCAATCCCTTTCTGTGGGCTGGACGGCCAAACCTGTTGTAACGGAAAAGCAGGGGGAAGGGGGCTTGTACATGTTCAGGGGAGGGGTGAGAGCGTATGAGAACGGCAGTGACCGCAGGATGCTGGCTCCTCTGGAGGAAGGGGTGAATGGTCCGCGCGGAGAAACTCCCGTATCCGGGGCGGCCTGTCGTCTGTTCCGCCTGATGCAGCGTTATTCTCCCGCTACGGCTTCCCGTATCCGGTTGATTTGTTCGGCTACGGGAGTGGGTGGGGCGAGCATTGGTTCCCTGGGAAAGGGAACCGGTGCCTACAGCCGTATTCTGGATGATTTGAAGTCTGCCAAAATACTGGCTGACCGGGAAGGGAAGACCCTTGCCATGCCAGCGTTTATCTGGACTCAGGGAGAAACGGATCACCAGGGCAGAAAGACGAGGGAATGGTATCGGGAAAAGATGGAAAAGCTGATCAGGGACGTGAATCATGACGCCAGGGCCGTGACTGGGCAGAAAAACGATGTGGTCTGTTTCGGTTATCAGGTTGGTTCCCATTTGAATTATTATCAGTTTAATCCTACGGATTATCCGGCTATTGCCCTGGAACAGCTGGAAATGGCTTTGGAGAAGGACAGCCTGTATGTGATGACGACTCCGATGTACCATTTCGAGTATAGCGACGGAGTTCATTTGACGGCGCCCATGTCCCGTCTTTATGGAGAGTATGTGGGATATGTCATGAAGAAAGTCCTGTTGGATGGGGTGGACTGGAAACCCGTGCATCCCCTGAACCATAAAATCAGGAAGTCCGGAAAGGATTGGACGGTGGAAGTTACATTTTATGCTCCCTGTCCCCCTCTGGTTCTGGACACGAAGATGGTTGACGACCCTGGAAATTATGGTTTTTCCCTTGTGGGGGCTGCGGGGGAGGATCTCTCCATCAAGTCTGTCCAGCTGGTGGGGAAGAATACGGTACGGATGTTGACGGAGAAGGACCCGAGGAAAGGCCGGCTACGCTATGGGATGACGATTAATGAACACCGTCCTTCCGGTCCGCGGACGGGGGCGCGGGGATGCCTGAGGGATTCCCAGGGAGATGGGGTTAAGGCCCGTATTCAGGGCAAAGATTACCGAATGGATAACTGGTGCCCCTTTTTTGATTATTCCCTGTCAAAAGAGCGTTGATTTTCCGGAAATGGCTGCGTGATCTTTTTTGCTGCGGGTTGCCCTCCTGCAAACGGAAAAGGATACCCGGACGGCTTGAAAAAACAGGGAAGACTTCAGCGGTGCATACTGGTTACGGATTGTTGCGGAGGGGAGACTTCCTCGGCTGTGCATGGTGTTATGCTGCGGCTTTCATGGCCGGATAAGGGTGTATGTTTTTGCAGACTGTTTATATCCATATATTTTCTTGAACGGGGGATGGGAAAAGCGTGGTGATTTGACCGTAGAGCGGGCAAACCTGCTGTAATTTAGCGTAAGCGCCTCTTTTCCCGGGGATATCTCTTGCTTCCGTTTTTTATGGCTGGCGTTTACAGAAGGAGCCCCGTCTGGTAGATCAGCGTAGCCGTTGCAAACCCCAGGAGGGTCAATCCTCCGAATTGAGCCAGAGCGAACCACCAGGTGCCCGCTTCCCTCTTGGCGACAGTGACGGTGCCGATGCAGGGCAGGGCGATCAGGCAAAATATCATGATGCTGATGCCCTGGAGCGGGGTATAGCTGGCTTTAAGACGGGCGTTCAATGTCTGCTGTGCCGCCGGGCCCGAATTTCCGTCTTCCACCGCATAGAGAATGCCCATCTGGGTGACGAAGATTTCCTTGGCTGCAAAGGCCCCCACCAGGGCGGAATTGATTTTCCAGTCAAATCCGGCCACCTGAGTGACGGGTTCCATCCAATGGCCGATTTGCCCGGCGTAGGAGTGTTCCATGGCCGCTGCGTTTGTCGGCGCCGTGTCTGCTTCCGGCCTGGGATAGGTGTTCAGGAACCACAGGATGATGGAGGCTCCAAGAATGAAGGTTCCCGCTTTCCGGACATACATGAAGGCCCGCGACCACATCAGGATGCCCACCTTCCGCAGGGAGGGGAGGCGCAGGCGCTTCATGTGGTGAAGGGAGTCCCTCTGGGGAGCCTTGAAAAGCGTGTTTTTCAGAAGCCGGGCACAGCACAGCGCCAGCAGGACGCCGCTGGCGTAAATCCCGAACAGCACGGGGGCCTGCAGGCGGGAGGGAAACAGGGCGGAGACAAACATCATGTAGATCGGCAGACGGCCTGCACAGCTCATCATGGGCAGCACGGCGATGGTGACCAGACGGTCGCTGCGCGTTTCAATTCTCCTGGTGGACAGGATGGCGGGAACCGAGCAGCCGAATCCCAGCAGGAGGGGGGCAAAGCTGCTGCCGTTCAATCCCATGATTTTCATGATGCGGCTCATCAGGCGGGAAACCCTCATCATGTATCCGCTGTTTTCCAACACAGTAATGGCCCCGAAGAGGAGAACAACGTTGGGCAGAAAGGCCAGTACGCCGCCCACGCCGCCTACCACGCCTTCCCCCAGCAGGGATTGCAGACGGGGCCACGGTTCCAGCATGCGGCAGGCCCAGACGCTGAACATCTGGGTGCCCGTCTGGATGAGCCTGACCAGAGGATCCCCGATAGCGAAGCTCAGAAAGAAAATAATATAAACAATGCACAGGAAAATAAGGGACCCCCATATCCTGTGCATCAGGATGGCATCCAGTCTGGTTCTCCACAGGTTTTCCTTCTCCTCTGCCTCCCGTTCCATAACGTTTACCGGAACATAACTTAAAATCTGTCAATTTGACAGGCAAGCCTAAAAGCCCGGTTTTGCGGAAGGCGGTATGGAAGCCGGGGGGGCGGCAGACCGTTTTCGGGATGGAGGACTGATGTATTTCCGGATGGTTCCGGAGGTATTGCCCCTTTTCAGCGGCGCAAGGCCGCCAGGCCCTGGATGAAAAGGATGGCCGCAGAGCAGCCGAAGACCATGGAGGGCAGGCACTGAAGCATGAACAGCGGATCTGTGGAGCCGTTTCCGTAGGAGGGAAAAATAAAGGCCAGAATCAACGCGGTCACGGACAGTCCCCACGCCAGCCATGATGTAGCGGGAATCCGACGGACGGATGCTGCTGGCAGCTGCGGCAGATTTTCCTGCCGGATGCCGCGTTCGTCAGTATCGCGTCCGGAGGAGGACGGCCGTTTTTTCTTGACAGGGGGCAGGGTGGGCGGCGGTTTTATGGCATTTTCCGGTTTGCAGCCGGATGGCGAAGAGGGGGCTTCCCCGAAGGGAAGCCCCGTTGTAGCGTGAATCAGAATGCCGCACGCCTTGCAGCGCATGCCGGTTTTGGCGTCCAGACCGGCCGGGTAGGTGTACCCGTGGCCGCATTGGGAGCATGTGGCGGATTTTCTCATGGTCTGGCCAGAATGGATATTAGTCGTCCAAGGGAAGCAGGTCTTCCCGGTCAGCCTTGGTTTCGGGCCTCTGGCGGATTTCCTCAAGCTTGGCTTTCATTTGTTCGCAAATGTCCGGATGCCGGGCGGCTACGTTGTCAAGTTCCTTCGGGTCTTTTTCCAGGTCAAAGAGGCTTCCTCCTTCCGGGGACTTGCTCATTTTGGCGGAGGCTCCGTTGATGCCGTCGCGAATGGCCACTCCGGCGGGAATGAATTTCCATTTGCCGTGGCGAATCGCCAACGCCTTGCCGGTGCTGTTGATGACGTGGTAGTCGCGCCCCTTGGCGGATTTGCCCAGAAGGGCGGGCATCACGTTTTCTGAGTCACGGAAGGAATTGGCCTTGCCGGGTTCCAGCAGTTGTTCCAGGGAGGCACCCAGATCCATCTGGTTGAGCAGGGCCTTGCTCGTGGTTCCGGGTTTGATCACGCCGGGCCATTTGACGATGAACGGAATGCGGGAACCTCCTTCCAGAATGCTGTATTTGCCTGCGCGGAAGGGGCCGGCGGGGGAATGGGTGGCATTGTCCCGGACGGCGAAATCCCTGTAGCCGTCATCCAGCACGGGACCGTTGTCGCTGGAGAAGATCACCAGGGCGTCTTTTTCCAGACCGGCCTGTTGCAGAGCGTCCGTAATGCGGCGCACGCAGTCATCCAGTTCCACGGTCACGTCACCGCGCACGCCGTGCCGGCTCTTGCCCACAAAGCGTTTTTCCGGGCAGCGCGGCACGTGGATGTCATGCGTGGCGAACATCAGGAAAAACGGTTCCTTGGCTTTGGCGCTCTTCTGGATGTATTCAATGGCCTTATCCGTAATTACATCGGCGTTTTCATCATCCTTCCACAAGGCGCTTTTGCCGCCCTTCATGAAGCCGATGCGTCCAATGCCGTTGATAATGGCCTGATTATGTCCGTGGCTCCACATGAGTTTGAGCTGGTCCTTATTGTCCTTGCCATTGGGAAGCCCGGGGAAGTTGTGCTTGTAGGATACTTCAATGGGGTCGTTCGGATCAAGGTTGCGGACATTGCCGTTTTCCAGAATCACGCAGGGAACGCGGTCGCCCGTAGCGGCGAAGATAAAGCTCTCGTCAAATCCGATTTCGTTCGGGCTGGGAGAGATATGTTTGTTCCAGTCAATCTTCTTTCCCTTTTCCCCCAGGCCCAGATGCCATTTGCCTATCATGTAGGTTTTGTAACCATGGGATTGGAGCATCTTGGGCAGGGTGGGCTTCTTGGTATCGATAATGAGGGCGGCGTCTCCCGGCAGGATGCCCGTGCCTTCCTTGCGCCACGGATATTCCCCGGTGAACAGGGCGTAGCGGGAAGGGGTGCAGACGGATGTGGTGGAATAGGCGTCCGTGAAGCGGCATCCCTGTTCGGCAAGCTTGTCGATGGAGGGGGTGGGAATTCCCTTGGCTCCATAGCAGCCTACGTCTCCGTAGCCGAGGTCGTCAGCGTAAATCATGACGATGGCCTTGGGGGGCTTGACCTTTGGCGTGACTGCGGCCGGGCAGGCCGCTGCCGCCGCCAGGGCAAGCATCAGGTGTAATGCGGGTTTATTCATGTTGTCAGGTGTGTGTGATGATATTTTCCGGAAAGGACGGTTGGAAGGATGCCGCTGTTTAGGTGCGGGCCGGACCTTCTGGACTGTCCGGAGGCTGCTCGCCGGGATGTTCCGGCGGAAGCACGGGTTCCGTCATGGGGCGCATGCTGGCATTCTGCCAGATGTACCGTTTGTAGAGGACCTTGATGGCGGCTGTCAGGGGAACAGCCAGCAGGGCGCCGATCAAACCGCCCAGGATAAGTGTCCAGATCAGCACGGAAAACATGACCGTGAGCGGATGGAGTTCTACGGAATCCCCCACGATTTTCGGCTGGATGACCCATCCGTCAAATTGGTTGACGGCCAGGAAGATTCCGGAAACAATCAGCACGTGCTGGAAATCTCCCCATGTGAACCAGGCCAGCAGCACCGCAGGGATAAAGGCGGTGATGATGCCCAGGTAGGGAACGATGCCCAGCACGCAGACCGCGGCGCCGATGGTGATGGCGTATGGCAGGCCGATCAGTTTCAGGCAGATGGCGATCAGAATGCCTTCAATGATGCTTACCAGCATCTGGCCGCGGAAGAAAGAAATCAGGTAGCCGTTGATTTCCTCCATGGTCTCCACCACGTCCTTTCTGAATTTGGAGACTTTCAAGGGCAGGATGCTGGGCCATTTTTCTCTGATTTTGTCCGCCTCCAGCAGAAAATAAAAAGCGAAAATGGGCGTGATCAGGATACTGACCATGATTCCTATGGTGCTGTACAGGGCTCGTCCTCCGGAAGTGAGCCAGCTCATCAGCTTGTCCTGGTAAAAGGAGGAATTGATGGTCATGTAGGCCCCCAGTTTTTCTCTCGCGGTTTGGGCGTTTCTCAGGTCATGGATTTCCGCCTCCGTATAATGGCTGGTATTCAGTTCCCGCAGACTGGTTCTGTAAACGCTGTCAATGGTGCGGGAAATAAAGGGTATTTCAATGGTGGAGTCAATCAGTTCGGAGGTTTTGTTCCATAGCTCCATCCGGTTGTCGATCAGTTCATCCGTTTGCCTGATCAGGGGAGGAAGAATCGTGGCTCCAAAGCCTACCAGGACAGCCAGCGCCGCAAACATGACCGTGACTACGGCCCAGGGGCGGGAGAATTTGAAATGCACCAGCCAGGAAACGATAGGTTCCAGCAAATACGCCACGACGGCGGCAATCAGGATAGGTAGGAGCACCGGTTCCAGGAACCCCAGAACTTCCACCACTTCAAAAATGACGAAAGCCGCGATGCACAGCATCACCAGAATGGAGGCTCCCGTCAGGGCATGCCAGCAGGTTTTCCTCTGGAAGGGGGAGGGAATGGCGGAGACGGAGGAAGCCTGTGTATTCTGATGTTGTGCATTATTCATGCCGGTGTAGAGAGTGGGATGGTTGCTGGCCTGGCTCAGGCAGCGGATGCCTTGTCCGTTTTCCCGTCAGGTGCGGGAGAGGCTTCATCCGGAGTTTCTCCGGCAGTAGCCGGGGGCTGCTGGCTGTCTGCGGGGGGCTTGGTTTGTTCTTTTTCTTCCTGCTGCCTGACGTGGTTTTCGAATTCCTGTTCCGTAATGGCCTGGGGCGTAGGGTAATAGTCCCCGGCAGGGGGCGCGGCCGGAACTTCCCATTGGATGCGCACCAGCCTGTTCCTGCGCTGAACCACCACGCTGGCCTGGGCCCCCCGCTGGGTGGTAACATATTCTACGAGGTCCGGATAGGGATTCTTTCTTCCATTGATGGAAATAAGCACGTCTCCCGTTCTGAGGCCGGCGTCCCATGCGGGCGACCACTCGGCCACGTAGGCCTTCATGGGGCCATTCCCATTGCGGTCCTGGATAAAGGTTCCTCCCATCAGGTTGAAGGAGGCGGGGGCGGGCATCCGGTGGCTGGTGGAGCTGAAATAAAGGGCGTTCCCCGGGCCGTCCAGCCAGAACTGGCGCGCGGCCAGAGCGCCGTATCCCAGGATGATATCGATGTCATCGGGGATGCCCATTACTTCCGGGTTGGCGAAGCTTTCACAGAGCAGGATGTTTTTTAATTCCAGGGGACCGAGCTGGAAGGAGCTTACGTGCATGCATTCGTGGGCGTAAAAGCCGCCTGCAGCGGGGCTGTAGCCGGAATAGACGCTGACGAACGCATCCGGATAGGCCTGCTTAATGGCATTCCAGCGTTTTTTGGAGATATAGACGGCGTGGGGGGCTCCCGTGTCCAGAATGATGCGCCTTCCGTGCTTGTCCGCAATTTGCGGGTAGTCGGACCCGGGAATCAGGGAAAGCTTGTTCCAGCTTTTTATCCTGGAGGGAAGTTTGTTGAAAAAACGGTGGGAACGTTTGGGGTAGTTGATGTTCCACACATATTTCCGGATGCATTCCCAGCCCAGCAAACCGTCATACGGAGCCTGGTCCGCCATCACCACGTCCTGTTTTCGGGAAATGGGTTCTCCGTCATCCTTCAGGGAAACGGGCACGCTGGCCGTGCGCATGGCTCCCCTGCCGCGAAGGCGGGCGCCGATGGATTCTACTGCGGGGGAGAAAAGCAGGGATGTCTGGACTGCCCCCGTGTCGACTCCCATCATTAATTGCGTTCCGGAACTCCACGCCAGCGCCACGGGAGTGCCGTCCAGGGGATTGGCCGCGTCAATGGGCGGGGAGCTGCTGTCCTGGATAGGCCGGTGCGGTACGCAGGAAACGCACAACATGGTTGCCAGAAGCATGATGGAGGAACGGAACATAAAGTATTCCGTTCATAACAAACAGACCATAGGCTGGCAAGGTTTCCTTCCTGCTTACAGGGCTTTTTGACGGCATCAGAACGTAAAAACCGCTGCTTGCCGGAGGGTCGCTCATGCAGAAGCATGATATTCAAAATGCGGGCGCGTGCGTTTTTTGAGGCTCTATGTCATGGACGGGCATTTTGCCGTCTGCCGCGTCCGGCGTTCCGTTCCAGCGAGAGGGCGGCTGCCTTCATTTTCCCCATTCTTTCCCCAAGGGATGCGCTGAAGCTGGAGCGCTCCCAAAAATCTTGATTTTCACAAGGGGCCGTATAGGGTAGTGGCGAGCTGCTATGACCACCCCTACGTTTGAAGATGCCGTGAGCCGTATCGTACGGAAGGATCCCCGTTTTGCGGAACGGGCGTATTCTTTTCTGAAAGATGCGCTGGATTTTACCATGCAGCGTGTTGAAGAGCGGGAAAACGGCTCTCAGAGGCATGTCAGCGGCCAGGAACTGCTGGAAGGCTTCCGGGATTACGCCCTCGCCCAGTTCGGGCCCATGGCTTCTACTGTGATGAAGGAATGGGGGCTCAGGAACGGAAAGAATGTGGGGGAAATGGTTTTTTTACTGATTGAGGAAGACGTTTTTTCCAAACAGCCGGAGGACTCTCTGGATGATTTCAAAGGGTTCATGAGTTTCCGCAAGGCTTTTGAAGAACCTTATGAATTCCAGGATCAGCCCAGTTAAACCGCCCGATACCGCTATGAACAAGGAACCCGATGTACGCTGGCCTGCTGAATGGGAGCCCCAGGATGCTGTCTGGCTGTCCTGGCCTCACCGCAGGGATTTGTGGCAAGGGGGGCTGGATGAATTGCAGCGTACCTATGGGAACGTGGCCGCTGCCATTGCCCCATATGCCCTTGTATGCGTAAATGCCGCAGCGCCCCTTCATCCCGGCATCAGGCAGGCGATGCAGGCTGCCGGAGTGCGGGAGGAGCAATTCCGTCTGTTTGACCACCCGACCAACGATGTGTGGTGCCGGGACCATGGCCCCGTTTTCGTTCAGGATGTGAAGGACGGTTCCCTGATGCTGGCGGACTGGCAATTTAATGCGTGGGGCGGCAAATTTGCCCCGTGGGACCTGGACAACGGCGTTCCCTCCCTGATTGGGGCGGCGCTGGATCTTCCCGTGCGCAGTTCTTCCATGATTCTGGAAGGAGGGGCGATTGAGGGCAATGGGGACGGCTTGCTGGTGACGACGGAGTCTGTGCTGCTGAACCCCAACCGCAATCCGGATTGGAGCCGGGCCATGATTGAGGAGGAGTTGGGGCGCATGCTGGGCGTCAGAGCCGTTTTCTGGCTCGGTTCCGGCATTGAAGGGGATGATACGGATGGCCACATTGACGACATGGTGCGTTTTGTGTGCCGGGATGCCGTAGTTTCCATCGTGGAGAAGGACTCTTCCTCTCCCCATTACCGCGCTCTGGCGGAGAATAATGAACGCCTTCAGGATTTGAGATGCGTGGACGGTTCCGGGGTGGAGGTGATTCCCCTGCCAATGCCGGATCCCCTCCATGCGGAGGACTGGCGGCTGGATCAGCTCCCTGCCAGTTACGCCAATTTCCTCATTGTGAATGATGCCGTCATTGTTCCCGTATTCAACCAGCCCCGGAATGATGATCGCGCCCTGGGCATTCTGCGTGAATGTTTCAGCGGAAAACAGGTAATAGGGGTGGATGCCCGCAAGCTGGTGCTGGAAGGCGGCGCCATCCACTGCATCACCCAGCAGCAGCCCCGGCCGGGGAAGGAGGGACTGTGAGCGGAGGGGAAGGAATAACGGTAGATGTGATTCTGCCGATGGAAAAGGCCGGCAGCGAGCGCGTCCGCCGCGCCGCCGTGGCGCGGAAACTGGGTATTTCCCCCTCCCGTATCAGGGATTTGCGGCTGGTGAAGGAGTCCATTGACTCCCGGCAGAAAAAAATTCTGTTCCAGCTTCGCCTGCTGGTCGGGGTGGATGAGCAGCTGCCGCCGGAACGTCTTCCTTCCCGGAATTATCCATCCGTCCGTCCCGGTTCCCCTGTGGCGCTGATCGTTGGATTCGGACCGGCCGGGATGTTCGCCGCGCTCCGCTGTTTGGAACTGGGTGTGAAGCCTGTGGTTCTGGAACGGGGGAAGGACGTTTCCTCCCGCCGGTTTGACCTGGCTCCCATCCTGCGCCGCGGCACGGTGATGGAGGATTCCAATTATTGTTTTGGAGAGGGAGGGGCAGGCACGTTTTCCGACGGAAAGCTGTTTACGCGCGCGACCAAGAGAGGCCCCGTCCGGGAGGTTTACGAGATTTTTGTAGCCCACGGAGCGCCTAGGGAAATTTTAACGGACGCCCATCCGCATATCGGCTCCAATCTGTTGCCCAATGTCGTCAAAGCCATCAGGGAATCCATCCTTCGCGCGGGCGGGGAAATTCATTTCAATGCCCGTGTAGAGCATCTGCTCCGTTCTGCGGACGGCCGCCGCATACGCGGCGTAGCCTGCGTGGATGGCCGGGAATTTGCGGCGGATTCCGTTTTGCTGGCTACCGGGCACAGTGCGCGGGACGTGTACCGCATGATGCTGGCGGAGGGGCTGGCTCTGGAACAGAAATCCTTTGCCGTAGGGGTGCGCATTGAGCACCCCCAGGCGTTTGTGGATGCGCGCCAGTACCACCTGAATCCGGAGCAGAGGCGCCCGGAGCAGCTTCCGGCGGCCCGTTATTCCGTGACGACCACCATTCAGGACCGCGGTGTTCATTCCTTCTGCATGTGTCCCGGCGGCTTCATCGTGCCCGCCGCCACGGAGAACGATGAGGTGGTGGTCAACGGTATGTCTCTGGCCCGGAGGGATTCCCCATTTGCCAATGCCGGTTTTGTAGTCAGCGTGCATCCGGAAGATACGGAACCGTTTTGCAGGGAACACGGGGTGCTGGCGGGTGTGGCGTACCAGAAGGCGCTGGAGACGGCTTCCTGCCGTGCCGGAGGAGGCATGCAGAAAGCCCCGGCCCAGAAGGTGGAGGATTTTCTGAAAGGGCGCGTTTCTGCTTCCCTGCTGCCTACCAGCTATCATCCCGGCATTGTCTCCTATCCCCTTCATGAATTGCTTCCGGAAGGGATTGTCTGGCGCATGCGGGAAGGGTTGCGGCAGTTTGACCGTAAATGGCGGGGGTTTGCCGGAGCGGACGCCCAGCTCATTGGCTGTGAGACGCGTACCAGCTCCCCCGTGCGCATTCCAAGGGATCCTGCCACGCTGGAGCATCCCGGCCTGGAAGGCCTGTACCCATGCGGCGAAGGGGCGGGGTACGCCGGCGGCATTGTTTCCGCCGCTCTGGATGGCCGCCGTTGCGCGGAAGCCATGGCGCAGCAGGCTGCCCGTTAGGTTCTCCTTAACTGAGAGGCCGGAGGCCGGGAGCGCGGTGCAGGCTTTCTGCGTTTCTGGATGAACGTACGTCCATATGTTCCCTGTTATTCCGGAGCCGAATAATCAAGCAGGGAAATGGAGTCCGGCCTGTTTTTCCCGGGAGGGAAGGACAGCCCGCCGTGGCGGCAGCGGTAAATGCTGCGGGATGCGGCGGCTGGGAAGAATATTGTTGACCCTGCGCAAAAGATTCCTGTAACGTGGTTTTATGTTAAGTCTGTTCCGGTGGGGAATTCTTCCTGCGTTATTGATGACGTTTCCCGGCATGTCTCAGGATATTGCGGCGCCCTCCATGGCTAATGTGGATTTGGAAATGGAGGATGAAAAGAACGTAGCGGCGTACAGGGAGGCCATGGCCAGGCACTTGCAGCTGGGTATTATTTGGACGTGCATTGTGGAGTTGGAGGAAAAGGACAATCGTGCGGTGCTGGTGTCCACGCTCAAATATATTCAATCTCCCGAATGGACCGGGATGCTGGATAAATGCCCTGCCGATTACCGCGCCGTGCATCTGAAGATGATTAGGGAGTCCGGGAAATTGCTGGAACGGGCGGAAAAAGAGAAGATGACTGCCGATGAAATTCAGAACGCTTACGGGAAGTACGGAGGCCAATACATGAAAATGGGGGGAAGTATCCTGGAAAAATATCGGCTGGAGAATTGTCCCGTACAGTTTTCTTTATACCTGATGCGGGAAACGGAAGGATTGGACGATGAGGAAAGGTTGAAAGCTCTTTACCGTATCAGGAAGGATATCCTCTCCGGAAAACTGAAGGTTCCCGGAGAGGGCGGAGGGATGGGCGAATCTGGGTTGGAGGAATGACCGGGATGCCGGGGCGATTCCCCGGAACGGTTCCGGAATTCCGGCATTTCATTTTTCCCGTTTCCCATTTCCAACCGGGACCCTCCGTTTTTTTGCAGGTTAAGTCTTGCCAGGGCAGGGGGCTTGGGGGCATAATCTGCAAGTTTCACAACCGCACACACAGCCATGAAAGTCATCGTCATCTACGGCAGCCCGAATGATAAGCCCTTTATGGAACCGGCCCGCGAGTATTTTGCTCAGGAAAATGTTCCTTATGAAGAAACCGTTCTGTCCGCCCACCGCGACCTTCCGGAGCTGATCAGGTTCCTGGGGGATTTGGAAGCCAGCGGAGAAAAAGCGGTTATTCTGGCTGTGGCCGGCCTGTCCGCAGCCCTTCCCGGCGTGGTGGTGATGAGCTGTTCCCTCCCGGTTATCGGCGTGCCGGTTCCCGGAGGCCCCCTGAACGGTATTGACGCCCTGCTGGCGATTGCCCAGTGTCCCGGCGGCGTCCCCTGCACCACGGTTGGCCTGCATAAGAAAACCCCCGTCAATGCCGCCATGGCCGCCCACCGCATTTTAAAGCTGGCGGGGCTGTAACGTGAACTCTTTTTCCCATCCGGCAAATGACTCCTCCTTCACAGGAAATCGTATTGGACGGTCCGGGAATTTCCCGTGCGCTTGAGCGCATGGCCCACGGCATTGTGGCGCGTTTTCCCGGAGAACCTCTCGCCATCGTCGGTCTGCTCAGCCAGGGGGATGTGATTGCCCGGCGTCTGGTGGACAAGGTCAAGGAGCTGGGTGTGGAAGCCCAGTACGGCGCTATTGATATTTCCCTGTACCGGGATGATATTTTCAAGCTGGAAGCCCGGCCTTCCCTTCGTTCCTCCAATCTGCCGTTTTCCACGGATGACATGAGGGTGGTGCTGGTGGACGACGTTCTTTATACGGGGCGCACCATACGTGCGGCCCTGAACGCCCTCTTCGACTATGGCCGTCCGGCCCGCATCGAGCTGGCGTGCCTGATTGACCGGGGCGGGCGTGAAGTTCCCATCCAGCCGGATTACACGGGCCACGTGCTGGACCATGCCGGAGCCAAGGTCATCGTAAGCATGAAGGAGGCTGACGGTGAGGACTGCGTGGTCATCCCCTCCCACTGAAAATTTCCCAATCCATTCTCCATTTCCCATGAATCCCCGCAAGGATCTTCTTAATATCTCCTCATTGACTGACGAGGAAATTCACACGCTTCTGGATTCGGCCGGCCCGATGAAGGAGCTCTTTACCAAAAGCGTCAAAAAGGTGCCTGCCCTGAAAGGCAAGTCCGTTCTGACGCTTTTTTATGAACCCAGCACCCGTACCCGTTCCTCCTTTGAGGTAGCGGCGGAACGTCTGTCTGCGGACGTGACCAATTTCACGGTGTCCACCTCTTCCGTGGTGAAAGGGGAGTCCGTACAGGACACGATCGCCACGCTCCAGGCCATGAAAGTGGATTATGTAATCGTGCGCCATTACAACAGCGGCCTGCCGAACGTGATTGCGCGCCATACCTGCGCCAGTGTGGTTAACGCCGGAGACGGAGCGCATGCCCATCCTTCCCAGGCGTTGCTGGATTCCTTTACCATCCGGGAGGTTTTTCCGGATGTGAGGGGAAAACGCGTTCTGATTGTGGGGGACATCCTGCATTCCCGCGTGGCCCGTTCCACCTCCCTGCTGATGAAGAGGCTGGGGATGGAGGTCGCCTTCCTGGGGCCGGGTTCCCTGGTGCCGCGAACGGAACATTCCGGCATTCCCCGCTTTTCCGATTTCAATGAGGCGTTTGCCTGGAAGCCGGACGTAATTTATCTGCTGCGCGTTCAAAAGGAGCGGCAGGACGCCCCTTTCTTCCCCAGCGCCCGGGAGTACAACAAGATTTACGGCGTCACGGAAGAACGCCTGAAGCGCATTTCCGGTGAAGGGCTGTATATCATGCATCCGGGGCCGGTCAACCGTGGCGTGGAAATCTGTGACCTGGCGATGGACTACGAGCGCTGCCTGATCAACCGCCAGGTGGAAAACGGCATCGCCTGCCGCATGTCCATCCTTTACCATCTCACTCCGCAAACCCAGCACTGATTGTTCATGAAAACTTCCGTACTTATTCGCAATGCCCGGCTGACGGACGGTTCCGCCCCGGCGGATCTTCTGGTTTCCGGGGGGGTGATTACAGCCAAAGCTCCAGCCGGAACGCTTTTGGAGAGCGCCGCGGAAAAGGCGCTGGATGCTTCCGGGAAGCTTGTTCTGCCCGGCCTGTTCGACATCCATGCCCATTTGTGCCAGCCCGGCCGGGAGGACAAGGAACGTGTGGCTACGGCTACCGCCGCCGCTTTGCATGGAGGAGTGACCGGGCTAATGGCGATGCCGGATACCGAACCCGTGATGGACAATGCCGCCCAGATTACCACGTTCATGGAAATATGCCGGACGGAGGCTCTGGTGGAGGTTATCCCCTCCGGGTGCCTGACCAAGGGGGACGGCGGGGAAGAGCAGGCTTCCTACGACTCCCTGCGCGCCAAGGGAGTCCGTTTCATCACGGACGGAGACCGCGCGCCGGACAACATGCTGCTGCTGTACCGCGCCATGCAGTACGCCAGCAATCTGAACCTTACTTTCGCCCTGCGCGGAGACGTGCCGTCCCTGACGGCCAGGGCGGCCATGCACCCGGGCACTACTTCCTACCGTCTGGGGTTGATGGGTTCCCCCTCCTGTGCGGAGGAAATAGGTCTGGAAACCATCATCCGCCTTTCTGTGGATACGGGCAACTCCCTGCATGTGCAGACCGTCTCTACGGCCGGCAGCGTGGATATTCTGCGCCGCTGCAAGCCGAAAACCGCCGGGCTGAGCGCGGAAGCGGCGCTTCACCATCTCCTGTTCACGCATGAGGACGTGGGCCGGTACGATACCTGCTACAAGACGCTGCCGCCCCTGCGCGACCAGTCGGATGTGGATGCCCTGATTGCCGCTGTGAATGACGGCACTATTGACTGCATCGTTTCCGATCACACGCCGTGCACGCCGTTTTCCAAACTTCAGGATTTCATTGTCGCCCCGCAGGGCATGATTGCGCTGGATACGTTCCTGCCCGCTATTTACCAGTATCTGGTGGAACCTGGAAAAATGACCTGGCAGACGGTGGTGCGCGCCTGTAGCGACGCTCCCCGCAGGCTGATGGGTCTGTCCCCCGTCTCCCTGGAAGAAGGGGCTCCGGCCAATCTGGTGGTGTTTGACCCGGAAGGAGAAACGCCCGTCACGGATGAAACGCTCCGCAGCCGCGCCCGCAACACACCATTCCTGGGCAAAACCTTGAAGGGAAAAGTGGATGCCGTGGTGTTCGGAGAACAGCTCCACCGCTTCTGATGAAATCGTCATGGAGAAAGGCCGGCAGCTATTAATTATTAACTATCAGTCTTCGCTTGCAGCCCGTCGCCCGCGTCAGCACCTGTTATCCGGACAAGTTCGGTGTGCCGCGCCAGAGCGGCCTGGTTTCGGGCGCGCGGGCGCGGCTGGTATTTGAGCCGCCGTTCCGCCATCCGGATGCCGTTCGTGGTCTGGAAGGGTTTTCCCATCTGTGGCTGGTCTGGGTGTTCAGTGAAAACATGGATAAGGGGTGGAGCCCTACGGTCCGGCCTCCGCGGCTGGGGGGCAATGTGCGCATGGGGGTGTTCGCCACGCGTGCGCCGTTCCGTCCCAATCCCATCGGGTTGTCTGCCGTCAGGCTGGAAAGGGTGGAATTGCATCCTCTGGACGGCCCGGTATTGCATCTTTCCGGCGTGGATTTGGTGGATGGAACTCCCATTCTGGACATCAAACCCTATGTCCCTCTGGCGGACTGTATCCCGGAGGCGTCGGAAGGGTTTACAGCCGTTCCCTATGAACGGCTGGACGTGGAAATCCCCGATTCTTTTGGCGGTTCCATGTCTCCCGAAGAGAGGAGTGCGCTGGAAGATACGCTGTCTCTGGATCCCCGTCCCCAGTATCAGGATGATCCGGAACGGGTTTACGGCCTTTTGTTCTCTGGCTGGGAGGTGAAATTCAAGGTAGAGGGAAAGCGGCTGTACGTATTGTCCCTGGAAAGAAGGCGAAGCGGTTCCGGCCTTTTTTGATATGCGGGCCATTCCTTAGGTATTTTTTCTTTATCCCTGCGCGGAGCATTGGTTTCCTGTGGCTGGAAGGGGTATGTTTGCGGGGAAGTGCCGGATGATGAATGTGGGAAATGATCTGATGCTCGGATTATTGATGATTTGTCTTTTAATTTATTGATAGAGAACAGATTTGATTTATTTTTACTGGTGAGGGTAACGTGTTTTTCCCGTGCTCTGTCATTCTGATTCCGCTTGACTTGCCTCCGGATAAAGAGTACCTATCGGTACATTTTTGAAGCATGCTTCATTGTTTTATGGCCGACCCTTTTACGATTTCGTTTTTGATGAAAATGATTACGGACCGCGTGGATATGATGCTCACGCGCAGCTTGACTCTGGAACGTGTTACGGCCTCCCAGGGCCGGGTGCTGGCTTACCTGATGTCCCGTGACGGAGAAAACGTCTCCCAGAGGGACATAGAGCGGCATTTGGGGGTCTCCCATACCACGGTTAAGGGAATTGTCCAGAGGCTGGAACAGAAGGGCTGGGTAATCACGGCTTTTGACAGTGAAGACGGACGGCTGAAGAATGTGTATCTGACGGATATGAGCCGGAGCGTTCATGAGGCCATTTGCCAGCAGATAGGAGTGATTGAAAATACGCTGCTGGACGGGGTGCCGGAGGAAAGCCGCAGCATGCTGAGGGAGCTGCTCCGGCGCATGTACGACAATCTCAAATAATAAAGTCCCGTGCGTTTTTTTCGGTAAACAGGTTTTGAAAAATATGAAGCATGCTTCAATAATGTTATTATCCAACAACATGAAAGCACACTATATACTGATAGCGGCCCTGTGCGGGCTGGCAGGGTGCCGGGAAGACAATGGCGCCGCGGATGCTGCAAACCGGAGGGAAATGCCCCCGCTCAAGGTTTCCGTGATGAATATGGAGCAGAGAACGGTGGAGTTGAAATCTTCCTGGTTCGGCCATTTGCGCGGGGTGGAGCAGGCGGACATCAGGCCGCAGGTTTCCGGAACACTGATGCGTCAGGTTTACTGGGACGGCTCCGTCTGCGACAAGGGAGAATTGCTCTTTGAAATTGATCCGGCTACCTATCAGGCCGCCGTGGACCGGGAGGAGGCCAACCTGGCTACGGCTCGCGCCGTCAAACTTCAGGCGGAAGCTTCTCTGGACAGGGTGCAGAAAGATTTGGACCGCTATGACAAACTGATCAGGACGGGGGCTATTTCCGTCAAGAACCTGACGGATGCGCAACAGAACCTTAAGGAGATGCAGGCCGCTCTGGAACAGGCGGAAGCGGGCATCAAGCAGGCGGAAGCCTCCCTGGAAAACGCCCGGATTAATCTGGACCGCACCAAAGTACGCGCGCCGTTCCGGGGACTGGCTTCCAAGGCGACGGCCAGCGTGGGGGAACTGATTTCCGCCAGCGGCTCGCCGCTCACTACCATGTCTTCCATCGACCCCATCCGGGTGGATTTTTCCGTGACGGGAAAACAGGTTCTCAGCCGCCTGATGGATGGAACCGTGAATGTGAAAACCGGTCGCATGGGAGACATGCCGGATTTTGAACTGATTCTGGAAGACGGCTCCGTCTTTGAAAAGAAGGGGAAGGTGGTTTCCGTGGACAGCGAGGTGAGCCGTTCGACGGGCACCGTCAATTTCATCGGCCATATTCCCAATCCGGATTTGAAACTGCGTTCCGGAATGGCGGTGCGTGTGCGCGCCGTGACGGGTACGGAGAAGGATGCGTTGCTGGTTCCCGCCCGCGCCCTGCTTTCTTCCATGAACCACCGCAACATCATGGTGGTGGCTCCGGACGGGACGCCGCGCCGCATTGACGTGCAGCCGGGGGAAACCGTAGTCCTTGACATGCCTGACGGCAAGGGCGGCACGGCCCCCATGCTGATGCAGATGGTGACGGGAACGGTCAGGCCCATTCCGGAATCTCTGAAGGAGATAGGGTACGGCAAGCCTGCGGATGCTCCCGTCATCGTGGAAGGCGGCATGATGGCCGCCCAGTATTCCAAGGCGAACAGCCTGATGCGGGAACATGGAGCCACGGAAGGGTTCGGGACGGTTGTCCCCGTTCCCTTTATCTATACCGCTCCTGTTTCCACCACTCCTTCCGTAACTGCCAAATAAGCCATGAGTGCGTTTTTCATCAAGCATCCCGCAATCGCCGCCGTGATTGCCATTGTGACCACGCTGCTGGGGCTGGTCTGCATGTTCAACCTGCCTGTTTCCCAGTATCCGGAAATCACGCCGCGCACTATCCAGCTTCAGGCCATGTTTCCGGGGGCCAATGCGCAGGCGGTGGCGGATTCCGTGGGCACTCCCCTGGAACGCCAGATTTCCGGCGTGCAGGGCATGGACTACATGACGTCCGTTTCCTCCAACAACGGCGTGTATAACCTTTCCGTCATTTTTGAACCGGGTTCCGATACGGATATTGACCAGGTGCTGACCAATATGCGCTATGGGCAGGCCTCCTCCCAGCTTCCGCAGGAAGTTCAGAGCACGGGCGTGACCATCAAGCAGCAGCCGGGGCTTCCGCTGATGATTTATTCCCTGACGTCCCCGGACGGCAGTTATCATTCCGTGGATTTGGCGAACTATGCCCAGGTGAAGCTGGTGGATGAACTCAAGCGCGTGGAGGGCGTGGGGGAAGTTCAGGTGTACGGCGCGGGGCGTTATGCCATCCGCATCTGGCTGGATACGTCCAAAATGACCCATTACGGCGTTTCCGTCAATGAAGTGCGGGGCGCCATCTCCGCCCAGAACACCACCAACCCCGGCGGCAAGATCGGGGCGGACCCCGTGCCGGACGGCCAGGAGCAGACCATTACCGTGCGCACTCAGGGGCGTCTTTCGGAGCCCCATGAATTTGAAGACATCATCATTCGCCAGAACGGTGATGAAATCCTGTACCTGAAAGACATTGCCAAGGTGGAATTGGGAGCTGAAGATTATTCCGCCACCGGCCGCCTGAACGGAGAGGTTTCCGCGGCTGTCGTTATTTTCCAGTCTCCGGGGTCCAACGCCATCGCCACGGCGGACCGCGTGGAAAAACTGCTGGAAGCCAAGGCTCCGCTGATGCCGGAAGGAATTACCGGGCGCGTTTCCCTGGATACGACTACGGCGGTGCGCTATTCCATTGATGAAATCAAGCACACGTTCATGGAAGCCGTTATTCTGGTGGCCCTGGTCGTGTATGTTTTCCTTCAAAACTGGCGCGCCACCCTCATTCCGCTCATCGCCGTCCCGGTTTCCCTTATTTCCACCTTCTGCCTTTTCCCCGTACTGGGTTTTTCTCTGAATACCATTTCCCTTCTTGGCATGGTGCTGGCCATCGGCCTGGTAGTGGATGACGCCATTGTGGTGGTGGAAGCCGTGCAAGAGCACATAGACAAAGGACTCAATCCGCGCATGGCTTCCTTCGCCGCCATGCAGGAGGTATCCGGCCCCGTCATCGCCATTGCCCTGGTGCTGGCGGCGGTGTTCCTGCCTTCCCTGCTGCTGGAAGGCATCACGGGAACGCTATTCAAGCAGTTCGCCGTGACCATCGCCATTTCCATGCTCATTTCCGCTTTTAATGCGCTGACGCTTTCCCCTGCTTTGTGCGCCCTGTTGCTGAAACCCCGGAATGCGGGCAGGAAGAGCCTCTTCTCCCCATTTCACCGTTTGTTCAACCGGTGTTACGGACGTGTCTCCAACGGCTATACCCGCATGTGCGGAAGCCTGGCCCGCAAGCTGGCGATTTCCATCCCCCTCCTGTTGTTATTCTGGGGGGCGGTGGCTCCTGTGGCGGAGCGCGTTCCCGGCGGCTTTCTTCCGGATGAGGACCAGGGCTTTCTGCTGGCCTGCCTGATCCTGAAGCCGAATACCTCCCTGCAGGTTGCCTATGAACAGGACAAAAAATTTGAGGCGGCGCTTCAGGATCCCGCCGTGAAGAACCTTACTACTGTGGTGGGGCTCAACATCCTCAACAGCGTGCAGACTCCCGGCGCCTGCATTGCCTACATTGAGCTCAAGGACTGGAGCGAACGGCCGGAAACCTCCGCGGAGCTGGCCAGAAAGCTTCAGGGAAAGCTGGCCCAGGCCGGCCTGGACGGCATGGCGATGGTGCTGGAACCTCCCGCCATCCCCGGCGTGGGAACCGCCAACGGGGTTACGATGGTACTGGAGGATCTGGAAGGGCAGGGCGTGGCTTATCTGCATGAACAGGTGCAACGGTTCCAGGAAGCGGCTTCCCGGCGTCCGGAAATAGCCTTGTGCATGGACATGATGATGGCGGACATGCCGCAGAAGTACGTGAACCTGGACAAGGAAAAATGCAAATTCCACAAGGTGGATATTGACGCGGCCAACGGCATTCTGGCCTCCTACAACGGTTCCTCCTTCATCAATTACTTCAATGCCTTCGGCCAGCAGTGGCAGGTGTATATCCAGGCACAGGGCGAAGACCGCGCCAGCCTGGAAAAGATGGACGGCTTCTTTGTCACGAACGCGGAAGGAGCCCGCGTGCCTCTCTCCGCCCTGGTGAACATCAGGGAGATAGAGGATACGGAATTCGTAATGCACCATAACATCTACAACGCCGCCAAATTGAACGTGATGCCCCGGCCCGGCCACTCCACCCAGCAGGTGATGGACGCGCTGGAGGAAGTATTCCGTCAGACGATGGACCCCACGAAGGTTGGCTTCGACTACCAGGACATGAGCTTCCAGGAAAATAAAGTGCGCAACAGCATTGGGCTGGGGGCCATCTTCACCATGTCCGCCGTTTTCGCCTTCCTTATCCTGGTGGCGCTTTATGAGAAATGGTCTCTTCCCCTGGCGGTTTTCCTCACGGTTCCCATTGCCGTGCTGGGGGCCTATGCCGGATTGTTCTGGCAGGGCATGGAGCTGACGCTCTATGCGCAGATCGGTCTGGTGATGCTGGTGGGGCTGGCGGCCAAGAACGCCATCCTCATCGTGGAATTCGCCAATCTGGAAATGCAACGCGGCAAGGGCTTGATGGAGGCTGCTCTAGCTGCCGCGCGTCTGCGCCTGCGTCCCATTCTGATGACTTCGCTGGCATTTGTTCTGGGATGTATCCCCCTGATGCTCTCCTCCGGTTCCGGCGCCTTGGCGCGCAACGCTATCGGTACGGTAGTAGTGATCGGCATGGGCGTGGCGACGCTGGTGGGCGCTTTTCTGATTCCATGTTCTTATGTGTTCATTATGAGATTATTCCGTATTCAATTCTCCCTGAATGATCTGAAGGAGGATCCGGATGAAGTGGGAGCCAGGAAATACCTGGCCGCCCATACGAAGGACTGATATTTTACAGCTTGTCCTGTTCCGGCGCTGACCATCCAGGGCAGCGCCGGAACTTGCTTTCGGAGCCGGAGGGGAGTATTCTCCTGTCCGGACGCCGGGAGTAACGCCGGGCCATTTTAAGGGAATGAATGAGTACCGGCAGATAACTGAAGCTTTTCAGGAAAATTTCCGTAACTACGGAGAATTGGGCGCCTCCGTTTCTGTCTGGAAGGAGGGAAGGGAGATCGTTTCCCTGCATTCCGGGTTTGCCGCAGCGGATGAAACGCATCCGTGGACGGAACATTCGCTGGTGCCCGTTTACTCCGCCACCAAGGGAGCCGCATCCGCCGCCCTTCTGCTGGCCCTGCACCAGCAGGGAGCTTCGCCGCAGATGAGCATGGGGGAACTGTGGCCTGAATTCCCGCTGCCCTATGCATCCATCGCGCAGATGATGTCCCATCAATGCGGTTTGGCGGCTTTTTCCCGGACGGCAAGCGTATTTGACCATGAGGATTGCGTGCGCGCCCTGGAGGAAACCGTTCCGGCGTGGCAGCCGCCGGAACACGGCTACCATCCGCATACTTACGGGGTGATGCTTGATGAACTCATGCTGCGGCTGACCGGGGAACGCCTGTGGCGTTACTGGGAGGAATACATCCGCAAACCGTTGAATCTGGACTTTTACATCAGGTTGCCGGAATCCGAATGGAACCGCGTGGCGACGCTGTATCCCGGCAAGATGGACATGTCCAACATGGGGACGCCGTTTTATCTGGAATACATGAACAAGGGCACGCCCGTACACCGTGCGTTCAATACTCTGATAGGGCTGAACAGTGTGCGGCAGATGAACACGCCGGAAGCGTGGGTGTCCGGAGTTCCGGCCTTCGGCGGCGTGGCTTCCGCCTGCGGCATGGCGCAGTTCTACCAGGCCTGCCTGGGACTGGACGAACTCCGGGTGTTTCCGTCCGCCGTGCGCGGCTGGATGCGGAACGTCGTCATTGACGGGCCGGACCTGACGCTGAAAACGCCCACCGCCTTTTCCTGCGGCTTCATGCATGATCCCACAGACCCCGCCACAGGCCGCAAGCTGCGCCATCTGTTCGGCTCCGGCGGCTTCGGTCATGCAGGGGCGGGCGGTTCCCATGCCTTTGCGGATCCGGCCCACGGCCTTTCCTTCGGCTACGCGATGAACCGCATGGACCTGAACGTGCTGCCCGGCGTGAAAACCCGGAACCTTATTGACGCAGTCATGAAAGAAGTGGCTGAAGAGTGTTCTTAACCTGAGCCCTGGCTATCTGTTCAATCCCATCGGAAGTTTCCGGATAGTTTTATTAGTTCCTGTTCTTGCGGGCCTTTTTTAATCTGAACGTGGGGGCGCAAAAGAATGATTCTTCCGTCATTCCCTTGCTGCCCTGTTCCCTGTTGAAAAATCAGGGTTCCGTTTGCCGGGGATAGTGAACCCGGCCTTTTGGAGTGGTCCGTTTGATTACCATCCCCCGCCCAGCGCACGCGCGAGCTGCACTACGGCCTTGCGGATGTTCTGCTTCATGGTGACCAGGGACTCTTCCGAGCTGAGCCAGGAACGCTGCGCGGTGATCACGTTCAGGAAGTCCGTCTCGCCGTTGATGTACAGGGTGCGGGAGAGCTGGAACGCTTCTTTGTTGGCGTTGTTTTCCTTGTGCAGGTATTGCATCTGGGAGGTATAGTTGCCATAGGCGATCAGGGCGTCCTCTACCTCGGAAACAGCGGTAATGAGCGTTTTGCGGTAGGTTTCCGCTGCTTGTTCCGCCACGGCTTTCTGGGCGCGTACCGTGGCTCTCAGGGCTCCGCCCTGGAACAGGGTCTGAAGCAGGTTCCCTCCCAGGGACCACGCGTTGTTGTTTTCCCTGAAGAGCTGGCCGAAATCTCCGCCGCGGCTGGAAAGGGAACCCGTCAGGCTGAAGCGCGGGTACAGATCCGCTACGGCTACGCCTACGTTGGCCACGGCCGCGTGCAGGTCCGCCTCAGCGGCGATAACGTCTGGCCTGCGCCGCAGGAGTTCGGAGGGGAGGCCTACCGGAACGACAGGCGTTTTTTCAAAGACGGAGGCTTTGGGCAACGTCAGTTCTACACGGGAATTATAGGTGCCCAGCAACACGGCGAGCTGGTTTTTAGAGGAGGCCACCTGTGCTTCCAGTTGCGGGATGCGGCTTTCCGTGGAGGCGACGGTGGAGGTGGCTTGCTCCACATCCAGACGGGGGGCGAATTCCGTTTTGTAGCGTTTTTCCGCAATGGTGAGGGTGCTGCGTTGGATTTCCAGTTGTTCCCTGGCGATGCGGAGCTGTTCGCAGGCGGTAATCCAGTCAAAGTAGGCCGTAGCGACGTCCGCCAGCAGGGCTGTGCGCACGGCTCCTGCGGAAGCTTCCGTGGACATGAGGGAGGCGCGGGAGGCCTCGATGGAACGCCGGTTGCCGCCAAAGAGGTCCAGCTCCCAGGAGGTGGACGCTCCCAGGGAGAAGTTCTGGGAAGTGGAGCTGCGAAAACCTCTGTCCGGGGACAGGCTCCACCCGGCGCTGGCGTCTGCGGAGGGAAGCAGGGATGCCTGGGAGACGCGGAGTTTTTCCCTGGCCTCCCGGATGCGGAGCAAAGCCACCTTCATGTCCGGATTGTTGTTGAGGGAGGTGGAGACCAGGCGGTTGAGCTGGGGGTCTCCAAAGATATTCCACCAGGAACGCAAATCTTTGTCCGAACTGTGGGGGGGCCTGTTCGCCTCCCACGTGGCGGGGAGGTCATTGGCCGGCGTCCGGAAATCCGGGCCTACCATGCAGGAGCCAAGGAAACAGGCGGCCAGAAGGGGGAGATGTTTGAACGTGGATGACATGGAAAAATAAAAAGTAAGGTGTTATTCGTGGCGAAGGGCATCAATGGGGTCCATCTTGGACGCCTTCCAGGAGGGGTACCATCCGAAGGCCAGGCCGATGAATACGGAGACGCCTACAGCCAGAGCCATGGCTTCCGGGGAGGAGGCTGTGGCCCAGTTCATGGTGCGGCTGACGATGATGGAGATCGCCTTGCCGAGCATGATGCCCAGCGCGCCGCCCACCACGCAGAGCAGCACCGCTTCCAGCAGGAACTGGCGCATAATATCCTGCGGACGGGCGCCCACCGCCATGCGCAGGCCAATTTCCTTGGTCCGTTCCGTGACGGAAACGAGCATGATATTCATGATGCCGACGCCGCCGACGACCAGAGAGATCATGGCCACGATCATCAGCAGATTGGTCATCACTTCCGTGGTGCTGCTCATGGCGCGGGACATTTCCGCCATGTCCCATACCCGGAAATCGTCCAGCTGGCCGTCCTTGAGGTTGTGTTTGGCGCGGATCACTTCCGTAATCTGGTCAATGGCCTCGGAGGAACGTTCCGGGTCTGAAATCTGAGCCATGATGGAATCAATATTGTTGAAGCGCCGCGGATGGGGAGCGTCCGTATAGGGCTGGTCCGTAGTTTCCGTGTAGTAATCCACGGAACTGGCGGTGTATTTATCCGCCCGGTTGAAGGTGGTGGTGCTGTTGCCGGTGGAAGTGGTGGTGGAACCGCCGCCCAGCCCCTGGAGGCGGTAGCGGATGCTTGTCCACGGGAGGATGATGGAGTCGTCCTGGTCGCGTCCCATCATGTTAGCCCCTTTTTTCTGAAGGATGCCGATGACTTTGAACATGACATTCTTGATGCGGATATCCTTGCCCAGCGGGTCTTCGTCCCCGAAGAGTTCTTTGGCCACCGTCTGGCCGATGACGCACACGCGCCTGGCCTGCTCCACATCTTCCTCGGAGAAGGGCTGGCCTCGCGCCATGTCATACCAGCTTTTGATTTTCAGGTATTCCACGGAACCGCCCTCTACGGTTTCCGGGCTCCAGTTCTTGTTGCCGTAAATAACCTGGCCGCTGGCGCGCACCACGGGGGTAGCCCGCAGCACCATGGGGCAGTCCTTCGCGATGGCTTCGCAGTCCGCGTTGGTCAGGGAGGCCCGTCCGCCCGCGCCGGTATTGACGCCGCTTTTGGAGATGGCTCCGGGGCGGATATTCAGTGTGTCCGCTCCCATGGAGGCAATGGTATTTTTAATTTGAAGCGTAGATCCCTGGCCGATTTCCACCATGGCGATTACTGCGGCAATGCCGATGATGATGCCCAGGATGGTGAGGGCCGCGCGCATGGGATTGCGCACCAGGGCCCTGATGCAGGTTTTAAGGAGAGGAAGGAATTTCATACGTCGTCCTTGCTAAGCATATCGGAAATCCCTTCGCAGATAAGGCCGTCCGCCATGTTGATGGCCCTGTCCGTGAAGGCGGCTATTTTGGGGTCGTGCGTCACCAGGATGACTGTGATTCCCTGTTGGCGGTTCAGGTCCTTGAACATGTGCAGCACTTCCTTGGAGGTGGTGGAGTCCAGGTTTCCCGTTGGTTCGTCCGCCAGCAGGATGCTGGGGTTATTGATGAGGGAGCGGGCAATGGCTACGCGCTGCTGCTGCCCGCCGGAAAGCTGGGCCGGGGTGTGGTCCATGCGGTCGGAAAGCCCAACCAAATTCAGCAATTCCATGGAACGTTCGCGCATGGCTTTCATGCTGAGGGCAGGGTGGGCATATACGGCAGGCATCATCACGTTTTCCAGGGCCGTGGTACGGGAGAGCAGGTTAAAGTTCTGGAAGACGAATCCGATGCGCTTGTTCCGGAGCGTGGCGCGCTCTGCGGCGTTGAATTTGGCGACGTCTTCCCCGGCAATATAGTAATGGCCTGAGGTTGGACGGTCCAGACAGCCCAGGATATTCATCAGGGTGGATTTTCCTGAACCGGAAGCCCCCGTGAGGGAGACGAATTCCCCCTCGTTGATATCCAGGGTGATGCCCTTGAGCACTTGAAGGTCTATTTCTCCCAAGTGGTACACCTTGGTTATGTCACGTAAGCGAATCACGTTGTTGGAATGCTTGATGCGGTAAAAAAGAATGGTTAAGAGGTCGAATGAGGGCGTTCTCCCGGAGTTAGGGAGGCGGGGGCGGGCCGTCATTTCCAGCCGAGGCTGGCGTTTTCGTGTTGCCTGTGCTCGGCTTGCGGCGCGGGGGCATCTTGGGCGCGAACGGATTTTCCCCGCCGGCGGATGCGGAAGAACCGTTCTCCGAACTGTCGGAGCGGTTCAATATCTGCGCCGTAGAGACGATTTCCATTCCTTCCCGGAGCGTTTCTCCCGCAATGGCCGTCAGCATGCCGTTGCTTTCCCCTTTGGTGACCAGGTGGGGATAAAGAAGATTGTCCCGCAATTCCCAAACCACGGCTTTTTTCTTCTGACCGTCCCGGACGGGGGCGACCAGCTCCGGCTGCATCCGGTCAAAGGCCGCTTTTTGTTCAGCGCTGACCAGTTCCGGTTCCGGGCGGAAGCGGAGGGCCGCATTGGAAACGAGGAAAGCGTTTCGTATGTCCTCCACCACGAATTGGACATTGGCCGTCAGATAGGGGATAAGAAGTTTGTCCGGATTGGGTACATCAATGTCCACGATGTAAGTGACTACATTGGACGTCATGGTTGCGTCCAGCCGTATCTTGTCCACCGTTCCCTTGAATTTGCGGCCGGCGAAAGCGTCTACGGTGAACAATACCTCCTGCCCCTTGCGGATGCTGCCGATGTCCGCCTCGTTCACAGCGGCCCAAATTTTCAGCTTGGAAAGGTCTGTGGCGATGTAAAACAGGCTGGAGGCGCTCATGCTGGAAACCACTGTTTGGCCTATGTTGACCAGTCGTTTGACCACGACGCCGTCCACGGGGGACTTGATGGTGGTGTATTCCAGGTTGCGCATTTCCTTTTTCAGCGCGGCTTCCGCCTGTTTCAGGGAGGCTTCCGCTTCCTGCAGGGAGGCTTCCGCCACGGCTACGTTGGCGCGGGCGGTTTCTTCATCTGCAATATACTGGTCGTAGCTGGATTTGGACAGGGCATCCCCCGGCCCCAGCTTTTCCGCGCGTTCCCGGTCCAGCCTGGCCTGCTGGTGCTTGGCTTTGGCCTGCTGGATGTCCGCCTTGGCGCGGGCGATTCCGGCAATGGCCTGTGCTTTGGAGGCTTCCTCCCTCTGAACGTCCAGCTGCACGGGAAGCTTGTCGATTTCCGCGAGCATCTGACCGGCTTTTACAGGGCTGGAATAATCCACCACCTTGCCGTTCAGGTCCTTGCCGAACTCCATGATGATTCCGCTGACCTGGGCGCCTACATCTACCAGTTCATCAGGCTCCGTGACGCCGGTTGCTTCGATGGTGATCATCAGGTCTCCTTTTGCAAGAGGTTCTGTCTGGTAATCCACCTGGATGGCTTCATTTCCTTTCCACTGTTCCCAGGCAAACCAGATGCCTCCGAGAACGGCAATGACGATGATGAGTTTGATGAATCCCTTCACGACTATATTATACTTCGCAATAATGAAAAAGTTGCACGGATGTTAAAAACTTTTCCGCGGCAGAGCGTAATCCTATCATGATTTCCGGAAATGTCTAAGGGATTATTATGTTTGTTAACAGTTGCTGTTTATTAACTAATAATATTGCGTTTTTGCTCTTCTTCCTTCTTGCCCCGTAGCGGAAGGAGCGGGAATGGCTTCTACGTGCCTGCAACTGGCTGCGGGGGAAAAGAGGCGGGGAAAGGCGGTTAACCCCGAAAGGAGTAATGTCGCCCAAGCGGGGAATCCCGGCTGACCTGCGGACTCAAGGAAGGGAGAAACGTTGAAAGAACGAGCTTTCTGGATTCAGGTGATGGAAAAAAGACACCGCTGCACCGTCTCTGGCTGTGAGCCACGTTCCCGTGCCTCAATAGAGCGGGGACTTCCGCCGCTGTTTTGACTTTTCCGGTATAGGACGTAGTCAGCCCTGCGTCGGGGCTGCCCCCATTAGGTTGTAATATCGGTCCGGGCCACTTTGCCAGGTGATGACGAGTGCAGCAGCCACCGCCTTGTATACCTCATGGGAAGGAATGTTCCAAGGTGTTTTTGCAATCTTTTCAGACATGGACGGGACTTTCCCGTGGAGCGATTGAGTTTGAAAGGAATGCTGCTTTCAGCGGTGTTCTTCCAGCCATTCCTTTAACACAAGGCGGTCCGCTGGCGCCCAGGGCAGTTCTTCCAGCGTACGGCGGGAGAAGAACCCCAGGTTTTCATGTTCCAGGGGCCGGGGCAGGGCGCAAAGTTCCAGACGGCACAGAAAAGGGATAAGGCGGATAACGCGTTCGGGCTCCCGGTGCCGTACGGGGGTGAGCATGCGGACGGGGAAGACGGTGCATCCCAGTTCTTCCCGTATTTCCCGTATGACGGCATGCCGGGCATTCTCCCCTGGTTCCACTTTTCCGCCGGGGAATTCGTAAAGAAGCCCGTTGGACTGCCCCGTTTTCTTTTTGGCGCCCAGAAGAAGAGGGCCTCGTGCGGCGGGCAGTTCAATCAGGGCACAGCAGACGTCCAGCGTATTCATGGGGCGTGAAAGTCCAGGTTATGCAGGTTGATGATGCGGGTTTCCGTATCCAGGACGCCGAAGCCGATGCGTCCGGTTCTGCCCTGGAGTTCTCCGGGATTGGCCAGCAGGCAGCCGCCGCATCTTTCGCTCACGGCCTGGTGGGTATGGCCGTACAGGGCGGCGTCTGCGTTTCCGCTGCGCGCTTCCCGCAAGGCGTATTTTGGGTAATGGGAGAGGGAAAGTTTCATGCCGTACCGGGTGATAAGGGCATGTTCCGGGTGCAGGCGCGCCGCCGGGGAACTGGCGGCTATCCGCCGCATGGTTTCCACGTCGTAGTCATTGTTGCCCGGAACGGCGTCCAGAGGAAAGTCCTCCGTCAGCTCCAGCAGGCGCCGGAAACTCTCGGGGGTGGTGCAGTCGCCCAGGAAGATGAAATGTCCGCAGCCCAGCAGGCGCATCCGGTGCATGGCTGGCTCCAGATGGTCTGTTCGGTCGTGCAAGTCGGAAAAAATGCCTATCTTCATCTTTTTTCAGCAATTCATGGAGTGAATGGGCCATGCCTTCAATGCATCCGGCAGGGAAGGCGGGAGAGAATGGTTTCCGTCCTTGCGCAGAAGGCAGGTGAAACCGCCCGCTCCCGCTCCGTGGAAGGGCATGAGCCGGTAGCAGGCTTCCTGCGTCAGGGAGGAACGGTAATGTTCCAGCTCCGGCACGGTTACGGTGTGAAGATCCGGATGGCGCTTCAGCAGGTACAGAACATTGCGTTCATTTTCCTCCGGAGCGTAGGTGCATGTAGTGTACAGCAGGAAGCCGCCGGGAGCTAGGCACCGGAGGGCGGCCAGCAGAATGCCCCGCTGCCGCTTGGCATTCCCTCCGGTGACGGAGGAATTGAAACAGCCGGGGTTGGGAATGCCTTTAGCCAGCAGGGACTGCCCGCTGCACGGGGCGTCCGCCAGGATGAGGTCGAAACACTCGGGGGCCATCTCCGCCCACTGGTCCGGGCGCAGGCGCTGGGTGTACAGATTGGTGAAGCCGCAGCGAAGCAGGTTGTGGCGCAGAATGCCCAAGCGCTTCGGATGCACCTCGTTGGAAACATGCTCCTGGGGAAATACCCTCGTCTGCGCCAGAATGCTTTTCCCTCCCGGCGCCGCGCACATGTCCAGGCAGCGTTCCGGGCGAAACGGAAGATGCGCCAGAGGGGCCGTTTCCCAGACGGACGAGAGATCCAGCGGATAGTAATAGCCGCATTCGTAATCCGGCAGGGAGCCGGGTTTGGTTTCTGTCTCTCCCGGCGGGAGCTCCAGAATGGAGGAATGCCCCCATTCCTGCGGCGTGTTTTTTGCCGGCAGGGGCGGCCGGTAGCCTTCCGGAGCCTTCGGTGTAATGACCAGCGCGCTTCTGGAACGGTTCCCGGCCTGCATGGCGTCCAGAAAATCCCGTTCCTGTTCCGCCGTCAATTCCAGTTTGCGGGCGAGTCTGAGTATTTGGGAGGAAGACACGAGATCAGGCCCGGAATGTTTCTCCGAAGTGGGTGTTGAGGGCCAGATGGGCGGCCCCCAGGATACCCGCCTCCGTACCGAACTGGGCGGGAAGGATTTCGAGGTATTCCACCAGAGGGGCGGCAAGCTGGGCTTTCATGATTTCCTGCAGGGGCTGGAAAAGCAGGGTTTTGGCCTTGGCCACGCCCCCGCCGATGATGATGGCTTCCGGGTTCAGGAGATAGCAGCAATTCATCAGGGCGCAGGAGAGTTTTACGGCCAGGTCCCGCCATACTTGTTCAGCCACTTCATCACCCGCCAATGCGGCCCGTTCCAAAGCGATGGGGTTGCAGTCCACAATGGCTTTGTCAATGCCGTGGCTGGCGTAAAGCGTGCGTGCATCCGCAGCTATTTCCCTGTTGCCCACATAATCCTCCAGGGAGCCGCGGTTGCCGTAATGGCCCAGTCGCCCCCGGTAGTCGATGCTCGTCTGCCCCAGCTCCCCGGCGGAGCAGGTAGCCCCGCGCAGAAGTTCTCCGTTCACGATCAGGCCGCTGCCAACGCCGGT
The DNA here is from genome assembly GCA_905200945.1 of uncultured Akkermansia sp. Taxonomy (GTDB): domain Bacteria; phylum Verrucomicrobiota; class Verrucomicrobiia; order Verrucomicrobiales; family Akkermansiaceae; genus Akkermansia. Next base: position 66,804 of record CAJKMG010000008.1, on the reverse strand, counting down.
GCCGAGGGTCAGGCAGACCAGATGCCTTTTCCCTTTTCCGGCGCCCAGCTTCCATTCCGCATAAGCCATGCAGTTGGCGTCGTTTTCCACGTATACGGGCAGTCCGCAGGCTGCCTGGAGCATGTCCTTTACCGGAACATTGTTCCAGCCGGGAACGTTGGTAAGCGTGTAAACGGTTCCCTGGTAAAAATTGACGAACCCAGGCATTCCCATGCCGATGGCCTGCACTTCCGGGTGGTTCAGCCGCAGCATATTCACGAACTGGGCTATGGCTTCAATCAGCTGATCGGGATTGCCGTATTCCTGAGTGGCTATCGAAGGAGCGTGGGCGACTACTTCCGCGCCCTTGACGACCCCCATTTTGATGGAGGTGCCTCCGAAGTCAATGCCGATGGAGGGAATGGTTGAAGCTGTCATATAACGCCAATATAGAATTTTACCGGGCGTTGAAAAGGTTAAAAGAGGTATGTTTCCGCTAAAATCCCGACAGGGAAATAACGGGTGTGGGAAGGGGAAAAATGACTTGTTTCATAACTGAATTTTCTTGAATGAACATTTGGGCGTTTGTAATGTCTCATAGTCTAGTCAGCGGGGCGGGTTCCGCCCTCTGTTCGTGAAATATTGTCAACCTTAGCCCATAGAGACACCTCCTATGCCTACTCCCAAGAAAACCAATAGCAAGACCGTCGCCAAGGAAGTCCCGGCTTCCAAGAAAAAGACCTGCGGGAAGTCCGATTGCAAGACCGCTGTAGACCTGGAGGCTCCCGCCAAGAAGAAATGCTGCAGGAAAAAGGCGGCTGAACCGGAAAAAGACGCCAAGCCCGCCAAAAAGGCTGCCGCCGACGCGGCTGAAATGGAAAAGAAGCCTGCGCCGAAAACGGCCGGAAAGGCTCCGGTTAAAAAAGCCGCTCCCGCTCCCGTTGCCCCGGTTCCCGCTCCCGCGAAAAATGAATTGACGGACGAACAGGCGGAAGCCATTGCCGCCGCCAGGGCGGAACTGGCCGCCAACCCCGAATGGGAGCCTTTTGTGCAGATGCAGCGCCAGCATCTGCTGGACTTGCGCGACAGGGCTCTGGACAACATGAGCGGCGTGGCCCGCGATACTCTCCGGAATCATCCGGAAGGCAGTGAGGCTTCCGGCTCCGGGGAACACCAGGCGGATGCCGGCAGTGACGCCTATGACCGTGATTTTGCGCTCAGCCTGCTTTCCAAAGAGCAGGACGGCCTGTATGAAATCGAACAGGCGCTCGCCCGCATTGACAACGGAACATATGGCATCTGCGAAATGTCATACAAGGTCATTCCCATTCTGCGTCTGGAGGCCATCCCCTTTGCGCGGCTTACCGTGGAATGCCAGGCCCAGTGGGAAAAGGAAAAAGGCCAGAATGCCAGGTTCCGTCCCAGAGTGGCCCTGGGCTTTGCCGGAGGACAAAATGATGTAGATTTATCTGTTTCTCTTGACGATGACGAAGAATAGTGTATAAATCCTCCCCCGTAACACATTTTCATCATGCCAAGAGACATCATCATCCTCGAATGCACCGAGGCCAAAGCCGAAGGAAAGCCTACGTCCCGCTACGTCACCACGCGCAATAAAAAAAGCCTGCGTACTCCCGGTCGCCTGGAAAAGATTAAGTACAATCCTTTCCTGAAGCGCCGCACGCTTCATCGTGAAATGCGTTAACTGGTTCGGCTTATCGATTATCTTTATTATTATGTCCACTGAACCCAAGACTGTAGAACGCCGTATTCGTTTCCGCACGTGCAATCGCCAGATGCCGCGCCGCCGTCTCGACATCCCGATGGATCAGGTCAATCTGCTCAACCCTGATTTTCTGTCCAAGTTCACCTCTGAAACCGGCAAGATTCTTCCCCGCCGTGTGACCGGGCTGTCCGCCAAAATGCACCGCAAGGTAACCCGTGAAATCAAGCGGGCCCGTTCCATCAACCTTCTGCCGTAACAAGCCCCAAGGAAAATCTCTTTCGGTAGAATTGTCTTTGCAGGCGGGAGTTTGTCCGGTAACAGGGCAGACTCCCGCTTTATTTCCACCCATTATCCTTTTTCCCCATGCAGGAACTGAAAGATACCCAGTCCGAGGCGGATACGCGCAATATTTCCATTGACCGGGTGGGCGTAAAAGGGTTGCGCTTCCCCATCCAGATACAGGACAAGCTCAACCGCATCCAGTCCACTGTGGCGACGGTTTCTCTGGCGGTGGATCTGCCGGAAGAATTCAAGGGCACCCATATGAGCCGTTTTGTGGAGGCGTTGCACCAGCATGGCCCTTTGCTGGATGTGCATACGGCCCTGGCCATTCCGCGGGAACTGCTCCGCCGTCTGTCCGCCCGCCGTTCCCATGTGGAAATGGAATTCCCGTTTTTCCGCTCCAAAAACGCTCCTGTGACCGGAATTGAAGGGCTCATGGATTACGTTGTCCGGTTTGAGATGGAGGCGGAAGCGAACAACAAACTGGCTGATTTCAAGCTGACAGTTATCGTTCCCGTGACGACGCTGTGCCCCTGCTCCAAGGCCATGAGTGCCTACGGAGCCCACAACCAGCGCGGGCTGGTTACTTATTCCGTGCGTTTCGCCTCCAGGCCCGTCTGGATTGAAGACCTGATTGACCTGGTGGAATCCTGCGCGAGCTGCTCCCTGTTCAGCGTCCTGAAAAGGCCGGATGAAAAATGGGTGACGGAAAAAGCTTATGAAAACCCTGTCTTTGTGGAAGATCTGGTGCGCAACGTGGCGTTGAAAACGCAGAGTCATTCCGCCTTCAGCTGGTACCGGGTGGAAGCGGAAAATTTTGAATCCATTCATAACCACCAGGCATACGCCGTCATTGAGCGCGATCTGCGTTCCTGAACCATTTCCGGGCCGGATTTATGAACGATAACTGGTGGGCCATTGCCTCTCTCATCCTCTCCCTGGCTTTCACAGGGCTGGGATGGCGCCTGCTGGCTTCCGGCCGGCGGTTTTTATATGCCCATCTTTGGATGGCGTGCCTCTTTGTTCTCCAGACAGGGGCGCTATGCGTCAAAGCGTACCAGACGGGAATGTGTCCCATCCGCGGCGCTTCAGAGGTGCTCTTCTTCCTCTCCTGGAGCATCAATCTCTTTTATCTGATGCTGGGACGTGCTTACCGAATGTCCGTGCTTGGCATCTTTACGGCTCCGGCTATTGCCGCGCTGACGGTTTTTTCCCTGCTGATAGGCCGTTCCGGAGCGGACGTGCAGGGCACGCATGACTTCTGGGTGACGGCGCACGTGGGCATAGCTATGATGTCCTACGGAGCCGGCGGCCTGGCCGCTGCTGCGGGGGCGGCGTTCTGCATGCAGAATGAATGTCTCAAAAGCCGCCGGATTCCCGGTACCTGCCGTGTGCTTCCTCCCATCCGTACACTGGAAACCAGCATGAAGCGCCTGCTTCTCGTGGCATTCCTCCTTCTTCTGCTTGGGGAATGGTTCGGATGGCGGGGGCATCTCCCCATTAATGCGGCCAAGACCTCCATTGTCATTCTTCTCACGGCAGGCTACAGCGTCCTGCTGTGGTTCATCTACCGCCGCGGCATTCCGGGAAGGATGTTGGCCTGCTGCTGCGTGGCCCTCTTTATTGCATCCATGAGTATTTTCCTGGTAAGTTGATGAGAATGGTTTGTTTAGGCTTGAATCACCGGACCGCTCCCGTGGAAATACGGGAGCGGTTTGCCGTGCCGTCCCATAAGCTCCGGGGGGAAGGACAGCGCATCCGTTCCCTTCCTGGAGTGGACCAGTGCGTTGTGCTTTCCACCTGCAACCGCATGGAAATTTATTATTGGTCCAACGAACCGGAAAATGCGCAGGAGCACATTTTATCCCATTTTTTGGGTGATGGGCGCGGGGAACTGGATATGGCTTCTTATTTTTACAGCCATCAGGGAGAAGATGCTCTAGGCCATCTGTGCCGCGTGCTGAGCGGCCTGGATTCCATGGTACTGGGGGAAACGGAAATCTTCGGCCAGGTAAAAACGGCTTACCAGACGGCCCTGGATGCCGGAGTAACTGCGGCCTGCGCCAACAAAACCTTTCAGAAAGCCTTTGCTATCGGTAAAAAAGTGCGGACGGAAAGCCAGATTCATGCCGGGGCAACCTCCGTGGGGTCCGTGGCAGTGGAGCTGGCGGAACAAATTTTCGGGGATCTTTCCGGCACCCGCGTCCTTATTCTGGGGGCGGGCGAGATGAGCCGCGTTACGGGGCGCGCCCTTCATGCCCGGGGCGCGGAGGGCATTTATGTGGCCAACCGCTCCTTTGACCGTGCGGTAGAGCTGGCGGGCATGATCGGCGGCCAGGCCATCCGGTATGACGTGTGGGGGAACTATCTCAGGGATATTGACGTGGTGGTGGCCGCCACCGCTGCTCCCCACTGCATCATCACCCGGGAAACGCTGCTGCCTTTGCGCGCCTCCCGTAAATACCGCTCCCTCTTTTTGATTGATATTTCCGTGCCGCGCAACATCTCTCCGGACGTGGCGGATATTGAGGAAGTGTATCTCTACGACATTGACACCCTCACCCAGCTGGCGGATGAGGCCAAGCGCAGCCGGGAGCAGGAGGTCTCCCGGTGCGAGGCCATCATCCGTGACAGCATTTCCAGATATTTTCCGGATTCCGCTCTTTATGACCAGTAAAAATACCCTCATCATCGGCACCCGCGGGAGCGCCCTGGCCCTGGCCCAGGCGGACATGGTTCGTGCTGCCCTTTCCCTCCGTTACCCGGAACTGGACGTGCGCCGTGAAATCATCCATACCATCGGCGATCGCCGCACGGATGTTCCTCTGGCGGATGTGGCCCGCGTTTCCGGCATGGTGGACAAGGGGATCTTCATTAAGGAACTGGAAACCGCCCTCCGGGATGGCCGCATTGACGTAGCGGTGCACAGCCTCAAAGATGTGCCGAGCGAGCTTGCCGCCGGCTTCACGCTGGCCGCCGTCTTGCCCCGTGCTGCCGTGGAGGATGTGCTTATCACGAAAGAACCGGACTGGAACGGTTCCGGAACGCTGGCTACCGGAAGCGTGCGCCGACGCCTGATGGCGCGCACGTACTGGGGGTCCGGCCTGCGGTTTGAAAACCTGCGGGGGAATGTGCCTACGCGTTTGGGAAAGCTGGTGGAACATCCCGGCTGGGATGCCGTGATTCTGGCCAGGGCCGGTTTGGAACGCCTGGGGCTGTACGCGCCGGAAACCCTTGTGGAAGGAAGAAAACTTTACATGCGTCCCTTGCCGGTGGAAGTTTTTATTCCTGCTGTGGGGCAGGGCATCGTTGGAATGGAATGCCGTTCCTCGGACAGGGAGACGGCGGAAATGCTGGAAGGCATCAATGATCCGGAATCTTTTGCCTGTGCGCTGGCGGAACGGGCTTTCCTGGTACGTCTGGGTGCGAACTGTTCCACGCCCGTGGGTGTTTACGCCCATCCGGATGGAGAGGAACTGGTTCTGCGGGCTGCGTATTACGTTCCGGGCAGGGAAGAGCCTTTTGCCGTTGTGATTCGCGGAGACCGGAAAGCCCCTGAAGCGCTGGGCCTTCGGGCTTTTGAAGAATTGGGCCTGAGTGGATGGCGGAAGACTTCCTCGTGTTCCGGATGCGGAGAAAAATAAAAAGGCTCCGGACCGGATCCGGAGCCTGAATCAGGCGAAAAACTCGCGGGCATTAATGTTTTTCCTTGGAGCCTGAGCTTTTATCGCTCATAAACTGCCCGGTTGAAGCATCGCGTTTGATGCGCCGCCCGGTTTTGCTTGTGGTAGTCTCGGAGCGTTTTTTGGAACTGCCCTTATGACTTCCACCCATGTGGGAACTGCTGGCCATATTGTATTCACCTCCTTTCCATTTTCTTCGCTTGTTCATGAACGAGAGAAGAAATCCTGCCGTATCATAGGTTCCCGTGACAGCATTTGGGGCTTGCGGATGGAGTTTGTGCAGGAATATGCTTCTATTTATGAAGCAAACCGTTGCAAAAGGTAATCCCTCAGAGCCGCAGCTTCGTTGTGCTCCGTATTTCTGGCAGAGTACAGCAGCGTAACCTTCCCTTTCCGCGCCAGCCGGAGCAGATGGGAAACGGCCTCCCCGTTTCCATCCAGTTCCTCGTCGTACTTTTTGCGGAATGCGTCCCATCTGACTGGATCATGGGAAAACCACTGGCGGAGCGCCGTGGATGGAGCTATGTTCTTCAGCCACTCGTCCCAGGAAGCTTTTTCCTTGGAAATGCCGCGGGGCCAGAGCCGGTCCACCAGGACGCGGTAGCCGTCTCCGGGTTCCTTGGGGTCATAAATTCGTTTGAGGGTTATGTTCATACAAAAAGATTCGATAAAGGAATAGAGCCGGGAAAGTTTTTTTCTGTTGAGCTGCGTCGGGACATGCGTTTTACGGGACCGCCAACAGAGGCAGTCCGCAGTTGGGGGAAAAAGAAACAAACGGTTCTGTTCCGGAGAGGCTGCCGCTTCCGGCGGAAGATAGCTGAAGCCGCTTAAAATTCCGGCGTAACGCCTGTACGGCCCTGCTGCTCCAAGTGTCGGATTTCCGCCTTTCTGGTTACAGTCCACACTGTGTTCCATGGAATGAATAAGCTGACATGGAACCCGGTAAAAGAGAGGCCGGACAAGCGGGGAAAACTTCTGTGTTCTTCTATATGGAACGGCTTCCCTGGAAAAAAGAAGATAACGGATGCGGCAGAGATTCCCTTTCCCTGATTTTCCGGAATACTATTTCCTCCAGGAAGGGTCGGGCGTCGCTCCGCGGGCCTGGAGCATCATGATGAGCATCTTGAGCTCATTGAGGCGCGAGTAGTGTTTTTTCCTGACTTCGGGGTCCAGGGCCCCATAATACAGCCACCGGGCCGTTTGGGCGGACATCAGGCGCTGGGCTGTCATGGCCATGGACAGGGCGCGTCCGGGGGACTGGGCAGCAATGGCCGTACTCCAGGAATACAGCATATTATTGTAAATGGTAGTCCAGGCGAACATTCGGTCATCAAACCTGCCGGGGCTCTCTACGTACGGGCGGAGCAGCTGCTCCGCTTCCGTGAGGCGTCCCTGGAGGATGTAAAGGAGGCTTTTAGCTGCCGTCAGGCCGTGGTTTCCGGGGCTCAGGAGTTCCGCTTTTTCTTCCTGATGCTCCAATGCTTTGAGCCGGGCTGGGCTTGGGAGGGGGGAACTGCCTGCGGCATGCAGAATGTTGCGCCGCACCAAATCCGGGTCCAGGCTGCAGGAGGCGGCCTCTTCCAGCATGGGCAGCCGGTTGCTGGAGGAAGCCGGAACGGCTTGAAGGGAGTTTTTCCAGACCGGAAAAGCCAGAAACGCATAACACAGGGCCAATATGGCCAGAAGCAGTGCGGCGGACGCTTGAAGCCAGCGTCCGGCCTGGCGCGAAGCTTTCACTCTGGAAAGAGGTGCCGTGCAGGTAATGCCGCCGCATAAGGCGCTGGCTCCAAGCAAGGCAGGGTTATGCCAGATAAATTCCCCATAGGCGTGGAAAGCGGCGATGCACAATACGCAGAACGCCGCCGGTCCCAGAGGATTGGGCCGTTGATGTTCTCCTGACAATTTCAGAACGCTCCGGAGTCCGAAAATAAGAAACAGGGCCAGCAGAGCCAGCATCAGCCCCAGCCCGGCATAGCCGTAGTCGCAGGCGGCTTGTGCGTATTCGTGGTGGGCAAAATTGGGGAGGTTGGCTCCGGAGAAAAACTCCGTGGAAAGATTGGTGTACATCCGGCTGCCGTGACCGAACAGCGGAGCCTGGTCCGCCAGCGCCCAGGCCAGTTTGGACAGGTCCAGCCGGTTGCCGAAGGAAAATGTATCCAGAAGGGCGGCAAGCCTGCACGCCCCCCGGGACAAATCCAGCACGGCATAGGACGTGCCCAGGAAAAGCAGGATAATAAAGAGGATGGACGCCGTGTAAAATTTTCTGTTATTGCGGAAAACGCTGGAGGTATAAATAAAGAAGCACAGGGTTACGCCAGCCAGGGCATTTGGGAAGGCGGACCGCGAGCCGCACGTTAAGGAAACGAGGATGAGCGCCAATCCCGTGAACAGGCGGATGCCCCATTTTCTGGCGGAAGCCATGCTGTATGCGCAAAGGAAAAAACCGGTGACGGACAGGAAATGGGCGGAAAAATTTTTGTATCCGAACAATCCGATGTTGCGGATTTCCGTGCCGAACAGGGAATAATCCGGTCTGAACCAGGAGGCTTCCGTTCCCGTTATGTTCTGATACCCCCACAGCAGGGCATTCAGCAGCCCCAATGCCGCAGCCAGTACGGGAAGAATACTCTTTTTCCCGTTTCCGGCTCCGGCATACGTTCCCGCCGCGAACATGACGATGGCCGTGGCGATAAGGCCCAGATCCGCTACGCTCTCATAATAAAACCAGGGGGAAAACCATGCCCGGACAAGGAAATAGCCGCCTCCCAGCCCCAGGGCCAGCCAGCCCGGCAGTCCGGGGCTGGGAATCTTGTATCCCCGGAGAATACAGAAGCAGAACAGCAGGAGGGCTGCCGCCAGAAAGCAGGCGGGAAGGAAAAGGGTGTGCCATTCCCCGCCTGCCGCCGTCGTTGCCAGGAAGATGTAAAAAAGGGCCAGCAGCCCCGCCAGAATTTTCCCGGCGGCAGTTTCAGCAATGCGCGGAGCGGGGGAGGTGCTGGGGGGAGAGTCTGGCATGACTGGGAATTTATCTGGAAGGCTGCAGTATAAACGCGGGAAACTTCCTTGCCAAGAGCAAGCTCCCTGTTGTATGCGGGAGGATGCGTCCGAATGCCAGAGTTCTGGCGGACAAGACGGAAAAGGTGTCCGTAGCCGGACAGGGTAAAATGCTCCCTGTTGCCAGGGAGAGTTTCCGGCCCTTGCTGCGGCTGAAATAAAACTGAGTATCGGTAAGGGAAAATAATATACCGCAGAAGCGGGCATCAATCCGTCTTTGGCTGCATATTTTCCGTTTGCCGTAAAATCTTGCAGCGTTTCAGCCTGTTTTCCGGAAAACAAGGTTCCCTTATGCCTGTAGGCCGAATTTACGTTTAATTTCCGGAACGGAATAATTCACCAGCGTGGGTTTGCCGCCCGGGGTGCAGTACGGCACTTCACAGGCAAGCAAATCCTTTAGGATGGCAGGGGCCCGGTGAGGGGAAATGCGCTCCCTCCAGGCGGATTTTCTGGCAAATTCCCCAATGAAGGTTTCATAAGCCATGCGTTTGGCATTTCGGCTGAATTCGGACTGGGTGAGACGGTCCGCCAGCTCCAGGAGAAAAGCGCGTGCGTTTTCCAGTTCCAGCAGTGCGGGGATGGATTCTATTCTGATTGTATTCTGGCCAAAGGGCGTAACGGCCATGCCGGCCTGGTCAAAATGAGGGGCGAACTGCCGGATAACGGCAAAATCCCGCGGGTCCAGATCCAGCACCACCGGATCCAGAAGCTGCTGGGACGGCATGGGGGCTTCCCGGCGTGCGCGCAACCGTTCAAAAATGATGCGTTCCCGGGCAGCCTTGGGATGCATCAGAACCAGGCCTTCCGGCGTTTCAAACAGGGCGAATTGCTGGCGGAGTGTTCCCAGATAGGAAAATCCGGCAGAGGCATCCCTTTCTGGAGCTGCGTTTTCATGGGCGTTTCGTGCCGTCTCTTCATCTTTCTGACGGTGAAAATCCAGTTTCCCCTGGGTGGCGGGAACCTGTTTCAGGGGAATGGCCCGGAGGGTGGGGGGAGGGACAGGCCCATGGGATTGCCCGGCAGAGGAGGAAAGCGGCGGTTGGGCGGCGGAAGAAGCAGGGGCCGGTCTGGCGGCCGCCGGAAAAGCGGAACCGGGATTGGTGGGACGGGCGGGTATTTCCCCATGCGGCGCGGTGGTAGAAGGGGCAGGAAGAGTTCTCTCCGGCTCCGGCGCGGCGGCAGCGTGGATTTCCTGCCGGGCGTGCTTTTGAAGAGTGTTGGCTATGGCTTCCACAATGGTATTGACCACGTCTGCGGAACGGCGGAATCTCACTTCCTTCTTGGCGGGGTGCACATTGACGTCCACCAAAGCGGGCTCCACCTCCATATACAAAAAAAGCGCCGGATGCAGTCCGGAGGGAAAGCCTCCATAGCCGTCCCGAATGGCCCTGTTAATGAGCTGGTCCTCCACGGGGCGCGTGTTCATAAAAACGTACTGCCCTTTTCTGGTGCGCCTGGCTTCGGAAAGAGGAAGCAGGAATCCCGTGATGGAAATACCGGGGCCGATGGTCGTTTCTATCGGAATCAGGGCTGCTGCTGTGGCAGCATCCGTCAGTGCGGAAATGCGGACGCGCAGATCCGCTGTGGCGGGAAGGTCGAAAACAAGCTGGTCGTCCCGCTTATAGGCAAACCGTACTTGGGGATAAGCCAGGGCATGCAGGCGTATCTGGTGCTCCACATGGGAAGCTTCCGTTTCTGCAGATTTGAGAAACTTGCGACGCGCTGGAGTATTGTAAAACAAGTCGGCCACCTCAATGGCGGTGCCGGGAGAGACGCCTGAGCTCCTCGGTTCGTGCTCCAGCCCCCCGTCAATACGTATTTCCCAGCCTTCCAGCTCCTGCTGCTGCCTGGTACAGAGTTTGAAGCGGGAAACGCTGGCAATACTGGGCAGAGCCTCTCCGCGGAATCCCAGATGTGTGATTTCAAAAAGCTCCTCCAGGGAAGAAAGTTTGCTGGTGGCGTGCCGTTTGGTGCACAGCTCGGCATCTGCCCGTGACATGCCGCTGCCGTCGTCCGTCACCTTGATCATGCCCACGCCTCCGCGGCGTATCTCCACCCGCACGAATTTGGCTCCTGCATCCAGGCTGTTTTCCACCAGTTCCTTCACAACGGAGGCGGGGCGCTCCACTACTTCTCCTGCCGCCACTTGGCTGGCAAGGGTGGGAGACATGACGTGGATGGATGGCATGGCGATGACGGAGTGGAAAAGACTGTTCCAGAAAGCGGAACCCTAGCCGCCGGCGACGATGGAGACGATTTCTACCCGGTCGCCGGAAGAAACCGTCACCCGGGAAAAATCCTGCGGCAGGAGCGCGGCCCCGTTGTGTTCCACGACGACGGGTTTGCCTTTCATGTTCAAAAGTTCCAGAAGCCGGGAGACGGAACAGGGTTCCGCCAGTTCATACGGGGCTCCGTTCAGCATAATATCGTTCTGGGCTGCCATGACGGAAGTTATTGTACCACAACAGGAGAAAAAATCCAGAAACATCCCGTGGGGATGGCGTAAAAAGATTCCGATCCAAGATGGAAAGAAGAGAAAAACTGGCATCGCGTACGGGACTCGAACCCGTGTTGCCCGCGTGAAAGGCGGGAGTCCTGGACCGCTAGACGAACGCGACTTGAACCGGCTTTGGCAACATCTTGGAGGCGGGAGCGGGAATCGAACCCGCGAATAACGATTTTGCAGACCGTCGCCTTACCACTTGGCTACCCCGCCGCTGATGTTGTGCGCGGATACTAGGGAAAAGAACCGCGGGTGTCAATCTCGTTTTTGGAAAAGATGCCTTGTTTTTAAGTGAAGGGCTCTTTGGAGACAGCCTTTTTCTTTGGCGGAACGGACAGAGAAGGAGAGAATGCTTGTTTTTTAAGGCATCATGATTGTGCGGCGGAATGCCGCCCGTGCCTGTTGTCAGATCTATATGGAGCAACTTTGTTCCAAAATGGCGTGAATCAGGATATAAAAATGCACCAGGAGTTTTTTTGCAAGTTCACGGCAGCACGTAAAATTAGAGGGGAGGTCGTTCCTCTTCGTTCCGAATGAGGGGGGACTACGCGTTAAACGTGTTGATGGGTTCAGGGAACGCCGCCAGAATACCGGAATGCTGATGGTTCAGTCTTTCCAAAAAGTAAACAACAACAATAGCAATGAACAATTATATACCAATCAACAAGGCAGTTAATCCCGTCTGCATCTATCAAGGGTATGAGCCTCTTATCAACAAGACGCTTGGCGTTGATGAAATGATATATGGCTTTGACGGAACTCCTTCGGATTATGCCACCTGTACCGGAGCTCCCGAAATGTTCATCAAGGTGGAGCGTGACGGTTTGTACTATTTCGGCGTGGAAGCCGACGACACAGGCAGCCTGACGATTGCCGGTGAGCAAGCTATAAAAAAGGATGGGACACCACCCAACGGCAAGCTGAATATTGAAACCGATTCCAGGTTTCTGAAAGCTGGCTATTACAAGGTGGCCCTGTCGTGGACCAACAACGCCTACACCCCCGTCAGCAACAATGCCATTGCATTCAACGTTACCATGGATACCAAACCTATTACGGAAGGGAAGTATGAAGGCAACTCGACGATGAAGCGCGAATTCTCGCCTTCTCCCAAAATTAAATTGTGGACGATTGAAAAGGAATCCACCATCACCTGTGAGCCATCCAAGGAAGTGGAACTGGAATTTGAGAAACCGGAACCCGTCTATTTGGAAGGGAATGGTGACTGCAATGTAAGTAGCTTGAGACCTAAGATTTGCGTAACGGTTTGCAAAGATGAATCGGAAAACGTATGGAGGTGTCGTGTTGTTTCCGTTTCTGCCGGAGCCAAGCTAACTATGTATGAAGGCATTTACGTGAATCCCTATGTTGATCCCCCTCTCAATGAAGAAGAAGCCACCGAAGCGGTCAACGAAATGAACGGTTATCAATCTCGTGCAGAAGTTGGAACATGGCACACGCCGCAGGCTTCCCTCGCCCACGAAGAACACCACCGCCGTCAATGGGAGGATGCCTACAAGTTCTACTGGAAGGACTCCAAAATACAGGAAATGCTTGAAAATCAGACTATCTCCTGCGACAAAGAACCGAACATGGATGAAGCCGTGAAGTTCATGCAGGCTCTTGCCAATGAAATGGCATTGGATCTTTGGACAGAAACGTCGACCTATGTACTGGCGTTGCCGGATGATGCCAATGACAGACCCTATTGCGCGGGACAGGAAGTCCTGAACGAGGCAACCGCCTATGTCATTCGTCTGGCCGACGCGATGGGGTGGAGCAATGTACCCAGGTTCATCACAAAGCCCGGTACGATTGAGCCGCCCTGTTTCATGCCTCCGGTCAGCGAAGGGGAAACCCGCAGCATGGCCGTTGCGGAGGAACTGTTCTCCCTGAAGCTCTCCATTGTGGACACTGCCAATTTCATGAAGGGCGAAATTACAGTCTCCTTCTGCAACGAAGGAAACGAGCCTGTCCGCATTCCCGATGAAATCAACGACGAAACGTCCGATTTCTTTTTCGTGACGGTGTTGAGGACGCAACAGGGGAAAATGCGCGTTCTGAACAGGGAAATTGGCACCATGACCTTCCAGCGACCCTTGAACTACCGGGAGCTTGCACCCGGTCAGGAATACAGCGTCACGATTCCGGTGTGTCTGGATGAAGTCGATCTGGAAGGCTGGAAACAATGTTCTTGTGAACTGGAAACGCGCTACTATAATCAGCAGGGTAAGGATTGTTTCCTGGGGGGGCTCCGGGCAACGGCCAGGCTCACGCTGCAATGAAAAAAATCTTCCGGTATTTAGTACTTCTGGCAAGCCTGTCCCTCCATGCTGCGGCATGGGGGGACATGGCCGACAACGGAGTGGAATGCTCCGTGGTGATGGAAAAAACCGAATTTGACGCGAGGGCTGCCTTCCCGGACTTCAAGCTGGTGTTCACGAACAAGGGCGAAAAGACCGTGCGTCTTTTCGATGACTTCTATCCTCTCAAGGATGACGGTCCGCATATTTCCATAGAGATTTTTTGGAAATTGACAAAAGAGAAAAAGAAAAAGGTAGCAGCATATTACCCTCATTATTGCATTGAACGAGGACGTTTCTTGAGCTTCATTACGCTGAAACCCGGAGAAAAGCATGAAGTGCTCATCAAAGATGCGTATCTGTTGATGCACTATTTTGGGCCTTTTCGCCGTCTTATCAATGGTGAGAACTACGAGTTGGAAGTAATCTTTCGTGACGGATATGGAGATCCCGGTGTTCGGAGGAAGTATGTAGGAAGAAAAGATTTCTCCGTGGTCGATCAATCGCCCTGGAGATAGTGAGACATTTTATTACAAGGTGGCTTTAAAGTATGAGAATAACGCTTACGATCCCTCTAGTGGCAATGCGGTCGCGTTCAACGTCACGATGGACAAGGAACCTATCCAGGAGAAGGGAAGTACGAAGGGAACTCGACGATGAAGCGCAAATTCTCGCCTTCTCCCAAAAGCTCGCGCTGCAATGAAAAAATCTTCCAAATTTTAGGGCTTTTGGCCAGCCTGTTCTTCCATGCTCCTGCATGGGGAGATATGGCCGATAACGGGATTGAATGTTCCGTGGTGATGGAAAAGGCTTCGTTCGATCCAAGAGCCGCTTTTCCGGACTTCAAGCTGGTGTTTGCCAATAAGGGAGAAAAGGCTGTGCGTCTTTTCGACGACTTCTATCCTCTCAAGGAACGCGGGCCGAATATGATCATCAAGATATGGAGTCAGGGAAACGGAAAGAAGGGAAAAAGGCCAACGGCATGGTATCTTCCCTCCTATCAAATGGAGCGTGTCGCGAATCTTATGCGCTTTATTACCCTGAACCCCGGAGAGAAACATGAAGTGCCCGTCAAGGATGTGTACCTGCTGCTGACCTATTTACAACCTCTGGCCAGCGGGAAAATATACGAACTGGAAGTACGTTTCCGGGACGGATATGGAGATCCGGGTCCCCGGAGAGAGTATGTGGGGAAAAAGGATTTTATCGTCATTGATCAAACCCCCAGGTGAATTTGAAAAATTGGTACGGCTCCGTTCATGAAATATGAACGGGCTTTTTTGTGGAGGGGACATACCTCGTCTTTGGAATTTTAAACTATGGAGCCTGTGCTAAGGGGCGTTCAGGGAATGAGATTTGAATGCTGAAATAAACGATGATGGGCAGCAGGGGGGCTCGTTTTTCCTGTAAATCCAGGAAAGGGATATTTCCGTAACAGAGACGGGGAAAGTTTCAGGAGCCGGTTGTGTCCGCCCGTGCAGTGGAAAGGCCGCTGTCAGACTGGCCGTATCTTAGCATTGATGCAAATGGTTCGTGCATGTTTCCTAACGGCTGGATAGCAGTTGTTTCAATTCCGGAAGGCGGAAGTGCAGCGGAGGAAGTTCTTGCTCAAGCTCAGCTGATTTTTCTTTTCTCAGCATTTCAGCCCGTTCTTCCAGTTTTCGGGCTTCTGCCAGAATGTTGCGTATTTCCTGCCGGCCTCGGCCTATGAGGGCGACGGCCCGGGAAGGATCCGGAGTAAATTCCGGTCCTCCCTTAAGATATTTTTCAAAGTATTGCTGGTAGCGTTCCGCCAATTCCCTTCCTCTGGCAAAGAGCTTACGGTCTGCTTCCACGTAGGCCGTCACGGCGGGATCCACGTTTTTCGTGCTCAGGTCCGCCAGTTCTTCATCCCTTTCCCGCAACAGGTCCGCCGCATCCCTGCTGCTTTCTTCCAGGCCCGGAAGGGTAGGGTTCTTTTTCAGTTTCAGGAGGCGTTGCACCAGTGCGTCGCTTTTTTCCGAGTATTCCGTATTGATGTCCGCCGCCTTTTGCCAGTAGGAGACGGTAGGATCACCGCAGGAGGCCATCAGGAACGCGGCCAGCATGGGGAGCATGCGCCGCAGGAAAACAGAGGCATTCATTTGTGCCTTTGTAGCATGCCCCTGGCGAGAATCAAGGGTGTTTTCCGTTTCCCCTGTTGCTGTTTCGCGTTGAAAAGCGGTGAAGCTTAATTGATTTCAATTCCGGAGTTTTTCTTTTCCACCGGAGGGGGCATTTCCACCACGCCGCTGCTGTTTCCGGGGATCAGCAAGATTTCCACTTCCAGAGGCAGGGTCGTATCCGCCAGCAGCCCTTCCGGGATGGATATGCCTATGGGAGCGGAGCTTTTGCCGGGCGGCACTTCCTGGGGGGAAATGATGTCCAAAATGAGGCGCCCATGTTGGAGAATATTGATTTTACTGATGGAGAAGGCATCCTTCAGGCTTGTGTTGTGAAGAGTAACTCCCTTGAGCTGGGACGGGGCGAACGGCCCTGGAATAGTGAAGCGCAGGATGGTTGCTTTTTCTCCGGCAAGAGGAAGCCAGTATGCCGCGATAGGAGCGTTAAGGTTCAGGCTGTCCGTGGAGTAGGAGGATCCGTTGAGGCGTTCCATCATCAGGCTGGAAAGTTCCGGGGAGGCGGGTACGCCCCAGCCCTGGGAGTACATGAGGGAAAGCAGGTACAGGGCTTCCTGGTCCCGGTATTGGACCGCCATTCTCAGGAACCGCGCTGCCTGGGCGTAGTCCCGGGAGGCGAGGGGAGGCTGCTGGGGAAGGCGGGGAAAATAGGAGGGGATGTCCATGAGCAGGATGCCCAGCTCCTTCATGGCTTCATAGCAACCTCCTGTGGCGGAACGGTAAAGCCATTCCACACCTTCTTCCGGCCTGGGGCCGCCGGGACAGTCCGGGGACATGAGGATTTTTCCCAGTATCTGCTGGGCTACCGGGTAGCCGGCTTTGGAAAGTTGCTCCAGGGCCGGCAGCATGCCCGGCATGGAACTTGCCTGGTCGAGAATATTTTTGTTCTCCGGGGAGGGATCGGCGATTGCCGCCACAAGATTTTTGTAGGCCGGGTCATGGAGCAGGGCCGGTTCCGGCGCGGGAGGAGCAGCGATGAAACGGATTTTCGGGAAGGCTTCCTCCGTGCGTTTCGTCTCGTTTTTGAAACATGCCATTTGCATGGGAACGGCCTGGTGGGCAGCATTTTCAAAGGAGTACGTATAGGTGCGGTCCGTGGACAGTTCCGGGAGTGCGGGAAAGAAGAAGGTGGAGGTGGATTGCCCCGGCACCGTGAAGGAGGGGACGGCATTGATGGAGCGGTCCACCAGGACGCCGTTGGAGTCCCGGATGGTGAGGTACAGTTTTTCCCCGTTTGCAGCCGGAGGAATGATTTGGAGATAAACGCAGGAGATGCGCAGTTTTTCCGGCAGGATGGGAGGAAGCCCGGAACGGGTCAGGATGGTGTCGTCAAGGCGCAGACGGAACTCCGTCAGTGATCGCGGTTCCAGCGCCGCGTCTTCCGTCATTTTGAGTTCCGGAATGCGGATGGATGCCAGATCCCGTGGCGGCGGTTCCGGTTCTCCCACGTTGGAGCTGGATGCGGGCTGCTGGATGGCCTCCTTGATGGTATTGATGGTGGTGCCCATAGGGGCTTTTTTCATGTAATCCAGCAGATAAAATGCTCCCGCTCCCAGCAGGATGGTGCATGCGCTTCCTACCAGCAGGGACATCATGTGGCGATTGCGGCGAAGAGCGCGTGCGGATTGCCTGCGTGAGGCGGAATGAAGACCGTCCGTCCCGGTGGCGGCCTTTCTGCTGCCGATGTTTTTCCCTGCGCCGGGAGTCGGCATTTCTTCCGGATGAGCATGGCGAAGGTCTGCCGGGAGGACTTGAATAGTGGCGGAGGATTCTTCCCCGGAAATGGCGCAAATGTCGTGAATCCATTCGCTGGCGGTCTGGTAGCGGCAATTGATCTGGGGGGCCAGCGCCTTGTCCAGGGAGAGCAGGAATTGCCGTGAGTAATAGCGGGTGAGCACGGGGTCGCTGTGCAGCGGCTGCATTTCATCTTCCGCTAGGCGCGCTTCCGCGCGGTCCGGAGGATTTCCTGTAAGCAGGGCGTAAAAAGTGGCTCCTACGGAATAGAGGTCGCTCCACGGGCCGATATTCGTTTTACCCAGCGCCTGTTCCGGGGAGGAATACCCCTGGGTGGTCAGAACGGTAGCTGCATGAAGTTTCAGGGCATGCCGTGCCGCCCCGAAGTCGATCAGCACGGGCGTGCCTTCCTCCGTCAGCAGGATATTGCCGGGTTTGATATCCCGGTGGTAAATGTGCCGGGAATGGAGATAGTCCAGAATCCGGAGCAGGCGCGTCAGCAGCCCCTTGAGTTCGTCTTCCGTATACCGATGCCCGGTGCTGTGGAGTTTTTCCCCCAGATAATCCAGGGAGAGGCCGGTAATATGCTCCATGGCGAAGTAGGCCGTGCCGTTGGCTTCAAAGACGGAAAGGATTCTGACGATGCCGGGGTGGTTGAGCTCCGCCAGTGTCTGTGCCTCGCTCAGAAAGCTTTTAAGAGCCCAGGTGTAATTTTCCAGATCGTGTTCATTATTAGGCCGGATATGCCCGGTTAACGGATCCCGGTAGGAGTATCTTGAAGGGAAGTTTTCCTTGATAACCACGTTGCGGTTCAGGAACAGATCTTTCGCCAGATACGTGATGCCAAAACCTCCGCTGCCCAGGATGCGGATGATTTCATACTGTTCCAGGCGCGTACCGGGAGCCAGCTCCCGCTGATAAACGAAAAAGGCCCCTTTTTCTTCCGCATGGGGGAGAGGAGGACGCCCGGGCAGAATCTGTTCCAGACCTGTCGTCGGAGCGGGAGGCGGGACTTGCCCTGTCACCCGGGGCTGGTCATCTGGCTGGCCTTCTTCTGCTGGCATGAGGGGAAAAATTCCTGAAACGGAGCTGGGGCATTTTTATATGCCGCGGAAGTCAAGTCAAGGGGAATGCCTGTTTTCCTCCGTATCCGGGGAGGCCGGTATGGAATAGGTTTTCCTGACGTTAAATGGAGGCAACAATCCCGGAAAGCCAAATGAAAGAGGAAGTTTTCTGCGGTTTCCTTTCTGCCTGTTCTTTCAGCAGAAGTTTACGGCGTTGCGGGAAACTTGTTCCTTCAAATGCTCAGGATTTGTGGCGCTTGATGAATTCCCGGGCTGCTTTCAGATAGGCGTCCGCAGCCGCTCCGGAAGGATCATGTTCAAAAATGGTATGACCGAAACTGGGTGCCTCCCCCAGCCGGATGGAGCGGGGGATGACCGTTTTGTACAGCATTTGAGGCAGATGCCGTTCCACCTGGTCAATGACTTGGCGGGAAAGATTAGTGCGGCCGTCATACATGGTCATGAGTACGCCTTCATGCCGAATGCGGGGATTGGCGCCGCTGGCGCAGATTTGCGCCGTCACGTGCAGAATCTTGGCCAGACCTTCCAACCCGAACCATTCGCATTGGAGGGGAGTCAGCACTTCGTCGCAGGCGGCCAGCGCGGAGGTCATTAAGACGCCCAGGGAGGGAGGCGTGTCCATGATGCAGTAATCATAGGTATCCGACTCCCTCAGGGGGGCAAGTGTTTCCCGGAGACGGGTCAAATGATTGCCGGAACGGGCAAGTTCTATTTCCACGCCGGCCAGGTCCATAGTGGAGGGAATGATATCCAACCGTTTCCTGCCGGAAGGCAGGATGCACTCTTCCGCCGGAAGCTGGCCGAGCAGGGCCGGATACAGGCTGGGCATGTCTTTTCCGTCAATGCCCATGCCGCTGGTGGCATTGGCCTGCGGGTCCAGGTCAATGACAAGGATTTTCTTTTTCAGCTGGGCCAGGGCGGCAGCCATGTTGATGGCCGTAGTGGTTTTTCCCACTCCCCCCTTCTGGTTGGCGATGGCGATGATTTTCATTCAGGAAAAGGATGCGGAAAAATGGTAGCACAACGGGAGGCCCTTTCAATCATTTTCCCGGAGAGCCGGAAGCCCTCGGCAGGTCTCAGGGCTTTTCCCTTGGGGAGCGGTGTGTTTCAGGGGGGGCGGAGAGAACCTCTGCCACAGATACGGCGTCAGGGCGATGTTGGAATGGCGGGGCGCTCGGAAGACAGGATAAGACGGAAACCCAGCGCGTTGTCCCTCGTATTTTCCGGCAGAGGAGTGCGGATGGAAGTGGTGAGCTGTTTGGGGCGGAAAGACAGGTAGCTGCCCCCGCGGGCGACACCGTAACTGCGGATGGGGAGGGATTCCGGCCCCCCGTAGGAATCGTCTACCCATTCCATGACATTTCCTTCCAGGTCGTACAGGCCCAGGTGGTTGGGCGGAAAGGTTTTTACGGGGGCCGTGTACGGCTGCCCGTCGTTATATCCTACGATAACGCGGGAGGACGGGAGGTAAATCAGGGCGGACTGGTCCGCAAAATTTCCTGTTTTATCCGGCGGCGGCCATGAATACCCCCACGGGAAGGCTTCCCGGGAGTTTTCATGAGGCAGCGTCTTTTCATAGGGGGAGGCTCCCTGTTCATCCGTCAGACGCACCCAGGAACTCCATTCCTCATCCTTGGGAAGACGGTAGGAGTCGTGCTGATCAATCAAGCCCAGTGCCCGCTCCTTGCTGGTAAGCCATCTGGCGAAGGCGCGCGCATCCTGCCTGCTGACGTTCACCACCGGGTGGTCTTCTCCCTGGGGAAAGCCGGGCCGGGCCGGAGCTTTCCTTCCGGTAGCTTTCAGGAATTCCTGAAAGTCCTTTACGCGTACTTCGTGGGTCATGACCAGAGCATTTCCTCCCACGGGAACCAGTTTGATGCCCAGGCTGTTAGTCCAGGGCGAGCCAAAGACGACGGACTTGTCCGGCTCCAACTGCAGGGAAAGGTATAAATCCTGCGGATCCAGCCCCCTGCGGCGCATGGTGGCGTGCCCCGGCAGTTTGATTTCAATGACGTAGGGAACCTGGTTGACGTATTCTTCAATAGGGGTGCGCCCGATGAGCCTGTTATTGAAAAAGACGCTGGCTCCCGGCGGGTTGGTGGTGACGGTAATGGGCACCTGGAACACGCGGGTGACGTTCAGGACGTAGGCATTGTGATTTTCCGTGCTGCCGGAAGCCTGCGGAAGAGGATCCGCATTGATGGAAAATTCCTTGCCCAGGAGCCCTTCCCGCTCACATTTTTTGTTCAGCCACGCCAGGTAGGCCGTGATGCCGTCCTGCGTGAGCAGGGCCACATCCTTCTCCGGATGTCCCGGTTCCGTTTGTGCCCTTTTCATCTGGAAGTTCCCCTTCTGGCGATCCTCTTTCAGGAATTTATTAAACAGAGCGGCGGTAAGGGGGCCTTGCGCCACATGGCGCGTTTCTGCGGGCAGGTACGTAACACCCTCCGTATCCTTCCAGGGCTGGCTGTCCGTAGGGGGATGGTATTCCTTCAGCACGCCGCCCAGGGCCAGCGTGGCCCCCCCTTTGACGGTTCCCGCCTCTTCCTTGTCCGCAAACCCAGATTTCTTGATGGTATAGGCTACCGGAGAGCCGGAAGGCAGTTCAATGGGGCCATAGGGAGTCTCATCCAGGTAGTTGCCGTCCGCATCATACACGGACGCCCCCGCCGGTGAGCTGGTCACCAGCACGTACCCGGTCCGGGATTCTTCTTCCGGAGCGGATAGGTGGATATCCGAATGAATATCCGCGGAAGGTTCCTCCGGCGGATGCTGGCTGTTGTTGAGCCATAAAGCTCCCCAGTAGGCAGTCAGGGCTCCGGCGGCGGCTGCGGCCAGAAGCTGGAGGGCACGTCTGAGTTTACGGCGTTTCTTTTTCTTCTGAAGACGAAAACGGGAAGGCACTTC
Source organism: uncultured Akkermansia sp. (assembly GCA_905200945.1). GTDB lineage: Bacteria > Verrucomicrobiota > Verrucomicrobiia > Verrucomicrobiales > Akkermansiaceae > Akkermansia. The sequence continues at coordinate 45,389 of CAJKMG010000008.1, read as the reverse complement.
ATATCCCCGGAGGGCGTCTATTTTTTCCGCCAGCTCCTCTGCGGAATCAATGGAGCACTCCTCAATGCGGGGTTCCGCAGCCTGGCAAATGATGGTGTTGAAAGCCTGCCACTTCTTGCGCACGGTACCTTCCGGCAGCTCATCCGGGAGTTCGGGAAAATCCATGCGGTCCTTTCCCGTGCTGATTTCATACAGAACCTTGGCCAGTGCGTAAACATCCGCCCTCCGGGTGCCGGGGCCGTCGGGAGGGATAAATCCCTCTGTCCCTACAAAGCTGCGCTGGTCCAGATGGGCCACCAGTCCTATGTCCGCCAGTTTTGGGCGCCCGTTGACAAAGATGACGTTCGCGGGTTTGATGTCCCGGTGCGTCAGGTTCTTGCTGTGCAGGTACAGCAGGGCGTGGGACAGCTGGCTGCCTACTTCCAGGCAATAATCCAGAGGCAGAGGTTTGTTACCGGAAAACTTTTTGTCCGTCTGGAGCGTGCGCGGAATGTATTCGTCCGGTGTAATGTGAACTCCGGTCCGGGCGTCGTCGCCCAGTTCCATAACGTAATAATAAAAAGGGGAATCCTGGTCATGCCTTCCTACATGCAGGATATGGACCAGCCCCGGATGGTTGCGGGCGATGGGTTCATACTGGAGGATGCCTTCAAATTCCCGGTTAAAAGAGCGCTCGTCTTCAAAATCCTCCCTCCAGACGATTTTTACGGCGCGCCACGCCCCGGTCAGGGATTTTGCCAGCCATACTTCTCCATATGCGCCGCTGCCTATCTGGCGCACAACCTCGTGGTCCGGAATGGAGGGTGTGGGACGCACCACCCGTTTGACGGGCAGCGTCGGCAGGTTGCCGCCGGGCATGGGTGATGCGTCCGAAGCCATGGAAAGCGCGGGAATCAGGAAATAACTCCCAGGTTTTTACCTACCTTGCAGAAAGCTTCAATCGCCTTGTCCAGCTGCTCGCGGGTGTGGGCCGCGGAAATCTGCGTGCGGATGCGGGCCTGCCCCTTGGGCACGACGGGATAGAAGAAGCCGACGGCGTACACTCCTTCATCCAGGAGTTGAGCGGAGAATTTCTGGGACAGGACGGCATCCCCCAGCATGACCGGAGAAATGGGGTGGTCTTTGCCGCCGATGGTGAAGCCGGCTCCCGTCATGGCGTCACGGAAATACTTGGTATTAGCTTCCACGCGGTCGCGCGCTTCCGTAGACTGTTCAAGCAGATCCAGAACTTTGATGGAAGCCGCGACGATAGCCGGGGCCACGCTGTTGGAGAACAGGTACGGGCGGGCCTTCTGGCGCAGGACGTCCACTACTTCTTTCGGGCCGGAGACGTAGCCGCCGGAGGCGCCTCCCAGTGCTTTGCCCAGGGTGCCGGTGGTGATGTCTATACGGCCGAACAAACCGCGGTATTCATGCGTGCCGCGGCCCCTTTCGCCCAGGAACCCTGTGGCGTGGCAGTCGTCAAAGTGGACAATGGCATGATACCTGACAGCCAGCTCGTGGATCTTGTCCAGCTGGGCAATGATGCCGTCCATGGAAAAGACGCCGTCCGTGGAAATCAGCTTCACGCGCGCTCCGGCGGCGTCCGCTTCCTGAAGTTTGGCTTCCAGGTCTGCCATGTCATTGTTGGCATAACGGAAACGCTTGGCTTTGCAGAGGCGCACGCCGTCAATAATGGAAGCGTGGTTCAGGGAGTCGGAAATGATAGCGTCATCCGCAGTCAGGAGGCCTTCAAACAGCCCTCCGTTGGCGTCAAAGCAGGAGGGAAACAGAATCGTGTCTTCCGTGCCGAGAAATTGGGTAAGGCGTTCCTCCAATTGGCGGTGAAGGGTCTGCGTGCCGCAGATAAAACGCACGGATGCCATGCCGAACCCCCACTGGTCGATGGCTTTCTTGGCGGCTTCCATCACTTCCGGATTATTGGCCAGGCCCAGATAATTATTGGCGCACATGTTGATGACGGAGCGTCCGTCCTTCAGCGTTACCTGGGAGTACTGCTGGGAGGCGATAAAGCGTTCTTCCTTGTAAAGTCCTTCCGCGCGCAGTCCGTCCAGGGTGGAAGTGAGAATGTTTTTGAATTCGGGGGTATACATGTTGAATGATGGAATATGAATTGAAATAGTCAGCAAGTGAACGATCAAGGATCACACGGTTGCTCCCGCATCATTATCACAACGGAGGCGGGAGGAAAAGCTTAAAGAATACGGCCTGATGCCCGGAAGCGGAAGCTTTCTTTTTCCCGTGCAAAGTAAAAAAGCGGCTGGGGCGCAGGCATCCGCGCATTACCTGAAAAAGAAAGCAAAACATCGGAATAATCAGCATTTCCCGGAGACCGGGCAAAAAGAAAAGCTCCCGCCCGTTTACGGAAAAGGGATTTGATGCACCAGTGGATATTCGGATGCGCTTGGAAAAAATAAAGGCCGGAGCTGATTTACTCCCCTGAACTTCCATTACCGGCCCCGGTTATGAAATCATCCCCCTCCTCCCCTTTACCTTTTCTCAGGTGAATTTTGGGGAATCTTTTCTGGAGCGCCGGGCGGCGCTGTCTCTGTTTCCTTCTGAATTTGTTGCTTCCGGGGGGGAGGGCGGGATAAAAAGTTCAGCGTTTCCTGTCCGGCTTAAAAGGATAAGGCCGCAGCCTGTTTTTTTTGGCGGTTCAATCCCCGGTTTTCAGGGAAAATTCCAGCATCCGGTCCCCCTCGAACGTGAAAAACGCCTCAAACCGCTTCCCGTCCAGCATGGAGGGCAGCCAGAACCGGTCATCCTGCCACATGAGCTCATAGGGGATTCCGTCCACAGGACACCAGAAGGGCTCCGCCTCGGATGTTTCCGTGGGAGTGCCTGAAAAAGACGTCGCCATAAACACGTGGCAGCGGATTTCCGGAATGGTGCCGCAGGCAAAGGAAAAATTCAGCACGCCCATTTCCCGGGCATCTTCAATGTCAATGTGAAGTTCTTCCCGTACTTCCCGCAAAACGCATTGCAGGGCCGTTTCCCCCGGTTCAAACTTTCCGCCGGGGCCGTTCACCTTGCCTGCGCCAATTCCTCTCTTTTTGCGTATCAGAAGAATCCTGCCTTTCCGCACCACGAACATCAACGTGGCGAGAATATCGGGGGTCCACTGTGCGGGCCATTGAAAACCGCTGCTTTTTTCTTGCATGGGCGCATATTACAGGATGGGAGGGGAATCATGAAGAAAAATGCGGAATACTGTGACCGCCATAAATGCCTGTAAGGAGCATTTGTCCCAAGGCTCTCCCTCCATCGTTCCGCGCTCAGGGCTGTTTTTGCCGCCCCATATTAATGGGCATTTCCTGAGTGGAGGGCATTAGGGATATGCCAGGCTTGTTCACATCCGGACGCTCCATCAACCTCCGAGACTTCTGCAAAGCGGGATAAAAGGGGAAGCTCTTTTTCCGCCATGACTGGAATGAACCTCTTTTTCCTTTTCCCGCAAGGTCTCGCGTTCTATGCTTTTTTATCTCACCCGGTTTATATTTCGCCGGAAGGTCCACTTCCAACATTTACAAAAGCATGTATGACGTCGTAGCTCTCGGAGAATTGCTGATAGACTTCACTCCCAGCGGAATAAATGACCGGGAACTGCCCATTTACCAGGCCAATCCGGGTGGAGCGCCCTGCAACGTCCTGTCCATGCTGTCCAGGCTAGGGCGCAAAACCTCCTTTATTGGCAAAGTGGGCCACGACATGTTCGGGAAAATGCTTCGCCGCACGCTTCAGGAAGAAGGCATCGGAGATTCAGGACTCGTCTCATCCCGGGAAGTCAATACGACGTTGGCTTTCGTTCAGATTGACGAACACGGAGACCGTGAATTTTCCTTCTACCGCAATCCCGGCGCCGATATGAAGCTGACTGCGGGAGAAGTGAATCTTGAATTGGTGGAACACGCGCGCGTCTTTCATTTCGGGACGATTTCCATGACGCATGATGATGTTCGGAGGGCTACCCGGCATGCCGTCAGCCATGCGCAGGAAAAAGGGACCCTTATTTCTTTTGACCCCAATCTCCGTCCGCCCCTGTGGCCTGATATGGAACTGGCCCGGGAACAAATGCTCTACGGATGCGGCGCATGCAGCGTCATGAAAATAGAAATGGAGGAACTTCTTTTCCTCACCGGCTGCGCCACCATGGAAGAAGGGCTGAGGTTCTTGCAGAATGAATTCGGCAATTTGCGCCTTATTCTGGTGACGGGGGGCAGAGAAGGAAGCTGGGCTGCCTATGAAAGCAAACTTATTCACCAGCCTACGTACTTGAACGTCAAGACTATTGACACAACAGGAGCCGGAGACGCCTTTTTGGGATGCTGCCTGGACCGGATTCTGGAGACCGGGTTGGAAAACCTGACGGAAGGCCAGTTGGCGGACATGCTTCTATTCGCCAATGCCGCCGCTTCCATTGTGACGACACGCAAGGGAGCCATCCGTTCCATGCCGACCCGTGAAGAAGCCGTGGCCCTGATGGCGGAGGGTTTTTAGAAAATGTCGTAAGAGCTGAGCCGTTGCCGGTTACATCCGGATTGCTTCCGGCAGGTAAGAGTTTGGAGTTTTGCGGCCCGGAAGCGGGTAAATGCCTTCCTTTTTATGGCGCATACCTTCCTGTCGTTGATAGAAAATGTGTTGCGGCTTGTTTTCCCGTCGTTGGCAAATAAAAACCGCAAGAGCTGAAAACCAGCAACTTGCGGTATGAAAGGGATGGTGCTCGGGAGGGGACTCGAACCCCTACGGTTTATCACCACTAGATCCTTAGTCTAGCGCGTCTACCAATTCCGCCACCTGAGCACGGAGGCCTTAAGGCGGGGAGTTTTTAGCGCAGAGAAATGAAAATATCAAGCTTTTTCTTCTTTTTTATCTTTCAGAACCCGTTTTTGCGGAAAGGTGGTTTTTACCGAACCGGGAGGGAGGTTGCCGCGGGCATGATAGCAGGGCGTAGAGTAACGGCTCCGGTATCATATTTTTCCGAGGGTTTGAAGAGCCAGCCGGGGCTGGTGTTGGCTACTTCAAATCTGGTCGGTTTGAAGATGGGCAGCCTCAGATTGGAATTGGGTTCGTAACCATATTTACCCGTGTATTTGCCGTATACCCTGTATTCATAGTTGTTGTCGTAGGCGTAGCGCGGATTCCCAGTGTATTCCGGCAGGCGGTCCGGGGTGCGGCAGGCGCTTTCATCCATGATGACGAGCTGGGCCGTTCTCCAAGTCTGGCCCGGCTGGCGCAGATACCCCCAGAAACGCGTTGCCGGTACATGGTAGCGGCGGCCGACAAAGTAGTTTCCCCTGGGTTCGCGGGCTATTTCCGCATTGCGGGCGTTGATGCCGGCAATGTCTTTTTCCAGGGTGTTGCACTGGGTCAAGGCAGGAAGGAGGGCGGCCCCCAGCACGGAGAGCAGGAGTTTGTTCATGATGACGATGGTGTTTTTTTCTTATTTAAGAGCATTTGAATGGCGGCGGAAGCCGCAAAGAAGCCAAAGGTTCCCGTGATATGGGTGATGGAGCCGAATCCGGCGTCACACCCCATTTTCCCCTGGAATTCCGGATCTCGTGTGCAGGAGGTTTTCCCGTCGCAGGTAGGGTACACGGGCGTTTCCTGGGAGAAAACGCAGGGGATTTTCAGTTTGCGGGCTTTTGCTCCAAGGGGAAGGGCATAATCTTTTTTCAGCCTGTAGCGCAAGCTGGAGAGGAGGGGATCCCCCTTGGTGCGGGAGAGGTCGTCTATTTCTATCCGGGCGGGATTGATGCGCCCTCCCGCGCCGCCGCAGGTCACCAGCGGTTGCCTGCCGCGGTAACAGGATGCAATGAGGTGGGCCTTGGGTATCAGGGAGTCGATAGCATCAATGATGACATCCGGTTCCGCCGACAGCAGTTTTTCCGCATTGGAGGCCGTGTAAAAACTGCTGATGGGGATGATTTCCGCTTCCGGGTTGATTTCCCGGAGACGTGAGGCCATGGTTTCCGTTTTGGATTGCCCGATTGTGGACGTCAACGCATGTATTTGCCGGTTGATGTTGGTGATGCAAAGATCGTCCATATCCATCAGAATGATAGTTCCTACGCCTGACCGGGCCAAGGCTTCCGCCGCCCAGGAACCTACGCCCCCAATGCCGACGACGGCTATGCGGGCGCTTCTGAGAAGAGATAGTCCGCTGTTCCCGTACAGGCGGCCTATACCGCCGAATCTGGCTTCATAGTTCATGACCACGTGTCTGTTCCGGAGTATGAGCTTAAGGAGAATAAGGGCGCTAATTTTCCGTTATTCCAAGAAAGGAGGGCAAACCGCCGGCTGCCTTTTCCTTCCACGAGTGTGATGGAGGGCGGCTGCTGAAACAGGTTTTTCTTACGAGCCGCATCTTGGCCGTGCTTCACGGGGCTCCCACCATGTCCGGAACATTCGCAGAGCGCCGTCACCGGGAACGGGAAAAGGAATGCTGCTGAAGCATGCATGTCAGGAGGCCGGTTTTTCCACGATTTTGCTGATGCGGGCGATGTTGAGCGCCCTGCCCGTGGCTTCATCTATTTGCACGACGGCCCCGCAGAGGCGCACGGGCCAGTTTGCTACAGGGAATTTGGCCGGCATGGAGGTGCGGAAGCGCTGGAGAATAGGTTCCCGTTCCCGTCCCAGCACCCCGACGGCGGGGCCGCACATGCCGGCGTCCGTCAGGTAGGCCGTGCCGCGCTCCAGAATGGTTTCATCCGCCGTCTGCACATGGGTATGTGTCCCGACGACGGCGGAAACCAGTCCGTCCAGATTGTAGCCGGTGGAGATTTTTTCACTGGTTGTTTCCGCGTGCATATCCACAAAGATAACCTGCACGCCTTTTTCTTTTCTGAGTTTTTTGGCTTCCGCTTCCGAGATGAGAAAGGGGTTTTCCAGCGGCGGCTGAATGAATGAGCGCCCCTGCACCTGTATGACGGCTATCTTCCCCTTGGGAGTTTCCACGACTACGCTCCCATGTCCCGGCGTCCCCTGCGGATAGTTGACGGGGCGCAGCACACGCGGTTCGGATTCCATCCACGGGGCCAGCTCCGCCTGGTCCCAGACATGGTCCCCCGTTGTGATGACATCCACTCCGGCGTGCAGCAGTTCCTGTGCCAGACGGGGCGTGATGCCTCTCCCGGCGGCCGCGTTTTCCCCGTTGACGATGACGAAGTCCGCCCCGTGTTCCCGTTTGAGTTGCGGCAACATGTGTTTTACGGCGGTGCGTCCGGGCTCGCCGACCACATCTCCTATAAAAAGTATGGTAATCATAAATTGGGACGGGGTTGCCGCAGATGGCGGCTTTTACTGTTCTTCCCTGGTGACGGGCACTACCAGAACGGGCACGGGGGATTTCCGCATCACGGAGCTTGCTACGCTGCCCAGAAAGACGGTGGAGAGGAAGCCGTGGTTATGCTTGCCCACCACGATCATGTCAATGTGGTGTTTTTCAGCATAATTAATGACTGCTTCGCTGATTTCAAATTCATCTTCCACCGCCTGGATGATTGTGGCATCCGTCAGCCGGGAGAGTTTTTCCGCCGTTTGCTTCAAATGGTTTTTAGCGATGGAAATGACTTCGTTTTCTTCCGTCTGGTCCATCACGGGAACGGGCACTTCATCCGGAAGAACGCCGGAGACTTCATAGCAAATGCTGGGTTCCACAATGTGGAGCAAATGGATGATGCTGTCGTTAGGGCAGGCCAGTTTGCCGATTTGATGGATGACGGCGTCCGTGGCGTTGGAGAAATCAATAGCTACCAGAATATTCTTCATATCTTTCTGTATAACATTCCGTACTTTTCCATACCACAAAAAAACGTGTGCTGTCCCGACTTTCCTGGGCATTCTGCTTCAGGCCAGGCCTACGGCCCGGCGCACCCTGTCCAGCACTACAGAGGCCGTTTCGCGCGCCTTGCGGGCGCCTTCTTCCAGCGTCCGGCGCACATAGTCCTGATTAGCTTCCAGTTCCGCCCTGCGTTCGCGCGCGGGCCGGAAGTATTCCCAGTAAGCGTCAAAGAGGCGCTTTTTGAAGTCTCCATAGCCGCATCCCCCGTTCTGGAAGCCGCGCACCATGTCTTCATAACCCTGTGCGGAGGCAAAGAGTTTGTAAAGCTGCAGGATGACGGACCCTTCCGTCGGTTTGGGATCTTCCACGGGAGTGGAATCCGTGGGGATTCTCATAATGAGTTTACGGACGGTTTTTTCCTCTCCGAAAATGGGGAGCGTGTTATTATAGCTTTTACTCATTTTCTGGCCGTCCAGCCCCGGCACGATGGCTGTGCTTTCCGCAATGAGCGCATCCGGCAGTTTGCAGGTTCCTTCTCCGAATTGTTCGTTCATTTTGCCCGCCAGGTCGCGTGTGACTTCCAGATGCTGCTTCTGGTCCTTGCCTACGGGCACCAGGTCGGAGTCATACATCAGGATGTCGGCAGCCATCAGCACGGGGTAGGTGAACAGGGCGTTGCTGGGGGAGAACCCTTTGGCGATTTTATCTTTATAGGAATGACAGCGTTCCAGCAGGCCCATCGGACAGACGGTGCTGAGTATCCAGGCCAGTTCATTGACTTCCGGCACGGCGGACTGGCGGAAAAAGACGCATTTTTCAGGATCCAGGCCCACGGCCAGAAAGTCCGTAGCGAGGTTGCTGCAGTTTTCCCTCAGCGTGTCCGCGTCGTGAACGGTGCTCATGGCGTGGTAGTCCGCCAGGAAGTAGAAAGATTCCCCGCTTTCCTGCATGCGGACAGCCGGTTCCATAGCTCCGAAGTAGTTGCCGACATGCAGCTTGCCGCTGGGTTGAAGACCTGTGATGATACGCATTGCGCACAGGATTTTGCCTGTTCGAGCCCGGCAAGTCAAGAAAGGGGAGAGTCAAAGGAGGGCAGAGCCTCTGGCAGGATTTTTCCCGGCATGTACCGGACTCATGAAGTGCTTTTTCCCTTCAATTTTCAGAGGGCGGAATTGGCGCGTGTTTTCCGCTGCCAGGGCCGGCAGGGAGGGAAAGCAGGAGCCAGAGCCGTTCTTCCGCTTCCCGCTTCCATCCGGACAGGAGGGAACGGTGCTGATGATAGTCCGTCCGTTTCATCGCCAGATAGGTTGTTCCGTTGTCTGGAGGCAGCATTCCCGGTTCCAGCCGCTGCACTTTTCCGGATGAGTAGAATTGAGCGGAGTAGGGGGGGCGAACACTGTCCCAATAGTACAGGGGGGATTTTCCGTCCCAGGCCTGGAGCAGCTGTTTCTGGCAGCGGTATTCAAGTTGGTCGAATCCGTGCCCCAGCAGGAAAATGGCCATGATGCCAAATATGGAGGCAGGGAGGAAAATAAGATGTTTGATGCCCGGGTGGCGGCTGTCCCATTGCCAGAGCCCCTGTACGGTCAGGATGCACCAGGCCGGGATGCCGGGGAGCACATAGGCCGGAAGGATATTGCGGGCCAGCGTGAAGAAGAGCAGGGGGCTGAGCGCCCAAAGCCACAGGAAGGAATTTTCTCCCGGAAGGGTAGCTTTTTCAGATAACGGAGAAGTTTTTTTCATCCGCAGGAGGGGGAGCAAAAGGGACCAGGGCAGGAACATGGTCAGTCCGTAGAGCCAGATGGTCCCCAGGGGAGAAGCGTGTCCGGAGCCGTACAGGTCTCCCTGCCATCCTTTGACGGTAAAGCGTTGGAAGTGTTCTCCCACAATGAAGTAATGAAGGAAGCCGGGAGTTTCCATTTCCGCCAGAAGATACCAGGGAAGGCTCAGCGCCAGCATCAGCAAGGCGCCTTTTATCCAGGGGAGCCTGTTCCAGACGTTTTCCCATTCCCGGTTCCATACGGTCCAGAGTGTGACTGGGAACCCCGTAAGGACGAGGGCAAGAGGTCCCTTGCTCATCAGTCCTACGGCCAACCCGACAAAAAACAGGTATTTCCACCACGGCTGCTTGGAGGGTTGGGCCACCGCTTTCCAGAAGGAGACCATGGAGAGCATGATGCCCAGGGCCAGAAATTCATCCGTCATGACAGCTCCTGAGGCGACAAAACCTATGCCTGATGCGGCGAGGACCAGGAAACACGCGGCCGCCTTTTGCCCGGATTGGGAGCGGAACGGCCATGCGAAAAAAAGAAGGCCCATGGACAGGGAAGCCAGGAAGGGCGCCAGGCGTGCGCTCCATTCGTTAACGCCTCCCAGTTTCATGGTGACAGCGCTTGCCCAAAAGGAGAGAGGGGGCTTGCCCCAAAAGGGAATGCCGTAGTCGAACTGGGGGACGAGCCAATGGTTTGTTTCCAGCATTTTCCGCGACATTTCGGCATAGCGCGCTTCCGTCGTGTCCATGAGGGGGTAGGCCCCCATGCTGATGAGGCGGATAAGAAGTACCGCGGCCAGGAGTAAAAGGAGACAGAGTGTAAAATCGGAACGGAGATGAAGGCGTTTTTTCATCCGCCGGAAGAGATTGGCCGCCAGAGAGGACGGGCGGAGGGTTGCAGGCATGAACCGCCCCGGAATATATTCCGCCAGCAGAAAGAGGAGAATGATGCTTCCCGTAATGAGTACGGGAATTCCAAAGATGGAGGGAAGATGAGGGAGTGTAGTAACAGCAAACAGATCCCCAAAGAAGGAGAAAAGGCCGTCCTTGGCTATTTCCTCATTCCCCCCCCGTGGGCAGGCAGGGGGCCGCCGCTTCCCCATGAGAGGATGAAGGCCATGGCGCATGCAAGGACGGGGGTAGCCGCCCGAACCGGAGCGGAGGGGGCTGTAAGTAAGGAAACGAGTTTTTTTGAAAAGAGGAGGACTGTTGCTGTGGAAATTGCCAGGACAGCAAGTAGCGAGGGAATAATGGGGACGCCCTCCGCCATTTGAGCCCAGGCTTGTCCCGGTGATTGCAGGAATTGCCGGGAGTAAAAAGAGAAGTGTTCCCGTGTCAGGATTTCCGCCATTTCTTCACAGCAGTTCAACAGGCAGAAAAGCGTAAAAAAAACCGTGGCGAGCACATGGTCCGTTTTGCCGCCATGGAATGCTTTTGGGAGTGCCGCCAGATAGAGAAGATAGGGGATGATAAGGTAAAGGAAAGAGGAACATGTTTCCACGAGCAGGTTGCCCAGAAGCCGGAGGAGCGTTAAGGCGTTCCAGTTCATTCCCGTTTGCTGAAGAAAGGCCAGGATGGCTACTTCAATGAGTTCATAAACAAGATATACAATCAGGAAAGGCGCCAGACGGCGGATATAATAACTGTTTTTCAGGGAGGAGAAGGAGGTCATGAAAGTTTGAGAGAGGCTTGAGGGAAGGGTGGCGGATAGGGGGAACAATTCCGCCGTTTTTTCAGAAGGTTTGCTGCTTCTTTTCCATGGAACGTCCGGAAAGATTCGGCCAGCGTGGAAGAGGATGGGTGTGAGATTTACTCTTCCAATGCCTCCAGCACGTTGTGTACACCGTCCGCAAAGCTTGGGTAGAGCGGTTCCCAGCCCAGGGCCAGAAGGCGGGAGCAGGAAATCCTCTGGTTGGAGAAGCCCCGGCGCGCTTCCGCCGGGAGCGGTTCAGGCTGCGGAGCGGGCTTCCCCAGCAAATTGGAAAGGTAGGAGTAGATTTCCCCCATTTGCATGGGGGTGCGGTCCGTCAGGTTGTAAATGCCGGCGGGCGGTTCCTGAAGGGTGCAGAGCAGGTGCAGAGCGGCTGCGGCGTCGTCCCGGTGGATATAATTGAGCCATCTGTCCATGGCTCCGGGGAGGGCCGTGCCCTTCGTGAAATATTGGGAGACGAGAACGCAGCGGCCCGGCCCGTACAGGGCTCCCAGCCGGACGACCGTGCCCCCCGCCGCCAGAACCGCCTGTTCCGCCTGAATCAGCAAACCGTTTTTTACGGAGGAGGGGTAGACGTTGTGTTCTTCCGTAACCCAGCGTCCGTCCGTGATTCCATAGACGGCGGTGCTGGAACAGAAAATGAGCGGCGTTCCGGGAAAGGCTTCCAGCGTGTTCCGCGTTCCATTGGCGTAAAGGTTGCGGTAGGCTTCCTCTCCGCCTCCCCTCGTACTGGCGCACATGACGATAATCTGGGGGGAGGGGATGCGTGCGGCCAGCCCCTGCATGGAGGCCCGGTCTGCGACGTCAGCCTCGTAAATGGCTTTTTGCGGGTCAATATCCGCCGTCAGGGCCGTATGTCCCGCTTTCCTCAGGCTTTCCGCCAGGGCTTTTCCCAGATACCCTGTTCCCAGAATGAGAATGACGCGGGGGGGCTTACACAGAAGGCTGGTCATGAGTCATTGCGGAGGTGCTTGAGTTCCATTAGCATTTCAGCGCGGGAAATATCTTCCGGCCATGTGATTTTGGGATTGGGCTCATGATTATGCACCAGGCGCGTAGGATGGCCGATGAGCTGCAGGGCGGTGACTTCATCTGTTACCTGAATATTCCGTTCCGTGACTTCCACATAGGCGTCCAGCAGAAGAGGATATTGAAAGACCTGCGGAGTTTCCATGCACCACAGGCCGTCCCGTTCCACCTGTTCCGGAAGCGTAAAGCGTTCTTTGTCCGCACGCTTCAGGGTGTCCGTTACGGGATGTGCGGAAGCGGACGCCCCATATTCCCTGGCGGTTTGAATGCAGCGGGAGATCTGCTCCACCGTAATGAGTGGGCGGGCTCCATCGTGCACGGCCACGAATTCCGGGGTATAAAGCAGGGCTGCCAGTCCATTTTGCACGGATTCATGGCGTTCCGCCCCTCCGTCCACACGGGTAACGGGTATTTCCGTTTCCAGGTCTGCGCCGTTAATGGCATGAAAACGTTCCTCCGGACAAACGACTACGATTTCCGTGATTTCCCGGCAGCTGGCAAAAGCGCGGATGCTGCGTTCCAGCACCCTGACGCCGTGCAGGGGGGCCAGCAGCTTGTCAAATCCGGCACGCCGGGAGGACCCGGCCGCAACGATGATGGCGGCGCAGCATTTCATGACAGTCTGGCTGACACCATGCGGGCCAGCTCTTTGCCGTTGACTCTGCCGGCCGTGCGTTCCTGCATGAGTTTCATGACCTGCCCCATGTCTTTTTTGGTAGAGGCTCCCGTTTCCTTCATCACGGTTTCCAGAATGGCAGCCGTTTCTTCTGCTGTGAGTTCCGCGGGCATGAACTGCTTGAGGACGGTGATTTCAGCTTCTTCCTTTTCCGCCAGCTCCGGGCGTCCGGCGGAGCGGAATTGTTCCGCAGAGTCCTCACGCTGCTTGATTTGCTTGCGGACCACGGCCAGTTCTTCCGCTTCTTCCAGCCGGGTTCCCAGACCTCCCTTGGCGATGGCCGTGTTCGTGAGGGCCGTCTTGAGGGCGCGCAGGGTATTGAGGGTAACGGAGTCTTTTGCTTTCATGGCGGTTTTCATCCCCTCCATGATTTGGTCGGAAATCTTGTTCATATCTCCACTAACTAAGCGCATCCCCAGGTGTACTTCAAGCCGTAAATTGAAAAAGGCCGCCAGCGCTGGATATGCCGCCAGCGGCCCGGATAAGGGGAATAAAAGAGAAACTGACGGGTTTATTTTTTCCCGCCAATGGGCATGATGTGGATTTTCTTTTCCGTCATGCCCGGAACCACTATCATGGAGTCATACAGGATAAAGTCCGCCGCTCCTTCAACAGGGCCGGTGGCTACCGGGGCGGAACGCCCCGTCTTCAGATCCAGCCTGCGGACAGCTTCCGGTTTTTTGTCCTTGGACCAGTCGCTGTAGTAAAGGGCGTTGTCACGATAAACCAGCCCGTCGTACTGTCCCCGTTCCTTGGAAAGTTCCGTAACCTCCCGGGAAACGGGGTTGATGGAGAGCAGGCGTCCGCTGGGTTTTCCCTTTTCATCCGTTGCGTATTCGCAGAGGTAAATAACCTTTCTTTCCGGGTCCCAGGCCAGGCCGTTCGGCTTGTAGATGGGTTGTTTGGTCACCAGTTCCCCATAGGAGCTGGTATTCGTGTCCACATAGAAAATCTGGTTGGTATCCGTGGAGGAAACCATGAGCCTTCCATTGATGAACGCCAGGTCGTTGAGGAATTTCATGCGGGATGGGGACAAGTCCACGTATCCTTCAATCGCGCCGGTCTTGGCGTTTATTTTGAATACCATGTCCACGTCCGTGCAGTAAAGGAAGCCGTCCTGATACAACAATCCCTTCGGCGCATCCAGGGTATCTACGTCCGTGATTTTTTTCGGCTCTGTGGAACCGTGCGGAATGACGCCCAGATAGCCATCCTTGTCTTTTTCCGTAGGCGTGAGTCTGGAGCCGATGCAGGTGAAGTAAATATTGCCCTCGACATCCGCCGCCACGCTTTCCGGATGACCGTCAATGGCGATGGTGTTCTTTTCCAGAACGGGCAGAGGTTCGGCGGGTTCCGGCTGTTTTTTTGTTGGCGGTGCGGCCAGCGTGCTTCCCGCCAGGCAAAGAAAGAGTAGTGTCGATTTCATGGGGTGGTGCGGTATAGGAGTCTTGGTCCTTATGACATGGGAACAAAGGAAATGCAAGTCCTGTAGAGGCTGACAGGCTGCTGGGCACGGTTGCGCCCCGTTCGGGCGAACGGGGCGCTTTCCGTGTTAGATGGTTCCTGCATCCAGATTATTGGGCTGGGGCATGTTTTCCATGCGGATAGAGCGGTTGACCGCGTTCAGGTAGGCGCGGGCGGAGGCTTCGATGACGTCTGTAGAAGCGCCCTTGCCCACGATGGGCTTGGGCTGGCCGAAGTCCACGTGCACCGTGACTTCTCCCAGCGCGTCCTTTCCTTCGGAAGCGGCGTTGACGCTGTAACCTTTCAATGTGCCTTTGCGTTTGGTGATGCGTTCAATGGCCTTGATGACGGCGTCCACGGCACCGTTGCCTGTAGAGCTGTCTTCAAATTTTTTGCCTTCCTTGAGCAGTCCTACCGTAGCAGTGGGTCGCGCGTGGCTGCCCGCTACGAATTGCAGGAAGTCCAGTTCCCATAAGCCGGTGGAGGCATGCAGGGAGTCGTCCACAATGGCAGAAAGGTCATCATCATAAACGAATTTTTTGGAATCTCCCACTTTCTTGAAGCGTTCGAAGACGGTATTGACTTCCTCTTCCGTGAGCACATGGCCCAGCTGTTCCAGCCGGGATTTGACGGCGGCGCGCCCGGAATGCTTGGTGAGCGGGAGTTCCGTGGCGCCCCAGCCGACCGTCTGCGGATTCATGACTTCATAGGTTTCCCTGCAGTTGAGGATGCCGTGCTGGTGGATGCCTGAAGAGTGGGCGAAAGCGTTTTCCCCCACGATGGCTTTGGACCGCTGCACCTGCATGCCGCTCATGCGGGCCACGATGCGGGAAGTGCGGACGATTTCCTTCGTGTTGATGTTGTCCGTGACGTCTCCGAATTGTCCGGCACGGGTGCGCAGGGCCATGATGACCTCTTCCAGAGCCACGTTCCCGGCGCGTTCGCCGATGCCGTTAATGGTTCCTTCCACCTGGCGGGCTCCGGCGCGGACGGCTGCCAGGGAGTTGGCTACGGCCAGGCCAAGGTCGTTGTGGCAATGGACGGAGATGACGGCTCTACCGATGTTCGGCACATTTTCCTTCAAGTGGCGGATAATGCGGTAGAATTCGTCCGGAGTAGTGTAGCCCACGGTATCCGGAATGTTGACGGTAGTGGCGCCGGCATCAATGACCGTTTCCACGACTTTGGTCAGAAAATCCAGGTCTGTGCGGGAAGCGTCCTCCGGTGAAAATTCCACGTCCTGTACGAATTGCTTGGCATAGGATACGCCTTCCGCCGCCATGCGCAGGATTTCGGATTCCGCTTTTTTCAATTTGAACTGCATGTGCAGCTTGCTGGTTGCCAGGAAGATGTGGATACGGGCGCGTTCCCCGGCGGGTTCCAGGGCCCTGGCCGCCGCTTCAATATCCGCCTTCACGCAGCGGGCCAGCCCGGCAATGCGGCATTTTTTGATTTCGCGGGCGATGGTGTGCACGGCTTCAAAGTCGCCGTCGGAAATGCAGGGAAAGCCGGCTTCAATCACGTCCATGCCCAGCCGTTCCATTTGCCGCGCCACTTCCAGCTTTTCGCGTAGGTTCATGGATGCTCCGGGGCATTGTTCTCCATCGCGCAGGGTAGTGTCAAAAAAGTAGATTTGATCGGACATAGGTTAATGATGTTAAGCGGTGGCATGATAATGTTTTGCTCCGGTAACGCAAGCCCTACGCGCTGCATGCTTTCACAGAGCGTCCGGGAGGCGGAAGAGTACCGCCGGAGCGAAGAATGACGGAACCTCCCTTTGCCTAAAAGGGGGAGCTTGGTAAGATGCAAAGGTGAAGATCAGATTTTACCTGAACGACCGGGCGGAGCGCGTCATGGCTCTGTGGAGCGAACGCCGCGGAGAATACCTGGCGGCGGATTCCGTGCTTGCCGAGGTGGATGCCTGCATTTGCGGGGAAACAGGGGCCTGCGGGGAGGAAATGAAGCGCATTGCTGCGTTTCTGGATAATGCCGCCGCCAAAGCTGTTGACCCTGAATGGACGATTGATACCGCGCTGCCCTGTTCTCCTTCCAAGCTGGTGTGCCTGGGAAAGAGTTATGCGGACCATGCGAAAGAGTTTGACGGGGATTCCGTGCAGGAGCCGGCTATTTTTCTGAAATCGCCTTCCGCCATTACTTCCTGCAGCGATGTTGTTTTGTATCCGCCCGGCTGCGACAAGCTGGATTATGAAATTGAATTGGCCGCAGTGATTAAGGAGGTGCTGAAAAACGCTTCCCCGGAGGAAGCCGCACGGGCTATCAGCGGCTATACGCTGATGTGCGACTATTCGGAAAGAGCCTGCCAGCTGGAGCATGGCGGCCAGTGGACCAAGGGGAAGAGTTATGACAGTTTTGCCCCGATAGGGCCCACGTTTATCTCCGCTGATGAACTTGGGGACGGCTCCGGCATTACTCTTGAATTGAAGGTGAACGGGGAAGTGCGCCAGAGCGGCAATACGGACGACTTGATCTGGCCTGTTCCGCGCCTGATTGCCTATGTTTCCCGGTTCATGACCTTATGGCCCGGAGATGTGGTTTCCACCGGAACTCCGGGAGGCGTGGGGATGGGGATGAAGCCTCCGGTATATTTGAAACCCGGAGATGTGGTGGAATGGGGAAGCCCCGCGTTTGGCTTCGCTTCCCAGGCTGTGGTGATTGATGATGAGGGGTAGGGAGATCGTTCTCCGGCTTTCCTGAATATGGAGGGGGGAGGGAAAGTGTTCTCCCTTCCCGCTTCTGCGTATTGCTTCTATATTTGGAGCATTGTTTTCCCGTGGAACGGAGCCGCCAGTGCTGCGTGGGCGGCAAATGACGCCTGCGTGCGGGGGCTGGGCGTTATTTTCTCTTGATTACTTCGCCGCGGTTTAGTGAAGTGGCCGCGTGAAAAATGTGGTTTTGTACGTGGTCATGGTGACCGGGCTGACTGCCCTCTTCGTCTGGCTGAAAAGCAGGAATACGGAACGCGCCCCTGCTCCCGCCGCCATGGTGGTGTCTCCGGAAAGCGGCATGGCGCGCCCTATTGTGCTGGTGGATGTCCGAACTCCGGAGGAGTACCGCACGGGACATAAGGAGGGGGCCTTGAATATTCCGGCAGATGAGGTGGAACAACGGGCCGCGCAGCTTCTTCCGGATAAGAATGCCGTGATTTTGCTGTATTGCCGTACGGGCAAGAGGGCGGACAAGGCGCTGGAAGTGCTCAGGAAGATGGGATATTCCCATGTGGAAAACCTGTACCGGTCTGAAATGTAGCTTTCATCCCGATTGATCCGTGCGGGGATTCCGCGGGGCGCCGGGCATGCCGTTTCCTGAATCGGTCAGGAAACGGCACAGGAACGGATTCATATGGCTCTTTCCGGAAAGCAACTGGAATTTAAGCCGTTCATTCTTTAATCAGTTCCAGTTTCCCATTGGAGGATTTTCCGCCCACGGAGCGGACCCTGGCTCTGAGGGAACATCCGTTGTTGGCATGGATTCCCTTGGGAAGGGAAAGTTTGTAGAAATTCCCGCGGGAAGGCTTGCCTGCCAACCCGGCGTGCCGGTCGCGGTCGATTACTTTGCCGTTTTCCAGGAGTTCGACGCCGTCTATTTCCAGAGCATGGCTGCCGGAAGTGAAGACGAAGCGCACCCCCCGGAGTTTTTCAAGATCAGCGGAAGAAACGGGCCAGTCCAGATAACTCCATTCCGTGGATACCGTCGCGGAAGTCCAGTTTCCTATCATTGATCCGGCTGTTTTTCTTTTCAGGGAAGGAGGCAGGGGCGGCGCCTCCCGGATAGCCTGGCGGCAGGCGTTGACCAGATCCCCGGGCGCGTGTGCCGCGCTTACCCCAGTGGAACGGATCCATTTTTCCTCCCATGCTCCCATATCCGGATTTTTATCGGAAAGACGGCTCTGAATAAAATATTCCCAGCGCGGCAGATAATAGTCCCGGATAAGGCCGCTCCATATTCTGGAGGCGTAGTCGTCTACGGGGGGCCCCCATCTGGTCACCAGCCGTCTGGCGTTTTGTTCATACCCGTCTTTTTCCTCCGGAGAAGTTCCGTGAGACCGGGCAAATGATAACCAGCGCGACAGTCTCCAGGTGGGGTGCCCTTCCAGAAGGGTGTCTGCCAGAAGGGCGTATTTGCGAAAATATTCCATGCATTTTTCCGTGTTTTTCCTGTCTTGTTCATCCAGAGCTTCCAGAGCGGCCTGGATGGCTTCATTCATGCGTATGCCAAGGTAATGGGCAGTCATCTCAACGGCGTCCTGGCGGAACAGCGGGGATTGTTCCAGGCCGCGAGTGTTGACGAATAAGGAGAGGCCTTTCAGAAAATCTTTGCTTGTGTTCACGGAACAGCTGCGGGTCCCGGGTTTCATTTGCCAGTTGAAACGGGGATGGTCCTTTAAGCTGGAATAGGCCGTGCGGCGGAACAGATTCCAGGCTTCCTTCATGCTGTCCGGATAATTTCCGTATCGGGCACGGCAATAATTTTCCAGATATTGTTCCACGTCCTCCTGGCGGTCCCTCCATGCGGCGTCCGTAACCAGTTCGTAGATAACGTCATTGTTTTCTATCCCTTCCGGGGCCATGCCCATTCCGGAGAGGCGCCCCCTGGATGAAGAGTTCAAGGCTTCCAGATGGCCGTTGGCGTAAAAATCCATTACCCCGGTCATGGCGCATTTGCCGCCCATGTTGGGAACCACGCTGTAAACCCACGGTTTATTGAAAAACCCCTTGAAGACGTCCCAGTTCATGCCGTTGCGCCAGAAAGTCTTGTTGTAATCCGCCGCCAGGTCCAGAAGGAGCATCTTATCGTCCGGAACCTTGCTGAGCAAAGCCTTCAGAGTATCTGCGTTCCAGATATTGCGCTGGTATCCGAACATCCATCCCTGCATGACCCATACCGCATCCGGGTTGGTGGAGGAAATGGAGCGGTAGATTTGTTCCCCGAGGGAGCTGAGCATATTGTTGCGGGCTTCGGCGCCTCCTTTGTTTTCGGGAAGTTCCATTTCATTGAAGGAGTCCGCAAGAAAATAGGTGTTTTTCCCGAATTCCTTCTGCCATTCCTGCATGTACAGGCGTCCTATTTTAAGGAAAAGGGGCTCTTCCGGAGAAAGAAAATGGGCGTGGTTTTTTTGAGGCCAGCCTCCCCACCCCAGCCGGTGAAGCTTCGCTTCCGGATAAAGGCGGAGGATTCCCCGGGGAACGAAACCGGAAAAAGCGGGACAAATGGGGGTCATGCCCAGGGATTTCATCCTGTGCAGGATGCGGTGCTGCAGGGCGATTTGTTCCTTGTGCCAGCTGGCGGGCAGGGGGCCGTCATGATTGACGATGTTCCCCATCCGCTGCCAGGGAAGGTGTGCCGGTCCCGTATAAAATTCTTCTATTTCTTTCTCCGTCAGTCCCAGCTGTTTCCATACCCGGACGGCGATTCCCTCCGTGGCAACCAGGGCCAGAGGCATATCTATGCCGTGCAGAGCCATCCAGTCTATTTCTTTTTCCCAGCGTTCCCAGGTCCAGTAAGGCATCGTATAGCCATAGGTGACCACATTGAAGTAATAGTGGTTGCGGAAAGGGGAAACGATGCGGCGCGGCGCGGCATCCGGCAGTTGCGCCGGCCAGCGGATATCTTTATTATCCCAGGAAACCATTCCCAGACGGTTTGTCTTCAGAAAATCATAGAATCCCCGGCAGAGGGCTGTGCCGCTGCTTCCCCGGATATTCAGTATTCCGCCGGAGGCTTTCGTTTCAAAAACATCGTGCCCGTCTTCTTTTTCAATAATTTCCAGTTGCAGTTTTTCCGGGGCTTTGGCCAGGGACGGAACGGTCCGCATGATTACTGAACGCGCTGCTTCCCGCTCTCTGTTTTTCTGTATATCTTCTGCGAAGACAAACAGGCTTGTCAGCACGAAAAGTAATAGAATTTTTGGGAAATAAGAGGTCATATTGTAATATATACAAGACAGGTAAATAGTTCTTTCAGGAAAAAGCGGATATTTGCGTAATCCGTTAAAGAAAAAAGCCCCCGCATGCCAACATGCAGGGGCCCTGGTTGAAAAGCCGGAAAGCTTTTATTCCGCCTTGGGTTTCCGTGGAGCCCTCTTGCGCGGCGTTTTGGGCTTTGCCGGGGTTTTATCCTTGATGTGCAGGAAGGTGAGTGTCTCCGTCCCGTCCGTTTCCACGGCTTCAATTTTATCTCCGGGTTTCACGTCTCCCCTCAGCAGGGATTCCGCCAGCGGGTCTTCCAGAAGGCGTTCGATGGCGCGGCGCATCGGGCGTGCGCCGTACTGCGGATCGTAGCCGTTCTTGATGATCAGGCTCAGGGCTTCCGGGCTCAGGGCCAGCGTAATGTTCTTGGCCTTGAGACGGGAGATGAGCTTGTCCGCTTCCAGATGCACGATGCGTTCCAGGTCATCCCGTTCCAGCATGCGGAAGACGGAAATGTCATCAAAGCGGTTCAGGAATTCCGGCCGGAATTGCTTGCGCGCTTCTTCCAGAATTTTTTCCTTCATGGCGGCGTAGTCCGCGTTGTCGGCGGCCATGGCGCCGAAGCCCATGGTGCTCTGCCGCTTGGCGGACGCAGCCCCTACGTTGGAGGTCAGGATGATGATGGTGTTGCGGAAGTTGATCTTGCGTCCCAGGGAGTCCGTCACGCTGCCTTCTTCCAGAATCTGGAGAAGCAGGTTCATGACATCCGGATGGGCCTTTTCCACTTCATCAAAGAGGATGACGGAGTAGGGCCTGCGCCGGACGGCTTCCGTGAGCTGGCCGCCTTCGTCATGGCCTACGTAGCCGGGAGGAGAACCGATGAGACGGGACGTGGTGTGTTTTTCCATATATTCGCTCATGTCCACCTGAATCAGAGCGTCCGCGGTGCCGAACATGATTTCCGCCAGATTGCGGGCCAGATAGGTTTTGCCCACGCCGGTGGGGCCCAGGAAGAGGAATGAGCCGATCGGACGGCGCGGATCCTTGATGTCCGCGCGGCTGCGCCGCAGGGCGCGGGCGATGGCGGAGGCCGCCTCGTCCTGGCCGATGACTTTGCTTTTCAACTCTTCCTCCATCCGCAAAAGCTTGGTGGTTTCTTTTTCCTCCATCCGGGCCAGCGGGATGCCCGTCCATTTGGAGAGCACGCTCATCACGTCTTCATCCGTCACCGGAACGTAGTTGCTCTCATAGGAATTGCGCCAGGTTTCCAGCATGTTCTGAAGTTCCGCCTTGGCTTGTTTTTCCTCGTCGCGGAGGCGGGCTGCATCCTCAAAAAGCTGGGTTTCCACAGCCTTGTCCTTGCGTTCCTTGATTTCCGCAATGCGGGTTTCCATGTCGCTGATGTGGTCCGGGCGGGTCATCTGGGAGACGCGCTTGCGCGCTCCCGCTTCATCCAGGATGTCGATGGCTTTGTCCGGCAGGAAACGGCCCGTCAGATAGCGGTGGGAGAGCTTGGCTGCGGCTTCAATGGCTTCCTTCGTATAGTGCACCTTGTGATGTTCCTCATACTTGGGCTGGATGCCGGCAAGAATCCGGATGGTGTCGTCCACGGAGGGTTCCCCTACCTGCACCTGCTGGAAGCGGCGTTCCAGGGCGGCGTCCTTCTCAATGTGTTTCCTGTATTCGTTGAGCGTAGTGGCGCCTATGGCCTGGAGCTCCCCTCGGGAGAGGGCGGGCTTGATGATGTTGGAGGCGTCCATGGAGCCTTCCGCGGAGCCGGCGCCCACGATGGTGTGCAGTTCGTCAATGAAAAGGATGACATTGCCTTCCCGGCGTATTTCATCCATCACGGCCTTGAGCCGTTCTTCAAACTGGCCGCGGTATTTGGTGCCGGCCACCATCAGCGCCAGATCCAGGGAGATGACTCTCTTGCTGCGCAGGAGCTCCGGAACATGGCCCTGGGCTATTTCCTGGGCCAGCCCTTCCACGATGGCGGTCTTGCCCACCCCGGCTTCACCGAGCAGAACAGGATTGTTCTTGTTCCTGCGGCACAGGATCTGGATGACGCGCTCAATTTCCGAGGCACGGCCGATCACGGGGTCCAGCTTGCCGTCCCGGGCCAGCTGGGTCATGTCCCGGCCGAAGGCCTGGAGTGCTGGGGTCTTGGATTTCTGCTGTCTGGCGTAGGAGGGGGAGGAAGGTTCGTCCGTCGGGATAGCGGGGGATTCATTTTCCTCCTCGTCGTCATCGTCGTCCGGGATGATGTTGTCTTCATCCGCGTCCATCTGGTATTTGGGGGTCAGCACGTCCAGCAGTTCGCGCCGCGCCTGTTCCAAATCCACGCCGAAGTGGCGCAGAATCTGTCCGGCCACGCCGTCGCCGTCACGGATGAGACCCAGGAGCAGGTGTTCCGTGCCCACATACGTGTGATTGAGTTCCTGGGCTTCCCTGTTTGCCATTGCCAGGACTTTGCGCACCCTGGGGGTGTACGGGATGTTGCCCTCCGCCTGGGGTTCCGTTCCCCGGCCTATTTGTTCCTCCACCTGTTTGCGCACGGCGGTAAGCTCCACGCCCAGATTTTCCAGGATGGTGACGGCCACGCCCTTGCCCAGCTTGAGCAGGCCGAGCAGAAGGTGTTCGGTTCCTATGTAATGATGATTGAAGCGGTCCGCTTCCCGGCGCGCATGCGCCAGCACTTGTTGCGCCCTAGGCGTAAAATTATTCATGGATGGTCAAAAAATTGGTATGGTTGCATTAGTTGCCGGAAAGTTCCTTCCGGATAATATCAGCGCGGATCTGGTCCCTGTGTTCCGGAGTGGTTTGGTCCGTGGTGGACAGGCGGGCCAGATGGGCCGGCTGGATGTTCATGATGGTTTTATTGACATTTTTTAATGCCTGGTGGGAAAAGATGTCCAGAGACGCTCCCATCCGAAGGAAGGAGAGCAGGGCCAGCGCCTCCTGCGTGGAAAGCAAAGTGGCGTTGGTCAGAAGGCCGTAGGCGCGGGAAACGCGGTCCTTCACCTGCAGGGAAGATGACTGGAGCAGCCGCCTGCGCGCGTTCCATTCCTGGTGGGCCAGGTCGGAGGTGAAGCGGGTCATGCGTTCCACAATCTGGTCTTCACTGTCCCCCAGCGTGGACTGGTTGGATATCTGGAAAAGGTTGCCGGTGGCTTCCGTCCCTTCCCCGTAAAGGCCGCGGACGGTAATGTTGAGCTGCGCGGCCGCCTGAATGACCTGCTGCATCTGTTCGGAGATGACGAGGCCCGGCAGATGCATCATCACGGAGGCCCTCATGCCCGTGCCCAGGTTGGTGGGACAGGCGGTAATGTAGCCCAGCCGCGTATTGTAGGCGTACGGGAGCCTGGCCTCCAGTTCGGAGTCTATTTTGGAGATGGCCCCCCATGCTTTTTTAAGCTGGATGCCGGGCAGGATATACTGCAGGCGCAGATGATCCTCCTCATTAAAGAGGATGCTGGCATTCTGGCTGCGGGAGATGAGGACGGCGCAGCCTTCCGAACGCGCCGCCAATTCCCGGGAAATGAGGTGGCGTTCCACCAGCAACTGTTTCTGCTGCTGGGTAAGTCCGGAGAGCTCCGCATAATAGCCTCCTTTCATGACGGGGATTTGGCGAGCTTCTCCGGAAGTGAGCTTCAGCGTTTCCTCCCTCTGCTGGCGAGTGGCCCAGCCGGGAAAGGGCGTGGCGGTCAGATTGCGCGCCAGGCGGATGCGGGAGGTGAGGACGATGTCGTGCTCATCCCGTGATTCCACCATCCATTTGGCGGGGTTGTTGAGTAAGTCGTCAAAGAGCATGTATGTTAATTGGTCGGCGTGCGCAATTGGTTGATTTGATCGCGGAGTTCGGCGGCGCGTTCATAGTCCTCTCTTGCCACTGCCAGGGAAAGCTGTTGTTCCAGATCACTGATGGTTTGGGTTTTCGTTTCGCGTTTTTCGGCCCGTTCCGGCGTTTTCCCGTGATGGTGGGAATCAGGCTGGATCTGGGTAAGAAGCGGGAGGATTTCTTCTTCAAAGACGTTGTAGCATTCACTGCAGCCCAGACGTCCTACGTTTTTGTAATCCTGAAGGGTGAAGGAGCAGATTGGACAGCTTGTGAGGGGCAGGGATTGCAGGGCCGGAATGGGGGCGGAGGGGCTCGCCGCGCCTTCCTTGCCGAATTGGCCCTGAAGGTTCGGGAACAGTTTCTCCGCCAGATCGAAGGCATCTGGATCCAGCAGACCCCGCTCCTGGGCGCATTTGGCGCAAAGGCAGAATTTGGTGGACTTCCCGTTGATGATCTGTGTCAGGAACACCGTTGCCGGTGCAGAGCATATCTCACATTTTTTCACAACCCGCATTATAATGGCGCTCCCTGTGGCGGACTAGTAGTCTGCGTGTCATGGATTGTCATGAAAATGGGCTTTGTTATTGTACTTGGGAAGAATTCTTTCCGCGTTGTTTCAAACGTCCGCACCGTGATGAATACAAATAGGCTGTGCAAAAAATGACGCCCAGAACCAGAATGATGGTGGCACCCAGATGCCAGCCCAGGGGGAAGGACAGGTAAAAAGCCAGCAGGGAACCCAGCCCTCCGATGATTCCTCCCCCCCAGAAGAGATGGGACGGCTTGTTGGTAAGCAGGTACACCGTGGCGGCGGGGCCGACAAGCAGCCCCAGCGTCAGGAACGCTCCCACGGCCTGCAGGGAGGAAACGAGCACCAGAATGATCAGGGTGAAAATGCCGTAGCTGATGAGACGGGAGGGGATTCCCAGCGTGGTGGCGATGTCCGGGTCAAAGAGGCAGATCAGGATGGGGCGGCGGAAGAGCAGCAGGATCAGGACGCTGACGGAGCTGATGGCGAAGGCGATCCACAGGTCGGAGTCGGACAGGCTCATGATGGAGCCAAACAGCCAGTCGTCAATTTTCTGCTGCAGGCCCAGCCTGACCAGCACGATGAAGCCCGCAGCGAAAGCCGTGGTATGCAGGATGGAAAGGGCGGTGTCCTGGTTCAGCCGGGATGTGCGGGAGACGAAGAGGGAACCCAGACCCACCAGCAGGGCGGCCACCACAGCCCCCGTCAGCAGGCTCCAGCGGGTAAGGCCGAAGAGGAGCACCGCCACCGCAATTCCCGGCAGCAGGGCGCAGGAAAGCGTGCCGATTTGGAGGGCGGATTTTTTCAGGATTACCAGCCCGCTGACGAAGCCGTTGGCGAAGCCGATCATGACGCAGGCCAGCAGGGACCGCTGCGCGATGGGTTCGCGGAGGAATTGGAGAAAATCGTCCATCATGAAGCTTGGGTTTCCGGTTGGGGGTCCATTCCGTATATCTCCCGGATGCGTGCGGGGGAAAGCACTTCCTTCGGGGGGCCGAAAGCGGCTAGCTCCCGGTTCATCAGCAGGATGGTGTCGAAGATATCCGCCGCCGTATTCAAGTCGTGATGGGAGGCGATGACCAGACGTCCTTCCGCCGCCAGGGAATCCAGCAGCCTTCCCAGAGACTGGCTGGCGGGAGCGTCCAGGCCCGTGAAGGGTTCGTCCAGCAGGAGGACATGGGCCTCCTGCGCCAGAGCCCGCGCCAGAAAGGCCCGCTGCTGCTGGCCGCCGGAAAGTTCTGAAATCTGGCGGTCCGCCAGGGATTCCATACCGAGAGCGTGAAGGGACTTTTCCACAATATCCCGGTCATGCCTCCCGAATTTTTTCCACAGGCCCAGGGAAGGATAACGCCCCATTTCCACCAGCGCGCGGACGGTGATGGGGAAGGACCAGTCAACGTCGGAACGTTGGGGCAGGTAGGCTATTTCTCCCGGCGTGTCGTGCAGGGGGCGTCCGTTCCACAGGATTTTTCCGGAATCGGGGCGGATCAGCCCGGCCAGAGCCTTGATCAGCGTGGATTTTCCTGCGCCGTTGGGACCCATCAGAGCCAGCGTGTGTCCGCAGGTGATGGAAAAGCTGATGCCGTTGAGCGCAAGAAGACTACTATAATAAACGCTGAGGCTGTCCACTTCCAGGCGATGGCGGTCCGGGTGGATGGCGTGCGCGCCCCAGCAGATGTGATCCCGGGTGCAGGGTGGGGCTGGGCTGTTCATTTCCATGAGAAGGAGTAGCTGTCGTTCAGGGAAGGGCCGAAGGACCAGCGGGTGGCGGAGACGGTAGGTTTCCCCTCCGGTTCCAGTTCCAGCGTGACGGGGGTGTCCGGCGTGTTTTCCGGCCAGCGGGCGGAAACGGTGAGGATCACGGAGCCGTCTTTCAACGGCAGGCCGCATTCCGTTTCTTCATGCAGCCCGGGCGTTTCTGGCTGCCAGAGAAGGCGGCCGCCGCAGGATATGGAAAGGGCTTCCGGACGGTGGGCGCATCTGACCGTGATGACCGTGGGAACATCCGCGGTTGGCGCCGCAGGGGCGGCATGCTCCGCTTCCTGCGCTCCGGGGGGAGGAGCCGTCATGTTGTAGAGGAAGAATCCCAGCAGGATGACGACTCCAAGAGTGGGAAAAAACTGCCGCAGGGGTGTGCTGGTCATGGCCTGGGAGACGGGGAAAGGGCTTCCTTGATGATGCCTGTGTTTTGTCTGAACATGGATTCGAACGTGTGGCCCTCAGGGGCCAGCCCGTCGGTATTGATTGGTCTGGCAACGGGGATGTTCAGGGATTTGGCGATTTCCGTGAGGCTCTTGGGGTTGGAGGAATATTCCGGGAACAGGGCCTTTACCCCGGCTGACCTCAGCTTTTTCAGCGTGGAGGCCAGCTGGGCGGAGTTGCCTTCGTCTTCACGGCTTATCCCCTGGATGCTGATGCTGCGGAAGCCGAATTCCCTGCAGAAATGGTTCATGGCCGCATGCCCCGTAACCAGGACGCGGTCCATTTCCGGAATGTCCGCAAGCTCCTTTCTGGCCCAGGAAGAAAGCTGATCCATCTTTCTGTTCCACCGGGCCAGTCCGGCTTTGTAGTCCTGTTCATGGGCAGGGTCCAGCCGCGTGAACGTTGCGGCCAGGGTGCGGGCGGCGCGTTTCATATTGGCCGGGGTGTGCCACCAGTGGGGGTCGTTGGGGCCGTGGGCGCAGCAGTCTCCGTCGTGTTCGTGGCCATGGTCTGCGGTATCTTCCGCCACGGGAACATCCGGAACGGAGGCCCCAAGATCCAGAATTTGCGCGTTGTCTCCCAGGGCGTCCTTTAATTTGGGAAGGTACGGCTCCAGATTTTTACCGGAGGCCAGCACCAGGCGTGCCTGTCCTGCGGCGGCAATGTCCTGCGGCGCGGGTTCAAAGCTGTGCAGGTTGCCGTTGGGGCGCAGCAGGTCCGCCACCTGTACGCGGCTGCCGCCAATGGCGCGGGCCATGTCTCCCAGAACGGGATGCAGAGCCGCGATTTTCAATACTGGGGCATCCTGGGCCTGAAGAGAGCAGAACAGACCCAGAAGGCACAGAAAAGGAATCAAAATGCGCCGGAGCATGTTCCGGATGATGAACTTTCCTTCCAAGCGATGCAATGGTCAACTTTGTCTTCTAAAGTGAGATGACGCTAACTTTCCGGGGCCGTACGGCTTTTCTTTTGGTTTTTCAGCATTATGGTGAGCTCTTGGCAGGGAAAGGAAAATGCGACGCCCCTGAAGGACTGTCCAGACGGGGGGCCGCGCGGGACGATTGCCCCTGGCAGGAAGAGTCATAACATGCTGCTTTCAGCAGGGTGGGCTGCGCCGTGCGGACTCCGGGTGAGCCTGGTGATGGATTGATGACAGTTCCCGATTATTTCATGCGAAGCGGGAGATCCTTCAGGAGAGGGAAGTCAGGAAAATTTCTTCTTGAATCTTTTCCCGTGTTCTTCCCTGGGGGTGACAGTCTGATGGCGGAGGACGGTTTTTTCTTGAGGTGGAAAGTGTTTTCTGGTTCCATTATCGCGCATCATCATGAATGGTTTTCAACTTCTCCAATGTGGCTTGAGCGTCGCGGCCTTTCTGGCCGGTTCCGCCCTGGCGGCGGCCCCCGCCGTATATCCGTCCCCCCAGCAGTCCCGGTTCACCTCCCAGACGGTTGCTTTCTCCGGGAAGCCTTCCGTGACAATACGTTCCGCCAAG
The DNA here is from genome assembly GCA_905200945.1 of uncultured Akkermansia sp. GTDB lineage: Bacteria > Verrucomicrobiota > Verrucomicrobiia > Verrucomicrobiales > Akkermansiaceae > Akkermansia. The sequence continues at coordinate 16,970 of CAJKMG010000008.1, read as the reverse complement.
GCGGGCGGCAGCAAGCTGTTGGACGGGGTTCCGGAAAAATCCGGAGCTTACAAACTGGTGATTTCTCCGCAGGGAAAGGTAGGCATAGGAGCCCATGACGAACGGGGGGCGTTTTACGCCATGCAGACGCTGCGGCAGCTGGGAACGAAGGCCGGCGGGGAAGGCGTGATTTTACCCGTTGGGGAAATCATAGACTGGCCGGACATTGAATTCCGCGGAACGGTGGAAGGTTTTTACGGCACTCCCTGGAGTCATGAAGCCCGTCTGAGCCAGTTGCGTTTTTACGGCCAGAACAAAATGAACACATACATCTACGGGCCTAAGGACGATCCCTACCACTCCTCCCCCCATTGGCGGGATCCCTATCCCGCGGACCAGGCCGCCCAGATCAGGGAACTGGTAAAGGTGGCTAAGGAAAACCACGTGGATTTTGTGTGGGCCATCCATCCCGGCAAAGATATCAAGTGGACGGAAGAAGACATGAACAACGTCATCAAAAAGTTTGAGATGATGTACAAGCTAGGCGTCCGTTCCTTTGCCGTGTTTTTTGACGATATCTTCGGCGAAGGCAAGCGCGGGGACATGCAGGCCCTTCTGCTGAACAAGATCAATGACGAATTTGTCAAGGTGAAGAAGGACGTCACCCCCCTGGTCATGTGCCCCACAGAGTACAACCGCGGTTGGGCAGATCCCAAGCCGGGAACCTATCTGGACATTCTGGGAGACCGTCTGGACCCCTCCATCCACGTCATGTGGACGGGGAACTCCGTTTGCCACGACATTACGCTGGAAGGCCAGCAATGGGTGAACAGGAGAATCAAGCGCCCTTCCTACGTCTGGTGGAACTTCCCCGTCACGGACTACTGCCGTTCCAACCTCTGCATGGGCCGCGTATATGGCCTTGCCACGGAAGCGGGAGCGAAGGAATCCATGAGCGGTTTCGTCTCCAACCCCATGGATAAGCCGGAGGCCTCCAAGGTCTCCCTCTTCGGCCTTGCGGACTACTCCTGGAATATCAACGGGTTCAAGTCTGATGAGTCCTGGAAGGAGGGAGTCCGGCGTCTGTTCCCGAAAGCGGCGGAAGCCATGCAGGTTTTTGTGAACCACAACTCCGACCAGGGTCCTAACGGTCACGGTTACCGGCGTGAGGAATCCGTGGAAATAGAGCCCGTAGTCAAGCGCGTGCTGGAAGCCGCCCGGGAAGGCAAGATTGATAAGAAGGATACGGCCCTGCTCAAAAAGGAATTTGCCCGTATGGCCGCCGCTGCGCCCGTCATCCGTGCCAGGGCGAACAATCCGCGGCTGATGAAGGAAATAGGCGCGTGGGTGGATGCCTTTGAGCAGCTGGGGCATGCCGGTCAGCACGCTGTAGCGGCGCTGGAGGAAAACAACGCCAGAGAAGCCGTGACCCGGCTGGTGCAGGCTACGCAGGCTCTGGCGGCCATGGATGGAATTTCCCGCCGCCATAACCAGGAAGGGCAGTTGTACCGTTCTGCGGTAAAGACCGGTTCCCGTGTGATGGCCCCCGCCGTCAATGAACTGGCGGATATTGTCTCCAAAAAAGTTTTTCCGGCCATTGCCGGCGCTCCGGCCCTTTCTCCCAAGCCCCTGGTCAATGGGGGCAGCATGGATAAGGCGGAACTCTTCTGTGACGGGGATCGCGGCTCTTTCTGGCACTCCGGCGCCTACGGCCAGCCGGGCGACTGGTATGGCGTGGATTACGGAATGCCCATTCCCGTGCGGAGCGTGGAAGTGCTGATGGGCCGCAATGACAAGGACGGCGACTATGTAGAGAAAGGTCAGCTGGAAGGTACCCGCGACCTCGAAACATGGAAACCGCTGGGGCCGGAAACTTCCGGCATGCAGGTGGCCTGGAAGGCTCCCAAGCCGGTTTTGCTCCGTGCCGTGCGCTATCGCGTCATTGAACCGAAAAAAACAGGCAACGGGCGGTCGGTCTGGACTGCCGTACGGGAAATAGCCGTCAACACGCCTCCTTCCGCTATGGCTTCCTCCAATGTGGCGGGGCTGGAGGGAGTTTCCGTGCAGAAATCCGACAAAATCGTGCGGATCAACCGCGTGATGGAAACGCATAAGATGAAACCCGGGGAATTTATTTCCCTGCAGCTGGATGGCCCCACGGACGCTACCTGGCTGGAAGTCAACCTGGAACGGGATGACGTCAACTCCTGGGCGGAAGTGGTGCTGGATGTGGAAGGTTCTTCCAAGCCCGTAGTCCAGAAGCTGGACAAACAGGGCAAAAATTTCATTGCCAGGGGCAACCAGCTTCCCAAGGGAATCAAGGGGATGAAGCTGGTTAATAAGAGCGGCAGTGAGCAGGATATTGTTCTGAACATGTTCAAATTTGACGTTCCCCCCGCTGACCCCGGCACCAGCCTGGTTTCCCTGAGCGACAGAAACCTGAAAACGGTTTACCGTGCCGACAAGCCGCTGGACGTAGTCGTTCCCAACCTGGACAATCCCAAGGCTACCAAAGTAATCGTGGTGGGATCCGCCGCTTTCGCCATCCATGCCCGCCGTGGAGAAGGCGCCTGGGCACCGGTCGGCAAACGGAACGCCGGGTCCGGTGTCTCTGAATTTGCCATCCCTGCCGGAACTTCTGCCGTGCGCCTGACCTATAAGGCTCCCCAACCGGAGGCGATCATTAATGAAGTAATTTTTTCCTCCCGGAAATAACCGTCTCAGACGCCGCTGGCATCTTACTCCGTCCGGAACACACCGGGCGGAGTTTTTTTGAAAGGGACGGATGCGCGGCGTGCAGACCGTTCCCGGAAACGGAAGCGGCAGCCTCTTTTCCCCTCTTTGGCCGTCTGCTGTGGAAACAACCTTGACCCTGTTGGATGCGGGGCTAAAATACTTCCATGACACCGGGCTTTCATTGGACTCTACGCCCTTCCGTGAAGGAGGATGATCCGGTCTTGAAAGCGTTTCCTGCGGAACTGCCTCTGCTGGTCAAGCAGCTCCTGCTGCAGCGCGGATTCACCGGGGGAATGGAAACGGAACTCTTTCTGGAGCCCAGGCTCTCCCACCTGAGCGACCCTTTCCTGATGGGGGAAATGAGGGCTGCCGTGGACCGTATTTTCCGTGCTGTGGATGAAGGGGAAACCGTGTGCATTTATGGGGACTATGATGTGGACGGAGTCACCTCCGTGGCGCTTCTTCGGGCCATTTTGATGGCTTATGACCTGGATCCCCAGTATTTTATTCCCGTCCGTTCCCGGGAAGGCTACGGCCTCAGCGAGGCCGGCATCAAGCGTTGCCTTTGCGAATGTGCGGACCCTCCCAGCCTGCTCATTACGGTGGACTGCGGCACTTCCTCCGTGAAAGAGGTGGACATGCTCAACGGCCTGGGGATAGACGTCATCATTCTGGACCACCATGAGGCGGGCCCTTTGGGAAGGCCGGACGCAGCGGCGGTGGTCAATGCCAAAATTGAGGAAAACAGCCCGTATACTTATCTGTGCAGCGCGGGCGTAGTATTCAAACTGGCGCATGCCCTCCTGAAGGAGCGGAAGCTGAAAACCTTTGACCTGAAACTTTATCTGGATCTGGTGGCCGTGGCAACCGTGGCGGACATCGTTCCCCTGGTGGAGGAAAACAGGATTCTGGTTCGCCACGGTCTGGGAAGGTTGGCTCACAGCCGCCATACGGGTCTCAAAACCCTGACGGAAATAGCGGGCATCCGCCCTTCCGACTCCGTCAACCACGCGGGCTTCCTGAATGCCGCCCACGTGGGGTTCAGGATAGGCCCGCGCATCAATGCCGCCGGGCGCATGGATTCCCCCATGGATGCGTTGGAACTCCTGCTGACCATGGACGCCAGGAGGGCCGTGCAGCTTGCCCAAATGCTGGATTCCCACAACCGCAAGCGGCAGGAGGAAGAGGAGGCCATCCGGACGGATGCGGTGGAAATGCTTCACAACTCCTTTGACCCGGAGCGGGACAACGTTATTGTGCTGGGTTCCCGCGCTTGGCATCCCGGCGTGGTGGGCATTGTGGCCTCCCAGCTGATGAGGCGATACCACAAGCCGACCTTCGTCATCGCCTTTGATGAAAGCGGCGTGGGGAAGGGCTCCGGCCGTTCCATTCCCGGCGTGTCCCTGGTGCAGGCCATCCACCACTGCGCAGATACGCTGGTTTCCGGCGGCGGCCATGACATGGCGGCGGGTCTGGTGATTGAAGAATCCCGCATGGACGACTTCCGCCGGGCTTTCAACCGTTATGTGGCCGAAACCACGACGGAGGAACAACGCAGCCCCGTACTCAACATTGATATGGAAGTGTCCTTCCAGGCGCTGACGCTGGATTTGCTGGACAGTTATGAAAAGCTGGAACCTTTCGGCAACTCCAATCCCCAGCCTCTATTCATGAGTTCCGACGTTTTTCCCACGGAACCGCCCAAGCGCGTGGGAACCAATCATCTGAAGCTTTTCATGCGCCAGGGCATCGTGGAACGCGACGCTATTTTCTTCAACGGAGCGCAAAGGGAGCTTCCCAATCCCCCCTGGGATATCGCTTTCACGATTGACCGCAACGTGTACCGCGGCCGCGCCTCCCTGTCCATCTCCATTCAGGAAATACGTTCCCACCGGGAAATGTAGAAAACGGCCTATTGCTGTGAATAGCAATAGGCCGTTGAGTTGCGAATAATGTGTCAAACTTTATCCTATGGCAATTTTAATAGATTGTTATTAGAAGTGTTATCCAGTTTGGATTCACATAATTTTCTCATGGGACTGATTTCAGAAATGAGTTTCAGTTATTGGAGTTCTATGTTTATCCGTACAGTATAACCGTGTTTAACAGGATCATGCACAATATTTTGGGTATAGAATACCCAATGCGGTACCGTGATGAAGTAAATCGTTGCTATTGCTGGTATAAAACGCCGATAAATATAGTGTTTAACCTTCATGGTAATTGTATGCCTTCGCTTCTTGATTTGACATCATCATAATGAACCTTTATAAGGCGGTTGCTGTGTAGCAACTCTGATGTCAGCCTCTGTATTAGGTTGTATTCAGGACGAAAAGAGTAAGGTATTGGGGTACCTTGCTCTTTTTTTGTTCCGGCGGAGCTCTATTAACAGGAATTTGGATTTTTGTCAAGAAAGTTTATCCGTATCCTCTAATAAGAAGTTATTTTTTGTCGGCGAGGTTGACAATTTCGAAATTCTAATCATAATCCCCTCCAGTCCGGAGAGTGTTCCTCTTTTGATGTGCTCAGAATTATCTGTTACAATTCAGTCATATTTTTACAAGTGGGTGAATCAGATAATGGTCTCTGTAGTGCTTGCAGACGGACGATGTCGCACCTTTACGGATGCGTGGATTGAAACTTATTGGGGGAAACGGATAAAAGAAAAAGATGTTCTGCCCAGCTGAATTAATTCAGCTGGGCAGTTCGTTAGGAGAAAAGTGTATTGTTTTCTCAATAGGCTAATTGATGAAGTAGCCTATTGAAGTCATAAGCGTTTAATGATCTTGACAAAACCATGTCAAAGTTACTTTATTTACCTTAATTCTCCTATTCAGAGCGGGATTATGTTAAAATAAGCAAGATGAACACCCTGTTCCTTCAAGGTCGTCTATTGCTGCTTCTCGGACGGTAGTCCGAGAAGATATCTTGATATGCGCTGGCGGGCCGTTCCGGCGCGAGGGAAGTAAATGGCTGGTCTTGATAGTTGTGCGCAGAAGGAATGGCTCCTTCATCGGAATATTTTTCCGCGCGCAGTTTCCTGAGGAACGAACCCTTAACATGATTATTGTAATGAAAGAACATATACACATTTTTGATACGACGCTGAGAGACGGGGAACAGTGCCCCGGCGCGGCGATGAACGTGGAGCAGAAAATACAGGTGGCCATGCAGCTGGAAACGCTGGGAGTGGATATTATTGAAGCGGGCTTCCCCGTTATTTCGGACGGCGATTTCCGAGCCGTTCGGGCCGTGGCGGAATGCACGGAAAAAAGCCGCGTTTGCGGACTGGCCCGCTGCGTGGAAAAGGATATCATTGCCGCCCATGAAGCGTTGAAGGCCGCCGGGGAACGGGAGCGCATCCATCTGGTGGTGGCCACCTCCCCCATCCACCGGAAATACAAGCTGGGAAAAAGCCGGGAACAAATCAGGAACATGGCCGTAAAATCCGTTGCCATGGCTTCCGATTTGTGCGGGGAAGTGCAGTTTTCCGCAGAGGACGCTTCCCGCACGGAGCCGGAATTCCTGGCGGAGATTGTAGAGTCTGTCATTGACGCGGGCGCCGCCGTCATCAATATTCCGGATACGGTGGGGTACACGATGCCGGAGGAATATTTTCGCCTGATTTCCTATCTGAAGTCACATGTTCCCAATGTGGACCGCGTCCGGCTGTCCGTCCATTGCCATGATGACATGGGGATGGCCGTGGCCAACTCGCTGGCGGCCATCCGGGCCGGGGCGCGGCAGGTAGAGGGAACCATCAACGGCATCGGGGAACGGGCCGGAAATACCGCCCTGGAGGAAGTCATTATGGCGCTGCATGCCCGGCGGGATTTCTTTTCCGAAGTGCGGACCGGAATACGAACGAATGAACTGGTGCGCACCAGCCGCATGGTGGCCGCCATGAGCGGCCTGGCCGTTCCTCGTTCCAAGGCCGTAGTGGGGGCGAACGCCTTTGCCCACGGTTCCGGCATTCACCAGGACGGTGTTTTGAAGAACCGGAGCACTTACGAAGTCCTGGACCCGGAGGAAATAGGCTGGGGAACCACGGAATTCCCCCTGACCAAACATTCCGGCAGACATGCCGTGAACATGCGCCTGCGTGCGCTGGGCCTCTCCGTTCCGGATACGGATATGCCGCCGCCTGTTTGAACTGTTCAAGAAACGGGGAGATCAATGCAAGTTCGTGTATGATGATGATTTAGCCGCTCTCGTGGACTCCCTTTAAGAATGAATGTCCGCTGTCCGGAAGTTCCTCACGGAATTTCCGGATGGTCGGTTGTATTTGTTATGGGGACACGTTCGGCGTGGACTTGCCGACCGGGGAATTTGCCGGCCGGCGTTTTGAAGCACCGTCATACGCGGGTGGGGAAGCAGAGGCTGTCTTCAACAGATGCCTTTTTCTTCTGCGCCGGAAAAGGAAATCCCCTGCAAGTTTTTAACTTGCAGGGGGTTATCTGGTAGGCCCGGTAGGGTTCGAACCTACGACCAAGGGATTATGAGTCCCCTGCTCTAACCGCTGAGCTACGAGCCCGTTGCAGAACAACGTGGAAGAATGCTAGCAGAATTGGAGGAGGAAAGCAAAGTTTTTATCCTGCAGTAAACGTTTTGGATTGGCGAACGGGTGCGGGAAGCAGGAAAAAACGGGAAGATTCAGACTTGCAGTTTCGTCCAGCTCCGCCCCTTGACGATTTTATAGAGGATGGCGGATTGGACGGCCATTTCAAAGGCGAAGAGTAGCCAGATGCCCCACAGGGTCATGGTTTCCGGTGCCAGCCTGAACCATACCCAGGTGCAGACGACACGGAAAAAGCCCATAATGCCGTAGGAAATGAGCATGACTCTCCGGGTATCTCCCGCGCCGCGCAGGGACATTTTCATCACGATGCAGGCGGCGAAGAAGGGCTCCACCACCAGCATGGTGCGCAGCACGGGAATGCCGGTATCAATGAGAGTCATGCTACCGTTGGAAAATATCTCCATGAACAGGGCGGGAAAGGCGCAGAAGAGCACTCCCAGGCCTGTCATGAAGATGACGGCGTACCGCATGCATTTCCAGATGGTGATGCGGGCCATAAGCGCGTTCCGGGCGCCCAGGTATTGCCCCACGAGCGTGGAAGCGGCCATGCCGATGGCGAAGCCGGGCAGGAAACTGAGCGATTCAATGCGGACGGCGATGTTGTGGACGCCCAGAACGCCTTTAATAGGCAGTTCGCTGATGATGGAAAGGCAGAACATCTGGATGCCCCACATGCCGAAGACTTCCACGGCTTGCGGCAGCCCGATTTTCAGGATGCGCTTTTGCATGCCCATGTCCGGCCGCAGATGGGAAAAGCTGAGGTACAGGGGTGGGGCATAGCGCTCTCCCCGTTCCCGGACGAGTTCTTCCAGGGATTCATTGTTCCTGCCCGTGAAAATTTTTTTTCCGCGCCGCAGCATGATGAACAGGAGGATACACATGCTGATGCCGTAGCCGCAGACCGTCCCCGCCGCAATTCCTCCGATGCGCCAGCCGCCCAGAGGAGCGTCCGCAAAGACGAAGATGACGCTGAAGATGACATTGAGGATGCCTACGCTCATCATGATCCAAAAGGGAAGCCGCGTGTCTCCGGAGCCTCGCAGCGCAGCATTGATGGCAAAGACCACGCCGCTGAACGGGGCGGCAAAGGCGGCCATATAAACGTATTGCAGGGCGTAGGCCCGGGCGGTTTCATTCATGGTCAGTACGTGCGTGACCAGGAAATCGCTGCATGTGAAGAGAAGGCCGCAGGAAACGATTCCGGCCAGGAGCCCCAGCATGGCGGCCTGGTGCAGGGCATGCTGGGCCTGGGGGTAGTCCCTGGCGCCCGTCATGCGGGAAACGATGGCTGTGGCTCCCATCATGATAGACCCCTGGATGACGAAGCCGAACCACATGATGAAGACGACGGCCCCCATGCCGTCAGAGATGTTGATGGTGTCCTGGGCGTCCACCCCTATTTTAGTGGCGATGAAAAGGTCGGATGAGGTGACGAAAAAGCTCAGCAGCTGTTCCAGGAACGGCCAGAAAGCAATGACGGCGATTTGCCGGGGCAGGGACAGTCCGGCAAGTTTGCCGCCCAGGCGGGCGCGTGCCGCCTTGCCGCGTATGATGCCTTCTCTTGCGTCCCCCGCACTCATCGCTGGGCCGTGTAAATGCTGGCAATTCCCCCGTTCAGAGGTTCCGCCGTGATGTTGCTGTAGCCGCATTCCCGCAGCAAAGCCTCCATGGCCTGCCCGCAGGGGAAGGCTTCAATGCTGTCCGCCAGGTAGTCGTATGCTTCCCGGTGACCTGTCATCCACCCTGCAATGACGGGAAGGACGCGGTGCAGATAAAACCGGTAAGGGCTTTTCAACAGGCTTTCAGGCAGGGAGAAATCCAGAATGAGCAGATGGCCTCCCGGGCGCAGCATACGGCCCATTTCCCGCAGGGCGTCCGGATAGCTGGCCATGTTCCTCAGGCCAAAGGCGACAGTGACCGCATCATAGGAGGCGGAGGGGAAAGGCAGATTCATGGCGTCTGCGCAAACCAGATGATCCAGCCCACGCCTGGCCGCTATGTCCAGCATGGGCTGGCAGAAGTCGGACCCGGTGAGGCGGATTTCCGGCATCGCGTTCAGGATGGCCAGAGCCAGGTCTCCCGTTCCGGTCGCCAGATCCAGAAGGTTTTCCGGCTTCCATTCGGAGACAAGCTGAACGACACGCCGGCGCCATAGCAGGTCCACGCCCATGCTCAGCACATGATTGGTAGCCACATAGCGCGGAGCAATAGCGGAAAAAGCGGCTTTGACGAATTCTGGATTACGCATGCGGAAAGGGCTGGGGATAGTAAAAAAGAGCACCGTAAGTGCTCTTTTTATGAAGAAAAGGGGATGGGGTGTCGGACGGGGCTCGAACCCGCAACAACCAGAATCACAATCTGGGGCTCTACCATTGAACTACCGACACCATTTAGTGTTGTGGTGCGGCAAACATTACCCGTCTTCTTTCATTTTGACAAGAAAAAAATGAGTTTAATGAGTTTTTTGAACGGAATATTTTCTCAATAATACAATAGGAACATGACAGGACGATTATTTATTTCCTATTTGGAAAATTGAGGAGAGGCTGTGTGATCTTCTATTGCGCCCTTCTGGATTTGATGTAAACTTTTTTATTATGGGAATTGATGTAATATACGCCGCCTTTCGGGCCGACCCGGTAGATTCTGTTTTCCCGTGCCCGGAGGGCCGGGTGGGAAGAGTGTTCCCCCGGCATCATTCCGGAACACAGCGGCGTATATTCCGGAAGGAGCGGTTTGCGGCCGCATTGGGGGAAGAAAAAGAGAACCGGAAGGAGGACGGTCTGGATGAAAAGGGAGGGCTTCACAAGGATATTATTATCCTTTTCAGAGAGTTGTTTTGTCAAGCAGGAGAGTCCGGATAAACGGTTTTTTGTGAAAAGGGCATGATTTTTTATGAGTTATTTGAAAACGAATGTTTGAATTTATTTTATTTCCAATTACTGTTTCCGCAGTTGCTGCTGCATTTTAGCTGTTAACCGGCCGTTCATCTGTATCCGATCTATGAATTTCTTTCCTCATATTCCCATGTTGTCTACTGTATTCAACAGTATAGGTTGTTATTTATTGCCGTTTGGGGCTGTTTTGCTGTGGCTTTTGTATGAATCAAGAAAATCAAAGGCTTTCCTTCTTGTCGGTCTGGTGTTGATGATCATGGTATGCATGTTTTTTCAGGAGGCCTGCTCTCCCAGCAGGGAATATCCGTGGGACCGCATGATGGAGCATGTTTTTACGGGAACGCTTCTGCCTTTCCTTTGTCTGCTGGGCTATATTCTGTACGTGTTTCTTTGCGCCTGCATTCCGGTTTACCGGAAGGTGTGGAAGGGAATCGGTTTTTTTGTTCTTGGAGGAATGAGCCTGGCATTCGAATATGTAAATGTCTTCTTTCCGGTGGCGCTGCTGGCAGGGTATTTGTTCCGTTTCACCATTTTTCGGAAATTCAGAAATCACCTTCCCTTGATCAGAAAATGTCACAGAGGCCTTGCCGTAGGGGTTATTCCGGGAATCTGCATGATCAGTATTGTCAGCGCCATTCTGTTTCCTCCTCCGGAGAGTTTTATATGTGAAAGGATTAATGAGGAAATGGCTCGTGACATGGCCCTGTGGAATTACCAGAGCAATCTGGTACTGCTGTCCAGCCATTTTCTGAATATGGAGCGAGAAAACGGCTGTATCACCGTCAAGTATTATTGCGAAACGAATATGGGCCCTGCCGTGTACAAGGCGTTCTGCAATAATTACGGCGGGTATGTGAGGGCGGAATGTTTCCTGCTGAACAGACAGTCCCGCTGATGGGGAAGAGTCCGTTTTTTCGGGCCGGGACGGCTCAGGTCTAAATCTGGATGTTTCCGGTGAAAACAAGGTCTGCCGGTCCGGTCAGCGTCACGTCAGTGAAACGGTCCCCTGTGCGTTGGAACCCGACTTTAAGCGTGTCTCCTCCCGCTACGTCCACCTGAATGGGGGAGGGCGCGTCCGTCAATACGGCATGCAGCAGCGCACAGGCGGTCATCCCCGTTCCGCAGGCAAGCGTTTCATCTTCTACGCCGCGTTCGTAAGTACGTATGGCAATATGCCCCGGAGACAGGATTCTGGCAAAATTGGCGTTGGTGCCTTTGGGTGAAAAGGCATCGTGGTAACGCAGATAAGCCCCCAGCCTGGAAATGTCCAGGCCGTCCAGCTTATCCAGAAACGCTACGGCGTGGGGAACGCCCGTGTTCAGGAAATGGACATCCGCTCCCACAGTAGGATCGGCATTCAGCACGAAGAGCTGCAAGGAGTGGGGGTTGGTCAGGTTGACGGTGACGTTGCCGTCTTTTTCAAAGGTGGCGGTGACGACGCCGGCCATTGTTTCAAAAGGCAGGGGAGCTGTTTTGTCGTGATGAAGCAGGGCTGCGGCAAAATTGCTGAAGCAGCGGGCGCCATTACCGCACATTTCCGCCTCTCCGCCGTCCGCATTGTAATAACGCATCCGGACGATTCCCCCCTTGCCCTGGGAAGGTTCCACGGCGATCAAACCGTCCGCTCCAATGCCGAAGCGGCGGTCGCACAGGGCTTCTATGGTTTCTTTGTCCAGCACGGAGGAAAGACTCAGGTCACGATTGTCCACCATGACAAAGTCGTTGCCGGCACCCGTCATTTTGTAGAAATGAAGCAGCATAATAGTAAGTTGTGTTGTGCCGGAATTCTAATGTTCCCGGCCGGTTTTGGCAAGGCGGCTTACATGAATGACATGGCATCCACGTCAATTACGGCCGTCAGGTCTTCCCCCAGCCCGGCTTCCTGCACCAGTTTCCGGAGAGTGCGGGAGAGGATGCGGGCGGATGGCCCCTTGACTGTAATCTGGAATCTGAACTGTCCGTGAGCGCGGGGAATGGGGGCGGGCATGGGGTCGGTCATCGTGGCGGGAGGGGGGAGCATGCCGCGCAGGCGGGCCGCGAGGGTTTGCGTGGCGAATTCCGCCATGCTTTCATGCTGGGAACGTATGGTTAATACGGCGATATGAGTGAAGGGGGGGAGGTTGAAAGCGCGCCGCATTTCCAGTTCCTGGGCTGCAAAGCCGTCCGTGTCATGGTGCCGGGCGTATTGCAGGGAGGGGGACTGGGGCGTAAAGGTCTGGATGATGACCTCTCCGGAAAGGTCGCCGCGGCCGGCGCGGCCCGCTACCTGCGTCAGGAGCTGGAAAGTGCGCTCCCCTGCACGGGGATCCGGGATGTGGAGCCCCAGGTCCGCGTTCAGCACGCCTACCAGCGTCACGTTGGGAAAGTCCAGCCCTTTGGCAATCATCTGAGTGCCCAGGAGAATATCTATCTTATGGGCGCGAAACTGGTTCAGAATGGTCCGGACGGCGTTTTTCCGCCGGGCCACGTCCGCATCTACGCGCGTGATGCGAGCCGCAGGAAAAGTGCGGCGCAGGAGTTCCTCCACCTTCTGGGTTCCATACCCCTGGAGCAGGATGTTGGCGGACCGGCATTCCGGGCAGGAACGGGGCGGAAGGGCTTTGAATCCGCACAGATGGCACATGAGGCGGTCTTCCGTACGGTGGTAGGTCAGGGGCAGGGAGCAGTGCAGGCACGTGACTACGTGGCCGCAGTCCGGGCATTGGAGGGAGCGTGCGAATCCGCGCCTGTTGAGCAGCAGGATAACCTGTTCCCCTTTGTCGAGACGCCGGTCAATGGACATCCTGAGGCGTTCGGAGATAACGTTGGGACCGGATTTATTCTTTCCTTCCGTTTTCATGTCCAGGATGCGAATGAGCGGCAGCTGCTGGCCGTCCGCCCTTTCCGTCAGTTTTACCAGGGAATACTTTCCAATCAGGGCGTTATGGATGCTTTCCAAGGAGGGAGTGGCAGAGCCAAGAAGCACGGCGCAGTTTTCCAGATGGGCGCGCAGCACGGCCAGATCCCTCCCGTGGTAGCGGGGGGAACTTTCCTGTTTGTAAGAGGCGTCGTGTTCTTCATCCACAATTACCAGGCCCAGATTTTGAAGGGGTGCGAAGACGGCGGAACGGGGACCGATGACGATGCGGGCCTTTCCGGAACGAATGGCATGCCATTCGTCAAAGCGCTCCCCGTCCGAGAGAAGGCTGTGCAGCACTGCCACGGAGGAAGGCAGTTCCGCGAAACGGGATTTGAATCGCTGAACCGTCTGGGGCGTCAGGGAAATTTCCGGCACCATGATCAGGGCGGATTTTCCGGATGTTACTATTTGGGAAACGGCCTGTAAGTAAACCTCCGTCTTGCCGGAACCGGTAACCCCTTGCAGAAGAAGCGGTTTTTTATGCTCTGCCGCGCACATGGCCGTGATTTCTTCCAGAGCTTTTTGCTGCTGGCTGTTCAGCTTCATGGGCTGGGTGGGGACGAATTGCTCCCCGGTGCTGGGGTCCCGGTGTACGGCCTCCTCTTTCAGGGAGATGAAGCCTTTGGCTTCCAGGCTGCGGGCGACGTTCAGGGCTCCGGCGCCGAATGTTGCCAGGGGGGCTGCCTGTTGTTCTGCGGATGAGAAATAATCCAGCATTTGAGCCTGGCGGGGTGCTTTGCGGTACAGGGCATCCAGTTCCTCCCGTGCAGGAATTTTTTCCAGATACACCATTTTGCGCATTTTTTCCGCCGTATTTTCCTGACGGACGGTTTCCGGGAGCAGACACCGGATCATCTGCTCCAGAGCCACGGAGTAATAGTCCGCCGCCCATGAAGCCAGATTCATCATTACTGGGGAAATCAGAGGCTCCGGATCAATCAGTTTAAGAATGGGCTTAAGTCTGTCTTTCCAGGCAGGGGATGGTTCTGACAGCGTAAGCACGGTTCCGGTAGCCGTTCTGTTGCGCAGGGGCACCTGTACGCGGCAACCCGGCCTGACGTCTCCAGTTTCCGGAGGAATGCCGTAATCCAGCACCAGATCGCTTTGCCCGTCAACCAGAATGCGCGCCGCCTGCATGGAATGAAAAGGAGGGATAACATTAACGATAGCCGAAGGGGAAACGCGCGACGCCGCTCATGTCTTTCAGAACTTCAATATAATTGTAGCCGTATCCATCCATGATTTGTGTTACGATAGAGGCCTGGTCGTATCCGATTTCCAGGGCTACAAAGCCGTCTTCATTCAGGTAATCCCGGGCGCGGGCCAGAAAGCGTTCAATGATTTCCCAGCCTTTAGGGCCTCCGAACAGGGCTGTATGGGGGTCTTTCATGACTTCCGGGGCAAGTTTTTCCCCCTCCGCAATGTATGGCAGATTGGCCACGATAACGTCAAAGAGCATGTCCCGACCGTTTTCCCCTTTTTCTCCTTCCGGAGCGGAATCGGCATCTCCTGTAAGCAGCCCCGTTTTTCCCGGCGAAATGTTGGCGAACAGATTTGTCCGGATGGTGGAGACTCTGGCTCCCAGCCGCATGGCGTTTTCCAGGGCCAGATCCAGAGCCTGCGGGGAAATGTCCGCCAGCACGACTTCCCTGGCGCGCTCCTTGAGTTCCAGAGCCAGCGTGACGCCGATAACGCCGGAGCCCGTGCCCATGTCCAGGATGCGTACCGGATGGTCCGGGATTTTCCTTAACACCATTTCCACCAGCTCCTCGGTTTCCGGGCGGGGAATCAGGGCACGGGCATCCGTCAGGAAATCTCTCCGGAAAAATTCCGTGACACCCAGAAGGTGCTGCAGCGGTTCTCCCGCTGCCCTGCGTTTCAGTAATTCGCGCAGAGGGGCAAGTTCCGCTTCTTCCACGGGCCTGTCAAACTGGGAGTAAAGAGCCGTGCGGTTGCAGTGCAGGACATGGGCCAGCAAATGCTGCATGGTGGCGCGTGCTTCGTCGCACCCCTGGCGAACCAGATAATCCGTGCCGGACTGAAGGACTTCCAGTAAAGTTTTCATGGAAGGAAAAAGTGGGTTAGGACATTCCTGCCTCTGCAAGCCGTTCCTGCATTTCCGCGTGCTGGAGGGCCATAATCAGGTCTTCCATCTGCCCCATCAGAATCCCGTCCAGATTGTGGGAGGTGTAACCGATGCGGTGGTCTGTCAGACGGTTCTGCGGGAAATTGTATGTGCGTATCTTTTCTTCACGGCCGCCGGAACCGATGAGGCTGCGGCGCGCGGCGGAGTATTTTTCCGCCTCTTCCCGTTTTTTGGCTTCAAAGAGCTTGGCACGCAGAATTTTCATGCCTTTTTCCCGGTTTTTCATCTGGCTGCGTTCTTCCTCACACCGGACATAAACGCCCGTGGGTATGTGCCATATCTGAACGGCGGATTCCGTTTTGTTCACATGCTGGCCCCCGGCTCCGCCGGAACGGCATACTTCGATGCGGAGATCTTCCGGGCGGATTTCTATGTCCACTTCCTCCGCTTCCGGCATGACGGCCACGGTGGCGGTGGAGGTATGGATGCGCCCCTGCGTTTCCGTAGCGGGAACGCGCTGTACACGGTGCACGCCGCCTTCATATTTCAGGAAACGGAATACTTCTTCCCCGGCAATGCGGCAGACGACTTCCTTGAAGCCGCCCACGTCTGACGGGCTGCTTTCCAGATGCTCAAAGCGCCAGCCGCGTTCTTCCGCAAAACGCTGGTACATGCGCAACAGGTCTCCGGCAAACAGGGATGCTTCATCCCCGCCCGTTCCGGCGCGGATTTCAATGATGGCGTCCCGGTCTTCCGTCGTGTCGCGTGGAAGCAGGCTGTACTGCACGTCGCTGCGCAGTTTTTCCAGGGCGGCTTCCAGTTCCGGAATCTCCAGGGCGGCCAGTTCCGCCAGTTCAGGATCGTCCGCTTTGGCCAGTTCCTGATTGTCCGCCAGCTGTTGTTCCGTGGCGTTCAGGGAATCCCATGTTTCCATGAGTTCCTTCAGGCGGCGGTGTTCTCTCATGATTTCCGAGGCCTTTTTCTGGTCATTGAAAAAGGCCGGTTCGGCAATGACTGTTTCCAATTCTTCCAGGCGCTGGCGGCGTTTTTCAATGAGAGGTGTGTAATCCATGGCGTTTGCGTGTAAAGAATTTTAAAAGATGGCAGGGCTTTCTGAAAGTCAAATCCGGGGAATGTAAGACAATTCCGGCATTTAAAAGCAGGGGGGGATGCCGCTTCCGGCCCTTTGCCGCGCTTTCCTGAATCCGGGAAACCGTCAGGGCTGCCTGTTCCGAGTCGCAATCATGCCGGAGGGATGCTCCATGTGATTTCCATGTTACAATCCATTTTTTCTGGCGTATTGAATACCGGACTGTAGCCATAATGTGCTTCCTTTTATTCTTTGAATAGGTACATTGTAAACCAACACGCTGCCGATATATTGGTATGACTGGGCAGATTTAACGTATTCACATAAAGATATTTGAAAAACAAGTTTTGTAGACCCAAAATATTCTTGGTATGAAGAGAGGGCATTATGATTAAGAATTCAGAATTGTTGAAACTGATTATGGAAAGGTATCCTGAATAATCTTTCGATTTTATTCTTGAGCAATTTACAGTTTTCAAGGCTGGTCTTATTGAGGCCAATGGCAAACTTGCCGAAAGAGATATGGTTGAGGATATTGCCGAATCAGCAAAGATTGAGACAACTCAAGATGAGGTATCGGAAACAAAAACCGATATGCCTCCAGCGCCCAAGAAGAAATACACGAGACGAAATTTGGTGGCGAAGCCGGAAGAAGCAATTGGAAAAGAGTTCGTAGAGTGCTGCCTGTGCGGTAGGAAAGTTCA
>CAJKMG010000007.1 GCA_905200945.1 uncultured Akkermansia sp. | reverse complement strand
GTCGTGCAGCCTGACGAATGCTTTAGCCCCCTTCTTTACCGGAGTTTTCAGGAAGAAAACATAGTTCCCTGTTTCCGGGATATTCAGATAGAGAACTCTTTTCATGCTGCCGTCCTTTCGGCGAACACCCTGGGAGGACGATTCCTCCAGGGGAAGCAGGTTGCCTGGCATTTCCTCCTTTCTGAGGGCCGGAACTGGCTCTGTGTCATAAGGCCTTTGGGCAAAGGTACCGCGCGCCGGATGGGTATAATCATAAATACGCCTCATCCTCAGAACTTTGTCGTGCATGAGAGACTGCATTTTTTTCCCCTCCGGCGTATCTTTCAGGTCATGGCGTTCCGCCGGATCCCTGACCGTGTCGTAAATCTCAAATAAATCCGCATGAGACTGGATGTTGGTACGCACTCCCTTGTATTTTCCGATGTAGACCATCTGTTCCTCGCCGCGCGCCGCATTCCTGCGGGAGGGGTGGAAGTCCTGGTAGGCGGGCGTTGTCGTCTTGCTCCGGGACTTCTTGGCGCTGTATTCCATATACAGGCGGCTGTCCGGCTGATTTTCCTGGTTCAGCAGGGTGGGGAGCAGGGAAACGCCGTCGCTCCGGAAAGGAGCCCTTACACCGCCAATGGCAGCCAGCGTCGCCATCCAGTCATGGAACTGGGAAGGGTGGTCACTTGAGGAACCTGCCGGAATGCGGCCGGGCCAGCGGACGATGGCGGGAACACGGAACCCTCCTTCCCACGCATCCTGCTTGATGCCGTCAAAAGGCCCGTAATTACGGAAAAACTGCGGATTCTGGCCGCCTTCATCATGAGGGCCATTGTCAGACGTCATGATGATGACGGTGTTTTTGTCGATATTCAGGTCCTTCAGAGTCTGGATGAGGTCTTCAAAAGAATCGCTCAACCGTGCGATCATGGTGGCATACCTTTTCTGTGCTATGGGCCATTTCTTTTCGGCATATCTGGGGTAGATGTAGGAATTGATTTTGCCTTCCGCCGTATTGATCAGCTTGTGGGGTTTCCCCACCCACTGTACGCCGCCTTTCACGCCGCGTCCTTCCGGATAGGGGCCGGTGGGTATTTGAAGCTGGGAATGGGGCGCGGTGTGTGTCAGCGCCAGAAAAAAGGGTTTGCGGGGATTCTGGCGGTGCGTATCCATAATCCATTGTTTGGCGCGGGCCGTCAACAAATCCACGGAATAAGCCTTGTCGCAATCTCCCGTGACACACTTGTTTCCATCCCAAATTCCGCTTTTTTTAGTAGGGGAAATGGGATTGGGGTCTTCTTTGGGATAATGGTGGTGGCCGCTGACGTGATCCAGGTAGCCAAAGTAGTAGTCAAAGCCGCGCTTGGTGGGGTAGGCCGTTGATTCCTGCGGGGAGCCCGCATGTTCCGTGCCCCCGCCTATCCCCCATTTGCCGATGAGGGCCGTTTTGTACCCGGCAGCCTGCATGACGGTTCCAAGGGTAGGGGCCTGTTCAATGGGCAGGTCAAAAGACCTGTCGCGGATCACCTTGGCATGGCCCTGGTGTACCCCCGTAAACAGGGAGGCGCGGGCCGGGGCGCAGAGCGGGGCTGAGGAATAGTGGCGCGTCAGTGTCATTCCTTCCCGTGCCAGCATCCTCAGGCCAGGGTTGTCCATGGCGGGAAAACCTTCTTTCATGCGCTGGTCCTGGTAGGAAGGCAGATCTCCCCACCCCATGTCGTCCATCAGGATCAGGATAACATTGGGGCGCTGGGTGTCCGCAGCTGCAGGAACAGCCATGAGAAAAGACAGCAGGAAGAACAGGCGTTTCCCTTTCATTTCAGTCAATAAGTAGCAGCTTATTTTTCCGCGCCGCCCCGGACGGAATAGCCTGGATCGGAAATCCAGCGGTCTCCCGATTTTTTCACCGGAATGAAGCTGATGCCCCAGGACTGGAAGCTGCCCGTATACGGCTGTTCAATCAGGATTTTATTTTCTCCGGCCTTTATCTGGAAGGAAACGGGAGGACGCGCCCACCAGAATTCCTCATTGTCAAAGGGTATCTCATTGGCGGGGGAATTCCAGGTGTGCTTTTCATAACGCCGCTGTCCCGCCAGCTTGCAGGTCTGGGGATTTTTCACTTCTTTTCCGTTCACCCATATTCTGGTGTCGCATTGAGACCATTCCCCGGCGGACGGAATCCCGGAACAGCGGCGCGTAGAACGGGCTGGAGCGTCAAATCCTACCATGGCGTACATGGTTCCGGGCTTGGCCGCATAAAGGGTCGTTTCCGCCCAGGCTGTATTTCCCGGCTTGGTTTTGGAGAACAGGCCTTCCGCCCCTGCACGGGTACGGAAATACAAATTGCCTCCCCTGGCTTGGATGGGGGGCAGCCCTGCGGGAGATTTACCTGCCAGCAGGCTGTTCCTTACTTCTTCCTGCCTGTCCTTCGGAACGGGTCCGAATACGGTCCATTCCACAAAAGAATCCCTCCAATAGGGGAAAGGCTTGTTTCCGGCCAGGGCTTCCATGCGCTTTTCGAACAGGGAAAAGGCCTGATAGGCCTCCGTATCCTTTTCCGGTAGTTTCCCGGCAAAGCGGGAACCATCCTCCGGCAGCCCCTTCCAGCTGCGTTCCGCCATGGCAAACATGGCCGGCCACTGGGGGCTCTGAATGGGAATATTCTTTTTGTTTCCCACCCGGGTATCCGGCCACAGGCACTGGATGACTCCCAGAGAGTGCCCGTCGCTCTTCACCGTTCCGCATGGTTGGCGGAAGAAATTCCTGCGCACCAGAATGCCGGGATCAAAGGAATTGACATAGCCTGCCGTGGAGTCGAAATAGGGGGTCTTCTGCTTGGCAGGATCCGGTAGGCCTACGGAATTTTCGTCATTCCACAATTGGGAGTAGCTGTCTCCGGAAACGGGCAGATCATTGTTTCCTGCCCATTGGATGGGCTGGCGTCCCAGGGATTTGACCTTGGCCGCCATCCTATCCGCAAACTGCTTCCCGTTGGGGATGTGGATTTCATCAGCGCCAATGTGCAGGTAAGGGGACATTTCCACAGGGATTTCCCGGCAGAATTCTTCCAGCAGTTCTTCCAGAATCTTAATGCCCCTGGGGTCGTGCATCGGGAAGCCGAAGCAGTTTTTAAAATAGGTGCTGTGCCCTGGCATATCAATTTCCGGAATGATCTGGATGTGGCGCGCCCTGGCGTAGCGGAACAGGTCCCGGATCTGGTCGTAGGTGTAGGTGTCGTTGACATCCCGGTCCTTGATCCGCTTGGAGGGATCATTCAAAACAGGATATTTTCTGCTCTGGATGCGCCATGCGGGATAGTCCGTCAGGTGCCAGTGGAAAGCATTCAGCTTCAGCCGCGCCATTTCGTCAATATCCGCCTTGAGCGTTTCAACAGGCCGGAAATTGCGGCCTGTGTCGTGCATGAAGCCGCGGATGGCGAACGCCGGGCTGTCCTTGATGTCGCAGCACGGGTAATTTCCCTTAGCTCCCAGCTGATCCAGCGTTCTGCGGGCATAGAAAACACCCGAATCCGTGGCTGCCCGGATCAGGATGCTTCCGGGGCGGACCTGGAGCTCATAGCCTTCTCTTCCCAGAGACTTGGTCAGGGCAGCGTCCTTGTTAACGGAAACGGGTGCTTTTTTGGGGCATGTCCCTGTTTTCCAGTCCACCTGGGACGGAAAGGGAATGAGAGGAACCGGCGCGTTTTTTTCCTGCTGGAGGGAGTGAGGTGAAGTCCAATCTCCGTAGGAAGAAAGAGGACAAAGCGTTAAGCTTGACGTCAGCAAAAGAACAGAGAGAGTGGATCGCATATAATGAATACTACACTTAAATAAAAAGCTCTCTTTCATCAAATTTTAAATGACGCGGCATACTGTTTTTCTGCCGCGTCACCTTTTCTTTCTTCTGAAGATCCAGACTCCCGTTCCGAGCATCGAGAAAAAGCAGGAGGAAGGTTCCGGAATCACGAGCCCTTCCATCTGGAAATTTTTTACTTCAAGCTGCTGGAAAGCGTAGGTGTTGTCTATGGCACCCGTATTCAGCACTAGATAAAAGGTGGCTCCTTGTTCAAACAAATTATTGTATGAATCTTTGGAAATTGTCCATTCCCAGGTTTTGTTGGCGACCTCTCCTGCTGATCCGGAAAATGTGGAGCCAACCTGGAAAAGAGAAGTTTCTTCCCCTTCCCCCAAGCTGTACCACAGGCTGAAATTTTGGGGCTGTCCAGTTCTGGTGTTGTTGCTAAGGCCACCCGTTTCAAAGGAAATCTTCAGCTCTCCATACTTGGATGCCTCACCGGTAGTCAGTTCGTTAAATTTGACGGCCGTAAACCCGCCCCCGTTTGCGGAAGCAGAAAATAGCTGGGTGCTGCCATCGCTCATTACGGAGGCAACTGAACCGGTATCGCCAGTCCTATTGCCGGAATACCATCCCGCATCCAAAGCTCCAAGAGTGGCCTGTACGGCGTCTGCGGAAGGTCCCCCGTTTGCGATAAGGTTCCCTCCGGAGGTATAAGTAATACGCTGGATGGTGGTTGTCTCCGTATTCAGCTCCGGGATCAAGTAGCTCAGGTCATTCCAGACTTCTGTTCCATGTGCCGACAGGGCTGATGCGGTGATTAAGCTCAAAAAAAGAGATTTTTTCATGTGCGTTATGTGTGCTGTTGGAAAATAGAAATCCACGCCGTCACAGCGGGAATTCTGCTTTATCTGGAATAGTAACTACAGAATTTCTAATCCGCTAAAGAAACGTTAACGCAAGAAAACTGACAATTGAGTTATCAGGAAATGGTTATAAAAACCTCCAATATTTCCTTTTCCTCCTCTCTCATATGGAGGAAAACTGTGGGGAGTGATTGAAAAGTCCTGATCCTAAGACAGAAAAAGAAAAATCCATTTGACAGCGGCTTAGAAATTCTGAAAGTTTTTTCGTATCCGTTATAATGAGGTAAGTATCAGGCGTTTTGGGGAAAATGTCGTTCGGCGGCAAAATTATCCTATCCGTATGCGGATGGAATGGACGGCATCCTTGCCGAACTGGTCTTTCAGTTTCCCCAGCAGGGCTCCTTGCCACTGCTGAAGATGGTAGCGCATGGCCGGTTGAAGCACCTGAATGGTGGCTACTCCCTTGACAATGGAAAGAAGGTTGGATTGCTGGCCCAGGAATGGCCCCGCAGCTTTCAGCCATCCTTCCCGGAGCAATTCGGGATCCATGCCGTCTCCGTCCAGAGGAAGCCTGGACAGAATATCCCCCAGCAGGGATTCCGCCGTATGGAGGTTGCGTGTTTCACTGGCGGCGGGGGATATCTGGAACCAGTCCGCGAGCGCCTGCCTCACCTCCTGCTCGTCACGGGAAAGATAATCATACCGGACGGGGGAAGCGTGGGGATCCGGACGGTCTCTGTCCGGCATGTAAGGAGACCAGGGAGAGGACATGGGTGGAAAATAAAAGCCCGGAGCGTTGAATGCCAACAGCCCCGGGCGATTAAAATAATATATGGGGGGAATATTATTCGCCGTCGTCGCCAATCGCTTCCACGGGGCAGCCTTCCAGGGCTTCCTCACAGGCGCTCAGCTCTTCGTCGTTATCCGGCTGCTTCTTGACGTAGGATACTCCTTCGTCGTCATCCCGTCCAAAGTTTTCCGGAGCGGTTTCGCGGCAAAGGTCGCAGTCAATGCAGGAACTGTCCACGTAAAACTTGCCGGGGACGTTTAGAGGTGTTTTTTCGTCGATATCTGCCATTGTGTATGATGGGTTGTATGAACTGCGCCCACTATTTCCGCATTTGAGTAAATTTTGCAATCTTTTTTGTTGCAGGAATGAGTCAGCATGGGGGACAATGGCGGCATTCCCGTTCCCGGAATAAAAGGCTTTTCACGATGAATACCTCACCTGCTTCCCTCCCTCGTCTCCTGCCCGTGTGGGCAGGGGTGCTGCTGGCCGCTTTTTCCGGAATTCTGATGGCCTGCGCCTTTATCCCGGTGGACTGGGGCGGGTGCGTATGGATAGGGTTCCTGCCTCTGCTGACAGCCCTGTGGTACGGACGCAGGCGGGAGGGGAAAAAGGGAATTCTGGCATACGCCCTGTATGGGTGGGTATTTGGCGTGGTATTTTACGGCCTCTCCTTATGGTGGGTCAATGAAGTCAGCACGCTGGGCTATATTCCCCTGATGATTTTTTACGGAGGCCTGTTTCCCGGCCTCTGGGCTCTGGTCATGGGAGTGTTCTTCCGTCCGGACGCCCGGCCGCTGCCCGATGCGAGGCTGACGGCAAAGGAACGCCGGGCCGCCTGGAAAACCTGGGCCCTGGACGACATACTGCCCAGCGCCTCCGCCGCTCTGGCGGGCGCCGCTTTATGGGTATGCCTGGAATGGGGGAGAGGCTGGCTGATACCTGGCTTCGGCTGGAACAATCTGGGAGTGGCCCTTTACGGAAATCCTCTGGCCCAATGGGCGGAATATCTTGGCGTGACGGCGCTGGCCTTTATTCCGGCCGTCTTTTCCGTCTGGCTCTGGCGTGTTTGCCGCCGGGCCGGAACCATGATTGTCCATGAAGGCAGACGTACCGTTCCCTGGGACTTTTTCATCCTGGTGGCGGTTCTTTTAACCATGTTTGTCGTCGGCGTACTCTGGACGGCTCGTTACTCACCCCAGTCTGCCGCGGTTACGGGAAACGGCAGGCTTACCGTTCCCGTCATGGCCGTGCAGCTGAATCTGAGCCAGAAGGAAAAATGGGATCCGGCCAACCGGGGAAGCATTTACCGGGCTTTGCTGGACATGACGGAACAGGGAATGCTGGATCTTCAAAACCGCGCTCTGGAACAGGCGGTCAAAAACGGCGCTGAAGCCTCCCTGGATATGCCGGCATGGGTCATCTGGCCGGAAAGTTCCTTCCCCATTTCCACATTTTACCGTGATTCCACAGGGGAACGCTTCCCCAATCAGGACAATGTCAACTTTCTGAGTGCGGAAGAGGATTACGTCCAGGCCCTCCGGAACGGGATATGCAATTTTATCCTGCTGACGGGCACGGATGACATTTACCTGTCTGATGAGGGGCGTGTGGTGCGGGCTTACAACTGCCTTACCGTCTTTGAGGGGGATTATTCCACAGCCCGTCCTCACGCCAAGGCCATGCTGGTTCCCTTCGGTGAATACATCCCTATGCGGGAAACATTCCCGTTTCTGGAAAAAGCCTTTGAGGCTTCCGCCGGAACAGCCATGGGCCTGAATTATACGCCCGGGCGTTCCTCCAGCCCCGTTTCCGTGCCCATCCGTCCCGGAAGCCCCTCTACGGTGGGCGTTATTCCGCTGGTCTGCTTTGAGGATGTGGTGGGAAGCTGGGTGCGCCGCTTCGTCCGGCAGGAACCCCAGTTAATGGTGAACGTGACCAATGACGGGTGGTTCAACCGTTCCTGCGCCAATGAACAGCATTGGCGCAACGCGGCGTTCCGCTGTATTGAACTGCGCCGCTCCATGATCCGTGCCGCCAATACCGGCGTAAGCGTGGCTCTGGCCCCCAATGGCGCGGTTATTGCGGATTTGCGGGATTCCTCCGGTTCTCCGTTTACCAGAGGGGTGATGGCTGCCACATTGCCTGTGGGCTGTACGGAAATAACCCTGTACGCCATGTTGGGCGACTGGGCCGTTCTGGTTTGTTTCCTGGCGTTCGCGGTTCTGCTGCTGCGCAGGATAGGCGCAGGGAAACGCGTTCACGGCCCCGTGGAGGATGGTGTTTACCGGCGTTCCGCGGGGGCTACGCCCAGATAGTTCCTGACCTGTTTGAACGCAGGGTAGGAAATGCCTGTCTCATGGCACCAGAAGGCGGAAGAAGAGCCTCCGTCCAGATTCAGGGCCGTTTCCACCCGGAAATTCCCCAATGCTCCGGGAGTCGCCAGCCAGGCTGCCAGTTCCTTCAGAGTCAGGGAGGAGGAAACGCCGATGCACCACCTTTTTCCTCCGTCCGTGGCAATGAAGGTGCGGTAGGTGGACTTTTGCGCGTTAAGCCCTTTTACGGCGGAGCCGTTTTCCACCAGAAAGGGCCCTCCCTGGATGGCTGCCTGCATGGCCGGAAGCTTTTTCATGCGTTTCAGTACGGAACTGCGAACCAGGGTCAATCCGCTTCTGCCTCCTTCATAAACAACCCCGGAAACGGCGAAGGACCCCGTAGCCAGCGGAGAAAGCCGTTTGCCGTCCTGAATGACCAGGCCCAGGGGCGTTCCCTCCTCGTCCGCACTGAAAAACCCTCCGTTGACACCGGCCACGCAGGGGCTTTTCCTCATGGCCTTGTCCAGGGAACCGTGCCGGGGCGTTTTGACGCTTCCTTCGTCCCTCACCAGCAGACGGTGCGTATCAGAACGGAAAAAATACACGTTCAGCTTGTCCCGCATGGACAAAAAGCCGTCCTTCCTGGTGAAAACGCGGTGTTCCGCGTGAACCAGGCTGGAAAAGCACAATATCAGGGGAAGAAGGCGCAGCAAAAGCATGGTCAATAACCGTTGGGGGAACAGTAGAAAATCCGGCGTTCCGCGCAGGTGCCTGAAGGAACGCGTACGCCCGGCCAGACAACGCAGCCTTGCAGGCGGCAGCCGTCCTCTACCGTTGCGCCGGGACCTATCACGCAATTACCGTCCGCAAAGGCGCGGGGGGACACCCGGGCCCGGGGGTGGATGCGCGGAGCAGGGGAGGGGAAATCCAGATGGGCTTGGAGGTAGGCCTCCGGTGTTCCCATATCCATCCACAACCCGTCGTCCGCCAGAATGCCGCGCAAGCGACCTTCCCGGATGTAATCCAGGAACAGGGGAATGATGGAAACGGCCTCCCCGGAAGGGATGCGCCCGAATACTTCCGGCTCCATGCAGTACGCGCCGGTAAATTGGCAGGAGCCGGAGTCGCGGCCCAGGGCGTGCCTCATATCCGTCACCAGGCCGGAAGAAAAGTCAAATCCCACGTTCTTCTTATCTCCGGAGGTGCGGAGCGCCAGCGTCACGGGAGGGCGGCGGCTCAAATGTTCATCCAGCAGGCGGCTCAGGTCAAATGTAGCCGCCATGTCTCCGTTCACCACCAGCAGCGGTTCTTCCGCGGAAACCAGGGGTTCTATTTTTTTGACGCCGCCGCCGGAATCCAGCAGCACGGATTCATGGCTGAAATGGACGGGGCAGCCGTTCCATGAACGTTCAGGGAACACTTTGTCCCAGGCTGCCGCCAGATGGTGGGTGTTGATGATGAACTCCCGTATGCCACAATCGTAGCATCGACGCATGGAATGCAGAATAAGGGGCTCATGGAAAAAGGGAATCAGCGGCTTGGGCAGAACGCCGGTGAGAGGGCGCAGGCGGGTACCCAGCCCGGCGCCGAGAATAAACGCACGGGAAATGCGGAGGCCTGCCGTGATGTGCATGGAACATCACTACCGGGTGAGCGGCGTTTTTTCAAGCGCCCTTTATCCACTTCTTTCCGGGATGACACGCCGGAATACCGCCTCTTCCCTGAATTTAAAGGAAAATCCGTGATTTCGTGCTTTCCAAACGGAAGCTCATTCACTAGCATCCCCGCATGGCATGTGGAAACCAAAGAACTGTCGGCTCTCCGGCCTCCCTGGCCGGTACCTCTTTGCATACGGGGCAGCCCGTTACCCTGACCCTGAAGCCGGCTCCCGCCGACTTCGGCATTAAATTCCGCCGGGTAGACATTCCGGACCAGCCTTTCATCAGCGCGGATGTGGAAAAGGTGCAGACTGTGGAACGCGCCACCAGCCTGGCTGAAGGTTCCGTCAAGGTGCATACCGTGGAACACATCCTCTCCGCCCTCACGGGCATGGGCATTGACAACGCCGTCATCGAAATGGACGCCAACGAACCGCCCATCGGGGACGGGTCCTCAGCCCCCTACGTAGAACTGATCAAGAGCGCCGGCATCGTGGAACTGGATGTGCCGCGCCGCTATCTGGAAGTGCGCGAGGCCGTCACCATTGAAACCAAGGGCGGTTCCATCCTGACCATTCTTCCCTCCAAGCAATTCCGCGTTTCCGTCACCTGCGTGGGACCGGAAAACCGCATCACCCAGTACTTTGACGCGGTCATCACGCCGGAAACGTATGAAAAGGAACTGGCCCCGGCCCGCACCTTTACGTTCTACGAAGACATCAAGCCCCTGCTGGAAAAGGGCCTCATCAAGGGCGGCAGCCTGGAGAATGCCGTGGTCATCCGCGGCGAGGAGCTCATGAGCAAGGAACCCATGCGTTTCATTAATGAGTTCGCCCGCCACAAGGCCATGGACCTTATTGGGGATCTGACCCTGTGCGGCAAGCCCATTCTGGGCCACGTCATCGCCATCAAGCCGGGCCACGGCCCGAACACCGAACTCACGGCCAAGCTCAAGAAAGAACACCACCGCAACCAGCAGATGGCCCCCAATCCCGTCAACGTGCCGTACGGAGACGCCGTGCTGGACATCAACGAAGTAATGAGCCTTCTGCCGCACCGCTATCCTTTCCTGATGGTGGACCGCATTATCGGTTTTGAAGGAGAAACCAAGTGCCGGGGGCTGAAGAACCTGACCATGAACGAACTCTTTTTCCAGGGCCACTTCCCGGGCCATCCGGTCATGCCGGGCGTCCTCCAGGTGGAAGCCATGGCCCAGGTGGCCTCCATCGTCATGCTGCGCCAGCCCGGCAATGCCAGCAAGCTCGGCTACTTCATGAGCGCGGACAAAGTAAAATTCCGCCGAGTCGTGGTTCCCGGAGATACGCTCATCATTGAAGCGGAACTGACCAAGATGCGCGGAAACATCGGCCAGGCGACGGCACGCTGTCTGGTGAACGGCCAGGTGGTTTCGGAAGCCGAGCTTAAATTCGGCCTTCAGGATGCCTGATCCCGCCATTGCAGCTCCTGTTTTTATGGAAAACCCCGGCCGTGCACGCCACGCCGGGGTTTTTCATGTTCCGCATCCGGGCTTTCTTTACCTGAACATTCCGGACAGTCCGCATAAACGGAAACCGGAAAACGAACCATCAAGGGCGGTATTTCCTCCTTTTCAGGAGATCTGATCCCGTCTTAACAGTCACTTGCGGAAAAGAGCCGGATATCAGGCAGGCGGCACATCTCCGCGTACTCTTCAAGACGGCGGCGAAAGGTCTCTTTTGTCATGGAAAGAAGGGCGTCTGCCGAAAAGGACTCGCAGGTGAAGGAGGCCGCCACTGTTCCGTACACAATCCCTCTCTTCACTTCCTCAAACGAAGGAAGGCCGGGAGGCAGGGTGGACAAATAGCCGGCCAGAGCCCCCAGGAACGTATCTCCCGCGCCGGTGGGGTCCACCAGCGTTTTCAGAGGATAGGCGGGACAACGGAAAATCCGGAGATTCCCGCCGGCATCCCGTCCCAGAAGAGTGGCTCCGTATTCCCCCTGTTTCACCACTGCGTATGCGGCTCCTTTGGAAAGCAGGAATTCCCCGGCTTCCAGGACGGTGGACGCCTGGGCATATTCCTTCGCCTCATCCTCGTTCATCATGGTGATATGGGAACGGCTGATCACGGCATCCAGCAATTCCGGCTGGCGGCGCAGCCACTTGTCCATGGAATCGGAAAGTACCAGCGCCGCGTCCGGGCATTGTTCCATGCACTTGAGCTGCTGAGCCGGGACCATGCAGCAGCAAACCAGAACCGGATGGTTCCTCAAAGGCTCCGGAATGTGCACATTCCATTCCAGCATCACGGAATCATTAGCGCAAACGGTCCTCCGCTTATTCATATTGTCAAAATATTCCCCGGTCCAGGAAAAAGAAGGCCCTTTCTTGCGTTCTACCCCGTTCAGGCACAACCCTTTGGCCTCAAGGGCGGCTTCATAATGGGAGGGAAAGTCTTCCCCGACGATGCTGACGGCATCCACGCGGTCGGCAAACAAAAGGGCGGCCACGGCCGCAAAGGAAACGGAACCGCCCAGAACGCCGTCCGCCCGGCCGCTGGGAGTAAGGATGGTATCAATTCCGATGGTTCCGGTAACGAGAAGGGGCAGGGACATGGAAAAAAAGAAATACGGTTTTACCCTGCAATCAAGAACAAAAAGGCTGGAGATATGGAAAAAACAGGGTATTTTATCCGCACACGCTTAAAGGAAATGGGTTTTGCCGGCATATAGGCCGACAGCTTCCGCAGAAGCCTGTTTCCGGTTAAAGGGCTTCACCAGGCGGCACGGATGTTTCCAGACCAGTTTTCAGGGACGTAGCCGGCAGCTCTTTTTCCCGGAAGATTTCGGGACTGCTCCGAAACTTTATTTCCCATTCAAATGTAGAAAAGCCGCTATGATAAAAATGCTGATGATGGTGGGTCTGGGAAGCTTTGCGGGCGGCATATTGCGTTTCATGCTGGCCCGTTTTGTCCAGATCAATTCGGCAAGCTCATTCCCCTGGGGTACGGCGGCAGTCAACCTGCTGGGATGTTTTATCCTGGGTGCCCTCTACGGTTTGTTCGACCGGAACCTGCCGCATACGGAAACGCGGCTTTTTCTTACCGCTGGCCTGTGCGGCGGTTTCACCACCTTTTCCACGCTGATGAATGAATCCTTCCTGTTGTTGAAGGAAGGGAACTTCTCCGCCTTCTTCCTTTACACTCTCATCAGCTTCGCTGGAGGGCTCCTTGCCATTGGCCTGGGTTACCTGGTCTCCAGATAAGAGAAAACACATGGAAAAATCCGGCGTTGCGCATGGCCAGCTGCGCTGTTTTTACAGGGGGCCGGAATGGAAAACGGAAAGCCGGCCGTACATATTCCCCTCTGATTCCGGGATTGCCCCGGCATGACGGGAATTGGCGGCATTCCTGAGAACGCATTGGAATGACAACAATTTTCCGCCGGGAGGGTGGCAGCCCTCCCGGCATACGTCACCTCGGCGGCTTGTTCCTAGGAATAGGATTTCTCCAGGATGCTGACCACGTCCGCCGGAGTCAACTTGCAACGGTCCAGCTCAAACAGATTGCCCATGGTGGAAAAAGCCGTTTTGGCGTATTCGTCAAATAAATCCGGTGTAATGCCGAATTCGGACATCTTCAGCTTGTCTACGCCGCAGGCTTCCTTCAGCCTGTTCAAGCCGTTCAGGAACCCATCCACGGAGGCTTCCTGCCCCATGGCTGCGGCAACTCTTGCGTAACGTTCCGGGCAGGAGGGAGCATAGGCTTCATGGTAGGCCCAGGAAATCATGATGAGCCCCGCGCCATGGGGCAGGGAAGGATGGAAGGCGCTGAGGGCATGTTCAATGGAATGTTCCGACGTACAGCAGGAAATGGTTTCCACAAACCCGGAATAGGTATTGGCCAGCGCCACATAGGCGCGCGCCTCCAGGTCATCCCCGTTATTCACGGCACGCGGAAGATATTTGGCAATGTATTCAATGGCCTGGAGCGCGAACATGTCCCCCATGGGGGAGGCGATTGTGGCCATATATCCCTCCACGGCATGAAACAGGGCGTCAAACCCCTGGTATGCCGTTAATTTGGGAGGTACGGAAAGCATCAACTCCGGATCTACGATAGACATGGTGGGGAAAGTACCCCTGAAGCCGAAACCGATCTTCTCCTGCGTGTCCTCTTTCGTGATGACGGTCCACGGATCCGCCTCCGTTCCGGTTCCCGCCGTAGTGGTGATGCAGACGATGGGAAGAGGTTTGCAGGGAATGGAAAGCCCCTTGCCGGAACCGCCCTGGATGTAATCCCAGTAGGTTCCGGGATTGGCCGCCATCACGGCGATGCTCTTGGCGGAATCCATGCTGCTGCCCCCGCCCAGGCCGATGACGAAATCACAGCCTGTTTCCCTGGCCAGGGAGGAGGCTTCCATTACGTGCTCCACCACGGGGTTGGGCTGCACTTTATCGAAAACAACGCTTTCCACTCCCTGTTTTTTCAGAAGAGCCTGTACGCGGTCCAGATACCCGAGGCGTTTGACGGACGACCCGCCGATGACGATCAGGGCCTTGGCGCCGGGCAGGGGGGCGGAACCAAGATTGTCCAAAGAACCCGCGCCGAAAAAGATTTGCGCGGGCATGAAAAATTGAAATGGCTGATACATGCCCTTAATGTATAAAACGGCGGCTCCGGACGTCAAGGATGCTCTGCGCATTCCATGAACAGGGAAACCGCCGTTCGGGCAACATCTTTTGTCTGAAGAAAGTCAGATGTCTTCAAAAAAATCGTCACTCCGGGCTGGGGCCGGCTTGGGAGGCTTCGGCACATCCGTTCCGATGGCTCCGGGATCATCCATTTCACGGCTGGTCGTAATCGTGGTGGAGGGAGCCTTCTTTTTGGAGGAACGCATGGCAGGACGCGGAGCAGAGGATGAAGAGGAACCGTCAGCCATGCTTTCTTCTTCCGGAGAATCCATCATGCTCTTCATGCTCTGAACCAGTTTATCCCGGAGGGTACGGATACCTTGTTCCCGGCGCACGGGATCCACCGTCGTCCGGATCAGCGTCATCATATTCCTCGTGGCGTTTGCCTGGTCTCCCAAGTCGAAGCAATCCAGTTCGCAGCGCCAGCGCAAACGATCCAGAACGGCTGCTCCCTGCTCATCAAATTCGTCTTCGGACGCATTGGCGATGCGGCCCTGCATGCCGGATTTCTTGCCGGAGGAAATGGCATGGCTGATTTTTCCCAGAGCCACTTCCATGGAAATTCTCTTGTTCCACGCCTGCCTGAGGGCGGGAAGGTTGCGGGTCTTCCGGTATCCGGTGAAAAACAGCTTGTCAAAAATTTCATCCCGGTTTTTCATGGAATCCGGGAAAGCCTTGGAAGACATGCTGCTGATGCCCAGGGCTTCCCCCACTTCCGTATTAAGGACGGATTGTTCCGCAATACGGGCGCCGGCTCTTCCGGCTGCTCCATTATTATTTTTAGAAGAGGAAGGGTCGATAAAATCAGGGTCGGAGCAGGCGGACAGGTAGGCATTCAGCAAATCCATGGCCGGCTTCTGGAACTCCGTAACGTCCAGGGTTTCCTCCGCTGTTCCTCCTGTGGAATTGGAGGTGGCATTCATTAAATTTTCCTTAAGACGGGCCTTGAGGACGAGGACTCCCCATTGATATTGAAGCATTAATCCTTTACGGGCATTTTTATCCTGGTACTTTTTCGCTTCACGATCCATCCAGTCTTTCATGGAATTGGAGGCGATTTTGGCGCTCTTCCCCTGGCTCTTGTCCTTCTCCTTTTCCGTTTCCATCAGAAACTTCTTGGACTGAATCAGCAAGTCATATGCGGCGCCGGGATCCCTGCCGGCGGAATTCAGTTTACTGATAGCGGCATTGATTACCTTGGTTTCTGCAGACCTGTTCAGAGCGAGCAGATTATCCAAATCCTTGATTACCTTCTTCTTGGCATCGTTATCCATGTACTGAGCATAACAAAAGGAACCCAGACTGAGGCTCCCGACCAGGCAAAGAGAAACGAAAGTATTCATGCTTTTTTTATTATGAAGGATGAAAGGTGATCTGGCAAGAGAGAAGGGATCTCAAAAAGATAAAATACCCTTGCAAACTAAAAATATCATGATTCCGCACTCTGGCAGGAATTATTTCTTTTGTTTCTTCTCTTTAAGGAACTTTCTTCCCAACGGGCTTTGATACAAAAATTCCGTTTCTTCGGTTTTTCCCTCCTCCCGATCAACCAACTCCATCATTTCTCCTTCCTCATATCCCGCCAGCTTCAGGTATTTAAACACTTCGGTGGCTTTGCCGGGGTAGTTGTCCAACAAAATTCGTAATAAACCTCCTCCTCCATCTTTAAGGAATGATTTGATTTTGGAGTTCCTTCCTCCCATGGACCCCAGAATGTTGGACAGGTTCCTTTTTTTGTCCCATTCCTTTCGAGCCTCCAGCATATAGGCGTCGTCCTGTTCCGCGAATTCCCTGTCTCTCATTCGTTCCTCTTCCGTTTTTTGCTGTCTCATTCTCATTCTCTGTTTGAAGGGTATGGATAGCTCCTTCCTGGCTCGCTCCTCTCTCTCGTTTCTTTCTTTCAGGAAAGACTCCCATTTGGCGTCAAACACTCTTTTCCAGGCCGCCGTTTTTCTTTCCATGGTTTCCTTCTTCCAGCCCTCGAAATCAGGAATGTAGGCTTCTTTCATCATCTTCAGCATCGTTGCCGCGTAAATGGAGCAAAGCTGCCCCACTTCTTTCTTTCTCACGGCAGAGCATTGTTGCCTAAGATTGATTTTGGAAATGATGACCAGATCTACCATAACTTTCCCCTTGAGACGAATATCTCCTGCCGAATCGAAATCCTGCGTCATTTGTTCGAACGGCGTGTTCTCGTTCTCTTTAAACAGGGGGGCTGCGGAAGCTAGCCGGGCGATCAGCAATAACCGATCCAGCTTGTCCGGGGAAACTCCCCCTCTGATGTCTCTCCACTCAAGCTGCCCCATATGGGTATGGGCTGTTTGGTAAAACTTCACCAGATCTCCCTGTTTTAGCAGAATTTTAAGTTCTTTCAGCACAGGATCTGCATGGAATGTCAATTCCTGCGAATCTGTCGGGATAGAGCCGAACGTTGGCAAGGCTGTCACAGAAAAAAAGACGGCAAACAGCGTTATGGCGGCAAAACAAGTCAGAAAACAGTTCTTCCGAGATTTTATCATCATATTTATATATATCAGGGTTTAAAAATATGGCTGCCGCCGGTAGTGCGTTCGACGGAACATTCATCCTTTTTTTCGGGATCAACCAGAAATTTTCGGATTCTGGCGTAAAACTGGCTATTGCCTCTGTTCTCTATATAAAACCTCTGAAAGACAGTGGAGATATCGGATATCCCTTCCTTATCTCCCATGAATTTGTATGTTCTGAACAGGCAATTCCATGTGAATGCGTTGGGATACGAATGTTTATAGACAGGATTTCCGTCAGCGTCATAACCTTGAATCTCATCCCACTGCATGTCCCCGTTTTTCCCGGATTTTATGCCGATATTGTCGTGCTGGTCAAAACGATTGTCGATGCCTACACGCCAGATGCTGTCCGCCGAATGAGTCTGAGCCAGGCTTCCGGCAGCTCCTGCATAGCCTTTGTCTTTTTCAATTACATAGACCCCGTCAAAACAGACGTCCAGGGGATGGATGGAAACGAGAAGCTGGGCGGAAACTCCATGTGCAGAATCTCCATCCCGGGGGAATCCCATATCTGCCGCAGGAACGCCTTTAACCATCTCGCCCAAAGTTTCATGTTCCGCAGTAAGATATTCAGGGAAAACCACGTCAAATTCGATAGGGCGGGGGAGGGCCGTTCCCTGTTCGGTTTCCACTTCAATGGCTACTTTCCCTCCGGACTGCTGGATTTGTTCTTTACTGGCACAAGGATTTATTTGAAATGTTACCGAGTGATAACTATTGGGGATTTTTCTCAGACCGCCTTCAAGCAACTCTTTTCCCTCAATCACTTTCCATTGAATTTGATCCTTCGGCTCCAACAGAAACGGCTTTTTACAGTTCAGGGTAATGGTGACCGTTTCTCCAATGCCGATTTTTCTGCGCTTTCTGTCTTCCTTCTTCTGTTCTTCCGTCGCGTTTTTGTCACGGGCCAGTTTGGCGGAACAGTTCTCCGTTTCCGATACCAGTTCCATGATATCGGAAAATTCCTCATCTTCGGCATGAAGAAGGGAAAAAGATGAAAAAAGGATGAAAATGGCAACGGTACGGACAAGGCAAGGGCCACTCATTTAATGAAGCTATGAAATGCTTGCATATTTGTCAAGTGACAGAGCGCGTTTTCCGTCCAATGAGAATGGGAGAATGCTGCCTAAACTATACTTCGCATAATATATGTAATGCCAAATATAATTTCCGGTAGAATAATTCTCCTGCCGTTAATATTTAAATGATTATGATATGGACGTGAAAAAACGCGGCATGGGAATGAATGATGAATTAGCGTTACTATCCTCTGGGATGAAAGCGGTGATGAATCGAGTTCAGCCTCTGCTGCTCCAAATGCGTATAGATCTGGGTGGTTGAAATATCGGCATGGCCCAGCATCTCCTGAATAATACGCAGATCCGCTCCGTTTTCCAGAAGATGCGTGGCGAAGGAATGACGCAGGATATGCGGGAAAACATGCTGTTCCAGTCCTGCGGCTCTGGCGCGTTCCCGGAGAATTTGACGAACCCGCTCCCTCGTCAACGGACGGCCGCGTACTGTCAGAAAGATATGGCTTTTCGTTCCCGTCCTGACCAGTTTGGG
Source organism: uncultured Akkermansia sp. (assembly GCA_905200945.1). GTDB lineage: Bacteria > Verrucomicrobiota > Verrucomicrobiia > Verrucomicrobiales > Akkermansiaceae > Akkermansia. Next base: position 87,420 of record CAJKMG010000007.1, on the reverse strand, counting down.
TCTTCCTTTTTCCAAATACATTTGCAAAGCATCCAAAGCGGATCTCCCTACGGGCACCAGCCGGGTTTTATTCCCCTTCCCCAGCACGCGGACAAAAGCTTCATCTTTATCAAAACTCTCTAATTTGCAATTAATTATTTCACTAACACGCATCCCGCAGGCGTAAATCATCTCCAGGAGCGCCCTGTCTCTACATCCTAGAGGAATATCTTGAACGTCAATGCTTTCAAGCAGATTTGAGACGGTTTTCTGATCCAGAACATGGGGGAGCGACAGCCCCTGCCGGGGCATTTCCAGAAATACGGAAGGGTCTTTTTCCAGTATTCCCGTTCCGGCCAGCCACCGGAAAAAAATACGTAAATGCACCATTTCCACCCGCATGGAGCTGCGGGCCATGCCCCGGTCCTGCAAATGCCGCAGAAATGCCGAAAGCGTGTCGATGCCCGTTTGGACCAGATCGGCGTTTTCCATTTCCAGAAACCGGGCGAATTCCTCCAGCGTCTGCCTCACGGAAAGCTGGTAGGCGGTGCTCAAGCCTTTCTCCGCTGCCAGAAAACGGATGAAGCGTTCCAAATGAGTCTGCATGGAAGCTGCCTTTCCTGCCATTTGTTAAAACCGTTCCACCAGAAACAGGAATTCCGTCACGTTCTGAGGACGGTTTCTGAAATTCCGGCTGCCCCGGAACGCGGCATACGGCGTTTCCAGCGTAACGGTATGGCCCAGGCGTCCAAGGAAACCGGTCATTTCCTCATAGTTGATGAACCCCTCCGAGCTGTAGGAAAGCAGAATAAATTTGGCCGGGCAATCCTCCAGCAGCCGGAACAGGGTCTCCGGAGCGTGCTGGCGGCTATTGTACATGGAGCGTTTCCAATATGCGGGAATGCCGGAAACTCGGCTGGTTTCCTCCGGCTTTTCATAAGAAGACAGCAAATTCAGCATGAAATAATTGGAACCGTACGGATGCTGGTTATAGGGAGGGTCCAGGTACACTACATCCATTTCCGGAAGCTCGGCAGCCAGTTCATTGGCATCGCGGCAATGGATGGAATACCGGCAGTCAAACCGGGAAAACACGGGAAACGGCAGCGAAATGTCGCCCAGAATGCGGGAAAGGGCGTTGCCTCCCGTTCCCCCGAATTTGCCGATTCCGTTCCTGTCTTTGTAAAAGCCTTTGAATACGCCGGACGTGTTTGTGTGGACGGAAGCCTCCGCCAGAAGAGGAGCGATAAAATAGGGCCTGACTTCTGCCGGAAGCAAATTGATGGTCTGCCGCGCCGTATCCAGGTACACGGCGTTGCGGCGCGTATAGAAAACGCGGTCATCCGCCGTGATGCTGTCCGGATTTCTGGGAGAGTACAACTCTGTGATGAAGCCAGGGGACTCATGCGTTTCCATGTACCGCAGCAGGCGTCTGTAGTGCCTGTCCAGCTCCAGATTCTCCACTTCCTCCGCGTTGCTCAGATAACAAGTATTGACGATCCTGCTATATTCCTCCAGATCATTGACAATCAAATCTTCCGAATGCTGTTTCAGAAAACGCGCCACAATGCCGCTGCCGGAAAACAGGTCCCCTGCTTTCAGCCTTTCCTTACCCAGGCGTTTTTTCACCTGTTCCAGCCCCGTCCCCAGAAAATGAAGCAGGGAACGCTTATTGCCCAAATAGGTTACAATTTGTTCCGTCAGGAATCTGGGATCTTCCTCTATCTGCGGAGCTGAAAGGGATGATGGCTCGTTCCGGGTCATATTGGCAGGTCCCGTCCAGCATACGGCACTCCGGACTTTCCGTCAAGTTGCGCCGAGGTACGGAATGGAGAATTTCCCCTTTCCCCTCAAGGGAAACGGAGTTCAGCCCTGTGCAAAATATGCCGGAAGAAAGGCCTTTCCAAAATGAGGAATCATGCTATCGTGCCAACAATCATGAAAAGGAAGTTTCTACCCTGTTCCCTGCTCTGCATGTTCCTGGCGGCTACAACGGCCCTTGGCGATCCCGGAGACGCTTTTTACGAAGCCAACCTTTCCCTGACGCGCGCGGTACGGCAGGAGAAGGAGGGGGATTATAAGGCAGCCCTGGAAAGCGGCAAAAAAGCGGCGCAGTTGCTTCAGTCTCTGAAAACATCCGCGCCGGAATGGAATCCGGAATGGGTGGCCGGCAAACTGGATACCGCCGCTCAGCTGCAGCGGCGCGTGGAACCTCTGGCGCAAAAAGCCGGAGCTCCCAAAAAGGCGGATTATTCCCTGAGACCGGGAGAACAGCGGGATTTTACTCTGCAACGCGCCTATAAGGCCCATGAACGGCAAAAAACGGTTGTCGGAGCCGTTCCTGTTCTCCCTTCCCCCCACGGTACGCAACCGGGAAAAACGGTTGTTCCCGCTTCTGCATCCCGCCCGGAAATCCGCTCCGTCAAGCCGGCCGCTTCCAGGCCGGAATCCATTTCCAGAAGAACCGTTCCTTCGCGCGGACTGCCTCCCCGAACGGACCGGGATAGAAGATTCCGTATCGGGAGCTGATACGGAACAAAGATGGGGATGGGCTTCCGGGATAAGCCTATCTCCTTTTTTCAGACGCTAAAAGAGCCGCTTTCCCGGTCTGGGAAAGCGGCTCTGCGATTTTTTAATCAACTGCGCGCTCAGGCGTTCTGCTTGGCGGCTTCTTCAACAGCCACGGCCACCGCTACGGAAGCGCCGACCATCGGGTTGTTGCCCATGCCGATGAGGCCCATCATTTCCACATGGGCGGGCACGGAGGAAGAACCGGCGAACTGGGCATCGGAGTGCATGCGGCCCATGGTATCAGTCATGCCGTAGGAAGCGGGACCGGCTGCCATGTTGTCCGGGTGCAGAGTACGGCCCGTACCGCCGCCGGAAGCCACGGAGAAGTACTTTTTGCCTTTCTCATTGCATTCCTTCTTGTAGGTACCGGCTACCGGATGCTGGAAGCGGGTGGGGTTGGTGGAGTTACCGGTAATGGAAACGTCCACGCCTTCATTCCACATGACAGCCACGCCTTCGCGCACGTCATCGCAGCCGTACACGCGCACGGCGGCTTTGGGGCCTTTGGAAAAAGCTTTCTCCTGGATGATGTTCAGCTTGCCCGTGGCATAGTCAAACTTGGTTTGCACATATGTAAACCCGTTGATGCGGGAGATGATGTACGCGGCATCCTTACCAAGACCGTTCAGGCAGACGCGGAGATCCTGCTTGCGGACGCGGTTGGCGGACTTGGCAATGCCGATGGCGCCTTCAGCGGCGGCAAAGGATTCATGCCCGGCCAGGAAGCAGAAGCATTCCGTTTCATCTCGCAGGAGCATGGCGGCCAGGTTGCCGTGACCCAGGCCCACCTTGCGTTCATCCGCAACGGAGCCGGGAATGCAGAAGGACTGGAGGCCTTCTCCAATGGCTTCTGCGGCGTCGGCGGCCTTCGTGCAGCCCTTCTTGATGGCGATGGCGGCTCCCACCACATAGGCCCAGCCGGCGTTTTCAAACGCGATGGGCTGAATGCCGTTCACAATTTCGCGGGGGTTGATTCCCTTGGAAAGGCAAAGTTGTTCCGCTTCTTCAATAGAGCCGATGCCATATTTGGCCAGGGCTTCATTGATTTGTTTGATGCGGCGGTCGTAGGATTCGAAAAGAGGCATAATGGTAATAGTGCTTGAAGTTAAGATACTCTTTTTAATTCAATCTCATTCGTGACGAGGATCGATGTATTTGGCGGCCTCGTCGAAACGACCGTAGTTGCCCGTGCATTTGGCGACGGCTTCGTTGGCGTCCACGCCTTTCTTGATCATTTCCATCATCGGCCCCATGCGAACAAACTCGTAGCCGATGATTTCTCCGTCTTCATCCAGGGCAAGCTTGGTAATGTAACCCTCAGCCATTTCCAGATAGCGGGGGCCTTTGGCGCGGGTACCGTACAGAGTGCCGATCTGGGAGCGGAGCCCCTTGCCGAGGTCTTCAAGACCGGCGCCGATGGGAAGGCCTCCTTCAGAGAAAGCGCTCTGGGTGCGGCCGTACACGATCTGCAGGAACAGTTCGCGCATGGCGGTATTGATGGCGTCGCACACGAGGTCCGTGTTCATTGCTTCCAGTAAGGTCTTGCCGGGCAGGATTTCCGCAGCCATGGCGGCGGAGTGGGTCATGCCGGAGCAGCCGCTGGTTTCCACGAGTGCTTCTTCAATAATGCCGTTTTTGACATTCAGCGTCAGTTTGCAGGTGCCCTGCTGGGGAGCGCACCAGCCCACGCCGTGGGTCAGGCCGGAAATATCCGTGATTTCCCTGGATTGCGTCCAGTTGCCTTCCTGCGGGATAGGGGCCGGACCATGGTTGCAGCCTTTCTTGACGCAACACATTTGTTCGATTTCGTGTGTAAACTGCATGGTATTAGGATGTTAATATGAAGATAGAGCTGCAGTCATCGGACAGCCGCTACCTTGAGCGGGACGGATCATACCAGCAAATTCCCGATTAGCAAACACGAATGATTGAAAATCGGGTAAAAGGACTCATAATCAGTCAGGAGCCCTGCATGAAGTCACGACCGCGCCGTCCCTTTCTCAACAAATTGGCGATCATCTTTGTCCTAGTACTGATGACCGGCTTCTCCTTATTCATGTGGGCATGGCGGGTGGAACCCAGGCATGTGGAAACCGTCACGGCTGCGATGGAGATGCCTCAGTGGAAGGGGAAAAAAGGTCCGCCCATCCGCATCGTGATTGCCGGAGATTTTCATCTGCGTCCAAACGGCGGCGACCTGGCGCACAGGTACATGGAAACAATCATGGAAGCGCAGCCGGATATGATTTTCCTGCTGGGGGATTACGCCAACGGCCACACGCGGGAGAGCAGCATGTCCCCGGAAAAGGCCCGGGAATATTTCAGAATGTTAAAAGCTCATCTCGGCATTTTTGCCGTGCAGGGCAACCATGACCAGTATTACGGCTGGGACTTATGGCGCAATATGTTTTCCGGGCTGGGCATCCTGCCCATGTGGAATGATTCCCTGCTGCTGCACCTTCCCGGCGGCCGGGAGCTGCAGCTTTCCTCCGTCAGGGACGACTACCACCTGAGAATCAGGCCGGAGGAATTGCCTCTGCGTTTTTCCCCGGATATACCGCATATCCTTCTTTCGCATGTACCCGACGTTTTTCCCCTGTTGGCTCCCGGCACGGCGGATCTCGTCATCAGCGCGCATACCCACGGTGGCCAGATATGCCTTCCCAGAGGCAGGGCCCTGGCGAACATCTCACGAGAGAAGGTCCAATTTTCCTATCCCTGGTCCCAACTGAACGGAACCCCTTTCCTCATTACCCGCGGGCTGGGATGCAGCGTTCTTCCCCTGCGCTTCTGCTGTCCTCCGGAAATCATCGTGCTGGAAATCCAATAAGAAACAACTATCCGGTTAACGCGCCGTCCTTTCATGTCCTTTATCTCTTATTTACACTATATTCATATATTATTCACAACAATATGTGCAGCCATGTTTCTGGAATCGTGCTCCACTCCGGCCGCGGTTCCGGTTCCCGTGGCCGGCTGGTATGAAGGGACCCTTTATGAAAACAAGCCTTTCTATATCACTAAAAACGCCATCAGTTGGACCAGCGGAAGAAAAGGAGTGGATTTTGGCCGCTGGACAGCCGTCAGCGCCTATGATTCATCCATACGCATGCAAGCGGAAGGAGGACGTTTCAGCATTGCTCCCGGCTATGGATGGGACGGCGTCACCTGGGGGGGCACCCCTCCGGATATGCTCCTCCCCTCCCTGTTCCACGACGCCATGCTGCACGCCAAAATGAACGGGGCGCCCATTTCCAGAAGCCAGATTGACCTGGCTTTTTACGATATCATGACCAGTCAAAATGTCTGCCGCAAAGGATTGTACTACCGTTTTGTGCGCCTTTTCGGCTGGTGCTTCACCTTTCCACAGCATCCGAATACCTTGATAATCAGAAGAAAGTAGTATGGGGCGGAGAATTTCCCGGTAAACCAGCTGCCCTGGCGGATGAAAAAAGGGAAAAAATTCAACCTCCGTTCTGCTGTTTTGTCTTGCCTGATTAGTTAGTGTAATCTAACTTTTGTTGTCGAGCAAATAATCAGAACACATGGAGATCACCATTATCTACGGAACGGAAACTGGCAATTCGGAGAGTCTGGCCCAGGACGCGCGGTCAGCATTAACCAAGCTCGGCCATCAGGCAAAGGTGGTTGACATGGAAGATATGACGGTGGAACAGCTGAAAAATGCGGGAACGCTGCTGGTCATCACCAGTACGTGGGGAGACGGAGAACCTCCCACCAACGCGGAGGCTCTTCATCAGGAATTGAAAGATTCTTCGGAAGATTTGTCCGAAGTAAGTTATGCCGTTTTTGCCCTTGGGGATGAATTTTATGAAAACTTCTGCCAGGCTGGCAAGGACTTCGATTCTTTCCTGGAACGTTTGAAAGCGCAAAGGCTGCTCCCGGTAACCCTTTCCAATGGAGACCACGATGATACCTTCCCGGAATGGGTGGATGCCATCGCGGAAAAACTCTCCTGACGTTTTTTCAAGGCTTGCAGCATACCTTATCTTCAAAAGAGCGCTTCTTCTCGGCATGAATGCCTGAAAGAAGCGCTTTTTCCGCAAAAAGCCGGAACTTTCTTTTTCCGGTTCGGACACGGGAGGGGGGGATAATTCCCTGTTTTTTTCTTAACTAAAGGAAGATAAAAGGAACAAATTCACTCTGGCGGAACAAAAAATCCGCGCTTATTCCTCAATGGGCGTCGCTTCGGGAATGTATTCATTTCCGGCTGGGGCCGTCTGGCGGATTTCCGTGACGAAGCCCAGAACTCGGTCTACATCCAGATGGGACAGGACGGAGCGGACATCATGATCTTCCAGAAAGCGGGTCAGCTTGACATCGTTATAAAGGCCCTGCATATCCCCTTTCTGCACCAGAAGACGGATAGCGGGATCTTCACTCAGGCTTTTCAGGCTTAGCACGCGGCTGGTAATGCGGGAGCGTGGCATGTAGCAGTCCAGCTGGGTGCGCCGCTGGTCAGAGAGCTCCGGGTTGAGCGTCACCAGATAGGCGATCATTTTGGCCAGGGAAAGCCGTTCCGGATCATGCTCCGGAGATATTTTTTCCAGCCAGTTCAGGTGGGGATTGTCCATGATGGACTTCTTGACGGAATAAATGGCAGGGAGGGAAATGGTGCGGTTGGGATCCATGTGGTACAGGGCCAGTTCACGGGCGCGGGTCATTTCCGCCATGGAGCCGTAAAAGAAGATGCACATGACTCCCACCCAGCATACGACTGCCGCCATCAGTACCGTCGTGACGATTCCCTTGGCCCCGCCGAAGCCCATGCGCCGTCCCCAGGAGAAGACGTCGCTGAACCAGAAGAGACCGTGCATGAAGACAAAGAAGACCGCTGCCGCACCTCCGACGGACAGCACGGTAACCATCCATTCCCGCGGGTCGCTGGTGATAAAAGAGAGATAGGTGAAGCCATATTTGGATAGCCAGAAGTAAGCGGCAACGGAAGAGAGTACTGCTGCGCCGAACAGGAGCATCTTGATCATCCCCTTCAGCATGCCGAGCACGATGAAGCCCAGCAGCAATGCACCCAAAATCAGGTAAAATGTAAGGGAGGAATCCATGAGTAACAGGAAAAGAAGCCGGGAAAACGGTTGTTACAGCGCCCGCTGGCAGCGTTGGCGCAGGTAGTGGTCGCACAGGCAGAGCCAGGCCATGGCTTCCACAATGGGTACGGCGCGCGGCAGCACGCAGGCGTCATGCCGGCCCCTGCCCTTGAGCCGGGTATCCTCCCCATCTCTGTTAACCGTCTGCTGGTCAATCATCAAGGTGGCCGTAGGCTTGAAGCCGATGCGCATCAGAATGTCCTCTCCGTTGGAAATGCCTCCCTGAATACCGCCGGAGTGGTTGGAGGCGGTTCGCACCCGCCCGCCCTGCATGTAAAAAGGGTCATTATGTTCCAGGCCGGTCATGTCCGCCGCTTCAAACCCTGAGCCCACGGCGAAAGCCTTGGTGGCGGGAATGCTCATCATGGCGTGGGCAAGCGTGGCATCCAGCTTGTCAAAGACGGGATCCCCCAGGCCGGGAGGGCAGCCGCGCACCATGCATTTGACCACGCCTCCCAAGGAGTTGCCGGAGTCACGAGCTTCCTTGATGGCGGCGATCATGGCTTCCGCTGCGGAGGGATCCGCCGTACGGACGATGTTGCTTTCAATGGCGGCAGCCGTCACGGCTCCCCAGTCTACGGAAGCTTTCACATGGTGGACCTGGTCCACCCAGGCCATGATCTCCATATCGGGAAAAGCCTGCTTCAGTACGGCTTTTGCCACGGCTCCGGCAGCAACGCGGCCGATAGTTTCCCGTGCGGAGGCCCGGCCACCGCCCGCCCAGGCGCGAATACCGTATTTAGCGTCATATGTATAGTCCGCATGGGAGGGCCGGTAGGTGCTGGCCATCTCGTCATAGGCGGAGGAGCGGTGGTCCTTGTTCCGAACACTGACGGCTATCGGCGTTCCCAAGGTTTTGCCGTCCAGCACTCCGGAAAGGATTTCCGCGCGGTCCTCTTCCTTGCGGGGGGTTACGATGTCGCTCTGCCCCGGCCTGCGTCGGTCCAGCTCCCGCTGAATGTCTTCTTCCGTTACCGGGACGAGAGACGGACAGCCGTCAATCACCACGCCTACCCCAGTTCCATGGGATTCACCCCAGGTAGAAATTTTGAACACCTGACCAAAGCTGCTGGACATGGCGGCATTCTAGACGTCGGCGTTCATCCGGTCAAGCCGTGGGCATCCGCAACGGGACATAAAAAACACCCCGGTCCGCAAAGGACGGGGTGCTGAAAGAAAAGTGCTCCTTTAGGAAGCAGTTGCCGTCTTAGTCTTTCAAGGCGGAAGAGGCCTTGAAAGCAACCGTCTTGGAGGCGGGGATATTGATCGCCTTGCCGGTCTTCGGGTTGCGGCCAGTACGGGCTTCACGGGTCTTGGTAGCAAACGTACCAAAGCCAATGATCTGCACCTTGCCGGATTCTTTCACGCCTTCCTTGATGGATTCCAGCACAGCGGCCAGAGCTTCTTCAGCGTGCTTCTTGGTCGTATCGGCACCCAGCTTGCTTTGAATCAGTTCGATCAGTTGAGCCTTGTTCATAGGACTTCGGTGAATAGCATATGGATCTCTGACAGTAAAGAAAAAATGCGGTGTGATGAAAAATCCGGACCTAAAACAGCGTTAATTATCGTCATCCGGCAATCTTTCCACAGCGGCACCGATTGCCAGGAGTTTTTCATCAATCATTTCATAGCCCCGGTCAATATGATACAGGCGGTGGATTTCCGTGGTGCCTTCCGCCTTCAGGGCTGCCAGCACCAGAGCCGCGGAAGCCCGCAGGTCGGAAGCCATGACGGGGGCGCCGCTGAGCGTTTCCACTCCGGAGATGACGGCAGTGCCGTTGTCCACCTTGATGTCCGCCCCCATGCGCTTGAGTTCGGAGCAGTGCATGAAACGCTGCGGGAAGATGGTATCCTTCACCACGGAGATGCCCGGCGTCGTGGCGAAGAGAGCCGTCATCTGAGCCTGCATGTCCGTGGGGTATCCGGGATACGGGGCAGTCTTGATTTCTCCGCATTTTGGTGTTTTCCCGGCAATGATGGTGACCGTATCCCCCCGTTCGTTGAATTCCACGTGGTGGCCGCATTTCCGGAGCAAATCCGTCACTACGGTCATGTGTTCCTCGCAGACGCGCCGCAGGGTTACGCCATCCCCCATCATGGCCGCCGCCACCATAAAGGTGCCGGCCTCAATGCGGTCCGGGATAACGGTATGGTTACAGCCGCGAAGCTTTTCCACTCCCTCAATGACGATCCGGCGCGTTCCCGCACCTTGAATATTAGCGCCCATCTTGATCAGGAAGTTCGCCAGATCCACCACTTCCGGCTCAGAAGCGGCGGATTCAATAACAGTGGTGCCTTCCGCCAATACGGCGGCCATCATTAGATTGTCCGTTCCCAGAACGGTGGGGCCGTGGTCTCCGCTCAAATCCACCGTGGCTCCTTTCAAGCCCCCGGGAGCTTCAATAATCAGGTTGCCGCGCTCAATCTGCACCTGCGCCCCCAATGCCTGGATAGCCCTGATATGCAGATCCACAGGACGGTCGCCAATCACACAGCCTCCCGGCAGGGGAATTACGCACCGCTGCATGCGGGCCATCAAGGGACCCATCAGGCAGATGGAGGCGCGCATTTTGCGCACCTGTTCATAAGCGGCTTCGGAATGCAGGTTTCTGGCTTCCACGCGCACATTGCCGCTGGACCGTTCTACGGAGGCTCCCAGCTGGCCCATGATCTGCACCATGAAATTGGTATCGGAAACATCCGGCACGCGGCGCACCACTACAGGCTCATCCGTCAGCAGGGATGCGGCCAAAATAGGCAGGGAAGCATTTTTGGACCCGCTGATATTGACGGCTCCCCTCAGCGTAAAACCTCCATGTACGACAAGCTTCTCCATAGTGGGTGGCAATTAGGTGACGGATTCTACACATTTGATACGCCCATGCAACCCCAAAGAGCCCCCGGAACGGGACAATTTCCAGATGTTTCTCTTCCCAGGAAAAGAGATGAGGAAAACAGCACGGAAAATAACACAGGAGCCGACCAGGTTCTGTAAGCCAGATTTTGTCCGCCGGCCAGAGCCGGCTGTGCGGTCATTTTTCTCACGCGGACTGCGGTCAGGCGTTCCGCGCGCCCGTTCGTTTTCACGAAACGGATGCGACTAATACCCGGGGATCCAGCGGGCAGGCGACCCTTCCCCTGTTTGTCTTGCATCGCGCGGGGTTTACCATGCCTCCTTGGTCGCCCTCGGAGCGGTGAGCTCTTACCTCCCCTTTTCACCCTTGCCTGGCATGGGGAGAACCCCATACAGGCGGTTTGTTTTCTGTGGCACTTTCCGTCCGGGAACCCTTTGGAGATTCCCGTCTCCCGCTTTCACGGGACACGCTGCCTTGTGATGTCCGGACTTTCCTCTACTCCGGTCTGAAGACCGGAACAGCGACCGCCCGAACCTGATCGGCATGGACTACATACGCTTTCATCGGCGCGCGGTAAAGCCCAAAGCAGGCATGGAGAACATTTTGTTTCCTATTCCTCCTTCAAACCAATATGCACCTTTTTCCCTGAACAAGGTAAAGCGGCCACAGGATTGCTCCCGTGGCCGCTCCAACTTACTACCTATGAAAACCAGCTTGATCCATTGATCCTGAAAAGCTCTCTCCTTCTTTTCAGGGAGGATGCAGCCGATAACGCACATGAATATACGCCACCGTGCCGGAAAATCAACTCCATTCTGGATGTCCCCCTGTGCAGCCGCCCATCTCGTAATTGGCTTGATTCGGCAACCGATACAGGGTAGTTCTTCCAGACACTCATGAACCTTCATTCCCATTCCATTCCCTCCCTGCAAGGGGTACTGACCGTACCCGGAGACAAAAGCATTTCCCACCGTGCTGCCATTCTGGGAGGCCTGGCAAAAGGAGTGACGGAAGTGGATAATTTCCTGTGCAGTGAAGATTGCCTGAATACCCTGCGCGCCATGGAACAGCTGGGCGCCGAAGTGGATGTGCTGGAGGAACGGCAGGGATATGGCCCCGTCCGTTTCCGAATAACGGGCGTCGCCATGAGCCCCAAGGCCCCTGAACGGCCCATCGACTGCGGCAATTCCGGCACGGGCATGAGGCTGCTGGCCGGGATGCTGGCCGCCTGCCCCTTTGATTCGGAGATGTTTGGGGACGCTTCCCTGAGTTCCCGCCCCATGGGCCGCATCATGCAGCCACTGGAACAAATGGGAGCGCGAATTGAAGCCCGGGGAACCAAACCGGGCTGTGCTCCGCTGAGCATTCACGGCGGCCGGGTGCATCCTATTTCCTACACGCTTCCCATGGCAAGCGCCCAGGTAAAAAGCGCCATTCTATTGGCGGGCATGTTTGCGGACGGCGCCACCACCGTACGCCAGCCGGCCGCCACCCGCGACCACACGGAACGCCTGTTCCGTCATTTTGGCATTCCCTGCACCGTGGACGGACTGACCGTCGGAACCTGCGGGCCGGCTCTCCCCTCCGCCCATGATTTGACTGTCCCGGCAGATATTTCCTCCGCAGCTTTCTGGATGGTAGCCGCCGCCAGCCGGCCGGGCTCCCGCCTGACGTTGCGCCAGGTGGGGCTGAACAATACGAGGAACGCCGTCATCAGCGCGTTGCAGCGGATGGGTGCACGAATGGACATTGTGACCACTTCTCCGGAAGATGCCGGCGAACCATACGGAGATATTACCGTATACGGCTCGGATTCCCTGCACGGCACCAGCCTCCTTCCGGAAGAAATCCCCAACCTTATTGACGAGATACCCATCCTGGCCGTAGCGGGAGCCTTGGGCCGGGGAGACTTCATCGTCCGAAACGCCCGTGAACTGCGCGTCAAGGAAACGGATCGCATCGCCACCACGGCAGCCAATCTCCGGCTCATGGGCGTGGATGTGGAAGAATTTGACGACGGCATGGTTGTTCACGGCGGCACTCCTCTGAAAGGAACGGAATTATCCAGTTATGGGGACCACCGCATCGCCATGAGCTTCCTGGTGGCCGGACTCAGCGCACAGGGAGAAACCGTGGTGACGAATGCGGAATGCATTAATACGTCCTATCCCGGTTTTGAACGGGATCTGGCTCAGTTCCTGTAAAAAGCGCAAGACTCCAGCCGGATTTCAACCCGTTCATGGAATAATGCCGGGAGAAGAAAAGCTTACGGAATTCCAGCAATTTTACATTTCCCGTTCTTCCCCCACTTCTCTGGCTCGGCACAAATCCCGCCAGCCGGGGAAATTCCATTTGTTGGGAAAATCCCGGCACTGGCGGGGTTTAACGGGATTGATCCGGCAGCCGTCTTTCGTCAGCATCATGCAGGCACCGTCCTCCGCATCCCTGATGGACAATCCGCGCCGGTTGGCTCTCAACCGGCAGCATGTGTCAATAAAAACCTGTTCGTCCATGTGCAGAAAACGGGCAATCTCACGGATTTCATCCGCCTCAATGCACACGTCCCCGGCCCAGCGGCAGCATGCGCCGCATCTGGTGCATTCATACCGCACCGCTTTTCCTCCGTCCTCCATACGCATTTAAGTAAAAATTCCCCTGATGACGCCTATATTCATGTGGGCATCCCTCCATCGCGGGCTATTGACGGCATGTTCAAAATCCTGAGGCAATTTCCCGATGGAGCCGGAGACCTGCTCCAGCCCCGTCAAAATCTGCCTGATTCTGGAACGTGCGATGAGCGTAGGCTGATTAGTCCACTGGAAAACCTCGCTGTCGATAATATAGCCTTCATCAATCTTGGTAATGTACTGGGGAAAGCGAAGATGCGGGTTCTGCTCCACATAAACGCAACGGCCTATCGAACGCTTGGAGCGGAAAGGGTGAAAAAAGCGCCGGATGCTTTTAATCCAGTCCGGCGCTTCCGACAAACCTTCCGCGTGCACCCACATGGTAGCCAGTTGCTCCACGGGATAAAAGTAGGAATATGTATAGGCGGCTTTGTAACGCGTGCAACCGCGCCATGCATGGCGCAGGCGCACCATGTCCGCCTGGCCGGAAATCAGCAGCTCCAATGCCCTTTTCAACTGGTTTTCCAGATTTTCCCCGCGCAGGTGCTCCCAGATCATGCAATCATCTTCCGCCAGTAGCACGTAATCCGTATCAAGAGCGTTGACCGCCGTATGGAGAGCCCCTATAAAACCGCCTTCCACCGGGGAGGCTACCGCGGAAAGTCCATGGGAAAGGGCCGTCTCTCGCACCTTGACGGCGCTTTCCGGAAAAACGGCGCAGGCTTCCTCAAAATAGTCAAGCAGCCCGGACCTGCCATAGGAAGCCAGAGTCATGGCCAGCGTATAAGGGGCGTTATCACACAGCAGGGCCAGGCCGACTTTTTTATCTTGAAAGAGAATTCCCATCACGTAGAGCGTTTTTGCAGTCTAAGACAACAGGAAGTACGTTTCCAAGCAAAATAATTTTAAACAAATGACTTTTTCCTTGCCGCTTTTCAGGCAAAGGGAAAATATAATTCACCCTGTTTCGTCATCATGAAAGCATACGTTATCTTAAAAAACTCACTGCTGGCGGCCGCCATCGGCTGCGCTTTGTCCGGCTGCTACGATCCTTATTATGACCATTTCAGCGTGTCGGGCTCCTACAGCAGCGGCGGTTCCAGCGTGTCGTACATGTATGACAGCTCCGGCTATCCCATTTACGGATACTATGGGGGAAGACCCATTTATGCCTATGACACGTTCGGAAGCCCCATTTACTCCATCAACCTGATCCGTCCGAATTACTATATCCCCACGTGGGGTCCGGCTCCTTATTACCGAGGGCATTATGTCCGCCCCCATCATTGCCGGCCCATGGCAAGGCCGCCGATGAAACCCCAGTTCAGGCCCGATCATTTCCGGCCGGGAAACAACAGGCCGTCTCCCCAGCCCATACGGCCCAATCAGCGGCCGAACTTCGGAAAACCCGGCAATTCTCAGCGGCCTCCAGTACATCATCCGGGGATCAATCAACCCGGACGGCCTTCACGCCCTTCCGCCAATAATCCTGCCCGTCCCGGCGGTACGAATCGCCCTGGCATCAGCCGGCCGGAAAGCAATCATCCCTCCAGACCGGATTTCGGACGTCCCAGCCGCCCGTCCTCCTTGCCGTCTTCAAGGCCTTCCGCACCCAATCCGGGCCACTCCGGCATCAACCGTCCCGGAAGGCCCTCTTCTGTTTCCAGGCCTTCTTCCCCGCCCCATTCCGTCAGCGCACCCGGCAGGCCGTCCTCTCCCCCTTCATCTGCGCCATCCCGTCCGTCTCCTTCTCCGAGACCTTCCAATCCCGGGAACTCCCACGGAACGCATAGAAGATAAGCTCTGTTGAAGCGCTATTCATTGCAGGGCCGTTTTGCTCCTGGGATGCAAAACGGCCCTGTATTATCGTTTCGTCCAGACATCGACCATCCTTTTTCCGGGATTGTCCTCCCCCCTTCCCTGCTGCGGGGAAAAGCCTCCTGTCGGGGAGGAAGCGGTTTCCGGCATTCAGGCGCCGGAAAACATATTTAATGAACCAGCCCCATGGACAGAAGTACCAGGGTCACGACGCCAATGGCAATACGGTACCATCCGAATACGGAAAAACTGTGCCTTTGCAGATAGGATACCATCCATTTTACAGCCAGCCATGCGGAAAGCCAGCTAACCGCCGTTCCCAAGGCCAGGGCTTCCCAACCGAAAGATTCAAGCATCAGCGCACCGTCCTTATACGCATCATGGACCGTGGCTGCGCCCAAGGTAATCAATCCCAGCAAAAAGCTGAACTCCACGGCAGCCTCCACGCTCAACCCCACGAACATGCCTCCCAGCATGGTCATCAGGCTTCTGCTGGTGCCGGGGATCATGGCCACGCACTGGAGCGCGCCCACCGTCAGCGCTCTGGCCGGCGTCAGGCTTTCAAGGGAAGCGCCGGAATTCCCTTCATTGGAACGGCCTTCCCTGGCGCGCCAGGCGCAATACGCCAGAATAACGCCTCCCCCTACGATCCATGAATAAGCCACCGTATATGTGTTGAACAGATATTCCTTAATCAGAGAAGCGCAGCACAAGCCTACCACGGCGGCGGGAAGGAAAGCCAGAATGATGTTGACCAGCAGTTTCAGCCCGGCGGGATTCTTGCCGCGCACGCCCTGCGCCATGGCCTTGACCCGCGGAAAATACAGGCTCAGCACCGCCAGGATGGCTCCCCCCTGGATGCAAACGGCCAGGGCATCCAGAGCTTCCTTGCTCTGGGACATGTTCAACAGGGATTCCGTCAGGAGCAGGTGTCCCGTGGAACTGACCGGCAAGTATTCTGTCAGGCCTTCCACAATGCCCAGGATAATGATTTCCAGAAGATTCATGATATTGGCGAGGGTTGGATGTATTTACTGATTGTAGGGAGAATTGTTGTTGTTGAAGTCTTCTTCAAACCGGGTGATTTCCTCCCGGGTGCGCGCGGCTTCCTTGCGTTCATGCATCCAGGCCAGAATGATGCATATTTCGTACAGCGCATACATGGGAACGGCCATCAGCATCATGGTGGCTACGTCCGGCGTAGGGGTGATGACCGCGGCCAGGATAGCGATAGCCACAATGGCATAGCGTCTGGTGGATTTCATCATGTCATAGGTCAGCACTCCCAGCTTGACGAAGGGCATCACTACCACAGGCAGTTCAAAAGCCAGGCCGAACATCAAAATCATCTGCGTGGCGAAGGACAGGTAATAACCGATGCGCCATTCATTGGAAATGCCGAATTCCAGAGAATAAGTGT
This sequence comes from uncultured Akkermansia sp., assembly GCA_905200945.1. Lineage (GTDB taxonomy): Bacteria > Verrucomicrobiota > Verrucomicrobiia > Verrucomicrobiales > Akkermansiaceae > Akkermansia. Next base: position 71,024 of record CAJKMG010000007.1, on the reverse strand, counting down.
AGAAAAACGTCAGTACCCGCGGAAGCACGATGAAATAACAAAACAGCGTCCCGGACAGGAACAGACCGAAGCCGACAGCCATGCACTTATACAACAGCTTGCGTTCATGTTCCAGCAGTCCAGGAATGATGAATTGAAGCAGGAAGTACAGCAGAAGCGGGAAAGAAATCACCACCCCGGCATACAGGGAAAGCTTGATGGTCAGCATAAACGCCTCCCCAGGCTGGAACGCGCTCATCATCTTGAGAGCCCCCCGCCCCGTTCCGTCCGCCAGAACGGCTCCTTGGGAATACAGGGCTTCCGCCAGATCCCGCACGGACGTGGAGGGACTTCCTTCCCTGATGAAAACCAGTTTCCTGTCCTCCGGCAACGGCTGCGCCCCGCGAAGCACCAAGGCCGCCTCCGTCAAATCTGCCTGGGACGGGGAAACCTGGCGGAGAAACAATTCCCGCTGGGAAGCTCCCAGACTCGTCATGGCCGTTGCCATTTCCTTGGCCTTTCCCCAGGCCTCCAGACCGATCCCTGCCGGAAGATGGGATTCCTCAAACATATCCCACACCTGGTTGACGGGGCGTCTCAGGATATCCATCAGATTGGACGCAAACCCGGCGCACAGAATCGTGCTGACGGTCAGGCACAGCGCCATCCTCAGCAGCATGGTCCGCAGGTCGTCCAGATGCTCCAGAAAAGGCTTTTCCTCATCTTCCCTTTTAATCTGCCATTTCTCCCGCAGACGGAATATGTGTTTTAAAAAGAACACGGGGTTAAATGAAGCCTAAAAGCCCTCTTCAGGCAAGCCGCAAGGCCGACAACGTCCTAAAAAATCCACTGCCTCCGCTCCCCCGTTTTTTGGCATGCACCCCCTGTATCTGCTTGACGCGGGCAGACAGGCCCTTACTCTCTTACCCATCATGAGTCACGTCAGAACAAGATTCGCACCTTCCCCCACGGGCTACCTTCACATTGGGGGTGCCCGCACCGCCCTGTTCAACTGGCTGTTCGCCCGCAAGATGGAGGGAACTTTCATTCTCCGCATTGAAGATACGGACAACGCCCGCAATACGGAGGAGGCTACCCGCGCAATCTTCACCGGTATGGAATGGCTGGGGCTGGACTGGGATGAGGGCCCCATGAGAGGCGGCGATTGCGGACCCTATTTCCAAAGCCAGCGCAACGACATTTACGATGCCTATTTCAAGAAACTTCAGGACGCCGGCCGCGTGTACGAAGACGGCGGAGCCTGGCGTTTCCGCTTTGACCGCTCCAAACCTGTCACCTTCCATGACCTGATTTGCGGAGACATCACCATCGACTACCGGGACGCCTCCAACACACCAGACATGGCTATCCGCCGCGCGGACGGTTCCTACATCTTCCACTTTGTCAACGTGGTGGACGATATTGAGATGAAAATGACCCACGTCATTCGCGGGGAAGACCACATCATGAATACGCCCAAGCATATTCAGCTGTTTGAGGCTTTCGGCGTCACTCCCCCTGTTTTCGCCCACATGCCGCTGATTTTGAACCAGGACGGATCCAAGATGTCCAAGCGCGACGTGGGCGCCGCCCTGGGAACCTATCCGGAAGAAGGCTTTCTGCCGGAAGGCGTCATGAACTTTCTGGCCCTGCTGGGCTGGTCTCCCAAGGACGATACGGAAATTTTCTCCCCTCAGGAGCTGATCGAACGCTTTTCTCTGGAAGCCGTCAACCACTCCGCGGCCAAATTTGACATCACCAAATGCCGCTGGGTCAACCAGCAGCATATCATCTCCCTACCTGCGGAAGAATTCGCCCTCAGGGCACGGCCTTTCTGTCTGAAATCCGGTTTGCCGGATTCCCCGATTCTGGACGCCGCCATCGCTACCGTGCAAACGAAAGTGCAGACCCTGGCGGAAGTTCCGGATAAAATCCGCTTCTTTTTTGACTTGGGCATGGATCCGGAAGCCGTCTCCAAGGTTCAGCCGGAAGCCCTGGAACTGCTTTCCAAACTGGCGGACAGGCTGGAACAGGAACCGGAATGGGATGGGCATGAACTCATCGGCGTGCTGAAAGCCTTTGCCAAGGAAAACGGCGTAAAAATGGGAGCCGTGATGTTCCCTGCCCGGGTGGCTCTCACCGGATTAAGCGGCGGCCCGGACCTTTCTTCCGTCTTTTCCCTGCTGGGCAGGGAGGAAACTGTAAAGAGAATCCGCTCTTTTTCTCTGAACTGATTCCGGCGGGAATCATCTTTCTCTTCAAACGCTCCGGAAATCCCCCGGAGCGTTTTCTGTTTACAAAAAGGCATTTTCCGGGAATTCGGAAAATGCTCTGCCTTTTCCATACGGCTTGCTCTGAAAAAACAGGCTTTTCCTGCAAAGCCCCCTCCGTCAGCAGGGGAATATATAACCTTGACCGTAATGCCTGCAGCCCCTAGAACAGAAACCGTTCATGAGCATCCCTGATTACCGGATCTTTTTCCGCTGCTGCACCGCCTTTTTTCTGGCAGGATTTCTGGCCGCAGATACTGCGTCCGCACAGCAGGCGGAACCGCCTGCCGCCGCCCCGGAACAGGTGGAGGAAGTCAGGACGGAACAGCCTCAGGCGCAGCCGGATCAATCGGAAATGGATACGGTTATCATGGCCCTGTGCCATGAAATCACCATTCTGAAAAAGAATGAGGAAAAAAGGATGGCCGTTCGGGAAGTGCTGATGAAAGATGCGGACGCCACCTACAATTATTTTGACACCAGGGTGTATGAAATGTCCGCCGTGCTTTACGCCCTGGACGATCAAAAAATCTTTACGCTGGCTTTTTACTGCAAGGCCGCCACCAGACTGGTGGAAATGTATTACGCCCAAAAACCGGACTTCCAGGAACAGGAGGAACGGCTGGACAAGGAAATGGGACGCATTAAAAAACTGGCGGAATCCCTAGAGGAAGTCAACACGGGCAACCTGTCGGAACCGTCCCTGATGCAGAGGGACGAAGCTCTGTACGCCTGCCAGGAGCTGGAAAAATCCCTTCAGGAAGAAAAGGAGCAATTCATTTATCTTAAAGAGCTTTTCAATAATCTGAACAGAAAAATAGACACGCTGAACTATGAAAGCGCCCAAATGTTCACCTCCCTGTTCAACAGGATATTCTACACCCCGTCCCATGCGGCCAGGTATATCTTCCTCAAGCCGCTCAAGACGTATGAAATATGCATGAGCGTATGGGAAACATCCGCGGACAGCAAGCTTCAGCTTCCATCAGACTCGGAAACTCTCAAACACTACGGCATTATCCTGCTGGGCGTCATCCTGTGCTCCTATTGCCTTTCCCGCTTCATCGTCTTTCTGGGCTTCAAAAAAACGCTGAAAAAGACGGGCAACTACAACAAGCGTCATGCGTTCACCAACGTCACCACCATTCTCATCATGGCGCTGGTCCTCGTCATTGCCTCACTGCGCACGCCGGACTACCTGCTGGAGAGCGCTGCCTCCCTGGGTGCGGAATTCCTCCTGCTGGTCAGCGCCATCCTGTTCTCCCTGGTCACGCGCCTCCCCTACGGCACCATTAACTCCGGCATCCGCATCTACATGCCCTACCTGCTTCTGGGCGGATTCTTCATGCTTCTGCGCATGTTCATGGCCCCCAACATTATCGTGGACATTTCCATGCCCATCCTGTTCACGCTGGTTTCCCTCTTCTCCCTGCTGACCTGGGTGCGGCAACGGCACAAGCTGCCCCGGCTGGACCGTTTCTTCTCCACCATATCTTTGGTGCTTACTATCCTGGGCAGCGTCCTTTGCTGGACTGGATTCAGCTTCATGGCCTTCCTGGTGCTGATGACCTGGATCATGCTGATGACCAGCATCCTGTTGCTGGTGGGCCTGTGGGATCTGCTCCACCACTATGAAAAACGCCGGAAGGAACGGAACAAACGGGCCATCCTGTGGTTCCGCCCTTTCGTATCCAAACTGGTGCTTCCCTGCCTGACCATCTTCCTCATCCTGTTCAGCATCATCTGGCCTGCCGCCACCTTCGACATGGGGGATCTCATCATCAATAAAATTTTCGCCACCACGGAAATCAAGGATCTGCTCACTTTCAGCTGGAGCAGCGTCATTACGGTCATCCTGATTGCTATCGTTCTCAACTACTTGATATTCTTGGGGAAAAATACGCTGCACGAAGTCTATGGAGAAGATTATGAAGTAGGCATCATCCCCACTTTCGTGACACTCTCCTCCCTGTTTCTCTGGGGACTCTTCGTTTTTACGGCACTCATCATCATGAACGCCAATTACAACGGGCTGCTGATGGTCATGGGGGGCTTGAGCATGGGCATCGGCTTCGCCCTGAAAGACACCATTGAGAACATCATCAGCGGTCTCTCCCTGATGCTGGGGCGCCTGCGCCAGGGCGACATGATTGAATGCGACGGCTACCGGGGCCGCGTTTCCTCCCTGGGCTACCGTTCCACCATGATCGAGACGCTGGACGGCTCTATCATCGCTTTTCAGAACTCCCAGCTCTTCAACAAAAACTTTCGCAACATGACCCGCAACCATAAATTCGAATGCGTGAAGGTGGAAGTGGGCGTTTCCTACGGAACGGATGTGGAAAGGGCGCGCAAAATCATTCTGGAAACGCTGGCTGCCCTGCCCTTCCTTTCCAAGGTCAAAAAAACCAGCGTCGTGCTGGACAATTTCGGAGACAGTGCCGTCAATCTGGGCGTATGGGTCTGGGTTCCCGTCATGACAAAATCATCCAGCCTTTCCTCCGTGCGGGAACACATCTATAATGCGTTCAATGAACACGGCATTTCCATCCCATTCCCTCAACAGGACCTGTACGTGAAAGAATTCCCCGGAGAAGAACCCGTCCTGGAAAAAGGCGCCCCCGTTCAGGAGGCCTGAACATCCATCACCATACTGCTACATCAACCATGTCCGACGAACATTTGACTCTATTGGGCTCTCAAAGCTCCTTCTTCACCAGCCCCGACGACGCCAGGCTGGAATCCTTCCCCAACCGCGGCACGCGTCCCTACACCATCACGCTGGACACCCATGAATTTTCCTCCCTCTGCCCCGTTACGGGGCAACCGGATTCCTGCCACCTGACGATCACCTACGTTCCTGCGGAAAAGTGCGTGGAGACCAAATCTCTCAAATACTATCTGGCCTCCTACCGCAACTACCCGGCTTTCAACGAACAAATCGTCAACCGCATCACAGATGATCTGGTGGCCGCCATTTCCCCACGGTGGCTGAAGGTGGAAGGCCGCTTCTCCCCCCGCGGCGGCATCCAGCTGACCGCAACAGCCGAACACAATCCGGAAAACCGCCCCCTGTAATCCAGACCATGGACAAAATGGAAACGGCCGTACTGCTCAGCGGGGGATTGGACTCCAGCGTAGCCCTGCACTGGGCCCACCGGAACCACCGCGTCCGGGTGGCCCTCAGCTTTGACTATGCCTCCAACCATGCGGAACGGGAACTGAAATGCGCTGCCTGGCAGGCCGCCAGTCTGGGCATAGAACACCGCGTGATTGACATTTCCTCCATCTCCTCCCATTTGAAATCAGCCCTCCTTTCCGGCGCGGACGATATTCCGGACGGTTCCTATGATGAAGAACTGATGAAACAGACCGTCGTCCCCTTCCGCAACGGCATCTTCCTGTCCATCGCCGCCGGGGTTGCGGAAAGCTGCGGGGCGCAGCAGCTCGTCATTGCGGCCCATTCCGGGGACCATAGCATCTATCCGGACTGCCGGGAGGAATTCATGGCCGCCATGACGGAAGCCATTCGCCTGGGAACCTATGCCGGTCTGGGCATCCTGCGCCCTTTCATCCACATGTCCAAGGGCGGCATCGCCGCCATGGGCCAGGATTTGGGCGTGGACTTTTCCCGCACCTATTCCTGCTACAAGGGCGGAGCCGTCCACTGCGGCGTCTGTTCCACCTGCATGGAACGCCGGGAAGCCTTCAGGGAAGCCGGAATTCCGGATCCAACGGCTTATGCGCCTGCGGAATAGCATCCAAATGCTAGGAATGAAACGCTAAGAAAAAATCCCCGGCCTATGGCCGAAAGGAGATGCCTATGCCCCAATGACATCGGGGAAACGCACGGAAAGAGCCTTCCGCACTTTTTCCGCCACCTCTTCCTTCCCGGCGTCCGCGTCTATGCGGAGCATCCAGGGAGCATGGACGGATGCAAACACGCTGCGGCAGGCCGCCAGGCCCGCTTCCGTCTCAAAAGCGTCGCGTTCCCCGCGGTTCCCAATGCGTTCCAGCGCCACGGAAACGGGAATGTCCAGCCAGACCACGGCATCCGGCACCGGGGCAAATTCTTCATTGGCGGCGCGGATAACCTCCGGATCTATGCCGCGCGCGCCCTGGTAAGCCATCATGGAAAGATAGTAACGATCCAGCAGAACCCATGCCCCCCGCGCCAATGCGGGAGCAATCAGCGTCTCCACATGTTCCCTCCTGTCTTTCAGGAACAGGGCTACTTCCTCCTCTACGGAAAGGCGTCCGGTCACGGCGGAATCCCGGAGCATCCGGCCCCACTGTCCGCGTGTGGGCTCAAAACTCTGCACCACTTCCAGCCCCTTTCCCTCCAGATACTTCCGCAAGTGCCCGATGTGGGTGGACTTGCCCGTGCCGTCAATGCCTTCAAAGACGATCAGCCTCCCCTTTCTCTCTCCGGTAAAACTCATGGCTCGAAAGTGTAGCGGCGTCCCGGCTCAGGGACGACGATAGTGGAAGCCGGCATTTTGGCGGATAGCGTATGCTGCATCCACTCCACGGCGTCCGGGTCCCCGTGCACCAGAACCACCTGCCTGGGGTTCAGCTTCACGGCATAATTAACCAGGGAGTCCCGGGTGGCATGCCCGGAAAAATCAAAACAGTCCACGGTGCACTTGCGGCGCACCGGCTGCCCGTTGGGCCTCATTTTCACCAGTTCCCCTTCAGGAGTTGCCTTCAGCAGTCCCGCCGGAGAATCAGGATCCGCATATCCTACGAACAAAATAGCATTCTTCTCCTGGGGAAGAACCTGCTCCGCCATGACGTTGGAAAGCGTATTTTCCGTCATCATGCCGCTGGACACCACGTAAATATTCCCCGGGGAACACACCAGCGGAGCTTTTCCCTTGCGCGGAAGGGGCACGGTCTGAATCTCCTCCTTCAGCTTGAATTCATGGTCATGCCTGCGCGTCAACCCGGCAAAACGGTCGTACAACAGGGAAACTTTCGCGCTCAGCCCGCCGAAGTACACGGGAGTATTGGCGGGAATCACCCCCTGTTGCTTGAAACGGTGAATGTTGAACAGCATCTCCTGGCTCTTGCCGATGGCGAATACCGGAATCAGTACGGCGCCGCCGCGCTCCAGCGTCTCCGCAATCGCTTTCCCGAACCTCACCATCTCTTCCGGCCGCGAATAGTGGGCGCTGCGCTGGAAACCGCCGCGCGTGCACTCCATCACCAGCGTATCTACGCCGGATTCCGGAAAATCAGCCCCGGGAATCATGCTCTGGTCTTCAAACTGCACGTCCCCCGTATAAAATACGGTATGGCCGCTCTCGCCCTCCAGCATCACGCCGGCAGACCCCAGGATGTGCCCGGCATCGTAAAACGTGGCCAGCACGTTCTGACGGAAACCCACGCGGAACACTTCGTTGCAGGACTTGGCATGCCAGGCGTCGCTCAATCTGTCCAGATCATTATGGGTGAAAAAAGGATACTCCACAATGCCCAGGTCCAGCCTCTTGGCACTCATCACATTCACGGAATTATGCAGCATCACTTCAGACAGGGCTGCCGCGGCGGGCGTCATGAACACCTCCGCTGCTGGCTGTTTCTCCTGAAGCACAGGCAGCGTTCCCAGATGGTCCAGGTGGGAATGGCTTAAAAAAACGGCTTCCACGGAATTGGGTTCCAGGGAATCAAAATCCGGCATGGCCGCCTTCCCCTCCTTCTTGGGGTGCATCCCGCTGTCAAGCACAATCCTGGTGCCGTCCATCTCAAGCAAATAGCAATTGGCCCCAATTTCCCCGGCTCCGCTGATATTGGTAAAACTGATCATTATACGCCGCAGGAGAGTACTCCGTGCCTCCCTCCGTGTCAATGCCGCAAGACCGGGCGTTCCACTCGCAGGCAAGCGGGGAAGAAGCCCTCCCCTACCCTGCGGAACATTTTCGCGGCTGGGGGAAAACAGGCTCGGAAAACGGCAGGGACAGAACAAATATTACGGTTCCTTCCGCGATTTCCTGCACTTGCCCTCTTCCCTTGCCGATGATAATATCAGGAAAAGGAAATACATGCACGGCGCAACCGCCGTAAACGTTATACTCACTCAAACGCAAGGAAGCTTATTCCCGGAAGAAGCCGGGAATTGCTCTGGACGCGGCCGGAAGTACATGAGATAATGAGGAAAGAGCTTTCCTGATGAAAAGACGCCTACAGAAAACGGCTTCAGAAAAAACCTGCCCGTGCTGCTCCCAGGACAAGGCAGGGAAAAGGGGCTCGTTTATCCCGCTCCCGGGTCTGCTTCCGGCCCATATAAAAAAGAATTTCCTTTCCCTTTACGGCCAATTCACCCCTGCAGCTCCATGAAAAACAATCTTCCCATTCCGCCCAACGGCCCCAGGCAGCAGCTCCTGGCCAGGGCCGTCAATTATTTCCGCAGCCGGGAAGGAGAACCGCGTCTTTTCACCAGACGCAAGATTGTTCTCCTGGCTCTGACGGCTCTTTATGCCTTTTCCCCCATTGACCTGATTCCGGATTTCATTCCGGGAGTTGGCCAGATAGACGACCTGACCGTCATCGCCTTCACCTTCCTGGCCCTGTTCATGCCGCCCATCAGGGAACATGACACCCATGAAGACCCGGAACCCTGAATTTCCCGCCACGCGCAACACATGAGCGGTTCCTCCCCCTCCTTTTTCCATTCCCCCGCCGTTGTCGCACTGGTCAGGGGAGCCGTTCTGATTGGTGTGCTGGCCGTATCGTTCTGGGGGGTGCGCTCCTGCATCACCGCCCCAGCGGAAAAACCGATGGCTGTGGCGGAAAAACTGATTGAAGCCGGCAGGGAAATGGGGCTCACCCTAATCAATAAGGGATTCTCCTCCAACCACGGCAGCGTGGCCCTGGTGGTGCAGAAGGATGAAAAAGTTGCCAATCTGGTGACAGTGGAACGGACTTTCGAATATGAATACCGTTATTCCACCACCTGGTGGTGGAGCAGGAAAACGCTGGTTCTGAAAGCGGCCTATCGCGCCCACGGGGGCATCAGCCTGGAAGGGCCCGAACCTCTTCGGATTATCATTCCCGCAGGAAACAAAGGCCCCATTACGGCAGAGGGCCTTCATGGCAAGCTGATTTCCTGTGAGATGGTGGAGGGGTCCCTGCGAATCGTGAAGGATGACGCCGGCATCTGGAACAGGCTGACTTCCGAAGATGCCGCCATTGCCGTCAACCAGCTGAACGAAAACGCCCGGAAGCATATCATGGAGAGCGGCTTGAAACATCAGGCTGAAGAAAATTTCCTCAAACGCCTCCGGGAAGAAGCCGGTCAGCCGGAGGAACCTTCCGGAAAGGACCGCTGGTTCTGAGACACGCTCATGCGGGAGAAGGGGGGAAAACATTTCCAGTCCGGTTGCTTCAGGAGCCGGCAAAGCTCCACAAAGCACAGTTCCCCATTCCGTTCTTTTATCTTGCCAAACCGGGCTGCGTCCTATAAAGGAACGCACGTCATGGCCAATTTAACATTCACCCCTCCCGCGGACGGTGCAGCCGTCACCATGCAGAACGGCAGGCTTTGTGTTCCGGACAGGCCCGTCATTCCTTTCATCATCGGTGACGGAACCGGTCCTGAAATATGGGCGGCGGCATCCCGTGTCATTGACGCAGCCGTAGCCAAGGCCTACCAGGGCAGGCGTTCCATCGCGTGGTATGAAGTTTTTGCCGGGCAAAAGTCTTTTGACAATCTGGGCACTTGGCTTCCGAATGAGACGGTGGAAGCTTTCCGCACGTACCTCATCGGCATCAAGGGCCCCCTCACCACTCCGGTGGGCGGCGGCATCCGCAGTCTGAACGTCACGCTGCGGCAGGATCTGGACCTGTTTGTCTGTCTGCGTCCCGTGCGCTATTTCAACGGCATTGAAACTCCCGTCAAAGCTCCGGAAAAAGTGGACATGGTCGTTTTCCGCGAAAACACGGAAGATATCTACGCCGGAATCGAATTCAAGGAAGGCACGGAGGACGCCAAGCTGTTTTTTGATACCATGAGCCGCATTTTCCCGGACCGCATGAAAAAGGTGCGTTTCCCGGAAAGCTCCGGCTTCGGCATCAAGCCCGTTTCCCGTGAAGGCACGGAGCGCCTGGTGCGCGCCGCCATTGACTATGCCGTGAAAAACGGAAGGAAGAGCGTCACGCTGGTGCATAAGGGCAACATCATGAAGTTCACGGAAGGCGGCTTCCGTGACTGGGGATATGATGTCGCGCGGCGTGAATACGGCGCCCTCCCCATCGGGGACGGCCCCTGGCTGAAGCTCCCCGACGGTATCGTCATCAAGGATTGCATTGCGGACGCTTTCCTCCAGGAAATTCTGCTCCATCCGGAAAACTTCGACGTGGTAGCCACGCTGAATCTGAATGGGGATTACATCTCCGACGCCCTGGCGGCGCAGGTAGGCGGCATCGGCATCGCCCCCGGAGGCAACATCAATTACCTGACGGGACATTCCATTTTTGAAGCTACGCACGGCACCGGCCCCAAACTGGCAGGACTGAACAAGGCCAACCCCAGCTCCGTCATCCTGTCTGCGGAGATGATGTTGCGCTACATGGGTTGGACGGAAGCCGCCGACCTGCTGATCCGGGCCATTGACCGGGTGATTTCCGAAAAAACGGTTACGTTCGACCTTGCGGAAATGATTCCCGGTTCCACGGAACTTACCTGCTCCGCCTATGGGGACAAGCTGGTGGAAGCCCTGAACTGATCCCTGTTTTTCCCGCTTTTTCCATCCGGACTGCCCTCCCGCCACACGGTGCGGAGGGCAGTTTTTTGTCTCCATGCCGGAATTTATCCGATCAGGTACCTGCTGCCGGGGAGGAAGGAGAGCAGCTTGATGATTCCCCAGGCTGCCAGGCACGTCGCCGCAGTCAGCAGCGGGATGGAAAGAGAAGCCGGAAGGAACAACAGATGGAGTATGCCAAAGAGGCGGTAAACGGCTCCCACCAGCACAAAGTGGACCAGGTAGATGCCGAAACTCATGCTGGAGAAATCAGCCAGGAGCCGCTGCGGCGCGGACCCGGCTCTGAACGCGGGAAGTGACTGGAAGAGAACGAAGACGGCCACAGACATGAGGGCCACATTAATGCTGGCGAAGCCGATGTAGTCGCCGCTTGAGGACTGGGCCAGAGCCGTGGACGTCCGGTAGAAATGGAGGGTGAACCAAAAGGCCGCGGCCAGACACGGAACGGCCCAGCAGGCTGTGCGGGCGAAGGAGGCATTCCCAAGGTATTTCCTCAGAAAGCAGCCGAGCACCATGTAACCCAGGTACCCGGAGAATGAATGCAGGGCCCCGTATTCATTCCAGGGGCATTTTCCCAGATAGCTGGGGAAAATGGTCTGGAGATAAGGGAACAAGAGGGTGCACGTCCACAGCAGCAGGAAGTAGGCAAAAGCAGCCTTTCCCGCTTTCTCCACCCAGGGGGATATGACTGGCAAAAAGAGGTAAAGGCCCATCAGCACGTAGAGGTACCAGAGATGAATGCCTACGCTGAATTTCAGTGGAATCAGCAGCAGGTTCGTTCCCATGGTTTCCAGGTCCGGCGTGACCCGTGAGAGGGGGAAGACGGAGTGAAAGCTGTCCCCCGTGAGCGTTTCATAGCTCCACGGAAAAACAGTGTAAAACGCAGACCACAACAGGAAGGGGAACAGGACGCGGGTAAAGCGTTTTTTTAGGAATTGCCCAGTCGTATCCCGAACGGGCAGCAGGAGGGCACCGGAAATCATGAAAAACAGGGGGATGGAGACCCGCACCAGCACCGTATAAAAGGAGGACCAGGCAAAGGTTTCATTGTCCGGAGTGAAAGGAGGCGACACAAAAAACTGCCCCACGATGTGGCTGGCAATAACGAGAATACAGGCAAAAACACGGATGTTGTCCAGCCAGGGAATGCGGGAGGAAGGAAGTTTCATGAAAAGGTTCCTTAACTACCAGCGGACGGCTCTGTTTCTTTCACCATAAAACCAGACGTTAACAAAACCGGGAAAAACACATTTTCCTGGCGGAGGCGCCGCAAAACATTAAACAGAAAACAGGCTATTCGTCAATTCCATGAAGAAGAACATGAACAGAGTAACCGTCATCTGCCTTGGAGTCATAGACATGAAAAAGTCCCTGCAATTTTACCGGGACAAGCTTGGTTTTAAAACGGACGAGACCGGGGACAATCCCGACGTGGTATTTTTCAGCACCCCCGGCACCAAACTGGAATTATACCCGCTGGATTTGCTGGCAAAGGACATTGCCCCGGACAATCCTCCGGCCCCCTGTTCCGGCTTTGGAGGGATAACACTGGCCTACAATGCCATCACGAAAGAGGAAGTTGTAGAAATCTAAAAGGGCTTGCCTATCCAGCATCATCTCCCCGCTGATGACGCCCGGACTGACGAACCACATCGGGTGGCCGTCGCGTGGCCGCCGGAAATCACGATGCCGTTGGGCACTTCCGACTTGGCATAGCCGCAAGAACGATGCTGTGCCCGCAGCCGCCGTCTTCCACATAAATCCCCCTGCCGATGCCTATGCAGAAGGCCCCCCCTTGATCCGGGAACCCATGCCCGCGCAGAAGGAATAAGCCGTGGCCGTATGGAGCTTCTCCGATTCATTGGACGTATTACTCTGATAACCCAGGACTATCCCCATGTAACAGTGGTCCGTATTGAACCTGGAACCTACGGAAACGCAGGAATTCCCTACTTTAATATGATCCCCCCCCCAGGGCGACTCCGGCGGAGTTGGTGCCCACGGACGAGGAACCCACAACGGTACCCCGGTTGTCTTTGGTGGAAGAGGTAACCTATCACAACTTTGTCCGTGCCATTGGCGGCACTGGCATTTGTTCCGATTACAACGTTTCTGTCCGCAGAAAGTGCGGACTTATCATTTAAATCATAGAATGGCATTTGCAGCCATTTCCGTTCAGGAGCATGAAACGTTGTAATCGGGGGCCCTCCCGTCACAGCTTCCGGCGGATGGCGTCCACCTGCTCCGGCGTATAGGCCGCCTTCTCCACCCCGCCGAACTGGCGGCGCAGGAATGTGAGGAGATTGGCCAGATCCCGGGAATTCGTAATGCCAGGCGGCAGCATGGTGGAATCCCATTCCTTTCCATTCACCGTGATGGGGCCGGTCAGCCCCTGGAGGATGATCCTGACGATTTCCGCGTCAGGCTTTTCCTTCAGCCACTCGGACCCGGCCAGGGGTGGATAGGTCACCTTGTCCCCCATGCCGTCGCTGCCGTGGCAAATGGCGCATTTGGAGAGATACACGCCTTTCCCCTTTTCCATGACGGCAGCGGCGCGCGCTTTTTTCAGGCGTTCCATGTCCACGGCGGGAGGATGCGCGGCATAATCCGGATGAATATGGGACATCCCCGGGAAAGAATGAATACGGCCGCGTTTCTGGGAAGGCTCCACCCTCCGGAGAGAAGCCAGGTAGTTCAGCAGATGTTTCCCACGCTCCGTTGGGACCAGTTCCCTGCCCGGTTCCATCCGGACAGGGAGGGCCTCCGGGGAAGGAGCATTTCCTTCTACGGGGCGTTCCTCAAAAAAGCCGGTCATGGAGGGACACACCGTCCAGGGCTTTTTGAACTGAAGTTCACGCGGATGATAAAGATGCAGGGCCAGCCATTCCCGCACCTGAGCGGCGCGGCGCGTGCCGCCGGAAACGGCATCCTCATATTCCAGCCTGCCCGCGGCATATTCCGCCGCATTGCTTAAATCCGGCCCAACCGCCGCTATACCTGCCTGCGGCGCTCCTTCCCTGTTGAATTCGGCATCCATATCTTCCGGTTCACTGACCCGGTAGGGGAAATCCGGATCCGTCCCGCGGTCAACAGCCGTCTGCCAGTCTTTTCCGGACAGGGAACGCCGGATAATCTGGGTATGGCACAGGGCACACCCCTCCGCGGCATAAATGCCGGAACCTTCCGCATCATGAACGGGTCTCCTGACCTCCATGAAATCCGGAGGCGGAGCATGCAGAAAAACGGCCGCAGCCGTCGCCAGCGCCAAAGCCGCCGCTACGGCTGAAATGAAGAAGAAACGCCGCAAAAACGGAGGGGAAGGCTCCCGGCCTCCGTCTTCCGCTCCCGCTGGCCGCCACAGGCAGAGGCTGCCCGCCAGGCAAAAAGCCATGGCAACGGCGTGGACACAGGCAGTCATGCCCACCCAGCCGCTCATCAGCTCCGCGCGACGGGCCTCAGGAAAAGCCTGGACATCCAGGGCGGCAAGCACGCCCACGGCATACGCCAGAAGCACACCGCAAACGCCTGCGCCCAACAGCCGCCATGCCACGGGGAAACGTCCGGGGGCCTTTCCCCCCGCCATCATCAAAACTCCGGCCCCCAGCAGAATCCATAATTCCGGTTCATGCCACGCAGACAGGGAAAACTGCATCAGCTCCGGCGCGCCCACAACAAATACGTTCCATGCCGCCAGCAAGGCAAGCAGGGAAACTCCGGTCTTCACCCATATTCCGGTCTTCGTACCGGATTTTATCCAAAAACGCGCTACCGCCAGAACGGAGGGAAGAACGGCGCACCAAAACCAGACGGCGCCGGCCTCCACCAACCTCCACGGCACGGGGAACCCCAGAAGCCCCCCCAGCCCTCCAATCACCGGCGCCGCAGCCAGCACCAGGGCCATCCAGACGGAGAGAATTCCGGCTGTCCGCCCTTGCGCCATATCCAGGCGGAGCGCCGCCGCTCCCAGGGCGGCAAACATCAGCCCGCAGGACAGGCTTCCTCCCAGGGTGGAAACATCCAACAGGCCATTCATGGACAATGCCTGCGTATATCCCAGCGACAGAAGGGCCGCCGCCACACACCCGGCGGAGGAACTGAACAACAGCCGTACAGGCCACGGAAACGGCCGAAACCATGCAAAGCACGCCGCCCCTGCGGCAATGAAGGCAAAAACCGGGCAGACCCACCAGTCAAAAGGCATCAGGAGCACGCCGCTCCCATTCCCTGCGGCAATGGTCGCCACCCCCAGCGCAACGCAGGCATGCCAGAGCCATTCCGCGGGTTTCATCCACAGGCTCCTGTTTCCCGCCGCAAAAGAAAACAGAACGGGGAGGGCCCAGCCGTACACCAGCATGCCGTAGAATGCGAACATGAGGCGACCGGCCGGCCACGGCAAAGGAGCCTCCGCAACCAGACTGGAAGCGTACGCCAGCGACCACAGAAAGCCCGGCACGAAAGCGCCGGTCAGCCAGAACAGGGGGAAATACTCGCCCGGACGGCGGAGAAACAGAAAAAAAACGGCGGCGGTACGGTTCATTATGGTTCGGGAAACACCCTGCGGACACTCAGAGCCCCCAGGAAGGAAAAACAGCAGATAAGGGCCATCCCCACCAGAAGCAGGGCGAACGGAAGCCATGCCTTCCACGCGGACGGATCCAGCCCAAGGCCGGGGCCGAACATCCAGCACGCTTCCAGCAGGGAGCCAAACAGCACTCCGGCGCATACGGCGCCCAGAGCGGATGGACGGCGTCTCAACGCAGGGAATAGCAAAATAAGGAAAGGCAGCAGAAGCTGAAGAACGAGAGCCGCGGCTAACATCCCGGACCAGCCGGAGGAAGCGGAGGCGTCATAAAAGGACATTTCAGCCGGCATGGAGGCGTACCAGGTAATCATGTACTGCGAATACACAATATAGGCTTTTACCAGAACCATGGCCGTCAGCATGCCGCCCAGGCGGGGCCATGGCAGCTCCTTCCCTCCGTCCAGCCTCCTCAGGAACACGGCGGACAGCACAGCGAATGCCAGAGACGCCAGCAGAACATATGCAATCATGTATACGGGGAACATGGAAAGAATGCTCTTTCCCGTCCCTCCCAGCATATCCAGCCCCAGCTGGCCCAGCATCATCACCGTCACGACCATGCAGAAGGCGGCAGCCCCCCGGCGGAAGGAAGGCTGCCAGACATTTTTTCCCGCAACCAGCGTTTCCCATACCTGGGCCATGCTCCAGGAAAGCGCTGCAATGCTCCCCATGCGCACGTACAGCCACGCCGGGTTCCACCATGAGAAGTCAGACAAATCCAAAACGCCAAAGGCCTGGACTCCGGGAGAGGAAACATCCGCAACACCCCAGTAACGGGCTGCTTCCGGAAAAATCACGGTAGTCAGGCAGCCGACTGTTCCGGCCAATACCAGAACACCGGGTAAAAACCCCCAGCACCCCGCCGCCAGAACCCTTCTCAGTGAGATTCCCCAGCCGGAGCCCGTCAGTGAAGACAGGCAAAGCCAGAACAGGCACCCCAGACAGAGGCTGGAGCCGAGAACGCCTGTGGCCATTCCGGCAGCGGCGAACGGCCTTCTTAATTCCTGCAGGCTTTCCCCGGCGACCGTCATGTCGTCCCAGGGCATGGCCGTAAAAGACTGGCGCATCAGCACGCACCACAATAGAACGGAAATGATCCACATGGTGAGGGCTGCAGGACGCCCCGCCCAGCCGAATGCCGGACGATCCCGGCGTTTCCTGCCTGTTGAAGATGTATTGCTGTTCATGGATGTTGTTCCTTCTGTTTAACGGCAGGTTCTTCCGGCGGCGCTTGCAAATGGCGGATAAACGCCACCAGACACCAGATTTCCCGCGCCGTGAGAATATTTCCGAAAGCGGGCATGTTCCCCTGCCCCGACCGAATGCTCCTGAACATTTTTCCGGGGGAATAGGAAGCGTACTTTCCATCCCGGAAAGAGCCTATTTGCGGATAGGTGTCATAAGCGGCCATGCTGCCGCGTCCTCCTCCGTCCTCTCCATGGCAAACGGCGCAATGCGCCAGATAAAGCGCACGCCCCTCCGCCTGCACATCACGGCTACGGGAGATGCCGCCCAGTTCCAGAGGCATGGAATCTTCTTCTCCGCCCTGCATGCGGCCGGAGGAAAAATAGGAACCTTCCGCGGCAAAGGAATCCCGGTCACCCTCCCGTTTCCGAACAGTTCCGCCCATGCCCAGGGACTGCGCCACGGAATGGGGTGGCGTCAGGCGGGTTTTCCGACCTGCGGGGGCGGAAGGCATCCCCACCTGCTGGGCATCCGCCAGAGGGCGATCATTCATATTGTCAAACAAACGGGGAACGGCATTTCTCCCACCGTCATCCCCCGCCAGAAACCAGAGCGCCCCCAGCAGAACCAGGGCAGCCGCTGCCATAACACCGCCTCTCATGGCCGGCCTCCTTTCCTATGAACATGCTCGCGAGCATCCGGGTTCAGGGCATCAACCAGGGCGGCGGCATGGCCTTCACATCCACCTTCCAGCAGAATGAAGTAACCGTTTCCGTGCTCATCCGTCCTGAAAAAATCACACTCAAACGCCCAGTCGTTCCACTGCGGAAGAAAAGCCCCCTTCAGGAAGCCGGCGGCGGTCAGCAATCCTGCCCCCAGCAAAGTTCCCTCAAACAGGGGAGGAACGTATGCGGGCCAGTTGTCCCAGCCTTGCACCCTGCCCTGGGCCACAAGGGGATCCGCGCAGAACTGCGTCCAGTAAAGCCACAGGGCCACGACCAGAAACCCGCAGATACCGCCAGCCGCAGCCCACCGCCGGACGCCTGCGCCCACGGTCTTCCCGGCGTATCTGTTGGCAAGCCGGACGGCGGCGCAGGGGTAAGGCGCGCAAACTTCCCAGCGCAAATTTTCCTCCTTCACCAGCACGCGGACGGCCTGAAGAAGAGCCTTCTCCGAACCGAAGGAAAGCACCCAGCCGGAAATGACGGCCTTTTTCATGCCCCGCCCTCCTTGTTCAGGGATTGCTGTTCCCGCACGTCGCACAGGGAAAAAAACGGAGCCACACGCACCAGCGCCATATACAGGGCCATAAACAGCCCCACGCTCCCGGCCATCATGGCCAAATCCGTCGCGCTTGGGAAATAATCTCCGATGTTGGCGGCAAGCAGGGATGCTTTCAGGGAATTCACGACAATCCAGAAACGTTCCATCCACATGCCCGCAAGCACGCCCAGAGCCACGGCGGCAATCACCCAGCGGTTGGTTCGCAGAGAGCGGAACCAGAACAACTGGGGCAGCGCCACATTCCCGGCAACCATGACGATGATGAACACGGCATTCACGGGATTTCTGCCCGGAAACGGCTCCGGAGAGCCTCCATTCAGAATGGCGGCCAGATGCTCCCACAAATACATGGCCCCCATCACCAGGCTCAGGGCCAGAACAAACCGGGAACTTAAATCCAGAATGGCCGGAGTAACGGCCCGGCGAACACCGCTGCCGGCCATCAGACGGCTCACCCCCAGCAGAATCAACTGAACCATCGCCATGCCGCTGAGGATGGCCCCTCCTACGAAATAGGGCGGGAAAATGCTCTGGTGCCACCCCGGCACCTGAGTCACGGAAAAATCGAAGCTCACCACGGAATGAACGGATACCACGAGAGGAGTCAGAATAACCGCAAAAAGAAGGCTGGCCTTTTCATAGGCGCGCCATTGGCGCCCCGTACCCTGCCAGCCCAGCGCCAGCCACCCGTACCGGCGCCTCAGACGGCCCTTGCAGCAGTCCCTCAGCAACGCGAAATCCGGCACCAGGCCGATATACCAGTACAACAGGGAAAGAAGAAAATAGGTGCTGACAGCCATGACATCCCACATCAAAGGAGAGGCCATATCCGGCCAAATTCCGCTCACTTCCGGCAGGGGGGAAGCCATCCACGCCATCCAGACACGCCCCACGTGAACCACAGGGAAAACGGCGGCGCAGATGACCGCGCACAGGGTCATCTGTTCCGCCCCGCGCGCAATCGGGCTTCTCCATGACTGGCGCGTCAGCAGCAGGACGGCGGAAATCAGGGTGCCCGCATGCCCCAGGCCTATCCAGAAAACAAAATGCACAATGTCCAGCCCCCACACTACGTTATTATTCACCCCCAGCACGCCTGCCCCCTCTGCGGCAATGCGCCAGGAACTCCACCCTATGCCCCACACCGCCAGCAATGCGCAGGCGAGAAACACGCTCCACCAGACGGGCCCCAGCGGCTTCCGCACCTCTGCCAGCATGGCCTTTACCGGAATATCGGCGGAGGGAACTGCTGGTACTGGTCTGTTCATCATCTGCATGGGGACGCAAGCTTGTTAAAGCTTACTTGAGCGCTTTTCCCCGTCAATTCAAAAGGGGAACGCACGTGACATGGCGCACGGGCTTCAGGAAACAGAAGGGGAGGCCGCTTCTGGCAAGGAAAGATACGCCATCCGACCGCTTCTTCAGAGACGGGAAAAAGGCGTCGGGGATGAAGGATTTCCCCCTTCTTTTTCAGGCCCATGCTATCCATGGGACATCCCAGAAAAACGGAGACGCCCATAAAACAGTCACCCCCGTCTCATCCACACTTTCACAAACATTCAAATAGCTGGAATTCCCGGCGGCGACATTTTAACATGAATTGCGCATGGACATAAAAACGCTGACTTCCGGAGCCCTGATCAAGCACCCTTCCCGCGGCCTTCTTCTCGGAACGGGGCCTTTCCGGGAATCAGCGGAACCACCGGATTCCGGTCCCGCCTTTTATATTGATACATTCCGTCTGGACGACCCGCGGCCATGGAAAATACCGGCCGCCCTTCTTTCTCTTTCAACGGAGGGAAGCCCTCTGCCGCCCGCTCCGGAAATCCGGTGGATGGAACCTTCTCCGGATGCGTACGCGCAGGTCTTTGCGGAAATGATGGAACAAATCGCCACCGGGCAATTGGTGAAAAGCGTTCCGGCGATGCCTCAGTTCGGGGAAATGCAGCCCCAACACACACCCCGGGAACTCATCCTGCGGGCCGTCAGCAGCTCTCCGTCCCATTATCCCTACGCCTGGTGGACGGAACGGGAAGGATTCTGCGGAATCACTCCGGAAACACTGTTCCACCAGCAGGGCCGCCGCCTGGAGACAATGGCCCTGGCAGGAACGGCCCGCCCGGAGGATGAAGGGGTTTTCATCAACGACGACAAGGAAATCCGCGAACATGAAATCGTGGCGGGCAGCATTCTTTCCCGCCTGTCCCCCTGCGGCAGCGTCACAAGAACGGCACGCAGCGTGCTGAACCTGGGCACCCTGATCCACTTTGTTACTTACCTCATACTGGAATCGGATGAACAGCATACTCCGGCCCACTGGATACGGCTGCTCCACCCCACCCCCGCCCTGGGTTCCCAGCCCCGCACGGAGAAAACGCTCGCCCAGCTGGACAACTGGCGTTCACGTCTCCGCTGTCCGCTTCGTTTCGGCGCCCCGTTCGGGTTTCTGGAAAATGGAGACTTTTTCTGCCTGGTAGGCATCCGATCCCTGTACTGGCAGGGGCAGAAGCTCTCCCTCTGCGCCGGAGGAGGCGTAGTGGCTTCCTCCACCCTGACGCATGAATGGCGGGAGCTGAAACTAAAAAGGGATACGGTCAGGCGCAGTTTCCACCTTCCATGACAATTCCGTCGGTCGCCTCCCGCTCTTAACGGCAACAACATTATTCCGTCGTCCAGCAAACGGAAAGCGTATCAAACTTGCCTTTCACCGGTATTCTCCATACCCTTCCTTCTCTTGCTACGCCGCGGCAAGGAACGCCGTCCATACATGCGCTGACGGAAATCCCCGCAGGCAAACCGTGTAAAACCACTTCTGCGGACTCATGGAATGCACAGGGATCCCCTTCGCAATTCCAGTCCAGCTCCAGGGAACTGGAGCCGCCGCGGTAAAAGAACTCATGCACGGCGCATTCCCCGTTCCGGTATGCATACCCGTCCCCGGCATCCTCATACAAATGGGAGGCCACTTCCCCTTCCGGCGCCCACCATACATCCAGCGTCAACGGCGGGCGGGGTAGCTCCCCTACATATTGCTGCACCGGCCAATGGGGAATCACCGCCCCTCCACGGACATACACAGGCAGGAAAGAAAGGGGGCACTTCACCCAGACATCCTTTCCGGTATCCTCCATCAGGCTGTCCGTGTGATAGGAATACCATACGCCCTCCGGAATGTAGAGGAACCGGCCGCCTTCCTGCGGCTCATGAATGGGAATGACGTACAAATGGTCGCCGAAGAAGTACTCCGCCCCCCGCCAGTAGGTGTCCTTGTTGGTAAAACACTGCAGGGCAAGAGAGCGCAGAACGGGCATGCCCGTCTCCGCGTACCGGCGGAATTGCGTGTAGATATAGGGAAGCAGGCGGTACCGTCCCTCTATGGCGGCTTTCACGTAAGAAGTGACTTCCTGTCCAAACATCCATGGTTCCTGACCGCCGAACTCCCCGGAGGAATGATTACGGAAAAAACCGTGGAAAGAAGCCATCTGCATCCAGCGGCAAAATAATTCAGGGGTGGGATGCCCCATGAATCCCCCCACATCCGCTCCCGCGAAGGACATGCCTGAAGCCGCAAGCCGCTGGCACTGGAAATTGGCCAGCTTCAAATGTTCCCAGTTGGACCGGTTGTCCCCTGTCCATGTGGCGGCAAAACGCTGCAAGCCGGCAAAACCGGACCGGGACAGAAGGAAAGGTCGACGGTCCGGAGCGTGACGCTTCATGCCCAGCCAGGAGGCTTCCGCCATGCACTGTCCGTAAATGTTATGAGCTTTTTCATGGGAACAGGGCATGCCGTCATATTCATGCCGCGTATCCATCGGGAAAGTGCGGTCCGGAAAAACGACAGGTTCGTTCATGTCGTTCCAGAGGCCGCGCACGCCAATTTTCCCAATATCCCTGCTGAACAGATCCGCCCACCATCCGCGTACGGCGGGAGCCGTAAAATCCGGGAAATTGCAAAGTCCCGGCCATACTTCTTCCGACAATAAATTGCCTTCCGACCGGCGGCAGAAATAATTGCGTTCCATCCCCTCTTTCCAGACCGGATTGGCGGGATTGACCTTCACGCCGGGATTGACAATCAGAACCGTCTTCACACCGTCCTTCTCCAGGGCGCGGACCATTCCTTCCGCGTCGGGAAAATTCTGTTTGTCCCAAGTAAATCCCTCCTTCCGTTCCATGTAATGATGGTCCAGATGCACGGCATCGCACGGAATGCCCAAGCCCCGGAAACGCTCCACCAGATTGTATACGGCCTTGTCCGGATAATAGCTCCACTTGGACTGGTGGTACCCCAGCGCCCACAAAGGCGGCAATTCAGGCGTACCGGTAAGGCGCGTATAAGCGGAGATGATGTCCAGAGGAGTGTTGTTGTAAATGAAATAATAATTCATCAGGCCCCCGAAGGACCCGAAGGAAAGAACCTTTTCATCCGTAGCTCCGAAGTCGAAATACGAACGGCACGTGTTGTCAAACAACAGGCCGTACGCCATCCTTTCCCGCAAACTGAGGAAAAAGGGAATACTTTTGTAAAGGGGATCCGATTCCTCATGGAAATCATAATGGTCCGCTCCCCACATGGAGAAATACTTACCCCTCAGGTTCAAGGCACACGGCTTGTCCCCAAGCCCGAAAAAATGCTCCGTTTCCTGAAGATTTTTCCGTATCCATACCCGGGCGTCTCCAGTCCAGTCCTTGCTCTCCCGACCGAATCCGCCCTCATCCGTCAGCAGGGGCTCATCCGTAGCAACATCGTAAAAATCCACCTTTTGCTCCTCCGTGCGAATGCGGATGCGGAGCAGGGACGTCTCAACGACATGAACCCCGTCCTCATCATACTCGCGGATTTCCGCTCCCGGCGCGGAATATCCGGGGCTTACGGCATAACTCGGCTCGTCTTCCGGCACCGCTCCGGGGAAATACGTTACGCGGACAATACCGGCATCAGCAAGACACACGCTGAGAGTTATTTTGGAAACCGTATTCGTGTACTCCCATTTGACGAGACTCCCCCGGAGAGGAGGTGTTTTTCGTCTTTCAGGGATGTTGGAAACGGAGCACATTGAAGCCGGACGGAAGAGAGGATCAAAAGCGTTCAGTCCAGACTAAATCAATTTCATGACGAACGCAAGATTGAACTAAAGCAGCACTTTTCTTTTCATTATTAGAGTAAAATTATTCATATTAATCTAGACCGAACATGAAAAATCTGGTTTTATTGCGTTGGTGTACAACACGGCACGAGTCCGTATCCTTCCCGGCACCGACAAACCACATCAACCGATGAGCACAATTCGAGTTCTTACATTAGGATGGGAATTCCCGCCCCTGGTCAACGGGGGGTTGGGCATTGCCTGCCTGGGTCTTTCCAAGGCGCTGGCAAAAAAAGTGGATTTAAGGGTGATCGTTCCCAAGGCCGACCCTTCCGTCCTTTTTGACGGATTCCAGCTCACCGGTCTCAATAACGTCTCCTATCGGGAAGTGGAGCAAGTGGACCGGAAATATTCCTATGACAGCTTTGCCCTGGTGGAGCGCGCGCCCATTGAACTGGACCCCTACACCACCGTGGAAGGGGAATCCGGCGTGGTACAGTTCACCAGGGAAGGCCGCATCACCTTCTCCAAAACGCATGAAGCCGACCTTCAGCTGTTCAGGAACAAGGAAGACCTTTACGCCGGGGATTTGGCACTGAAAGTCATTCAATTCTCAAAAATAGCGGTAAAAGTCGCCCTTCAGCAGGATTTTGACATTATCCACGCCCATGACTGGATGACCTATCTGGCTGGCGTGGAAGTGAAAAAAGCCACGGGCAAGCCCCTGGTGGTGCATCTGCACGCTTCCCAGTTTGACCGTGCCGGAGCGGATGCCCGTGGCTGGATTTACGACATTGAAAAATTCGGCATGGAACAGGCGGATGCCGTTATCCCGGTCAGTAAATACACGGGAACCATCGCCAGCGGGCACTATGCCATCGACCCCCATAAGATATTTCCCATTCACAACGGAGCGGATCCGGTCAAAGTCTTCAAAGGGAAGAAAAAATTTCCGGAAAAACTCGTACTCTTCCTGGGCCGCCTGACGGCTCAGAAAGGCCCGGGATTCTTCCTTCAGATTGCCGCCAAGGTTCTGGAACAGACGGACGACGTACGCTTCGTCATGGCCGGTACGGGAGAAAAACTCCGCCAGTTGATTGAATCCGGAGCCTTCAAGGGCGTGGGCGACAAATTCCACTTCACCGGCTTCCTGAACAAGGACAAAGTCAATGAACTCCTCTCCATCACGGACATCTACTGCATGCCTTCCGTATCGGAGCCCTTCGGCCTTTCTGCGCTGGAGGCGGCCCAATTCAACATTCCCGCCGTGATTTCCAAGCAGTCCGGCGTGGCGGAAGTCATGAAGGGAGCCCTGAAAGCGGACTTTTGGGACGTCAACAAGATGGCGGAACATATCGTCCATCTCTGCACGGATGAGGAATTGTACCGGAAAGTAGTGGAACAGAGCACGGAGGACATCAAGGCCTCCACCTGGGATGCCGCCGCAGACAAGGTTATCCGGGTCTATGAACATGTGCTGAACCGCTAAAAACGCCTTTTTACCCTACTCCATAACTCTCAGCCTTCTTCACCCCGTCCATGAGCAACATTTCCCTCACTTTCGTTGCGCATCAGCCCAACCGGCTGATTCATTATGACTTCTTCAAAATTGGAGAACATGCCTTTTATGAAGATGATGATCTGAATGCCCGCGTGCTTAGCACGGTGGCGGAACGCTGTTATTTCCCGGCAACCCGGCTGATGAAACAGCTTATTGAACTCACCGGGGGCAAATTCCGCTTTGGGCTGGCGCTCAGCGGAGTCATTCTGGAACAGGCCCTGTACCACAGGCCGGACCTGATTGCCGCATTCAAGGATTTGGCGGAAACCGGCTGTGTGGACTTTCTGGCAATGCCTTATTACAATTCCCTGGCATCCGTTTACTCCCCTCAGGAATTTGCCGAACAGATTGAAGAACACCGGGAGCTTCTCAAAAAACTCTTCCATCAGGAAACGGATGTGCTGATGAATACCGGCATGCTGTACTCCAACGCCATTGCGGCGCAGGCGGAAACGCTCGGCTTCAAGGGCATCATGGCGGACGGCAACCCGGCCATGCTCAAGGGATTCACCAGCAATGAAGTCTTCCTGGCTCCGTGGGTGTATAACACCACCACTATCTTCCGCAACCGGGAACTCTCCAATGACCTGGCAATCATGCGGACTGATCCGGAATGGTCGGAATACCCGCTTTCCCCCACCACTTTCGCGGATTGGCTGACGCACCAGCAGGGAAGCGTCACTACCCTGTCCATGGACTATGAAACGCTGGGGGAACGCCAGTCTGACGCTACAGGCGTCTTCGAATTCTGGCGTACGATGATTCTCGCCTGCATAGACGCCGGCAACCGGTTCATGACTCCGTCCGAAGTAGCGCAGGAAATTAAGCCCATTTCCGTCTGTGAGTGCACCCAGGAAATGACCTGCTCCACTTTTGGAACCATGTCCCATTGGAATGGCAACGTCATGCAGGATGAAGCCCTCCGCAAAATCTACCGTCTGGAAAAACCGGTCAAGGCAGCCCATGACAAGGATCTCACCCACGTTTGGCGCAAACTGCAGAGTGCGGACCACTTCCACTACATGCAGAAGGAGAACTCCTTCACGCCGTATGCATCTGCCTTTGACGCGTACATTTACTACATGAACGCTTTGGCGGATTTGCAAATACGCGTCAAAAGGGAATCCGGAAAACCGGTTCAGCCGGATCCGGAAAAAGCGTCCTGACCTCTTCTCTTCCGAATACTGCGAACCCGGGTGGATTGTAGTCTGCCGGGAACATCACGGGACGGTTCCCGGCTGTAAAAACTTTGCGGTTCCGGAATGCGGTCTTCTTTGCCCCCCCTCCTTTGGCTGTCATGAAGGCCTGAGGGAAGTGACGGAAAGCTAATATCCCAATGCCAGACGCTTCAATTTGTTGCGCAGGGTAATCTTCTGTGCGGAAGAAACGCGCTCCACAAAAAGGATGCCGTTCAAATGGTCGCATTCATGCTGCAGGCATCTGGCCAGAAGGCCGTTGCAGTCAATCGTTATTTCTCTTCCGTCAATCAGAAGCACCGTAGCCTTGACAAAATCCGGCCTCACGACGGAAGCACGTATTTTCATCACGCTCAGGCAGCCTTCATGAAAAGGATGCATGGGGCCGTAAGGTTCCAGAACGGGATTGGCAAACATCAAGGGCATGATGTCGGAAAGCTCTTTGTCCTCTCCGTTCACTTTAAGCCAGGTGACGGACTCTTCCTCCTTCGGAATATCAATCACTACCAGTTGAATGGGAATGCTCACCTGGGGAGCCGCCAGGCCAATGCCCTCTGCTGCGTACATGGTTTCCAGCATATTTTCCGCCAGGGTTTTCAGGCTGTCGTCAAAATGTTCTACAGGGCGGCATTTTTCCTTCAATACCGGATTTCCATACTGTGCTATTTCCAATAACATCGGGAGGGGGATAATATATATGTTAAGGCGCTTACCGTGCGCCGGGCTTGTTGATTTCTATTCTGGCAGGAACCTCACCTGCGTCAATACCCACAGACGTCAGCGCATCCCAAATGCCGACAATGATGCCAAACTCCGCTTTTTTATCCACATCAAGCTGCAGTTTGACGCCTGGATTTTCCTTTTTCAAGGCTTCCAGGGCAGCAGCCAGTTCATTCATCTCCACCAGCCTGCCATTCAGGGAAATGGCGGATGTCCCCGTCACGGTCAGAACGGCCCGCTGTTCCGAAGACGGAGTCCCCTCCATGAATTCCGCTCCGGGTACATCTATCTTAAGCAGGGACTGCGGCTTCTTCCACTGCGTATGGACAATGAAAAAAATCAGCAGAATGGTCAATATGTCAATCATGGGGACGATGGGCACCCCCATGCTCCTTGCTTTCTTGCGGTAAAACTGCATGGCCTTGTCAGCGTTGGGAATGATGGCAGCGGAAGGAAACCAGTTCTGTCAGCAGGACTTCCATGGAGGCGGAAATACGCTCCAGCTTGCGGGAATAATAAACGTGGGCAATCACGGCCGGAGTGGCGATGGCGAGACCGGCAATCGTCGTATTCAGAGCCTGGGCAATCCCCTGAGCAATCATGCCGTGACTCTCATCCATTCCGAAAACGCTGAAAATCTGCACCAGGCCGCTGGCGGTTCCCAGGATGCCGAACATGGGTGCGATCATCACAATCATGTCCAGCAGGGGCAGACCCGCCTGAAGCGTTACAAACTCCTCGCGGGCCTTCACCTGGATCATTTCCTTCAGGGAGGCTTCATCCTCCAGCGGTGCATTCAACGCATCCAGCACCAGGCGGCCCTCCACGGAATCCGAATCCGCAGCTATTCTCTCCAATTCAGTGCGCCCCACGGCGCCGCGGGTGTACTGCTCCACGGCCCTGGTCAGCACGACGGGGCAAATGAGGCTCTTCTTCATATTGAACATGCGGTAAATAACGGCCGCAATAAGAAGAACGGAACAGGCTGCCAGCGGGTACATGAAAACGCCGCCTGCCTGGAAGAATGTAATGCAGTCTTTGATCAAGTTCATCATCATATATCTGTGAATGGTATTTGTTGCAGGATGGTAGGTTGTTAAAAATTGAAATCGAAATACATTTCCAAAGAATCCCCCACAAGCATACTCCTTACCTCCGGGGGCATCGCTGGAAGCCTGGCGAGTTTGATGGCGAGGAAGGTAAAGGACTTCTGTACCTCGCTGGCTCCCACGCGGGAAGTCTGCCTCATAGACGAAATTTTGCCATTCTTGTTAATCAGGATGCGGATGCGCACAGTTCCGGTAACAATCAGGTCGCGGTTCAAATCGCACTGGCGGTACCATTGTTCCCCGATAGCCCGGTAAACGATCGCCTGGTACGTTCCCATGGGCGTAGCTTCCACATCCAATGTCGGACGGCGGCCAAAGCTGAATTTGCCGACCTGCTTGGTCTTCCGCTCATGTGTCTTGAAGCCGGGCTGGCTCTCCGCATTGAACATGGGATCATACAAGGGCTGTTTCTGAACCGGTTTTGTATTGGGCACCAAATCCAGATTGGGAAGATTCAGGGGAGGATTGTCCGCCCCTTTCGCAATGCTTTTGGCCAATTCCTCAAGCGGATCCGGCTTCTCCGAATCTCCGGGGCTGGGCAACACTACCGCATGGGGAAGCTGCATGGCCTTCTCCTGTGCATGACGGATGTTTTGTCGGGCCGTTTTTTCCTCTTCCGATTTGCCTGGCTCTCCCTTCTTGACGGGAGAATGAGCCAGGGAACCGGGATGACCGGCAGGCGGCATGGATGGTTCCAGGGGCTGGTAGGGAACATTGGAAGAAGCTCCGGGGGAGGCGTTTTTGTTGCCGTCCCGTTCATGGCTTAAATCCCCATCCTGCCTTTCCTGGTTAAAAAGGACAATCTCTCCGTTTTCCCGTTCCACGCCATCCTGGGCGGGCATATCCCTGTCGCCGTCCGGATCCTTCCGGCCGCCTTCCGCCCGCGTGTTCCTGTTGCTCTGGAATTTGGGCACTTCCGGCCTGGTGGCGCTTTCCTGCTCCTCATTGGTCTTCACGACGGCAGGCAGATATTCCGCGGGCTCTTGTCTCCGGCTCTCCAGTTGAGGTTCCACTTTCTTTACCATGCGCGCGCTTACAGCCACTTTCCTCCGCGCCGCTTCAGCCGGACGTGGGGAAGCCAGCCATTCTTCAGGAACCAGGCAGCTCCCCGCCAGCAAAAACAGGTGTGCCAGCACAGACAGCAAAAGGCATGTGCCCCAGGAAACCCGGAACAGTCCGTTTCTCCGCCGCTGCCTGAAACTCATGGAGGTAAAGTTTTCACGGTTCCATGACGAATGCAATGTAGAAAGGAGACATGATGAAGGACGATTCCGTAATTTAGTATTGCACAAGACCATGTGCAGGCCCATACTTGCTAGCGACCAAACACATGCCTTCCTCCTAAACGGCAAGGCCCTTTTCCTATATACCATACACCTCGTTAACACCCATCCTATATGGCCAATCTCAACAAAGTCTTCTTAATGGGCAACCTTACCGCTGATCCCGAACTGCGCTACACTCCCAAAGGAACCGCCGTTACGGACATCCGCCTTGCCATCAACCGTTACTACGCGGGCGACAACAGCGAACGCCAGGAAGAAACCACTTTCGTGGACGTCACCCTTTGGAACCGCCAGGCGGAAGTTGCCGGCAACTACCTCAGCAAGGGCCGCGGAGTCTTTGTGGAAGGACGCCTTCAACTGGATTCCTGGGAAGATAAAGCCTCCGGGCAGAAACGCACCAAGCTGCGCGTGATTGGGGAAAACATCCAGCTCTTCCCCCGCGGCGGTGAAGGCGATATGGGAGGTGCTCCGCGCCAGCAGTACCAGAATGCTCCCCGTTCCAACAACTACGGACAATCCCGCCCGGCCCAGAACTACAACCCGCCCCCCATGCCCCCCACCAATCAGCCGTCCAACGACTTCGGAGACATGGACGACGAAATCCCGTTCTAAACGCAAATACCACCCTTTCCTTTTACAGGCCGCCTTTCCTCCGGGTCAGGCGGCCTTTTTACATCATCTTCCCCGAACGGAATGGCTGCGCCGTGCCACGAAAAGAAAAAGTGGTACAACCCCATTCCCGGCAATGGAGGAAAAGCATGGGAACAACCGGACAAAAGGGAAAACCTCACCGTTCATTTCAGCTTGGCAAAATCAGTCCGTCCCGGCATACTGGCGGCGTATGAAAATAGCCGTTATTGGAAAAGGTGGACGTGAACATGCACTGGTCAAGGCACTCAAGGAATCTCCCTCCGCTCCGGAAATGTACTGTTTCCCGGGAAGTGACGCCATCAACCGTCTGGCTACCCCCATCCCGGCCAGGGATCTGCCCTCGCTGATCGACTGGATGGTTTCCAATAAAATGGATCTCTGCGTTGCCGGGGAGGAAAGCTATCTGGTCAAGGATGAAGGCCTGGCCAATGCCTGCTCCCGTGCGGGCATCCCCTGCTGGGGGCCGGTAAAAGAAAGCGCCCAGCTGGAAGCCAGCAAGGAATTTGCCAAGGACTTCCTGCTCCGCCACCGCATCCCTACCGGGCAGGCGCGCGTAGCGGCCACATTGGAGGAAGCCCGGCAATTCATCGGAAACAACTATCCTACCGTGCTGAAATTTGACGGTCTGGCCGCCGGAAAGGGCGTAGCCGTCTGCATGAGCAAGGAGGAAGCAGACTCTTTCCTGAAAGAAGTATTTACGGACAGGCGTTTTGGTGAAGGACGGCTGCTGGTGGAAGAATTTCTTACCGGACCGGAAGTCTCCATCTTCGGCGCTCTGGTGGACGACCATTATCTCATCCTCTGCCCGGCACGGGACTACAAGCGCCTCAAGGAAGGCGATGCTGGCCCCAACACGGGCGGCATGGGAGCGGTGGCTTCCCGCCGGCTGGTGGAGCCGGAAATGCTGGAACGCATTGAAAAGGAAATCGTGGCTCCGACGGTAGCCGGACTAAAAAAAGACGGACTGCCTTACCGGGGTTTTCTGTACTTCGGCCTGATGCTGACTCCAAACGGCCCAAAAGTAATTGAATACAACTGCCGCTTCGGCGATCCGGAATGCCAGGCCGTTATGCCCCTGCTCTCCGGAGACTTGGCTTCCTTCTGCCTGCATGGGGCCAAGGGAGAATTTGCGCCGGAAGAAATTTCCTTCCAAAACGGCTGGAGCGTCTGCTGCGTGCTGGCCTCCAAAGGATATCCGGAGACCTCCCATTCCGGCGACGCTATTCAGGGACTGGACGATATTTCAAATGCTTCCGTTTACCACGCCGGCACCAAATGGAATGCGGATAAAAACTGTTATGAAACCAATGGCGGCCGCGTCCTGGCCGTCGTGGCACAGGGAGATACCCTCTCCGAAGCGCGCCAGCGTGCCCACAACGAAATCAAAAAGATTCAATTTCACGGCATGCAGCGCCGGCCGGACATCGGCTTTGCCAGCTTCGTCTGATTTTTCCGCGTTTCCCTCCCCATCTGCCCTATGAAACCGGCGGCCCTTCTCATCCTCCTGTTTCTTTCCTGCCCTGCATGCTTGATGGCGGACAACGCCGCGCTGGCGGCCAGGGCGCGTGAACAGGTAGGAGTAACGGTTTCCTACAACGGAGGCTATCAATCCATTCCCTACCCCAACGGAGACGTTCCCCTCGAAACGGGAGTATGCACGGATGTGGTCATCCGCGCCATGAGGGCCTTCGGCCTGGACCTTCAAAAAGCCGTGCATGAGGACATGAAGGCCCACTTTTCCAAATACCCTAAAATATGGGGATTGAAAACGACGGACCGCAGCATTGATCACCGCAGGGTCCCTAATCTTCGTACCTTCTTTGCCAGAAAAGGTTGGTCCGTTCCCATTACGGAAAACGCGGCGGACTACGAGCCCGGCGACCTGGTTACATGGAACCTGTCCGATAGTATTCCCCACATTGGCATCGTTTCCGACCGGAAAACGGAGGAAGGCACGCCGCTGATCATTCATAATGTAGGCGCCGGAACGCAGGAAGAAGACTTCCTGTTTTCCCACACCATCACGGGCCACTACCGTCCCGTGCTGGCTGAGGGGAAACAGAAAGCGCAACCCTGATTCTTACCCCCGTCTTAGCGTAACCTGCCATACCGGGTATTTCCGGAGGTTCTCCCGGAGTTGCATGGATATCCGGGGAATGTCGCGGGACAGGAAGAAGGCGGCCCTTTCCCTCTCATTGATTCATCCGGTCCGGAATGCCCATGAACCTTCTTGCCAAAAGAGGGGGCTTCCGTCATCATGTGCGCATGGTTACACCTGCATTCTCCGACTGTATCAACAAGCTGGGCGTCGATGAAAAAGACGTCATTCCCTTCGGCCGCAACAAGGCCAAAATTTCCCTGGACGTATTGGACAAGCCGGCAGCCCCCGGCAAACTCATCCTGGTATCCGCCATCACTCCCACCCCATCCGGAGAAGGCAAAACCACCGTTTCCATCGGCTTGGCGCAGGGATTGCAGGCCATCGGCAAAAAAGTCTGCCTGGCGCTCCGGCAACCTTCCATGGGACCGGTGTTCGGCCGCAAGGGCGGAGCTACCGGAGGCGGCAAAAGCTCCCTGACGCCGGCAGAGGAAATCAACATGCATTTCACAGGGGACTTCCACGCCATTACATCCGCCCACAACCTCATCAGCGCCATCATTGATAACGCCATGTTCTTCCACACGCTGAACATTGACGAACGCAAAGTCATATGGAAGCGGGTCATGGACATGAACGACCGTTCCCTGCGTTCCATCATCGTGGGGCTCAACAAGCAGGGGTTCCCCCGAGAAACAGGCTTCGATATCACCCCGGCTTCGGAAATCATGGCGTGCCTGTGCCTTGCCACTTCCTACAAGGACATGGAAGAACGCATCAACCGCATCGTGATCGGATTCACGACGGATGACAAGCCCGTATTCGCAAGGGAACTGGGCATTACCGGTTCCGTCATGGCCCTGCTGAAAGATGCCCTGATGCCCAATCTGGTCCAATCCGTGGAAGGAGTGCCCTGTTTCCTGCACGGCGGCCCGTTTGCCAACATTGCCCACGGCTGCAACTCCGTGCTGGCCACCAGGATGGCCCTTCATTTTGGAGACTATGCCGTCACGGAAGCCGGATTCGCGTTTGACCTGGGTGCAGAGAAATTCCTGGATATCAAATGCCGCCAGTCCGGACTGGATCCGGCGGCCATTGTCATCGTAGCTACGGCACGCGCGCTGAAAATGCACGGGGGTACTGCCCTTGCGGATCTGAAAAACACGGATGTGGACGCGTTGAAAAAAGGCCTTGCCAACCTGGATGCGCATCTGGACGCTGCCGCCCACTACAAACGCCCCGTTGTGGTCGCCGTCAACAAATTCTTTGACGACTCCCGGGAAGAACTGGACGCTATCGTGAAACACTGCGCGGAACGCGGTATTCCCTGCGCCATTGCGGACATCTTCTCCCAGGGAGGAGAAGGAGGCAAAGACCTGGCCCAAATGGTTGTGGAAGCTGCGGACAGGAGTTCCGCCCCTTTCAAGCCCCTCTATGAATCCGCCCTGCCGGTGGAAGAAAAACTCAACATCATTGCCCGCAACATTTACGGGGCGGACGGTGTGGAATTGACGGCCGCCGCCAAAAAGAAGCTGGCCCAGTTTGAAGCCAGCCGCCTGACGGACCTTCCCGTCTGTATGGCAAAAACCCAGAACTCCCTTTCCGACAACGGACGCCTCCGAGGACGCCCCACCGGCTTCACCATCACCGTGCGCGACTTTGAAATCGCCAACGGGGCCGGCTTCCTGGTGGCCCTCTGCGGGGAAATCATGCGCATGCCCGCCCTTCCCGTCTCACCGAACGCCATGCACATCTATCTGGATGACAAGGGCAACGTCCAAGGGCTCTGAGAAACATCACCACCCGCGCCGCACGCCATGAAAATCGCCATTCTGGGAGCCGGAGCCCTGGGCTGCTACTACGGAGCCAGACTCCAGGAATCAGGCCAGGACGTATCCTTCATCGTACGTTCGGAATACGGCTATCTGAAAGAACACGGCCTTCAGGTGAAAAGCCTGCATGGGAATATCTCCCTGCCCCACATCAACGTTTACCGGGACACGGAGGAAGTCGGCCCGGTAGATCTCGTTGTAGTTGCATGGAAAAGCACGGCAAACGCCGGATTTTCCAGAGCCCTTCCCCCGTTGATGGGACCGGATACAACTGTGGTTACACTCCAGAACGGCATGGGAAATGCGGAGGAAATTGCCCGCATCATCCCAGCGGACCGTATCTATGTGGGCCTGTGCTTCATCTGCGCCATGCGGGAAAAACCGGGCCATGTCAACCATCTGGAAGGGGGCAACATCCAGTTCGCCCCCTTCATCCCCACGCCGGAAGGGACTGAAAAAGCCAGGGAACTCTCCGAGCTGTTTGCCCATGCCGGCATCAAAACGCGCGCCTTTGACGCCGCAGAGCAAATCCAGTGGTATAAACTCGTCTGGAACATCCCGTTTAACGGACTTTGCCTGGCTCTGGGGGGCATCAGCATTGCGGAACTTTACCAAAACCCGGAAAACGTTGCGCGGGCGCGCCGCATCATGGAGGAAGTAGTGCAGGCCGCCAGGGCCCGCGGCTACGCCCTGCCGGAAGATTTGGTTGAATTCCACCTTTCCCGTACGGAAAACATGGGAGCTTTTATCCCGTCCAGTGCTGTAGACTACAACGAAGGCCGCCCCGTCGAATACACGGCTATCTGGGGAGACCCTCTCTCCAAAGCCCGGCAGGCCGGAGCCTCCGTGCCGGAATGGGAACTTCTGGACAAGGCCATCCGCAAGCGCCTGAACATGAATTGAACCGAACCAATTGCGAATCATGCTGAAGACCATCGTCATTTTCATCATTGCCCTTCTGGGCTTCGGCATGATTCGCCTGCCTTTGCAGAATCATATTCTGGAACAGGAGAAAGCGGAGGGGCTGCTGGATAATCCGGTAGAGCTTTCCTCTTCCGATTATCTGGAACAACAACTTGCCATGGTCTCCCTGGGAGGGCTCCGCTCCCTGGTGGCGGCCGTGCTGAGCATGGAAGCTTTCGACTGTTTCCTGATTTCCGACTGGGCCAACCTGGAACGCCGCTACAACCAGGTTACCGCTCTCGCTCCTCACTCCGATTTTTACTGGGACAACGGATCGTGGCATTTGGGCAATAACGCTTCCTCCAGTTATCTGGACAATAAACGTCTTTCTCCCATGGAACGCCGGGAAGGCTTCCGCAAATACATTCAAAAGGGGCGCCGCTTCCTGGAAAAAGGCATCAACGCCAATCCTGACAGCTGGTACCTTCAATCCCTGCTGGGCAACATGTATAGCGATACCTACCGGCAACCGGACTTTGAAAAGGCGGCGGAAGCCTACCGCAAGGCACGGGATTTGGGAGCGCATCCCCTTACGGCCCGCAAAGAATTTTATGCGCTCGTCCGTGTTCCTTCCAAATCCAGAGAAGCTCTGGAACTGGGCCGTGAGCTGTTCAAGGATCCCCGCAACAGGACCCCCAGCCTGGTGAGCAATATTTTTGTTCTGGAAAACAGGCTGAACATACCGGAAAAAGAGCGCATCCCCTTCCGGGAACTGTTTCCGACGGATGAGATCGCACGTGACCTGATGACCAGCCATCTGGCCAATTCCCTGAAGTATCCGGTAGACGGGCTGAGAGAAGCCCTGGAATCCTTGCCTCCGGCAAAAGGTGAGTAAAGTAAACAGACGATAATAAGGGAACATTGGAAGGCTGGCTCCCTGTTCCCCAGCTATGATTCCCTTAGAACAAACGTGCTTGGCAAAACCTCCCCAAAGTGCTATGTTCTTTGCTTACAATACCATGAGTAGAATAGCCCTGATTAGTGACATCCATGCCAATCTGCCCGCTCTGGAAGCGGTGATGAAGGATATAGAACAGCTTCAATGCAATGCCGTTTACTGCCTGGGAGATGTTGTGGGCTATAACGCCAATCCGTCCGAATGTCTTGAATTCATCCGCAGCCTCCAGATTCCCACCGTGCGCGGCAATCATGATGAGGAAGCCATTGGAGAAGACAATCCGGCGGGGATGAACCCTGTAGCGTACAATGCCCTGATGTGGACGCGCCAGCAACTTTCCGAAGAACAGAAAAAATGGCTTCGCCGCGCTCCTTTCCAGCGCATTCTCCCCAATGAAATCGTTCTGGTGCACGCCACACAGGACAAGCCCAACTCCTGGGCTTACGTCACGAATGTAGATACGGCTACCCACAGCATCAATATGCTGCGTGACAATCAATTTCTGTGCTTTA
The DNA here is from genome assembly GCA_905200945.1 of uncultured Akkermansia sp. GTDB lineage: Bacteria > Verrucomicrobiota > Verrucomicrobiia > Verrucomicrobiales > Akkermansiaceae > Akkermansia. The sequence goes on along the minus strand of CAJKMG010000007.1, from coordinate 35,049 downwards.
ACGGACATACGCACGTTCCACGCACGTTCATCCGCCATGAAGGAAGCATCCATGAATATGAATCCGGGGATATTCAGCTTCTCAAAACCAACAAATATCTGATTAATGTGGGCTCCGTAGGCCAGCCCAGAGACGGCGACTCCCGCGCCGCCTACGGCGTTCTTGATGAAGACACCATGGTGTACTACCAGCGCCGCGTGGAATACGATGTAGCGGAGGCCCAAAGACGCATTCTGGCCGCCGGTCTTCCGGACATGCTGGCGCGACGATTGGGAGAAGGAATGTAAGATTCCCCGCCTCCCGAAAGGCCTGCCAAAAAAATGGGAACCTGCCGTATTGCATTGTTTCCCTTTCATCTTAAGAAGAACCGGGCAGCGCCTTATGTTAGCAAAGGCTTACAAATTTGCATTGCTACTTGCCTCACCTTCCACAAATCGGTAGAGTTCAGCGCGACGAATGAAGACCTATATCATCAGACGACTCCTTCTCATGCCCTTGACGCTCCTGGGGGTTACGTTTCTCGTCTTTTGCATAACCCGCTTTGTTCCGGGAGGTCCCATTGAGCAGATGATGCAGCAGCAAAGCATGAGCGCCCTGTCCGGACAGAAAGCCGGCTCCCAGCGCGGCGACAATAACCTGAGTGAAGCGGATATGGAGCGGCTGGAAGAGCAGTACAGCCTGCAGGAGCCTATCGTCACGGCTTATCTGCAATGGCTGGGAGTGTTGCCCAAAAAGATTTTCATTTCCCGTGAGGAATTCGGGGAAATCGGCGGAGCGGGAGAGGGAGACAAGGAAGATGAATATTCCGGCATTTCCGATACGCATACACGGATCAATCTGAATGAAACAGGAGAACAAGTCGTCGTCGTTCGCCAGGACAAGGATTCCGACAGCGTGAAAGATGCTTTCTTTTCCGGCACCCCGTCCCGGAAAGCCGCCTCGGAAGGCTGGACCGTGGACATAGAATCTCCCATGGACCGTGCGGAACGCTGGGCGCACCGCATGAGACAGACAGATAATACGGAGGCCGTCCTCGACAAGGCTCGGGGCTATGCGTGGCGAGCCGTAATGTACAAGACCAGCTTTGACGGGCTGCTCCAGGGAACTATGGGCAACTCGTTTAAGTACAATGAACCCGTATGGGACATGATCAAGGAGCGCATTCCCGTTTCCCTGTACTTCGGCATCCTGAGCGCCATTATTACCTATTCCGTCTGCATTCCCCTTGGGGTAGTAAAGGCAATCCGCCACAAAAGCCTGGTGGACAACATCTCTTCCGTTCTGATTTTCCTGGGGTACTCCGTGCCTGGATTTGCCCTGGGCGCCGTACTGGTGGTATATCTGGGAGCACGGCTGGAATGGTTTCCGCTCTGCGGGCTGACGTCTCCGGACTTTGCGGACATGGGATTCTGGCAACAGGCCGGAGACCTGCTGCACCATACGGTGCTTCCTCTGATTTGCTATGTAGTCAGCTCTTTTGCCATCACCACCATGATGATGAAAAACAACCTGATGGATAACCTTTCCGCGGACTACATCAGGACGGCCATGGCCAAGGGCGTGAGTTTCAGAGGGGCCGTCATCAAGCATGCCTTCCGCAACTCCTTTATACCCATTGCCTCCACTCTGGGCAGCCTCATCAGTCTGATTGTGGCCGGCTCCATGCTGGTGGAAAAGGTTTTCGATATCCAGGGGTTCGGGATGCTGAGCTACCAGGCTCTGATGGACAAGGATTACGCTCTGATCATGGGAACGCTGCTGCTTACCTCCTTCCTGATGGTGCTGGGCAACCTTCTCTCCGATATCATCGTGGCCGCTGTGGATCCGCGCATTAAATTTGAATAGTACACATGGTTAGAAAACTGGCATACCTTTTGGTCATTCTGGCGGTGCTTACTGCCGTGGGAGAGCTGTGCGGGCTGCTCCTGCCCACATTAAGCTGGCCCTTCACCGTCTCGCGGGAAATGAGCATGCTCAACATCGTCTGTACGGACCAGAACAACGGCGGCCTTCTGACGCCTCAGGGGAAATTCCTGTGGTTCGGCTGGGTTTGTGTGCTTGTCATGGGAGGCCTCGGTTTCTGGCTCATGCTGAAAGGTCCCCGGAGGTTCCATCCAACGCCGATCACCAGGCGCCGCATTCAGCGTTTTAAAAGCATCTCCCGCGGCTATGTATCCCTCCTCATTTTGCTTGTATTGACGCTATTGGCATGTATGGACCAGTGCCTGGTGGGCAAGCGGGCCCTCCTTGTCGTTCAGGACGGCTCCTGGTACTTTCCGGCCATTATGCGCAAAGTATACAAGGGTTCTACATTTGGCCAGACCGGAGATTTTGCGGATGCGGAAGCCAACTACCGCGAACTGAAAAAACAGGCAGGCCAGCCGGGAAAACCCTCCCTCGTCATCATGCCTTTGGTTCCGTACGATCCCACGGGAGATTCCACCAACCCCGGTTCGGAAGCTCTGACAGTGAATGAAGACGGCCTCGTCTGCGAGTCCAGCGGCAAGCCGTATTCCGGGCTGGCTTCCCGCTTGCATAAAGATGAAGAAGCCCTCCCCCACATCAGCTACAAATTCCGCAAAGGAAAGAAAGTGGACCGGGCCACCGGCTGGCTGGAAGACAGAACGGAGGTGTACAGCGCCACGTATGAAAACAACCAAATTGTGGCGGAACATTACAGCGGCCCCGGCACCAAGGAAGAATTCCTGAAACAGACGGATGAACATAAAATCAGCCGTATTTTCTACCACCCCTCCCCGCCCCTCAAGGGGGGCCACCTGCTTGGCACCAATACCCAGGGGGCGGACATCCTGGCCTATTTGTACGGCGGTCTCCAGGTAAATATGAAAGCCGCACTCTTCTATCTTCCTATCGTATACTTTATCGGCATCACTTTTGGAATGATGATGGGATACTTCGGCGGCATGTTTGACCTCGGCATGCAGCGCCTCATTGAAATTTTCTCCCAGGTTCCCTTTCTTTTCATCATCATGATTATTTCAGATATGGTTCCCCTTCACATGAAGGGCATGTTCCTGATCATCAGCCTTCTAATCATGTTCGGGTGGATGTCCATGACCTACCAGCTCAGAACCTCCACCATGAAGGAAAAAGCGCGCGACTACGTGGCGGCCGCCCGAGTGCTTGGGGCTTCCACCGGCCGTATTCTCTTCGTTCATATCCTGCCCAACCTGGTCGCCATTCTGGTCACTCTGGTTCCGTTCAGCGTTTCCGCCCTCATTCTGGCTCTGGCTTCCCTGGACTATCTGGGCTTCGGTCTGCCTGACACATACGCCAGCTGGGGGCGTCTGCTCAATGACGGACTGGCGGATCTTTCCGCCAGCTGGGTAGTCACCTCCGCCTTTTCCGCCCTGGTGATTACCCTCCTGCTCGTCACCTTTATCGGAGAGGCCGTCCGTGAAGCCTTTGACCCCAAAAAATTCACTACTTACAAATAAAAGACTCCTGTTTTGCCATTCCCTATGCTCAAGCTGTCCCCCATCCTCTGCTCCATCCTTTCTTCCGTGATGCTGTCCCTTTTGCTGACAGCCGGGACCGGTTGCAAGGATTCCTCCCAATCCCGGGGAGTTGGCTGGCAGCCGAACGTGCCTTTCGGCACGCTCCCTCCGGGATTTGATTCCTTTCCGGAACGATGGAACAAACAGATCAATGACCGCCTGGCTCGTGAGGAAGCCGCCAAGCAAAAGGAAATACGGGAGCTCCGGGACAAATTTTTCAAGGAGGAAGATTCTAAAGTCAGGGAAAAACTGCAAAGCAAACTCATTGCGGATGAGGCGGCCCTGTCCGTCATTCACCGCAGGCAGACGGAAGGCGACTACATCAAATTCAAAACCCCGGCGGACATTCCCCAGGACCTGAAATGGGAGGACGGACTGGACAATCCGGAAATAGGAGACCCGAATGCCAAAAAAGGCGGCGTGCTGCGCCAGTGGGCCCCCGGATCCTATCCGGACACATTCCGTCCCAACGGCCCGAACAGCAACAGCGGTTTCCGCGGCCCCCTGTATGATGAAATCATCATCGGCCTAGTTTCCATCCATCCGGTTACGGGAAAAATCATTCCAGGGCTTGCTCATAAATGGGCGGAATCCCCAGACAGGCGCACCGTTTACTTTGAACTGGATCCTGATGCACGCTACACGGATGGAGCCAAGGTAAAGGCTATCGACCTCCTGGTGAACATGTACATCCGCACTTCGGAATACAGCCGGGACGTATTCTACAACAACTTTTTCTACCAGAACGCTTCCAACATCACCATCTACGATGAGAGCCGCTTTTCCATCACGCTCCCCTTCGCCAAACCTCTGCTCCCGTACTACTGCACGCTGTTTATCCCTTCCCCTCCGCACTTTTATTGCGAGTTCGGCCCCAACTACGTGGAACGATACCAGTGGCGCACACCGCCCACTACAGGAGCTTACGTTGTCAAGCCGGACGGCATCATCCGCGGCCGCCAGGTAACGCTCCAGCGCGTGCCGGACTGGTGGGCCAGGGACAAAAAATTCACGAAATACATGTATAATGTGGATCAAATCGTGTACAACTTCATTGCGGAACCTTCCAAGGCCATCGAACTTTTCCGCATCGGAGAGCTGGACGTTTTGAACATCACCAAACCGGAACTGTGGCACGAACGCATGGAAATACCGGAAGTCCACAACGGCTACATCAACCGCAGCACATTTTACACCATTTACCCCCGCCCCCCTTACGGAGTCTTTCTGAATACCTCCAAAGCCCCCTTCAATGACCTCAATGTTCGCCGGGGGTTCCAGCATGCGCTTAATATCCAGAACATCATTGACATTACTTTCCGCGGAGACTACCAGCGGCTCAATTCCTACAATTCTGGTTTCGGCAAATTCACCAATCCCTACATCAAGGCGCGCCCCTATTCCCCGGAACAGGCCCGCGCTTATTTCGCCAGGGCGGGCTACACCATCCCCTGCCCGGACGGCATCCTCCGCAAGCCGGATGGTACCCGTCTCACCGCAGCCATCACCTTCCCCAATTCATCTCCTTCCCTGGCTTCCACTCTGGGCAAGCTGAAGGAAGACGCGCGCAAGTGCGGCATGGAAATCCAGCTGGATCCCCTGGACTCCACCGTAGCTTTCCGCAAAATCATGGAAAAACGCGCTCAGGCCTCTTTCATGGCCTGGGGATTCACTCCCCCCCATCCGATGAATGAGCAGGGGTTCCACTCCCGGTACGCCTATGATGAGCGTGGAGGCCTTATTACCTATACCAACAACATCTGCGCTTACGCGGACAAGGAAATGGACAAGCTGCTGGACGCAGAAACAAACGCAGCCACGGAAGACGAACTCCAAAAGGCCACGTGGAAAGTGCAGCAGAAAATTGATGAGGAAGCCCTGTGGGTTCCCTGCTGGACCACGGAATTCATCAGACTGGGCTACTGGCGCTGGGTCAAATGGCCGAACAGCGCAACTACGCAATTCTGCCACCCCGTCGTATTTGATCCCATGGAAAGTTATCTGTATTGGGTGGATAACGATATTAAAAAGGAAACGATGGAAGCCAAGCGGGAAGGAAAAACATTCGAGGAAGTGGATACCGTGTATGACCAGTACCGCTACATGGACTCCATTGAAAGCCTGGACAACAAAGATGGCGGCGGCAAACTGCCGTCTGTGCCCGTCATCCCGGAAAACGGAGACCCTCTGGAACCTTCTGCCACGGAAAAATAACACATGAGCGACCCCCTGTTGGAAATCAAAAACCTGGTCACCGGCTTCGAAACGGAATCCGGCCTGTTGAAAGCGGTGGACGGCGTCAGCTTCACCGTCCCCAAAGGAACCTGCGTAGGCATCGTAGGGGAATCAGGCTGCGGTAAAAGCGTTACGGCCATGTCCATCGTCCGGCTGTTGCCTCAGCCCATGGGGAAAATTCTGGACGGGCAAATTCTGTTCAAGGGGCGCGACCTGGTCCAGGCAAAAGAGACGGACATGCACGGCATCCGCGGCCGCCATATCGGCGTCATTTTCCAGGAACCAATGACGGCACTCAATCCCGTGCACAGTATCGGCAGGCAAATTGGGGAATCCCTGATGCTCCACCGGGGAATGAATGCCAAGGAAGCCCGGGATGCAGCCATCCAGCTCCTGCAGCGCGTTCGCATCCCTGCTCCGGAACAGCGTGTGGACGAATTTCCGCATCAGCTCTCCGGCGGCATGCGCCAGCGCGTCGTCATAGCCATCGCCCTGGCCTGCCATCCGGAACTCATCATTGCGGATGAACCCACCACGGCCCTGGATGTTACCGTTCAGGCGCAAATCCTGTCCCTGCTCAAGGATCTTCAGGCGGAAATGGGGTCATCCTCCATCCTCATTACACACGACCTGGGCGTCATCGCACAGAGCTGTGATTCCGTAGTCGTCATGTACGCTGGCCGCGTGGTGGAAAAGGCCCCTGTCCGGGAACTTTTTGCCAATCCCCGCCATGCTTACACCAAGGGACTGCTGGCCTCCATCCCTCAGCTGAGTTCCGTGCGCAAAACCAAACTGCCCACCATTCCCGGCCAGGTGGCCTCTATTGCGGATTTCGTTCCCGGATGCCGCTTCTGCCAAAGGCAGGGCGTGCCTGCGGAAGAACTCACGGAACGCCCCCCCCTCGTGGAAATATCCCCGGACCACTTCGTGGAAGCCTGCCCTCGTTGCTCCAACCTTTAACTTCTTTTTTCTCCCAGCCATGCCGGAACCTCTCTTGCAAGTAGACAATTTGAAAATGTACTTTCCCGTCCGCTCCGGGATCTTCCTGAGGCAAGCGGGATGGGTCAAGGCTGTGGACGACGTTTCCTTTAATATTTACCCAGGAGAAACGCTGGGCCTGGTGGGGGAATCCGGCTGCGGAAAATCCACCATTGGCAAAAGCATTGTCCGCCTGCTGAAACCCACCGGGGGCTCCATCCGGTTCAACGGCAACAATATCGCCAGACTCTCCCAGCGCAAAATGAGACCTCTGCGCCCGCACATCCAGATGGTCTTCCAGGATCCTGCGGAATCCCTCAACCAGCGGCAATCCATCGGTCAGATTGTAGCGGAACCCTTCGTCATCCACCGCATGGGCACCCCCGCCGCGCGCCGGGAATGGGTGCGCGGCCTGCTGGACCGCGTGGGGTTGCCGGACAGCGCTATTGACCGCTTCCCCTTTGAATTCTCAGGCGGGCAACGCCAGCGCATCGGCATCGCACGCGCCCTGACGTTAAATCCCAGCCTCATTATTCTGGACGAACCCGTCTCCGCCCTTGACGTATCCGTCCAGTCCCAGGTGCTCAATCTGCTGCTGGAGCTTCAGGAGGAACGCAAACTCTCTTACCTGTTTATTGCCCATGATCTGGCGGTCGTCAAACACATCTCCGACCGCGTGGCAGTCATGTATCTGGGTAAAATCGTGGAAATGTCAGATGCGGAAACCATCTACCAATCCCCCAAACATGCTTACACCAAGGCTCTCCTGGACGCTATCCCGGAACCGGACCCCGCCAGGGCCAACAAGCACCAGCCTCTGCCGGGAGACGTCCCTTCCCCCATCAACCCGCCGCTTGGTTCTGCTTTCGGCCACCGCATCCAGCACCCCTCCTATCCGGAGACGGTGGGAGCGGACCTTACCCCTGTGGAAATAGAACCGGGCCACTGGGTAGCTCCGGATCCCTGCGCTCTGGAACCGGAAGACTGGAATAAGATCCGCCAGCGGTAGTGTCTGTCGGGAAAAACATATCTGCAAACAAAACTCCTGATTTTTTCCGGGCAACGGGCAACAGCTTTCAATCACCTGGTATCTGCACCGCTTCAGCTAACAACCGGCATCCTCCTCTACACGTAAATCCGGGGCACGCGGGCGCTGATGCTGGTCAGCACATTGCTGGGGATGGTATTGGCACGGCGCGTCAGTTCCTCCCAGCTTACATTAGGCCCCATGATTTCCACCAGGTCTCCGGTCTCCACATGGTCCATGTAAGTAACGTCCACCATGATCTGGTCCATCGTCACACGGCCCAAAACCGGACAGTACTGGCCATTGATATACACCCTCGCTCCCTGGTTGGACAGGTATTGAAGATAGCCGTCCGCATAACCGATGCCGATAGTGGCCACTTTCGTGCTTCCTTTCGTTATATAACAGTGGTTGTAGGAAACGCCGTGATTCCCCGGAAGCGTGCGTATCAGAGTAATGCGGCTGTACAGGGTCATGGTAGGCCGCAACTCCTTATTATAGGGGGACGGCATGGGGGAATACCCGTACAGGATTCTGCCCAGCCTCGCCATGTTGGCGCAGGGAACCTTGTAATTAAACACAGCGGCGCTGCTGCACAAATGCCGGAACTTGTACCGGTGGCCTTGGGAAAGTTCATTTACGGCATCCGTAAAGCCGCTGATCTGCCCGTGGGTGAAGGAAATATCATCGGAAGCTGCGGATAAATGGGAAAACACGCCCTCCAGATCCAGATAACTGAACTGTTTGAGCTTGTCCGTCAGGCCGTGCAATTCACTCGGTAAAAAACCGCTGCGCCCCATGCCGGTATCCACGCCCAAATGAACATGGACGGTTTTGCCGTAAAGGGCGCCCAGGGAATTAAAATGCTCCGCCTCTTCCATGCTGGAAAGAGCGGCGCGCCAGCCGTTCTGCACGATTTCCTCCCGCTCCCCCTCAAAACAGGGACCGAGAATAAACGGGCATGTTTTTGCCCCGGCATCCCTCACCCGGCAGGCCTCCGCCACCGTGGCAACGCCGAAAAAAGCGCAATCTTCGCCATCCAGGGCCTTCACCACCCCTTCCAGACCGTGACCATAAGCCTCCGCCTTCACAATAGCCATCAGACGGTGATCCGGCATGACGCGCCGGACAACGTTTAAATTGTGCCTCAACGCATTGGTATCAATCTGGGCCCATGCTCTGGGAGGGCTTGTGCAACTCATGCCCGGAGTGTAGAAAGACGGTTGATGCTGTACAAGCCGGAATTAAGCCACCTTTCCACTTTTCCCAACCGTCCCTCGGAGAAACTGTATGCCTATCATTCCTCCGGGAACTTTTTCGACGGCGGAAAGGCGAAATCCTTTTTCACCCGATTTCAAAAAACTCCTTGCCAATCCCCGACACGAACGATATATTTCTTCCGCACTGCAAACGCGCGGTTAGCTCAGTGGTAGAGCACATGCTTCACACGCATGGGGTCACTGGTTCGAAACCAGTACCGCGTACCATTTTCCTAAACACCCCGGAATTCAATATTTCGGGGTGTTTTTATATTCAGGACAGTCAGCAGATAATGTTCAATTGGTTAAATAGCCCATTTTGCTTCATGATGATTGTCTTGTCATCCATCCCTCATAAAGATAGTATGGTTCAAGCAACCTTCCCTCATCTGCTCAATGCCGCTTTTCAATTCAAATTCAAAACTGGAAATATTGAACCAAGTCAAGGAAACCCCGTTCAAGCTGGAACGGCAAATTCAACATTTGGTAGAAGCCAATTTGAATACGTTGCTTGGTTTGGAATTCGTCAAATCCGAATTCACGATATCCGGTTCCGTTCAGAGGTTGAGAATTGATACATTGGCTTTTGACAGAAAAATAAGGCTTTTGTCATCATCGAATACAAGCAGGACAAGAATTTTAGCGTTGTAGACCAGGGCTATGCCTATCTTTCTGCAATGCTTAATAATAAAGCCGATTTCATTCTGGAATATAATGAAGCCCGGAATGAACCGCTAAAGCGCAGCAGCGTGGATTGGTCCCAATCCCGGATCATTTTTATTTCCCAAGGCTTTACCTCTTATCAAAAAGAAGCCATTAATTTTAAAGATCTTCCGATTGCTCTGTGGGAGATAAAAAAATACAGCAATCAAACCATCAGTTTTGAGGAAATCCGAAAACTCAATGCAACGGAAAGCATCAAAACAATTTCATCGAAAAACAGCGACGTGGATACCGTCAGCAGAGAAGTAGTAGTTTACACGGAGCAGGATCGGTTGAAGAGTATTCCGGAAAAGGTACAGGGTATTTACAACAGCCTCAGAAATAAAATCCTCGATTTAGGGGACGTCGAAATCAAAGCAACCAAGCTTTATGTAGCTTTCACGGTCAACGGTTCAAATTTCACGGATATCGCTTTGCAGAAACAAGGGCTGAAACTCTGGATCAATCTCCCCAAAGGGAAATTGGAAGACCCCTACAAACTCGCCAGGGACGTTTCCAATATCGGCCATCATGGAAATGGATCTTACGAGCTGACTGTAAAAAATGAGGACAGGATGGATTACATCCTTACCCTGATTAAACAATCTTATACACAAAAAGCTTAATTTCTACTGGCAGGAAAGCTTAACCGTTCCTTTGCTTTCTTAATGAATGTTGCGTACTCCCGACGATACGGGCATTGACTTGACTTTCCTTTCTCCGTATGCTCCGCCCGCATGTCTGCGTTGCTGATCACGTCTTTCATCTGGGCGTTGTCATTCGGACTTCTGGGAAACTGCCTGTCCGGCCTCCCTGCCAGCTTTGTCGCGATGGCGCGCATGGCCGGATCGCTTGCCGTTTTCCTCCCCTTCGTCCGGAGGGTTCCCTTCAGTCATGCCTTGGTGATGATGGGCATAGGCGCCGTCCAGTTCGGAGGAATGTATCTTTGCTATATCGCGGCCTTTCACTATCTGCCTTCCCACCAGGTTGCCCTTTTTACAGCCACCACGCCGATTTATGTGGTTCTGATTAACGGTCTGATGAAAAAACAGCTTCCGCCGCTCCATCTGGCGGCGGCTATTCTTGCGGCCATAGGAGGAGCGGGCATCCTTTGGAAAGAATATTCCGCCGGTAACGGGGTGTTTACAGGAATTGTTCTTGTCCAGCTTTCCAATCTCTGCTTCGCGGCAGGTCAAATAGCCTACATTTCCTTGAAAAATTCCCGGTTCGGGAGAAGTGAAGCTTCCTGCTTCGCCTATGCCTATGCAGGCGCTCTGCTGGTCACGTTGCCCTCCGGCCTTCCGTCAGGGCTGTCCTGCTGGCAGGGGATTTCTGCCGTGCAATGGTGGCTGCTGGCCTATTTGGGCGTCATCGCTTCAGGAGTCTGTTTTTTCCTCTGGAATTACGGCGCCCGGCGGGTCACTCCCGTGAAGCTGGCGATTATGAACAATCTTAAAATTCCCCTGTCGGCTCTGACTTCCCTGCTTCTGTTCAGAGAGCATCCCAACATGTTCCTGCTGTTCATCGGCTGCCTGCTTATCCTGTCCTCTTTCCTGATCGCCCCCATCCCTTTCAAAAAAACTGCGCAGGAATAAATTCCAGACGCCCATTTTCCTCCATTTTTGTGCTGCTTGCCGCCGCCCGGTGGCCGGAGAACGCGACATGTTACGCCAGATTCACCAAAAAACCTGTGCGCCCGGCACACGCCGCCCACGCTCCTGATTGCGGACGCGCGCATTGACACGGACGGCAAGGTGCTCCTGAAATTGGAGCGGAATTGACGCTGACCTATTGAATGCCCTCTCTATTTTCTTCTGTTCCAGCCGGGCATTCCCCTGTAGCATTTCTTTACCATGTCAGGGATGATGAATTGGCAGCAGCTTTTGTCGGACGCACGCTGGGGGTCCAGGCACCGGAGCACGGCGTCTCCGCAGAAAAACCGCAGCAATTATGACCGGGATTACGGCCGCATTCTGTTTTCCAGCGCGTTCCGCCGCCTTCAGGATAAGACACAGGTTTTCCCCCTGGGCCGCAATGATTACGTTCGCACCCGCCTGACCCACAGCCTGGAGGTAGCCCACATAGGTTCCTCTCTCGGCATGCTGGCAGGGGAGTGGCTGGAAAAGAAAGGTTACCTGCCCGCGCCTATCATGCCTTCCGATATTGCCACCATTGTTTCCACCGCCTGCCTGGCCCATGATATTGGCAATCCTCCCTTCGGCCATTCTGGAGAAGACGCCATTGAAACCGCTCTGAAACGGCACGGACTGGAGCGGCCTTTTGAAGGGAATGCCCAGGGATTCCGCATCCTGACACGGACAGGGGATCCGATGGAGGGCAGCGGCCTGAAACTGACGGCAGCCGTTTTGGGCGCCTTTATGAAATATCCCTGTACGCAATCCTATTCCTCCGCCGTCAAGAAAGGCAGCATAGTTGCGGCCAACAAGCTTGAATGCAAGAAATTCGGCATCGGGGAACAGGAAAGGGAAGCAGCCTCTTTCATGGCTGGTCATCTGGGGTTGATTCCGCGTTCAGCACCTGATGCAACACATCTTTGCTGGAGCCGCCATCCCCTGGCGTATTTGATGGAAGCCGCGGATGATATCTGTTACCGCATCGCGGATATTGAGGACGGGTATTTTTCCGGACTCCTGAATTTTGCTTCCACCAGGGATTTGTTCAGTCCTTTCCTGACGGAATCCCAGCTCCGTTATGTCCGGGAGCTGGAAGAAAAGCAGGAAAAAGATTCCTGCATCCATTATATGCGCGCGATCGCCATCGGCAAAAGCATTCAATCCGCCGTGGACAGTTTCGTGAATCACGAGGAAGACTTGCTGCAAGGAGGAATGGAGCAATCCCTGATAGACAGCTCGGAACTGTCCGCCCCTCTGAACGGCTTGTACCAGTACGCCATAAAGAATGTGTACCAGGCCCGGGAGGTTATTGAAGTGGAAGCCATGGGGTACAAGGTACTGGGAGAATTGATCGACTTCTTTATGGAATGGGTGAACCATCCATCCTCCGGCCAATCCCAAAAAATCGCCATCATGCTTCAGGGTACCGGCGTACCCCGGAACAACGGAGGGAAGGCTGCACGCCTGGCGCACATGCTTGATTATATTTCCGGAATGACGGATTCCTTTGCCCTGGAAACTTACCGGAAGTTGACCGGAATTCTGTAATTTCCGCTTCCTCTTTTTCCGGAGGCCAGAAGCATCCTCAAAACTGCAAATCCACCTTTCTATTTTCCTGGTTTCTCCTGACGGTTACGGTTAATTTACCGGAAGACGGCAGCAGGCGTTCGAGCTTTTCCACTCCATCCACCTTATTCCCGCCCGCCATCAGAAGAACGTCGCCGGGCAGAATGCCGGCAGAGGAACAAGGGCCGTCCTTCTGCACCTTGACAATAACCAGCGCCCGGCCCAGATCCTCCGGCATCAGCCCAAAGACAGACAAATCCCCTTCGTCCTCCGCTATCCTCACTTCCGCTCCCAGTTTCTTCACCAGCACCGTTTCCCGTTTCTCCAACCTGTTCCCGGCAACTTCAGGAATATCCGGAGTTCGCGCCAGGGCTTTCAGATGCCGGGAACGCACGCCGAAACGGTCCATGGGAAAATTGCGGAATCCCAGTTTAAGGGCGGGGGAAGAAGCCCGGACGGAAAAATCCCCCAGACCGGGAGCAGAGAACAGGGCATCCCCCTTCAGGGAGTGACTGTCATTGCCGGATTGCCTGGCCAGTTCGGAGGCGGGTTCCACCCCTTTCATTCCCTTCACATGCACAAAGTTCCTGTCCATCAGTTTTCCCCACGGGGAAAAATCCATGTTGCCGGCAGGACGGTAGCGGTCTTCAAAAATAATGTTATTGTAAAATTCGTCCCCGCTGTTCCTGAACCATACATGCGGGTACAGGGTTTTGTTAACCATAATATTGTTGTAAACCTTGCGGTAAAACCCCTCCCGGAGCTTCAGGCCGGAGGAAAGCATGAGGTTGTTGTAAATAATATAGTTGGAAGAACCGTCGTCCAGGTCCACATCCCATCCGTGATCGCAGCGCCAGCGGTTGTTCCTGATGATATTAGGCTGCCGGATATCCAGCAGGACGACGTCCTTGTCCTGGCTCAGCGCCATCTGGTCCCGGACCCAGAATCTGTCCCGTCCCCAGGAGTTGAACGAACCATGGTCGCTGGTTTCCCTAACGGTATCAAAAACGTCATTGTATTCAATCACATGGCCGCCGAAAGCCCCCTCCCCTATGTTGATACCCGCCCGGGGAAGTTCGTAGATGGAACAATTTCTGACGGTAATTTCCCGGGCCAGGGATATCTGCACTCCGGCAGTCTGCTTTTCCACCAGCCCCGTCCGGATAATCAGGCAATCATCCACCATGCAGTTCCTGGGAAATTCATTGTTTCGAGGTCCCGGAACCCTGTCGATTCTCTCCAAGGACATTCCTTTGGCTTCCCGATAATTCTTCGGTCCCCGGTAGCAGGAACGGTCCCCCACAAACGCTACGCCGTTGGAACCTATGTCATGGATATAACAGGACCGCACCAGAAGATTTTCATTATTCCCATCCACAAAAACGGCTGTTCCACCCAACCTGGCAAATTCGCAGGAGAGAATGCGGCACCCCTCCGTTCCCCGCAAGAGTACGGCTCCGCTTCTGAAAATGGTCCAGTCACTTCTCAGCAGGGGCTCCCGGTTTTCCATGAAGGTTCGCCGCGTTCCAGTCAGCACCAGATCCTGGAGCGTCACGTTCCTGACGGGGGATGAGCCTTCCCCCTGGATTTTGACCAGTTCTTCCAGGCCGCCGGCTTCCAGTCTGGCAGCAGCCAGGTCCGTTCCCTGTTCCGGATACAGGTAAAGGATATGTTCCTTTCTGTCCAGATACCATTCTCCGGGAGCATCCAATTCCTCAAAAACATTCTCTACAAATTTATATTTTTCGTGCGGCGGAGAGGGACGGTTATTCTGCCAGCCCCCTTGCTTGACCAGTGTATTTCCATTCTTCCCCGTAATGCGGAAGTGCATGTCTCCCCACATGCGATTATGAAGGGCATGCAGATACGCACCCGCCGGATTTTTCCAGCGGGCTACCCGTTCCGGATCGTCCGCGTCCGGGGCCGTTCCCTGGAAAATGCGTTCTCCGGGAGTTACGTTGGGATACCTGGCCATATGCATGGGTTTGCCGTTGACCAATAATACGTCCATTTCCAGTCCGGAGGGCACGGAAGTTCTCATGATCCCATCACGGAAAGGCTTCCAGTCCGCAACAAAGGGCTGAGCACCGCTCAATACCGCCTTATGCGGATTCTTGGCACGAATAGTCAGACCGGAATGAACCGGACGCAGGAGCAACGGTTCCGCCAGGTGATAAATACCGTCGGCCAGGATAATCTGGCAGCCTTTTCCGTAATGCCCTTGCCCGGCCTTCCGCACAGCGGCCTCCACGGAACGCATCGGAAATTCTTCCGTCCCTGCATGAGCGTCATCTCCGTCAGGAGAAACAAATATATCCGCTCCCAGGCTCCAAGAAGCGCAACAAAGCATCCACAAAATAAAACCATTCATGTCGTTCGTTGTGAAAAGACCGCCGCCAGAAACCGGGCAGTCTGAAAAAACCGCCGTTTTCCCAACACCTGCACTTAACCATGAAGCGGTCTATTTTGTTAAAGGATACGCATTTCCATGATTTTCCTTTCAATTCTGCCCGTCATTATTTTCATCTGCCGCATCAACACAGCTTTCCCCTCTTCTTCCACGTAATAAAAAAGCTGCCCCGCACGGGGCAGCTGTCGTCAACTTCATGAATACGGATTTCTCCGCTATTTCATGAAGCCGTTAAAAGCAGAAATTGGTTTCTATGTTTTTCAGGCGTTCCCTGACGGCTTCCGGCACGGCGGATTTTTCCTCCTGCGTATTGTAGGGTCCGGAATACAGAACCTTTCCCGCAGAGTCCGTTACATGAACTGTGGTTCCCGTCCGGGAATTGGAAGAAACCACGATAGTCCCGTTGGCATCCGACATCCGGACGGAAGACATGCTCTGACCTCCTCCGGAAACCTTACCCATGGGAGGCATAGGCATTTGGTGAAGCCCTTGCAAGCTTCGGAGCATTTGCGCCGCGCCGGGAGTCAGGTTCATCCGGCCGATGATGTCGTCCATCCGGTAATCATCCATGGAGGAATCCTTCAAAAACTCATCCATCATCTGCTGCATATCCAGAATACGCTGGGGGAGATTAGGCCGGGCAGACATTCCGGAATAAGGTGCCGCCTGGCGCCGACCGGAGGGAACTGCGCGCGGCTGCGTACGGGGATCCCCCTGAGCCGCCAATATTTCTTCAGCGGAAAGCGTTCCTCCATCCAGGGTAATTTCTGCAGTCTCCCGCTTCCCTTTCCGGTAGAATACCGCCGTAATCCTGTCTCCAGGCACCTTTTCAGACAGGGCCTCCGTCACGGACTGCGGACCGGACAGGGAGACATCCCCCAACTTGACCATGACGTCATTTTCCAGAAGCCCGGCCTTGGCGGCGGGGCTATCCGGCATCACCTTGGTCACCAGCACTCCGGGGAATCCGCTGAGCTCCAGCTGTGCAACAAGCGCTTGCGGCACTATGCCCGGAACAATCCCCAGTCTGGCCGGTTTGGAAGAGGGGAGCGGCTTGGCCTGATGCGTGTATGGCGTCAGGGGAGGTGGCTGAAGGTTGTCCGTACTTCCTGCGGGCCGGTCAATGGAATATCCGGAGCCCGAACCTACCAGCAATCCCAATGTCAGAAAGATACAGGGTTTCATATCCATGTGAGATAATATACAGCATCTGTCCATGCAATGTTCAAAATTTGTACATTTTTTCCGCCGCTTTCGGGACGACCTCCCATGCCGCAGAACATGTAAAAAATACCACATTTCCTGAAATGAACAAAAACAAAAGATTCTTCCCTTGGGATAAAACCACTATTTTCCGGCTTTTTATCACCACGAAGCCCGCCGGGCGTCTCTCATTCCTACCAAGACAAACCGGAATGCCGCAACGGATCGGACAATTCCGGCGATATTCATGTACCGCAATTTTTTTAATATTCTTTTTCAGGGAGAATCCTGCGGATAACGGCAGGAGCAATCACCGGCACGCGCTCATCCCCTCCCTGCAATTCAAAAAGGGTAGGAGTCCGGAACAACTCCCGCTTTTCTCCGGGAATCACAGGCGTTTCAGCCTTTTCCGTGGAGGCTTCCCCGGAATTTCCGGAAGCCGCCGTTCCGCCGGGAGCCACCAGTGCATGTTGAACCAGCATGACGGCTCCCACAGCGGCAGCAGAAATGCCGGAAATACAGGCAAAACGCCGCCACAGGGAAATGTTCAATGCTTTTTCCCGTTTCTCATCACTAGCGCAATTCATGGCTTGAGCCATTTTACAGACGGAAAATTCCAGCATGGAAGAAGCGGAAAGCCTTTTCAACCGGGTTTCCATCTCATGTTCGGATTCCGCACACATCAGGGCACAGCATTGCTCCCTGAACAGGACTCTTGCCGGAGAGGGGTGAAGACGTTTCAAAAGGGATTCCATTTCATGAATTTCATCATCGGAGATTTCATCACGCCGGAAACGGTTGTTTAAAGGGAAAATTTCCTCACACTTTCCGGCCAGACGGGAAATCAGTTCATCAGATACGGGAAGTGGCTGCAGGGTAACAGTACCGCCGCCTTCCTCTCCTGCGGCAGATGATGTTGTCTCATGTTTCATAAGGGTAGAACGGCATTAGAATTGATTTTTTTTATTTCTCAAAGCCCTGCGGAGCAAATCAATCCCGTAACGGTACCGGCTCGCCGCCGTATTCTGAGAGATTTCCAGCGTTTCCGCAATTTGCTGAAAAGTCTGTTCCCCCCATATTTTCAAGACAATGACCTCGGAGAATTTGGAAGGGAGTTTCCTGAGCTGCGTTTCCATGAACTGTTTGAGTTCCTCATCCGCCGCAGCACTGGAAAACCAGGGATCCGCATAAACATCCTCATCCCGTTCAGCGGCACAGGCCTCATCCTCCCTTTTCTGGCGGCGGTCGGATTTGCGGCCATAATCCACCGCCAGCCGCCGGATGGAGGCAAAGACATAGGAGAGCCACGCCTCCTGCCCTCCCACAAATTCCCCGGAAGCCTCCTTGCGCGCCAGCCGCACCAGGGCATCCTGAAGTATATCCTCCGCATCTTCCGGTGAGCGGGACTGCTGGCGGGCAAACAACAGCAACTGGGCAACATGTTCCCGCAGCCACTCATCCCAACTCAGCAAATGGCTGCTTTCTCCCTCAACCACCTCTTTTCTGACATAGGCCGGCGTATTCATTTCTGCATATTCGTTTCCTTCATCAGCCATAGCGCAACAGACCTATTTTTTTGTTTAAAATAAAAAACGGAAAGGCAAGGCTTCCTTCTGCAGAAGGAAGCCTTGCCTTTCAGGACAACTTTTACTTCTCCTGATTGACGAATTTCCGCATATTTTCAATCCATGGTTCCAGCTTTTTGGCCGCCTGTGATTCCGGATCGGCTTTCCGGGCAATTTCCAAGTATTCCAGGACCTTGGGGAAATTACGTTCCAAGGCATACCCGTCACTGATATATTTGGCGATTTTCAAACGAATAGGGGGGAGCATGTCCTTCTTTTCCAGCATGTTCAATGCTTCCTCCCGGGCGGCGCGCAATTCTTCTGCAGAGAGCCGCCCCGAATATTTTTGGCAGAATTGCTCCCACATAAGCCGTTGCTTCTCCATGGCGGCAGCCTTTTCGGACTTCTTTGCGAATCCGTATTTATCCTCCGGATCCAGGACGGCAATTTCCGCAATCAACTCCTTCTGGAAAGGCTGTAAATCTTCCGGGAGCACGTTCAAGGCCTTAACCAGCTGCTCCAGCTTTTCCTTTCCTTTCAGCGGCAAGGCCGCTGCCACCGCCTCTTTCAACTTCCTTCTCGTTTCTCCGGCAGCCTCCAGTTTCTTCAAATATTCCTCCGGAGTTCTGGTCGCTCCCACTATTTTAGCATAGGGAGCGCCATTTCCCTCCATCAACAGAACGGATGGGAACGAAGAAACGCCGTAACGCCGCATCAGCTCTTCATGGAATTTTAATTGTTCCGGCGGCATTTTTCCGGCGGCCTTGGGAAAATCCAGCTCCAGCAGCACGAATTGATGATCCGCCGCATATTTGGCAAATGCATCCGTGTCAAAAATATTTTTGCGCAGATAAATACATCCGGGGCACCAGTCGGAACCGGTAAAGTCAGCCAGCACAGGATGTCCGCCCTTTTCTGCTTTTTCCAGCGCTTTATTCCAATCAGTCTCCCAGGAGGAAGACGCGGAACAAATGAAAGCGGAGGCCAAAGAAAGGATGCCAATTGCAGGAAAAAATGAAATTTTCATCTTAACCGTACTATAGCACGATACCGGAGCTTGTCATTCTTTTTCGGCATTATTTACTTTAGCCTTATTTCGTTGATCTTTCTGACTTTTTATCGGAGTAATTATCTGAATATCAATAGCCAAAATATTCTGAAAATATTACGGCAAGACTATTCTACATAATTCCGTTCTTTTTTAAGGGCTGGCGCTCCCGGAACCTCAAGCCCCCTCCCTCGCAATGCCGGAGAAAAGACGCCTATTGTTGTGAGCGGCGGCGGATATCCTGGCTCAGGCGCATGGCGCAAAAGTCCGGACCGCACATGGAACAGAAATGGGCTCTTTTGGCGTTGGCATGGGGAAGCGTCAGGTCATGGAAAGAACGGGCCTTTTGCGGATCCAGGGAAAGGTTGAACTGATCCTCCCAGCGGAATTCAAACCTGGCCTGAGCCAAGGCGTTGTCCCTCCATTGCGCGGATGGATGCCCCTTTGCCAGGTCTGCGGCGTGAGCCGCCAGCTTGTAGGTAACCACGCCTTCCCTCACGTCCTCCCGGTCAGGAAGCCCCAGATGCTCTTTTCTGGTTACATAGCAAAGCATGGCGCAGCCGAGCTGACCGATGATCGCCCCACCGATAGCTCCGGTAATATGGTCGTAACCGGGGGCGATGTCCGTTACCAACGGCCCCAGCGTGTAAAAGGGCGCTTCCATGCACCATTCCAGCTGCTTGCTCATGTTCTCCCCAATAAGGTGCATGGGAACGTGGCCGGGGCCTTCATTCATGACCTGCACGCCCGCTTTCCACGCGCGCATGGTCAGATCCCCCTGCACTTCCAGTTCCGCCAGCTGGGCGAAGTCGTTGGCGTCCGCCACGGAACCGGGCCGCAGGCCATCCCCGATGGAGACGGCAATATCGTAAGCAGCCAGGATGGAACAAATTTCATCCCAATGGGAATAAAGGAAATTTTCCTGTTCGTGGATCATGCTCCACTGCGCCATGATGGAACCGCCGCGGGAAACGATACCCGTCATGCGCCGCGCCGTATGGTTCACGAACCTGAGAAGAAGGGCGGCGTGCACCGTCACATAGTCCACGCCCTGGCGGGCCTGTTCGAGCAGGGTATCGCGGAAAACCTCCCAACTCAGGTCCGCCACCTTTCCTCCCACCTTTTCCAGAGCCTGGTAAATGGGAACAGTCCCAATGGGAACAGGGGAATTTCTTAAAATCCATTCCCTCGTCGCGTGGATATTCTTCCCGGTGGAAAGATCCATGACGGTATCCGCCCCCCAGTGAATGGCCCAACGCAGCTTTTCCACCTCCTCCTCAATGCTGGACCCCAGCGCGGAGTTGCCTATGTTGGCGTTGATTTTTACCAGGAAATTGCGGCCGATAGCCATCGGTTCACATTCCGGATGATTGATGTTGGCGGGAATCAGCGCACGGCCGGAGGCAATTTCATCCCTGACAAATTCCGGCGTAAAATAGGCAGGCATGCGGCAGCCGTTCCGGCGCTCCGGGGCATGCTGGTGATCCAGGCGGTCGCGGGCCACCATGCTGGACGGCCCAAATCCTTCCTGCGCCTCCAATTCGGACGGCCGCGGCATCATGGTGAGCGTTTCCAGGGCTTCCGCGGCTTCGTCCGGGCGGCTCTTGGCGTTCGGATAGCGGTCGTATATTGCCTTGAAAGCCTGTTCTCTGCCCAAATTTTCCCGGATGGCTACAAATTCCATTTCCGGCGTAACAACGCCCTGTTGGGCGTAATAACGCTGTGTCACAGGCGTTTTACCCGCAGCACGCAGGGAGCGCTCCTGCCCCGCATCCTCTTCCACATCCCCGCGGGCCCGTATCCAGTCGGCACGCAGGGCGGGAAGCCCTGCCTCTGCACTCCCTTCATAAGCAGCGTCTCCCCAGGGGCCGGAGCAATCATACACGCGCACCGGGTCATTAGGATGAGTGGTGCCGTCGGGCAGCAAGGTATCGCCCAAAAGGATTTCCCTCATGGGAACCCGGACATCCGGATACAAACGGCCCGGAACATAAATGCGTCGGGAACCGGGGTAGGACAAATTGGAGGTATCGTTCATGGGATGAATGCTGTTCTGTTCCGGCAGGGGAACAACGGAAACGAAACCTCCCCGAAAAACGGGACAAGCCCGTTCAATCGAACTCCCTGCGGCGGAATTATTCGCATCAGGTTTGAAGGGTTCTGCGGAAACAGCATGCCGTTCCCGCAATCTCAGCCTTGATTTGGGCACCCCTGCCGAACTGGAAAAAGAATAACATGGACTTTCTCCCCATCCAAGCGTTTTCCAGCCGGCGTGGAGAAACCGGAAAAAGACGGCGGCAATCAACACGGGGCACCCCCGCTCTCCCCAGGCGGGCTCACGCTTCTTTTTCTTCCCCATTTCAGCAGAAAAACGGAGTTGGCGATCACGACGACGGATCCCGCATTATGAACCAGTGCGCCGGCAACGGGATTCAGGATTCCGCCCGCCGCCAGGATGATGGCGATGAAGTTCAAGGCCATGGAGAACGTCAGGTTGCATTTGATCGTCCCCATCATGCGTTTTGACAAACGGAGCAGATGGGGCAATTCCCGGATATCGTCATTGACCAGGACAATATCTGCGGCATCCACGGCAATGTCACTACCTATGCCGCCCATGGCTATTCCCGCATGGGAAGTTTTCAAGGCCAGGGCGTCATTGATTCCGTCCCCGATCATGCACACATGATTCCGTTCCTTCTGGCACGCGTCAATCCAGTTGGATTTATCCTCCGGCAGGCATTCCGCGCAAACCCGGTCAATCCCCAGTTGTCCGGCGACGTGAGCGGCGGCATTCCCGTGGTCTCCGGTCAGCAATACGGGAACCACTCCAGCTTCCCGTACTTCGCGGATAGTGGCTACGGCATCCTCCCGCAAGGTGTCCGACAGGGCGATGAACCCTGCGGCCTGCCGGTTTATTCCTATGAAAATCACGGAGCACCCTTCCTCCTGGTACGGTTCCGCCGCATGTTTGGCCTCACCGGACAGCTCCACCCGGTTTTCCTTGAACAATTCCAGGTTGCCGGCCAGAAGTTCCCTTCCCTGCGCGACGGCCCGGACTCCCCTGCCGGGAATCATGCGGAACTGTTCCGGTTGGGGAAGTTCCTGCATTGAATCTTTCCGGTAACAGCGGACAATCGCCTTGCCCAAAGGATGTTCAGAACGCAGTTCCGCACAGGCGGCATATCTGTAAAGCTCCTGTTCCGGGAGCTCCGGCAGGAAACTGCGAACGGCCGCTACGCGCGGAGCGCCGCAGGTAAGCGTGCCCGTCTTGTCGAAAGTGAGGTGGGATGTGCAGGACAGGCGTTCCAGGGCATCCCCTTCCCGCACCAGAAAGCCATGCCTGGTAGCGTTCCCAATGGCGGCCATGACCGCCGTGGGAGTTGCCAGCACAAGCGCGCAGGGACAGAATACCACCAGAATGGTAACGGCGCGGATCAATTCTCCCGTGACCATCCAGGCCCCACCTGCGGAAACCAGGGCAATGACAACGATCCTGGTGGCCCAGCGATCCGCCAGCCTCACGATTCCGGCCTTTCCCGCGTCCGCGGATTGGACGAGGCGGACCATGCGCTGAATGGAACTGTCCTCCCCGGTCCTGGTCGCTTTCATGTCAAAAGTTCCGAACTGGTTGACCGTCCCGCTGGAAACCTCATCACCGGCTTCCTTGTCTACCGGAAGAGGTTCACCCGTCATTACGGACTGGTTGACGGAAGTGTATCCGGAAAGAATAATACCGTCCGCCGGAATGGTCTCTCCGGGAAGTACGCGGAGAACATCCCCGGTGCGGACCTCTTCCGCCGGAATAACCTCCTCCCTGTCTCCCTCCACTTTCCGGGCGGTTGCCGGGGCCAAATGAACCAGCCTCTCAATTCCTTTCCGGGCCCGGGCCACGGTCAGCTCCTCAAGAAGCGCACCAAGCTGCATGATAAATGCAATTTCCGCCGCAGCGAAGTCCTCCCCAATGATGACGGAAGCGATCAGAGCGACGGAAACGAGCACATCCGCCTTAATATCCCAGGCCGTTGCCAGGCCAAGGACAGCTTCCAGCACAATGGGAATGCCGCATAAAACAATGGCTATCCATGAAACTTCAAAAGGCAGAGGTTCCATGCCAAGCATGCTCATCAACAGAGCGAATCCGGAAACGGACAACAGTACGGCCTTCCGCCTTGTCCCTCCCCATTCCAGCAATTTTTCCAATTGGTCCAGCATATGATGATTCTTTTTTCTATACCCATACAGGTATGGGGATTTATATACCTATAGGGGTATAGGTTTGTCGAGAAAAAATGAAAGATCCCAGAAACCGCCGGAAAAAGGCGCTGACGCCCTGTTAAAATCAAATCATGTTGGCAAACCGCTCAACCGCCTTGGTAAAGCGCGCGATCGTCTCTTCCGGGTCTCCGTGTTCCAATCCGTCCCGGACACAATGGCTGATATGTCCCTCCAGTACGACCTGCCCCACCTTGTGCAATGCGGACTTGGCGGCATTGAGCTGGGCAAGCACATCTTCACAGGGAACGTCTTCGTCAATCATCCTGTCGATCGCCTGCACCTGCCCGATAATCTTCTTGAGGCGGCGATGCAGATTTTCGGAATTCATGCATTGTTTCATGGCGGCGTTCCTTATTCTTCTGAGGAGTATTCGTATCATCAAGTTATCAGGCAGACAGGAAATGCTGTCAAGAAAAGAGTCCTCCCACGGCCGGACTCCCATTTGGAACCGAACCAGAAAGAAGATATGGAAAGGCATTCAGGATGATTCCTTAATCAAATTCATTCCCCGATTTTTTTCTTTTCCATTTTTTCCTTACCCTAACAGACCCTCTTCCGCCCTTGTCAAAACGGCGGGCATGGAAGGACTTCATTATGCCCCGTTTTCACTTCTGCAAAAGCGTGAATATATCCCGGGCTTCGAAAGGAGCAAAAGTTTTGCCAATCCCTTGCGCGGAAAAACAGAAAGACCTGTTTTCATCTCGTCAGCCGTGTAAAAATGGAATAGACTTTTTCTGGAATACGCCCTGCCGGCCGCAACCTTTCACCGGACACGGGGTTTATAGAA
This sequence comes from uncultured Akkermansia sp., assembly GCA_905200945.1. Classification (GTDB taxonomy): domain Bacteria; phylum Verrucomicrobiota; class Verrucomicrobiia; order Verrucomicrobiales; family Akkermansiaceae; genus Akkermansia. Next base: position 10,839 of record CAJKMG010000007.1, on the reverse strand, counting down.
AGGTATTTCATGGACGAAGCACAAGACATGCCGCCTGCGGAACCAGACGAAGATGCCAAACTGATGCTGAGGGTCAGGGATGGCGACGCTTCCGCCATGGAAATGCTGGTCCGCAAACACCAGAATTCCGTATATGCGGCGGCGGCCCGTATGCTGAACAATGGTCCGGAGACAGAGGACATCGCCCAGCAAGTATTCATCCGGATCTGGAAGGGTGCCGGGAATTACGAGCCTTCCGCACGGTTTACCACCTGGATGTTCACCATCCTGCGTAATCTGGTGTTCAATGAAGTGCGCCGCCAGAAGCGCAAGCCCACCACCTCCGCAGACGCCATGGAGGAGGAAGGAGGCATGGCCGTATTTCTGGAACCTTCCCAGGCTCCGGACGAAGCACTGGAGCATACGGAACTCCAGCAGGCCGTGGATGCGGCGATCGCAGCGTTGCCGGAAAAGGCGCGGCTGGCCATTCAATTGCGCCGTTTTGAAAACATGCCCTATGAGGAAATAGCAAAAGTGCTGGATATGACGGTTCCCGCTACCAAAAGCCTGCTGTTCCGCGCCAGAAACATGCTGAAGGAAGCTCTTGCTTCCTTTTTATCCTGACAATTGCATCTTTCAAAACAACTTAACAACACTCATCCAGCTTTCCTGTCAAAGGGAAAGGGGCCGGTTCCTGTACAGTTTCCCAGCTTTATCGGCAAATAATCTCCCGGAGCACAGCGGCCGGCCCCTTCCACAAAAACACCCGGAATAAAAAACGGGCCGTTCTCCTGAGGAACGGCCCGTTCAACATGTTTACCGGGAAACGGAATCAGCGCGCATTTTTTGCGTTAAGAACATCCTTGTAGGGAATTTTCAGGAAATTCAGCGCCCCCTGGGATTCGTACAGCACGCCCACATGGTTCTTGTCTACTGGCGCCAGGCAGGAATACCCCCAGCCTTTGCGGGCATCGTAAAGGAGCCATTTGTCCTCCGGCCATGAACCGGCGTCATTAGTAGAAGCTTTCAGCGTCATGTGGGAACGTCCGGATGTGGTGTTGGGATTGGAAAACAGAACCACTCTGCCCGCCCCCGGTACGCCGTCCACGGCAAGCAGGCTGCCCTGGCAGACCGGCTCCTTCAACTGGGAAGTGCGGTTGGTGGGGTGTTTTTCCCAGGTTTGGCCCAGGTCCTTCGTAATGCCCACGATGCGGGAACCTCCCCAGTTGCATCGGGCGTTGATCATGATGGAGCCGTCTTCCAACTCAATCACCTGGGCTTCCGTCGTCTGCTGGTTGACGCCCGTGCCGCAGTGCCAGTTTTTTCCCCGGTCTTTGGAATAAACAATAGTGGACCACGGCACTCCCTTGCCGTCCCAGTACTGGGCTGCGAAAACCAGCGTGCCGTCTTTCATGCAAATGCCGTTGCCGGGGCCATTGAACAAAATGCGCCAGTCCTTGTTTTTGGTCTGTTCCGTGATGTTGATCGGCTTGGACCAGGTCAGGCCATCGTCATCGCTGTAGGCCAGCACCAGCTGTCCGCAAGCCTCCGGGGAATTGTCTCCGGATTTGCTGCCCCAGATGGAATGCCTGTGGCTCCATATGGCGGCCACCCAAATGCGCCCCGTCTTTTCATCCACCAGAATGGCCGGATCCCCTACGCCCCTGGTAGCCCCCAGAGAGGGGGCAATCTTGGAATCATCAATGGCGATCTTGACATCAGACCAGGTACGGCCTCCGTCCGTGGAACGGCTTACGCCCACATCAATATTGGCCGGAAGGTCTCCGGAATGGTTGTACCGGATATCGTACACGGCCAGCAGGGTTCCCTTCCTGGAACGGGCCAGTCCGGGAATACGGTAAAATTTTGATTTGAAATCCCCATGCCTGACTACGGCCACGCCGATGCGCTGCGCTACGGGAGCCGCATTGACAACCTTCATCAGTTTATTGCCCGCCACAATGCTGGCCGGACGCACCGCCACCCTTCCGTCCAGGGAGGCTCCCTCTTTCATCGTCACGCAGGCCCACAGGTAATTGTCTCCGGGCTCCAGCTCCATTTTCCCTTTCACAGAAATCTGAGGTTTGGTGGAACCGGAAAGCTTTACCGTACCAAAAACCTGGGAAAAGTCTTTCGGGAACGGCTCTTCCCCATGATGAATGAGGGGCTCCTCTTCCCCCCGTATGACAGTCACGGATTCAATATCGGAAAGCTTCGTCGTACCCGTAAAATCCAGATTGACGGCAGTCAGGAACTGAGGATTAAGGCAGCCGTCCGTCCGGACTTTCAGGGAAAGAACAGGACTGCACGGAATACGCACCATCACCGGATAGGCGGAAGAGGCCATCTCCACCTGCGGATTCACCTTCATGGGAATACAGGGAACAATGAACAAATCGTCCAGCTTCATTCCCTTATTCTCCGGAGAAGTAAGCCTGAACAACAGGGAACGCGTTCCGGCGGGAACACTGGCTTCTATCTTGGTGTGAAACCCGCCCGTCCTGATATCCTTGCCGTCATAAATCTTCTTTTCTCCCTGCGGTCCTATCGCCACAATGGAAAATTCAAAAGGGGCCTGCCCGGTCCATCGCTCCGCCCAGGCAGACAACCGGACTTCTCTGGAAGGCGTATCCTTCAAATCCAGTTTCAATTCGGCATCCTGTCCGCCAAACATCCTCAGGGAAGATTTTCCGGATTTCCCGCCTCTCCCGATTTCCGCCACGCCGTCCCCGCAGGACATGGGGCCGTATTTGGTGGAAAGGGACGTGAACCTGCCTTGTTTGGCCTGCTCAAAGCTTTCCGTGCCAAGGGCTGAGGGAACAGACAGCCCCAAGGCGCAAAGAAGGGAAATTCCTGTTAATGTATTCAAAGATAAACGCATCGTATTTATGGTGTGTTTCACTGTATATATACGCCGCTGCTCTCGGCAATCTTGCCCGGAGCAGCGACATTTGCCGGCCCGTTTCCTAACACATGGCTTTCCGTTGCGTCCAGCCTCGCCTGAACGGCCTGAAGAAAGACCAGTCCTTATTCACCCGTTTTTCCTCCGGAAAGAACCGCCGGCGCCACGGAAATCACGGGACGTTCCGGGAAAGAACTGGAATCCCGGTGCATATAGTAATGAGCCCAGTGAAGAACCACCCTGTCCCCCGGTTTGAGGGCGGATACCTTCTTCAAAATATCCGCGCCCTGCAGGATGGGCTTGTGCGCCGGATTAACGTCAACCATCAGCTGCTCCTGCTTTTCATCGCCGTACTTGCCTGGTTTCCGGTAATCCAGGTACTTGACGATCCGGAAAACGGCAAAATCCCTGGCGTGGTCACACCTGTCCGGACACAGGGAAGTAAGGAACCTGCATTTCCGGTGAATCATTCCCGTAAACTCTGCTTCCGCCACATGATCCGACAACAGTTCCCCGGAAGGCAGTTTCGCATCACCCTGTTCATTTATCCTTTCCGGAGCCGCAATGGAAGAATCTTCAGCCTGGACGCCCCAGAATCCTGCCAGGCCCAGACAGACGGCTAGAATACACTTTTTCATCTCTTTATTCCTAGCCGCCGCAGAAACACAAGTCAAGAAGAAAGAGTTTCTGCGGACATTGACGGAATACTGCCACAAAAAACACCATTTTATTTTTTCTATCAACAGGTTGGATAATTTCTGGACTCTTTTCCGTTTCCAGATTGACGCACCGCCGTCCTTGTGAGAAATTGACAAAAGCAATATGGATAACAACCGTACCTCTACCGTGCCGATCGTTCCCAAACAGTACCGGCTGCCGTTCTTCATGCTGGTCTCCTGTTTTGCGCTGTGGGGCCTCCTGAACAACATGACGGACAATCTGGTTCCGGCATTCAGCAAAATATTCATGATCAATGCTTCGGAATCCGCCGGAGTCCAGATTTCCTTTTATGGGGCCTATGCGGTGCTTGCCATTTTCGCTTCCATCCTTCTGGAGGAATTTTCCTACAAGGCGGGTGTACTCATCGGACTGGGGCTCTACATGATCGGCGCTCTGTGCTACATTCCCGCCGCTATCGGGCAAAGTTTCGATATCTATCTGGTAGCCATCTTCGTGCTGGCCGGAGGCCTCTCCATTTTGGAGACCACCTGCAACCCCTTCGTTCTCTCCATGGGAGCCCAGGAAACAAGTGTCCGCCGTCTGAATTTCGCCCAGGCCTTCAATCCCATAGGCTCCCTGACTGGTATTTTCCTGGCCAAATATTTCATTCTGGCGCACTTGAACGATGCTGACATGGACACCCGCAAAGCCATGGACCCGGAACAACTGAACGCTATTGTCAGCGATGAGCTCTTCTGGGTATGCGTCCCTTATGTGGGTCTGGTAGCCATCGCCGCCGTAATCTGGTTTTTCTTCTGCCGCTACAAATCCGATGATGAAAACGTACCCACCCGGGAAAACACGCAACCCCTTTCCTCCAAACTAGGCCGCCTGGGCCTCTGCATCGCCCTGATTCTCATCCCCTTCCTGTTCCAGTACTATTCCGCTTTCGAATTCAGTATGGTACAGCAAATCCTGATTATGATGATCGGGCCCATCGCCTTCCTGCTCATCATGCCGGACTACCGTTGCCAGCTCATGAAGCTGGTGAAGCTTCCGCGCTACTTCTGCGGCGTGGCGGCCCAGTTTTTCTATGTAGGCGTGCAGATCGCCGTGTGGACATGGACGATTAAATACATCATGTCCGTTTTCCCAGGAATGCAGGAAGCGGCGGCCTCCAACTACTATATCTTTTCCATCATCCTGTTCATCGCCTGCCGTGCCGTCACTACGGCCCTGATGAAGAAATTTAACCCGGCCAACATGATGTCTCTTTTCGCTATCGCCGGGATCCTCTGCTGCCTGGGCACCATCTACCTGCCCAGGGAAATCTCCGTCTGGACGCTGGTCGGAATCTCCGGCTGCATGTCCCTGATGTTCCCCACTATTTACGGCATCGCCCTGCGAGGACTGGGGTCCGAAGTGAAATTGGGAGCGGCGGGCCTTATCATGGCCATTCTGGGCGGTGCAGTCATTACCCCGTACATGGGTTCCTGGATAGATAACACCACAGTAAAAAACCAGGTGGCCTATTTTGAATCCATCAACCGGCCCCTGATTGCGCAGGCGGAAGCTGCAGACGCCCGCAAATCCTTATCAGGGGCCATGCTGGCGCTGTACAGGATGTCTGAAGCAAGCCCTGCGGACGGAGAAGAACAAGCCAGGGCCGCCGGCAAATTCCAGAAAAACCTGGCAACTTTCCTTTCCCTCCCCTCCCTGGAAGGGGCAGCTTTTGAACAGGCGGCCAAATCCCTGCCCGGCTGTTCCTCCCTCAAACCAGAGGAACTGGCCGTTTTCAAAGCCAATCTGGAACGCCTCCCCGCCCCTGACGGAAGAGAACAGCAAATTCAGCAATTCTCCCTGATTCCGGCGCTTTCCACGCTATCAGGGAACCAGACGGAAGTGCTGGACAACCTCATCGCCCGCCCCCTGGACATGAAGCAATTCCAGACGGCCCAGGAAAACTTCGTGGAAAAAGCGGTACGGTCATCTTTCTTTATTCCCATCATCTGCTTTGCCGTGGTACTAATTTACGGCTTCTTCTTCCGCAACATTCATCTGAAAAAAGAAGAGGAAGAAAAGCCTGCCCAGGCATGAACCGGCTTCACATCACCTACGTAAGATATGAAAACAGCATTACCAACCATCGGTATCCGCCCCACGATTGACGGTCGCCGCCTCGGCGTCCGGGAATCCCTGGAAGATCAAACCATGAACATGGCCAAGGCGGCTGCCGCCCTCATTGAGTCCAACATCCGCCACGCCTCCGGTGAACCCGTCAAATGCGTGATCGCGGACACCTGTATCGGCGGCCCGGCGGAAGCCGCCGCCTGCGCGGACAAGTTCAAGGCCAACAATGTCGGCGTCTCCCTGGCCGTTACGCCCTGCTGGTGCTACGGCAGTGAAACATTTGACATGGATCCGTTCACTCCCAAGGCCATCTGGGGCTTCAACGGCACGGAACGTCCCGGCGCCGTGTACCTGGCCGCCGCGCTGGCCGGCCTGAACCAGAAAGGGTTCCCGGCTTTCTCCATCTACGGAAAAGACGTTCAGGACGCCACGGATACTTCCATTCCGGAAGACGTAGCTGAAAAAATCCTGCGCTTCTGCCGCGCCGGCCTCGCCGTAGCCACCCTCCGCGGAAAAGGCTATCTTTCCATCGGCGGCTGCTCCATGGGCATTGCCGGCTCCATCGTGGATCAGTCTTTCTGGGAAAATTACCTGGGCATCCGCGTACAGGCCGTGGACATGACGGAAGTGCGCCGCCGCATGGACCAGAAGATTTATGACGAAGCGGAATTCGACCTCGCCATGCAATGGGCGGACTCCGTCTTTAAATTCGCCGAGGACAAAAACCGTCCGGACTTGAAGCTGGACGAAGCCGGACGCCGTAAAACTTTCAGGGAAAGCGTGCTGATGGCCATGATCTTCCGCGACATGATGCAGGGCAATCCCAAGCTCAAGAAAATCGACCGCGAAGAAGAATCCCTGGGTTACCAGGCCATTGCCGGCGGCTTCCAGGGCCAGCGCCACTGGACGGACTTCTACCCGAACGGAGACATCGCGGAAACCCTGCTTAACTCCACCTTTGACTGGAACGGCCCTCGCGCCCCGCTTCCCTTCGCCACGGAAAACGACTCTCTCAATGGAGCCTGCCTCCTTTTCGGCTATCTGCTGACCGGACAGGCCAACGTCTTCGCGGACGTTCGCACCTACTGGAGCCCGGAAGCCGTGAAGCGCGTCACGGGTTATACGCTGGAAGGCCATGCCAAGGACGGCATCATCCACCTCATCAATTCCGGCTCCGCCGCCCTGGACGGCTGCATGGCCTGTACGGACAAAAACGGACAGCCCGTCATGAAAAAACACTGGGACGTTACTCCGGACGATGCGAAAACCATGATGGAACAAGCCGTCTGGTGCCCGGCCAACCGGGAATACTTCCGCGGCGGCGGCTACTCCGTCCACTACGTCACCAGGGGCGGCGCACCCGTAACCATGATGCGCCTGAACATCGTCAAAGGGCTCGGCCCCGTTCTTATCGTAGCGGAAGGCTGGTCCGTGGATCTGCCTGCCGAGGTGCACAAAACCCTGGACGAACGCACTGATCCGGGCTGGCCGACCACCTGGTTCGCCCCGCGCCTGACCGGCAAGGGAGCCTTTACGGACGTGTACAGCGTCATGGCCAACATGGGAGCCAACCACGGCGCCTTTACATACGGCCACATCGGCGCGGACATCCTGACGCTGGCATCCATGCTGCGTATTCCCGTATACGCCCATAACATTCCGGATGACCAAATCTACCGCCCCTCCGCCTGGGGGCTCCACGGAACTGCGGACCCGGAAGGGGCTGATTTCCGCGCCTGCGCCAACTACGGCCCGCTGTACGGGAAGTACTGAGGACCGTTCTTTTCCCGGGGGAATTTCTTCCCCCGGGAAACAAGCTTACGGAAGCCTCCTATGCCGTCAGCGTAAAGATTTTTACGCCAAAGCACTCATCGCTCTCAAGTAATATTCTGAAAACTGATACCGGCTTCGTCTTCTGCACGCAGCTTCCTGCCTGACGAACCAGCAATTTGAAAGTCTGGGAGCGGATTGCCTTAAACAGCTGGCAGCTACCACGAAAACTCTTTTGGAACAAAAACTCTCATATTTAATCAACTCTCATGTACTCCCTTTGCTTGGACTGCGGCGCGACTAATGTGCGCGCAATGGTTGTGAATGAACAAGGCGTCATTGTAGGGAAGGCCTCACAGCCAAACGCCACGCTGCCCGGTAAGGAAAATCCGGAATTTCACGTCTGGGACGCCGACCGGATTTTCAGACAGCTCTCCGAATGCGCCGTGAAAGCCCTGGAAGGACTAAATGCTGAACAAGTGACGGCTGCCACAATTACCACCTTTGGCGTAGACGGGGCGCTGGTGGATGACGGCGGCGGCCTGCTCTATCCTGTCATATCCTGGAAATGCCCCCGCACGGCGGAGGTCATGAAAAACATCGGCAAATATATCCCCCAGGAGGAACTTAACCGTATCTCCGGCGTGGGGGCTTTCGCTTTCAACACCATTTACAAACTCGTCTGGCTCAAGGAAAATCGCCCGGAACTTCTGGAAAAAGCCCATGCGTGGCTCTTCATCTCCAACCTGCTGGCCTACAAGCTCACCGGCATCATGGCGACAGACCGGACCATGGCAGGAACCTCCCAGCTCACTGACCTGGAAACGGGAGATTTTTCCGAACTCATTCTGAACCGCCTCGGTTTGAGCCGCGGCCTCTTCCCCCCCATCGTGGATGCAGGGGAAACCATCGGCATCCTTACGCCGGAAGCGGCAGACGCGATGAATCTCCCGGCTCTGGCGGGCATTCCCGTTATCTCCGCAGGGCACGACACCCAGTTCGCCATTTTCGGTTCCGGTGCAGACAAGAACCAGCCCGTCCTTTCCTCCGGAACATGGGAAATCCTGATGGCGCGCTCCGCGCAGGCCAGGCTGACCCGGGAAGACTATGAAGACGGCGCCACGGCGGAATTCGACGCGGAATCCGGTCTGCTCAACCCCGGACTTCAATGGCTGGGTTCCGGCATTATCGAATGGGTGAAAGCAGCCTGCTTTCACGGGGAATCCTATGACACCATGGACGCGGAAGCGGCCGCCGTCCCACCCGGCTGCGACGGCGTGACAATGGTTCCGGACTTCCTGGCTTCCGGAGACCGGAAAGGCTCCATCAACGGCCTGGTGCTGGGAAGAACTCGCGGCCATATCTACCGCGCCGCCATGGAGGCGCTCACCTGGCGGCTGAAATCCCGTCTGCGCCGTTTGGAATCCGTGGGCGGCTTCAAAAGCGAATTCCTCATCCTGGTGGGCGGAGGCGCCAGAAACAGCGTTTGGACCCAGATGAGGGCGGACATTCTCCGGATTCCCGTCAAAGTCTCAGAAGTTTCAGAAAGTACGGTATTGGGCGCATCCATGTTTGCCTTTGCGGGCGCCGGGGTGTACTCTACGCCGGAGCAGGCCCGGGACGCCTTCGGCATCACCTACCGGACATATATGCCGGGTTTCCAGAAAGCCGCTTACGAAAAGCTCAACCAATAACACGCTACTAAATATGTCAGAAGACTGGTCAATCTCCCCTCCCCTGCCGGACAAAGTGTTTCCATGGGAAAAATACAACCCCGTCACGCGGGAGGAAGTGAATGAATTCTTCCATTCCCCGGAAATTCTGGTCATCAAGGAACGCATGTGCGACATAGGGCGCCGCCTGTGGAACCGGGAATATGTGGACGGCAACGGCGGCAATATCTCCGTGCGCGTGGCTCAGAACCTGCTGCTCTGCTCCCCCACCCTGTGTTCCAAAGGCTTCATGACTGTGGAAGACATCTGCATGGTGGACATGGATGCGCGCCAGAAGGCGGGCATCCGCCCCTCCACCAGCGAGGTGAAAACGCACATTGCCATGATGAAATCCGTGGGCGTCAATGCCTGTATCCATGCCCATCCCCCGCACTGCAATGCCTTCCTGTTTGCCGGACAGGTTCCCCCCTCCGGCATCAATCCGGAAGCGGATATCTTCCTGGGACATATCCCGCTGGCTCCTTACGGAACGCCCGGCTCTCTGGAAACGGCCCGGGCCGTGGCGGAAGCGGCCAAACAATCCACCGTCGTTTTCATGGAAAACCACGGAGTCATTACCGGAGCGAGAGACGTGGAAGAAGCGGAATGGTTCATGGAAAACGCGGACGCCTACTGCCGCATGGTGCTGATGGCCGGCCTGCACAAAGCACCTCTGAACCAGGTCGGGGCGGAAGGCGTGGCAGACTTCCTCGCCATTCGCAAATCCATCGGCTACGCCGTACCGGACAACCAGCCCCTTTACAACACGGAAACCTACGCGGGTTACAAGCTGGGCAAATCCGGCAAATAACGTATTCACCATTCTTCATTGGGGCGCCGGTACATACCGCGCGCCCCTTTTTTTCAGCTTCCTCTCATCCCCGTTCTTTCCCACGGCCCACGTACATGGATAAAATCCGGCCCGATCCTTTCCATGGGCTGTGTTTGCCCGTCTCTCCCATCATCCTTCTTACAGAAGTGCCTCCTTATTCCCGCGCCGTTGATCCCCATGATCTCCGGAAAAAGGGAAATACAAAATTCCAAAAAAATCCGTTATCCGCATCCCCCCCAGAGAGAAACATTTCCCCCTGCCGCCTTGTTGGGGCAGGAGTTCCCGCCATGACGTGCAAGAGGGGCATTGACGGGCGTATTTCGAATCCGCTGTCAATCCTATTATTTTAGTAGGATATGCATTTTTTGTGCCATTATGGAAAACACATGTTCTGTGTGAATAAAAAAATGCGTTGATAATAAAAAAGTTGCATTTGTCTTTCATAATCCTTCGGATACTGGCCTCCGCTGTTCTCCGGGGATAACGTGCGTCTGCCGTTTCACGGAGGACATATTTTGGAATAAGCGGGATATTTCCTAAGGATTTCCCTGTCAAACCGCAGCGTGAACAGCGGATTCGAAATCCGCTATTGAGAGCGCCTTCCAATATTAATGATTCTTTTTAAAAGATATGAGACTTATTCTTCCATTGCCGTTGCGCCGCTTCCTGCTGGGGCGTCTTCTGTTTTCCGTAACGATGGCGACTGCCGCTTCCGGCGCGGAATTCGTGGTGGACGCCGCCCAGACAACCAACCCGGGGCAGCATGTGTATAACACGCTTCAGGAACTGGCTGATTCCGGAGCGCTGTCTTCCGGGGATACCGTCATTCTGCACAATGACGATTCCTCGCTGAC